>LWRO01000040.1 GCA_001657325.1 Geitlerinema sp. BBD 1991-9 | reverse complement strand
TCTAGCTGGCTGGCTGTGAAGCAGGAAATCTTTGGGGCGACCCAAGGAATCTCCACGCATAATCTTTGATTTGCGTGGAGAGGATGTCAACCGTTCCAGCTTATCAGAAGTGCTGAAATCCCTCCGGGGAATCTCCGTTGCTTTAGCGCGGAGAGTAGTCAAGATGCGGCTGCCGTTGCAGAGTGTCACCACCATCCTCGCTAATGGTGCGACTTCATTGCCCCGACTTCACTGCCCCGAACACGCTCGAAAAACTCAAAAGCCGACCCTAACTCACCTCCCCAAAAGGAAAAGTCATGTCCTGCACCGGCTACCGAATGATACTCCACTCGATGGCCCGATCCAGCATTGACAAGCGCTTGGTAAAAGCCGTGACTTTGAGATTCCGGCACGATATCGTCAGCAGTGCCGTGGGAGAGGTAGAGGGGCATTCGCCATTCCGAAACCCGACGTTGAGGATTATCGCGTCCCGTCCAGCGTTCGGGATATCCATCGTAAGCGCCGTAAACCGCCGTCATCAATCGATCGTCCGGCGTGCGATCTTGACTGAAATCCCCAGAAAAGCTCGCACCTGCGACGAATAAGCCTGGGTTTTCTAGAGCGATTAACGCCACCCCACGCCCCCCAGTCGAAAGACCAATTAAGGTATTGTGTTGACCGGAGATCAGTAAACCATGTCGTTGCTGCATGGTGGGAATGAAATAGTTGCGTATGAACTCGCCCCCTGGTAGCGAGGGATGCCAGCGCATTTCGGTTTCGGGGTAGTACGCACTTTCGTACAGCGTCTGACCCATTTGCGGTAACACTAAAATATAACCGTATGTGTCGGCGAGAGTTTGAAGGTTCGTTTCGTTAACCCAGCGTTGTTTGTCGAAATCCCAACCGGGAAGCATCACGGCACAGGGTAAATCGTTGCCGTAATTGGCTGGAATATAGAGATCGTAAGCGACCCCAGCGATCGATAAATTGCGAGTCCAACCCACGTTCGCACCTGCTACTTTCGGTTGAATTTCAGAAGAAGAAACGGGAGAAGATGTTGAGGGTATTGGAGGAGTGGGGGAAGAGCGACTGCTGACACCGGACAGAGGCAGTAGCACGTCGATCGAGCTTGTAGAGATTGCCAGGGATTCGGCGACGATGCTTGCATCAGCGATCGCGTTTGAAGGAACAGACTGCCCTTGACGATCTCGCGGGGAACAGCTTTCGAGACATATCACCAGAACGAAGACCGGTAAAAGGGCAAAGTTCGATCGAGTGGGGCGGTTCCGATTGGTCATCTTTCTGCGCTTCAGGGCGAACGGACGGAACGGTTGATGTTTTAGGACACGATGTTTTGGGGTGGGGAAACCTCATCCCTACGTGATATTTTTCTCGATCGACGGAATTTTACCGAAAAAATCGTCGCTGTTTCGATCGACAAGTTTGCCAGCGCTGTTCGAGCGATCGAACGTCCACCGTTGCCCCACCGTAACGCCAACTGACATAAGCTCGGACAATGGCATCGATCGATTCTGCCACCTCTGAAGCATATCGATTGCGGGCGCGATCGGCGTACTCGAGAGGAGTCTGGGCGGGATGCTTGCGGAATCCCTCCGCCGCTAACGTCCGTAACATTTGTTGATATAGCCGCTCGACAGCGTGCAGTTTCGACAGCCAACGGCGACGATGCCACTCGCGCCATCCCTGCCAACTCAGCCACCCTGCAAAGCCGAAACTGACCAAAAGCAACAGTCCGGCGAGAACGCCAAACCATCCTGTCATAAAGAGCCTCAACAGCCAATCGAGACCCCGTCCGACGAGTTCGAACAGGCGGCCGATAATTCCCGTGACGGGAGAGGGAAGCCATCCCGCCAACCAATCCCAAAACTGTCGCAGTACGCCAAACGGTTCGTAATCCGAAACGGAAGGGGGAACGATTTCGTGTCCGGGGATGGGGTCGAAGGCAAACCAACCGTGTTGGGGAAAGTATACTTCCGTCAAAGCAAACGCATCGGTATTTTTAACTTCGTACAAGCCGGTAAACGGGTTGAATTGACCCGGTGCGAATCCCGTTGCTAATCGGGCGGGAATGTCGATCGATCTCAACATTACCGTCAACACTGTCGAAAAATGGTCGGGATAACCCCCAGGCGAACAAACAGCGGGATCGGAAATTCCTTCGCAGCGGAACAGGAAAAGATCCACGAGATCTTCATCTTCTTCAAGAAAGGGCAGTGCGAAAGGATTGTCGGGAACGTGATAGCGCTGTTTGAGATACTGTGCGAGGTAAAGGGATTTTTCGTAGGGGTTAGTCAGGGGTTTGGGGGATTCGGCGAGGACAGATTCGGTAAACGTTCGCAGTCGATCGCGGATGCTGTCGGGAACTTGTAGGTAAAAGGCGCGAATGCGTTCGGGATAGTCAGTCGAAGCGTCGCCGAGTCGAGTTCGATCGCGTTTGGAGACGGCGGAAATGACCGTGTAAGTCAAGCCGTCCGCGAGGAAAACTGGCGATCGAAGCGATCCTTCACGATCGAGGGCGATTTGTTCCGTGGGAAAGTAGACAAAGCGGGGTTGGTCGAGAGCGGGAACGACACCGGGCAGATCGGAAACGATCGAATAAGTTTGAATGACTTCTTGGGTGTAGCTGCGCGAGTCGATGAAGGGTAGGGTAAATCGGAACGTCCAATAGGATCGATCGATCGTTCGCACGTCGTCGCTGCGAGAAATGCGCCATCCTTGTCCGGTGTATTCGTCAAAGGCCATGACCCGCCAAAAACCGGGGGCTTGCGATCGAACCCGCATTACGACTTTCGGCTTCATCATGCCACGCAGGTTTTGATTGATGCGATCGCTAAAGCCGTAATAATAGGTTTCGTCGAGTTCTCCCGCGCCTTCCGGAGCGTTTTCCTGACCCTGTCCGTCGACTTCTTCGCCTTCGGCACGTCCTTGCGGGCTGACGATGTTGCGTCCGTCGAAGCGACCTTGAAGTTCGATGGTGGTACTGACGGGAAACGATCGAAGCTGGTAGCCCGGAACTCGAGGCATCAAGGCAAACAGTACTAAACCCAAGCTGAGGACGGCTAGAATCAGGGTTAGCGTGGCTTTCCAGGGCCACGACCGACGGAATGCGGCCATCGATCGACGTTGGGGTTTCGCCCTCAAGTTCGATCGGGTCAATCCCAAACGAGAGCGATAGTCGAACATCAACGCGGGAATTGCCAGTCCTAAAAAAACGATTAAAAACGGCCCGAAGACCATCGTTTGACCGATCGTGCCTGCGACCCCCAGCAAAATTAAACCAATGACCATCGAATAGCCGAGATCCTTGCGTCGGGGCAGGTCGAAGGTATGTAAAACCTGGACTTGAATGAGTAGCTCTGCCAGGATCAGGCGCGTGTCGTTGAGGGTCGTGAATAGGTTGGCGAGAAATATCACCAAGGCGACGATCATCGCGATGGCGAGGCAAAATTTGGTGACGATGTTACGATCGTGGCGACGACGCCAACTCCACGTCGCACCGATTAGACTCAGGGGTACTGCCCACAGGCTCATTTGCGTCTCGGCGGCGACATCGGTAGCGATGATGCCTACGACGACCATGCTTTGTACGAGAACTCGTAAGGCGATGGAATCTTCGGGAAGGGGACGAGGGAGCGCTTGAAATCGCTGCCACAGGGGGCGAAATAAGGGTAGAGCAGTAACGTTCCAGCGACCAGAGGCAGACATCTACACTTGAAGGTAAGGGAACTCAACCGACCCTCGATCGGCCTGTCACTACTCTGACACAGTTATCGGATGTTGGCGATGCCGGGGGCAGGGCGAGAGCTGGAGAACGAAAGATCGTGCTTTGGCATTTTTCTCCGTATTATCCTCGATCGAACATCCGTGAATACACGCAAAAAATACCTCAAAAAGGCATTTCAAATGTCGTACATTTCCTCAACAAACTAAATAAAATTCGTGTTATACACGGTCAGAATCGAGATAAAAACAAAATCTTTAATTTCCCATCAGGTAAGGATTTCAAGAATTCAAGAAATGATTTACGAAGCCTCGCACATCAAAAATTCATAAATTCCGCACGGAACTTTGCAGAAAGTTTTCGATCGATTGAGGAAAGTGTGTCTACACTAGAGTCAGAAGTGGTATTTCTTGTATAGGGTTAGGAAGGCAATGCAACGATTTTTAGCGATAACGCTGGGCGCGGCCCTACCGTCGATAGCCCTCCTTACAGTAAATTCAGCGCAGGCGGCGTCGCTGAGCTTCTCCATCTCTCCATTTACGGGGAGTAACGCCGAAGTCGATGTCTGGCTGACGGATTTAGATGATGGTAGTGTTCAATTTGATTTTAAAGTCGATACAGCGGTCAATCTCGCCGACCTCAGAGGGATCTTCTTCGATATCAGTGATGCCAGCCTGGTGAGCGGCTTAAACATCACGGCGAACTCGAACCCTTTTAGCGACATTAATGCTGCGAATTTTTACAGTATTCAAAGCAGCGATGTTTTCACGAGTTCGTCGGGTAATCTTCTCAAAGCCAAAAAAGCTGCTCTCAATGGTGGGGTTGATACGGGTTCGTATCCCAACGCAATCGCTCCCTCAGACGGGTTCAACGTTGCCATCGAAATTGGAAGTCAAGGTTTAAAAGGCAACGACGATTTCCAAGGGACATCGTTTATCGTCAAGCACGATACCGAATTCCTAACGATCGACCAAGACTTCGCCGACCAAGACTTCGGCGTGCGGATGCAAAGTGTGGGTGCAAACCGCAATGGTAGTACAAAAATGTACGCAGTTGCGCCACCCCCCGCTCCAACTCCAACTCCAACTCCAACTCCCACGCCGACACCGACTCCGGCTCCCACGATCGTCCCGACACCGTTACCAACTCCTCCTCCCACGCCGACGCCAACAGAGGTTCCCGAACCGTCTGCAGCGATCGGTTTGATGGTGATTGGTGCAGCTGTTCGTGTTTTTCGCCGTCGTCGATCGAATTAATTCTGTTGTCTCAGGGTTTGCATCTACTTCCACCCCAGACTCGATCGTTTCGCAGGATGCAGCTAGACGTTCGGTCTGACTCAACTCGAAGCGGTGCGTTCAGTCTCAAGCAGGTTAGTATACGAGTGGCGAGAAGTGCGATCGATCGGATATCCAATTCCATCGCACTTTTAGCTGTTGCTTGATGTCAACCAGCTTGAGAACGGGAAAAGCGTTTTCGACGGTCTCGATCGAACAGCCATCTCGTTTTCAATTGCGAAGCCTATGAGAACTGATGCGTCTTCGAGTTTCTCCGATCGATCGGCTGTTAATTCCCATGAGTTCGAGTTTCTATTTCAAGCACTGGTTGCTAAATCCGTTCGTACCCTCGAAACAATCCTTGACGACCCCAAGGTTTCACAACGAGAACGGGCTGAGATCGCCCTTCACATCTTAGCCATCGCGCGTGATGCAAAGTCCGGGACAGAAGGATCTCTCGAAAATTTGGAACGTCTTCTGACGCGCGAGCCAGTGTTATCCTCGATGGGAGCGACACCGGCCGATCTTTCTAACCCTCAAGCGTCCGCTCTCGATCGATACGTTCTCGTCGAGAATTTTCTTTCCCCTCAAGAACACCGACAAGTTCTCGACATTGCGTTAAAAAACATCGATCGCTACGTCAGTTCCAGTACGACGAACAACGCTTCTGAATACCGACAATCGGCGATTCTCTACGCGACACACTTCAACGATTTCTACTTTTTAGTCAAAGACCGTATTTTAAAGATCTTTCCTGAAGTTCTCCGACAACTCCATCGATCCCCCTTTGCAGTTACAGAACTCGAAATGCAACTGACCGCCCATAACGACGGTTGCTATTACAAAGTCCACAACGATTCCGGTTCCCCAGAAACGGCAACCCGAGAACTCACTTACGTTTATTACTTTCACCAAGACCCCAAAGCCTATCGTGGCGGAGCGCTACGGATTTACAAAACCGATCCCGTCACCGGACAAATCGTCGATCTCGATCGATTCACCGATCTCGAACCCCGCAACAACAGCATTATCTTTTTCGACAGCCGCGTCCAACACGAAGTCAGACCCGTTCGCTGTCCGTCACGGCAATTCGAGCAGAGCCGATTTACCCTCAACGGCTGGCTGAGACGGTGAGGAGGAGATGAGGTGATGAGGATGCGAGGAGAACCATTCGTTTCCCCTCATCGAGTCATCACAGGATCGGGTCATCCTCCTACCTCCCCATCTCCCTATCTTCCCTGAGTCGGACAAATCGCAAAAGTCAACGGTGACTGTTCCGACGCATCGAGATGGATTTCGAGGGTATAGGTTCGATCGAGTTCCACATCGGGGAGTTCTACACTCAGCGCACCGGCATCGGAGCGTTGCGCCGTAGTCAGTTGCGTTCCGCCCCGCAAGCGCAGTCGGCCGCCATCGGGAAGTTGACAGGCCGCTCGCAGTCTCGGACGATCTCCATCTCCGCAATATTGCGCCTCAATGGCCAAAACACCGTGGGACGTGACCCATTGGCGTCGGTCGGTGGGTTCGTCTGGGGACACGTTCAGCGACAACGCTTCGACAATTTCCTTCGCTGCCAACAGCGACAAGAGCATTTGTTGAGTCGGTGTCGCACAGTCGTAACTTTCAGGGAAATTATCCGCTGAATCCGACGATTCGAGGACTCGATCGCCGCTTCGACTAGCTGACCAAATGAGAACCCGTTCTGTCCAGAGGTTGAGTTCGTCAGTGCGATCGGGAAATAGATCTTCGACAGCGGCGACCAAACGTTCGCCTTGACGCAACGAAGATAGAGCGAGTTGTTGGCAACGGGCCAACAGTTGCGATAACACCCCTTCAGGAATGGCAACGGGAAGGTGCAGGTGTTGTAGTTGAGACAACCACATCCGGCCGGGAACCATTACCTCGGGGCGGTCGTCAACAGGATCGGTATCGTAGTCTAACACTGTTGTTTCCCAGGGAAACAGCGGTAAGCGATCTTGCATTTCGTGTTGGACACGACGCTTGAGCAGTGCGTAAAAACGGTCTTGCACGGTTGGTTCGTCTCCTAGATCGATCGATTGAAACTCCAGTGAGACATCTGCCTCTGTCCCGACTGGAGGGGGAGCGTCGAGGTCGTCCGCAAGGCGGAACGAATGTTCTTCCAAATCGATGTCTGCCTCGTCGTCTCCAGAGGGCGATGTCACGTCACCCGTCGAGTATTGTAGAAGCCATGCGAAGAAACGATCCTCGACCGTTTCTCCCTCCCTGCTAGGGTGATTCGTATCATTATTCATCAGTAGATGACCCTCCTCCGGACAGTCGATCGCCTTAGTCTGAAGGCGTTCGGTCGTTGCGAATTTCCCAGGCGCGTTTGAGGAGTTGGAACCAGCGTCGCCGCATTTGTGTCGGCGTTCGTTTCAAGCTTTGAGCGATTTGCTCGTCTGATTCTCCTCGACGCTTGCGTTGCAGTAATTCTACTTCGTCGTTACTACAGCTTTTCAGGAAAGATTGCCATTGTTCCGATGTCAGTCCTAAATCTCGATCGAGGTCAGCATCGAGCCATTCGTGGACTAATTCCCATCGATGGGAAAGGGCAAAGCGAATGAGATGATACTTAAAACGTTGCTGTAAATAATCTCGTTGGCGAGGGGTCAACCCGAGGAGCGCCTCGATTTCGTAAGTGGGTAAATCCTGCAACCGTAAGATGAAATAGTCGGCGCACTCGCTTTGATCGTTCGCTTCCAAATAGGCGAGGAGTTCGTCGATGACGCGCTGACGCAATAAACTCTCCGTCGGATCGGGCGTTCGATCGACGATTCGATCGCGCACTTGATTCATCGAGGCATCGCTCCACTTCGTATCGCCCTCGTTTGGTTTCCCTTCTCCCGCTCGATCGAGATCGACACAGACTTCCGGGGGTTGTTGCTGAGCGAAAGTTTGCGCCCTTAAAATCACGAGCTGTTGACTGCGTCCGCGCGTCAGCGTAATGCGGCGTTTGGCGTAGCGTTCCGTAAACGCCATGTACTCAGCTAACTCCAACAACGTGCGCGGCGAATAGGTCTCTTCCAGCTTGGCTTCCCGACGCAAAGCATTTAAAGACTCCGCATAAAACCCCTGCAAGAAATCTTCGATCGATTGCAATCGTCCGACATAGCTCGATTGCACCGATGGGGGGGTGATGTAACGATACACAATGGCACTGAGAGTACTGTGCAACTCCAATCGTCCGCCCCGCGATCCCAGACGATAGTATTGCAAGCATTGTTGCAAGCGATGGCGAGCGAGTTTAGCCGCCCACATTCCCACTTCTCCCGACGCTTGAATTCGATCGCTCTGAAGACAAGTCCGTTCGACTTCATCCGCAATCCGAGCCGCAACAGCTTGACAATTGCGTTCGCTCGCTCGAGTAGACTGTTGAAACTCTTGGGTCAACCCCTGCAAAAGACTTTCCGTGCGTTGGCGATCTTTCTCTGACTGGCTCACCGTCACCATAGACCCTCTCAGCGTACAATGCTTATTGCCGAAGGTTCGGCGGCGGCAGATGCAAGTCCCCAAAACGCCACGCTTGGCGGCTTCAAGATATCGCGAAGCGGATATGCTACGCTTTGGTTAAAGAATTGACACCATCGACGCATCAATGGCTAAGGTTCTCGTCTTGAACGCCTCTTACGAGCCGTTAAATATAACGAATTGGCAGCGGGCGATCGTGCTGGTTTTGAAGGGAAAGGCGGAACAACTCGAACACAATGGTAAGTTTATTTATCCCGAGTTTCCACTCCCTACGGTTATCCGACTGCGCTACTACGTGCGAGTTCCTTATCAAGAGATTCCCTTAACCCGACGCAACATCTTCTACCGAGACGCGCACACCTGTCAATATTGTAACTACACGGGGGATGACTTGACGCTCGATCACGTCGTTCCGAGGTCTCGAGGGGGAGGGGAAACCTGGGAAAACTTAGTGACGGCCTGCGTGCGCTGCAACGTTAAAAAAGGCAACCGAACGCCCCAGGAAGCGAAAATGCTCCTGAAAAACCCACCCCGACGACCTCACAGCAGTTTGTATTTCGAGGTTCGCAAACACCTCAAGAGTGGACGACATCCCGAGTGGCAGAAGTACGCTATCGGGATGGACTTTTAGGGGCGAGTTTTAAGCGTCGATCGAGCTGCTGCAATATCACCACGAGCAACCCGACGCTGGCGGCGAGTACCAACCAAAATCCATCGGCGAAGGCTTTGTCTCGATCGAGTGCCAATCCTCCCAACGGCGGCCCGATGGCGTATCCTACGGCCCAACACAGAGCATTGATCGACAGGTAAACACCGCGCAACGTATCGGGCGCCAGTTCTGCCACTAACGTCGACGCGGAGGGGGTATAAGATACCGTTGCAACAGCCATCACGCCCAACGCAATCACAGCCCAAGCGATCGGAAAACCTGTATTTCCCGTCACCCACACACCGACGAAACTCAACGCCCAGATCGCCGCTGATAAGACTAACGCGCGAGCGTGGCTGAAGCGATGCATCCACCGTGCGATAGGAAGTTGTAACAGAACGGACATCGCCACATGCCATGCAAACAAGCCGCTAATCGCAGCGGGTGACAAACCTGCACCGTCGCGATCGACCGCAACGAAATTACTCAGATAAACGGGTAAAGCGGTATGGGTTTGTGCGATGTAGGTGGTAAATACGACGTTCGCCGCGACGTAAACGAGGAGGGTTCGATCTCTTAACGCTGTTGCCCAGTTTTTCAGGGGATTTCCCACTTTCGCCCAAAGATGTCCCGTTTCGCGAATAGCCGCAGCCAACACCACCAGAAACAGCACGTAAGACATTCCGTCGATGACAAACAACAGACGATAAGTTCCCGTGACTTCTACCCAAGCTCCACCGAAAACGATCCCGACTTCTAATCCCAAACTGTCTGCGAGACGGTTGAGGGCGTAGGTTTCGCGGCGTTTGTCCGGGGGGGTGAGATCGGCGACGACGGTTTCGGAGGCCGGCCAGTACAAGCCAATGCCCATTCCGTTTAAGAGGTTGCCGAGGATTAACGTTGTAAAATCTTGAGTCGAGGCGAGAACGAACGATCCGAGGGCGGAGAGAACGGCAGACAGCAGTAAAGTTCGCTTGCGTCCCCAGTCAGGGGAATCGCACATCGAACCGCTCAGGATGCGCCCGAAAACACCCGAAACTGAAGCACTCCCCAAACCGATACCGACAGCGGTGGCGGACAAGCCCACTTGGTTGACGAAGAAAATTGAGGCGTAGAAGAGGGTAAAGCCGGTGCCAATTTGGGAGATAAAGCGCCCGACGATCAGAACCCAAACTTGTTTTTGTGCGTCGCTCACGATCGAATTGCTCGAAATGCCGAATAGATTAAGCGTTGGGGCTGGAACGGCTCCGCCCGTGCTTTGTCATCATACCGAGATGGAGAGCTGGACGAACGCAACTGCGCTATCGTGAAGGGTGAAAACGTTGTAATCTTCCCAGTTTAATGTCTATTAGAACGATGTTTATTAAAACACTTCAAATTGCTATTGGAACGCTTGCCCTCGCGTTAGCGACCGGTTTCGGCATTCCTAAAGTCGCTGTTAGGGCCGAACGAGAATCTGCTGAAACCCTATCGCCACAGTCAGAAACGCTGTTTTTGGAAGGGATCGAGCAGTTCGAGCGTGGCAATTACGTTCGGGCCGAACAGGTGTTCTCGCAATTAATCGAGGTGGAACCTCAATTGCCGGAAGCGTATTACAATCGCGCTCGATCGAGGGAAGCGTTGCAACAGTACGATCGAGCGATCGAGGATTACAGTACGGCCGTTCGCCTGCGTCCGGAATACACGGCCGCTTATATTAATCGCGGGAACGTTTACTGGACTTCTGCGACGAGTGCGGACGATATTGCTGCAGCTTTATCGGATTTCGATCGAGCCATCGAACTCGAGCCGAGCGCACCGATTCCCTATCTCAATCGCGGTAATGTTTACGCGATGTTAGGCGATTTACAACGGGCACTCGACGATTACGATCGAGCCATCGAACTCGAGCCGGATTACGTAGAAGCTCACTACAACCGCGCTCTGACGTTGAGCGAACTCGGACAAATCGAGGCGGCGTTGGCCAGTTACGCAAACGCACTCGATGCCGTTCCGGCAGAAGCACCAGCCTATGCAATTCCGATTTATCTCAATCGTGGAATGTTGTGGCTAGAACAGTCCGAGCCTTATGCCGCGATCGAGGATTTCGAGCGGGTTTTATCGATCGACGCCAACAATCCGGAAGCTTACGGAAATCGCGGCTTAGCTTACGTGTCCCTCGGTAATCGAGAGCAGGCGATCGAGGATTTTCAACGGGCGGCGACGCTGTTCGATCGACAAGAACGACCTCAAGCCGCACAACTCGCTCGGGAGGCGATTCAGTACTTACAACAAAATTAGGCAATCTCGTTCGGAAAAGCAATTGACGAAACGGTGGCGTGAATCGATCGGAGTGTTGTTGGCTTTGCTGGTAATTTTGTCTGTCAGCATCGCTCGATCGTCAACGGGAAATGTTAACGAGAATCATTGCGCGGCGGACGGAATTCAACTCTATGGCGATGTCAAAGTGGTCGAGCATTTTGCCGATTTAAAGGTCAAAGTCGTCGAATCTTTTCCCGATCTAAAAGTCAAAGTCGTCGAATCTTTTCCCGATTCTTGTGGGAAGTGGAGAATCGTCGAATCGTTTCCCGACTTTACCGTTAAATTTGTCAATTCTTTTCCCGATATTGAGATCGAGTTTGTGAATTCTTTTCCAGGGATACCGTAAGAGAGTTTACGATTTATAACTTGCAGTTTAGAAGATTTGAGGATTGATAATTTCCGAACGACAGATTTTTAGGTAATTAAAAGTAAAAAGTCTAGGTTTCATGAGCATGCCTTGGCGATCCACCAACTTGCCTCGGTCACACATTCCGAATTGCCGCAGCGGTTTCTAATTGTTTTGCAGCCGATTGCATGGCTTCAACTTCTTTGGATTGCCAGGGGCGAGGTGATTGACAGTGATGTGCGACGAGCAAGCCCCACAAATCTTGATTTTTGAGGATTGGAACAACCAGATTTGCTCGGACTTGAATACTCTCGAGGAATGCTCGATGGCACGCATGAATTTTAGCTGTTTTAATATCCTCGATCGAGCGATATCGCCCTTCTAAATAGAGTCGAGCATATTCGTCGTTAAAGCAATCGTCTGCACCCGTCGAACCCAAAATGGACAAACTCGGTGATGACAGCGATTCAAACGTCACTTGTCCTTTCCATTTTCGATAAAAATAATACAGCACGACTCGATCGACTTGTAGTTGTTCTCGAATTTGTTGAACCGTCTTTTGTACGATTACATCGCCTGCCAGAGATTTAGAGAGGCGATGGGCGAGGATTTTTAATTTACGATCGAACATAAGCAGTAATGTACTCGATCGACGATCGAGATGATGTCAAAGCAATAGTTTATCTGGTCAAGTCGATTTTGCTCAATCCAAGTCGGCTTCACTCAATCCCAGCCGGTTTCGTTTCGTACAAGCGTCTCAAACTACCTATATTGTACCTCATAGATATCGGATGTCGGAGGTAAGTATTAAGTCTTACTCAGACGACCTTTCCGCCTTCAGCCGTAAAGCGTTCTAAAACCACCAATCGTCAATCGTCAATCGTCAAACCCCTAAATCGTAAGTTCCCAACCGTCACTTCCTTGGTAAAATACAAAATCGCTTCATTTCTCATATCGATCGTAGGGAGAAAGTCTGTTGCAAATCCTGTTGCGTCTGTCGCGACTCATCGATCGTGCCAACGAATCGATCGGTCGTCTGGCGAGTTTGCTCGTGTTATTAATGGTATTCGTTGGCGTGTGGAACGTTATTGGACGCTACGTCGGTCAAGCAATCGGCACGAACCTAAGTTCTAACGTTTTCATCGAAGCTCAATGGTATCTCTTCAGTCTCGTATTTCTCTTAGGAGCTGCCTACACGCTCAAACAGAACGAACACGTGCGAATGGACGTATTGTATAGCGGATGGCCGCCGCGACGGAAAGCCCTCGCCGACTTCATCGGAACCCTGTTATTTCTAATTCCGTTTTGCTCGATCGCCCTGTGGTTCGTCTGGTCGCCGATTGTCAATTCGTGGAATATTTTGGAAACCTCCCCCGATCCGGGTGGACTTCCCCGCTATCCTATCAAAACGTTTGTTCTCGTTAGTTTCGTCTTGCTGATTCTGCAAGGTGTTTCTGAAGCTATTAAAAAGTGGTCGGTGTTTACACGTTTGACGGCATCCGAGGAGGAAGGGCGAGATGGCTGAATGGTTGGGAATTACAATGTTTGGCGTGGCTCTAGCCCTTTTGTTAGTCGGCTACCCCGTCGCCTTTACCCTCGGTGGCGTCGCCATTCTCTTCAGTCTCATCGGCACGGCAACCGGCCGATTTAGTTTTGCACTGTGGGGTAATTTTCCCCTGCAAGTGTTTAACACGATGTCCAACTACACCCTGTTGGCGATCCCCTATTTCATCTTTATGGGGGCAATGTTGGAAAAATCGGGAATTGCCGAACGCTTGCTAGAAACGATCGGTATTCTCTTCGGACGAGTCCGTGGTGGCCTCGCCCTCGCCGTCGTTCTCGTCGGGGCGTTACTCGCCGCGACGACGGGCGTGGTTGCGGCAACGGTGGTTGCAATGGGCTTGATTTCGCTGCCGATCATGTTGCGCTACGGCTACAACAAAGAACTTGCTACGGGTGTCATCGCCGCGTCGGGAACGCTCGGGCAAATCATTCCTCCTAGTGTGGTTTTAGTCGTCCTTGCCGATCAGTTAGGCGTTTCGGTGGGAGATTTATTTGTGGGGTCGATGATACCGGGGTTGTTGATGACGGGGGTATTTGCCGTTCACGTTCTCGCGATCTCTAACTTGCGTCCGGAACTGGCGCCTGCACTGCCGTCTGAAGTTCGCAAAATGGGCAACCGCGATTTGGGAATTCGGGTTCTCAAGGCAATGGTACCGCCCTTGCTGCTGATTGTTTTGGTACTCGGAAGTATCTTTTTCGGCATCGCAACGCCGACAGAAGCGGGCGCTGTGGGGAGTTTAGGTGCGATCGTCTTGGCATTAGTAAACCGTCAACTCTCCTGGGATTCGTTGCAACGAGTTAGCGATTCGACGTTGCGGATTACCAGCATGGTGGTCTTTATTTTGCTGGGTTCGACGGCGTTTAGTTTGGTATTTCGCGGACTCAACGGCGAACAGTTCGTGCGAACCGCTTTAGCGAACCTTCCCGGTGGAGCAGTGAGCTTTTTGGCGGTGAGTATGGCGATCGTTTTTTTTCTGGGCTTTTTTATCGACTTTTTCCAAATTGCGTTTATTATCGTGCCACTATTTGCCCCAGTTGCCCAAAGTTTTGAGATGGATATGGTGTGGTACGGGGTCATTTTAGGAGCGAACTTACAAACGTCGTTTCTCACGCCACCGTTCGGGTTTGCATTGTTCTATCTCCGGGGTATTGCACCGCCTGAGGTGAAAACAGGGGATATTTACCGAGGGGCGATTCCATTTGTGATATTACAAATTCTGGTGTTAGTTGCAATTATTTGTTTCCCTGGAATTGTCAGTTGGCTTCCTTCTTTGAGTCAGTCTTCGGTGTGATGGGGAAATCGTCTCCTCAGCCGCTCATTTCAAATGTTGCGGGAATTTCGATCGATCTTAAAAATTCCGCACTTTCTTCGGGCAGTGCCGTGTTGATAAACATCCCGCTTCCCATCTCAAATCCGGCGGCGAGTGAAACGCGAGGGACGATCGCGAGATACCAGTGGAAATATCCGGTTTTGTGTTCGTCCGTGGGGATCGATCGAATCGTGTAGTTGTAATCGGGATTGTTGAGTCCGATGTAAAGTTTCGACAATACCGTTTTGAGGTTTTCTGCGAGATCGAAGATTTCGGCTTCGGTGATGTTTTCAAAGGAAGAAACGTGGCGACGGGGGAAAATCCAGGTGTGGAACGGCGATAACGCTGCGTAAGGGATAAATGCAACAAAGTATTCGCTTTCGTAGATAATACGCTCTTGGGCGGCGAGTTCTTCGTGGAGCGTTCGACAGAACAGACATTCGCCGTGGTCGTCGAAGTGGCGGACGGCTTCCCGCGTACGCAATCGTAGTTGATAGGGAACGATCGGCATGGCAGCGATTTGAGAATGGGGATGCTCGAGAGACGTTCCCGCACCTTTACCGTGGTTTTTAAAAATAATAATGGCGGAAACCCTCGAATCGCGGCGCATGACGGTGTAGCGCTGGCGGTACATTTGTAAGACGTTCGCGACATCTGCGATGGGAAGGTTGGCAATGTTCGCATCGTGACGGGGATGTTCGATGATGACTTCGTGAAATCCAAAGCCAGACATCGCTCGATAAATGTTTCCCCCTTGGCGTAAAAAAGCCTCTTCCGGTGAAAAAGCTGGATATTTGTTGACGACCGATCGCACTCGCCACCCTCGATCGTCACACAGCCGAGCGCACTCGATCCCCGTGAGGTGTTCGTTTCCTTCGCAGAACGGGCAATTTTCGCGATAGGTGGGAATGGGTTCGCAAATGCGCGCCGAGTCTTTACTGAATTCGTCTGGACGTTTCGATCGTTCTGTCGCAATGACCACCCAATCGCGGGTGATGAGGTTTTGTCTGAGTTCGGTCATTGCTTTTCCTACCTTCCAACAGCAAACCGGAATTCGAGTTCGTTTTGCTTTCTTATTTTGGCATTGGAGAGGCGAAAAACCGGCGATTTGCAACAATCGTTGACGCTCTTTGAGCGCTCTTAGGTTAATTCTTTTCGCTTTAACAGTATCCCTTAAGTCCGGATTGCGGTTTAATTAAGACAATATTAAGGCTACACTGGTTATCGTTTTGGCATCTTATGTAACAAAACGATACAGTGTAAGTATATGGCTCTCATTTATCTCGCACACGTCCCTTCGCTAGGAACGATTCTTACACAATGATGCCCAATCCTTCCTTCCCATTTGACGCACGACCTGACAAACCCGAAGAAGCCTGCGGCGTTTTCGGCATCTACGCCCCGAACGAAGATGTTGCCAAGCTGACTTACTTCGGCTTATACGCATTGCAACATCGAGGTCAAGAGTCTGCCGGAATTGCGACGTTTCAGGGTAACCGGGTGCATTCTTATAAGGACATGGGCTTGGTCTCTCGCGTTTTTAACGAAGATATTCTCAAAAAGCTTCCTGGCGATCTGGCCATCGGACACAATCGCTATTCCACAACTGGATCGTCTCACGTGCGAAACGCACAACCGGCTTTAGTCGAAACTCGGTTGGGAACACTTGCTCTGTCACACAATGGTAATCTTGTCAATACCCGAGAGTTGCGCGAGGAACTCGATCGACGTTCGTGCGATTTCGTGACCAGTAGCGACTCAGAGGCGATCGCGCTGGCGATTGGAACAGAGGTTGACAGTGGGAAAGATTGGACGGAAGCCATCGTCAGTGCGTTGAAATTGTGTCGGGGTGCGTTTAGTCTCACGATCGGAACACCCATTGGGGTTTTTGGAACGCGCGATCCCAACGGCGTTCGTCCTTTGGTTCTCGGAACCATTGAAACGGATACGCCTGAAGACGGCTACGTGTTCGCCTCGGAAACCTGCGGGTTGGACATTATCGGCGCTCGTTATTTGCGTTCTGTGCGGCCGGGAGAGCTGATTTTGGTAAACGAAAACGGTCTGTCTTCGCTTCAATGGGCGGACAATTCGTCTCCGAAATTGTGCGTGTTCGAGATGATTTACTTTGCACGCCCCGATAGTGTCATGAATGCAGAGAGTCTCTACAGCTATCGGATGCGAATTGGAACCGTTTTGGCGAAAGAATCTCCGGCAGATGTCGATCTCGTCATTGGCGTTCCCGATTCGGGAATTCCGGCGGCGATCGGATATTCTCGCGAGTCGGGTATTTCTTATGCGGAAGGGTTGATAAAAAATCGCTATGTGGGGCGTACGTTCATTCAGCCGACGCAACATATGCGCGAGTCGGGAATTCGGATGAAGTTGAATCCACTTAAAGACGTTCTGGAGGGTCAGCGAATTGTCATTGTTGACGATTCGATCGTTCGGGGAACGACGAGCCGTAAGCTGGTGAAAGCACTACGCGAAGCGGGAGCACTCGAAGTGCATATGCGCGTTTCGTCTCCACCAGTGACGCATCCGTGTTTTTATGGCATCGATACGGACGATCAAGAGCAATTGATTGCAGCGACGAAGTCGATCGAATCGATTCGCGCGCAAATTGGAGTCGATTCGCTGGCGTATTTGAGTTGGCAGGGAATGCTCGAAGCAACGGGACAAGATCCGAGTTCGTTCTGTTCGGCGTGCTTCACGGGAAGTTATCCGATTGAAATTCCCGATCGACTCAAGCAGTCGAAGTTGATGCTGGAAACGACTCGTTAAAACTTCAGTTCGATTTGGATTTGTAGAGACTCTCGATCGAGCGTTTCTTTACAGGCAAAAATAACAACAGAAGAAGGGAAAGTTTAGGGATTGTATAGTTCTGAACTTTTCCTTTTTTTTGGGTCTGTTAGACTTAGGGTGATAAGCAGGGTTTTGGTATCATAAGCAATCAAATACCACCACAATTCCAACAGACCCATTAATTCGTTTCAACCGATCGATACACTCGATCGATCTCCATCACATCTCGAATTTCCAACGACTCCCGAGACAAACGCATATCTCGCTGACCGTCGAGACAGGTTTCCGACGAAATCGAGCCGACAAACGTATTCTCTTCAAACCGCAACGGAACCCGACAGCGAACAGCCTCCATCCGTTCAGTTGGAATCAAGCGTCGTGACGGATCTCGATCGCAAAAGTTCTCCCAATCTCCGGTTAAGGAATAAACTAAAATTTCCAGTTGTCCCGATCGATTTCGCAGAATTTGCAGCAACCTCGGATCGTCTCTATCCGTTGGAACCGACAAGATCGTTCGCAAACCCGCAGGTAAAACAGTACAGTTGCGATAGCCACCCTCGCCGTCCACCTGTCGAAACTCGCCGCTGAGCCACTGAACGACGGCGTTGGCTTCGGGATCTTGCCTCGTCGGATTGATATCGCGGAACTGATCAGATCGATCTTCTGCGCCCCAAACCTGCATTCCATTTTCGTCGAAGCCGCGATCCCAAGTTTCCATCGTCGCTTCGCTCAACTCGACGGTATTCGTGATGCGAACCGCGCCGCCGTAGTTTGTGGGACAACCCGATTCTGGAGTCGCACCGCGATAGATTTCGCCGTCTCGGTACAAGTTCAACTGACAGATCGCGTCGCCGAATTCCTCAAACTGCACGTTTCGCTGTTCTCGAGGTCGATCGCACAACCCCACCCACTGCTCGGTATTTTCGGGACGAAAGGCTAACGAGGCGACACCGTTACCGTCCTCTATGGGAAAGAGTTTTAAAAATCGCTGTCGGTAAGGTCGTCCCAGTCGCAACGAAAGCGCCTGTTCCTGATACAAATATCTAGCAGAGGAATCGCCGTCCGGCACTTCGACGTTACAGGTGACGATTCGCACGTCAGGCGCACCGCGATCGAACATCGCCTGTACCGACGAATCCATCGCCCCGATTAAAAAAGCAGCCACTTCGTCAACCGGTCGATCGACAGCTGCCGCCGTTCCGGCCATCCCAGCCAGAACCCATCCTAACGCGATCGCTCGGTGACGCTTCAAAAACGGTTTCCTCAATGATTTATTGAAAATCGCATTTCGACTACCGCTGTCAGGGATTGTCTCAGAAACCCTCGATCTCGTCAATTCAGATATCGATCGAGCCGACCAATAATGCAACTTAGCTAACTTTCCAACCCACAGGCCTTCCGGCAGAATCGAAGCAATTTAGAAGAAATCTCTGAGAACGTCCTCGACGACCGATTTAAATGTAGAGGACGCTTTATTCTTGAAACGCGCGTGAATTTTGGAAACGTTTTATGAAACAACGCTGGTTTTTATTTTTGCTCCTGCTGGCCGTTCCGACGGCGGCTCTCGCCCAAGCTGACGCCATCACGACAGAACGCGGATTTATCGATCGACTTGACGCTGTCTTTAGCACCCTCGTCGCTTGGATGGCCGAGGTGCTGTTTTTCAGCATCGGCGGCATTCCCCTCATCGTCCTGTGGCTCGCGGGTGGGGCGATTTTCTTCACGCTCCGCATGGGTTTCGTTAACCTCCGCGCCTTCAAACACGCTATTTACGTGATTTTGGGTCATTACGACGATCCCAGTGAAGAAGGAGAGCTGACCCACTTTCAAGCCCTCTCCGCCGCACTTTCTGCAACGGTTGGATTGGGCAATATCGCAGGTGTTGCCATCGCCGTGCAAGTGGGCGGCCCCGGTGCTGTATTTTGGATGACCGTCGCCGGACTCTTTGGGATGACCAGCAAGTTCGTCGAATGTACGCTCGCGCACAAATACCGCACGATCCGTTCGGACGGTCACGTTTCGGGCGGCCCGATGTACTACCTCTCGCAGGGATTATCGGAAAAAGGATTTCACGTTTTGGGAAGCGGCCTGGCGGTCTTATTCTCAATTCTCTGTATCGGTGGTTCCATCGGCGGCGGAAATATGTTCCAGGCGAACCAATCCTTTGCCGCACTATCATCGCTCGTTCCCATCCCGAATTGGGTGTACGGTATTGTTCTCGCCCTTCTCGTGGGACTGGTCATTATTGGGGGAATCAAGCGCATTGGCTCGGTGGCAGCAGCACTCGTTCCGTCCATGTGTTTGATTTACATTCTCGCTGCTCTGTGGATTTTGTTAACGAACCTGACTGAAATTCCGTCGGCCTTTGGCACGATCTTCAATGAAGCCTTTTCACCGAGAGCGGTTGAAGGTGGGTTTATCGGCGTTTTGATTCAAGGTGTGAGGCGGGCCGTTTTCTCCAACGAAGCCGGTATTGGTTCGGCGGCGATCGCCCATGCAGCGGCGAAAACTCACGAGCCCGTGCGCGAGGGCATTGTCGCGCTCCTCGAACCCTTTGTCGATACCGTCGTGGTTTGCAATATGACGGCTTTGGTAGTGGTGATTACTGGGGTCTATCGCGACACGGACGCAACGGGAGTCGAGTTAACGTCCTCCGCGTTTGAAAGCGCCATTGGTTGGTTTCCCATCGTACTGTCGATCGCCGTGTTGCTGTTTGCGTTTTCAACGATGATTTCGTGGAGTTATTACGGCGAACGAGCCTGGACTTATCTGTTCGGTGAAAGTCAGACACAAGTGTATCGTTTGATTTTCGTCGCTTGCGTGTTCGTGGGGGCAGTCGTGAATCTCGGATCGGTGTTGGATTTCAGCGATATGATGCTGTTGACGATGGCGTTTCCCAATATGCTCGGTGGGTTTATCTTGTCGAACGACGTGGCAGCAGATCTCAAAAGCTATCTCGATCGACTTCATGGCGGCGAAATGCCGGTCTACAAATAGCGAATCGGCTTTAGCATTCCCGTAGCGCAGACGTCTCGCCTGAAAGCCAGATAGGTCAGATGCCCGCGCTACGACGCGATTAGGATGGTTCCCGTCAGACAGGTTCCCGTCAAGTTCGCGCCTTCGAGTTTCGCTCCTCGCACGTCCGCACAGAGCAAGTTCGCTCGCACCAAAGTCGCCCCAGATAAATTCGCCCCGTTGAGATTGGCTTCTTCTAGGTTGGCTTCAGTCAATAAGGCCCCTTGTAAATCGGTGTATGACAGGTCGGCTCCCGAAAGATTCGCTCCACTGAGATTGACCCCGCGCAAATCCGCCCCGCGCAAATCTGCCCCTTGCAAACTCGAACCCATCAGCGTTGCACCGCTCAAAAACACGCCACTGAGTGCTGCTTGTTGCAGCATTGCCCCCATTAAATTCGCACCCCGCAAGTTGGCACCCCGCAAGTCGGCTTCCCGTAAGTCCGCTTGCATCAGGTTTGCACCGAGAAAAGTCGCGCGGGCGTCCGCTCGGTACAAAGACGCGCCAAGGAGGTTCGTACCTTCTAAACGAGCTGTTTCGAGCCGACAACTGGACAAATTTGCCCCGACGAGGTTGGCCCCGGACAAGTCGATATCTCGCAAATCGAAGCCGGACAGGTCTTGTTCTTCGAGGTCGGCACCTCGTAGGTGCTCGAATTGTCTCGATTGAAGGATTTCGAGGTCTTTCATCTTTGCTGTCACTTAAATAGACGTCTGTGTTTCGATGGAGGGTTGCATTTCGTCACGCTCGTCGAGTAACCACATCCCGGCACTGACTTTAAAATTATCGAGCGGAAGGCTCATTCCTTGTTGCATTCCGATAACCAATAGCTGCAAGGTTTCGAGCAGTTTAGGGTCCCATCGTTGGTTGCCTTGATGTTGACATTCTGAGCAAGATATGCTAAGAGCCTCTTCTCGACTGTGCGTTTTGGCCAACTGATTCGATCGAGCTTGAAAATATGCCATTAACCCTAAAATTTTCGATTCGAGGGGAATCGCATCGTAACGGAGTCCGGCGGGTTGTCCGGAACCATCCCACCATTCAGTTTGATGGGTCACGATCTGCGCCACCGCTCGCAGTTGGGGCATGGTTCGCAAAACTTGTGCGCCGGCTCGCAGGGGACAACTCGGCGCGTCTGCACTTGCGCTGGGGAGAGCCTGGAGTGCGCTGCCGGGAAGATAGTCGAGGCGATAGAGCAAGCCCGCGAGACGCAGGCGTTTGACTTGCCACGCGGGGAGATCGAGCAGTTGTCCCATCATCTCGCATAAAGAGGACACTTCCGCCGCTGCCATGGAATTTTCAGTATCGGTGAGATCGATCAGTTGCGCCATGCGGAGAAAGGCTTGCAACTTATTGGAGATGATATTGCGTTCGAGATCGGGTTGGTGAGGAAAGGGAGACGAATCGAGCTGTTCGTCGAGATGGCGATGGCTACTTTTAAGATAGTTGACGACTCGCGACACGATGGGATTGAGATTTTCGATGCGATCGATCTGTGCCGCTTCCCCTTCAATTTCTGCCACGTCGCAAATCAGTTTTTGGTGTAACGTCTTGTCGAGCTGTTTGGTATGCTCGATCGTCAGTTTGACAGCTTCGAGGACTAACTCCGGCTCGAATGTCCAAAATCCGTAAAATTTGCGTTCGATATCGACATCGGGAACCCCTTCTGCACCGTAATCTTCCGGGGCGAGTTCCTGACACATCACCATCGCCGTGTACGTCGGTGACAAAATCATCAAATGCCACTCTTGCGCCACCGGATCGTCGGGAGATAGCGAGAGGAGATCGACGTTGGGCTTTTGACGGGTGGGATGTTCGGTGAATCCGGTATCCGGTGCTGCCAGAATCGCAACGTGCCTTGCTCGATCGGCAATGTCGGCATATCGATCGGCTTCTTGCAAGTACCATTTTCCCCGTTGAAACGCTGCGATAACGATCGGGTTACATTCCGATTCGAGGATACTATCTTCAAGGGCGTGACACAGTGATATCAGCGTGTTTTTATAGTAAACCCCGTAATTCAGCGGTGTTTTGCTCGTTTGGCCTTGACGATGGGCTTCCACGAGTTTTTGTAAAATCGATCCCTTCAGCATTGTCACGGCACGAACAGTAGGTACTCTCAATCGGAATTATAATAGATTCTTATGCTTGAAGGGATCGACGTAAAGCCCGATTCGATCGACGGATTTTTAAGCGTGGGAATACCAAATCGTCTCGATCGATCGTGCTATCTCCATTGCGATCGACGGGTTTTCAACCAGCACTGTCACGTGTCCCAACTTACGTCCGGGACGAGATTCAGTTTTGCCATACCAATAGACCGTTGCGTTCGGAATTGCCTCCATCGCACTGCGTTTTTCTCGATAGTCGCTGCGAGACACTTCGTATCCCAACAAATTCACCATCACCGCTGCGTTCGACTTCATCGCCGTCGAACCGAGGGGGCGATCGCTCACCACTCGCAGTAATTGAGCGAATTGAGAGGTTTCACAGGCATCTAAGGAAAAATGCCCAGAATTGTGAGTTCTCGGCGCAATTTCGTTGACCAATATTTTTTCATCTCGCGTGAGAAATAACTCGATGCCAAATAACCCCACGACCTCTAATTTTTCCAATAGCGTCTTCGCGATCGAGTGACATTGCGCGATCGCAGTATCGGACAGGTGTGCGGGCGCGATAACGCGACGACAAACCTGTGCTTCCTGTTGGGTTTCGACAATGGGATAAATCGCAAATTCCCCCGCTCGATTGCGCGCCGCGATCGCGGCTAATTCTCGATCGAATGGAACAAACGCTTCGACTAGAATCGAGGGATTTCCCCACCGCTGCCAAACTGCATCGAACTCGCTTTGGGTACTGACAATGGCGGTTCCTTGTCCGTCGTAGCCGTGCCGCCGTGCCTTCATTACTAATGGAAACGAACATTCAGCCGGTCGTGTTTCCGTCGGTTCGAGCTTAAAAAATTGAGGGACGGGCAATCCCCAATCTCTTAAAAAACAGCGCTGGTGGTACTTATCGAGGAGCGGCTTCAATGCCGATAAGTGAGGACGAAAGCAAACCCCTCGATCGGCAAGCTTCGAGAGTTCTTCTAAATCGACAAATTCGTTTTCAAAGGTAATCGCATCGCATTTCTCAGCTAAGGTTGCCGTTGCTTTCGCATCCGCAATTTCAGCGAAGACTGTTTCGGTTGCGAGTTCTACGGCCGGATCGTCGGAATGTGGCGTTTGGACGACGACTTGAAGTCCGAGTGATGGGGCTTCTTTGGCCATCATCCAAGCCAATTGTCCGCCACCAATAATTCCCACTCGATCGATTGAAGCTTTCATTACAATTAACGATTGACAATTTACGATTGCGACCCGCACGAGTTGGATTGCGATTGACCGTTTACGATTGCGACCCGTGCGAGTTTAAGGCTGAAAACAATAGCGAAAACAGTGACTTGAAGTGAAAAGGTTTTAGCAATTCACAACTGACAATTAACGACAATACAACGAATCTCGAGTCGCTACGCCAGTTTTCGAGTTAATGCCACGGGCAATTTGACAGAGTTGTTGGACTTGTGCGCCGTCGAGAATTGCATCGGTAAAGTCAGCACCTTCAATTTTGACGTTTTCAAAGCTCGATCGAAGCCAAATCGTATCGGTTAAAATCGAATCGCGCAGATCGGTGTTGATAAATGAAACTTGGTCGAGCATGGCGTTGCTTAAATCGGCACCGCTAAAATCGACATCGTTCATCCAAGATACGCTGAAGGTCGTCCCGCGTAAATCAGCATGGTTGAAGTCGACCGATCGAAGGGTACATCCGGCAAATTCAGCAGCGGCGAGTTTTTGGTTTGAAAAGTCTCGATCGACGAGTTCGGCTTCGCTGTACGACAGTGCCGGAGGATACAATACCGCTTGAGCCAGCGGTGCGTCTGCCCATCCCGACAAACTGAGATGCCAACTCAAAAATAGCGTGACAATAAATTGAACCATCGAGATCGAACGTTCTTTTCAACCGATCGATCTCTAGGGTACTCGATCGTGAAACAGCAATGAAAGTCGAACTCGCTAGAATGAAATTGTCGCGTCGAAAGAGGAACAATGCCGCAATTTCTCGTCACTTGGCTGCTGACGGCACTAGCGCTCGTCGTTACGGTGTATATCGTTCCCGGTTTAGCCCTTCCCGGTGGTTTTGCCGCCGCACTCATCGCTGCAATCGTTCTGGGATTTGTGAACAGTACCGTGCGACCGATTTTAGTCGTGCTGACCTTCCCGATTACAATTGTTTCGCTGGGACTGTTTCTGTTTGTTATCAACGCCATCGGGATTTTGCTCGTGGGCTACTTCTCCCCTGGCTTGACAGTGGACGGCTTTTTACCAGCCTTGGTGGGGTCGATCGTGTTGTCGATCGTGTCGGGAATTCTGAACAACCTCGCCGGACAGGATGCAAAAAGCAATTAGAACGAGATCGTAGATGAGCGAAAACTCTCTTCAAGATATCGATCGTCAGCTGGTCGAACTGCTGCGAAAACGTATGGCGTTATTGGCTCGATCGACTGCTGAACCCATTTCGATCGAGCGGTCGGAACTTCAACAAGCTGGGGTTCCGGCTTTTGTTTGGCACAGCGTCGTCACCAGTTGTACGGCAGCCTTAGCACGAAAACCTCTGACATCTTCCATCCAACGCCGTATTGCGATCGTCGGCGGGAAAGGGGTGATGGGTCAGTTCTTCCGACAGCGATTTGAGGAAGCCAATTGCGAAGTACGAGTGTTAGGACGAACGGACTGGCCGCACGCAGACGAGATTTTAGACGATGTGGATTTGGCATTGGTGTCGGTGCCGATCGATCGAACCCTCGACATCATCCGCGACACGGCTAAACACCTCCCCAAAACGGCTGTTCTGGCAGACATTACCAGCATCAAAGGCCCGGCGGTCGAGGCGATGTTGGCAGCGCATCCCGGCCCGGTTGTGGGGTTGCATCCCATGTTCGGGCCGGGGGTCGAGTCGTTCCTCTCTCAAAAAGTCGCGATCTGTCCGGGTCGCGAACCCGAGGCCTGGCAGTGGTTGGTGGATTTAATGGATAAAGACGGCGGCGATTTGGTCTATTGCACGCCCGAAGAACACGATCGAATCATGGTGATGGTACAGGCCATCCGCCATTTTTCGACGTTTGGGTTGGGGGTGTTTTTGGCGGCGGAAGGCATCGACATCGGCCGCAGTTTAGAACTGTCGAGTCCGATTTACCGTTTGGGAATCGATATGGTCAGTCGACTTTTCGGTCAAGATGCTTCGCTTTACGTGGATATCATGTTGGCCAACTCGGAACGTCGGGAATCGATCGAGCGGTTCGCCGACACCTTTGCGCACTTGGCTCAGTTGGTGCGTGATGAAAACCGCCAGGAATTGATCGACGAATTTGTGAAAGCGACGAGGACATTTGGTGAGGAAACGGAACGTGCCGTGCGAGAGAGCGATCGACTCATCAACGCCATGAGTGTCTTCTTGGCTGCCGATCGCGTTCAAAGACATACAACCTTGCCCGAGCCGCCCCCATCGTAGATCGTCAATCGTTAATCGAATCGGTGCGATGATGGGAAAACCGGCTCCCCCGAGCCGCCCCCATCGTAAATCGTAAATCGTAAATCGTAAATGGATTGGCAAACGGCGAAAACTTACGAAGACATCCTGTATCACAAAGGCGACGGCATTGCGAAGATCGCGATTAACCGTCCTCACAAACGCAATGCGTTTCGACCGAAAACGGTTGTCGAACTCTACGATGCTTTCGTTGACGCGCGAGAAGATACGAGTATCGGTGTGGTCTTATTCACCGGTGTCGGCCCCCACACAGATGGTAAATACGCTTTTTGTTCTGGTGGCGATCAAAGCGTGCGCGGGAAAGCAGGGTATATGGACGAGGAGGGAATTCCTCGTTTAAACGTGTTGGATTTGCAGCGGTTGATTCGATCGATGCCGAAGGTCGTCATTGCTCTGGTTGCAGGGTATGCCATCGGCGGCGGTCACGTCCTTCACGTGGTCTGCGATCTCTCCATTGCCGCCGATAATGCCATTTTCGGACAAACTGGACCGAAAGTGGGAAGCTTTGATGGTGGCTTTGGGGCTAGTTATCTGGCCCGAATTGTCGGACAGAAAAAAGCCCGTGAAATTTGGTTTCTCTGTCGCCAGTACGACGCGCAACAGGCGCTCGAGATGGGATTAGTCAACTGCGTCGTGCCAGTCGATCGATTGGAAGCTGAAGGTGTTCGCTGGGCCAGGGAAATCTTGCAAAAAAGCCCCATTGCCATTCGCTGTCTCAAAGCTGCCTTTAATGCGGATTGCGACGGACAAGCAGGATTGCAAGAACTCGCCGGAAACGCGACGCTCCTCTATTACATGACAGAGGAAGGAGCAGAAGGCAAACAAGCCTTTTTGGAAAAACGTTCCCCAGACTTTCGCCAGTATCCTTGGCTTCCATAAGAACTTCGGATCGATCGAAGGTTTCTAAACGTTCCCCGATTCGAGAGATCGAACCCCACACAGCTTTGGCTGGTGGGGTCTTTTATCGTTATATTCAGGCCTTCAAACGAACGGCTTTTTTGAGAAGATAATTGTAACGATCGAACGGTTGGGGTTTAAGCGATACTACTCGCGACCGGCTTAGCTTTCCGTGGCTTCTCGTCCTTAACGACTATTTCGCGCAGTGCAACTTTGTGAGATCCGATTTCCATTAATCTTTCGAGATGTTCCCAAGACGGAGCGAACGGCGGAAATCCTAAAGCGCAAGCTTTCCATCCTCCACAGACGGGAGCACCGAGTTGCTGGCAGTATCCCCCGCGACGACCCTCAGGAGCGTAATACCGACAAGAGCGACAGGTTGAGATCGGGCAGCTTTGAGGTTTCATAGAAGTTCTTTAAAATCTGAACTCTTTTATTACCCCTAATTGTAGATCGATCGCCTTTTTTCGATCCCAAAGAAAATATAAAAATTTATTGGTTCAAGGTTTTTTATTAAGATTTGATACTTTAGGTAAACAAAAGTTACTTTATCGAGTATCGATCGATACATTCCAGTAAAACATATAGAAATTGATGGGGATCGACGAGTAAAGCGTGTCAGGAAGTGGAAACTCTGCCAATCGAGCGATCGTTTTTCGAGGATTCTTTACAGAACTTTACATTAATTCGAGGGAAAAGGACAACCGCTCGATCGAACTCAAATTGAAGCGATTGAGGCTCGGGTTAGATAGTACCGAACAATCAACGTCATTGCGATCGACTCGATCGAGACCTGTCGGACGACGGAGTTGACTCAGTCCTGTTCTGTCGTGTGCTGTGTTGCGTGTTGTGTCGCAGCGCATAACGCACAAACTGACCAACGTTCTAGCTCGCCGGGTGGAGTCGGACAGTGACACTGAGGACACAAGGGAAGTCCAGCCGTCCGTTTGGCAAGACGTTTCGACCATCGATCGAAGGCTTCTCGAGGCGTTTTCGGTGTCGGCGAACTCGAAGGCGCTAAGCCCGTTTTCGTCCACGTACTCGGATGTTCTGATAGCTCGAACTTGGGTGCGGGTTCTGGGGTTTCGTCGCGACGATGCCACAGGGCTGGAGAAAATCGAATATCCACTAGCGGTACCGACAGGCGAGCGTTCAAAGCTGAAACGAGCCTCGTGCGCTTGAAATGCAACTGTTGCGCCCAGACTGGATCGACGGTCGCGACCTGCAACCGGTTCCGCAGCACTCGCACTGGACGGCTGTAACGTGCGACGTTCTCCCCCGCAACCTCAGACCAGAGATGGACAATTCGATCGAGCTGACGCTGTTCTGGCGACGGAGAGACCCCCGACAGCGATTGTAAAATTCGATCGATCGATTCAAAGCTCATCTCAACAGTAATCGGCAAAAGACAAGAAAAAAAAGCCCATGAGTTTCGCGATCCGTGGCAGCGATCGTGGCAGTACGGGGGCAACCTTGCACTGGCCGAATCTTTGCCTATAGACGCAGGCGAGCGTTCGCATTACACTGAACTCTAAGGTACCCTGGGAACCGATACACGTCCGTTCCACCGTCGAGATCGAGAGAAAGGCTGGAGTTAAAACCCATGAGTCAACTGTCCTCCCTTGAAACGACTCCCACGCCCCCTAAAATGCCGTTAAGTCCAGCGTTACGACTGGCACTCGGCAGTTTGGACGTTCAACTCGACACAGAACTCGAACGGTATCGCCTCGCCGCGAAAAAAGCCCAAACGTTGCCATCGCTTTCCACCTCCTCTTCCCCCCCGGTTAGCATTGTGGAAGGTCAGGTCGAAACGCCTCCAACCCCTGAAGAACTCCCCCTCGAATTGCAGGCTCCCGATTCCGCCACACCAGAAGCTGCGCTTCCCGGCACGACTCCCAACACTAATTTAGCTTCAACTCAAACCGAACTTCCACCCCCCGAAGACGTTTCGGGTGAAGACCACCTCGATTCAATACCCAACGTCGCCACCTCCGACGAACTTCCGCCGCAAGACTATCTCGAATCTTCCGAGCGGCTTCTCGATCGAACTGTCGAACCCGCCAGCGATCGATCTGAGAAAAAAGGAATCACTCCCCTGGGCGTGGGTTCGATCTTGTTATTTCTCGCAGCGAGTGCGACGTTAGGGTACGTTCTCGTCAATCCCAAGAGTTTAAACCGCCTCGGTCTCGATGACCTGCTGAATCGGGAAACTGCCAGCGAATTGGAAAGCGAATCAGAAGCAGAAACCCCGAACCCCGAACTCGCTGAAGAAGCTCCCAGCGTCGGACGGGTACCGCGTTTACCTGAGTCCCCCGATTTAGCTGCGGAAGAATTCGTCGAACTCGACTTACAAACCCTCAGCAGTTTAGATCCGGACGGTAAGGCAGCAATACCGTCTCAACCCCCTGCGAGTGCTGCGTCCAACCCTCAGCCGCCTTCTCCTGCTCCATCAGCGGCGGCGAATTCTGAAAATACGAATACCCTCGATAATATTTCTGAGCTGCTCACGCCGAAATCGAACGAACCGGATGTAGAAAACGAGGGAGAACCCGCTGAGAACGCGACAGCAGATACAGCAGACGACGCTCAAACCGATCGAGCCGATGAAAATCGCCCGCAACCGCCGATCGATCGAGATGAGAATTACTACGGCTACTATTTCGTTGTCGTCAACTATAACGGCAACGTCGAAACCTTCGATCTCGTGCGTGAAGTCGTCCCCGATGCTTATCTGCGCGAGTTTCCCAACGGGACGAAAGTACAAGTCGGTGCTTTTGATGACTCTCCGACAGCTGAGAGTCTCGTTGACGTGTTGGAGCAGCAAGGGATTTCAGCTGAGGTCTATCGTCCTCAGTAATAGCCTGCGAAACCCGGCTCTACCATCCTTCTAAATTTTAGGAAGAGCCTGAAACGCACTCCCCCGATCCCGACCCTGACTCGTTAAACTGAAGAGAAGAGAGAGTGTCTTAAAGTTATCAACCGCCAGAAGGAAACCGAGAGTTATGGGACTATTCGATCGTATTAGCCGCGTTGTTAGAGCCAACATGAACGACCTGGTCAGCAAGGCGGAAGATCCTGAAAAAGTTCTCGAGCAGGCGATTATGGGGAAGACTTGGTGCAATTGCGCCAAGCCGTTGCCAAATCGATCGCACAGCAAAAACGCACGCAACAGCAATACAACCAAGTTCAAAGTCAAGCCAATCAATGGCAGAGTCGCGCTCAACTCGCCTTGCAAAAAGGCGACGAAAATCTGGCACGGGAAGCCCTCGTTCGTAAGAAATCCCAAGCCGAAACAGCGACAACGCTGAAAACACAACTCGATATGCAGACTCAGCAAGTCGATACACTCAAACGGAGTCTGGTACAACTCGAAAGTAAAATTTCCGAAGCCAAGACGAAGAAAAATATGCTCAAGGCCCGGGCTCAAGCGGCTAAAGCACAGGAACAACTTCAAGGTACGCTGAGTTCGATGAATACCAGTAGTCCGATGGCCGCCTTCGAGCGCATGGAGGAAAAAGTACTCGAAGCCGAAGCGCGTTCTCAAGCGGCAGGAGAACTCGTGGGTTCCGACCTCGAAAGTCAGTTTGCCATGCTCGAATCGGGGAGCGACGTGGATGACGAACTGGCCGCGATGAAAGCGCAGTTGACTGGGGGAAGTATCGAGCAAAAATCCTTGCCTGAGGGTCAAGCCTCCTCTGCGCCTCCTTCAGAAGTCGATGCCGAACTTGAAAAACTACGTTCGGAACTCGACAACCTATAACACGGTGAAATGTGGGAATGCCTTCGTCAATCGATCGATTCCTTCACGGCTCGAGATAGTTTTATACAGAGCTGACAGCCAACGATTCAGCCCTTGAGACACCGGGCCAAGACTGGTCCGGCCGATGCTCGCGGCGACTGTGAAGCGCTCCCCAAACCCTCCATTCGTTAAACTGGAGGGAAGAACGAGTGTTTTAATTTGTTAACCGCCAGAAGGAAGTAGAGAGTTATGGGACTATTCGACCGCATTAGCCGCGTTATCAGGGCCAATATGAACGACCTGGTCAGCAAGGCGGAAGATCCCGAAAAAGTTCTCGAGCAGTCGATTCTCGATATGCAAGAAGACTTGGTGCAATTGCGCCAAGCTGTGGCTAAGTCGATCGCACAGCAAAAACGCACGCAGCAACAGCACAACCAAGCTCAAAGCCAAGCCAATCAATGGCAAAGTCGCGCTCAACTCGCCTTGCAAAAAGGCGACGAAAATCTGGCACGGGAAGCCCTCGTTCGCAAAAAATCCCACGCCGAAACGGCAGCTACGCTGAAAACACAACTCGATACCCAAAACGGACAAGTCGAGGCGCTCAAACGGAGTTTGGTGCAAGTCGAAAGCAAGATTTCCGAAGCCAAGACGAAGAAAAATATGCTCAAGGCTCGTATTCAAGCTGCTAAAGCCCAGGAGCAATTGCAAAGTACCTTGGGTTCGATTAACACCACTGGAGCGATGGCAGCTTTCGAGCGTATGGAAGAAAAAGTTCTCGAAGCTGAAGCACGTTCTCAAGCAGCCGGAGAACTGGCCGGTGCTGACCTCGAAAGTCAGTTTGCCCGACTCGAATCGGGGAGCGATGTAGACGACGAACTGGCCGCGATGAAAGCGCAGTTGACCGGTACGCCTGAAGCCGTCGGACAATTGCCCCCAGGTCAAGCGTCAGCAGCGTCTTCCCCGGAAGTCGACGACGAACTGGAAAAACTGCGCGCCGAACTGGATAACCTGTAACGTCGAAACCTGTAACGTCAACTGGGAAGAGGGGAAACGTATCCCTCGATCGAGCGAGTAAGCCCATCGCAAAACTGTATCGTCTTCGTTTTTAAGTTTCCCCTTCTACGGCAAGCTTCAATGGGTTGAGAATGCTGAAATAGCGACAAATCCTGTTGCTCAGAGATCGAAGTCTGTGAATTTGCGTACCACTTCAAGGAAACGCTTTGTTTCAGGAAAATTCTCGATTTCAAGAGATAGAGCAGGAGAAAAGGACTTCAATCGGGAGACGGTATCGGTTTAAACTGTTGGTTTGAAACCGCGATCGTTTGAGTAAACCGATTTTTTAAAATGAGCAGTCCTGTTACAATTACCGATTCACTGTTTGACACTGAAGTAATTCAGTCAGACAAACCCGTTTTAGCTTACTTTTGGGCTTCTTGGTGCGGTCCGTGCCGACTCGTGTCGCCCTCGATCGATTGGGCAGCTGTTGAATATGCCAATCGACTCAAAGTCGTAAAATTGGAAGTCGACCCCAACCCTGCGACGGTGAAAGAATGTCAAGTTGAAGGGGTTCCTGCCCTACGATTTTTTAAAAACGGTCAGCTCGTCGAGTCCCGCGAAGGGGCAATTACTAAGCAGAAACTCAGCGAACTGATCGATGCAGTGCTAACAGCTTAACTGCATTTCGTACCGTTTTCCTTGCCCCCGCATCGCTTCATGGTTCACTTTTCCCAACGCCTCAATCCCCTCCGCTCTAACGTTTTCGCCGATATGGATCGCGCGAAAGCCAAGGCAAAAGCTGCCGGACGGGAGATTCTCGATCTCTCGCTCGGTTCGTCGGATTTGCCAGCGGCTCCGTTTGTTCTCGATGAAATTGCTCGATCGCTGCACGATCCGAGTACTCATCAATATTTGCTGTTTCACGGCACGCGGAAATTTCGCGAAGCGGCTGCCGCCTGGTACGAGCGAAAATACGGCATTCCCGTCGATCCAGAAACGGAGGTTCTCCAACTCATCGGATCGCAGGAGGGAACGGCCCATCTTCCCTTGGCGATTCTCGATCCGGGAGATTACGCGCTGTTGCAAGATCCGGGCTATCCGTCTCATGCGGGTGGAGTGTATTTGGCCAGCGGGCAAATTTACCGGATGGCGTTGCGGGCGGAAAACCAATTTTTACCGGATTTAGATGCGATTCCGGCTGAGATACTGTCTCAGACCCGGATGATGGTGTTGAGCTACCCGCACAATCCGACAACGGCTGTGGCTTCGTTAGACTTTTTCGAGAAAGCGGTTACTTTTGCTAAACAGCACGAATTGGTTTTAGTCCACGATTTTCCTTACGTCGATCTGGTGTTCGAGGGTAACCCTCCGCCGTCTGTGTTGCAAGCCGATCGAGAGAAACAGGTTTCGATCGAGTTTTTTACACTCTCGAAATCTTACAATATGGGTGGTTTTCGCATCGGGTACGCCATCGGAAACCCCGAATTGATTCTAGCTTTGCGCCAGGTGAAAGCTGCAATCGACTTCAATCAGTATCGGGGCATTCTCAACGGTGCGATCGCGGCTTTGAACGGCGATTTGGCTCCAGTGAAAGCCACTGTGAACACCTTCCGAAAACGTCGCGACGTGTTTGTCGAATCTTTGAATCGTATTGGCTGGAACGTGCCAAAACCTCGTGCGACGATGTACGTTTGGGCAAAATTGCCTCAACCTTGGGATAAGGATTCGGTCGGTTTCTGCGTGCAACTCATTGAAGAAACAGGTGTTGCTGCGTCTCCCGGTGCCGGCTTTGGAGAAGGAGGAGAAGGTTACGTGCGTTTTGCTTTAGTCCACGAGCCGGATCTTTTACAACAAGCTGTCGATCGAATTGCCGTGTTTTTACGGAGTCAAGAAGTCACTTTTTAACAATCGATCGATCGATCGATCCCTGAAATTACCGAGAAATGTTTTTTTACCTATTAAAAAATACGGAGCAATGCGATCGAAATCACAACGATTCTTGTCGGAATCTTTATAAAAAATAACGTAAACTCTATCGGAACTTTACCTTGCCTAAAAAGTATCCTCCTATAATTAGCAGTAGGTTGAAATTGAGCAGTGCATCGATCCGCTAGGGAGTCGCCAGAGCGAACCGATTGCTAACTATCTTCCGCATCGGAGTTGTTAACCCGCTCGATCGATCTCCCACCGCCATAAGTTCGACAAAGTTCAACATTCTAGATTAAGTTTTTGGGGATTCGTAACCATGTCTGGATTGGTCAGTAAAGTTTTCATTAGTGCTTCGGCGATGGGATTAGGTGCGCTCGTAGCTGCCCCGGCACTCGCTGGCAGCCTCACCAACCCGTCCTTCGTCGATCCGAGCCAACCCTACCTCATCTACGAGGCTGATGGCAGTTCAACAGTTCTCAACAACTCCGCCGATCTCTCCCAAGTGCTGCAAGGCGATGTTAGCAACCCCGGCGGTAACGTCGAATTGTCCGGTCAACTGGGCGATGCCAACGCCGCTGACCCAATTACAGCAACGACGCTACAGGGCACTCTCGACGGTCAAAACATCTTAATCAGCAGCTTGACACAAAGTGACTGGCTTTCTGATGGATTTGTCGATCGCTGGTTTTCCGAAGCGTGGAACAACACCGAAACGGGGGTTCAAGCTTGGTTAAAAGCCAAACTTAATAACCCATTCTTAAACGAAAGCTTTGCTAAGACACTTTTCACCTCTTTCGGTCTCTACAATCGCTTCAGCGATCCCAACGTTAATTACGCGACCCGAGACAACAACGGCGATGTCTTTGTCGGTTTAGCCGGACACCTCAACTACACCGAAATGATTAACGGTGTTAACTATTCCCTGAAACTCAGTGAAGTCGTCAAAGTCGAGTACAACGGTGAAAGCAAACTCCTCTACGCGATGGGGCAAGCCCTCGACTCCGGTTTGGTGAACGATAAAGGGGAAGGCGCAGATGGTACTTCTCACTCCGGCTTGTACAACCTGCATTGGGGTAACGCTCCCGATACTGCTGCTGTTCCCGAACCCTCTACAATGTTGGGACTCATGGCAATCGGAAGCCTGTTTGGGGTCACGAAACGGAAATTTTCAAGCAACGCCTAGATTTGCTTGATTGCTGAGTTGGTCAACCGAGACAACGAACGGATAGGAGGGAGCTTCGGCTCCCTTTTTCTTTGGCGATCGATTTACAATAAACGCTTTACAATAAAAAACATTCGATCGATCCAAGCGTCCGAGAGCGACAATCATGACACAACAGGGCTGGCAGGGGGGGGACTGGCAAGAGGTCACGGGAAATGCTGTGTTATTACCGGCTAATCCTCGGGGCATCGTCCACTTCCTCGGCGGCGCGTTCGTTGCAGCCGCACCACAAGTGACTTACAAATACCTGCTCGAATCCCTCGCTCGCAAGCGCTACGCGATTATCGCTACACCCTTCATCAACAGCGGACTCGATCACGCAGCCATTGCTCGATCGGCCCTGCACAGCTTCGAGACCACCCTCGATCGACTGCGCGTCACCGGACAGCTCAAAAAACGCTACCTTCCCATCTACGGGGTCGGACACAGCCTCGGTTGCAAAATACACCTATTAATTGGAAGTTTGTTTTCGATCGAGCGATCGGGGAACGTCTTCATGGCTTACAACAACTACCCCGCCCGTCGTTCTATTCCCTTCGTCGAACAACTATCCAACCTCACCGAACTCGAATTTACGCCCACACCCCATCAAACCCACGATCTGATCGATCGACATTATTGCGTCCGGCGCAACCTCCTCGTCAAATTTAAAAACGACGATATCGATCAAACCCTCGCGCTTCGGAGTATCCTACAAAAACGTTTTCCCTCAATGGTGACGTTGCAAACCCTCGACGGGACTCACACCACTCCCATCGCCCAGGATTTGAACTGGCAAGTGGGCGAAACCTTTTCTCCCCTCGACGCCCTCGGTCAGTGGGTCAAACAAAACTGGTATCGTGACTTCCACCGACTCACCCAAGAGCTGACGCGCTGGCTCGATCCGACAGTTGCCGTATAGAAAGGCAAATGAGAAATGCAAAACGCGCCCGACAAAGCAGGCGCGTTACAGCGTTAAAAAGGATCGATCTTTTCGATCGATTAGATTTACTGACTGAGCGCTTCCGCGCCGCCGACGACTTCCAAAAGCTCTTGGGTAATCGCCGCTTGACGGGCTTTATTGTAGGAAAGCGTCAGCGTCTTGATCAGTTCGCTGGCGTTTTCGCTGGCATTGTTCATCGCCGTCATCCGAGCTGCCAGTTCGCTGGCTGCTGCTTCTTGTAAAGCACGTAGCAACTGGTTCGTAACGTACAACGGCAAGAGCGCTTCTAAAATCTGCACCGGGTCTTGCTCGAAGATCATGTCACGAGGCAATTCAGTGCGAGGAACCGGAGCCGTTTCTCGTTGAACGTCAAATTCTCCCCCGCGCGTCGTTAGGCGGAAAATTTCATCGTCGTGGGGTTCCAAGCCTTGTGGGTCGAGCGGAAACAGCGTTTGAACCACAGGTTTCGAGCTGACGAGAGAGACGAATTTCGTGTAAATCAGCTCGACACGCTGCACCGACTCAGACAAATACAACGCCTGGAGTTCGTCGTTGATCTGTCCGGCTTCTGACGCCGTAGGGATTTGTGAGAGGCTAGAGAAGGTCGCGCTAATGGGTCGATTGCGCCGTTTGAAGTACTGAATAGCCTTGCGTCCGATGAGGACAAAGGTGACTTTCTTCCCTTCCGCTTGAAGCTCGGCCGCCCGAGTTTCTGCACGGCGAATAACGTTGGTGTTGTAACCTCCGCACAACCCTCGATCGCCCGAAACCACGACGAGCGCAACGGTGTTGACTTCTCGGTTTTGCAGTAAGGGCAGGTTGACATCTTCAAATTTCATACGGCTTTGCAAACCGTAGAGAACCTGTGCTAGCGCATCGGCGAACGGACGAGTAGCCAACACCTGCTCTTGAGCGCGACGGACGCGCGCCGCCGCCACGAGACGCATAGCCTCGGTAATTTTGCGCGTGTTTTTGACCGACTTAATTCGATCTCGAATCGCTTTGAGATTAGCCATAACGAAGAGTTCCGAACGAGATGTGGCGATCGAAGAATCGAGCAACCTTGCCGTAGCAGACCCACGGGCAACGCAACTCGACCTTCGACTTCAATTATGCAGACACCAAGAAGGATTGCTTGTACTCGGCAACGGCTTCTTTGAGGAGGCTTTCCGACTCGGGTTCTAGTTTCTTCGTCGATCGAATCAGTTCGCCGTACTTGGGTTTGCTGCTTTGCAGGTACTCGCGCAGCCCTTGGGTAAAGCTGACTACCTTCTCAACAGGGATTTCGTCGAGCAAACCGTTCACACCCGCATAGACGATCGCCACTTGTTCTTCGAGAGGCAGCGGCTCGCTTTGAGGCTGTTTGAGGATTTCGCGCAGGCGCTTACCGCGAGCGAGTTGTTTTTGGGTTGCAGCATCGAGGTCGGATGCAAACTGAGAGAACGCCTCGAGTTCGTCGAACTGAGCCAATTCGAGTTTCAGTTTACCCGCTACTTTCTTAATCGCTTTGGTTTGTGCGGCTGACCCCACGCGGGATACCGAAATACCGGGGTTTACGGCCGGACGCTGACCGGAGTTGAACAGGTCGGACGACAGGAAGATCTGACCGTCGGTAATCGAAATCACGTTCGTGGGAATGTACGCCGACACGTCACCGGCTTGAGTTTCGATGATGGGCAGTGCCGTCATGCTACCGCTGCCGAGCGCGTCGTTGAGTTTCGCCGCCCGTTCCAACAGACGAGAGTGGAGGTAGAACACATCGCCAGGATAGGCTTCACGACCCGGCGGACGACGCAGCAACAGGGACATTTGACGATAAGCCTGCGCTTGTTTCGAGAGGTCGTCGTAAATGACCAAGGTGGCTTTGCCGTTGTACATGAAGTACTCAGCCATGGTCGCACCCGTGTAAGGCGACAGATATTGCAGGGTTGCGGGGTCACTGGCGTTGGCAGCGACGACGATGGTGTAGTCCATGGCTCCGCGTTCTTCGAGAACGCCGACCACTTGCGCCACCGTAGAGGATTTCTGACCGATGGCTACGTAGACGCAAACCACGTCCTCGTTTTTCTGGTTGAGGATGGTGTCGATGGCGATGGCGGTTTTACCCGTTTGACGGTCGCCGATGATGAGTTCCCGCTGGCCGCGACCGATGGGAATCATGGCGTCAATGGCGGTAATTCCCGTTTGCATGGGTTCGCAAACGGATTTCCGGGCGATAATACCAGGGGCAGCGGATTCGATCAGGCGGCTTTCGCTGGTGTTAATGTCGCCTTTCCCGTCGATGGGACGGCCTAGTGCATCGACAACGCGGCCGATCATCGCTTCCCCAACGGGAACTTGAGCGATTTTACCGGAGGCAGTGACGGAAGATCCCTCTTGGATATTGCGACCTTCACCCATCAGCACTGCACCGACGGTGTCTTCTTCCAAGTTCAGTGCAATACCGACCGTTCCGTCTTCAAAATCTAACAACTCGCCAGCCATGGCGTTTTGTAAGCCGTAGATACGAGCGATACCGTCGCCGACTTGGAGAACGGTTCCGACGTTCGAGACTTTAATCTCTTGGTCGTATTCTTGAATTTGCTGTTGAATGATGCTGCTAATTTCGTCCGGTCTGATAGCTACCATTTTCTTTTCTCGCTGTTGAACGGTTCTTAGTCGAGGGTTGGCCGTTGTCGAGAACGGCCGGTTCGAGGCTTTAGCTCAAACTCAAGGCGAGGCGACGCAACTGACCGCGCAAGCTGGCATCGAGAACTTGCGAGCCGATGCGAACGATGAGACCGCCAATGAGGTCGGAATCGATCGAGATTTCGAGTTCGACGAACTCAGCACCCGTCAAAGCCTTGACTTTCTCGCGAACGGCATCTTCCTGAGCCGAGGTCAATTCCTGGGCTGCGGTGACTTGCGCCAGAACGATGTTCTTCAGTTCGCGCAACCGCGCTTGATATTTTTGGCAAATGGCATCGAGGAACAGAATGCGGCCGCGATCGACCAAAAGCATGAGAAAGTTCAACGTGTAGTTGTGAACGGTCTCGCTGCAAATCTGGCGCAATGCGTTTTTCTTCGCTTCAGCTTTGATGAGGGGACTTTCGAGAAACTCTTGTAAGTCTTCCGAAACTTGCAGGGTTTCCCGTAAAGCACTCACGTCTTCCCCGATGCGATCGACGAGATCGTATTCTTGCGCAATGGACATTAGCGCTTGAGCGTAAGGTTCGGCAATTTCTCCGGTGGAAAAGCGGCTTTTCATCCCTGACCTCCGAGTAAGCGAATACTGCGATCGACGACGGCTTCTCGATCGGATGGATCGAGGCGCTCTTGCAGGTACTGTTGGGCTTCTTGCAACGCTAAAGCCACTGCTCGCTCGCGCAACTGAGCCATTGCTCGGCCTTCGTCCGATTGCAGCTCTTGAGCGGCCGCCGCTTTCAACCGTTCGACATCCGCTTGTGCCTCGGCCAAAATGGCCTCTCTCGCAGCCCGAGCGCGCTCTTGGGCTTCAGCAAGAATTTGCTCGGCCCGATCCTGCGCTTGTTTTAGGTTCTGTTGAGCTTCAGCTAGGGCTTTTTCCGCCTCTTTCGCCTGCTGTTCGGCTTCGCTAACAGCAGTTTCGATGCTGCCACGTCGCTCAGAAAGAATTTTTCCGAGAAAACCGCTCCCGAAGTAATACAAGATGCCGATGACGATGGCGAGGTTGATGATGTTGGTGCCGAAGATATCCAAATTCAAGCCGAAGCCGCCCTCTGCTTCGGCAAGCCACAAAAAAGTCTCCATGATTCTTAACCCATAATCGCTTAACTTCTACTGGTTAACCCCGAACGGTTTGACGACTGGCCCGTCGAGCCAGTCCCCGTTCCGTATCGCGCCTAACGTTTGACGAGTTCAGAACCTAGGAGCTTTTCGAGAATTTGTCGGCTCAGACCTCCCACTTGTTGTTCGAGAGATGCCATAGCCGCCTGTTTTTGTTGTTCGATTTCTGTCGCCGCTCGTTCTCTCGCTTCGATGGCTTCTTGTTGGGCTGCGGCGATTTGCGTGTTGGCAATTTTCCGCGCCTCTTCCCGCGCTGCTGCAATCGTGTCTTGAGACTGTTTGCGCGTCGTCGCGAGATCCTTGTCGTATTGTTCGACGAGCTGTTTGGCCTTAGCCAAGCGCTCTCGAGCGTTTTGAGAGGTGCTGCGAATATAATCGTCCCGTTCGTCTAAGGCTCGACTTAGGGGTTTGTAGAAAACTGCGTTCAGAATCGCGACTAAAACGAGAAACTGTACGGCCATTAGGGGTAGGGTTGCGTCAAACGCAAACAAACCGCCTTCCGGGGCCGCTTCAGTCGCGAGTAAAATCGTCCACTCCATAGGTTTGCTTTACCCTCCTTGTATTCAGTAAGGGGTCAGTTCGATCGTTCGAGAGAACGTTCGCCCGACCCCTTTACGAGAATGAAATGGTTACGAGAAGGGGTTCGCAAACAGCAGAACGAGGGCGATCACGAGACCGTAGATGGTGAGCGCTTCCATGAATGCCAAGCTCAGTAGCAGCGTTCCGCGAATTTTACCTTCAGCTTCGGGCTGACGCGCAATACCTTCAACAGCTTGACCGGCGGCGTTACCTTGACCGACACCAGGACCGATCGCAGCCAAACCCACAGCCAGAGCAGCGGCGATAACGGAAGCAGCAGCAACCAAAGAATCCATAGTTTTCTCCTTTTGAAATCCAAATGACGAATCAAACAACAACAGCTCGTTGTCTAGTTTTGAGACTGGGTCTCGACGGATGTATTTTGCCTTCGGCGACCGATTAATGTTCTTCGGAGCCGTGTCCCTCCATCGCTTCGCCGATATAGGCAGCCGCGAGGGTGGCGAAAATCAACGCCTGAATTGCGCTGGTAAACAAGCCCAACACCATGACAGGTAAAGGCACGAAAAGTGGTACGAGCAGAACCAAAACTGCCACCACGAGTTCGTCCGCTAAGATGTTACCAAATAGACGGAAACTTAGTGAAAGCGGTTTGGTAAAATCTTCCAAGATATTGATAGGAAGAAGAATGGGAGTTGGCTCGATGTATCGAGCAAAGTAACCCAAACCTCGCTTGCTGATTCCGGCGTAAAAGTACGCCAAAGATGTCAGCAATGCCAATGCCACCGTGGTGTTGATATCGTTCGTGGGTGCGGCCAGTTCGCTCTCGGGTAGCTCGAGAAGCTTCCAGGGAACGAGTGCCCCAGACCAGTTTGCCACGAAAATGAATAAAAATAACGTTCCGACAAAAGGAACCCAGGGGCGATAATCTTTTTCGCCGATTTGGTTTTTCGCTAAATCGCGAATAAATTCCAAAGCGTATTCCATAAAGTTTTGGAGTCCGCTCGGAATTCGTTGGATATTGCGAGTCGCCAAAACTGAGGCTATCACCAAAAGGGCAATCACGAACCAGGAGGTCAGGAAAACTTGTCCGTGAAGTCTCAGGTTACCGATTTCCCAGTACCAATGTTGACCGACCTCCAAGCTCGCCAAGGGGAAAGCGTTAACGGTATTTAGCACGTCCAGCATGTTATTTCATCGATTGGCAAGTTGCCTTGACGACCTTACGGTAGGGGCGAAAGTTGCGAACAGCACGTGAACGACGATCGCGACTTTATAGGTCAGAAATCCCAAAAAAATTGGGACGATCTGAAGCTGGTTGAGCTGGGTGGCCACGACGATCAGTCCGACGAACAGCCCCAAACGTCCGTTGCCCAATTTCGTTTTGACGTTGCCCAGACGCTCGACATCCTTCGCCATCATTCTCAAGTACACTGCTCCAAAGCTCGCCCCGAGGAGGTAGTTCAGTGCGATGTCGAGGGAATACGCCAGCCACGTTGCTCCGAAGATCGTGCCGATCAGAGCGAGCGTGAGGACGTACAGTCGGGTTTGAAACTGATAGTACTCCTGCATCGGCGACACTGAGGTTTCCGAGGTCGAGGCAGGACTGGCCTCGGGATCTGGCGGTGCGTTATCTGCCGACGGCGAAGCGATCGATCGAGGAGACTCGCTCGCCGCATCGTCCGAACGACGGAAACGAGGAAGTGTCGTCAATGGCGTAATGTCCTCTTGAAAAGGGGAGTGCATAAGTGAAACGACCGACAACAGTTGCACGTGCGAAGCTGCCCCAAACGCGAGCGAGCGCTAGAGTTTGGGTGCAACAGATCGAGTCAGGCTGACGCAACGAAGTGTTTGGAGGAATCCAAACCAGATGCAATGATATCACGGTGCGGTAACAATACTTAAAAAAAATGAATCCCGATCGAGGACAGTCTTCAAATGGGTTTTTCCTCAATTTCAAGGGGTTTTCGGCGTTAGGAGGAGCAGTTGTCGCTGTTGAAGCGATCGAACGGTATCTAAGTCGATTTCGATGTCGTTGAGAATGTCATCGAGGGTTCGACAGCCGCCCTCACAAGCTTGTAGAAATTCAAACTCGAGCGGCGACAATTTCACGATCTGATAGTTCAGATCGAAGAAAGCCTGACTCGGCCAGCCCTGAATACAAGGGTTTAGTTCCGGCGTAGCCCCCCGCAATTCGTCGTCATCGCGCCAATCCCATTTCAGAATCGGCGGACGGCCTAAGAAGAATTCGTAATGGGTCAGTTCTGGATCGAGGAGTTCGATCGCGCGATAGCGTTCTCGCACGCTGAGCTGTTGCGCGAGATCGAGCAACTCGGGATCGCCTCCGAGCAATCGATCGATTTGCCAGTAGGCGGGGTTGGAAAATCCCAAGAACGTCAAATCGGACGCTTCGATTAACTCGAATAAGGTGTCGATGTTGTAATCGATTTCCTGGGGATGCAAATACATATCGGCGAAGTTGGCATCGCGGTGGTTTTCCAGCGACCAGCGCCGCTTGTCCTCTTTCACGATGCGGTTGTCTTCAGGCAACGTATCGAACAGCTTTCGTCCCAAACGCACGCCTTCCTTAAAATCGTTGCGTCGATCTCCGAGTAGCAGTCCGAGCGCTTGCTGCATCAGCAGAATTTCCCGCCGTCCCAACTCTGAATACACGAAAACGTGCATCAAACCACCGGGCGCGAGTTTCGATGCCAGCGCCCGGATTCCCGCCATCGGATCGCTGAGGTGGTGCAGGACGCCCACACAATTAATCAGATCGAACGTGCCTTCGAGTTGATGGACGTCGTACAAACTCAGATGGTGAAACTCGACACGCTCGGCACCCGATTTCTGACAACGCTCCCTAGCAACGGCTAACGCGCCCTCACTGAGATCGATGCCGGTCACGCGAGCGTGGGGATTTAAATGGACGAGATATTCGGTTCCCACTCCCGTTCCGCACCCCGCATCCAAAATACGCACGTCCTGTCTTTCGGGTTTGCACCCCGTGCAGAAGCTATAGGCCGCGAGCCAGTTCCATCGCCAGTTATACCCCGGTGGCGGTTCGTCGAGTAGCGGTTCCGGAGGAAACGGATAAGTATCGTACAACCGCCCAACAGCAGCACTAATGTCAGAATTGCTCGTCATAGCTTGCCTCGAACACCTCAATCCGAGAATCGATCGACGCGATCGATTCTCGAAAAGTTACAAAACTTTGCGTTTTCTCATTTAGATCCTTGCGATCCTTTATGATGTCGCGGTAATTAGGATATTCACGGACGAGGTTCGCGGAAGCATTTTGAAACATTTCTTAATAACGCGAAGCTCAATAAAACTAAAACGTTTCGAGTTAAACAACGGTAATAGGATTAAGTAGGAGCGCAAGCCTCTACCCCTATCCCTTTCTGGTTTCCTGTCGTTTCTGTAGAAGTAGCGAATGAGTGTTAAGGCAAGTGGCGGCACCACCCTCGTGCGCCAACAAATTTTCCGAACCGTTCCCGTCTCTACCATTTCTCAAGCCGAACAGCAAGATCGCTATCTGGGACGGAGCGAACTGAGCGACTTAGACACCTTTTTTAAATCCGGTACGAAGCGCGTCGAGATCGCCCAAATCCTCACCGCAAAATCTGACTTAATCGTGTCTCGTGCAGCCAACCGGATTTTCACGGGTGGCTCTCCGATGTCTTTCCTCGAAAAACCCTCAGAACCAGCCATGGTTGGGGCTGCGCTCCAGAGCGTTGCTTACGTCGAGGAAGAGGGCGGTATCTTCGATGGAATTAAAAACCTATTCTTCACTCCGACGAGTGGCGCAACTCCTCCGGGGTTCCGTCCGATTAGCGTTTCCCGTTACGGCCCGGCGAACATGACCAAGTCCCTGCGGGATTTGAGCTGGTTCCTGCGATACGTCACCTACGCCATCGTCGCTGGCGATCCCAACATCCTCTCCGTGAACGTTCGGGGACTGCGGGAAATCATCGAGAACGCCTGCTCTTCGGCCGCAACGATCGTCGCGTTGCAAGAAATGAAAGCGGCCTCTGCTGCCTACTTCCGAAAAGACCGCGAAGCCGTTGACATCGTCAACCAATACTTCGACTTGCTGCTGGCGGAATTCAAAGCGCCCACGCCATCCGACAAACTGCGCCAACGTCCGTCCAACGACCAACAAGGTCTGAAGCTGCCCCAAATTTACTTCAACGCAGCTGAACAGCGGCCGAAGTTTGTCATGAAGCCCGGACTGTCGTCCAGCGAAAAAGAAGCGACGGTCAAAGCGGCCTACCGACAAATCTTCGAGCGCGATATCACCCGTGCCTACGGTCAGCGCATCTCTTACCTGGAATCTCAGGTGAAGAACAACGAAATCTCCATGAAGGAGTTCGTGCGCCGTCTGTGCCAAACGCCGCTGTACCGCCAGCAGTTTGTCGAGCCGTTTATTAACAGTCGAGCGCTGGAACTGGCATTCCGTCACATTTTAGGACGCGCTCCTTCTTCTCGGGAAGAAGTCCAAAGCTACTTTTCCGTCGTGTCCGATGGTGGCTGGTCGGCACTCGTCGATGCGCTCGTCGATTCCCAAGAATATGCTGACTACTTTGGGGAAGAAACTGTCCCCTACCTGCGTGGGTTCGGACAAGAAGCCCAAGAATGCCGGAACTGGGGGTCTCAGTTCGACCTGTTCAAATACAGCGCTCCCTTCCGCAAGACCCCGCAATTTATCACGCTGTACGCTTCCTACGTTCGATCTCTGCCCGACCAGCACCCTTACGGTGTCGGAAACGATCCGTTGGAAATTCAATTCGGTGCGATTTTCCCGAAAGAAACCCGCAATCCGAAGAACGCGCCTGCGCCCTTTGGTAAGGACACGCGCCGTATTCTGATCTGTCGTGGGGCTGGCATCGACAGCCAAATTGGTAATCCGGGCGCACGCGGTAAAAACCCCGGTTCTTTGGGATCGAAGGTGTTCAAGATGTCGCCTGTTCCTCGTGATATGACGCGGAGCGGTCGTAGCATCGGCTATGCTGAAAGCTCGACCCAAGGGATTATCAACGCTGCGTACCGTCAAGTTTTCGGTCGAGACGTGTATGAAGGTCAGCGCTTGACAAGCACTGAAACCCGTTTGGAAAATGGCGAAATCACGATGCGGGAATTTATCCGCTCGATCGCCAAATCTGACGCTTTCCGCAAGCTTTACTGGGCTCCGTTTTACGTCTGCAAAGCGATCGAATACATCCACCGCCGCCTGCTGGGTCGTCCGACCTACGGCCGTCAGGAAATGAACGCCTACTTCGACTTGTGTGCGAAACAAGGCTTATACGCGCTCGTCGATGCCATCATCGATAGCATGGAATACGCGGAAGCATTTGGCGAAGACACGGTTCCTTACGAACGCTACGTGACGCCTGCCGGTCAAGCACTGCGCGGTCTGCGTGCGGGAAGCTTGGGAACCAAAGGGATTGTGGTCAAGCCGGAACCCGAAGCACCTCGGTTCGTGCAGTTGGGAGTGCCGATCGGTAACCTCCGTACCGAACCGGATGTCAACGGACGCATTCAACAAGGGGTCAGCAAGCAGCGCGAACAAACGAAGACGTTTAAGCTCACTAGCCATCTCGACAAAGTTCAGGTTAAAAATGTGGTTCGGGCGGCATACCGTCAAATCTTCGAGCGGGATGTCGAACCCTACATCACGAAACCCGAATTTACAGAGCTTGAAAGTAAGCTCAGCAACGCTGAAATCAACGTCAAAGAGTTTATTGAAGCGTTAGGTTGGTCGGAACTCTACATCCGCGAGTTCTACACGCCTTATCCCAACACCAAAGTCATCGAGATGGGAACGAAGCACTTCTTGGGTCGCGCTCCCCTCGATCAAGTTGAAATTCGCAAGTACAACCAAATCTTGGCAACCGAAGGGATTCGCGGTTTCATCAGTGCTATGGTCAACAGCCGTGAGTACATCGATGCTTTCGGGGAAGATACTGTGCCGTACCGTCGCTTCCCGACTCTTCCGGCTGCAAATTTCCCGAATACCGAACGGTTGTACAACCAACAGACCAAGCAGAACGAAACGTTAGTCGTGCCGAGTTTTAAACCCGTCGCGCCGTTTGGGGTTAAGTCCTAAGCGATTCTAGAACGAGTTTTGCAATTGGCTTTGTGAAGGGGGCAAGTCTTTCGAGGGCTTGTCCCCTCTTCTCGTTTTGGAGTCGTTGTGATGGTAGTAAAACCAAGTCCGGCTGTTTGCCATCTGGATGCATTGATTCGATCGATCGACCGGCAATCCTGCTAGGAACTGTTCGCGATCCCTCGCCGCTCTCGGCTCAGTCTCGCATTGGGTATCCGAATTGAAAAAGGGCATCCAATCGGATGCCCTCAATTTTGGAAACCTGGTTCTTGTTCAAGTTACGGTGCTTCAGAGGTGTCAGTCAGTTCGGGAGATGCGGCTTCTTGCTGGCGCAGGCGTTCTAACTGACGGGCGCGAAAGTCTTCGGCAGCATTGTTGAGTTCGGAGTCCTGTCCGGACACGAATTCATCAAAGCTCATTTCTGGACCGGAGGTGGCTCGATGGATGATGTCGAATACGTTTAAGCCACCTTCCCCTTCTAACTGACTTCGATCGCCCTGATTGGCACTATCGTCAAACGGGTCGTTTGGAATCGCTTCGTTATAGGTTGAGGTTTGGGCGTGGGCGGAGAGCGGCATGGCAATTGCGGCGGCAATCGCGATCGAGACTCCCCACATCACACGTTTGAAAAACAAGGGTTTCATGTCGATCGAAACTTCCTGAATAAATGTGAAATGCTACCTCTATGTTATGCAAAACGGCGGCGCAATAACGGCGTGATGGCCGCCAAGGCAACAGCGGTAAATCCCAGCAATACGAACCAAGCTCCGCCAAAGGTAATATCGGCAAAGGGAGCGTGCATGACGACACTGTTCAAACTCCAACGATCGTGCAGGTACAGGTAGCGAATGGGTTCGATGGCATAGCTGAGGGGATTTAGACTTGCAACCCATTGCAACCAAACGGGCATGAACGACAGCGGAGCTAGTGCTGTACTTGCAAACAAGAGGGGTAAGTTGGTTACGAAAATTGCGGCGATCAGTTCCACGTGACCGGGAAGGGCAAAAGCAAGTCCCAAACTCAATCCCGTTACGCCAAGGATGAGGAGTAACAGAAACGTCGCAATGGCGACTAAGCCCACGACACTTGGCAATCCCGCCCCCATGAACGTTCCGGCGACTAAAATCACCGCTGTCTGAATTAGGCTCATAGCGACGATGTAGATGGCGGATGCGATGACGATCGAAAATCGTGTCGAGAGCGGTGCGACGAGGAGACGGTTGAGGAACCCGAATTCTCGATCGAACATCACCGGAAGTCCGGCGTTGAGCGCACCCGCAAAGGCGGTAAAGACGATGACACCCGCCCCCAAAAATTGCAGGTAATTCTGGCTTTCCTCAAACAACCCTTCAGGTGCGTTTTGAAATAAAGCACCGAACAGGATCAGCCACATCAATGGCTGAATAATTCCAGCCATCAAGGTGGCCGGGCGGCGTTGCAGTTGAATGAACAAGCGACGGGTCAAGGCTGACGTTTCTTGCACGAACTCCCCGAACAGATTCCCTGCCTCTGTCTCAATGGAACTCGATCGAGCCTGGGCTTTCGCTGGCGTGACAGTCGTACTCATAAGGTTAGAAATCGATGACTGCGATTTTGTAACACTTTTTATCAATTTATCTAATTCATTTTAAGTGCGTTCGTCTTTTTCAGGGAACAGCGAACGGTCACCCGCCACCAACCATCAACGAGAACAGTTTCCAGTGGTGTCGAGTACCCACTGGAAACTGCTGGTGACTCATAACTCGTCAGAATGGGGTGGTGTTAAATGAGGCTCACGTCGTTCGTCACAACCTCAAACGGTGAAGCGTCGTCCGTGAAGCCATCGCTGAGAACCCGATCGTCGTTGAGATCTGCCGATGTTTCGATCGAAGCAGCAGACGCAACCGATGCGATCGAGTCAAAGGTCGTGCGACGGCGGCGGCGACGAGACGGTGCGTTTTCCGAACCTTCCGCTTCGTTAATCAGAACGACTAGCTGTCGGAAGATATCAGTACTACCGCTGTTCTCTAACAGGTTGACCAACTCGCGCACGCTCAACCCCGTCAGCGAATCGAAGACTTCATCCGATCGCTCTGTGAGAATTTGAATGCGCGTATCTTCCGAGGGAGCCGTTTCCGCCGTCGTAAACGTGCTACCCGCCAACAAAAACTCGGCTAAGGCATCTTGTTCGGAACCCGGATCGGCCGCTGTCGCTGCACCGGCATCGGTCAATACGTCCGGCAGATCGACGACGTTGGCAAAGCTGGCGTTCGCTTCGACAAATTCGGGGAAGGGATAGCTGTCGCCGCCACCTGCTAAGAAATTCAACGTCACGATGCGAATCGGACGGTTGGGGTCGCCGAAGACCTCGCCGCCAACAACCACCGGATCGACCACATCACCGTCGTCGTTGACGATCGCTAAGGACTTCACTCGCTCGCCTTCTGGTAACGTCGGGTCGAAGCTGAAGGAAACACCACCGACTTGCGGGAACTGTCCCGGTGTCGCGCCCGGTGCAGTTGCCGAAACCCCATGTTCGATGACTTCCGTCAATTGTTCTGCCGTCAGAGTCAGGAGGGTTAACTCATTGTTGAACCGCAGCGTGTTTTCGATATCCAACTGGGAAATTTGACCCGTTTGTTTGCCCGAGAGGGGGTTGGCTTGAGGCGGTACGAGTTCCCCAGAGTCACCGACCACTTCCCCGATGGGCGCGCGAAGACCCCCACCGTTTTTAATGGAAACTTGCACGGTCGAATCAAACTGTTGGGCGACAGACAGGTTGGCGTCGGCGGTGAGGTTACCGAGCGTTGTTTCTTCTGTGCGAACGTTTTCGCGTCGTCCTTCGATAAAGACCGTCGTTTCACCAAATACGTCTCGATCGTTGGCGTTGACGACCTCTTGCAGAGCATTGGTCAGCGTTCGGACGGTGCCGCCTTTCGTCCCCGTTGCAAACGGATCGCGTCCGGGAGCGACTTGGTTCCAAACTTCAGTGACTCCGAGATCGTCTGTTGCAAACGCCCCGCTTTGGTTGGGAGCGATACTACTCGGAATCAAAACGCCGTTATCGTCAAATTCGACCACCAAGCGACCGACGTAGGAATATTCGCCGTCAGTGCTGACGATGGCCGTCGGATCGCCATCGGCGTTGGTCGTCAGGAAAGGATAGGGGCTGACACCCACTTCGTCGCCGGGACGCAGTCGATCGCTGCTGTTCGCAACAATCGTGTCCGAACCGCCTGCAATGGCAACGTCTACACCGCGCAGTAGCGGAATGAGTTCCTGTTCGAGTTGGAACTGTTGCAAGTGCGAGACGGTGACGATTTTGTTAATCCCTTGGGTAAGTAAGCTGTCGATGGTCGGTTGCAAGATACCGGCCAAGGCTGCCATATCGTTGGATTGGGAGCCGATGACGCTGACATCTCCCGTCGAGGAAATGCTTGGCACTAATGGAGTCGTCGCACCGACAACGCCAATTCGATCGCCGTTGCGCTCGATAATCGTGGCCGGGGCGAATTTAGGTGCGTCGGCGGCGGCATCTAGGTCGTTGGGGTTCGACTGGAAAGCCGTATTCGGAAGGATTTCGTTCGTGGCCACTCCACCTAAATTGCTGTTGGAGAAATCTAAGTTCGTGCTGAGGTAGGGGAACTGTGCGCCCAACCAACGCACGTCACCAAGGCTATCGCCGCGAATGTCCGTTGCAACGATATCTTCAAAGGCGCTAGTTCCGGCATCGAACTCGTGGTTTCCCACAGCAGAGGCATCGAAACCGATGACATTCATGTTGGTGATGTCGAACCGTCCGCTGCCTTCGCGGATGTTGTCGAGTTCGACCCCGAAGAAATCGCTGTAAACCTGTTGCAGTGTATCGCGAACGGAACGGTCTCCCGCAGCGGAGAAGAACGGCCCCGGAATGTAGTTGTCTCCTGCTGACAGGACGATCGAGTTAATGCCCTGATTCGCTGCGTCGATTTCCAAGCCTTCGACAACTGCTGCAAAATTCGGCGCGTCTTGAATGGCACCGACACTACCTTCGAGGTCGGAGGTGTGGAGAATTTGCCATTTGTTCGACTGAGTTGGTGGTGGGGTTGCACCTTCGGGATTAATTTCAAATAGCGTTGTCGAACCGCTGACTTCGTTCCCAACTGCCAAGAGGGGTTTGCCGTTGGGACTTTCGGTCGCCGAGATGAATTTAATGCCTTCGGGGCCGATGTCGTTGTTGGTGTTGCCGCTAAAGTTGTTGGTGTTGGCGTATTGGACGAAGGACGGTGCAGTGGGATTCGTGACATCGTAGACCATGATGCCGCCGATGCGCTCTAATCCGATAAAGGCATAGGTACGACCGTCGATAACGCCGACATCGATGCCTTCGGGTTCGGGGCCTTTATCGTCGCTGCGATTGTCGAAGCTGTCGATATCGCCTTGGGAGTTAAAGGCTTGAGGCGCGAGTTGGGCGGTGAGACGCTCGAATTCGTCGCCACTGTCGTAAACCACGTTTCCGAATTCGTCCCAGATGGAGAACGATCGAGCGCCGTAGCTGTAGATTCGATCGAAATCGCCGTCGCCGTCGAGATCGCCGAGGGTATTCGTTGTTTTCAACCGTCCCAAGTTTTCGGCGGCTTGCAATTCGGCTGCGTTGGGGAATGCCGTCGGGTCGAGGGTCAGATCTTCGACGCGCTCTTCTTCGCTGAAACCGTCGTAATCGCGGGCATCGCCTTCGTTCGCACCGATGTAGAAGGTTTGTTCTCCCATGGTGAACGAGGCAATTCCGTCGGGTTGAAAGATTCCCAACGTCGGTTGGTTTTGGATGTTAATACTGCCGTCTTCGTCGCTGGCATCGAAGTCGTTGTTGCTGCCGAGATCGATGAGTCCTAAGACTACGGGAACGGGATTCGGGTTGAGTGGAACGGTACCGTCTACGGGAATCGGAGCGTCAATTAAGCCGAAGTCGTTGTCGTTGAGAACGGCTAAGCGTCCGTCGGGTAACAGGGTTAAACCTTCGGGTTTGTCTCCTGCTAAATAGCCGATCGAGGGTAGGTTGGTGACTTTGGTTTTATTAACGGGTTGAATGCCCAAGCCGATGAGTTCGTCGGTGGTCAGTTGTTCGAGGGTTTGACCTTCGGGAACTTGAGGCGCACCAGCTGCGAGAAGGTTGGTTGCTCCAGTTAAGTCGAACTCGTAGATGAATTTTTTCGCGGTCGGATCGGTGGCTGCATCGCGTTCGATGGCGAAGAATTTACCATTTCCAGCGTAGACGGCATCGCCGATTTTATCGACTCGTCCACCGGAACGGAAGTCGGAGTCTTCGAGAAGGTAGACGTATTCAGCGACGGGGTTGCCCGAGGTGGGGTCGATTCCCAGAATACGGATGACTTGAGAGCTGTCGGAGGCTGCTCGATCGGGATTGGCGATGGGGGTTTGAATGAAGGCGTAGAGAATGCCGGAATCGCTGTCGAGGGCGATCGCTTCAAAGCCTCGGTTACGTCGGCGGTTGCTGTATTCGGCGGGAAGGGTTTCGGTGCCGAAGGGGCCGGCGTTTTCTCCGGCGAGTTCAGTTGTACCTTGGGGAATGAATCGATCGATCAGCGTACCGTCTGCTTGGAAGTGCCAAATAGCAGGGCGGTATTCGTCCACCATCCAGAACGTGCCGTCTGGCGCGATGAGAACGCCTTCGAGGTCAGCACCGAGGGGATCGTATTCGAGGAGATTTCCCAGCAAATCGACGGGTTCTTCGTCTACACCGGGAATGTTGGGCAGTCCGGTGATGGGGGTCGTGCCGTCTTGTCGGAATAGGGGAATTTCACCGGTGAGGTTAATGCTTCCGGTGGTGGGATTCAACTCGAAGTTGACGACGCGAGCTTGATAGTCTGGTAAAACGAAGGGTCGCTCGTTTGCGCCGTCGCCGTCTACGTCAGTGGGTTCGCCGTTGGGGCCTCGATCGGGGACGGCGACGAATTGCAGGTTGCCTTCTGCGCTAGTTCCGGTGTACCACAGACCTGACAAGCCACCGAGAAGGATTTGTTGGCCGCCCGGTGTCGTGCCGAGGGGCGGCAGGGTGGGAAAGTTAAATTGCTGAAGGGTGGGGTTGCCTCGGCTGTGGTCTTTGAAGCCCAAGGGTAGGATATCTTCAACGGTGGCGCTGGCAATGTCGATCGCGGCAAAGGCGTTGTTTTCTTGCAAACTGACGAAGGCTTTGCCACCACTTGGGGAAACGGCGATATATTCGGGTTCTAAGTCTTGGGCAACAGTGGCGTTTGGCCCGAAGATGCGAACGCCTTTGGCTCGGAGTTCTTCGGCTCGACTGTTGAAGCCTTGAAAGTCAGCGGTGAGGACGGTGGCGTTTTGCACGCCTGCGGTGATGTCGATAATGCTGACGGAGCCTTCAGGATCGATCGTGTACTCGTCGTTGGGTTCGCCTTCGTTGGCAACGAGGACTCTCGTTCCGTCGGGGGTGAAGGTCACCATGTCGGGGAGTGCGCCGACAGTCACGCTATTGAGCAACGTGCCGTTTACGTCGTAGAAGGCGACGAGTCCCGGTGCTTGGGTGTCCTGGTTTTCGATTGCAACTGCAACGATGCCGTTTGAGACGGCAACGCTGTTTGCTCCAGCGCCGAGCGTCGTGGCATCAATTTCAAAGAGTTTTGTAGGATTCGTCGGTGTACTGATGTCGAGAACGTCGATCGAAGCGTTGTTCGCATTCACGACGAACAGACGTTGGGTTGTCGGATCGTGGGCGACAATTTCTGCCGCACTTTCGTCAATAATTCCCGTTCGGAAAGTACCAATTGGGTTGAGTTCGATGGCCATAACGTTTTGTTTTACCCCTCACGTGTACCACAATGGTTCGTTCTGCATAGAAGTCGCCCTCAGAAGATTCTCACAAAAGAATTAAGAGGCTCGTATCTTATGTTTAAAAAAGGGTTAATAAAAGAATATTTTTGGATTATTGTTGATTTTTTTGAGTTACAGGTAATCGAGAATTAAGGGACTATAAAATAGTTTGTTTGACCTCTGGATCGCGAACTTCTGAAATCGTTTAGATCGGCTTTTGAATATGCTATTGTCTTTTTAGGCAAGCTTGGTTTCGTTTGTCGATCGATCGCCAAAACCCTTATATCTTAAAGATTTAAGGGTTTTAACAGATAGAACTTAAACTATCCTAAAGCAGTTCGCGCAATGCTGAATATCCCGAAAAAAGCGATCTCTCACCTCAACGAATGGAAGACAAGAAATCGCTTTTGTAAAGTTATCGAAAATCGCTATGAAATTTGTTTTTTTTAATGCTCGTCACAGCATATTTAAACAAAAGGTAATTACTTCGATTGCTAATCTAATCCCAACTCTCGCTTGAGGAGATCGATCGAATCGTCGCTGATATAGTTGCCAAAGCAGATGACTTGTGGAGGTCGAATGAGGTCGTCTCGAGCCGCTTGAACGGCCGCTTTGACTGCATCTAGACTCGTTCGATCGCAAATTATGGTTCGCGCACTTCGCACGGTTGCATTGAGCTTGTAGGTATTTCCTAACTGGGTTGTAATGACGAGTAAATCGTCGCCACGCAAGCTGTGAACGATGACTTCCGCCGCCCGTAACAAGCCGGAACTGATACTGATCAATCCCAAGCAACTATCTTTGGGCAATTCTTTGACGAGTTCGGTTTCTTTGGCGTAGTCGTAGATATCGATGGGAATGACGCGAACGGATTTGGGCGCGGCGATGGCTTCTGCGTCTCCGATGAAGTAGCGACTCGTGACGACGGTTCCCGAATGTGCTTTATCCAGGGTGTCCGACAATTCTTCCATCGGGACGAGTTGCACGGGAATTTGCAGGGCTTGTTCGAGCTCTTGCGCCATCAACTCACCCACACCGATATCTTGCAAGGGTGCGGTGACTAAGACGCGGGCGCTACAGCGAAGTCGCCAGTCAATTTCGCCGAGAAAGAGTTCTCGCGCTTCGTTGAGAGAGCAGCCTTGTTTGAGTAATTCATCCAAGCTGCTTTTGATGGTTGCATGGGCTTCGGGATATTGAGCTAAGACGGGCGAACTGACGTAAGTTCCGCCACCTTCGTGTCCTTGCGCGCGCACGTAAATTCCCGAACCCGCTTGAGCTTCGACTAAACCAATCTCTTCGAGTTGACGGTACACCTTACTGATCGTGTTGCGGTGTAGTCCCGTTTGCATCGCAAGTTGTCGCGTGCTGGGAAGCCGATGTCCAGGTGGAAACTGGCGCGAAGCGATGGCGAAACGGATTTGGTTGAACAGTTGGTTTGAGGCGGGAATATCGCTATCGGTTTGGATATGGAACTTCATATAAACGAGATGGCCCCCAACAGTATCGATCGGTCGAAACGACTACGCCATTTCACTTTAGCGCCATTTTGTGGGCTTTGACTAGGAGGTGAGGGTATGAGAAATATCTGGATTTGCGACGATCGTTTTGGAATTGTGAAGGAAAGGACGTGAGTTGGTATTGGAAGCTGCTTCTTCCGTGAGAGTTGTACAATAGGGACAACTTATCGATCGATGTTAAGGATTCGATCGAATCTGATTTTACGTCAAGGAATGTCGCAAAGTGTTTAAAAACGTTACATTTTCGCGAAATTTCGCGAACAAATCTAAAAAAATCCAAAATATCACGTTTTCAGTTTTGAAAATTTGATATCTTAATCGAAATACAGTCAGGCATAATTTTTTCGACACGACCCACCTCGAAGCTCGATCGACTTCGTTGTACTGCCTGGACTGGTTAAAATTTTCTGAAGCTTATCGCTTTGGTGCGATCGTCTGAGATCGATCTGAGGAAGCGATACAACGTTTTGCGCTTAATTAATTCTGAGGCGATGGTTTGTTTCGCCTAAACGAGAAAGGTTATCGATATGACAGACGTTTTACAAAATCCGGCGCATCAAGTCGCCCGCTGTGTGTTGCAACAGGCGATTATGGAGTTAGCAAAATGGGCGGAAGCCTCGCTTCCCGAGGGATGGAAGCCCCAGGAATCCTCTAATAACAACGCCATCGACGAGGCAAAGTCTCTACTGGATTGGGGAAAAGACGCTGAAATTGGACATTTAGAGGTACTGTTCGATCGAATTTCTTTGAAAAAAGACTCCACCAACAACAGGGAGAATCACTATTGGCATCCGAGAGCGATCGCCGACGAGAAACCGAAAGTTCCCTATCCCCAGAACGAAAAACCGGCAGACCCCAATTTCGAGCAACTGAAAGAAGAAATTCGTGGTGCATTTAAAAACCTAAAACCAGAAAACTTAGATAAGCTGCCGCTACTCGGACTTCTTATCGAAAAATTCGGCTCGTTCGTCAGTTTTGCCCAGTCTGATGTTGCCTTAGTCGATATGGCTCGATCGACTGCTGCGGTTGCCTCAGCCTTAGCCAAAAATCCTACAGCAGAAAATCTCAGACTTGTAGCTGGAGATTTATCGGGGATTCAAAACTTTATCTATACCATTTCTTCGGATGGTGCGTTGAAATCTTTACGAGCGAGAAGTTTCTATCTCGAGTTAATTACAGAAGAAGTCGTTCAACGACTGCTTGAAGCCTTGGAACTTCCGCGAACGAGTATCATTTACGCAGGCGGTGGCAATCTCTATTTACTGGCTCCTGACACTCAATCTGTTAAAGAAAAAGTCAAGCAAGTTCGAGATGCACTCAATCAAGACTTACTAAAACAATTTCAGTCAAAGGTGTTTCTCGCATTGGATTCTCATGAATTTCAAACGACAGACATTCAGAGTCAAAAGTTTGCAGAATCTTGGAGTAATGCAGTTAAAGGACTTGCCAAGCAAAAATCGAAAAAGTTTGATTCTTTGCTCGAAGAAGTTTTAAGCGTTCAAGATACCTACGAACCTTGTAAAGTCTGCCATCGGGATGACGATCCCAATCTGAAACCCTTGAAAGAAGACGAACCCGGCGCGAGTTTGGCTTGTGGGACGTGCCGTCGAATGTTTCGACTCGGCGGACAGCTTTTGAGGGTGAAAGCGATCGTGCGATCGAAGCGCGATGAAATTCCATTGTCTTCTTCTTTGAGTTTTTCAGAAGAAAAAGAAGAAGTGAAGTTTTTGAAATTCCAAGATATAAAATACTACTTGCTCAAAGACAAACCCGGCAACCTCCACCTTGAAGATGATGAGATATGCTTTTTAATCAACAACTGGTCTATCTCTTCGTACACTTACAATTTAACTATTCCACTTTTTCTGGGAAATTACTCACAGAAAAGTAACCCGTCAGAAAGTGGCGCACAAGACAATGCAAAACAAGAAGTTATCAAAAAGGAAATAACTACAACTATATCGGCTCACGAAATGGTTGACCAAGCTCATGGAATTCCGCGAGTTGGGTATTTACGGATGGATGTCGATAAATTGGGGCAAATTTTTGCCAAAGGCTTAGGCGATCGACAAAACTTAGCACGAATTGCAGGTTTGTCGCGCCAAATGACCTATTACTTTAAGGTCTATCTCAACAATTTAGCAGAACATCGACAGGAAAATTTACCTAAAACCTGTAAACAATTAACCGACGACGTTCGCCAAAATCTTCTCTTTATCTATGCTGGAGGTGACGACTTATTTATTAGTGGGACTTGGAACGAAATTATCGAGTTTGCATTTGATGTTTATCAAAGTTTTCGGTGCTATACTGGGAACAATCCAGACATTAGTTTGTCGGGTGGTGTGGCGATGACAGCTGCGAAATTTCCCTTGTATCAAGCCGCCGATCTTTCTGGAGAAGCCGAAGACAAAGCCAAAGCAAATGGACGCGATAGTTTCGGGGCGTTTGGCTGTGTATTTAAGTGGAGTGAATGGCTGGGGACAATATCTGAAGATAAAATCGGAGAGCGAGAATACTTGCAACCCGAAACCATGCCAGAATTAATAGGAGTTTTACCTTTTGTTCGAGCATTACACAATCCTGAAAACTCAGAGTCGATTCCGGACTATTTGAGGAGTTTCATTCGCAACCTTCTTCTGACGGCAAAACTTCAAGACAAGGCGATCGAGGATGCTAAAGATAAATCAGATGAGTTCAAAAAAGACTTACGTTACTTTCTGCACCTCCCTCGAGTAGCCTATACCCTAGCACGATTACCCGCTCGAGTTCGAGACGCTGAAGGGTTTCGCCCCGTGCGAACGTCTCTAAAGAGTCCTTACAACGCGCCCTATTTTCGAGCGATCGCAACTTGGCTCGAGTATTTGAATCGTAAGTCAAATCGAAAAAAGGAGTAAATCTCTTGTGATTTGCTTGTGTTGTTAATTCTCAGGTTTTAAGGAATGCCAAACAGAAATCAAAATCGCCCCAATCCTTCAACTGGTAGATCTTCTAAGATGTCAATCGATCGAGAAATTATCAAAGAAGTAGGAAACTTAAAATCTAGCTTCAAAAGTTATCCTATTCGAGATCTGGTGAAGCATGCTCAGGAGTTTGGTGAATATCTTAATAGTCAACGCCTGCAAACCAACCAGATTCGTAAGTTCTTGGATGCAATTAACCGATTAAAAGTCACCGTCACTCAGGAGAGAGACTTTTCTAAAATCGAAACTGAAATTGTGTTACTCCAACCAAAACTCGCCTATGCTGCGGCTCGGCAAAATGCCGCCAAACCGTTGAGTAACGTTATGTCTAAAGCAATCGACCGTGTCGAAGACCTCGAAGATTTCGATCGACTCGTTCAATTTATCGAAGCCATTGTTGCCTATCACAAAGCTGCTGGAGGAAAATAACTCACGATGACTCGTACTCAAACCCCTTTACTTGGAAAAGTTCGCATGACGAGCCGTCTCGTCGTAGAAACCGGATTGCACATCGGAGGCGGTGGTGAAACCCTCGACATTGGAGGAATTGACAAACCCGTTATTCGTGATCCGCTGACTCAACAGCCTTATTTACCCGGATCGTCTATCAAAGGAAAATTGCGATCGATCCTCGAACGGCTGTACAACAAACCCTTAAACCGTCCCGGTGGTAGCGGAACATATCGTTACGAAAGTGACGATCTCGACAATGGCTATTCTGAGGTGAACGGACAAAAAATTGAGTTTGAAGGAGCGAAAACCTGTCCTATTAGCCGTTTGTTCGGTTCGACTGGAAACGATTGTTGGCTTCCTGCTTCTGTGGCAAAAGATCGAGGCTTAATCACAGAGCAAGAACTTTCTGATCGGAGACAAAATAATCAAAAAATTTGGAGTAATAACGGTACTCAGTACACGAAGGTTAAAGGACGCAACGCTCCAGCTCGTCTCATCGTTCGTGACTGTCATTTGGACGATGATTCTGTGAAGAAGCTCAAAAAAATTGACACAGGACTATACATGACCGAGTGGAAGTTCGAGAACGGACTCGATCGCGTCACCGCCGCAGCAAACCCCCGTCAACTCGAACGAGTTCCCGCCGGATCGTGGTTCAATTTTGAGATTGTTTACACCATCGAAAACCCAGCGCAAGCAGAGGAAGATTTGCGAAATATCGCCGTGGCTCTGGCAATTTTGGAAGATGACGCACTCGGCGGTCATGGTTCGCGAGGCTACGGGAAAGTTCGATTCACAGATTTCAAGATGTTCTATCGCAATTTAAGCGATTACCGAAATGTGAAGGGAGCCGTGGAATTGCGCTCGTGGCCGCAATTCGATTCCACGTCTGCTTTGCTGGACGATTTTGAGTCGATCGAACAGCAAATTCGATCGCTACCCGAGACGAACGGCGACGGAGGACAGAATGAGTAATTGGAAACTCGTGCGATTGGAATTCGGTCGCAACCCCGTCCATTTTGGTGAAGTGGGAATTGGACTCGAAGAAACGAGCGAGCGTGTGCGTTCTGATACGTTGTTTAGTGCTTGGATTAACGCTTACGCACGATGTTTTGGGAAAGTCAAGGTTGAGAGTTTACTCGATCGCTTTCTTCAGAACGACTCGCCTCCCGTTCGGATGAGTTCGACGTTCGTTTTCCGAAAAGCGAACGACCAGCTAATTTATTACTTACCAAAACCTCTAGGACGACCTCGTAAATATCCCAAAGAGAACGATCTTGAGTTTTTTAAGACTTACAAGAAACTCAGGTATTTACCTCTCGAAATTTGGCAGCGATGGTATCAAGGTAAAGGCTTTATCGATGCTGATGCAGAAGAATTGAAAGAACAGGCACAAAACAAAACTGCATCCGGGTTGTTACAAAACGCTGGAACGTTTAATTATAGTGACGCCTTTCAGCGCGATCGACTCCCGAAAGTGGCAATCGATCGAACCACTCGTTCCACCAACTTCTATCATACGGGATTCGTTCAGTTTGCTTGGGAAGCAAAGGAGAGTTCAAATTCAGGTGATACGAAGCAACAGGAGAGTCAAGATAACTCAGTTGAAAGTCAAGCTGGATTATATTTTTTACTGAACTTCTCCCAAAAGGATTCACTACTTGAAGACGAACTTCACTCAGCCTTAATTTTGCTGGGAGACGAAGGACTTGGTGGAGAACGATCGAGCGGTGCAGGACGCTTTAAAATTGCCGCATGGGAAGAGTTATCTCAAGCTTGGCAAGATGTTGTTTCTTTCGATAAAGGTACTCACTACAGCTTGATGAGCGTATTTTGGAAAAAATCACTTCCGGCAGATTTCATCAAAGAGTCGAGTTACGATTTTCTAGAACGAGGGGGCTGGATTGGCTCGACCTTTTCCGGAAAACAACAGCGTCGAAAAAAAGTCAGAATGTTTGCTGAGGGGTCAATATTTAAAATGCAACCAATGGGAATGCTGGCCAACGTTACCCCTCATAGATTCAACCGTCACCAAATTTATCGTAACGGTTTGAGTCTGAGTTTACCCATTGCTATTGACCCTCTACAGAAAAATTCTTGAGGAGAAGGATCGTGAGCGATACTGCTGCATTTAAGTCTTACCAGACTTATAAAACTCACAACTACGAGACGCGAACAATTCGCCTCGATAGTCCGATGCTCCATATCGGCTTGGAAGTTTCCAGTCTCAATCCGTTTGAGTACGTCCAGACAGCTTCAAAAGTCTATTTTCCCAATACAGAAGCCTTGGCTCAAGCCTTCTATCATCAAGGGGGACGTTTTTTACAGGATTACGTTAATGCGATCGAAGAAAAACGATCGATCGAGCCGCTTCTCGAACAAGCTTTTGGTGACGATTGGCAAAATGCTAAATCTCCCGACGGACAGAAGATTTTTCCACAGGTTCGATCGAAGTGGACGTTAGAAGAAGGAGAGCGAATTACAGATTTACGTCCCATGATTCGCAATGGGATGGGAGACTTGTACGTTCCCGGTTCGTCTATTAAAGGTGCAATCCGCACGGCGATCGCATACTTTTTGCTGAAGTACGATAAAAAATACAAACCTCCCCAACCACTTTCAGAGGTCGAACGCAAAATTCGTCAGGGTATCGCTTCGGGAGAATTCAAGAGCCGATTTAACCAAAAGTGGGCAGACGATGGCTTATTTATGGACGATATATTTACGAACTGCTCTTTAAGTTATCAAGGTCGCTCGGTCAAAGCGAGGAACGGACCGAATACAGATTTCATGAGAGCGATTTCTGTATCCGACTCTCAGCCACTACGACGAAAAACAATTAAGCTTAAAAGTGGAAAACAGGCGAAGAAAAATATTCCAGTCGTTGCCGAAGTTATTGTTTCTAGCCACTTTCAAGACCAAAATGCGAAATATCGCGCCTCGATTTACACGGAAATGGTGCGAAATGTGAGAACTGAGTTTACGATCACGCTCGATCGCGAAATGCTGTCTTGGTTCAAACATAATAGCAATATGCAGATCCCATTTGAAACAGTTGAAGATTTACTTAGGATCTGTAAAGATTTTGCACAAGATCAGTGGAAAAATGAAGCGAATTACTGGTCAGAAATTAACAACAACTATCATCAAGGTAAAAATCTAGATTTTAATGTACTTTGGGATAAATTTTATTCCAATCCAACCTGTCCTTACGATTTGCGGATTGGTTGGGGGACAGGACTGTTTGGAACGACAATTTCCGGTCTACTAGATGATGATTTACGCAGCCAGTTGCGCGATATCTGCGGTATTAAAGCACCCGGTTTCCAAGCCCCTAAATCTCGTCGAACTATAGTCAGTTCTAGAAACGAAATTGTTTACGTCCCCGGTTGGGTAAAATTTACACCTCGATAATCTATGCTCGTTCGATCGACCTATACTCTGACGACGGAAGACACGGCAATTCTTCCTCGATCGTATCATCTCGAATTAGTGAAGCGACTGCACGATCGCCTCGATCTCGCTTTGGGACAGGAAACGATCCCTTCTGTTACCTGTTCTGGCTTGATCGGACGCTGTTCGGGAGCGCAAGGTTTTCTAGAGTTTCAGGCTGGCGAACCCTATCAACTGATTTTAACGGGATTGGACGAGGGTTCGGCGAAAGCGATCGCAAACGCAGAGTTTCCAGACACCCTGGAATTTCTCGGAAGCAAGTTTTCAGTCCGCGATCGAACGGACGAACGCAGTAGCTACGAGGAACTTTACTCGCTCTGGGTTGCGACGGAACCAGAAACCGAACGACGGCTCAACTTAGAGTTTCTCACGCCAACTTCGTTTTCTCAGCAAGGATCGCATTTACCCCTTCCCGTTCCTGCGTTAATGTTCCGCAGTTGGCTGGAACGGTGGAATCATTTCGCTCCGATTTACTTGGGGGGAGACGAACTCATCGGGTATTTACAGCAGTTCGTCCATTTGCGATACCACCAAATCAAAACGCGATCGTTTCAGCTTCCACGAGCTTTCGTAACGGGGTTTGTGGGGAACGTCTCACTTCAGATTCCTTATCGCGTTGAGCCGATTGTGGCGAACGTAGCCAATTTGCTGGCTCGCTACGCCGTTTTTTCGGGAACGGGGGTGAAAACGCGGTTGGGAATGGGACAGACTGAATTAGAAATTTTCAAGTGAATCATGATATGATTTATTTGTGACTTAAATTTTGCGTATTTACACGTAAGATCGGACAAATTCGATCAGCAATCACCAGAAAACCCAAAAAATCCAAGCCAAAAACAAAATGTCTGAACGTATAATGTTAATTTTAATCGGTGGAAGAAGTGCTGTTCCTGCGCTCTCTGGTGCTCTACAGTTCGTTAATGAGATTGATAGGATTAAGTTTTTGATATGCGACAGCGAAAGATATTTGCAATTCCAAAAGAATGTGGCTACTGTTCTCCTGCAGGAGAACAGTAATATTAAATGCGATCCCACAGATATTAATTCTGTTGATCCTAGCAACTTTGATGAAGTCTATATTGCTACCCAAAGTTTATTGAGTTGCGGTGGAGATTTACTGTATGTAAATCTTACAACTGTTCCTCAAACCATGTCTATTGCCGTGTATAGTTATGTTTTAAGGAATCATAAGGATGTTTTGGTTTTTAGTGTTAATACAAATATCGCTAAAATTATACCTTTGGTTTTCGGAAAAAGGCAAATTGATTTTAATCGATCTTTAACTGTAGAAAATTATGTCTTCATGTTTGGCTTTAGTACATTTAGAAAAAAAACTAATAGTATAACTCGAACACTTATTAACGCATCAAAATATTTGATGAGGAATTTAAATTTATACAACAAGGTTATTACGTTAATTCGCCAAGGGGACAATATCAAGACTCCCAAAACGCTGTCAATTAAAAGGTCTAAAATAGACGAAAAGCAAATTTTATATAGCGATCTAATTTGTTTTTTTGAAAAACTAAAAAATTTTAATTTGATCTCCAATTTTACTGAAGAAAATTCATCCTTAAAGTACAGGATTGAAAAAAAGAAAGATTATTCTTTCTTGAATGGAGAATGGTTGGAAGTATTCGTATATTCTGAAGCCCAAAAATGTGGTTTTGACTCAGTGGAGTTTGGAGTAGAGCTAGATAACTATCGTGGTGAAATTGATGTTTTCTGCTTACACCGCGCTAATGCTATGATTTGTGAGTGTAAAACAGGAAAATATTCATCTTCTGATATAGATGAATTTAGTGCTAAAGCAGAAAAACTCGGTGGTAGCTACTGTATAAAATTATTCATTGTTGGTGAGCTTGATGTTGATGATAAAGAAAAAGAGAAAATATTGAACAAAGCCAAAAATAATTCAGTTGTTTTAGTTTTTGGAAAAGAACTATACGGTATTCAAGATATTCTCCAATCAGAGATGAAGCATCCAACTTATCCTAGAAGATAACTGAAATTTATAATACATTTTAGATGTTTTGAAAACTCAGTTATATTGTTATATTTTTCTACGATTACAGCCGTAGTTTTAAATAAATTTCCATCGCCCGTTCAACTTGACTCGGACTAAGAAATGTAATGGCTCTCTTGCAGATTGGAAATAGACAACCTTCTATCAAAACCCCAATATCGAGAAATTTCGCATTATGAAAACACTCTTCATTACCGTTGGCGGTTCCCCACAACCGATTCTAACGTCCGTCAAAAGCCTCAACCCCGATCGCGTCGTCTTTATCTGTTCCGACGGCCCAAAAGGCAGCCAGTCGCAAATTATCGGAGAAGGGAAACCCTGCGAAGTTCGTAAAGGCAGCGAAGTGGTCGATCGCCTTCCCAACATTCCCACACAACTGGGATTAGGCGATCGGTTCGATCGAGATCGAGACGTAATTCTCGTTAGCAATCCCGACGATCTGTCCGAATGTTACGGCAAAATTGCCCAAAAAGTGCGGGAGGCGCGAAACGACGACGCCAACGCGCAACTTCTCGCCGACTACACCGGGGGAACGAAAACCATGTCCGTGGCGTTGGCACAGGTGGCACTCGACGACAAACTCGAAACCTACGTCACCAGCAGTACACGGCGGGATAACTTGGTGAAAGTGGAACGGGGGGAACGAGTTCGGCGTGCCACCACCTCGGCGGTGACAGTAGAACGGACGATTTTACAAGTGCTTCCGGCGTTTTTGCGACAGTACAACTACCCCGCCGCCATTGCCGAGTTGGAAACGCTGCTGCAAGAACGGGAACTGTCGGGAGATAACGCCGATCGCGTTCAGCTGTGGCTCGACTGCTGCACGGGTTTCGACTTGTGGGATCGCTTCGACCACGCAGAAGCCTGGTTCTACCTGAAAGACTATCTCAAATATCCCCAGTTGCGAGAGCTAATCTTTTTCCTCAAGCGGGTGATGGGAAGTCGCGAAGCCTTTGCGCCAGCAGCAGGAGACGGGTTTACTGCACCGGAATCCATCCGCGGCCACGGTTACGAAATCGTCGAAGACGTACTGCTAAACGCCGAACGACGATCGACCTTGGCTCGATACGACGACGCGGTGGCGCGATTGTATCGCACCTTGGAACTCTTGGCACAGGTGCGGTTGTGGGAGGCTTACGAAATTCAGACGGGAGATGTGGCGTTGGACAAACTCCCCGAAGCATTGCGTCCGAAGTACGAAGCCTTGCAAGCTGAAGGCAAAATTAAAATTGGACTTTTTAAGGCGTATACCCTGTTGACGGAGTTTCCTGACGATCCGGTGGGAAAACAGTTTGCGTCGGCGAAGGGTCAAATTCAAGACGCGCTGCAAGTGCGAAATCACTCAATTTTAGCCCACGGCTTGCGTCCGGTGACAGAATCGGACTACCGCCAATTGGAAGCGGCGATCGAACCTTTCGTTCGGAAGTCGATCGCGGCGGTGGTGTCGAAAAAGTCTTCATCCCCTGTTCAGTTTCCCTCAGAGTGGGAAATGTAGCGGTTTTCTCCTAAACTGGACAGGACAGATACCCGATACTTCAGACGGTCAATTTTTCCTGAATCTCCCCTTGAGGAAAATCCAAGATGCGATCGACCGTTCCAGATATCTCTGTTTTTGCTTGGGAAAAGATTCCCCTGGACGATCGAGGGGAAATTGAAAATACCTTTGAAGTCGCACCGGACTGGACAATCGAAATTTTATCCCTCGAACAAAGTCCAACTCGCGTAATGAGCAATATCTTATTCTGTCTCAACGCCGGAACTCAACTCAGTTGGCTCGTCGATCCTGAAGAACGGTCGATCGCCATCTTTAAACCGAGAGAACAATCCGAAATCAAACAAAATGACGATCGACTTCCTGTTTTAAGTCTTTTAAATGATTGGAATATCTCGGTACGAGATGTTTTGAGTTGCTTGAATTTTAGTTCGCGGTAAAGGGTCGCCAAGCTCAGCCCCCAACACCCGATTCTCTCTCATTTCATCGTCGGTTTAAGACCTTCGACGCGACGCTCGAGATAGTTGGCTCGTACACCCTAAATTTGGAGGTCGATCGTGACGTTTCCTCAAAAACTCATTCGCAAAAAAATCACGTTGAAGTGGTTTTGAAAAATTAGGAAGACGATTACGTGAATAAATTCGAGGAATATCAACGTTTTGGAATTCCTGAATATTGGATTGTCAATTATTTGGCAATCGCCAGTCATAGCTATTTGGGAAATTTGAAAGAACCGACGATATTTGTTTTTTATCTTGACGAAAGTGGAACTTATCAAATGAAGGCTTATCGAGAACTCGATCGAATCGTTTCGCCGACGTTTCCCGAACTGTCGGTTTCGATCGATTCCATTTTCAACAGTTAAGTCGATCGATACGTTAATTCACGAGATAGGGCGTTGAAACTCGGTAATCTCTGAACCAAAGAACCCCGGCATCTTTGAGATTCCAGGGTTCTCGCCGTCTCCGTCACCACTACTTCACCTTCAGTGGCAAACCCGACACCATAAAAAACACCTCATCCGCTCGTTCGGCGAGGAATTGATTAATCCACCCCTGCAAATCCACAAACTTCCGTCCACTTTCGTGTTCCCCGTGCAATCCCATGCCGATTTCGTTGGAAATGGCAATTAACGTAAAATCTTGCTCGAGAAATTCCAGAAGTTCTCCTTTCGCCAGTTCCAGCGTCTCGTCCAGGTTGAATTCCGTATCCGCGAAAAAGTTTGTCAGCCAAAGCGTAATGCAGTCGAGAACCACCACTTCCCTCGTAAATTGATGCTTGGAAATATATTTTTCTTCTTCCACCGTTCGCCAACTCGCATCTCGATCGATCTGATGACGTCGAATTCGCGCCAAGTGGTTGTCGTCCCAAACGCGCGATGTGGCAAGATAAATCGGTGTGTCCGACAAGCGTTTGGCTAACTGTTGAGCGAATTTGCTTTTGCCGGAACGCTGTCCGCCTGTAATGAAATAAATCACGACGGTTTAATTATTTTTAGGATTTGAATACCTTTATTAGATTGGCATAGTTGGCGACATAGTTCAAATTCATGAATGCTTACTGGATAGCTGGCGTATCGTTTTGTAGATGAAGTCATGATTTTTGCTTTTTACTCTAATTATAGCAAATACAAATCCATGCCTGACAAACTATAATATAAAGTCTGGCTCTAAAATTTAATACAATTTGATATTGTAAATAGCTAAAATTTTAATTTTCATACTTTTCTTAAAAAATGAAGATCGAAACCCTAGGGCAGCGGTACAAAAGTGCTGGGTGCGTTACGCGGAAATCTCATGAACGGGATTTTAAACCCATTTTTTGTCCGCGTAACACACCCTACCATTACTCAATTTTCATGCTTTTCTTAAAAAATGAAGATCGAAACCCTAGAAACCGATCGAACGATCTCCCACCGCTTACAACCCGAAGATCGAACCGTTCTGCAAAAAATTTGGAGCGATCGAAACGTCGCGAAAACCCTATCAGCTGACGGACAACCGTTTCCCGAAGCAACCATTCAACAAAAACTCCAACGGATGTTAAACCATTGGGAAACTTACCAGTTCGGCGTTTGGATATTTCGAGAAAAACCGATCGATCGATCCATCGGATACTGCGGCTTAAAACACAGTCTCGTCGATGGCGTTGAAGAAATCGAACTGTTGTACGCCGTCGTTTCAGAACGTTGGGGGAACGGATTCGCGACCGAAATGGGAACAGCCGTTTTAAACGTGGGATTTGAGACACTACATCTCAGCGAAATCGTCTGCTTTACACTAACGACCAACCGAGCCTCACAGCGGGTCATGGAAAAACTCGGATTTCACCACGATCGAGCGTTTCTTCACGTCGGATTACCTCATATCCTCTACCGTCACGATCGAACAACTTACCGAAATTGCTAACCCCCCATTTCGATCGATCCTTGAATTTGTCATAATTCCCACAACGCCCACAACGAGATCGAACCATCATGACACGATCGAAAAACGTCCTGGGTCAACCCCTAGAACCCTGCTGTTTTTCCCCACGCACCGGCTTCTATCGCGATGGCTTCTGCAACACCGGACTCGAAGATTTCGGTTCCCACGTCATCTGTGCGGAAATAACCGCTGAATTTCTCGAATTCACCCGATCTCAAGGCAACGATCTCAGTACGCCCGTTCCCGAGTATCACTTTCCCGGCTTGAAACCCGGCGATCGATGGTGCTTGTGCGCCCTGCGGTGGAAAGAAGCACGAGATGCCGGTTGTGCGCCGCCCGTCCTGCTCGCATCCACCCACGAAAACACCTTACAAGTCGTTCCCCTCGAGGTTTTACAAGACCACGCTTTAGACGTTGAGGAACGATCGAGCTAACGATCGAGAAACTGTTGGAGAACCCCAACTTGACATCCTCACCGCCCTGGAAGGACGGTGATTCCCAAACCTCACGATTTGGGTTCCTGTTTCCTTCCCCTTCAACTGCGCTCAGGGGTTTTTCGCAGTTGCTCTCGGGAACGATGTCCTTCAAGTCTTACACTCGCTCCACAGGCGGTCACGGTGTGTCCCACCGCTTTTTCAGTGAGCAGTGAACAGCGAGCAGTGAGCAGTGTCCACTGCTCACTGTTGGCTGTTCACTGTAAAGGCGAGGATTTTTCACTTTTTCACCATCCGAGGTGATGGCGAGATGGGCGATTCCCACATCTACACCGACGCTTTTCTCAGACTTTGGCAACGGTTTAACGGTGTCGTCGTCTATCAAGATGGAAACGTGCCAACGTCCCGAGGGGTCGAGTCGAACCGTGACGGTAGAAGGTTCGGCTCCTTTGGGGAGTTGGCGACTCCATCGGATGTCGAGCGGTGCGTTGCATTTGGCTAAATACAGGGAATTGTCTCGCCACCGAAACGCCGCTTTGGTAAAGGTGGCGCTACCTCCATTCCGTTTCTTTTTGAAACGGGGAGACTTGGCACGTCCGCCGAAAAAATTTCGATACCCCTTGTCGAGATGGCGCAATCCTTGTTGAAGGGGGACAGCAGAGACTTCTGTGAGAAACTGCAACGCCTCTTCCTTCTTCCATTGCGTCAACATCTTCGAGGTTTCGCGATACCCCACCTTCTCCTGTCGCTCTTTCCACGCCTGGGATCTCGCTGCCAACGCCTTGTTGTAGACGAGACGCACGCACCCCACCGTCCGACGCAGATTCTTGTTCGGGAGTGGGATAGAAGCGATATCGGAACGCTCGAAGTGTCATTTGGGCAGTTTAACCACTAACATCTATTGTAAAGCCGCCCTAGAAGGGCGGGGTTTTAAACCCAGTTGTTTCGATAACCCACCTCAGCAATTTGACGTGCCGCTCGATCGAACATCGTGGCATCCGGCGGAAGGTGCGTTCCCAAACCATCGACGTAGCGGTTGTACATACAAAACGCCGACGCCACCAACACCGTATCGTGAATCGATCGATCGCACGCTCCCGCCGCTTTGGCCCGTTGAATATCTTCCGCATTCACCTGCTTCCCATCCATCTGTACCTTCGCCGCAACGTGCAGGAGTGCTTTGAGCTTCTCACTAATCGGAGCATTATCTACGTCACAGATCGCCGCCTCAACCACATTTTCATTTTCGCCATCTTCGAGAAACTGTCGAGCCACTGCTCCGTGAGACGCACGACAAAATTGACACTCATTTAACGCCGAAACATAGGCAGCCATGAGTTCCCGCTCTCCTGGCGATAGGGGCGATTCCCCCCGTAACAACACGTCAGCCAGTTGGTTGAGTAGCATTCCCGTGTCGGGACGATAGGTCAACAATGCTGCAATACCGGGGAGTTCGGGAAGTTCGATATGGGCCATGGTGTGAGTCTCCAATCGATCGATCTTTCCTCCCAAACTACGATGTAACGAAACAGAACGCTTCTACGATCGACACTCGTAAATCCCACAAGTACAATGGAGGCTCGAATCAAGGAACAATCAATGGAGCGACCGACATCGATCGATCTGTTTGCCGGAGCAGGTGGAATGAGCCTCGGATTCGAGCAGGCGGGATTTGACGTAGTAGCCGCCGTCGAACTCGATCCCGTTCACTGCGCCGTTCACGAATATAACTTTCCCCACACACCAGTGATTTGTCGCAGCGTCGCCGAGGTGAAACCAGAAGAAATTCGCGACCAAGTCGGGGGACGGCAGTTAGACGTGGTGTTTGGCGGCCCTCCCTGTCAGGGATTTTCCCTCATCGGCAAACGTCTCCTCGACGATCCTCGAAACAGTTTGGTCTTTCACTTTCTACGCCTCGTCTCGGCATTGCAACCGAAATATTTCGTCATGGAAAACGTGAAAGGCATGGCGATCGGCAGACACCAACAGTTTCTCCAAGAAGTTATCGAAAAATTCAATTATTACGGTTACAACGTCGTAACGCCCTATCGCGTACTCAACGCTTCCTATTACGGCGTTCCCCAACATCGCGAACGGCTATTTCTCCTCGGCTACCATCGCAACGTTCCACCGTTGAGGTATCCCGAACCGCGTACCCAACCCGCAAACGCCAAACGACGATCGAAAGCACTGCTCGGCTTGCCCAACTCTCCCACCGTCGGAGAAGCGTTGCAAGACTTACCGCAAATCGAGAACTATGCCGAACTCATGTTAGAAGATACCGTCAAGGCTGAATTCGGCGAACCGAGCGAGTACGGTGCGATCCTACGGGGTTTGACGATCGATCCCGAAAATTTCGCCTATCCGAGACAATTCGATCGACAGCTCCTCACCGGAAGTCGGCGCACCCGACACACTCGTCCGTCGATCGATCGATTTCAGAAAACCCAACCGGGACAAGTCGAATCTATCAGTCGCTTTCTCCGACTCGATCCCAACGGCATTTGCAACACCCTGCGAGCGGGAACCCCCAGCAGTCGCGGCGCGTTCACGTCACCCCGTCCGATTCACCCCCACTGTCCACGCTGCATCACCGTGCGCGAAGCCGCGAGGTTGCACGGTTACCCCGACTGGTTTCGCTGCCACGTCACCAAATGGCACGGCTTTCGGCAAATTGGCAACTCTGTTCCTCCACTGTTAGCGCGATCGGTGGCCCGACAAATCCTCAAAGCCTTGGAGGTTACGCCAACGGTTCCCCAGCCATCGATCGAACTCGGAGACTCCCGCTTACTCGCGTTCACCATGGCAGAAGCCGCCGCGCGTTACGGTGTTTCCGCTCATGCCATTCCGCCTCGCCTCGTCCGTCGATCGAAAAAACAGACCACTTCTCGCACCGCCGTCACCCCTAAGTAGTTTTTCGCGGTTTTTTTGGCAAAATCCCCTGAAAATTCGACCAGAAGAATCTACGCAAAATCAATGCGTCATCTGGCTCTAAAATCCGTAAAAACACGAAAGCTTCGCTGGATTGGCCTGTAATACACTGGGATAGAATTCTATTGCCATCTAACAACACGGCCCTCAGTGTTCGATCGCCTCAAACTATCGCATCGCGGAAAACGTCATTTGTCCCGAGTCCGATTCCCCATCAAACATCAGACGGAGATCTCCATTGGCATCGATCTCGAAGCCCGTCGTCCCTGACAACGCCGTGAGATACTGAAACTCAGCCTCCATTACGCCCGGTTCGCAGGCCATTTGTGTCGAACCGGCTGGGGACACCGTCATTTCTCCAGTTCCAGAAATTTCGTATCCTGCAAAATAGGTATTACAACCCGCCGACCCGCGAATCTCGTCCGCTGAAAAATTAGCGGTAATTGGAGGAAGATCGGCAGCAACGGATTCACCATTCCACGATGCCAGCCTCCAAGTGGTATTGGCGAGAGGAGACGAAGAGAGTTCGATAACCGTTTCTTGTATGGGGGGCGTTTTTTTATCGATCGATGTCTGCGCCATTGCCGCACGCGGCTCGATCGACATCAAACTGGCAACAGTTGCAACGGCACACGCGGAAATCGTGACCGAACAGATGTATTTCACCACAGCGCTCTCCTTTTGAGGTGTGACTTCTCGATCGAAGCATTTTCCCCTACGATACAGTCAAAAGTTCCGGATGGGGACACTCGACAGAAAAGCATTCAAACCCCACTGGGAACCCCGCGATTCGTACCGTTCGAGAGGGAATCGAGATGCTGTTTGACCGTTGGTGGCGATATGCCTCGATCGCCGTTCTCTCGCTCCTCTTCGTCGTTGGCAGTTATGCGCTCTATCGCACCTATCCCGGTCGTCAGGCGGTTTCGTCCGCCCCAGGCTCGATCGAACCCTCGATCGTCAACGCTTGCGGAACCTCAAAATCTGGTGAAACGGCGAATCCCATCACCCAGCACTACGGCGAATCCGCCTATCCTTGGACGAACGAAATTCGCTGGCAGTGCGTTTACAATATCGAAGCGTTTCCCGGTCGCAACGCCGACGATCGATTTCGAGCGGCACGAGCGGCCGCGATCGCCAACGGAGGCGGTGTTATCTATTTTCCCGCAGGCGTTTATCGATTCTCTGACACGCTGGTTCTGTCCGATAACATTGTCGTTCGGGGACAAACTCCCACGATAACCGATGCCCAATCGCCAAACTTCCAACCCCCGACGCGATTTGAGTTTCCCCAATACGAACCCCAGTTCTCAGGGAACGGAACCCCCAACGAAACGGCGTTTAAAAAAATTTCGATCGAACACCCCGGTCGAGATGCCAATTTCGGCCTCGTTTACATCGATCTCGATCGAGCCGCCGTTCAGTTGGCTGGCGATCCCAAAACGACTCAATCCCACAACATCATTATCTTCGGCCTGCGCAACAACAACGTCGCCGAACCCGATCCGAACGTTCCCGATCGATCGTTTCAAAAGCCGTGGTTTCGCTACAGTTCTCGTTTCGCCGCCAACCTTAAAATCGACGCAGCCGAAAACATCCTCGTTGCCAACAACCGCCTCAACGATGCCATCACCGACAATTTCGAGCAACCGGGTTACACCGTCAAGTCACTCAACGGCAACGACATCCTAACCTACCGCGACGGTGGCAAAGTCCCCTTTCACTACGGCAATCATTACGGAATCGTCGTCAATCGATCGGGACAGTTTCAACCCTCCGCAACCCCCGAAACCTCACCCGAATTGTTTCGTCCCGGCATCGTCATTCGTGACAACTGGGTGTATCACACGATGCGCGTCGGCATTCACGCCGCTGGAACGGGGTTAGTCATCCGAGACAACATCGTGCGAGACGAACCCGATAAAATCTGGTGGACGGATGCCACCGGACTCAAACAGCCGCGAGGGGCAAATACCCTCGAAAACCGAGCGATCGATTGGTCGGGATGGAACGTTGAAATTGAGGGAAACGATCTCGAAGTCTACCGTCATCGCTTGGGAGATACGGGTTATCTCAGCGTCGATGGGGAAGGCATTCTCATTCAAGCCTGTTGTGGAGGAACCACCGTCAACGGGTTAACGATTCGCGACAACCGCAGTAATGCTTATCTCGGATTGTATAAAGTTGGTGATATTCAAAACGTCTCGATCGATCGAAATCGTGTCGAAAGTATCTACGTCGTCGCCGATACGAACAATCGATCGTACTCCATGGAAAACGTGCGTGTCGAAAACAACACCGTCAGCAGTGATATCACCGTTGTGGCGAGTGCTGGAGGACGGAACAACGCAGTTGTCAGCAATCGCGGCAGCGGCAAAATTTCTCGATCGTGCCACGTGCAAGTTCGTAATAACATGGGTTTCGACGATCGACCTTGTTTAAGTGCGTTGAATTAGAAACTGTTTCATACCAGTGTTACTTGCAGTCGCAACGTTTCAGAATTTCCGTTCGATCGCCAGATTCCGGATCGCTTTCGATAAAACGACGAGTTGGCTTTCGCTATCGGGAAAACCAACTCGCCAATTGAGAACGTCGATCGTTACGACAGCAGCAGCTTAACGGCGCTTGATATTTTTCGCCATGTTACGGAACATATCCATGTTGGTATCCGTTTTTGCATTCCGACGTTGGAAGCTTTGGCTTCCCAGAGAAGAACTCGAGGGCGTGCTGCTAGAGGGTGTCGTTTCCTCCGGCATATAATCGCGGTCTTCCATCGCTGACACTTGATGCACTTTCTCTGTTCCGCCGACGTTGAAGCCTTCAACCTTGGGGAAGGTGTGGCGGATTTGCTTGCTCTTGCGCATATAGTCAATGTCGCCGAGCGTTTTCGCCGCATCGTCGTCGAGGAAATAAGCTTGTGAAGCGCTTTGAGGTTTGATGGTGGTCTCTGCCGATTGTTGTTTGCGACCGCCGAACAGTCCGCGGATGAATCCAGTCATTTGCGTATCCTACCCAGGTTTGTTGAGTTTTTATAACTTTACATTAATAATAGCAAAGATTTTCCGCATTGAACTCAGAAATCTTCAAGAAAAGAATCGAGGACTGAATTCGCTAAAATCGCTGTTATATCTGGACGTTGGGATTTGAAATCGGGATCGCACGAACTGAGTTCCCTTGAGAGAAATGTTAAGAAAAATACGATTTAAATACAATTTATTAAAAATACTTGCCAATTTGAATATTTCATGAATAAGCATTTGCGATACTAAGACCGAGTCCGCTCTCGTTTGCGGAAAACGATCTCGCTACAATGAGGGCAATTTTATCGGGCGTATGATGCGACAATTCCACATTCTTTCTATGCAATGGATTGGGATTCCGTGTCGCGCACCGTTGTAACGTCTAAACGAGCCGAGGCGATCGAGCAACTGTGCAGTCAGATTTACAAGGCTTAGAACTGACCGTAGGAGAATTGAGACATCTCAGCGGGATCGATCCGTCCGAAATCTTTCGATCGAGCCAACTGCGCGATCCCCAATTTCGCCTCAAATTTCTCCTCCAAGAATTCCTCACCGGACTTGCCTTAACTCCCATTCTTCTGGGGTTTGTCTATTTGTTCGTCATCCGGCCGTTTCTCGGAAATTCCGTTATCGCCGCGATTGTCGGTTTAGTCGTGATTCCCTTCACCATCATGGGTATCCGTTGGCTATGGCGACAGCAAACGACCCCGAAAACCCTCGTTGCACTCCTAGAAGATATCGATCGATACCACGCCACCCTCAAAGCGATCGACATCGGCGATCGACTCTCCGACGAATCGCCCATCGACACCCCCGAACGCCAAGCGTTAATCCGCGCCCTCACCCTCACCCGAGACGATCTCGTTCGCGCCCTCAAAACCGAACGCATCCTACGAGAAAATCGCGATTTCCTCGCCACGAGTCCCGACCTGTTCGTCAACAACCTCACCGCCCTCACCGCCCTACAAACCAACCACCAAGCTGGAGAATACGCCCAATACCTTCGCGAAACACTTCAAATTGGGATCGGCGTTCGCGAAGAAATGCAGAAACTCCAGAAACGACGGTGAGGAGGAGATGATAAGATCGCTTCCAATTGCCAATTGCACATCGCCTCAAATCGTCAATCGTAAATCGAAATGAGTCAGCCGAAAATTATCGTTCTCGACGACGATCCAACAGGTTCCCAAACCGTTCATAGCTGTTTGTTAGTGACGCAGTGGGATGTCGAAACCCTGAAGATCGGTTTGGCTGACGACGTACCCATTTTTTTCGTCCTGACCAATACCCGCGCCCGCACCCCAGAAGAAGCCGCAACCGTTACGCGAGAAGTCACCCACAACCTCAAACTTGCCATCGAAGCCTCAGAAGGAATTGAAGATTTCCTCGTCGTGAGTCGATCGGACTCCACCTTGCGGGGACATTATCCCATTGAGACCGACGTTATCGCTGAAGAACTCGGGCCGTTCGACGCGCACTTCCTCACACCCGCCTTTTTTGAAGGCGGACGCATCACCCGCGACAGTATTCATTACCTCCTCGTCGATGGTGTCGAAACCCCCGTTCACGAAACCGAATTCGCGAAAGATTCCGTGTTTGGGTATCGCTACAGCTACCTTCCCGACTACGTTGAAGAAAAAACCCGCAGCCGAATTCGATCGAGTGAGGTGGAACAGTTCCAACTCGACGACGTGCGACGTGGATGTCTCGATCGACTGATGCACTTGAGCGATAACCGTTGCGGTGTCGTCGATGCGGAAACCCAAGCTGACCTGGATCGCTTCGCCGCTGATATTTTACAAGCTGCCAGTCAGGGCAAACGGTTTTTGTTCCGAAGCGCGGCGAGTTTGCTGACATCCCTGGCGAACTTAGGGCCGCAACCGATCGCCGCCGAAGATATGGCGCAGTACGTCCGAGGTGGAAAACCGGGTGCGGTGTTGGTGGGATCGCACGTTAAAAAAACGACCCAACAACTCGATCGATTGCTACAAGAATCAGGCGTTGAAGGAGTGGAAGTAGACGTAACGCACCTTCTCGAAGAATCCGATACACAACGCGAGACGTTGCTACAAGCAGTCTTAGAGAAAACCCATCGCGTTTGGCAAACGGGCAACACCCCCGTTATCTATACCAGTCGTGAAGAGTTGCAATTTCCCGACACGCCGACGCGATTGAAATTCGGCATCGCGGTTTCTTCCCTACTCATGGATGTCGTGCGCGGTTTGCCCGAAGACATTGGCTTTCTCATCAGTAAAGGCGGGATCACATCCAACGACGTGTTGAGTACGGGGTTAGCCTTGCGAACCGCACGACTGTTAGGACAAATTCTTGCCGGATGTTCTGTGGTACGAACGCCAGAAACCCATCCCCAATTTCCGAACCTTCCCGTCGTCTTATTTCCGGGGAACGTCGGCGATGCCGATGGGTTGGCGACAGTGTTCCGGCGATTTTCCGGTTAAGTGCCTTTAGCCCTCACGGCTGTGTTGAGTTGGAATCGTGATTTCAAAGGTCGTTCCTCGTCCGGGTTCAGAACGACACTCGATCTGGCCGTGATGGCGATCGACGACGATTTGATAACTAATCGAGAGACCCAATCCCGTCCCTTTGCCAATGGGTTTCGTCGTGAAAAAGGGATCGAACAATTTCGATCGAACCGCTTCCGTCATACCCGGCCCGTTATCGCGAATGATAACCCGCACGCACGGTTTCGTAGGAACTTCAACCAGAGACTCCGTCTGAATCCAAAGGGTTGGAGGTTCGGAAAGGTCGCTGGCCTTTGTATAGGGTTCCAATACGTCGGTGGCGTTACTGAGAACGTTCATAAAGACTTGGTTGAGTTGCCCCGGATAGCACTCGACCAGCGGTAAAGTCCCGTATTGGCGGATGACTTGAATGGCGCGACAGCCCGGTTTTTCCTTTAAACGGTTGTTGAGGACGAGCAAGGTGTTGTCCAGGCCTTCGTGCAAATCGGCTTCTTTCATCTCCGACTCGTCGAGGCGGGAAAAATTCCGCAACGACAGAATGATTTCGCGGATGCGCTGCGTTCCCACTTGCATCGACGAAATCATACGGGGAAGGTCTTCTTGAAGAAACGGTAGGTCGATGTCTTCCGTGAATTGTCGAATGTCCGGTGTAGCCTTGGGAAACGTTTCTTGGTAGAGATCGATCAGTTCCATTAAGTCTTTGAGGTAGTCGTCAAGGTGTATGAGATTTCCGTGAATGAAACTGACGGGGTTGTTAATTTCGTGGGCGATACCGGCGACCATTTGCCCCAAACCCGACATTTTTTCCGTTTGAATGAGCTGGGCTTGTGTTTTTTGCAAGTCATCTAACGTATTTTGCAGTTCGCTCGATCGAGCCTTTTCGCGTTCCTCACTCTCCCGCAACGCCCGAAATGCTGCGTCGAGTGCGACGGCGAGAACGCCGATTTCGTTGGGTGGAAGGGGTTGCGGGCAGTTAAATCGTCCCGTGACGTGGCTGTGGTTAATGGCTCGTTCGAGGTGTTGCAGGTGAACGAGAATGGTTTGCCGCACCAACAAACCCATCAGGATCGAGATCCCGAACACCCCCACCATCAGCGTCAAGCTCGATTTTAAAAACGTCGTGCGAGCTTCTTGCTGAACGGGCCGAAGGTCGAGAATCGCAATCGCCATTCCGCGACGGCCGGACGCGCCGAATAACACACTGCTAAACGGCAAGGTTTCCACGAGAACCGGTCGATCGTCGAGGGCGATCTTCTCGCGAACGATATCGCCTGTGGTAAAAGCTCGATCGACGATATCTTGGAGTTCCGGCCGCACTGCGGACAACGATCGATCCCGGGGGGATTCAGCACTGTAAGCCAACAGGATGCCTTGGGGATCGATGACGGCAATCTCGACCACGTTCGGCAAGGTGGCGTAATTTTGAACGACGCGCTGGAGAATACTCGTGTACTCAATTTCGATGAGTCCTTCCGACACGAACTCGACGCTGTGGGTCAAGGAGATCGCTTGCTGCTCGATTTTACGCTCCAAATCCGCTTCGATCAGGCGATAGTTTACGCCCAGCGTCGTCGCACCCACGACAACGATCGACGCACCGAAACCGCTGACAAGCTGTCGGGTCAGAGGGCGCTTTACGTGAGTGGGAGCGGATTGGGGCCGATTGACTACGGCGTCCATGCTTCGATGGCCGCCGTCACAGGAGCCGCATCGATTTGTAAATCTTCTCGAAGTTGTCGTCCGTGTCGTCCGTCCGCCTCGAACAAAGCGTTTAACTGCTCGATCGAGGTTGACAGGCGACCGTCTACAAACATTTGCCGGTTGAGTTCGATGTCTCCTTTATCTAGGCCGGCATAATCTTCAGCAAAGGCGGCCGGGTCTTGTCCGAGTTTTTCAGCAACGGTTTGGAAAACGAGGTCGGGTTGTGTTTCCACAGCGTGCATCACGTCGAACCAAGCTAAGATCAGCTGTTCGAGAGCTGCACGTTTCGATCGATCGAGATTCGATCGCGTGGCCAATCCATCGATAACCAAGCTTTCCGTGTCTCGTGTCGTATAAACCACAGTTCCACCGATCTCCTCCGCCGTTTGACTCAACATCGGTTCCCACAACACCGCAGCACCGAGTTCGCCCTTGCGTAGATCGGCCGCAGCAATATCGTTCGAGACATCGGCAATCTCGATCGCTTGCGGCGGTACGCCATGCAGTTGTAACGCTTCAAGGAGAATAAGGTGATTGACCGTTCCCAGCTTTACCCCGACTCGCTGTCCGCCGAGGTCTTTAACCGACGAAACGTCTTTTCGAGCCACGATCCCGTCCGAGCCGTTCGAGACGTTCGTTACCATAATATAAACGGGGTTATCTGCCACGGGATCGGCTTGTAGCACGTCCCACAGGTTCACAAACGCCGCATCGAGCGATCCCCGTAACATCGCTCGCGTCGTATCCTGCGCGTTGTCGAAACGCACGAGATCGACGGTGAGTCCGCGTTGCTCGAAAATTCCCGTTTCCTCTGCATATAGGACGACATCGAAGCCGGGCCAGCTATTCAAACCCACTTTAAGCGCGATCGATCGCGGTTGGCAGGATGAAAACAGCAGCGTCAGCCCAAACGCTACGAACAATAAGACGATCGTGCTCGATTTGCGAAGTGTTGAGACCGATCTCCAGAGAAATCGATTCTCTGTCCGAGACCTCGCACGAACGAATGGAATCGACAAATTAAAACGTGACACGATGATTCCTGATTAAACGTTGCCATATACCGGGATGGCAGCACCTCGCAGGTCTCGGGCCGCTTCAGACGCGAGGAAACAGATAACTTCTGCTAACGATTGGGGTTTGACCCACTGGTCAGCCTGTTCGACTCCCATGGCTTCCCGGTTGCTTGGAGTATCGATGACACTGGGGAGTACACAGTTCGCCGTGACATTCGTACCTTTGGTTTCGACAGCAATCGATTTCGTCAAGGCGACCACTCCAGCTTTAGAGGCACAGTAGGATGAAAGCTGTGCGCCGGGTTCGACTGCACCTCGCGAGCCAACAGTTACGATTCTTCCATACCCTTGTTTTAGCATTTTAGCCAAACTATATTTGCAGGTTAGAAACGTTGTATTTAAATTCAATTCAAAGTCTTGCTTCCAGTTTTCATAGCTATATTCGTGCATTTTCCCCATGGAAAACCCGCCGACAAGATGAATTAGCACGTCTACCCGCCCCATGTCATCAATGAGTTGGCGTACGGCATTTTCGTCGAGCAAATTGAGGATGACGAACTGAATTTTAGAAAAATCGTCGGCACTGAGGTGTTGTTTGAGTCGATCGACCTCCTCTGCCTTGAGATAGGGAACTGTTACATCTGCGCCACGGGAAATGACAAGGGGCGTTACGCCCAATCCCAATCCCCCAGTTCCACTAAAACCTTCTTGCCTTGCACGGGCGATGCTCCTTTAATGCAGTTACGTTTCGCTATTTACGTTTTACTGTACGGAGATCGCCTGTTAAATTCAATCTCAAAAACATGGGTCTTCGGAGTTTAGGTGATAAGCAGATTTTATGTCGGGTCAAAACCATTACTGTAGGGGCGAACGGCCGTTCGCCCCTACCCAAATTTTGTATTCAAATTTACAAATTACACCATAATCTCCGAAGACCCAAAAACATAGCCAGGATGGGTAATACCCACCCTGGCTATCATTAACTTTTAACTTTACGAAAAGGTAAAGTTTCTAGTCAAACTAGAGAGTGACGAAGCCAGAAGCTCCAGGAGTACCGAACTGGATATCGCCTGCAGCCAAAGTCGGCGCTCCCTCGAGTACGGAAACTAGAGCAAAGCTTGTACCACCACCCGTGTTGTAGAAGGTATACAAACCGCCATTAGTCGTATCGTAGAAGAAATCACCAGCACCAATATTAGTTCCAGCCGCGAAGAAGGTCGTACTGGTACCTTCGCCTACCACAGTAGGTACTGTATTTACCGTTCCACCCACTAAGCCAGAAAAATCGGGAGTTCCGGAGAAGAAGTCATTCGTCAACGTACCTGCGGTAGTTTGACCAAAGCTACCACCAGTCGAGAAGAATAACCGATCTTCTGTCGAGCTGAAACCAGTGATTGTATCGACGTTGGCAGCACTGTTTACCGTACCACCAACGTTCGTTCCACCGTAGACGAGGATATTTTGAACTGTCGCGTTCAGCCCTCCAAACTGACCGGCGTTACTTCCTGCCTGCACTGTGCCAAGCGTCTGGCCGGTCGAACCTGTTTGGTTGATGTCAGTGAAGAGGAAGATATCCGCACCCGCACCACCAGACAAGCTGTCGCCATTCCAGTTATTAAAGTTAAACTGGGTCGTCGTTCCAGCTCCGATGTTGCTATTGGTTGCAATTCCCCCAAAGAGGATGTCGTCACCCGCCCCACCGGATAAAGTGTCGCCACCATTGGCTTGACCTTGGAGAAAGTCATCTCCATCTCCACCCTGCAAGAACGAGTTCGCACCCGTTGTTTCTGTAGCACTTGTTGCCGCAGCAACGGTGTCGTCACCCGCACCACCGGAGAGACTAACACCAGCGCCACTAAGCGGATCGGCTACAGTACCGACACCTCCGACAACCAGTACTTCGTCACCAGCGCCCGCATCAACCGAAGCACCCGCATCAGCCGTACCAATCGTGAAGACATCATTGCCATCGCCGCCAGTTACGACTGCACTGCTCGTGAGACTGTCGAGAGCCAAGGTATCAGCACCGCCACCACCGACAGCACTACCGGCAACGACCTCGGCGACGATCGAGTCGTCACCCAGTCCACCATCGACTTGACCGCCAGCTGCAACACCATCCGTTCCCGTGACGCTGATAATGTCGTTGCCGTCACCCCCATTGACACTTCCCGTGACGTTGCCGACATTGAGGGTATCGTCACCACCGCCTGAATTGGTCAGACCGTTCGCCGAACCGATGGTCAGCAAGTCGGGCAAATCGCCTGAGATGATCCCGCCTGAATCAATCGCGCGGACGTTGCTTTGAGAGCCTGCGATCTTGAAGTTAGCATCTCCCCCAAAGGAGTCGGTAGGTTGAACCGTTACGGTAACATCGAGCGCGCCACTACCAATGTAAGTGTTGATTCCATCGGTATCTGCCTCGATACTATCTCCAGCACCGAAGATGTAGTAGTCATCTCCGACCCCCCCGGACAGCACATCTCCAGATCCACTGGCAGAAGCGTCTATGGTGTCGTTTCCAGCGAAGCCGAGCAGAACGTTGTTGCCTGCTCCACTGGCGCGGAGGAAGTCGTTACCGCCGTCGGTTCCGGCATTGGAGTTGTCACCTGCTAGGGTGATTTGACCGCCGACACCGATAACCGTGTCGTCACCGAACTCCGTTGCATTGGGATTGTCTCCCCATAACTGAGCACTGCTAGCACTGAAGTACAGGTAATCATCCTCCCGGTCGCCAAAGGCACGAAGGCCCTCACCGTTAGCTGTGCCAACTAAGAAGTCATTGCCTTGCCCGCCAGCCAGCGTGACGTTCGAACCAGCTGCACCCAGTTCGAGTGTATCGTTACCCGCATTGCCAGCTAATTGGTGATCGTTTCCACTATTGACGAACAGGTAGTCGTTACCAACATCAGTTCCCGAAATTTGACCGCTGGGATCGACATCACCGGCTAAGATAGCTCCATCGACAGACGTTCCGTTGACCAGCAGGCTGTCATTGCCTAGGTCGCCCACTAAAATGGGATTGTCGACAATACTGCTGCCCGAGACATAGGCATAGTCATCACCTCGACCGGCGAACACGCTATCGGGATCGCCATTGGCTTCTGTGGTTTCCGAGATCAGGGTATCGTTCCCGCTGTTGCCGAACAGGAAGCTTTGTCCTTCCGGTCCCGACTTAGCCCAGTCGTTACCGTCGCCACCAGCCATCGTGTCGTTGCCTTCACCACCCGACAGGGTGTCGTTGCCGTCGCCACCGACGAAGATGCTCGACGCTTCGTCAGCACGGATATAATCAGCTCCGTCACCTCCGAAGAAGGTGTACAGGCCTTCTTCCCCGTAGAGGGTGTCATTGCCGAGATCCCCCGACAGGGTGCCTTGACCCGTATCGTTGACAATGTAGTCGTCGTCTTTCCCACCGAAGGCTTGGTCGCCAATGCCTTTACTTTCTAAATAGTCGTTGCCGGTGTTCCCGAAAATCAGGCTTCCGGGAACCACACCGTTAATCGCACTGACGATGGTGTCGTTGCCGCCAAACCCGGCTGCTGCACCGACGCTACCGAGACGAATTAGCTCGTCTGCGTCATCGCCAATAATGACGTTGGTTGGATTGTTAATGTCAGTCACTTATCGCTCCTCTTCCTCGCTAACGGTTTGCGGAACGTACCTTGCGAGTCAGCTCAGATTGCCACGATCGGCTCTGAATATTGACACGCACTTGGTTGTTTCATCGCGAAGGCTGAACGCCCTTCGCAAGCGTACCGGGTACGATCGGCTCTCAGTCTCGCTGTACGCATAACAGTCGCCAATTTACAGCATTAATGCTGGTGTTGTCTAGATCGTGGAGAACACGCACGCTCAGTCTGTTTCGCGCTCGCTGAGAGGCTCTAGGACAGGGATTCACTATCGGGGTTGACAGTGGTCTAGCGTGGTGTTCGATCGACTTGACGACGTTTTACTAGGCTTAGTCCGGACGGTTGGGGAAAAAGTTCCCAACACGCTTCAGATTTTCTTGCTTAACGTTTTTTAACACCTTCAATCCATACCATATCGACCTCAGATATACAATGATTCGATCGATTTGACAGCTTTCCCGAGGTGCATCTCAATTTCGTAGAATGACCCCTCTGCGGCTCGACTGAGCGCTCGAAACCCCTCCCATCCTCCCCTGGCTAAGGGGAGGTAATTTCGTAGAATGCCCCTCTGCGGCTCG
>LWRO01000039.1 GCA_001657325.1 Geitlerinema sp. BBD 1991-9 | reverse complement strand
ACTTGAAAGGCATTGCGCCCAGGATAGCTGTTGCGAAAAACCCGCAAGGGACAGAAACAGGAAGCCAAATCGTGAGGTTTGGGAATCACCGCCCTGGAAGGACGGTGAGGGTGTCAAATGATAAACTTCAGGCTATCTGGAGAGGTGGCAGAGTGGTCGATTGCGTCCGACTTGAAATCGGATGAAGTGAAAGCTTCCGGGAGTTCGAATCTCCCCCTCTCCGTTGCTCAAAACCGTTCTCAGAGCTTAGGGAAAACCGCAAAGAGGTTTTCCTACTTTTCTTTCAGTTTTCGCTGAATGAGTTCGGCGATGTCTCGATTGGCTTGCAGCGTGGGCGGGAGATGAGTCGGGCGATCTCTGGCTTCCTCGCTACCGCGTTGTCCGAGGAGGAGATACGTCTTCATCGTTCCTTTGCCCTTAATGTCAATCGTGCCCCGCTCAGTTAGCACGAACTTATGACGGAGGCGCGTGTGGGTTTCGGCCGAGACTTGAATTTGTCCGGCGATCCCGTGAGATTCCATCCGACTGGCAGTGTTAACCGTATCGCCCCAGAGATCGTAGACGAATTTTTTCAAGCCGATTACCCCAGCAACGACCGGCCCCGAGTGAATGCCAATGCGAATATCGAGGGAACTATGGGTTTGACGGTTGAATTCCGTGATGACCAGTTGCATGTCTAAGGCCATTTGCGCGATCGCTTCGGCGTGGTCGCTGCGCGGTTGGGGGAGTCCGCCGACGACCATGTAAGCGTCACCGATGGTTTTAATTTTTTCTAAACCGTGGCGCTCCGACAGTCGATCGAAGGCCGAAAAGACGTGATTGAGCAACTGAACCAACTCTGTCGCCGGAATTTGAGAGGAAAGCTTGGTAAACCCGACGATATCGGCAAACAGAATCGTCACTTCCGTGTAATTGTCCGCAATCGTCGTCGGTTCGTCTTTCAAGCGTTCGGCAATAGCAGCTGGAAGGATGTTGAGCAAAAGCTTTTCCGTTTTGATTTGTTCCTGGCGGAGGGCTTCTTCCGCCAGCTTGCGCTGGAAAAACTGACCGATCTGGTTGCCGACGGTTTCCATCATTTGAACCAGTTCTTCATCTCGATCGAGAGTACTTTGAGAAAATAGCCCCAACACGCCAATTTGTTCCTCGCCAACCCGTAGCGGACAAAACATCATCGTGTCTAACAAAAGCGATTTGGCGACGGACGTTCGCTCGCTGGCTAGCTCGCCATCCGAGACCGATCGCCAAAGAACCTCGCATTGTTGCCAGGACGCTTCCACCCAAGAGCATCTTTCCGCAAACGCGACGTGACTCCACTGCGACGTATCGACAAACGGCTTCGCCCACAAATCGACACAGTGCAGGCTGGGTGGGCTTGCGTTGTTGTCCTCCATCGGTCGCGAAGGCTGCCAAAATTCGCAAATATCCCAATCAAGTCCTTCGCACAGCCCTTGCAGGAGTTTCGGTAAGGCTTCGGTGAAACTGTGCGCCATCGAAAGAACGCTCGTGACCGTGTTTTGTGCCATGAGCCGCCGTTGAGCGCGATAGCTTTTCGTAATATCGCGACCGATATAGATTAACTGGGCGGGTTCGTCCGTGCCAGCGGGTTTGACGGCACAAGAAAACGAGACAATGGCTTTTCGGTTGTCTTTGCACGTACACACCAGCTCGATTTTTTTCAGGACTTCCCCTTCGTCCTCAAACAGAAACCGCTGAATTTCCGAGATATCGAAATTTCGATCGTCGAGAATGTCGACCAGCGGTCGATCGATCAGTTCGGCTTCCTCATAACCGAGTAAATCGAGGGTGTAGGAATTCGTTTTAACGATCGTTCCCGATAGCTTTGTGACGATCAGGGCATCGGGCATCGATCGAACGATTTGTTCGGCGTAGGCTTCCGATGCCGACAATCGTTCGATCAACAAACTCATCTCGTTCGACGACTGAACGAGGGTTTGCTCGAGCTGCATTCGATGCGTTACGTCTTCGAGAAACAGAACCAATTGCATTTCCTCGCTCGACGAATCGGCACAGCTATGTTCGGTATCGCGCGTGACGTAGAGATCGAGATAGCAGGCAGTTCCGTCAGCATCGATGCGGGCGATGGCAGGAAGCTCGAAATGCTCTTGCTCCCCCGTGCGAATTGCGTTCAAAACCTCTTCGAGACCGAACAGTTCCGGCAACACGGTGAAAATATCAGTGTCTCGATCGAGCGTTGCACCTTCCCCCACAAATTGCGCCGCCCGTTCGGACGCGGCAACGACGGCAAATCGATCGTCGATGGTAATGAATTCGATATGGGGTAAAACGGACAATCGAGGGAGAGGATAGTTCATCAGTTCTATCGCTACGGCACGCGAACGACGCACTGGATGTTTTTATTATTATCGGTTCCTTTTTCATTAGCCAAAGTGGCCGACCTAGCGGTGACATTTTATCGGCCACCGATGTTCGATAGCAGAGGAATTCGAGACTGTCGCAACGGGTGTTAAACTGCCGTCCTCGCCAGATCTAGAATTTGGGTGGGTCGTCCAAAGCTTCCTCCGTCAATCGCTCAGTCTTGCCCGGATGTTTCTCACTGCATTGCCGCCAGCGTCCAACACAACCCGATCGAAACCGCCAAACGCATTTCCGTTATCTTTCTCCAAGAGGATGCCGTAACCGGACTGCGCGCGCGATACGTCGTCAGCCGCAGTCCCCTCCAGAGCCAACGCCCAAGATCGAGGCGATTCTCGTTCCAGGGCGGGTGAGATCTTGCCTTTCTCCCACCCACAGATCGATCGCATCTGTCGATGGGTTAGCAGCCTTCCGGTCAGAGTCCCCAACTCGTTCCAGATTTCAGACGGCAATACTCCCAAGCATCGCGGGATTTCTGCGTGGACGTTTGAAGGGGTTAGGCTCGTGCTGTCGGCAATGTTCGGAACCTTCATGGCTGACATTCTGGGAATGAAAAAGGAGAAGAGCATAGCGCGATCGAATTTCTCAACTTTTGACCCTTTACGCTATACCCTTCACGCTATAACCCTTCACTGTAAGATGCTGTCCTGATGCGATTGCTGGCGAGGACTCGAAAATTCCCCGACTCCCTGGGCAAGTTCGTTAATTCGTAACCGGTTCGTAACCGGCTTGTCATCGATCGAGATCGCCTCAAGTCAGCGTTCGATCGAACGACAATACTTCTCACAACATTCCGAACGATCGAGTCACATCTCGTGATGCATCTCGCACGACGCGCGAAGTGTCTCGTTCGGGTCAAAATCGGCAGTCAACGCCAATCTGTCCGTCGATCGAACGATCGAATTCGGAAATTGAGAAGCTCGGGTCGAGTGTTCCCTCACATGAGAGTCCATCCCATGCTACCGAGCATCCGATGGAGCTTTCAAATAGTTGGCAATAAATTCGCCGTACTTGGCTCTGACCTCGGGGGGGATCGATTGAAATCCCCGATGCGTATCCGCGTTCCGTTCCAGACGTGGCGGACAGCAACGTTGGAAATCTTCCGTAAATTCGCTTTCCGTGGTTTCGTAGTCAAAGGTGATTTCTTCACCGGCTTCGATCTCCCGCAGGGCGATAAAATCGTAAGCTCCCCACTGATTATCGCGCACGCCAGTATTCGGCTCATAAGCGTGATTGATCCGAACGGCCGGTTCGTCTATCTCGACGTGGACGTTCCAATCGACTTGAATAGAGTAGATCGTGCGATGGGGTAAGACGCACACTCGGCGTCCGACAACCACCGTTTCGCCCGGCCGAAAATTCCGGGTCGCGAAGACTCCCAAGCCTTTTTGTCCGGCAGGGCGAACTTCTACGTCGGAAATCGTGTCTAGGCTCATATTGGCTCGCGTTCCGTGCTAGAAGGTTTGTCCACACACCAGGGTGACATCCGAGTGGTACGCCCGTCTAGTGTATCTGGTTTATGTTAACGAGTCCGTTCTCGAAAGCGATGTGGCGCAAAATGGTGCAAGCGTTGCAGAGCTATCTCTTCCATCCTTGCCGACGTTTGTTCGATCGATCTCCTCGTCCATCGAGAAAATTCACTCGCCTATCCCACATTCTCGCCCTGGCGGTGATGGTGATGGCGCTCAACGTGGTCAGTTACACCCTGGCCAGTTCGCTGTTCGTCAGTCAGGTCGGCTCGGACGGACTGCCGATTTCCTACGTACTCGTCGGCTTGGCTTCAACGCCCGTGTACGGCGCGTTCGCCCGCGTGGCCGGCCGCGTTTCGCACCCGTTACTCTTTCGATATTGGTCGGTGGCGGCGGCGGGGGTCGCGCTGCTGTTACGCGTGCTGCTGTTTTGGGACGTACAGCCGGTATACTACGCGCTTTACGTGGGCGTGTACTTTCAATGGACGCTACAACTGGATATCTTATTGCCCACGCTGATTTCCGATTACTTTACCTCTCGAGAGTACAACCGTCGCGCGCCGTTTATCACCATGGCTCAAGCCATTGGGGGGTTGTTGGGTGGGGGCTTGGTGAGTTTCGCGGCCGAGTTTTTGGCAACGCCGGACATCTTGCTATTGCTACCCGTACTGTACCTGATCGTTCTGGCTCAGGTGTGGAATTTGGAACGATGTGAGAAACCCATTCCCCCAGAGGAAGCGACGACTCCCACCGACGAACCCCCGCCATCAGTACTCCATCTTGTCAAGCAGTATCCGATCGTCAAGTATTTGGCCAGTAGCGCGTTTTTGTGGGTGATCCTGTATGCCTTTGCCGAGTATTTGTATTTTGGCGTATACGCCGATCGCTATCAAAACGACCCTCAGGGATTGACTGGCTTTCTCGGAGGATTTAGCGCCACGAACAGCGCCTTGCAACTGGTGGTGTTGTTTGTGTTGACGCGGACGCTTATCGACCGACTGGGGGTCGCGCGAACGAACCTGCTCTATCCGGCCTCGACGTTTTTATCTTTTGTGGGGTTAACGCTATTTCGATCGTTTCCGACCGCCGTTCTGGCCCATTTCAACAATGCGACACTCGACACCGCCATCAACCAACCGGCATACACGCTCACATACAATCCCATTCCCAATCGATACGTCGGCAAAGTTCGCGCGGTGACAGACGGCTTGTGTTATGCCTTGGGTTTGGGCGTAGCTGGCGGTATGTTGTGGGTGGTTCAGCATTATTGGGATACTAGCGCGATTGCTGCCTTCGGTACGATTGCCAGCGCGCTGTTTTTAGGCGTTCGTTACCAACTCGGTCAGAGTTACTATCGATCGTTGTTAGCTGGACTTCGATCGAAAACCGACCAACTCGACCTCGAAGCGGTACGAGAGGGGTTGATCGAGTTGCCGGAAGACCAAAGCGCTCAACTGCGTCAAATGATCGAACGCGGCGATCGAAAGGAAAAAAAAGACGCACTGGAACTGGCAACGTATTTGCAAAAACCCAGTCGCTTGCTGACGGAAATCGACGCTTTGGTGTCGGAAGCCGATATGTCGCTGCGTCGATCGCTACTACGTTTTTTTAGTAAGACGACGAAAGACGAAAACGTGGCGGCGTACTTGCAGGAGTGTTTGGGTTCGGAGAATACCGATCGCCAACTGATGGCCTTTGAAGCCCTCATCGCGCGACGCGAAACGATCTCGATCGAGGATTTGCACCGTTTGAATCGCAGCGATCTCATGCCGATTCAAGGACTCGTATGCGTCGCGGCCCAGCAACGTACAGATCTCGACGACGAACTGCGGTGCGTCTGTACGGCGTTTTGGCAGTCCGAAATGGACGACGACACGAAAAAGGTCGTCATTCGCGGGATTCGCCATACGGGAAACCCCGACATGATTCCACAACTGCGGGAGTTGTTGCAAGACGCTTCGGTGGAGGTGCAAATTGAGGTGTTGAAGGGAATGGCCGAGTTGACCCCGGAAGGAGACGCGACGCTCGGCGAAATGGCAACGCGATTTTTGGAACACCCCAGTCCGCAGGTGCGCGTGGCCGCCATCGAGTTATTAGGGGCGGTGCGCCTGCCAGAATTTTGGGAGTACTTAGCACGCGGCTTAGAAGATTTTGACGTGAACGTGCGCTTGAAATCGGCGATGGCGCTGACGAATTACGAAGAATATAACTTGGAGGTGTTGGCGAAGACTTATATGTTCGGGCCCCGGGCAGACGTGTCGGAAGCGGCAGTGGCTGCGGTGGCGGGAATTCAAACCAGTCAGGCGTTACACCTGTTGGAAGATTATTTACAGGCCGACTACCGACAAGCCGATCGACTACAGATGTGGTGGCAGCGCGTTCCGACGCAACTTCCCCAGTGGAAGCCGTTGTTGCTGGTATTTCAAGATCGCAGTCAGCGCATCGTCAATCGTGTGTTTCACGTGCTGTCTTGTTTGGGGAGCCGTCGCGCGTTAATCGAGGTGCGGCAAATGTTGCACGCACGGGACGAGCGCAAGCGGGCGAACGCGGTGGAAACGCTGGCTTCAATTCCACACCGCCGCTACATCATGCCGATTTTGCCCCTTGTGGAATATCCCGAAGGTCGCTCTCGAGTGACGACGTTGGAACCGGAGACGACACAATCGATCTTGCGAGAAATGCTGTTGGCTGACGATCGATGGGTGCGCGTGGGGGCGTTGCTGGTGTGGGTGGCGCATCGATATCCCATGCCAGGGGAAATTGCCCGAGATCGCGATAGCGTCGTCAAGCGCGTGATGAAAGAGGCGTTTTCAGACTCGTCTGGGGAAGTCCCTTCTGATGCACCGCCTCAATTGTCGGTCGATCGGGTCTTTTTCTTAAAGGCAATCTCGCTGTTTCGGGAGCTGTCCCTCGACGAACTCTGGTCGCTCGATCGGGGGTTTCAACACCAATACTATCGAGAAGGCGACACCGTTTGTCAGGAAGGTGAGATCGGCAATACCTTGTATTTGGTCTATCGCGGGGAGTTAAGGGTTTCTGTGGCTGACGACTCGCGGGTTCTGTCTCGAGATCGACTCGTTCCCGGCGACTATTTCGGCGATAGCGGACTGTTCGGCGAAATCCCGTACCGTGCCACGGTAACTACAACCTCAGACGTGATTCTTCTGTGCTTGACGAAAGACAGCTTCAACGTCCTGATCGACGTTTTACCCAAACTGCCGAGTTGTTTTGCGTTTGTGAGTTTAGAGAGTGAAATTTAGGACGCCGAATTGTCGAGTGTCAATTGTCAAGAGATGGGTACACGAATCGCGAACGGCAAACCACTCAAGCGTGCGATTACGCCCAATTGGGCGGGATTTTCCGTTGCTGTTGGAGATAGTTTTGCAATTGAAGACTGACGGCTTGTTGTATGTCAGAACGCTTGACTTCCGCTCCCGTTTCGGGGCGACCCGGAACTTCAAAAAAAATCAAGCTGTCTACTCGATCGAGCGCTAATAGCTGAAACAACAAATGCGTCACCGGCAGTGCTAACGCGATTAGCTGTCGCTCGCTGGTTTGAGGATGGCTGGCTTGGGCATCGTCGAGATGGGGAAAGCCGTAAACCACTGTTTTTTCGAGATCGGGATTGGCGCGATTGCTGAGGGTCGTCGTTAGCCAGTTTCCCTCAGGAGTTTGTAAAATGTAGTATTCGGCGTGACGCAGTCGTTCGGCAAAGGCTTTGAGAACGGGCGAGATCGCTTCGATCGCTTGGGGCGTCGAGCCGTCTCGAGGTGCGTTCTCAATGAGGGTTTGGATTTGTCGGTCTAAATTCATAAGTGACGGGCGGGGAGACTTTGCCCCTACAGAATTTGACGATGCTCGCCGTTGCCATCCGTTGCGCTAATTCACGCGATGTTTTGACACGCGATTCCCACAACGATGCCTAAAATTTAAGATACATCTAACATACATCGAAAATTGAAGCGCTATTCTGCTATGGCCGATTCTGCTACGACTCGATCGACAACCGTACTTTCGTTAAATGTTGCGCCCGCCCAAACCCTCCGAGGCGACGGTATCCTGGCCCGAGCCGCCGCACAGATTGCTCGTCTCGGACAGCATCCGCTACTGGTGACTGGCGATCGAACGTTAGATTTAGTCCGTTCTCACATCCAACCGCCGCTACAACAGGAACAACTTGCCGTCGCGATCGCGCGCTACGGTTCGGATTGTGACGAAGCGGGATTGGACGCGATGGCAGCCGACGCTCGATCGCACGAGGCTGATGTTATCGTCGGGGTCGGTGGCGGAAAAGCCCTCGATGCAGCCAAACTGCTCGCCGATCGCTGTCAGTTACCCGTCGTCACGATTCCCACCTCTGCCGCTACTTGTGCCGCTTGGACGGCCCTCTCTAACGTCTACACCCCAGAAGGCGCGTTTCTCTACGACGTAGCCCTCCCTAAATGCCCCGATTTACTCGTTCTCGACTACGAGTTAATTCGCACAGCCCCCCAACGCACGCTCGTCGCAGGCATCGGAGACGCGCTGGCCAAGTGGTACGAAGCGTCCGTTAGCAGTGGAAATTCCGATCGAACCCTGATCGTCGCGGCCGTCCAACAAGCCCGCGTTCTGCGCGATCTCCTGCTGCAAAAATCAGCGCTCGCCCTTGCCGAACCCGGAGGTTCCACCTGGCGCGAAGTGGTCGATGCGACGGTGTTACTGGCCGGCGTCATTGGCGGACTCGGTGGGGCGCAATGTCGTACCGTTGCAGCTCACGCCGTCCACAACGCTCTCACCCATTTGTCGCCGAACCGCCAAACGATTCACGGCGAAAAAGTCGCGTTTGGTATTCTCGTTCAACTGCGCCTCGAAGAATTGGTGCAACAAAATCAACTCGCGGCCGCCGCGCGTCAGCAACTCCTGAAATTTTACGGCGAAATCGGACTTCCGAAAACCCTGGCCGAGTTAGGCATGGAACGAGTCTCGGTGTTGGAATTGCATCACGCTGCTCAACTCGCTTGCGAGGCCGATTCCGACATTCATCACCTGCCGTTTCCTGTAGAACCCGCTCAAGTCGCTGCGGCAATGGTTTCAACCACAGCCACCTGTCTGTCTTGTGGCGTGTCGGTCGATCGATCGCCCAGCAAAACCTGATACATTAAAAAGTCTGTTCTTCGTCAGTCTTTCCTCAATGGCTCTGGATTGGATAAGCCCTGCCGATCGGGTGCAAGCGTTACCTCCCTATGTGTTCGCGCGTTTGGACGAATTGAAAGCTCGAGCGCGCGAACAGGGTCTCGATTTAATTGACTTGGGGATGGGAAACCCCGATGGCGCAACCCCTCAGCCCGTCATCGACGCAGCTGCCCGAGCCTTGCAAGATCCGGCAAACCACGGCTATCCACCCTTTGAGGGAACGGGCAATTTTCGACGTGCCATCGCCGTTTGGTACGAGCGGCGTTACGGCGTTCAGCTCGACTCGGAGGGCGAGGCGTTACCGCTGTTAGGGTCAAAAGAAGGACTGACGCACTTGGCCCTCGCCTATCTCAACCCCGGCGACTTGGTTCTCGTTCCCAACCCCGCGTATCCAGCCCACTTCCGAGGGCCGTTAATTGCTGGCGCGCGGGTTCACAGCCTCATGCTGAGCGCGGCAAACAATTGGACGATCGATTTGGGGGCAATTCCCGACGAGGTGGCTCGGGAAGCCAAGGTGATGTACTTCAATTATCCCAACAACCCCACAGGCGCAACGGCTCCGCGCGAGTTCTTTGAAGAGGTGGTCGCGTTTGCACGGCGTCACGAAATTTTACTCGTTCACGATTTGTGTTACGCCGAGTTAGCGTTTGATGGGTATCAGCCGACGAGTTTGTTGGAAATTGAGGGCGCGAAAGACATCGGTGTTGAGTTTCATACCCTCTCGAAAACTTACAACATGGCAGGATGGCGCGTCGGGTTTGTCGTCGGCAACCGACACGTCATCCAAGGCTTACGGACGCTGAAAACCAATTTGGATTACGGGATCTTCGCCGCGTTGCAGTCGGCGGCGGAAACAGCCTTGCAACTGCCCGAAACCTATTTGGAAAACGTGCAAAAGCGTTATAGCAACCGTCGCGATTTTCTGATTGCTGGGTTGGAAAAGTTGGGTTGGAAAATCCCTAAACCCTTGGCGACCATGTATCTCTGGGTTCCTTGTCCGCCGGGAATGGGTTCGACAGATTTTGCGTTGACGGTATTGCAGAATACGGGGGTCGTCGTGACACCGGGGAATGCGTTCGGTGAAGGCGGCGAAGGCTTCGTTCGGATTAGTCTGATCGCCGAAATCGATCGACTGCAAACGGCACTCGATCGACTCGAAAACGCTGGAATTCGATTTGAGTAAGGAGATGAGGAGATGAGGGGATAAGAAAATGGGGAGAGTGATGAGTTGTACCTCATCACCACCCCACTCCATCATCTCAATTAAGCATCGAAATAGAGCATGAACTCGAACGGGTGCGGACGCAAGCGAATCGGGTTGACTTCGTTATCGAGCTTGTACGTGATGTAGTTATCGATGAAGTCTGCGGTGAACACGCCACCTTCGAGTAAGAACTGGTGATCGTTGGCCAGCGCGCTCAAAGCACCTTCGAGAGAACCGGGCGTAGACGGAATCTTACTCAGTTCTTCGGGGCTGAGTTCGTAGATATCCACATCGAGGGGTTCGCCGGGGTGAATCTTGTTCTTAATTCCATCGATCCCCGCCATCAGCATTGCTGAGAAACCGAGGTAAGGGTTAGAAGTTGCATCGGGACAGCGGAACTCAATGCGTTTCGCTTTGGGGTTGCTGCCCGTAATGGGAATCCGAATTGAAGCGGAACGGTTACCTTGAGAGTAAGCCAAGTTGACCGGGGCTTCAAATCCAGGAACCAGACGCTTGTAAGAGTTCAGCGAGGGGTTCGTGAACGCCAATACAGCTGGGGCGTGTTTCAGCAAGCCGCCGATGAAATACAGTGCCAGCTCGCTGAGATCGGCGTAGTTGTTGCCAAAGAACAGTGGCTGTCCGTCTTTCCAGATGGACATATGGGTATGCATCCCGCTTCCATTGTCGTTGAAAACGGGTTTGGGCATAAAGGTTGCCGTTTTACCGTACTTGCGGGCGACGTTTTTGATGATGTACTTGTAGGTCAGGGTATTGTCAGCCGATTGAATGAGTTCGGCAAAACGCATCCCCAGTTCGCACTGGCCAGCCGTTCCGACTTCGTGGTGGTGTTTTTCGATGGGAACGCCGCATTCGCCCATCGTTAAGAGCATTTCACTGCGCAGGTTTTGCAGGGTATCCGATGGTGCGACGGGGAAGTATCCACGTTTGTAGCTGGTTTTGAAGCCTAGGTTTCCGCCCTCTTCGACACGGCCGGAGTTCCACAGCCCTTCCGTCGAATCGACGTGATAGTATCCTTCGTGTTCGTTTTGGTCGTAGCGAACGTCGTCGAATACGAAGAATTCTGGTTCCGGACCACAGTAAACGGTGTCGCCAATACCCGTTGATTTGAGGTATTCAAGGGCTTTGTCTGCGAGAGAGCGCGGGTCGCGATCGTACCATTCTCCAGTTCTCGGCTCTTTAATCGAGCAAATCATGCTCAGAGTCGGCACTTCCATGAAGGGGTCCATCCATGCCGTGGTGGGATCGGGAACCATTGCCATGTCCGAGGCGTTAATGGCTTTCCACCCCCGGATACTGGAACCGTCAAAGGCAACCCCATCGGTGAAAGAATCTTCTTCAATCAAACTGCGATGGAAGGTGCAGTGCTGCCAAATGCCAAACAGATCGACGAACTTTAAATCGATTAACTCGATGTTCTCGGCTTGAATCATTTTCAAGACATCTTGCGGAGTCTGAGGCATGTCTTAACTTCTCCCTAACTAATCCGTGTGGTGATGGGTTGCCAGTATTGCTTTCTCGGACGCTACGTGTCGCTACCCACGCACGCGACGGCTCTATCTGAACGAATACCTGACTCATCGTAGAGATAGGCGTTGTAAGAATTTGTAACTTTTTATACCAATTCAGCGTAAAAAATGATAAAGATTAGAACGTTCCGTTGTGTGTGAAGGCAAGCGGCAGACTAAGCGGGGTCGGGATAACAGAGATCGACGATCCTGGGTATAAACTATTGTTAATTTCCAATCGTGACGCGCACCATTGGAAAATAATAGATTGAGCCGTATCCAGATTTAGAACAAGAGGAATTTCATGCAGGACGCAATTACAACTCTGATTAAAAACTACGATGCGAGCGGACGTTACTTCGATCGAAACGCGATCGATCGTCTAAAGTCCTACTTTGAAACCGGAACGGCGCGCGTGCAAGCGGCCGCTTTGGTCAACGGTCAAGCTGCTACCATCGTCAAAGAAGCTGGCTCGAAGTTGTTTAGCGATCGACCGGAACTGATTCGTCCCGGTGGTAGTGGTTACACGACGCGCCGCTATGCGGCCTGTTTGCGTGACATGGACTACTATCTACGCTACGCGACCTATGCTTGGGTGGCAGCGGATACGGACGTACTCGACGAACGAGTGTTGGCCGGTTTGAGAGAAACCTATAACTCCCTCAACGTTGCGATCGGGCCGACGGTAATCGGCATCGGTATTCTCCAAGAGATCGTGAAAGCTAAGGTTGCTGAAGCGGGAATCGAGGCCGATTCGTTTGTTGACGAACCGTTCGAGCATATGATCCGCGTTTTAGGTGAAAAAGACATTTAAATTCAGATTTTTTTGAGGAGTTGGCGGTGCTTGTTTGCATCGTCAACTCTTTGTGTTTTGGGTAGAATTGAATTCAGAACTCTGGTTGCTGAGGGCGATCCAGTCTGCGACACTCAAGCGTTCGGCTCTCGCTTCGGGATCGAGTTGGCATCGATCGAAAAGTTCGGCAAGCTGTTCTGGCTCGATAAGGCTTTTAAGGTTGTTGCGCAACATTTTTCGTTTGTTGGCAAATCCCACTTTGACGAGCGTTGAGAGCAATTTGGGATTTTGGGCAGGTGTTTCGATCGACCTCGGTCTTAACCGAACAACGGCAGATTCGACTTTCGGCGGCGGATAAAAGGCTTTACGGGGTACCGTGCAAATGATTTCACACTGGGCGAGATATTGCACGCGCACGGACAAAGCGCCAAAGGTTTTGGAACCCGGTCGAGCACACAATCGATCGGCAACTTCTTTTTGAACGAGCAAGACGATCGATTCGTAGGGGCGAGGATTGGGCGTTTCGATTTTTCCGAGCAGTTTTTCTAAAATCGGCCCGGTGATATTGTAGGGAATATTGGCAACAACTTTATTTTGAACGTGAAAAATATTGGAAAACGCGCTTAGCTGTTCGGATAGGTTTAACGCTAAAAAATCGCTTTGTAGCAATAAAAAGTTTTCGATATCTCGAAATTTTGAAACGAGTTTTTGACACAAATCTCGGTCGAGTTCGATGGCAACTAGCGATTCAACCAGAGGAAATAACCGCCGAGTCAAAACACCTTGACCGGGGCCGATTTCTAACACTCGATCGTTGGCAGATAATTCGGCGGCTTCGATGATTCTATCTAAGACAGCGTCACTACGAAGCCAGTGTTGGGCAAATCGTTTTCGCGGTTTCATGCAAAGACAAAAAACAGAAAGCTTTATATTATAGCATTTTTATTGTACCTCCGCTCTAGCAAAGTTCTTCTTAAGGAGATTCAGATCCGGATCGAGTTTGTAGCTATTGGAATCGCAAATCTTTAATTGGGTGTTAATCCACGAGAGATCGAATGAGGCTTAACAAGCATTGATTAGAACGATCTTTGCTATTGCAATTCAGTTTTGAATCGACGTAACGTACTGCCCTCAATCTTCTATCAGTCAAGCCGAAGTATTAAGTGCTTCGCTCGCACGATCGAGTAAGGCTAAAGCCTCGGGGCAATTCGTGCGTTTTTTGAGGTTTGTGCGTATCATCAGACTGGAGTACCAATCGACAATCTACTCGATCGAACAGACACCCATGGAGTGCGAGCCGCAACGGTGCTTGTTTGGGAATCGGCCTGGCTCTTCACGATAAACCCAAATTGGGGGAGGGGCAGAACTCCCTCAATCGAACGCTCGAACTGGGGAATAGCTCGAGCGAGATGTGATAAAACTTTACACAGAGCTGCAAACCCCACTCCTTCTCCGCCCCCATGCTTCGACTGATTACCGACTTCGACGGTCCGATCGTCGATGTGTCCGATCGTTATTACTGCGTATATCGATATTGCCTCGATCGATTGCGCCCTCCCGATCGACCAGTCAACCATCTGTCTAAACCGGAATTTTGGCAGTTGAAACGCTCGCGCACCCCGGAACGTAAAATTGGAACAATTTCAGGACTCGATCGCGACCGCGCTCGGGAATTTGCGACCTTACGCGGAAAAACAGTTCACAGTACGCCTTATTTGCACTACGATACGCCTATCCCCGGTGCTGTAGCGGCCCTCGAACGGGCGCAACGGGTTGGGATCGAACTGGTCGTGTTAACCATGCGTCGCCAGCGAGAACTCGAAGAAGCCCTGTATCGCTGCGAACTCGATCGATTTTTTCCCCTCGATCGACGTTACTGCATCGGCAACGACGAAGTGAAAACCGCCGACACGAAAGACAAGCCTCGCCTCCTTGCACGCGCGCTGACCGAATTACCCCCCGTTCGCCTTCAGTGGATGGTGGGCGATACGGAAGCTGATGCGATTGCTGCCCGTACCCAAGGAGTTAAATTCATTGCCGTGCTATCCGGTATCCGAGATCGCCGACATCTCGAACGCTACAACCCGGATCTCATTGTCAGTGACCTTGCAGAAGCCGTTGATTTTATCGTCCAAACCACTCCCCAACCGGTGGTCTAACGCAAAAAGCTCGTCACCAACCACAATAAAAAGAACGTCAGCCACGCGGCGATCGTCTCGGAAGGCAGTTGCGATCCTAACCACGCGCCGAGCTGTCCGCCGATGAGAATGCCAACCACGACGCTGAGGAGCGTGTAGAGAACAGCGCGGCCGAACCGCTTTTCCTTACGGTTGAGAAAGTAGAGGCTCGTTCCCGCACCAAAGGCTAGGGCGATGGGTGTATAGGCGACATTAACCGCACTGAGGATGCTCAACAGGACAAAAACACCCGCCGGCCAGAGGATATCCGCTTGGCTGGGCGTGTCGATCGCACCTTGAAACCATTCAGACATCCGATTGGCGGAAGCCGGGGCGACCGTTTGGGGTGGCGACGGCATCGCGCGCTCGGGAAAACGAATGCCTTCCGGAATTTTGATTTTTCCCTGTTGGCGCAACCGAAGCCGATCCATCAAAACCGCATCGTAAGCCATTTCAATCTGCTCGACCCGCTTTCGATCGTCGTTGTGCTGTTCGATCTGACGGCTGCGAGCAGCTTGTATTTCCTCAAACGAGGCATCTTTTGTTACGCCAAGCTGTTCGTAAGGACTCAGGTCGCTCATTGCTGACTTCGTCAAAGTTTAGCTATCCCCTCTAGCTTAGCCTGAGTCGCGTCTTTTCGACACGGGCGACGAGAAGTTTCAAGGGATCGATCGAGCCGTCTTTCGCTTTTTTTTCTCGAAAACGGTTGCAAACGATCGATTATCAGTACAATGTACTGGAGGTAAGATCGCGATCGAAGCGAAGTTTTCCAACGCAACCCATCGTCTTTCCCCGGCTCGAAACGACAATTCATCGGTTGCCAAGCGCCTGTGTCATCCATCTTTCTCGACGGTTGTGTTGCGTTCTCGACACGTCACCGATGCCCGTCGAACTCGAAGCGATGGGAACCGGCTGCCTACCGTGAAAAGCGTTAGGGTTGGGCGAAAAAGTCTATACCTTACTTCTTTGTTCAGTTACCCTCAATAGATCGATCGAACCCATGGCTCGAACGAAACCCCCTTCAGACAAAGTCCTGACAATTCGCCTGCCCTTGAACGAACTCGAACGGTTAGAACAATACTGTATCCAGCGAGGTAAAACCAAAACCGACGTGTTGCGAGAAATGATTCGCAAACTGAGGGTTTAGGGCAATGGCGAACGGGTTTAATCCGATTCGATCGCATCGAGAACAGCTTGAGGTTGCAACTTTTCTTTAAACCACACGAGGGGAACGGAAACGTCGCTGGCGCGAACGCCCGCTTTTTCCAAATTCAAGCGTTCGGAAACGGCGAGGACGAGCCGTCGGTTTTCGACGTGTCGCACTTGGGAAAATTTCTTTTTCAAATATTCCGGTCGCCAATAGCCGACGATTTCGAGCAAGACATCGCGGCCGTCTGGATGGACTAAGCGAAAGTCTGGCACCATGACACTACCGGGAATCGGAATCAGATCGACTTCCCGCTCGAGTTGCCACGGCGTATCCAAGGACAACCAACGCTTGGCGAAGGACTGTTCTAGCATCGAATCGTAGGGTTTTCCCGGCGGGTAGTGGGTGACCAATCCACAGTCAGAGTCTAAGGCGAAGCGACCGATGCGGGTCGTTTTCGTTTGCGGGTTGCGCGTGTGTAGTGTGGCTTTCAAACTCCAGCGCGTCACGTGCAGCAGTGCTGGGATGAGTTTGGCAATGGCTAAACCGTAGCGGGTACTGGGTTTAAACAAACTCGTCGGCCCGTCGATGGTAATGGTAAACCCGCAATCGGCATCGCCTTCGATGTAAAACATCAAACTGAAGAGTTTGAGATAGCGAAATAGCAGTTTATATTGACCGGGAACGTTGCGATGGGCGTTGATGACAATATCGCTAGCGCGGTAGAAAATCCCTTGAACTTGAGATAGGTTGTAGCGGTGCAGCAAGTTTTCGGGGGTTGGTGGGTCGAAGACGGTGAGAATGCGGTTTTCTTGTAAGTCGGCGTACAGTCCCCGCCGAATTGCATCGGGAAGAATTTCGCTGTTGAGTTCTCGGCTGAGTTCGGTTGCGAGTCGATCGAGGGTTTGGGTCGTTGTCACTCGACTGGGAACGGTTTGGGCGGAGAGGGAAAATACCCGTTGGCGCAGCTCGGGGGGATCGAGAGGACTGACCATCTCGAAGGTGCAACTGTGACTTTTGAGTAGGTGTGCTAATCCCCTACGCAGTCGGTAGTCAGGACTATCCCCTTCAAATTCCTTGAGCTTTCGATCGAGAGTACTCTGGGTGTCGTTGACGCAGTCCTGAAAGCGATCGATGGCCGCCTGCGCGAGTTGTAAATGTCGATCGTCGATGGGGAGACGTTTGGGAACGAGTTCTTCGCCGTTGTGTCGGTAACTGAGTAAATCGGTCGGTAACATCTCGCACAGTCACGCTATCATCAGAAAAATCTGTTTTGTCGTTCGTGTTATTGATGGTCTCACACTTAAACGGTTCTGTTGACGTTCGTCGAATTTCGGCTGCGCTCGAGCCACGTTCCCTCTTCGTCGGCATCTTAGCTGTAATTTGTCTGACTCCGCAATGGGCGATTGCGGGAGAGCGGAATCGAATCAACGTCGATCGAATCGAGATCGCAGAACCGATCGATCGACGAGAACGCCTGCGAGAAGGAAATCAGTTGTTTCGCGATCGAGATTACGAAGCAGCAGAAGCGGTCTTTCGGGAATTGCTCGATCGAGACCCACAAGATTCGCTCCTTCGCTACAAACTCGGCAACGTTTTGTTCGCACAGTATCGTTACGAGGAAGCCGCGCAGGAGTACGAGGAAGCCATTCGCCTTAACGAAGACCACGCTTTAGCGTACAACGCTTTGGGGAATCTTCGATCGAGTCAAGGTCGCTTAGAAGAAGCCGTGTCGCTGTACGAACGCGCGCTCGAAATTAACGCTGAATACGTCGATGCGTTGAAAGGCTTAGGACGAACGCTCTCACAACTCGAACGCTTTGAGGAGTCGATCGAGGCATTTGAAGCGGTCTTAGATTTACTGATCGAGGAAGGCGACGTTTGGGAAGCGGTGGCTGTGGCGCGTTTTCTGCAACGGCTGCGTCAGCTACAAGGTGTTGTTTAGCGATCGAGGAAATTAACGAGGTTTGAGTTCGCGTCTGGTGAATCGCTTATCGCCTCAAGATGGATTTGACAGATGCTCTTTGAACTTCCGCATCAAAACCCAAGATCGTCACGTTCGACCTGAATCCGAAACTAAATGTTCGATCGATTCAATGTCGGTTGGCAATGCAGACGTGGTGACTTCACCGCCATCTTCCGTCACCAACACGTCATCCTCAATGCGAATTCCGCGCACGTCGGCGAACTGTTCTAAGCGCTCCCAATTGACAGCATCTTTGTATTTCTCTCGATTTTGAGGGTTGTTGAGAATACCGGGAACTTGATAAAAGCCGGGTTCGATGGTGACGAGCATCGACGGTTTTAACGGACGGTGCAACCGCAAGAAACACAGACCGAACCGTTTGCTCCGCGCCCGATTGTTTTCGTATCCCGCGTAATCGCCGAGATCTTCCATATCGTGAACGTCCAAACCGAGAAGATGTCCGATACCGTGGGGAAAGAAAAGCGCGTGAGCGTCAGCTTCAACCAAATCTTCAGGATTGCCGCACAAAATCCCTAAATCGACTAATCCTTCAGCTAAAACCTTCGCTGCCAACAGGTGAACGTTGCGATATTCTACCCCGGGTTTGACGGCTTCGATGGCGCGATCGTGTGCCGCGAGAACGACTTCGTAAATCGCCCGTTGCGTTGCCGAAAATTGGCCGTTAACCGGCCAAGTTCGGGTAATGTCAGAAGCCCAACCGAGAGGGGTTTCTGCGCCGACATCGGCGAGGAGTAAATCGCCAGCTTGCAAGGGATGATGGTATCGATCGTTGTGTAACACCTCGCCGTGTACGGTGACGATGCTGTTGTAAGCACAGGTCATGTTTTGACTGAGGATGACACCTTCCATCGCGCCGCGAATTCGGGCTTCTAAATGAGCGGTTTTCGTGGCAGCCATGCCAGCTTTGTGAGCTTCGACACTGACTGCGGCAGCTTGACGCAATTCGCCGAGCGCCCCAGCATCGTGGCTGAGGCGCAGTTGGACGATGGCGCGGGCGAGTTCTCGATCGATCCCGTTTAAGGCATCGAGAGGGGAGATCGATCGTTCTAAAACGAGAGCTTGCTGCTGTCGAATTTCGTTGTTGAGGACGGCGATCGTCGCGGCATCTTTGGCGCGTGCTGGTAATTCTGACAGTGGAAATGCGACATCTGCCCCAATGGTACGGGCGACTTCGTGACGTTTGGGCGCTTCGCCATGCCATAGAGCTGCACCCGATGCGGGATCGTCGAGAAAAAGTTCTAATTTTCCCGATTCGAGGCGAACGGCCGCGTTTTCGAGGGGGAGTCCGGCGAAGTAGAGGAAGTGACTGCTGGCGCGGAAGGGGTAGGTGTTGGCCGGAAAATTTCGGGATTTGCTGCGTCCCGACCACAGAACGACGGGGAAATCGACCTGTTCGGCAAGGCGAATTCGCCGTTCTCGAAGGATTGTTTCGAGGGTTCGATCTCGGAGGTCTGAAGAGGGGTAGTTGCTACCGAGCAGCATAGCAATTTACGGGTTGCGATTGACGATTTACGAAATTTTCGATTTGGGGGATCGATTTGGGGGATCTTTAATTTAACGTACCTAGAGGAGTCTCGACGCTAACCGGGTCTTCATCGTCGATCGAGCCGTCGCTGTTTTCGTCCCAAACGGTGGTGGCGAAAAAGCCGCAACGAATTTCGGTTACACCGTCGCGAGAGACGACAAAGAGCGTTCCTTGCTTGGAAGCACAGTATATCTCAGCGCGAGACACCGCTTGAGGATCGATCGATCGCCACTGCGTCAAGGCTTCTTGACAGGATCGATCGCCGTTGTGACAAGTGGCGCGAAAGGTTCGGTGCAGATTCAAAGGTGCGATCCCCAGCCATTGACCCGTGCGGGAACCGTCGGCTTCCGGTGGATACCAACAAATCGCGTTGGCAAATTTTCCACCGTCCGCACGATCGAACACAGACGTATCGATCGAACCCGACAAACAATCGTTTTCCCACTGCGCCACGAGGTCGGGATAGATCGATCGAACCTTCGCCAACACGACCTCTTCAGCCCGTACCGGAACTGAGAACGCTACGATGACGACACCGATTGCTAATCGAACGTTCACGGCCTCACGCCTCAAACGGAATTAGCTGAATTAGCAAACGAGCGACATTAAAATAAACCAGCACCCCGAGTACGTCTACAGCAGTCGTAATAAACGGTGCCGACATCAATGCCGGATCGAAACCCAGGGATTTAAAGAGGATCGGAAGTGCCGCACCCGACACCGAGGCTAACGTAGAAATGGCGAGCAGGCTGATTCCAACGGCGATCGCCACAATCCAATTGCCCTGCAACAAATATGCGCCCAAGGTCACGATCGCCCCGAGCATCGCCCCTAATAAGATGCCCGCAATGGCTTCCCGTCGAATAATTCTCGAGGCGCCGCCCGTATGGATTTTATCCATATTCAAACCGCGAATCACCACCGTAGACGATTGTGCGCCCACGTTTCCCCCAGTACCGATGAGCAGTGGGATAAACATGGCCAGACTCACGACTTGTTCGAGAATGCCTTGATTGGCTCGAATCACGCCACTCGTGAGGGTGTTGGTAAACAGTAACACCAACAACCACAGCACCCGCTGACGCGCGACGCTCAATAGGTTGGTTTGGAAGTAATTGTCGCCGTCCGCTTGCAAACCCCCCAACGCATAAATATCTTCCGTCGTTTCTTGTTCCAAAATATCGATAACGTCATCTACCGTGACGATACCGACGAGACGCTGTTCGCTATCGACGACGGGAAGGGCTAGAAAGTCGTAGCGTTGGATCGTGCGTGCGACTTCTTCTTGGTCGGTGCTGGTGTGGACGAACACCACGTCTCGCGTCATGATATCCCCGATCGTCTGTTCCGGTTGCGCGACCACGAGATCTCGAAGCGATAGGATGCCCGAAAGATGACGCGCCGCATCGGTGACGTAGAGCGAATAAACTGTTTCGGTGATGTGGGCGAGACTGCGAATTCGATCGAGTGCTTGAGAAACCGTGAAATGCTCTTTTAAGGAGATATACTCCGGTGTCATAATGCGCCCGGCGGTGTCGGCTTCGTAGCCCAACAGCAACGCCGTCGCTTGACGTTCGACCGAACTGAGGTGTTTGAGCAGTCGCCGCACCACCTTGGCGGGTAATTCGTCGAACAGACGCGCTCGATCGTCGGGCGACATTTGCTCGACGATTTCTCGGACTTCCTGATTCTTGAATTCCTCGATCAACGACTGTTGCACGCTGGAATCGAGGTGTTCGTAAACTTCAGTGGCTTCGTCTTTCGAGAGCAAGCGAAAGGCGATGACGTGCATTGTTTCGGGCAGTCCCTCAATGGCCTCGGCAATATCGGCCGGCTGTACGGGGACTAGCACGGTTTTTGCACCTTCGAGGTTTCCCTGTTCGAGAAACATCTGGAGCTGCGATCGAACTAACGCTCGCAGTTCCCGGCGCGACGCGATACTTTGTACCGTAGACGTGTTGGAACTCTCGACCACAGCCACCTCTCTCGATTCCGTTATCGAACGACCTGCTGAATCTAGTCTAGAGGTTTATGGTCAGTCAAGATGAGGGGATGGTGAGATGAGGACAGAGTGCCAACGAGATCGGACGTGTTGCCGGTGTGTTAATGTCTCATGACTTCGAGCGAGCGCTGAGTTAGCGTGGTTGTCCTACCCGTCGTACTGGGAAACACGAGAACGCCCGTGTCGATCGCTGCCCAGCCGACGAGCGCGAGTGTTAGGAGAATGCGGTGGACGTGACTCGCTCGCGGGTATCGGTTGGCTGGGTTGACGATCGGGCTGGTTCCACGCATCGATCGAACTCCAATAGGCGACGAACGGCTGACACAGAGTTGAGGAGAAACCTCTAGGTATTCCGACGGTTCGATCGATGTCCGGGTTCCAGTTCGACGCGATCGGGGTCGATCGATGTGTTAAAGATTAAGGTGTTAAAGATTCACGTATTCTCGATCGAACATCGCGCATCAATGGTCAATATTCGTCGCCGCTCTCCCAATCCCCCCGTTCGCGCTGAAGCCTGTCAGTATCAAGTGCCGATACCCGGAGCCGAACCGCGCCACATTTTGGAAGAAATCGTTTGGCACAAGGAAACGGAGATCGATAAACTGCGGCTGTATATGCCCCTTGGCGAGTTAAAAAAACAAGTCGCTCTCGCGCCGAAGCCTCGCGATTTCGTCGCCGCGCTTAACGACTGTCGCATCGCTCCGGCGTTGATTGCAGAGGTGAAAAAAGCGTCGCCGAGTAAAGGCGTGATTCGCGAGGATTTCGATCCCGTTTCGATCTCGCAAGCCTACCAACGAGGAGGGGCGAGTTGCGTGTCAGTGTTGACCGATCGAAAATTCTTTCAAGGCAGTTTCGACTATTTGCGCGACGTGCGACAAGCCATCGACTTGCCCGTGTTATGTAAGGATTTCATCATTTATCCCTATCAGATTTACTTGGCTCGGGCGCGGGGAGCCGATGCGATTTTACTCATCGCAGCGATTTTAAACGATCGAGATTTACAGTATTTCCTCAAAATTGCAAAATTACTCGGAATTGCCGCGCTGGTGGAAGTTCACACCCTCGAGGAACTCGATCGGGTTTTGCCTCTCGAGGGCGTGCAATTAGTGGGAATCAACAACCGCAATCTCGAAGATTTTTCGGTCAGTCTCGATACGACTTGCGAGTTACTACAACAGCGAAAAGAATGGCTTGACAAAAACAATATTACTGTGGTAAGCGAGTCGGGTTTGTTCGTTCGATCGGATCTCGATCGCGTCAGCGAGGCGGGCGCTCGGGCGGTACTCGTCGGCGAGTCGCTGATGCGTCAACCCGACCCTGCGGTAGCTGTTGAAACGTTACTTTCTCCCACATAAAACCTTTCGATCGACTGAGCGCGCATTCTCAACAGGAGGTACAATAAAAACTTAATAATTGCGCCGTCCCGTCTGTGTCGAAGCGCAAGTGTTCTGCAACCGCTCTAACAAGAGGTCGATCTGTTTTCATGGAGCCGCTTCCCCTGCCGTCTCACATTCACTACGAGCTGCTACTTCAGCTTTTAGAACGTCAAACGCTTTTTGCGGTCGCACCGAATTCAAAAGAGCGAGAACAAATCAATCAATTGATTATCACGCTGCGGAAAGCCCTCGCTCAGCAAAAGCGACTTGAAGAAGTTTGCCAGCTCAAAAACCTACCCATCGATTATCGATGGTCTCTCAATCAACCCGTTTTTCGATCGACGATGTCAACGAGCGGTGCGCCATCTTTGACCAACGGTACAGAGGATCGCTCGTCGAGCTAACGGGACGACCTCTAATCGCGAAACACAACGTGGCGCGGCTGTGATTTCCAACACGACTTCCAATTTTGACGATTGAATTCCCATGGACGATAAGTTGATGTTAATGATTCCGGGTCCGACCCCGGTACCCGAACAGGCATTGTTGGCATTGGGACGACATCCCATCGGCCACCGGAGCGGCGAGTTTTCCGAAATCATGGCTGAGGTGACGGAAAATCTCAAATGGCTCCACCAAACCCAAAACGACGTGTTGGTCTTATCAGCCAGCGGCACGGGTGCCATGGAAGCCGGTATAATCAACTTCCTCAGTGCTGGAGATCGCGTGTTGGTCGGCTCGAACGGGAAGTTCGGCCAGCGGTGGGCCGAAGTGGCTAAGGCCTATAACCTCGACGTACAAACGATTACGGCCGAGTGGGGTAAACCGCTCGATCCCGAACAGTTCCGACAAGCGCTCGAAGCGGATACCGACAAGCAAATTAAGGCGGTTATTATTACGCACAGCGAAACGTCAACCGGGGTTCTCAACGACCTCGAAACCATCAACCGCCACGTGAAAGCTCACGGTGAAGCGTTGATTATCGTCGATGCCGTCACGAGTTTGGGCGCGTATAACGTTCCCATCGACGAGTGGGGCTTGGACGTGGTTGCTTCGGGATCGCAAAAAGGTTACATGATTCCCCCCGGTTTGGCGTTCGTGTCGGTGAGTGCGAAGGCTTGGAAAGCTTACGAAACCTCGAACTTGCCTCGGTATTACTTGGATTTGGGGCCCTATCGCAAAACGGCGGCGAAAAATACGACTCCCTTTACACCGCCCGTCAACTTGTTTTTTGCCTTGCAAGCGACGTTGCGGATGATGAAGGCGGAGGGACTCGAGAATATTTTTGCACGGCACGATCGACTCAAACGGGCCACCCGGGCGGCTGTGAAAGCGTTAGGATTGCCGTTGTTCGGAGCGGACGACTGCGCGTCTCCGGCAATTACGGCAGTGGCACCGGTGTCTGCGGAGGCCGAGCAGATTCGATCGGTGATGAAGAAGAAATTCGATATCGCGTTAGCCGGCGGACAAGATAGCTTTAAAGGAAAGATTTTCCGCATCGGTCATCTCGGCTTTGTTTGCGATCGAGATGTACTCAGCGCGATCGCAGCCCTGGAAGCGACCCTGCAATCCTTAAACGTCGAGTTCCCAGCCGGAGCCGGTGTTGCAGCCGCCTCACAAGTCCTCAACGCGGGCTAATTTCTGAAAGACTTCGTTTATTCGGTCGCACCTTAAAATCGAAGAGCCTTTAAAAACCGCAGGAGGTTGTCTGATTGGCAAGTTCCTGCGGTTTCGCTTTGAAGACAGATGCTTAACAACTGGGTTGGGTATAGGCAGACTCCAGCCAGTCATAAATTCGATCGAGCTGTTCGAGTGTTACAAATCCGTATTTCCACAAAATCATGGGTAACGGCCCGGCATCCCGTTCTCGGCGACGCAGCGCAATGGCGATCGAATCCGCCGACAAATCTAAGTCTTCTTCTAAAAATCGCAAAAATTGCGCTTGTTTCGTCGCTCCCATGACCGTTTTTCCTCACTTGGCTTGAAAATCATTTTGTTATGGAGTTAGGGAATATAAAACCTTGAAGTAGTCACTCTCTCGGGTGTCTACTCGGACAAGGCGTTTTGAGATGCTTTGACAGGACGGTTTTAAAGTTTGACGTTGCCAGCTCGCATCGGCGAACTCGAGTCGATCTCACCTGACGTGAATCGTCTCCGACTGTCACTCAATCGCTTTACAGGAGAACGGCGTAAAGCCTCTCGATCGCGATAACTCCTCACATACCAACACGATCGTGCTACGCACCGCTTACGCGAACGTGCGAGAGGACAGTTCGTCAGTTGAATATCGCGTTGTAGACAGGCGAACAAGCAATGCCTGCTATCGCGTTGTAACTTGACGGCGAGTCTGGCTGCTATCGGTTGGAAAGACTACCCTAGCAGATCGATGCTCGATCGTATAGATAAGATGCCTACATTTTAATATATTTTTAATAATTTTTGTAAAGTTCTTGATGAAGTTCAAACGGCCGTTAAGATAGCGGCTCGTCTAAAAATTCAATCTCGACCCGATCGCCGACAGAAACCCCCAATTCCGACGCACGTCCACCTCGAAGTTCGATAACGTTATCGACGAGGACTCCCGCGCCGGGGCTGTACGTCGGACAGCGAGCCGTGCGACAAGGAGGAACGTTCTCCGCAATGCCCACAACCTCGCCCTCGTAGAGAAAAATCATGTCCAAATCGATGCGAACGTTTTTCATCCAAAACTGCACCGGTTGGGGCGGTTCAAACGGAAACAGCATACCTCGATCGTCGTCGATCGAATCGCGATACATCAACCCCTGCGCTTGCTGCTGAGGCGTTCGAGCGACTTCTAAGGCAATCCATCGATCGCCGACACGCGCTCGTGCGAGTAGGGGCAGTGGTTGTACAGTCGGTGCGTTCTCGACGGGAACCGATCGATCGAGATTATCTTTTTGCGACAGCGCAATTGTTTCGGAAGAACAGCCGTAAACGACGATCGAACTCAGCACGACGGCAATCCAACCCATAAATACCTTGGCTAGAAATGGTGTCGAACCTAAACTCATAGCGGGATGCGTCAAACACCGCTTCCCATGCTAGCACGGGAATTCGAGTTGCTGTTGAAGCGCGAGTCTCCCGCCTACAACAATTTCACGACGAGTTTTAAATTCTTTACAGGTCGGGATGCCGGTGTGATGAGATCGTTCGCAATGCGATATCTGAGTACGATACATGTCGAGCCTCGAGATCGACTCTTTCCCTCATCTTCCCAACTTTACCAATCGTGACTTTACACCGACTTCGATCGTTTTTCCTGCTCGCTTGCTGCGTCGTCTTTGTCATTACTTCGATCGACCGCCACCCCGCCGCGAGTGAAGTCGCCAGCGTTCGGATAGCGAGAGGGACGTGGGAAACTGGATGGTTTCAAGCTGAAGTGGTCAAACAACTGATCGAAGAGTTAGGCTATCGAGTGTCCGCGCCACAAACCCTCGAACCCGATACGTTTTACCGACAAGCCGCACGGGGTGAAGTGGACTTGTGGTTTAACGGCTGGTTCCCCGCACACGATGTCTTTTTCGACTCTGAAGAGATTGGCGAAGCGCTCGTCGAAATCGATTCAGAGGTCAAAGGGCGCATATTGCAAGGATATCTCGTCGATCGAGCCACAGCCGAACGCCTGGATCTCGACAATCTCGAAGATTTGCGAGATCCCGAAATTGCGAAAATCTTCGATCGAAACGGAAACGGAAAAGCCGACTTAATCGGATGCGATCGAGATTGGAGTTGCCAAACAGTCGTCGAACACCACCTCGACGTTTACGGCTTGCGCGACACTGTCGAACAGGTGAGCGGGAACTACGCCCCCACTCTGCGAGAAACGTTCGATCGACACCGAAGCGGCCAACCCGTTCTGTTTTACGCCTGGATGCCTCACTGGAGTCTCGGAACGCTCGTTCCCGGTCGAGACGTACAATGGCTCGAAGTTCCGTTTTTCAGTACTCCCCCCTCGTCATCTCTAACGGAACCGTTTCTTCCCTCAGACAACGTTACGGGATGTCGTAACGATCCCTGTGAGTTGGGATTTGCTGCTAATACCGTTCGTGTGGTGGCGAACCGCGAATTTATCGAAGCGAATCCTGCCATCGAGCGGTTATTAGACTCCGTTGAAATTCCCATCGAAGACATTGTTGCCCAAAATCTCAAAATGGCCGATGGAGAAGACACGCCGGTGGATATCGTGCGCCACGGACGAGAATGGCTCGATCGAAATCGAGATCGAGTCGATCGATGGCTAGAACGAGCGAGGGAGGCCGACATTCCCAACATCGTTCGATCGAACCCAACCTCTGACATTCCACGCTATGACGATCGAGCGACCCCTTTGCGGGTTGCAACCAAAATCTTCGAGCCATTTGCGATCTACAAAGACCGTCAGTATGAAGGATTTAGTATCGAGTTGTGGGAATCGATCGCCGCTCGACTCGATCTGACTTATCGTCTGGAAGGGGTCGGGACTCTTGCCAAACTGCTCGACGATATCGAACGAGGTCAAGTAGACATTGCTGTCAGCGGCATCAGCATTACCGCCGAACGAGAACGACGATTCGATTTCTCCTATCCGTTTTTTCAGTCGGGATTGCAAGTGATGGTGTCTGTCGAACGCAACACGCTGATGGGAATCGTCATCGCGACAATTTCGGGAATCGTCATCTCTCCCCAGTTGTACTACGGCATTGGAGGGTTTGTAACGATCTTGTTCGTCGTCGCTCATATCATTTGGCTCGTCGAGCGTCGCAACAATCCCGATTTTCCCTCGAAGTACTGGCCGGGGATCGGGGAAGCGTTCTGGTGGGCGGCTGTCACCGTTACGACTGTGGGTTACGGCGATAAAACGCCGAAAAGAATTTTAGGGAAACTGTTCGCTTTGGTGTGGATGTGTGTGGGATATTTTGTCTTCGCCTACTTTATTGCCACCATGACGACGACGTTTACACTCGATCGACTTAACGGATCGGTGCGCGGGCCGGAGGATCTGGACGGCCATCGCGTGGGATCGATCGAACGCAGTACGGCCGCCCAATATTTGGCCAACACGAATGCAATTTCGATCGAATATCCAACCGCGACGGAATTGTACGAGGCTTTGCTATCCCAACAGATCGATGCCGTTGTGGGCGACGCACCCGCTTTACAGTACTACGCCAATCACGATGGCAAAGGTCAGGTGAAAGTGGTGGGTTCGGTCTTCAAGCGAGAAGCTTATGGATTTGCTTTTCCGGAAGGTAGTCCTTACCTAACCTCGATCGAGATAACGTTGCTGGAGTTAATGGAAGATGGCACGTATGACAAATTACACGCCCGTTGGTTCGGCAACGAAGCCCTGTAGGGACGAGGTTCTGACAGGGAAACAAGCGGACAAGGGGGCTGGCTAAAAACTGACAGACAACGCACAAAGAAACGTTTGCAAGTTTTCCGCCACCGCGTAATTAATGGAATGCGCCCACGGTAAACTATCCGCAACCATCCCCACACAGAGCAACATCATATAAAGGATGGAATACTTAAACAAAGAGCGCGCAATTTCTCGATTTTCAGGATCGCCTAAAAGCTGACGTGCTTTCTTCACAAACGGAATCCCCAACATCACCGCGACCCCGGTATAAACCGCACCGCAAACTCCGAGGGGATACACCAACACCGCCGTCGAAGCCAACATCAACCAGGTATAAATCCAAATTTGTCGAGCCGTTACTTCGTTTCCTTCCACTACGGGTAACATGGGAACGCCCACCTCGGCGTATTCATCGCGGATGTAGATCGCCAACGCCCAGAAATGCGGCGGTGTCCACAGAAACACGATGAGGAACAGCACCCACGCCGCCCAACTGAGATCGCCTGTCACCGCCGCCCAACCCACGAGAGGGGGAATCGCGCCCGCCGCACCACCGATGACGATGTTTTGTACGGTGTGGCGTTTCAGCCAGTGGGTGTAAATCAGAACGTAGAAAACGATACCGGATTGGGCGAGGAGTGCCGCTGTGAGGTTGGCGAAATAGGTCAGGAAAGCGAACGATAAGGTGGCGAGGGTGGCGGCGAAAATCAAAGCGTCGCGGGAACGGATACGTCCGGAGGGAAGCGGGCGCAGGCTCGTGCGCTCCATGATTTCATCGATGTCTCGATCGTAAAGGCAGTTAATTGTATTGGCCGCCGCCGCCGCCAACCATCCCCCGATGAGGGTCGCGCACAACAGCAGAGGATCGACTTGACCCCGCGCTGCGAGGAACATTCCAGCGGCGGTAGTGACGAGTAAGAGAACGATAATGCGCGGCTTGGTGAGTTGGTAATAGCTATAGAGGACTTGGAACCAATAACGATGGTGTCGTTCCGTCGGTGAGGTGATGAGATTTTGCATGGATTCTGCTTTTACAGTGAAGAGGGAAGAGTGAAGAGGGAAGAGTGAAGAGGTTAGAAATCAGGGGTTAGGCGAACTGTTCGTCTCGAAAGGCGAAGGCGGTAAATGCAACGAGGGAACCGAGGAGCAGCGCCCCGACAGTTTGGTGCGATACGGTGAGGGGTTCGACTTGCAAGCGGAGGTAAAACGTCGCAACGCCTAAGCCAATTTGGAGTAAGACGAGTAAGCCGGAAAGATGGGCGAGGGTTTTGAGTGGCTGACTTAACGTTGGGGTGCGCCCGGCCCAGATAACGAGCGTGAAGACGGCTAGGGTGGGCGGAACCACACCGACGATGTGACTGTTCATCACTGCGCACAGGGTTTGGTAACTCAAGCACTGGTGCAGGACCCACTGGGAAGCCACGAGCGCCCCTAACAGGCTTTGCAGGTATACCAGCACAGCTCCGACCAAACCGACCCAACGCAGGTGTTTCGCAGCTCCCGTTCCGTTGTACGGCACTAGGGCTAAGCCGATCGATAACACCGTGACGAAAAACAATAAAGCCGTTCCCAGGTGGGCGGTGACGATGTCGAAGCGCAGGAGTTCGGTGACGGTGAGTCCGCCGAGAACCCCCTGAAACACGATTAATCCCAAAGTGAAAACGGACATCCATGGAAGCCAGGTGGGAAGTTCGCGCCGCCACCACCAGGTTTGACCGACGAGGCCGATCGACAGCAAACCGATTAGGGAAGCGTCGAGACGGTGGAACCATTCGAGGAACACTTGCAGGTTCATCTGGGCGGTGGGAACGAGCTGTCCGTAGCACAGTGGCCAGTCGGGACAAGCGAGGCCGGCGTTCGCAACGCGGGTCGCACTTCCGACTGCCATGAGCAGAACGGTCGCGATGGCGATTTTCCAAACGAGGCTCCGCACGCGATCGATCGCCTGAGTTTCAGTATCGGTTGAGTGACGAGAGGGGTCAGAGTTCAGAACGGAATGTGCCATCGGGGTTTTGCTAGGTTTGCTATTTCGTTCGAGTCAGTTTGTCAAGTTAACGTCACGAAAATTTGCATCAAGTGAGTCTCGACTGAGGGATAGGTATTTCGATCGAGAAACCCCTCAAAACTCAACTGAAGATTAGTTTTACCTTAAAGCCGTTATCTGGAGAACGAAAGATAGTTTTAGGAATGTTTTAGATTAGCAACATTGTTTTGGAAAAATTTCGTGAATCGATCGAGGGAGATTGCCCGAAATCCAACATACTCGAACCGTAAACCCTCGAACTCTCCAGCGATCTCCCATGAATTTCAGTGTCATTTAATACAATATTACGAGTTTTTTGTTGCTGAATCACCATACAACTGTCTGTTCATGAATAAACTAAAACCTAACAATTTACAAAAAGAATCTTAAAGATTTATCAATTCAGCCACACCATTTAAAAACCTGTTTTACCGTGTTACATAGTGTGCGTGTTACATAACGTGATAAATCCACGTATCGGCTGAGATTGTGAAGAGCGTCTAGCCGAAGCGAACGCACTTCACCTCAATTCGATCGGGAGTACCACAGGAGGTAACGATAACCCGTGAAACTACCCACTTCCATCAATACCCTCATCGCTGGCATTCTCATTACACTCATCAGTCTGTGGTACGGGCAAAATCACGGATGGATGCCAGTTGCTGCCTCGCAGGAAGCCCCTTTGGTGGACGGACTGTTCAACACGATGATGACCATCGCCACTGGATTGTTTCTGCTCATCCAAGGGGCGCTGATTATTGCCATCATCCGCTATCGACAAAAACCAGGAGATAACACCGATGCTGACCCCGTTGAAGGCAATATCGGGCTAGAAATCGTCTGGACGGCGATTCCCGTTGCCATCGTCATGGTGCTGTCGGTGTATAGCTTCGAGGTTTACAACGAAATGGGCGGACTCGATCCCGCCGCCTCAACCGATCCCGGGCCGCAGAAAACGGCTGTTGTGCCTGCTGCGCCGGGTTCAGCCCTCGCCGCGACACTTCCCGAGAGCGAATCCCAGCAACTCGCCCTCGGTGTCGGTGCGTCTCCTGACGTTCAAGGCCGAAGTGCCAATCTTTCCGTCGATGTCTTGGGGCTTCAATACGCCTGGATTTTCACCTATCCCGAGAGCGGCGTGGTTTCTGGAGAACTCCACGTTCCGGCGGGGCAGGACGTGCAACTCAACATTGCCGCCCAAGATGTGATTCACGCTTTTTGGGTTCCCCAATTCCGCCTGAAGCAAGATGCAATTCCCGGCCGCAAAACCGAACTGCGGTTTAAGCCGGAGGTTCCCGGTACGTATCCCATCATCTGTGCCGAACTGTGCGGTGCGTACCACGGTGCGATGCGAACTCAGGTTGTCGTTCACACGCCCGAAGGTTATGAAGAGTGGCTTCAGTCGCAGATTGCCCAAGCCGCCGCCGACAATTTGATGGTGGCATCGATCGAACCTTCTGAGATCGATCGACTCCAAGCCCGAACCCAAGACTGGAACGTTACCTCAGAAGCTTTAGACTCCCTTCAAGCTCACCATCACCACCATCACCTGTAAATAAGTAAAAAACGCCACCGAGAACGCCATTAGCGGTGTCTCGACTGTCATTTTGACTGTCATTTTGCTCGCGAACAGAACGTATGACTACGACATCCCTCGAACCGAACACCGCTCCCCCCGGCGGCGAACCCGAACACCGCGAACGCCGCTGGATCGATTTCTTTGGCTTTAGCACCGATCACAAAGTCATTGCCATTCAGTACTTCGTCACGAGTTTCATCTTCTACCTCATCGCTGGGGCAATGGCTACCAGCATTCGCGTGGAACTGGCGACCCCCGATCCCGACTTTTTGGGATACGAAAGCTATAACGGCGTTCTGACTCTGCACGGAACGATGATGATCTTTCTCTGGATCGTTCCAGCCGGTGCAGCCTTCGCCAACTACCTCATTCCTTTGATGATCGGGGCGAAAGATATGGCCTTCCCCGTCCTCAACGGTTTCGCCTTTTGGCTGATTCCACCGGGCGGACTGCTGCTGTTGGCGAGCCTCTTCATTAACGATCCCCCCGTAGCAGGATGGACTTCTTACCCGCCCTTGAGTCTCGTCAGCGGTCAAGTGGGCGAAATGATGTGGATTCTCAGCGTGTTGCTGTTGGGAACCTCATCGATTTTAGGTGGGATTAACTTCGTGACCACCATTTTCACAATGCGGATTAAGGATATGTCGCTGTACGATATGCCCTTGTTCTGCTGGGCGATGCTGGCCACGTCGCTGCTGATTCTGGTTTCGACTCCTGTATTAGCAGGTGCGCTGATCTTGCTGAGTTTCGACTTGTTAGCCGGAACGGCCTTTTTCAATCCCACGGGAGGCGGCGATCCGGTCGTCTACCAGCATATGTTCTGGTTTTACTCCCACCCGGCGGTTTACATCATGATTCTGCCGATTTTCGGTCTGATTTCTGACGTTCTCCCCGTTCACGCCCGCAAGCCGATTTTCGGGTACAAAGCGATCGCCTATTCCAGTATCGCCATCGCCTTTTTGGGAAACATCGTCTGGGCGCACCATATGTTCACCAGCGGAACGCCGGGATGGCTGCGCGTGTTCTTCATGGCTGCCACGATGGTTATCGCTGTTCCCACTGGAATTAAAGTCTTTAGCTGGGTGGCGACGGTTTGGGGTGGCAAAATTCGCCTCAACAGTGCCATGTTATTTGGCTTGGGTTTCGTGTCGATGTTCCTCGTCGGCGGACTCAGCGGCGTGATGGTGGCTTCGGTTCCCTTCGACATTCACGTTCACGATACCTATTTCATCGTCGCGCACTTCCATTACGTTCTATTTGGCGGTAGCGTGTTCGGCATTTATGCGGGAATTTACCACTGGTTCCCGAAAATGGTCGGACGGATGTTGAACGAGTTTTGGGGTAAGGTACATTTCGTTTTAACCTTTGTGGGTTTCAACTTGGCGTTTTTCCCGATGCACATTTTGGGATTGCAGGGAATGCCTCGTCGGGTGGTGCAATACGATCCGGAACTGACTTCGCTCAATCAACTTTGTACCGTCGGTTCGATTATTCTGGCCGTTTCGACGTTTCCGTTTTTGTTTAATGCGATTTGGGCGTGGTTCTGGGGGCCGAAAGCGAGTGCGAATCCTTGGAACGCACTGACGCTGGAATGGCAAACCAGTTCGCCGCCGATTATCGAAAACTTTGAAGAAGAGCCGGTTCTGTGGTCGGGCCCTTACGAATACGGGATCGATCGAGAGCAGGAAGACGAACAGTCAGTCTCCGAGTTGCTGGCTGAGGTGAAAGCGGAATTATAGGTTTTGTGGGAGAGAGTGGAACCCCTCCGCCTTCGGCACCTCCCCTTGGTAGGGGGAGGATGGGTGGGGTTCCGATACCTTCCCTTGGTAGGGGGAGGATGGGTGGGGTTCCGGCACCTCCCCTTGGTAACACCTCCCCTTGTTAAGGGGAGGATGGGTGGGGTTTCACCCAAGACAAACTTCAAGACAGATTCAAGACAGATTCAAGAAAAGTTGGCGAGAGTTATGCAAGGTTCTACTGTCGATACATCTCAAGCGGCAATGACTGCCCACCAACAGGCGGAGGCGGCGGGCCATCACGGACACCCCGACCATCGCCTTTTCGGCGTTTACGTGTTTCTGTTCGCCGAGTCGATGATTTTTCTCGGTTTGTTCGCGGCGTATCTGACATTTCGGGCGGTTTCTGATGTTTGGCCGCCAGAAGGTACGCCGGAATTGGAACTGTTGTTACCAACGGTGAACACGATAATTCTGGTGTCGAGTAGTTTCGTGATGAACCGGGGAAATCAAGCCATTCGCAAAAATGATGTGGGTGGAATGCGAACTTGGTTTCTGATTACGGCGTTGATGGGGTTGGTGTTCCTGCTGGGTCAGGGATACGAGTATTTCACCAACGAGTTTAGTTTAACGGATAATTTGTTTACGAGTACGTTTTACGTGTTGACTGGTTTTCACGGGTTGCACGTGACGTTTGGGTTGGGTTTGATTGGGGTGGTTTTGCTTCGATCGATTAAAGCAGGACGATATACGAGTGCGAGTCATTTCGGCCCGGAGGCGGCGGAAATTTACTGGCACTTTGTCGATGTGGTTTGGATCGTATTGTTTACGATTTTGTATTTGCTTTAATTGCAAAGCATCAAATCGTAGGGTGGGTTAGGCACGGCAAGCATTGTGTGGGTACAACAATAAATTGACATTCGTGCCGTAACCCACCAATTTTTTTGAAAATTTCAAACATTTAATCGTGAAGAAAAATTGCTGTGCTGTTGGGTTGAACGCAGAGAAACCCAACCTATGATTTAGTTTTTAGGGAGATTATTGGGAGGACAGGGGCCAATAACGGCTTCGCCTCGCTCTTCTTTTTCAGCGAGTTCTCTGTTTAATTCCAACAGCTTTTCGAGTATGTCGTCGTCAGGGCTGAAATCATAGGCTTGCATCACCAATTCGTCGAGTTTTTGGTGGAGTTGGTACAGTTTGCTACCGGGTTCCTCGAAGAAGGCGTTGTAGAGTTTGGTAATTCCCCATTGTTTTTTCTCCATTTGCTCGGTTCGGTATTCGTGGAGATCGATCGCGGTTTGGCGAATTTTTTGGATTAAAGCTGAGCTTTGATTTTGGGGAAATGGGAAGGTTTCAAAGCAAGTTTTGTGCGTGTAACGAGTATCGCCTTTTAGTGTTGAGCTTTGAGCCTTTACCCAAAGTCGATGAACTCGAGATGTCAGAATTCCTAAAATGTAAAAATCATCTGAAGCAACAACAATAGCTAAGTCCCCAGGAAGCCAGTCCATTGATGCAGGCAAAAAAATCGACCATTTTGAAACTCTTGGAACAGTAAAGTACTGAGATAGGGGTGCGATCGCTTTTCTCATCGCAGGCCGTTTTTCTCCATATTTCCACCAATTCAATTGAGTCGATTTTCTCCGGTTTTTATCTCGCTCTGGCTTCACATATTTTTTGACGTGTTCAAATGGCACTCGATATTCACTGGCATCTTCGAGGCTCATATTATTAAAATCAATAATCCACCTGTCAGGTTCCCCATGAGGATTTCTAGCTAAATTTTTGCCCATCGAAAACCTTTTTATAACGTCTAGATTTTTCTCATCTTCCAGCCAGCGATCTAGCTGCCAAATGCCAATCAAAAAACCTCCACCCACTGGAATAACGCCTTGAAAACATTTATTTCGATTGGCAGAAAGACGAACTGCACTCGTTACGTCAATTTCTGAACTTAACGATGTATTGATTCGCTTGACTTCTCGTTTGTCGAGAAAATAAGTTTCAGGAAATTCTCGACTCCAATTCACTAAACTGACGTGAACGTTGGCTTCTCCCGACCAAGGTTGCGTTGAAATTGCATTATGAATATATCCACCATTTTTAGCGATATAATCCAACGATGCAGCTCGACTTTTGCCTTGACTAATTGAGTTTGTCGCGACTAAACCCGCTCGACCTTTTTCTTCAAGTCGATCGTGGGCGAGTCGAAACCAATAGGAACAAAAGTCTACAGAATCTTTAACGTCCGAAAAACGATCGAACACGCGATCCATGTAATCGTCACCCAACGCCATGCGAGCGTGTTTTCCACCCAAAAACGGAGGATTTCCAATAATCGCATCTGCTTTCACCCACTCGCTAAACAAAGCATCTTGACAAACAATATTTTTATCGAGGGTATCGAGCGGTAAAGCAGGTTCGTGCAACTCGTATTTATCGATGGCAATTTTACGAGCAATGGTCATCGTTACTCGCGCCAACTGCACGGCAAAACTGTTCGTATCCATCCCATAAAACTGAGTCGGCGAGACAAAAGAAATCTCCATTTGTTCGGGAGGTTGTCGTCGCCGTTGGGCGATTTTATCGAGGAGCAAACGCTCAATTCGCTTTAACGCCTGATACGCGACATACAAAAAATTTCCCGAACCACAGGCGGGGTCTAACACCCGATATCCCTGAAGCTCCATCTGAAGTGTATTCAATTCACCGATGGTTGTCGATCGATCGATCCGTTCTTCCCAGTAATCGCTAATTGTCGGACGAACGATCTGCCGAATATCCACTTCGGAGGTGAAATGAATTCCGTGAGCGTGGCGTTTTTTTGGATCGATCGCCCCTTCAAAAATATTGCCAAAAATCGAAGGACGAACGTTACTCCAATTGTCCCTCGCGCAAGCATCCAAAAATACGATCTCTTCTGGTGTAAGTTCGATGGGTTGAATTTCGCTAAACAAGCCACCGTTAAAATAATCGACCCCTTGATATCGTCCTGCAGGCGCAATACCAGGACGGTTCATTTCTGCAAACAGTCCCCCTAAAACATCGTAAGTGCTGCCTTTCCCCTCTTGGCAATCCTGCACCAACGACACGAACAAATCGCGAGGAAGTAATTCCCGATCTTCGGCGAACATCGCCAGAACACACTGAAGCGTAAACCGTTGCAGTTGCACTTCGGAGAAATCCTGAAATCCGCGTTTGCGTCCACGATCGAACACTGTTTGATAAAATTCCCCCATCCGTCGCGCCGATCGTTCCGTCACCTCAACTTGGTTATTATTAAAGATGGGATTTTGTCCGCCGATCTCCATAAATCGGAACGCACCTAACCGTTGCGGTAAATCTTCTAACGCGATTCGATCGACGGGTTCGTCAACCTGGTTTTCAAAGTCAAAAATCCAAAACTCCTCGAAGTTGCAAAGTATGGCGTAACGGGGTCGATCGGGAACGATCCGCATCCAATAGCGTTCGAGTTGGCTGTAGTGTTTGTTCAAGTCGATCCCTTTGGATTTCATTTCAATGATGACACCAGCCACTCCCGGTCTCGATCGCCAGACCAAATCGGCAAAACCCGTTTTTCCCTTGCTGCTCCCTTTCTTCAATCGCTGCTCAAACTGCGCCCCAACTTCTGCAATCCCATCGTGACCGAATGCTTGAAAAAAGCGCGTAAGAAACGTTTGCGCTTCACTTTTTTCGTCGCCTTGAATGTATCTCTGACAATAATCAACAAATGCTTGCATGTCAGCAGGAGAAACGGGCATCGAGTAAAACTTCCATGAGAGACTTAATCTAATATACCATATACCGATTGAGTTAAAACAGTTGAAGATACTCGGTTTCTAGCGATTTACACGACTGAAAATTTATCTTCCACTGCACCGAATTAGGTTTTCTCCAGCGAGTCGGTGGCAGCTATCGCTTTGTTCCTACTCTCCTATGAGAACACTTCGCGAAAGAGTATGGGAATTCAAAATAGAGAATGGAAGTTTCAGGTTTAGCCAATTACTACCATGTCTAAACTCAATCTCAATTCTCTCGATCTCGATCGCCAACAAACGTTCCTCAAAACGCTTTTATTCATTAGCACTCTAAGATAGAGAAGCACCACTCTATAATACCCTATAATACTGGGACAGAAGATGGGGGGGGTGCGTTACGCGGAAATTTCATTAATTGAACTTCCGCCAAATTCTGTTGCCCGCGAACGCACCCTTACAGCGATCGCTGTTGTCGAATTCGTGCAGATCGCCTCAACGCCAACAGAATCCCAAAATTGTGTAAAAAAGAGGGTTCATAACTGGATGTTAAAGAATGTCATATATTCTTGAAGAGCCGGTGAAGGCTTCGCAAGACTCGGCGGAACGGGTAACTCGATCGAACTCTCGGGTTTTTCAATTTCTTCGCAGGTATCGGCACGATGCCATGCGAGATAAAGAACGCTCAGAT
>LWRO01000038.1 GCA_001657325.1 Geitlerinema sp. BBD 1991-9 | reverse complement strand
TAGCATCATTGTTCTCTTCTACGAGTCGTCGAAGAACAGCCAGTTGTTCGGAATTCAATTTCGTTGGTGTTTGTTGGGTACGCTTTTTCGGTGCCAACGAACCCGTTTCTCGGTACTGCTTTAGGAGTTTTTCGATAAAGCTTTTTGCTACGCAAAACCGCTTGGCTAGATGCCGTTGTGAAATGGGTTCACTTTCGTAGACATCAATGATTTTCTGGCGGAAATCTAGAGGATAGGGTTTCAACGACGTTAATCTCTCCAAAATTAAAAGTTTCATCCTAAGTGTACCTCACCAGCATGAGAAATGCTGTATGCAATTTTTAGATGCTCAAGCCAAACAAGCGAGTCAGAGACTGTTTGAGACCGGACAATTCACAGTAATTGTCAATGACAATGCCTCAATTCATCGAGCATCAAAAGCCAAAGAAATACATAATTGTTGGAAAAAACAAGGATTGCTAATCTTCTTTCCAGCCAGTTATAATTCGCAAATGAATAGAATGGAAGATCGGTGGTTACACTTAAAAAGAGATAAATTAAGGGGGCGAGTCTTTCAAGATGCATATGATTTAGTTGAAGGAATTATAGAGGGAATGGAGCATCGAGGAGAACCAGGCAACTTTGAAGTAGAGCGTTTTATTTTTAATTAAGTGGAGCTACTTATTGAAAGCAAAACGCTCAAAAGGAGAGTGTGGGAAAGTTGCTGTTTCGTCAGGTGCATCTCAATTTCGTAGAATGACCCCTCCGCCTTCGGCACCTGCCCTTAGCCAGGGGAGGAGGGGTGGGGTTCCGATTGTCAAAGTGAGATGCACCCGTTTCGTCAGGTTGTCGCGGCGATGGAGCGGGGATGCGGGTGATTCACTGAAGAGTGAAGAGAAGCGTAGGGTGTGTTAGCGGACTACAAAATTCGGCTGAAGTCGAAACTAATTAGATTCTCGCGTAACGCACCGAAAACTATGTTTAAATTCTTGAAATACAGCCTTTGTATCTCTTCTCGCTTGTGTTCTTGAAAAATGCAACTTCTTTTTCCTAAAACTTTTTTAATGGGTACATCTCGCTTGTGTAGAGGACTGGGAACTCAGTCTCTGGAAGAAATCAGGCTCCTCAACGCATATTGAAGCAAGTTAGATCTGCTCCTTTTTGAATTTTCTCGATCGTTTCGCCGATTCATTTTTGGATCGGCGATTTACAATATCTAGCTATTTGCCTTCTTGGTTATACCCGGAAGATACTCTTTCTACAGCGTTGACGCAAATTTTCGACCTGTAGAGTAAAATATTAGCTTGCCAATTCCCCTGAATCGTCAACTGCCAATCGTAAATTCCGATGTCTTTAACGCCCGAGCAACAACGCGCCGCTTACGCTCGATCGAGTGTGGCGATTACGGCTGGGGCAGGTACGGGAAAAACATTTACAATGGCGGAACGATATCTGTATCACTTGCAGGAAGACGGGTTGTCGCCATTGCAAGTGGTAGCGGTGACGTTTACGGAAAAAGCGGCGACAGAACTTCGATCGAGAATTCGCAAACTCGCTCGAGAACGCGGGATCGATCGAACGCTCCTCGCGGAACTCGAAGCCGCCCCCATCAGCACGTTTCACAGTCTCGCTGCTCGAATTTGTCGAGAACACGCCGAAGCCGCTGGCGTTCCGGCGGATTTTCGTATTCTCGACGATTTAGAAGGACAACTTTGGCTTGACGAACAACGACTCGATATTCTCGATACGCTTCCCGACGAGATTTACGAAAAACTTCCCTATCGTCTTTTGCGAGAGGTGTTACCGCAGTTACTCGACGATCCCATTACTGTTCGCGAGGCGTTCCGTCACGGGAGCGAGGGTTGGAACGATATCGCCAATCAGTTACGAGATCGGGCATTTGACGAATTACTGCAGTCCCCAATTTGGCAAGAAAGCACCGAGGTTTTACAACACTACTCGGGAAAAATGGGCGACAAAATGGAAATGCAACGTCAAACAGCGGCGAATGCAATTGCACTGATTGACAGTGGAGATCGATCGATCGAACATCTCCAAGCCATCGCCAGCGTTGACTTTAGAAAACGGGGGAGTAAAAAAAACTGGCAACCGGGACATCTCGAACTCGTTACCGAACAGTTTAAAAAACTCCGAGATCTCGTCAACGAGTCGTTCAAAGCCGAACTCGTCACCCTGCAACTCGGCGAACTCGACGATCGACTGGCGGAAGTTCTCCCCGCACTCAAAGCCGCGTTCGAGTACGCATGGGAAACGCTCACTCGCATCAAACGTCAAGTTCGGGTTCTCACGTTTGCGGATTTAGAGGTTTTCGCCCTCGAAGCGCTCAAATGCGAAGCCGTTCGTCACAATTACCAGCAGCGCTTTAAAGCTTTTCTCGTCGATGAATTTCAGGATACGAACCCCGTTCAAGCGCAATTACTCGACGCACTTACGCAAACGGCAACGCTTACGATCGTTGGCGATGCGAAACAGTCGATTTACGGATTTCGGCGGGCTGACGCGCGGGTGTTCGATCGATTTCGTCAAACGATCGTGCAAGCGTGCGGCGACGACGTGTCTTTAGATTTGTGTTTTCGCACCCATCACGCCCTCATCGATCGCGTCAATCAGATTTTTCAGCCACTCCTCAACGATTTACATCAAACTCTCGTCGCGCACCGCCAAGAAGCCCCCCACAACGATCCTCACTTGCAAGCTTTCGCCCTCACTGCACCAAAGGGAACGTTGAAAGTCGATCGAAGACGTGCGGAAGCGAAGTATATCGCCGATTGGGTAACGCAACTCGTCGCGGACAAAACCCTCGTTCACGACAAACGCAGCGATACCCTACGCCCCATCGATTACGGTGACATCGCCATCCTCGCGCGAACCTGGAAGCCATTGCAAGTGTACGCCGACGTTCTCGAATCCTCGGGAATTCCGATTGCGTTGGCGGGGGGCGATAGTTTACTCGATACGCGAGAGGCGAAAGATGCACTGGCGGTGTTGCGGTTTCTCGCCGATTCCGATGACGATCTCGCCTTGGTTGCAGTTCTTCGCAGTCCCTTTTTCGCTGTTAGCGATCGAGCGTTATTGCAAATAATCCTAGAAGCCGAACCGGAACGTCGAGATCGTCAGGTGACGTGGTGGGATCGCATTCAGGCGATCGATTGGATGCAGGTTGAAGATGCGCCAGCGATCGATCCGATCGCGGTATTGCGCCAACTGCAACATCGCAGTTCGATCGATCCGCCTTCACGAGTCTTACAGTGGCTCGATCGACTGACTGGATATACCGCCGTTCTCGCTAATCTCCCCAGTGCGAACCGTCGCGAGGCGGATTGGCGGGGATTTCGGGAACTCGTGCGTCGTATCGAACAGGATCGATCGAGTTTGTACGGGGTGGTTCGGCGAATTCAGCGCCTCGTGGATGAGGACGTAAAAGTACCGCGCTTACCCCTCGATGCGAGTAATGCCGTGTCGTTGATGACGGTTCACAAATCGAAGGGGTTAGAGTGGCCAGTTGTCGTGGTTGCCGATCTCAATTATAACAGTTCTACATCGTCGCAAACTGTTTATTTCGATCCCGAACTCGGCGTTTCGTTGAAATTTGACGACGATTTTGAGGTGTCGGGAAAGCCAGTTTTACACGTAGTTTTAGAACGACTCGATCGAAAACAAGAAGAAGCGGAAACGTTGCGATTGCTTTACGTGGCGTTAACGCGGGCGCGAGATCGCTTAATGTTAACGGCTTCACAAGAGAGCGGAGGATATTTCGATCGATTGTCTCCGGGCTTGGCAGCGGCAAGCATTGAAATCGGGCGGTGGGCGTTTCCCGAACAGTTTTATTGTGGCGATCTCGAACCGCCAGCTATCGCAGAAACGACTCCGAAACTGCTGCTCGATTCGATTTCTACAGATGTTAAAAATCTGCCGTTTGAAGCGTTGAGCGATTATGCCGCGTGTCCGAAACGGTTTGTTTTTCGCTATTTGCAAGGGCATCCGGGAACTGACGCAACGATTCGGATGCAACATCGCCTCGATCGATTGATTCGGAAAGCCATTGCCTATCGGTTTCGAGATAAAGCGGTTTTGCGGGCGTTCGATGGAGAATTAGATGGAAAATCGATCGCTTCAGTGATGGAGTATTTAAAACAGTTCGATCGATCGGAAGCGTTTGCGTCGTTGCACGATATGGGATTTCATGGCGAACATCTAGTGACGATGGATTTTGATCGAATTCAATGGCACGGCTCGATCGTTTTGCTGGGAGAAAATGGAATTCTCGACGTGCGCACTTGCCTCGAACTTTCTCCTAAATTTTATCGTTTTGAATTGGCAGCGATCGCTCGAAAAATGGATCGATCGAATATCTTTTTAGTGGATATCAACAATCTGCAATTATATCACTGGAACCTCAAGGATTTCCAGCCGATCGATCGAGATTTCAAGCCGATCGTCAAAAACATTCGATCGAACCATTTCGAGGCTACGCCAAGTCGCGAACAATGCCAGCGTTGCGTGTATTTTGAAATTTGCCTCAATCGGATTGAAGATTAACGGTTGAAGCACCGTTTTTTCGATTACGAAACGACATAGCCTCTCGGCGTAATCGCATAATTTTCGTGGACAAAAGTGCTACGGTTGCCAATGAGTACCGTTGTCAGCATGTCGATCGAACCAACATCCACTCGATCGAGCGTTGTCACCTCGATCTTTTCGTTTTCTCGATACAACGATCGAGCCACTGCCACTGGCGTTTCTGGAGATCGATGGTTTTGAAAAATTGCCAACGCCGTCTGAATTTGTTCTGTGCGTTTTTGAGATTTCGGATTGTACAACGCCACGACAAAATCCGCCGCCGCCGCTGCTTCTAACCGTTTCACAATAACATCCCAAGGCGTTAACAAATCCGACAGCGAAATCGCACAAAAATCGTGCATTAGCGGCGCACCGACTCGTGCGGCGATCGCTTGTAGCGCAGTAATCCCCGGAAACACCTCGACATCGGGGTTTTTTCCATCCCAACCCCCTTTCGCCAAACACTCCAACACCAACCCCGCCATACCATAAATACCGCAATCTCCCGACGACACCACAGCAACTGTCAAGCCTCGCTTCGCCAATTCGATCGCCTGTTGCGCTCGTTCCACCTCTTTCGTCATCTGTCCTTCGAGGATTTGTTGGTTGGGATGAAACAGCGGTTGCAGCAAATCGGTATACAATTTGTAGCCAACAACGGCATCGCAACGACTCAAAGCTTGACGCGCCGCTGCCGTCAGTTGCGCGAGATTTCCCGGCCCCGTGCCAATGAGGTACAATTTGCCGAGATTGGGATTGTGTTCGACGGGAGATCGGGCGATCGAGATCGTACAAGCGCCTCGATCGTCCCGGAACACCCGTTTTTCCAGAATGAGTGTTGTTCCGTCGCCCCCAGCGTCGATCGCCGCTGCTTCCGACACAGACGGTGTCCCAACCGCATTTTTCACGATTTCTGACGGATTGGGAACGGGGATTTTTGCCAGTTCCTCGGCGGTGTAAAACTTCAGTGGAACCTGAAATTTCTCAGCAAGTTCCAACAATCCCCGTTCGTCGCGTTTGAGTTCCAAAGATGCGAACCCCGCGATCGATTCGAGGGCGAGATTTCTGGCTTTCAAACTCTGTTTTAACGCCTCTTCCAACAAACCCATTTCCGTGTTCCGTTCGCAACCGATGCCCACCCAAAGGGTTCTCGGATGCCACGCAGCACACGGAATCGTCATCTCGGGTGGTAACTCGTCGGAAATCCACAGACAAGCTTGCGGCGGTTCGCCAGGATGTAGCATCTCGCCGTCAAATTCGATGTTTCGCCCTTGCCAAATCTCTCGAAATCCGCAAGTTTGCTTGACTGCAATCGACTGGTTTCGCGTCATTGCCTTCGCAACTCCTAACCAGTCGCCACCGCCTAGCTGCCAACCGTAGGGTTTCCCCAGTAAATCCACTGCGGGGAGATTTTGCCCTTCCGAAGCCGTGGTGATGATGGGTTCGACATCGAGACACGCCGCCACCTGACGCGCGAGTTCGTCTGCGCCGCCGAGATGCCCTCCGCTGAGGCTGATGACGAATTTTCCCGTCTCATCGACGACGACGACACCGGGATCTCGGGTTTTGTCTTGCAGCAACGGGGCAATCAGACGAACCACTGCACCGACAGCGAGGACAAAAAGCAGTCGATCGTGGGTTTGCCACAGTTTGGGGAGTGCGTCGGTAAGGCGATCGTCGCTTTCCCAAATGGTTGCATTGAGTTGCCGTTGTAGCTGTTCGGCGAGCTGTTTGCCGTTGGGTGTCGGTGCAATAATTTTAATTTTAGAATTAGCAGTCATTCAGAAAATTGGTGCGTTACAATTTAGGATTTTTTGTCTCGAAAGGAGTAATCTGTTTTGCGGACGATTAGAATTGAAAAGTACGGCGGCTGATAATCTTTCAAGTTTTGAATATTTTCAAAAACTTTTTGCGTATCCCAACCCACCCATTCTACCAAACTCGATCGATCGAGTAAATTCTTTTTCTCTAAAATCGTCCATACTTTACCAAACACCGATCCAACTTTCATTAAAATTAAAACCTCTGTCCAGTCGAGGACATTTTCTAATTCGTCGAGGTTATGCAAAGCCGGTAAAATGGCAACTTTTTCATCCCAAATCGACAACGGTGTTTTTAATGCAGCGGCGGCAGCGAGGGGAGAACAAACACCGGGAATCGCTTCGATCGAGATTTCGGGTTCCCGTTGGTTTAGCGTTTGAGCAATATAGGAAAAGGTACTAAAAAAGCTGACATCTCCTTCCGAGATAAACGCCACGTCTAACCCGTCTTTTAAAAATGGTAAAATTTCAGAAACTGCATCGTTCCAAGCTTGGGTTAAAATGCCTCGATCGACAACGAACGGCAAATATAGCGGCACTAATTTTTGATGGAGTTCGAGGTACTGTTTGACGATACGATATGCCATTCCCGGCTCACCTTTGCGGTTTTGTGGCATCGCAATAACAGAAGTCGATCGGAATCGATTTAATCCTTTTAATGTCATCCATTCCGGATCGCCTGGACTGACGCTAATTCCCCAAAGTTTTCCGTAATTCATTATATTTTTTGATTTAACTGAATATCCAGTGATTCATCAATATCGAGAGATTAAAATGCAAACAATTAATCTTTAAAAAGCCCTGTAAACCGTCGATTTCAAAGTCAATCGGTGCTTCGATCGATCTAAATTCATCCCGGCTTCACCGCCTGCAATACGGTCACCGGATTCAAGGGAACGAACCGCGTCGCCGAAGCAATTCCCGCCGAACGGGAAATATTCACTTGCATCATCTGAACCTGCCAACCCGCGTCTCGTAAAATCTGATTTGCAGTCGCTGACGCTTCTAACGTGGCAAAGTTCGCAACGAGAACGCCTCCCAGTTTTAATCGTTCTACACACACTGCTAAAATCTCGGCTAATTTCGTACCGCCACCTCCGAGGACGATGCGATCGGGGTCGGGTAAATCTACCAAAACTTGAGGTGCGACCCCCGAAATGACGGTGATGTTTTTCACGCCAAATCGATCGCAATTCCGGCGAACTAACGCCACACCTGCGGCTTTTTGTTCCACTGCGAACACCTGAGAATCGGGAACCAATCGTCCAATTTCAACGGAAATCGAACCCGTTCCCGCGCCAATATCCCAAACGATACCGCGACTAGGCAACTGCAACATCGCCAGCGTTAACACGCGAATTTCCTGTTTTGTGATTAACCCCGGTCGATCGTCGAAGGTCGCAAAGGCTTCGTCGGGAATTCCCAAAAGCGGCATCGTTGCGAACTTCGGCGGTTCGGAAATTCCCTCTAAAACAGTAACGTTCGGCATGGGAAACGATCGATCGATCGCCGCTTCCACCGTCACCGCTTCCACCTGTTCCGCTTCGGAGTCTAAATGACTGCAAACCCACAGACGGTAATTTAAAGGCGGATGCAACGTTTGGATCGTCCGCGCGATCGAACTCGGTGTACGAATCCCGTCTGTCAACACGCCGATCGGCGTTTTTCCCTGTTTCAAGGCCATTTCTAATTCATCGGCTTCTCGTCCGTGAACGCTAACCACCGTCGCGGACTGCCACGGTATTTGCAACCGATGAAACGCGATTTGAACGGAACTGACGTGAGGATAAAACACCAATATCTCACGGGAAAATCGTTCGGTGAGTAAACGTCCGATACCAAAAAAGAGGGGATCGCCACTGGCGAGAACGACGACATCGCGATGCTGCAACTCGGTTTGAATTTGCTGCAACCACGCTTCGAGGTCTTTTCCCATGATGAGGGTTTCAGCCTGAATCTCAGGGATACTGTCGAGTTGACTGCGACTTCCCGCCACGATCTCCGCCTGACGTAGTCGTTCCCGCGCCACGTCCGACAATCCCGGCAATCCGTCTAAACCAATGCCGATAACGTGCAGTTTTCCTGAAAACTGAGCGTTCTTACCACTGTTCACTGCTTACCGTTGACTGTTCGCTGTTAAGGCACTTGCCACGCACGATCGTGGTAGTCTGCTGCTTTGGCGTAAGGATCTTCAATGGGGTGGTCGTGGTCGTGATGTCCGTGATGATGTCCGTGATGGTGATGGTGTCCGTGTCCGTTCCCATTTCCCAAGAGGTTTTGACTCACGGCTTGACGGAACTTGCACATTTCGCAGTTCATCTTCACTTCACCCTCGATCGCTTCGCGTTCCCGTTCGCCGATCAGATCGAACAAGATGGGGTCTAAGCCGATTTCGTCCACCATCTGGATGGGGATATCGGGATGCTGTTCTTGCTGGCGGGTGGCGGTGTCGCGAATGCGCTTGACGAGAACGCCGGTAAAGAGGAAGTGGGGAATGACGACAACTCGCTTGGGTTGCCACGTCCACACGCGATCGAATCCAGGATCTAGGCGAGGGTGGGTAATACCGCTAAAGCAGATTTCAACGCCTTTGTAGCCGCTTCCTTCCCACAACAAGCGCGCCATTTTATACACGTCGCCGTTAGCGTCGGGATCGGAAGCACCGCGTCCGACGAACAAAATTAGGGTTTCTTCTCGTGGAATCTCACTTTGCGCGTCGATGGCTTCGAGACGGTTGCGCCATAGGTCGAGGAGTTTGGGGGCAACACCGAGGTGTCGTCCGTAGTGGAATTGAACTTGGGGATGACGCGATCGAGCGCGATCGAGTTCGTTCGTGACGTCAAATTTGTTGTGACGTGCGGCGAACAGCAACACCGGAAGCGCGGTTAAGTCGGTGTATCCCATCTCGACGCAACGATCGACCCCTTCTTGAATACTCGGTTCCGTCAACTCTAAAAAACAAGGAATCACCGGACGGCTAGAATCGTGTTTTTGAAAGGCTTCGGCAAAGTCGAGGAAGGTTTGTCGGCCGTCTCGATCTCGAGTTCCGTGACCGAGTAAGAGTAACGCGCGTTTTTCGGAGTTTTTATCTGAATGTTCCATTGACGATCTTCTCCTGTTCCCTGTGTGACGCAGGGGGCGTTCGGATGACAGAGGCGATTGCGGTGTTCTGACTTGGGGAGATTTCCCGATTACAGTTGCGGCACAGTACCGGAATCGCACCGGACTTTCCCTCGCTCTCTCTGGCTGCAAAGCTGTCGCAGCTTTTTTATTTTATTTTACTGATCACAAAAAAATTCGTGTCTGCCGAGGAATCGTCGAGCGTTTTTAGATTAGAATTGCCAATCGCCAAGCGCTTGACAAATCCATCTTAGAGCGATATGCAAAGACTTTTTATTTTTATTTTTGTTGTTGGCAAGACTCTACAAAAAATCTAGCAAATTCAGGATTGCTGGCAAAATGTAAGTGAACGTAGCTAACGAGGGTATTTCCAACGCGATAACCTTCTTTAAAAATCCCTGATTTCCAGCTTTTGGCCGTGTAGCAGGTTTCTAAACTCGGTTTCTCAGCGATGTCAGACTTAACGATTTCCGAGTAGTGGAAACGGTGTCCTCGGGCGCGAAGCGAATAGGGGACAAACGGGGCATTTTCGCAAATCTCAATTTCAGTATAGCCGAGTTTTGCTCGTTCTCCCAGCTTCGTCCAAAACGGAAAAATTCCCACAAACGGATGTCGATCTCCCGCACGATCGAGAATTCCTCGAGATAAATAAATCAAGCCGCCACATTCGCCATAAACGGGAAACTTCGATTTTGAAAATTTTATTAAGTTTTTAATAAATTCACGATTTTGTGATAAACCTTCAGCGTGAAGTTCGGGATATCCCCCTCCGAAATAAAATCCGTCGATGTCGTCGGGAAATCGATCGCAAAGGGGAGACACTTCAACAAGTGTTGCACCTAGTTCTCGTAAAATTTGTAAGTTTTCTTCGTAGTAAAAACAGAATGCTTCGTCACGGGCGATCGCAATTTTAGGTTGGCGTGCTGTCGTGGCGAACAGCCGTTCGTCTTGACGAGCATTTGAACGTGTTTCTAAGTCCAAAGTCGGACATTGTTCTAACAGTCGATCGATCTCCAAATATTGCTCGATCGAACTCGCTAATTTTTCCAAATATTCGGTTCCCAGATTATCTTCTTTTGCCATCCACAATCCCAAATGGCGAGACGGAATTTCGGGAAAACAATTTTTCGGAATCCCCCCGAAAACAGGGAGTGAAGTTGCCGATTCGATCGATTCGCGTAACCGTTCCAAATGAGACGAACTTCCAATACGATTGCAAACCACACCCAAAATCGGTAAATCCGGATCGAAATTAGCATAACCCGACACCAACGCCGCCGCAGAACGTCCCATTTTTCCCGCATCGATGACTAAAATTGCGGGAATTCCCAGCCACTTCACGATCTGCGCCGTACTTCCTGCTTCCGAAGTCGCACCGTAGCCATCGTAAACTCCCATCACACCTTCGACGATAGCCACATCGCAATCGCGAGCGTACTTTTGAAAAAGGTCTAAATTCGTTTTTTTCGACAACATCCAACCGTCGAGATTGTGGGAAACACGTCCCGTCACGAGGCTATGGTGTCCGGGATCGATAAAATCCGGGCCGACTTTAAAGGGTTGAACGGTTAAACCACGGCGGCGCAACGCCCCCATCAGTCCTAACGATACTGACGTTTTTCCGACACCGCTATGGGTTCCAACAATCGCCAGAGCAACAGGCATTTCAATTTACAATTGACGATTTACGATCCTTTAACTGAAATGTTGTTGGGATTCTTTCACGATCTTTAAAATGACCTCATCAGTGAGCTGCGAGTCTCCGATTTCCCCAAGCCACATTACATATTCAATATTGCCAGCGGGGCCTTGAATGGGAGACCAGGTTAAACCTCGATCGATCCATCCGAGTTCTCTCGCCGCATCTCGAACGCGGGCGATCGCACTGGCGCGATCTGAAAGATCGCGCACGACGCCTTTTTTCCCAACCTTCGATCGACCCACTTCAAACTGCGGTTTGACTAACACGATCGCCTCCCTCGGCGAGACGAGTAAATCCCACAGGGCTGGAAAAACTTTCGACAGGGAAATAAACGACACGTCCACGACGCCCAAATCCGGACGCGGATCGTCACTTCGATATAATTCCTCGGGTTTTAAATAGCGTAAGTTCGTCCGTTCCTTCAAAATTACGCGCTCGTCGTTGCGGAGTTTCCAGTCGACTTGTCCGTATCCTACATCGACCCCGTAAACCCGTTTGGCCCCCGCTTGTAACAAGCAATCTGTAAATCCTCCCGTCGAAATACCACCGTCGAGACAAATTCGATCGACTGCATCCACCGGAAACACCTGTAGCGCCCGTTCTAACTTTTCTCCACCCCGAGACACGAATTTCGATCGAGCCTTCACCGTAATCTCGGCATCTTCTTCAATTTGAGTTCCCGGCTTATCGACAGGATGCTGATTTACGCGCACTTCTCCCGCCCGAATCCAACGCTGCGCCAATTGACGAGACGGACAGAGATTTCGATCGACGAGGAGCGTATCGAGGCGTTTTTTAGGCATTGCGATCTTCTACTGGCAACGTTTTCTCGTGTTTCTCATAAGCCGTGACGATCTTTTGAACCAGCGAATGACGTACCACATCCGCCGCCGTCAAATAACAAAACGCAATACCATCGACATTTCTCAAAATCTTCTCCGCCACCTTCAAACCCGATGTTTGGTGAGTCGGTAGATCGGTTTGTGTAATATCTCCCGTCACCACCATGCGTGAATTAAAGCCCAACCGCGTCAACACCATTTTCATCTGTGCGGATGACGTATTTTGGGCTTCATCGAGAATCACGAAAGCGTTGTTTAACGTGCGACCGCGCATATACGCGATCGGGGCGACTTCTACGATTCCCCGTTCCATTAAATCGGGAATTTTTTCCGCGTCGATGAGTTCGTATAGCGCATCGTAAAGCGGTCGCAAAAACGGACTCACCTTTTGTTGCAAATCTCCCGGTAAAAATCCCAGTCGCTCCCCTGCTTCCACCGCCGGCCGCGTGAGAATCAACCGTTCGTATTGCTTATCGAGCAGCGCCTGAACGGCCAACATCGCCGCCAAATACGTCTTTCCCGTTCCCGCCGGGCCGATGCAAAACGTTAAATCGTGGGTACGAACGGCTTTGACGTACTGACGCTGGCGAAACGTTTTCGCGCGAATCTCGTCGCCGCGACGGGTGCGCGTGATGACATCGTCCCGTAAGTTCTGTAATTCCTCTTGGCGTCCCGTATCGAGGGCGTGCGTGGCGGTCGTGATATCCACCTCGGCGATGGGTTTTCCAACCTTCCAAAGTGGTTCGAGTAACCGCACCAAACGACTACAGCGATCGACCTGCTTCGCCGTTCCCGAAACGAGTAATTCTTGACCGCGCAGGACGAGAGTTGCGCCCGTTTTGCGCGATAACGTTTTCAAATTCGCATCTTGTTGCCCCGCGAGGGCGAGAGCGCTTTCTAAACTTGGAAGTTCAATCGTGAGCCGATCGGTCATACTCGCGTTAAGTGAAAAGCCGGGAGTGGAAGAGCGACTTCACCTCTCCCAGTCCCGTTCGCGTGTGTTGAGAGCGCGTCCCTCATGCAACCATCGCCGCTAAGAATCGTTGTGGCGGGTCGATCGAGGGCGGCGACGACCCGAATGCGGCCCTCGACTTCGGGGTCTTCCGTTTCGGGGTTTCGTCGGTTCTGATTCTCGCTTGACGTTCGACTCGCCGTAAACTTCCAGGATGAGGGACTGTCCAGCAACCTGGGAAATCGACTCCAAGGTCGTCCGAATCGCGTCTAGATTGCGGCCGCCACGACCGAACACTCGCCCTCGATCGTTTTCGTCAAAGGCAAGGCGAACCCAGACGCGAAGATTCGAGAGCGTATATTCGCAATTGACGCTGAGCGAGTCTGGGAATTCTAAAAACGGCTCTACCAAGAACCGGGTCAGTCCCGCGTAATCAGGCGTTTTCGACGCTGGCTGTCGGTTTGACTTGTTCGAAGACATTCGCTTTTTCCAGGATATGGCGAACCGTATCCGTCGGTTGAGCGCCCTGCTGGAGACGTTTGACAATGGCAGGAACGTTCAACCGCGTTTCGTCCGTTCTCGGGTTGTAGAAACCCAATTCTTCGAGGGCGCGGCCGTCGCGGCGAGACGCGCCGTTCATGGCCACGATTCGATAACAGACTTCTCTTTTTTTGCCGAGTCGTTTGAGTCTCAGTTTGATCATCGTTGCAGACGGGATTTTCTAATTTTGAGTCAAGCTTCTATTTTGACATATTTCTACCGCGAATTGGTTTGTCATTCTGTGACAATCCCAAGCGATCGATGCCTTAAAGTCCAGCCGTTGTTACTCTACTCTAGCGTACAGCCTTCTGGCGACCCGATCGAGGTAAACTATTTTTCTCGATCGTGCGGCTTTCAACACTGTTTCGATCGAGGAGAAAGTTCGAGCCAACGGTATAATCTAGCCTTAAACGTCACCCATCGGTATGGCACAGCGATACGTCCGCGTCCAAACGACCCGAGGACGCATTTATTATGGTTTGCTTCAACCGAACCATGCGGTGCAGGTTTTCGACGCACCGCCGTGGTTGAACGGTCAACCCACCGATCGAGAACTGCCCGCTGAGGAATACAAACTTCTCGCCCCCTGTGCGCCGTCGAAAATCGTCGCGGTGGGTAAAAATTATCCCGCTCACGCGAAGGAAATGGGTTCTGAGGTTCCTCAAGAACCGCTGCTCTTCCTCAAAGCCCCCACGGCTGTTATTGGACCGGACGAGGCAATCGTCTATCCACCCCAGACGCAACAGGTGGATTACGAGGGGGAATTGGCGTTGGTCATCGGCGACATCTGTGAAGACTGCTCTCCTGAAGAGGCGGCCTCGAAAATTTGGGGCTATACGATCGCCAACGACGTAACAGCACGCGATTTACAGCGAAAAGATCCCCTCTGGACGCGAGCGAAGGGATTTAACACGTTTTGTCCCCTCGGTCCTTGGATCGTTCGCGAACTCAATCCGGGCGCAAAAATTCAAACCTTTCTCAACGATGAGGAAGAGCCCCGGCAGTGTGCGCCCATCGATCGAATGGTCTTTTCGTGCGATTCGATCGTCTCCTACGTCTCGAAAATTATGACCTTACTACCGGGAGATGTCGTGTTGACGGGAACGCCACGCGGCATCGGTTCCATGCAACCCGGCGATCGCGTGCAGGTCGAACTCGAGGGAATTGGCGTGTTGAGCAATTTCGTCGTTGCGAAATCTGTTCCCTCTCCAGAGGAGACATTGCCGCATCGTTAGTCGAGAATTCGTCGAGAATTAATAAGGAACCTGCATTTTGGCAGCGTCAGAAAGGGCGGGAAGCTCGGGATAGTGTCCTCGCAAGCACTGCACGAGACTGTAGACTACCGCTGCGATAACCCCTAAGAACAAGGTGTTGACGAGAGTTTCGAGGAGTAGAGGCGAACTTTGTTGCAAACCGGAAACAAATAAACTGAGAATTAAGCTGCTGATGGACAGGACAATGCTGAGCAACACCGATTGCATGGCATTAAAGCGGATGAATCGATCGAGATTTTCGTTGCGAACGACGGCGAAAAACAAAAGGAAGAAAATGAGGAGCCGTCCGAAGGGAATGCTATTATACACTCGAATCAGCGGGATTAAGGGAACGAGAACGACCTGTAAAATGGGAAACTGTTTGAAGAGGAAAGTTCCGAACATGATGCCTTCCATTAACGGAATTAGGTAGGTTGCCGCTGATAGCAGGCGAGTTGGAAGGGCGACATCCGATCGATCGTTCATACTTTAAAACTCCTAAATTCCTAGACAAGGCAAGATTTACAATTTATATTAAAGACGATCTCAGTTGTTTTTTGAGATACAGACGTATTATATCAATCTTCAAAAAAAATCGTAAATCGTAAACCGTCAATCGTACATCCTACCAATATGTCTGCGATTTGGCTTATCGGTGGAACGAGTGAAAGCCGCGAGATCGCCCACCGTCTCAGTCGAGAAGGCTTTCCTTGGGTGGTGACTGTTACCACACCTAGTGCAGTCCGCTTGTATCGCAACCTATTGGGGACTGTGGAAATCGGCCCGCTCAGTCCCGAGACGATCGATGGTTTTTTAGACCGACATAGCATCGACGTTATTATCGATGCGTCCCATCCGTTCTCCACCAGCGTGTCGAAACTGGCAATTTCCACCGGATTACCGTATTTACGCTTCGAGCGGCCTCGCGTCCCTCTCCCTGAAAATACCCTCGTGCTTCGAGATCTTCCGAGTTTGTTAGAACCCCAATATTTACAGGGACGCCGGATTTTGCTCACACTCGGCGTTCAGGCACTCTCTCATTTTTCTCCTTGGCTCGATCGATGCCAACTTTGGGCGCGAATTTTACCCGACGAAGCATCAATTCGGCAGGGACTCGACGCGGGATTTCCACACGATCGACTGATTCCACAACGGCTTCCTATTTCTCTCGAAACTGAATGCCAACTCTGGAAAAAGTTGCGCGTCGATACGGTGGTTACTAAAGCGGCTGGTGTCGCAGGCGGTGTTGATATCAAACAAGCGGCTGCACGGGTGTTAAACGTACATCTCGTTGTCCTCGATCGACCGAAAATCGATTATCCTAAAATGACATCAAACCCTGCCAAAATTTTCGATTTTATTCGAGATAAATATCCGATTCAAAAAACCAAAAAGCTTTTCAGCTAAAATTCAATAAACATGATAAAATATAACAATTTTCAAAAAATTGAAAATTGTCCGTTGAAAATCTTAAATTTTAAATCGTAAATTCTCATGCTCGATCGTCCGGGTTACACGCTACCCGTGTTCGCCGCTGCATCAGCAAAAGCTGCATTACTTTATCTCCTAGACGATCGATCTCGTGAGTCGATCGATCTCGATTTGTTACCCGAAACAGCCACAATTCCCATCGAACAAGTCGCCAAACTCGACGATCGATCTGCTTTAGCCATAACACGCAGCGATCCCGGAGCAAACCTCGATCTGACGAGGAATACACCCGTTTGGGCATTTGTCCGATTGCTCGATCGACAACGCCAATCACTGATTATCGAAGGTGGCGAAGGAATTGGCAAAACTGCAACGAATCGACCGGCAATTTACCGCTACGCTCGCGAACTTTTCGATCGAAACGTACAGTCTTTAATTCCAGAAAACCAAACGTTAATCGTGCGATTGATTTTACCGGAAGGGAAACAACTCGCTAAACGAACCTCTAACGAAGCATTTGGTATTCTCGAAGGTCTTTCATTGATTGGAACGAGTGGCATTTCTCAACCACACTCTGCTCTCGAAAGTCTCCAGGAAGCTAAACAAGAACTCCACCAAAAAATTAAAACTCATCCGAATTTAATATTTTGTATTGGAAGTAGCGGGAAACAAGTTATCGTGCGATTGAATTTACCCCAAGAAACTGTCGTGCAAACGGGAAATTGGATCGGGGCGTTACTCGTAGAAGCCGGCTTACTCGAAGCTCGATCGATCCTCTTAGCAGGCTATCATGGAAAACTCATAAAACTCGCGGGAAAAATTTTTAACACATCGAGTCACATTGCTGATGCCAAGCTTGAAATTTTAGCCTCAACAGTTCTCGGGCTGACCGATAATCTCAACGTGATTCGCACAGTTTTAAATTGTGCTACGGCGGAGGAAGCTTATCAGTTCCTTCGCAAATCTGGCATAGCTGATGAAGTTTTTTCCAAATTAGCCGATCGAATCGCTCGTAACGCGATCGATTACGTTAAAAAATATGCCGATACGTCCGTTCAAATCGGAACAATTTTATTCGATCGACGAGGAACCATCATCGCCCGAAACGAAACCGCTAAAAACCTTATCGCCGAGACAAGATCTAAAAATAATTAGAGGTTTATTCTGCCGATTTCATCAACAAGTTCGCCACACTTTTAAAAATTAAATGGAACTGTTGGAAGTGCGGTGGTATTTGATTGGATATAATACCAAAATCCTTATTGGGGCAGGGGCGCATTGCCATGACACCCCGACGTGACGCCCCGACGCCAACGGTTTCGGAACTTCATAAACTTTGCGCGATTCTCGTTCCGAGACGCTTCGCGAACGCACTAATACCATTTCTCGATAATCCTGCTAGAGATCTTCGGCTGAACTTGGGCGAACACCGTTTGCCCCGACAGACATCTATGGCATGAATTTTTAAAAATGGTATAACTCCAACAGACTCGATTAAATAGATTGTTTTATTGTTGAGGTAAATTCTTATCTAAATTACAAAAAGAACAGACATCAGACTAGCCTGAGTAAAGCTAGTTATCAATTTCTCTCAATAAAAACCATAAAAAAAACGAGAAAGCCAATCGATTGACTTTCTCGTGAAGAGGAGATCGCAGGTGGGTTCTACCGATTCAAGCACGCGGCTAAGTCCGCATCAGGAGTCGTAATTTTTTGCAAGTGGTAGGCTTGCGACAGCAACTCGAACACTTTGGGCGAAATAAATGCTGGAAGCGTGGGTCCGAGGCGAATATCGTGAATGCCCAGATACAGCAACGTCAGTAGAATTGACACCGCTTTTTGTTCGTACCACGACAAAATCATCGACAGGGGCAATTGATTGACATCCGTATCGAACGCATTCGCCAAAGCCAAGGCAATTTGAATAGCAGAGTAGGCATCGTTACACTGTCCTACATCCAGTAAGCGAGGGATACCGCCGATGTCGCCGAGTTCCTTATCGAAGAAGCGGAACTTCCCACAAGCGAGGGTTAAGATGACGCAATCGGATGGAACGCGATCGACAAATTCTTCGTAATATCCCCGTTCTGGTTTTGCCCCGTCGCAACCACCAACTAGGAAGAAATGGCGAATTTTGCCCTGTTTGACGGCTTCGACGACTGTATCGGCCACACCGAGAACGGCATTGCGGGCGAATCCTGTCGTGACCGTTCGCAGTTCGACATCTTCCGTAAATCCCGGCATGGCTTTCGCCATTTTGACGACAGGCGTTAAATCATTTCGATCGAGATGTTTTAAACCCTCAAACCCGACTGCCCCCAACGTAAAGACTCGATCGCGATAGGTCGATTTTGGCGGCATCAAACAATTGGTCGTCATTACGATGGGGCCGGGAAACTCGTCAAACTCGCGCGGTTGGTTTTGCCACGCCGTTCCGTAATGACCGTAAAAATGTGGGTATTTCGCCTTGAGTTTCGGGTAGCCGTGAGCGGGTAACAGTTCGCCGTGGCTGTACACGTCAACGCCAGTTCCTGCCGTTTGTTGCAGCAAGGCTTCGAGATCTCGCAAGTCGTGACCGGAAATCAGAATGGCTTTCCCTCGACGAGGCGTAATCGGAACTTCTGTGGGGATGGGATGGCCGTAAGTTTCCGTATTCGCCGCATCGAGAATTTCCATCGTCACCAAATTGATTTCGCCGAGTTTCAGGGCAATTTGTACCCACTCTTCGAGGCTGAGGTTACTGCGTCCGAGGGCAGCGAGGGCATCGTAGTAAAAATCGTAAATTCGATCGTCCGTATAGCCGAGTTCAGCGGCATGGTGGGCGTAAGCGGCGATGCCCTTCAAACCGTAAAGGACAGTGAGTTTCAGGGAAAAAACATCGACATCCCCTGAACCTTGGCTGATAAAGTCGAATTCTGCGTCTTTCCCCTGTTGAATGAGTTTTTCCGAGGTATCGGCGGGTTGGAAAATGGCCACGTCCGACCAATCGGTTACTGAAGCAATCTGGGATTTGAGGGCTTCGCGGTACTTGACCGTTTGGTGAATGTAATCGATGAAGCGATCTTCGGAGAAGTTGACATTGGTGAGGGTGGCGAAGAGAGCCTCACAAGCAAATTCGTCAGCTTCGGGGTGTCGAATTCCCGAGGAACGGGCGGCTATGGCGACTTCGGCGAGTCCACGTAGGGCGTGGGTGAGTAAGTCTTGGAGGGCATCGACTTCAGGACTTTTGCCGCAAGCCCCCCAGTTAAAGCAACCTTCATCTCGGGTGGTTTGTTCGCATTGAGTACAAAACACGGTCTGGTCTCCTCTCCTATCGTTTGACTTTACTCTACGCAGTGGGGAGGAGAGATGTCCTTGACTTAAATCAAATCGTCGGGCAATTGTCAAATTTTCCCTTTACAATGCAATCGTTTATCTGTCGATCGAGTATGCTGAAACCCCGACAACCTCAAGTTGACGGGGTATGGAAGCAGACCCGTATCTGCCGATCGAAAGTGTCAGGATTTATAGATCGGCTCGATCGATTTCTTCCTTGACATCAAAAATCTTGTATAAACTTGTGGTTTCGATCGAAGTGGCTCGAACGAGATCTGATAGAGTTCATTAAATTCACAAACTGTTAAGAAAGCAAATTAAAATTTGCATTCCGGAAGTTATACTATTTCGTACTTGTGAAATTTTTGAAATTTTTATGAATGTCGATATTGCAACCATGTCACTTGTCGTTAGCGTGTCATCTATATTGCACGCAATTATTTTGGTTTTTTTGTTTTTTTTAGTCGATCGATATCGCGGTGTTTTTATCTATACGATTGGAACCATATTATCGGCCTTAACGTTCTTCTTTTATTTAATTCGTTGGTTTTATCCAGAATTCTTGATATTACGTTTTTTGGGAAATGTTATCATTGTGATGGCTCGTATTTTTTATTTCATTGGTATTGCCAGATTCGTTCAAAAAGATGAATATTATGTTTTTTGGAGCCTTGTCATATTTTTATCTATTTTATCACAGGCATATTTTACTTATATTGACAGTAGCTTTGTGTTTAGAAACCTTGAATTACTCACTGCAATAATTATCACTCAGATTTTATCTATCTTATATTTAACAAGTAATAAAAAAGAAAGTTTTACCACATCGGCATATTTTACAGCATTTATCTTATTATTAGATACCGTTTCGTTGAGTTTTCGGGCGATCGTACTTCCTTTCTCGGGCATCAAGCATTTATTTCATCCAAACATGGTTAACACGATTACATTTTTTTCTGTTTTAATTGCAGATCAACTCCGAAATTCCGGATTTATAATGATGGTTATTCAGCGTCTTCAAGGCGACCTCAAGGCACAAGCAAATATCGACTTTTTAACCAAGACATTTAACCGCCGAGCCATTCAAGAACAACTCAGCAATGAAGAATTAAAGTACTACAAAATGGGCAAAACTTTTTCGGTTGTTTTATTGGATATCGATCGATTCAAATCGATTAATGATAATTACGGACATGATGGTGGAGATATCGTTCTAAAACATCTTTCAGAAGTCCTCAAGCAGAACCTCCGAAAACGCGATATTTTAGGTCGATGGGGTGGAGAAGAATTTATCGTGATTTTACCCGATACACCGATCGATCGAGCTTTAATCGTTGCAGAACGGCTGAGAAAAAGTGTTGAAAGCAATCCGGCAGCCAACGGCTTAATCCAGCATACTATTAGTTTGGGGGTTGCAACATTTATGCAGCACGGAAAAACCATGGAGAAATTGATTAAAAATGTTGATACTGCATTATACCAAGCCAAAAAAACAGGACGAAATAAAGTCATCAAAGCCATTGAAATCGAAGTTAACCCAAACCCCGATCGCAATCATCGAGCTTGAATCATGAATCTTGAGTCAGTGTTTGAAACAGGTTTGTTTGAAGGACTTCCACCCGAACAAGTTGCTTCACTCGCGAATATCGCCAAACTGCAAAACTATCGCAAAGGCGATCCGATTTTTTTTGAAGGTGACGAATGCGAAGGTTTTTTTGTCATAAAATCAGGACGAGTGAAAGTATTTAAAACCTCTCTCGACGGCAAAGAGCAGATTTTACACTGGTTTGAGGAAGGCGATCGATTCGCCGAGGCCCCGGCCTTTGATGGCGGATGTTATCCCGCGTCTGCATCAGCGTTAGAAAAGACCGAATTAGTCTTTTTCCCCAAAGCGTTATTGGTGGAGTTAGTACAGCGGCATCCGACCCTAGCCTTGAATATGCTGGCCAACTTATCGCGACATTTGCGGCGGTTTGCCAAGTTGATCGACAACCTCTCTTTAAAAGAAGTTCCGAGTCGCTTGGCAGTGTATTTGTTGCATTCGATCGATCGATCGAGCAATGCAGAAATAGCTCGAAAACAGTCTCCAGACCAAACCCAAGCTTCCTCTCCAACGAGAAGAGAGCGAGGGAAAGGCGACACGCCTAAAGTCACACAAGCTGAAGTCACAACGATTTACTTAGAGTTAACCAAAGGTCAACTGGCTGCATTTTTAGGAACGATCCCCGAAACCCTATCTCGGACGTTCGCCAAGCTTTCACAAGAAGGAATTCTAGAAATCGAGGGATCGCAAGTCACTGTTCTCGATCTCGATCGTCTAGAACAACTCGCCTCGGGCGATAAAACAGTCCGCTAAAAAAATCTCCCTGTGACCGTAGCAGGGAGAAGGTTTGAGACATCGCTTGTTCTTAATAGAGCGTTCTAAGCCGCACGATGTTCGTTGCAAACTTTAACCCGACCGCGAACGATCGATCTCAGAAGGCGGTTCGCCGAACGACGATCCTCATCATCGAGTGTATCGTCCAACACCGCCGCCAGTAGACCGTATCGATCGGCTAATGTCACACATCCTGTTTCCGTCACAGAAGCCATCATTTCAGAGATCGCGCCGGGAAGAAGTTTTAAGTGAAGCATGGTGCGAACCTCGAACGCTCTACAATTTCAGTATCGCGCCGAGACCGGATCTGTACCGTGACGGCCCCATCCCCATCCCCGTGACGCTACAGGAGATGCGGGACGATCGAGGAAACTAGAACAGTGCGATCGAAACCGATACCGTGCCACGATCTCGATCGCAGATTCGATCGGTCAAAATATAGGGAAATTGCGAGAAACTGCGTGAAATTTCGTCCATCGTCAGGCCGAGAACCCATTGACATTCCAGCGCTCAAGCGATCGCTGAGACATTTCTTCCGCCAATTGTGGTTTCAAATCGGGTTGGCGCTGTTGATTGTGGTGTCGGTATCGCTGGTCTTAGTGGAGTTGTCGCTCTTAGAGGGATCTTCCGAAGCCCAGCACCTCAGCCAAATCAACCGTGCGTTTACCGTCGTGTTCGCCGTCGAAATGGCGTTGCGGGGGTTTGCTTCTCCCTCCAAGCGTCAGTTCCTGCGTGAATACTGGCTCGATGTATTTGCAATCGTCCCGATTTTGCGCCCGTTTCGGATCGTGCGCGTGATGCGTTTAGTTCGATCGTTGCGAACGTCGCACTGGTTCGGGATTGTCTATCGCTACGCCCAGGCGTTTCCCGACGTTCTGCGTCGGGGGGCGATGGAATATTTTCTCGTCTTTAGCCTGCTCGTTACGACAATTGTCTTTAGTACGGCAGCAATTTTAGTCTTCGAACGCAATCGCAACCCCCAAATTGAGACTCTCGCCGATGCGTTTTGGTATAGCTTGTATTCGATTTTCGCCAGCGAACCGATTCCCGATCTTCCCGTTTCAATTGTAGGTCGTCTGATCTCTGTTTTTGTGATGTTAATGGGGATGGTAACGTTTGCAATTTTAACCGGAACTGTTTCAGCCTTTGTCATCGAGCAGTTGAGGACGAAAACAATGATAACTGAATTTGAAGAATTTTCAGGACACATGATTATCTGCGGGTGGAATAAAAAAGCAGAAATCATCGCACACGAGTATCGAGCATCTCGAAAGAACAAGCGCTCGCCAATTGTCGCAATCGCACAACTCGAAGAAGAGCCAACGTTCTCCGATCCTGGCTTGAAAAGCTACGTCCACTTTATCGATGACGATTTTACCAAAGTTTCTGTCTTAGAAAAAGCAGGGATTCGACGGGCAAAAACTTGCATTATTTTATCAGATAAAAGTTACGGACGTACCGATCGAGATGCGGATGCTCGAACGATTTTAGCCGCACTCACAGCAGAGAAACTCAATCGAGACGTATACACTTGTGCGGAACTGATTAACCGAGAATACGGTTCTCATTTGGATATGGGACACGTTAACGATTACGTAGTCAGTGAGGAGCAAAGTGGATTTTTGTTGGCTCAAGCTGCTATCAATCCAGGCCTGCTCGGTATTTTTTCGGAATTACTAACCTACGAAAGAGGGAATCAATTTTATCAGATTTCGATTCCAAATTCTTGGGTCGGTCAAACATTCTTCGATCTATTTATCTATTTAAAGAAAACACAAAATGCGATTTTGATTGCCGCTTATAAAAAAGACGGGGAATTTGTAGTCAATCCCGAGCGATATGTTTTTGAATTTAAAGATAGAGTCGTCGCAATTGCTCGTGAAGAAATCGATCTTCAGTTATGAAGATCGTTTGCCAAACTTCTGATATTTTGGTATTGAAAGCACCCGCTTGGCCGTACTGGATCGTGTCGTTTATCCTTGCCTTGCCTGGGTTGTTGGTTTTAACCCTTTTTGTGCTGTTGGTGGGATTGTTAGATTATACCGTGTTAACGTGCGATCGATCGCATCCCCCCGAACGACAATGTCAGTTTTTAAGGATTAGTCTAGTTCGCCCAGTTCGATATCAGTTCCCTGTAGAAGATTTAAAAGGGGTAACACTCGATCGAGCTAATTTGTCACAATCCCAAAATCAGTTTCGCACCAACGTTGAGATTGCAGAAAAATCGATTCCACTCACAATTTATTTCAGTTCTGACGGTCGCCGCGAGTACGAAAAGATTAAAACGAAAATTCAAAGCTATCTCGAAGCGCCTGCTCGATCGACCTTAACACTTCGGATTTGGCCGCACTGGTTCTCGATCGTTTTACTGCCCATTTCTGCCGTGAGTATCGGTATCGGTATCGGGTTTGGGGCGATCTCGGCTGCGTGCGTGACCTGTTGCTTCGATCGCGTGTCGAGACAAGTCACCATTTCAATAAAGCGTTGGTTTGCCTCGCAAATTCAGCAATATTCCTTCGATGAAATCGATCGAATCGAGATCGATATTGTGGAAAGCAGACCGCATCGAAACCGCACCCCGACTGTTCGCTATCAGTTGAATATTCGATCGAACGAGGGGCATTCGCTATGGCAGTTCAACTATCTCGATCGCATCCAAGCTGAAGCCACGGCCGAACTCATACGCGAAGTCATTCGATAGCATGCGCTGCAAGTGCTGCTCTTCGATGTGTTTCGATCGCGTACAATAAATTCGACTTTACGGGGTTTCCTAACTTTCCAACGCCCCATCTTTTAACGCTGGAGACATCACACGTTCTATGACGCCCCTTTGGAATCAGGTCACACTATCAAATTGGTCGCCCCAGGCCTGGCAGGGGGCGAGTTATACCTACCGCCTCTTATTCGGTTCTCTACAGCAATGGCGATCGAGTAGTTGGTTGATGCAGTGGGCAGAACCCCTCGGCGCACTCTTAATTAGTATCCTGTTCGCCCTCGCACCGTTCGTCTCCACTTCCCTCATCGGCGTTTTACTCGTCGCTTGCGCCGCGTTTCTCCTGATTTTTCTCGTATCAGACAACGCACAAATCGGGATTACTCCCATTCACCTCCTCGTCGCCTCGTACTGGGGAATTGCCACCATTGCCACCGGTTTATCCCCCGTACGTCAAGCGGCCTTGAGCGGTTGGGTGAAACTCACGCTGTATCTCCTCTTGTTTGCCCTGTGCGCCCGCATCCTTCGATCGAGCAAACTGCGCACCTGGGTTATCGGCGTTTACCTCCACGTCGCCCTCATCGTCAGCGTCTACGGCTTGCGTCAGTATTACTTCGGGGTCGATGCCCTCGCCACTTGGACCGACCCCAATTCCCCGACTGCCACCGCCACCCGCATTTACAGCTATCTCGGCAACCCCAACCTTTTAGCGGGTTATCTCATTCCCGCTGTGGCGTTTAGTCTGGCGGCCGTTTTTGCGTGGCGGCGTTGGACGGCGAAAGTCTTAGCCGTAACAATGTTCGGGATCGACAGTGCCGCCTTAATCCTGACCCTCAGCCGTGGTGGTTGGATTGGGTTCGTCGCTACTCTCTTCGTCTTTATGCTGCTCCTCGTGAATTGGTGGGTCGATCGAATGCCACAGCACTGGCGAAAATGGGCAATTCCAGCCGTTTTAGGCGCTTCGGCTGCCGTCGTCGTCCTCGCCGTTGCTGCTGTTCCCACCATCCGCGATCGCGCTGCCAGTATTTTCGCCGGTCGCGAAGACAGCAGCAATAACTTCCGCATCAACGTTTGGGCTGCTGTTCTCGACATGATCCGAGATCGACCCATCATCGGTATCGGCCCCGGCAACAGCGCCTTCAACAAAATCTATCCTCTTTATATGCGCCCCAAATACACGGCGTTGAGTGCGTACTCGGTACTGTTGGAAATTACCGTCGAAACTGGGATTGTCGGATTGTTTTGTTTCCTGTGGCTGTTACTCGTCGCCGTCCATCAAGGCATTTTACAATTGCACCGACTGCGTCAAACCCTCGATCGAGATGGATTCTGGCTCATGGCATCCCTGGCGACAATGGCGGGATTCATGGCACACGGTCTGTTTGATACTGTGTGGTATCGTCCGCAAATCAACGTCCTTTGGTGGTTATCAGTGGCGATCGTCGCGAGTTTTTATACGCCCAAACTCGAAGAAACCCCACACCGTTGAAATCGGGTGCATCTCAATTTCGTAGAATGACCCCTCCGCCTTCAGCACCTCCCCTTAGCCAGGGGAGGTGGGGTGGGGTTGCGATCGCAAAAGTGAGATGCACCCTTGAAATCGATCGAAACGTCGGTTTCGATCGAAATGGGTGGGTTGCGGTCGTTGTCCTCGATCGCGATCGGCCCCTAAGATTGCATCAGATCGATTTATCAAACCTATCGCCCGATTTTATGGCATCCTCGAAGCATTACACCGTAGACGTTCTCGTTGTCGGCGGCGGCACAGGCGGAACGGTCGCCGCCATCCAAGCTGCACGGCGCGGGGCGAACACCCTGCTCGTCAGCGAATATTCCTGGTTGGGGGGAATGCTCACCGCTGCGGGCGTTTGCGCTCCAGACGGCAACGAACTCGTCGCCTTTCAAACGGGAATGTGGGGAGCGTTTTTGCGGGAACTGCGAAAACGACAACCGGGCGGTTTAGATAATGCCTGGGTGAGTTTTTTCACCTTCGATCCCCGTATCGGCGAGCGTATTTTTGAGGATTGGGCGAAAAAGCTGCCGAACTTACAGTGGATTGCGAATTCCATTCCTTTAGAGGTTCGACGAGAGGGCGATCGAATAGTCGGCGTGCGGTTTGGGGATTTCAGTGTCGAAGCCCAAGTCATTCTCGACGGAACGGAACTCGGCGATCTGTTGCCCCTCGGCGACGTTCCCTATCGTTGGGGATGGGAGTGGCAATCGGAATTCGAGGAACCGAGCGCGCCCACGGAACCCAACGAACACACCCAACGCCATCCCGTTCAGGCGCTAACCTGGGTGGCAATTTTACAGGATTTCGGCAAAGGCAACACGGCTCCGGAAATCCCGACATTGCCCCTGGATACACCCGAGTCCTTTGTCGGTGCGTGGACAGACTACGGTGTCGATAAATTTCTCAGCTATGGCAAACTGCCGGGAAACCGCTTCATGTTGAACTGGCCCAACCGAGGCAACGATTATGGAGAGGGGTTAGATCGCTTAGTCGAGTCGGCGAACGCACGAGCGGACTGTTTGCAAGAGGCAAAATGGCGAACCCAGAGCTTCATGCGGTTTTTGCAGCGGCAACTCGGACGGCGTTACGGCTGTGCGGGCGGGATTTTCCCCCATGCGGAATCGGGGTTGGCGCTGTATCCGTATTTTCGCGAAAGTCGCCGCGTTGTCGGATTGCGAACGGTGACGGAACAAGACGTGTTACCCAAATCGGGGAGTCAGGTGGTACAACTGCCGATGTGGGAGGGAGCGGTCGATTCGATCGCTGTAGGGAATTATCCGAACGACCATCACTATCCCGATTGGACGTTTCCCGTTCGATCGAAAACGTTGCGTTGGGGCGGAAGAGTGACGGGAACGCCCTTTTCGTTGCCGTATCGTGCCTTGATTCCAGCGGAGATCGACGGCTTGCTCGCGTGCGAGAAAAATATTTCGGTGTCTCACGTGGCCAACGGCTGTACGCGCCTACAACCGATCGTGATGGGGATCGGACAGGCGGCGGGAATGGCGGCGGCGTTGTGTGTCGAACGAGGCTGTCAGCCGAGGGAGTTGCCCGTTCGGGTGTTGCAGGACGCGCTGTTGAACGATTCGATCGCCCCGGCGGCCGTCGTACCCTTGTTCGATAGCGTTCCCGATCGCCCGGAGTGGCGGCACTGGCAACGGTACTATCTCGATCGACCGGAGGAGTATCCGCTCAACGGTTATTCTCCGAGTCCGGCTGCCCCGACACCGATTCCCAAGGACGGCCACGCTTTTTCTGGAGAATTTTACGGTCGCGGTTCTCAAGATTACCAACTCGTGACGCGGAACGGAGCTTGGCGCATCGTCACGCTACATCCGACGATCGATCGAATCTTGAAAACCTATCCCGATCGACATTCGATTTCGGGATGGGGACGCTTTAACGTTGCCGGAAATTGGTTGCTCGTCGAGTCGATCGCAATGCGATGACATTTCGTCAGCGCTAACGGATCGTCCTGATGACATCTGCGGAGATCTGTAACAGGTAAAAGAACACCTGAAACAGATTCTCCCAATATGCGTAGTGCTGTATTTTTATCCGCTCTTTTACTCGGTTTAGTCTGGCAATCGGCTCAACCGAAAACTCAGTGGTCTGAAACGTTTTCGAGTCGTGCGTTGCTGTCGGCACAAACCGAACAGAAAGACGATGTAGAACCGCATCGTGGCAGCGGCCGCCGTCGCTATCGCGAAGACGTTCCGAGTTCGATTTCTGGAGAGGCCTTGTTTCGTGCGACGAATGAACGACAAGTTTAACTGGCGCGTCTCATATTGGAGACAGATTCTAAACGGTTAGCTGTCAGGGTGAGCTACCTTATTTTTAGACTCATTTTCCATCAGTTCCTACTTAATGTTTCAATGTCGTTCGATCGGTTCTTGGGAAAACAATCGAGTTGAGAAACCTCTCGTTACAACAGTTTCTTTCCGTTTGTTTGAAATGGCTTGACGTACAGAACCCCGGCTCCTCCAAGGAACCGGGGTTCTCGCTATGGTTTTAAGAAACGAGATCGACGATTATCTATCTTGACAACTACGCCGTAGCCGTCGTTTCTTGGAAGGTCGGAATCGAAGTCCGCAGTCGATTGCCGTAGAGATCGAGGGCGTTACCACCGAGCAAACGAGCTAAGTGGTCTCGATCGTAGTTGGTGACCGTTGCCGCGTCTTTGACACAATCGTACAGAACGCCGTCCCAATGTCCGTAATCGCCAGAGAAACAAGCGATGCGTTTGCCAATTTCACCCATCCCCTGAGCCATGTAGGCCGGGCCGGGATCGTCGGATTCAAAGGTGACGTAAATTTGACCGCGCTCGAAATATTCCATCGGGTCGCGGTGGCGTAGATTGTAGTGTTCGTAGAGGCTTTCGTCGTCGATCTTCTGGGGATCTTTATCTCGCGTCCACAGCATATCGAACAGGTTTTTCACCTGGCTGATGATGTTCACGCTGTTTTTACCCCGTTCTTTGACCATCAGTTGGGTCACATCTGTCAGTGCCGGACGGTAGGGGTTTTTCGGGTCAAAATCGCGAATGCGTTTTTCCCAGTGTTCGTGGAAGGAGTGGGCTAAGTCGGGCAACCAACCACAACCGCCTTCAACGAAGCCGACGCGCAGGGTGGGGAACTTCTCGAACGCGCCGTCGAACACCATCCGCGCCATGGCCATTTGCTGCTGGTTGCGCTGGACGAAGATGTGGTTGAGGACGAAGGTTTCCATGTGGTCGGCAATACCGCCGATCATGTCGGAACCGGGGCCGCCGTGCAGTCCGAGGGCGACGTCTAGGTCAACGGCTGCTTGCAGGATGGGATAGAAATCAGGATGGCTGATGTGCTTGCAAGAGCGGATTTCGGGGAACGCATTCGGTGCAGCGGGGTGCGGAATGGGGATGTTAGGAGAGGTGGCAACACCGACCATTCCGAGTTCGTTGACGCAACGGTGCATTTCTTTCACCGCTTCCTCGACGTCTTGCAGGGGAACGACCCCGATCGGTTTGAGTCGATCGCCCCAAGGACGGCAATCGTCGGCGATGTAGTTGTTGTAGGCTTTGCACAGGGCAACGGCCAGGTCTTTATCGAAGATGCTGGAGAACGTCAGGTTGAAGGTTCCGTAGATGACGTGAATGTCGATCCCTTCTTTGTCCATGTCTTCGATGCGGCGGGTGTTGAAAAGCGCGCCGAGGGTGGTGTCGGGGTGCAGGTTGCGGAAGCCGCCTTTGCCAAAGCCTTGGGGTTTGGGGAAGATGCGGACAAAGTCGGGTTTTCCAGTTTCCGGGTTAGTATCGACAACTTTCGCCCGTTGGTCGCCGAGGCTATCGACGATCATGCCGATGCGATCGCGATATTCGGGTTCGACGTATTCACGGAGAATGAGGGGATTTTCAACCTTGTGCGCGTCAGCGTCGATGACTAATAATCCGTCGTACATGAATGAGTCCTCGATAATCGATCGAAAATGGTAAAACGCATCCGAGAAGAAGTCGCCGAGTTGGGCAACAATACACGTTTAAGTGTTCGGTTCTCCTGACGATAACGAATTTTTCAAAAGAGAACAAGCGGTTTTTAAAAAACTTGAAATCCCAGGTAAAAACGCTCAAAAAGACACTTTTACAAACAATCGATGCCAATCGTTTGCAGTACGTTCGTTCGGCTTTGTCGTTGAGAATCGATCGATCCTACAGTCTTTCGATCTCAACGTAGAATCACTAAATGGTGCTGCGGTTGTTGAAAACTTGACGCAGTCCAAACCAGTTGTCGAAAGACCACGAAAATGAAGCTAGGATGGTAATTCCAGGGTATTTAAAAAATGCGGGCTTGTTTTTTTCAAAAACGGCGTGTCCGCCCCAAGCGAAGATTTGACTGAGTACGAGGCAGAATACACTAATTTTCCAATTGTAAAATAATGTTACAGCGGCGGTAATCGCCAAGATATTGGTCGTGTGGTGTAAGGCCTGATTGATTGGATGTTGGTGAGAGGCGATGAAGTGTTCTTTGGCTTCTTGAAATAAACCCATCGATCGACGCTCCTTTAAAACCGTTTTGCTGTCGAGATAGCATCGATTTTACACGTCACTGTCCAAATGGCAAGGTTCTCTGTGCCAATTATCGATCGACCGTCGATTTTTCGTTTTTTTGATATTGCCAAAAATCAACTCAAACGTTTTATGGTCATTAAATAATAAAAAATACAATTTGCTTCAGACAACTCAAAAAAACAAGATTGAAAGGTTAATATCAGAGTACAGAAAATGTAAGCTTGCGTTTTTAAAATCTGTCTGTCTTTACGACACAGCAGATGGATAATTAATTATAGTGAGGCTACTTTTTTTGAACGATCGGGTCTGAAACTATCTCAACGATACCCGGTCAGTGGCAATCGCATGGTGAGAATTACATCACGATCGAATTGAAAAGGTTCTCTTGAGATTTTGGTAAATTGGGTTGCTTATGATAGCAAAGTTGATGACTTTGCTTATCATCCTAAATCTAACAGAACCATCTAAAATAACGAAACGGCGGTAATCGCTGTAAAAAAGACTACCACCGCTAATTGTTCTATTCAATGGATAGCGTGAAAAACTCAGGCTATGAATCGCTTTAAATCTTCTGAAACGAGTCGATCGATTTCCTTTAAACAGGTTGTTCGATCGAGAGATTCCTAATTGTACGCTTCACAGCCCAGAACGGATACACTCCTAACTCCAACCGTTCGCGAGCCAATCTCTCGAGCGGAGTATTGAGACACTTACCACCAACGCAATTGTAAGTAACTACCTTGCGGCTGTTCGAGTTCTTCCTCTGTGAAACACTCGACTTTCTTATAAGTTCCGAAAATGTAATCCCACCAATCGACACCTAAGCCAAAGTTGTGATCCCACATCTGATGTTTGTGGTGAGCGTAGTGAACGGGCATCGACATCCAGAAGCACTTTCTGGCGTTTTCGTGTTGGAGTTGGTGCGCGTAAGCCGAAAAGGCTGCGTAGATCAGCGCACCGACGAACCAACCCGTTCCGACTTCAACGGAAATCAGAAACGGTAAGATCATGGCGATAAATGCACCTTTCACGTAATCGAAGAACTCGCGGAGGACACCTTGTCCTTCATTACGACGATGGTGATCGCGGTGGCGCTCTCCAAATTTCGCCCACTTGTGCATAAAGCGATGCACCCAATATTCGACAAAGCTAGAGAATAAAAACGCGACAATGCCAACAGCAATAGCAGTCCACATAAATGGAGGCTCCCCACAAATTCGTTAATGGTTATTTAATCACTTATCCTGAATCAGCCGTTTCAGATTGTCAACTAGGACGAAACGTCCTCGATATTGTAGCGAGGATATTGCAGCCAGTGCGAAACGGCCAACAGACCCCAGCCCAGCCGCAATTTTCTGTCAACTGTGGAAATTGTCGTTCCTCTTCACCTTCTCATTTCCTCATTTCCTTACCACGGACTGCCAACTATCGTGAACGCTGCCCATTGATACGGATGGGAGAGATCGAGGTTTTCCGCATTGGGTAACTCGGAAAAAACTAGCGTTCCCGGTGGATGCAAACCGCTAACTTCAGGATTTTCAAAGCGCAACTGTCCTCGGAGGGCAGCCAGTTGCGTACGTCTGAGGGCTTCAGCTTTCGTGGGAGCGGTTTTCAGCTGGGCGTAGAACTCGCTCATCATCAGCATTGCGCCGGTATCGGAAACCGTCCACAAACTCGCGACGACGGAGGGAACCCCAGCGTAAACGGCGAGTCCGGCAAATCCCATTTCGGCTTCTTCATCACCCTGTGCCGTTTCACAGCCACTCAACACCAGTAGTTCGACCGGCGGATCGTTCCACTGCAAGGCTCGCATTTCTGACAGCGAAAGGGAATCTCGCCAAAATTGAATGTACGATCGACTGGGATCGCCAGAGACAAAGCGGGCGTGCGTGGCGAGGTGAACGATGTTGTAGTCTCCTTGTTGTCGCTGGCGTTGGAGGTTTTCAACCGTAAAGTTTTCGTTGAGAAAGGTGGCCCCCGGCCACAGTCGCGGTACGATCGACGCCAGTTCGACGGGAATCGCGGGAAGTGGACTGAGGTTTTCAAATTCGGAAGCCCCCATCGCCAAGACGCGCCCGTTTCGTAAGTCGGCCGGTTGGGTGTCGAAGAGGTTAAAACCGGGAATGCGACTGATGCTATAGGTTTCGATGAGGAATTGGTTGCCGTCGTACAGCACCTCTAACGGCATCGATCGAAGGCCGTCGCCCAAGCAGAAAATTAAGGTGTCGATCTGCTGGCGTTCCAATTCCGAAGCGAGGGGAGCGATAATCCAGTCGTACAGTTCCCGGCCGATCTCGAGATAATTGTCACTGCGACGGCGGCGGGGATTGGTGAGTTCGACTTCCAGGCGACGAACCTGAGAGATTAAGGTCTCTCGATCGATGTCTGGAAACACCCATCGCATCGGTTCTTCCGTCGCGGTCATTAACATGAGTTCGAGATTGTCGTCGTTCGGGATGACGTAGACGACAGCTGACGTTCGGCCGGTTTCCTCAAGCTGTCGATCGAAGGCTTCGACGACATCGTCTCGATCGATCGATCGATCGGTCAGTTCGACGCCGAAATGTCCCTCGAACCGATCTTCCCATTGAGACTCTATGGCTTGCCAGCGTTCCTCGACATTCAGTTCCGACGCGCTCACCGAAACGCCAAAACCGCTGAACGTCAAGGTACACCAGAAGAGAACCGTATGGGTCGGTAATGTCCAGATTTTCATCAACTGCGTCCTCGATCGAACCCTTTGTTCTTAAATGCCTCGACTCGGTCGGTCGAACGGGAAAAATCCATCTAAAATTCCCAAAGGACGTTATTTTCCCGCAATGGATCGGTCACAATCCGCCCGATCTCATCAATTTCAGCGATGTCGTCCGCTGTCAGATCTACGTCGGCGGCTTTCGCATTATCGGTCACTTGTTCGGCGTTGCGCGCCCCGACGATGGCATGGGTTTGCGGTTGAGCGATCGTCCACGCTAAGGCCAGTTGGGCCAGCGTGCAGTGTTTGCGTTGGGCGATGGGACGCAATCGATCGAGAGCAGTTTGAACGCGCTCGAAGTTGTCTTGCTTGAAGAATAACTTATTTTTCGATCGGTGATCTCCAACTTCAAATTGATGGTTGCGTCCGAATTTTCCCGAGAGCAAACCTTGGGCTAGGGGGGAGTAAGCCAAAATCGAAATCTCTCGATCGACACAAGCGGGCATTAAGTCTTTTTCGATCTGTCGCCAAAACAACGAATAAGGCGGTTGTAAACTGTCGATCCGTCCGTATTGGGACGCTTCTTCTAATTGTTCTCGAGAAAAATTCGAGACCCCGATCGCGCGAATTTTGCCATCTTCTTTTAACTTCACCATCGCGCTCATCGTTTCTTCGATGGGAACGACTTCGGTATTCCAACTGCCAGACGGCCAGTGAATTTGATAAAGATCGATATAGTCGGTCTTGAGATTTCTCAGCGATCGATCGCAAGCTTCGAGAACTTGGTTGTACTTTAAGTGATTGGAAAATACCTTGGTCGCGTAAACGACCTCATCGCGCACGTCGGAAAGTGCTTGCGCCACAATGCGCTCGGAATATCCGTCTCCGTACTGTTCGGCCGTATCGATCGCGGTAATGCCGGACTTGTAAGCGGTACGAATGGCCGACACCATTCGAGCGTCGTCGATTCCCGTCCACATTTTTTTTCCAGCTTGCCAAGTCCCCATCAAAATCGGGGTAATGCGAACGTCAGATTGGCCGAGGACACGAGTTTTCATCGGTTTGACCTCCGAAAAACAAAACACGTTGGGTTTGGGTTTGGGGGACGATCGACGCTGCCACAATGACGCTGCCACAATATTGTTGAAACCGCGCTCGATCGTTCTGCGTAGCACCGATATCCCGACCGACCGAAAATTTACGATTTGCCGGGAATTGCGAGTTGAGTTGGCGTTGCTATATAAACAAGATAAGCGTTAGGGCCTCACTCATGAAACGGTTATCGATCGATCGACAGGGAATCGGCGTTATCGCCTCGATCGTGTATGCAGTCAGTGGAGGGGTTGCCCTCGCGCACAATGGCTGCGAAACGATCGACAATGCAGACTACTATTACAACTACTACGTCGATATTTGTATTAAAGGCAGCGGACTCGAGGCCGTGACCGCCTGCGATAAAGCGCTCGATTTGCGACCCAAGGACGTTGTCGTTTGGACGAATCGCGGCGTTCAACTGGCGAACTTGGGCGAATACGAAGCCGCTATCGACTCCTACAACCGCGCCCTCGATTTCGACTCTGACTACTCCCTCGCCTGGGTGAACCGTTGCGCCGACCAAATTGCCTTGGGACGCTATATCGAAGCGTTATCCTCCTGTCGCAACGCCCTCGACGGTGACGGACGGTGGGGGGAATTGGGGGAAGATTACGTTTGGTACAATTTGGGCGTGGCGCAAGAAGGCTTGGAACGTTACGACAATGCCGGACTCTCTTACCAACGCGCCCTCGAACTCAATCCGGAAAACGCTGCTGCTTGGAACGGTTTAGGCTATGCGTTAGAACGGTCGGGACGCTACGAGGAAGCCCTGAACGCTTACGAACGCGCCGTGAACCTGGCCCCGAACGTCGATACCTACCGCAGCAATTTGGAAATTGTTTTACAACGACTGCGATGAAACTGAGTCTGTGTTCGATCGTGAAAAACGAGGAATCCAGCCTTCCGAAATGCTTGGAAAGCGTTCGGAATGTCGTGGACGAAATCGTGGTTTTAGATACGGGATCGATCGATCGGACGGTAGACATCGCCAAAGAGGCTGGGGCGACAGTGGGATATTTTGAGTGGTGCGACGATTTCGCCGCCGCACGCAACGAAGCGCTAAAACTCGTGACGGGGGATTGGGTTTTAGTTCTCGACGCAGACGAACGCCTCAATCCTGATTCGATCGAACCGATTCGCCAATCGATCGAAGCTCCGGACGCGATCGTGGTCGATCTCATCCGTCAAGAAATCGGCGCGTCGCAGTCTCCTTATTCGATCGTTTCTCGTCTGTTCCGCCGACATCCCGAAGTTCGATTTAGCCGTCCCTATCATGCCATCGTCGACGATAGCGTTGCAGAACTGTTGCAACGAGAACCTCACTGGAAAATTCAACATCTCGAAACGGTTGCAATTTTTCACGACGGCTACGAACCCGGAACCATCGCCGCACGTAGTAAGTTGGAACGAGCCAAAGCGGCGATCGAATGCTATCACCGCGAACATCCCAACGATCCCTATGCGTGTAGTAAGTTGGGGGCGTTCTACGTCGAGATGGGGAATTTTCGTGACGGTCTGGCGTTGTTAAATCGCGGTTTGTCCGCCGGTCGAGTGAGCGAGCCGATCTCGTTTGAGTTGCGCTATCACTTGGGAATTGCTTACGCGCGACAACAGCAGTTCGATCGTGCGTTAAAACATTATCGTCTAGCGACCGAAATTTCGATCGATCCCAAAGCCAAACTTGGGGCATATGTCAATTTGGGATCGGCTTTACTCGAGACTGGGCAAGGTGAAGAAGCCATTCGAGTTTACGAAACTGTCGTCCGCATCGATCCGAAGTTTCCCCTAGGCTATTACAATCTCGGTATTGCTTTAAAAGCAAAGGGAAATTTAAAAGATTCGATCGCCTGTTATCGCCAAGCGGTCAAACTCGATCCGAACTTTGCCGACGCACACCGGAATTTAGGATTAGCGTGGTTGAAAACGGGAAACGTGCTGGATGGGATGTTGGCACTGAAGCGCTCGATCGCCCTCTACGACACACAAAATCCTGGTGAAGCCAAGCAATTACGAGAAGCCTTGAACTTACCCGATCGAACACAAACACACACCACCTAGCAGCACTATCGTTACCGACAGAATTTTCTCGATCGTTCAGATAGGATTGCTATCAGTCAGTTGGACGAGCGACGTTCGAGACATATCGAAAGCGAGTTTGCCAAGCTCCAAAAATCCTAAAATCTTTATTCGCAGAAACCATGGCAAAACGACACTTTACAATCCCTCGTCAATATTTAGATATTCTACCGGAACTTGGGATTTTAGCGGGGATCGCTATAACTGTTTTTTATAATTATATTTTGTTTCATAGCTTGGCAGAATTATTTAGTATTGTTATTGCATATAGCATTTTTATTGTTGCTTGGAATACAAAGACATTTCATAAAAACAGCTATTTTCTATTGATTGGTATTGCATATCTTTTTATTGGTGTTATAGACACATTTCATGTCTTTTCTTATAAGGGGATGGGGGTCTTTTCTAGAGAAAACCTCTCAGACTTATCAACGCAGCTCTGGATTTCTGCTCGTTATCTGGAAAGTATTTCTCTGTTTTTAGCTCTGTTTTTGTACGATAAAAAAGTAAATTCTAGGTCGATTTTTTTTCGTTACATTGTTGTTGTAACGCTAATACTCACTTCTATTTTTTATTGGAAAGCTTTTCCTTCTTGCTTCGTTGAAGGATCGGGGCTAACTCCATTCAAAAAAATCAGTGAATATATTATTTCGTCGATCCTCTTAGCAACTACCCTATTACTCTGGAGAAAACGTCGAAGATTCGATCGAATGATTTTCCAGCTACTTTTGCTTTCCTTAGTAGCCACTATTTTAAGTGAACTCGCTTTTACGTTTTATGTCAGTGTTTATGGACTTTCCAACTTCATCGGACATTTGTTTAAAACAGTATCTTTTTATTTAATTTACAAAGCTGTCATTGAAACCAATCTCACGCAACCTTACAGCCTTCTTTTTAGAAATGAAAAACAATACCAAACAGAGCTAAAACAAGCCAAAGAAGTCGCCGAGTCTGCCAACCAAGCCAAGAGTGCTTTTCTGGCAAATATGAGTCATGAGTTGAGATCCCCTTTAAATTCAATCATTGGATTTTCTCAGGTCATGATTCGAGACAATGAAATACCGATTCGATCTAAAGAAAATTTAAAAATCATTCAAAATAGTGGCGAGCACTTGCTCGATCTCATTAATGAAATTCTAAATATATCCAAAATTGAATCAGGTCGTATAAGCTTTAACGAAGTGTGTTTCGATCTGTATCGAGCGATCGATAATATTAAAAATCTTTTTCGATTAAAAGCAGAAGCCCAAAAAATAAAAATTCAGTTTTCGATTTCTCCGAAAACATCTCGATTTATTTGCACGGATGAAGGTAAACTAAAACAAATTTTGATTAATTTAATTGGCAATGCAATCAAGTTTACCAACGAAGGAAGTGTGTCTATATCCGTCGGCAGTCAAAGCATATCGAAAATCGATCTCGATCGAGATTTGTTGGTTGAATTTAAAATATCAGATACGGGCGTCGGGATCGCAGCTAGCGAATTGGATAAAATTTTCGAGCCTTTTTTTCAAGGTAAAGCTGGTTTATCTCACCAAGAAGGGACGGGCTTAGGCTTGTCAATTAGCCAGAAATTTATTCAGCTGATGGGAGGAAATATAAGCGTAAAAAGCCAGCTAGGGAAAGGGACGACTTTTACATTGTATATTTTAGCTAAAACCGCTGAAAATATTCAAGTAATTCCGCAAAAAAAAGCTCAAAAAGTCATTGGCATTCGACTCGATCGATCGCCTCATAGAATTTTAATTGTAGACGATCTTGAAAATAATCGTTTGCTAATCAAGAACTTATTGTCGCCTTTAGGATTTGAATTAAGAGAAGCAAGACACGGACAAGAAGCAATTCAAGTGTGGAAATTATGGAAACCTCATTTAATTTGGATGGATATGCGAATGCCTGTTATGAATGGTTATGAAGCAACTCAAAAAATTAAGGCAACGAAAGAAGGGCAAGCAACGGCGATTATCGCTTTAACTGCGAGTGTTCTAGAAGAGGAACAAGAAATTTTACGTTCTTCAGGTTGTAATGATTTTATTCAAAAGCCCTTTCTCAGGATGGTCGGGGATTATGTTGGCCCTGGAATAAAAAGCCCTCATTAAATTCCCTTGCCTACGAGATTCAACCTCTCCAACAGCTCTTACAGACACCTGA
>LWRO01000037.1 GCA_001657325.1 Geitlerinema sp. BBD 1991-9 | reverse complement strand
ACCTAGACAAGTGGCGTGGGGCAGGAATGCCTGACTGCGAGGTTGGGAATCCCGCGCTGTACCCGTAGGGTCAGCGCCGGGAGGATGTCACAATGGCAAGTGACGACACCTTAGCCGTATCCTCAACCTCTGAAATCTAAAGTCTCTCAGCTCGCTTAGCTGATTTGATTTCCCAAGCCATAGGGTGAACACTCCTAACAATGGGTTAGTCTCGTGCAAGAAACTGCTCTATCCCAAGGCCAAATTAATTCTTCACCCAGCCAACCCAGTCCAGCTCCAACTTGGGAGCATATTCGGGTTCAGCAACTCCGAAATCCTGCTGGAGAAGGGCCGTACCATCGCGAGGAGGAACACACGCTGTTTGTGTCGTTGGCTCCCCGTCCAATTCGCTACTTACAAGCTCAGGACGGCAAAACTCATACGGGGCTATATCGGAAAGGAGACCTGTCCATCACACCCGCAAACACGCCACTGTTTGTGCGGTGGGAAGGTGATGAAAATTGCTTGCAGATTCAACTGACTGCTCAGTTTCTGCAAAGTGTTGCTCGAGAAACGCTCGATCGTGATGGCGATCGCCTAGAACTCGTACCCACATTTCAGACTCGCGATTGCCAGTTAGAAGCGATCGCCACAATGCTGCTCGCTGAAATCCAACAGAACCCATCTGGTAACAGACTTTATGTTGATTCTCTAGCAAATATCTTGGCGGTGAACTTGCTCCGGCAGCACGCAACGACACAACCACAGTTGCCGATCTACGAGGGGGGTTTACCCCAACGCCAACTCATGCAAGTTTTGGATTACATTGACGCTCATTTAGATCGAGACATCAAACTTGCTAGTTTGGCGAAACTACTAGATATGAGCCAGTTTCATTTTAGTCATTTATTCAAGCAATCCATCGGCATCTCACCTTACCAATACCTACTTCAGCAACGGGTGGAACGGGCAAAACAATTGTTGAAGCAAACGGATCGGTTAATCGTGGATATTGCTTTAGAGTGTGGATTCAATAGCCACAGTCATTTAAGCCAGCAGTTTCGGAAGTTGACGGGGATGACACCGAAAGCGTACCGGGTAAGTTAGACATCCCTATTTTTTAGGGCTATCTATTGGTGCAAGGGTCTCGCCTGCAAAATGGAGCGTGAATTGTTCGATTTACTCTGCTCCTCAGTAGGACAGTCCTGGTTATGAGTACCTGAACGAATCAGAGTTCGATCGCAGTCAGAAGAATTCATTGGCAAGAAACACCCCGGCAATTCCAATGACAACCAGCAAACTACCGCCACCGATGGTGATGAAATAGACGATCGGGCGAACCACCCAACCCAGAGCTGCACCACAGAAGAACACTACGCCAACACTCAGGACGAGCAGACCGACAACAATTATCTTTTCAAAAATTCCGTTCATGGGGATTGCAGAGGAATGGGACAGAAAGACACGCTAATAAATTGACATTTTTCTGTACCCATTAAACCCTCCAATCAGGAAGAGACTGAAGGGTGCATCTCATTTTTTCCAGAACATGAGGCGTAGGGTGTATTCGCGGACTACAAAATTCGTCTGAAGTCAAGATGAATTAGATGCCCGCGTAACGCACTGGCAACTACTTTTATAGTCTTGAGATGCAGCCGGGACTGAAACTCTCGATTTTTTTGAAAGCCCTGCTGGATGAGAATTTTAGCCTTAACATCCGTTGCTGCTCGATTACCACTCAACACTCTATATCGTGCAGTTGTGTCAACGCTGTGTATCGATCGAGCATTTCGACAGCCTATCGATCGATCTACCTCACCCATTCTAAAGCCAACACCGACTCAACCGTCCGAGCTATCTCGACAGACTGACCCACACTATCGAACCGCCGCGAACGAGAACGCGCTACAACAGAAGGGAGTGTAAAGATTGAATCTGTGACCCGATATCCTTCAAATTGGCAATCGATCGCATTGGCGGTCAAAGTGGCGGCGAACTGGAAATGCCAGCGTTGTGGACAACAGTGCATCAAACCCGGCGACGTAACAGCAAACCTATCGCGTTCGGAACGCAGCCGCCGCACCCTCAACGTTCACCATTGCAACTACACCCCAGAAGACAATCGATCGGAAAATCTTATCGCCCTCTGTTCCAGTTGTCATCTCTGGTATCACCGCAACCGTCGCGGGAACGTTTCACCGGGTCAGTTGTCGTTGTGGTGAATTTTTCAGATCGCACCTTCACGCCTCATCTCGTCGTATTTTCAGAATTTTGCGCGAGTCGTTCGGTGCAATATTCAATGGTGGGTAAAATATAATCTGTTAAACCTTGAAACCAGGTTACTAAGAGATCGTCTGCTCGATCGCTGTGGATAATCTCGTTGACAAATTCCGACCATTCTCGATCGTCGTCCGGCAAAATCATTCCGTATAACTCGCACGTTACAGGATGTTCGGGAACCATCACGTACTCAGACAGTGACAGTTGCAATTTCACCATTTCCCCTAATAACAGAACCTCATCATCAGCAAATCCATCGAGTGTTCCCTGTAGAGATGAAACACCTTGTGCTGTTGCTGAGCTGCCCCGAAAAATAACGACATTGGCCTCGGGATGAAGATCGAGTAACATCCTTTCAGCAGCCGTGTTTTCCAACACGCCAATCCTGAGTCCCTCCCAAGAATCGGTATTCTCTACTCGTTCTCGTGTCGCCTCGTGTACCAACAGGCGTACCCCCGTCAGGAAAAAGGGGTCTGAAAATGTCACCCCATCGAGATCGTCGCGAATCGTGTTCGGGCCGCATTCGAGGTGAATGCGTCCACTACGGATGAGGTCGAAGCGGGTGTCAACAGTACTCGGGACGAGTTTCACGAGGGGGAGAATGGAAGAATCCAATCGATCTTGCAAGTCATCGCGCAACAGTTCGGCAAAGGCGATACAGTACCCGAGAAGATTTCGGTTATTATCCCGATAACCGAAGGGTATTGCATTTTCTTGAATGCCGATTCGCAGCTCTCCCGTTTCAGCGATATCGTCAAGGACAGATCGTGCAGCCACGGGGAGCGGGAGAGAAAGGAGGAGACTGGCACTGACAGCGGCGATCGATTTCATGGGTGAAATGGTTCTGAACTACCGCGTAACACAGGCATCTTACCTGTCTAGACGTTTACAATGCAAAGGGAATTGCGATCTTGTCATGTCAGTCTTGAATTGGCGAGTTTATATTTCACGTGCCAAGAAGGATTTACGATCGATTTGCCTGAAAAAATGACGAGCGAAACGAAAGAATCAACAAGCTCAGTTTTAACTATGACAGCAGACGGTGAAAAATTTGTTAAAAATTGTTCGATCCCAGCTTGAAGTAACTTTTCGCCAATGCTTGCAAACCGAAACTATTTCTATCATTATTCTAAATTTCTATGCGTTAAATTCTCGCAAAAAATCTATAAAAATCTAGAATACATCCCAAAACGCGAAATAATTGGGTGCATCTCAATACGGTAAAAATCGTTGTTGTTGCGTTACGCGGGCATTTCATTTGTTTCGCTTTAGCCGAATTTTGTCGCCCGATAACACACCCTACGCTTCGCAAAAAATCGATAAAAACTTAGAATACATCCCAAGACACCAAACAATTAGACTCGAGATAGAAACAAAAAGTAGTTTACAATTTGCGATCGTGAAATTTATAGATTAGCAATTTAACAAATATTAAAAACAATAAAAAATTTCTGAAATTCAGTAAAATCACAGACGGTGGATACATCAGACGTAATTTTTGCGTTACAAAACTTACTGTTGTCGTCAAGCCAAAACTAATGGCAGCAACTGCAACAACACGCCAACATAATAGCGGCAAAAATGGCAACAACCAAATCAAATACTGAGGCGAAAACACTTTGCTGGTCAGGATAAATCCCAATAATGCCGCGACACAGTAAGTCGCTAAAGTTTCCGGGGTAATTTCTCCAAAACGAGACATTTGACGAAACCGCAGCCATGCCAAGCTATACACCAGAACCATTACCGATACAAACAGAAACGGCTGAAGTTTTAATAAAGGTTCGGACAGCGTAGAAATGAGATGCTGTGCGCCATAACTCATCTCAGATGATGCTTCAGTCAACCCTAAAACGTCCCCCAAACTCACGATTCCCGCGTAAACACTTTCAATTTGTAAGCCGCGATCTTTGTGATATATCAAAAACGAAAAAAAATTATCGGGAGCTAACCACCAAAATGGAATAAAGATGAAAATTGTCGTAGAAATTGAGGCAATTGCAAGGGTCACAGCATCCTGAAGACGCCGGGAAGCGATGTAGTAAAGAAAAAAGATAGGAACGAGGACAACTGGATATAACTTGGCCGCAATTCCACTCCCCAGTGCAATTCCAGAAATTACAGGAAATCCCGAAACTGCTCCCCACAAGCCGATCGAAGTTAATAAGGTTGGGAACATATCATATCGCCAGGGAAGCAACGGCGATATCGCGACGACCAAAAGTGCGTATTTGAGGAGGGTTGTATTCCGACGAGTGGCGACAGCGGCGAGTCCCCAGGCGACGAATGCGGTGAATAGGATATTTTGTGCGACGAATCCCACCGCGTAATCGATCGAGTCGAGGGGAGCATTGAGAGAAAACAGTTGCGGGAGGAAAATCGGGATCGAGGAACCTGGGGGATATTCCAGCATAAAATCCCGATAGGGGACGAGTCCCTGTCGGATAAACAGAGAAATCTCGTGGTAGTGTTGTAGGTCGAAGCCGTGCCAACGTGGGTAGTGGGGAAAAATCCCCTGAGTTACAGCTACCAACGCAGTCAGCAGAAGGACAATTAATCCGATCGAACGTCGCATCTGAGTTTTAAAAAACACCGATCTAATTGACAAAAGCGCCTCAATTCTCTATATCTAATCACATTCCTCTCGGTTTTCTATTTTTTTCCATGCATTCCACCGCGCCTGAATCGATCGCCAACTCGATCTCTGAAACGATTGATGTGTCTTTCGTTCTTCCCTGTTTGAACGAAGTTCGTACGTTGAAAACTTGCATTGAAAAAGCACAAACAGCAATCGAGCGGTTAGGAATGCTGGGAGAGATCGTCGTTGCAGATAACGGTTCTAAGGACGGTTCGCAAGAGTTAGCTACATCTCTCGGAGCGCGAGTCGTTAACGTTCCCGTGCGCGGTTACGGTGCAGCTTTGATTTGGGGGATTCGTGCGGCAAGAGGAGAATATATCGTCATGGGTGATGCTGACGATTCTTACGATTTTCGTGAAGCCGTGTCTATGGTTGAGAAGTTAAAGACAGGTTACGATCTCGTGATTGGGACTCGTCTGAAGGGTAAAATTTTACCGGGTGCAATGCCGTGGAAAAATCGTCATATCGGAACGCCGATTTTAACCAGAATTGTCAACACGTTATATCGATCTAAATTTTCAGATGTCAACTCGGGAATGCGGGCGTTTTCCAAGCAAGCCTTTCAGCAGTTAGATATGGAATCTCCAGGTATGGAATTTGCTTCGGAGATGCTAGTTAAATCAGCAATTTTAGGGCTAAAAATAGCAGAAGTTCCGATCACCTTACATCCTGACGGAAGAGATCGAGCGCCTCATTTACGGCCCTGGTCTGATGGCTGGCGACATTTAAAATATATTTTATTATTTGCACCAAAATATGTTTACTGGATTCCGGGAAGCTTGTTGATTTTCTTCGGTTTAGTTTTGTCGGGGATTCTCAATCTCACACCGGGTGGAGAATCGGTTTATATTGGTGAGTTCCGATTTAACGATCACTGGATCGTTGTTTCGGCTTTATCTTGTTTGTTAGGCTACGAATTGCTATTAACCGGACTGTTGGCACATCTTTATACGTTAACCCATCGGATTCGCCGCCGATCGAAACGGATGGATTGGATCGTGAAAGCCGTCAGCATTGAGAAAATTATTCTATTTTCTTTAGTCATGTTTGGCGTTGGCTTGGGAATCGAGTTATCTGTCGTTCGCACTTGGGTGGATGGCGATTTCGGGCCGTTATATGCTATTCGTCCGGCGGTGACGGGAATGGTATTTATCCTCATCGGCGCACAGACGCTATTTAGTGGCTTGTTTTACGCGATTTTATCCGATCGATATCAAGCTCACAGTCTGATGTCTCAAAATTCAAATTCGATCGATCGAGAAACACACTGATCGGTTAAATTCAGTCATCTAAACACCTGTACTCTCGTCAAACCTGAAAGATCGTCGGCTATGCAAACACTTCATCGTTCTCTCGTCATGAACCGCCGAGTTCGGGTCTTGGCGACTCACCTCGCGAACCTGATTCCCGACAACCCATCCTTAACGGGTTTAGATGTGGGTTGTGGAAGTGGAGAAGTCGCTGTCGCCATCCAAGCGTTACGTCCCAACGTCACGCTAGAAGGTGTAGACGTATTCGTTCGTCCTCAAACGGCTCTTCCCATCCGTGAATTCGACGGAAAAACGCTTCCTTATCCTGAAAATAGCTTCGATTTCGTGATGTTAGTGGACGTGTTACATCACACCCACGACCCCAAACAAATTCTCAAAGAATGTACCCGCGTGGCGAAAACGGCTGTCCTCATTAAAGACCATTATTGCAATCACTGGTTTGACGATATTCGCTTGCGATTTATGGATTGGGTGGGGAATCGCAGTTACGGTGTTGCACTTCCTTATAATTATCTGTCTTTTCGTCAGTGGAACGTCCTGTTTGACGAGTTGAGGTGGTTTCCCGAAGTCTTCAAGCGGAAACTCAAGTTGTATCCCGTTCCCTTTCGCTATCTCTTTGATTCTAACTTGCACTTTGTCACGAGTTTGAAAGCCGGTGAAGACTTGAGAGGATTTGAGAGCGAGAAAAACAGTGAATTTTAAGCTTCGATCGACGATTCCGAAGTCTCCACAACAAATTTTCGCATCGATCGCCGTCATTTTCGGAATTTTGATGGTAACGATCGTACCACCGTTTCAAGCAGCCGATGAATACTTGCACTTTTACCGTGCATTTCAAATTGCTGAAGGTCGTTTCATTGCAGAGCGCCAAAGGGGAAATTGCTACGGCTACAGCAAATATTTTGAAACGGAAGCTTGTTTGGGGGGACAGCTTCCAAAAAGTATTTTAACAACGGTTCGTAACGTTTCGAGTCAGGATTTGCGATTTGACAGAGCGCAGAAGCAAAGCCTTAGAGAGATTCTAGCACTGATCGATCGGCCGCTCGATGCCAACGATCGAATTTTTATTAACTTCAAAACCACGGCGTTACATTCTCCCATTTCCTATTTTCCTCAAGCCTTAGGAATTGCGGTTGGAAAAATCTTCAACCTTTCACCGCTTCTATTAATGTATTTGGGAAGATTGGTGAATCTTTCGGTTTGGGTGGGACTGGTTTATCTAGCCATTCGATGGGTTCCGATCGATCGATGGCTGTTTGTCCTCTTAGCCTTAACACCGATGTCACTTTTTCAAGCCGCATCGTTGTCGGTGGACGTGTTGACGAACGGCGTTGCTTTTGCGTTTGTCGCGTTGGTGTTGCGGTTTGCTGTAACGGAAACAGAACCGGGTAAACTTCCCATCTTACTGCTGGGTGGATTTGCGGTCGTATTAGCCATTGGAAAACTGGCTTATCTGCCGTTAGTTTTTCTTTTATTTGCCATTCCCAAACGCCAGTTTAAAAACGGGAAATCGTACTGGATACAACTCGGATCGATCGAACTCATTTCCCTCTTCGCCGTTTTGCTTTGGTCGCGAGTCGTCTCTCAAATTTATATCTCCCTTCATCGAGATCTTTCACCCACCGATCAAATCCAGTTCGTTCTCAGCCATCCCATGCAGTTTGCAGCGATCGTCTGGCGGACGTTCGTTCTCTATACTGACGATTATCTCACCCAATTTATCGGAGTATTGGGATGGTTGGATACACTGCTACCGGGGTGGTTGGTGGTGTCCTATTGGGGAGTTTTGACCGTAGCGGCGTTCGTTCCCGTTCCAGCAACCTCTGAGTTCAAACTTTGGCAGCGGGGCATTTTCGCAACGGGCGCGTTATCCAGTATGGTACTGTTGTGCGGTTTAGCTTACTTGTGGAATGTCGTGGGTGCAGACACGATTGGCGGAATACAGGGTCGCTATTGGATTCCCATTGCTCCTGTCGTGGGATTGTTGGTTTACAACCGTCGCGTTCGAGCTTCCCCCATCGTGTTGAGTCGGCTATTTTCCACGTATTTGCTATTTTCAAGCACCGTAACGCTTGTGGTGTTGTTCGATCGATACTATCGTTCAATATGAGTGAGATTCGAGAATACGATTATTTTGGCGATCGAATTTCCTGGCTCGATCGACTTCGCATGAAATCGTCTTTAAAAATTCGCCGCCAGATTTACGACTGGTTTTCCCGACAAATTGGTGGCGTTTCCGGTAAAATTTTTCTCGATCACGGTTCGACACCAGATACCGAACATATTGATAGTAACTGCTTAATTCGATGGCTTCTCGAAGACGGTGCAACCGTTTACGCCTCTTCCCCAGAAAATATCAGTCATCTTCCAAAAGTTTTTCCCGGCTTAATTGCCATCCCCTTTCCGCCTCAACGAAACTCGTTACCGCCTATCGATTTCGTGATATCTTCGGCGGTGATCGAACACGTCGGATCGCAATCTCACCAAATTCAATACTTACGAGACTTGCTTTCTCTATCATCCGGATTGCTGCTTTCTACCCCTAACCGTTATCACTGGCTCGACTTTCATACCAAGCTTCCCTTGGTTCACTGGCTCGCTCGTCCTCATCATCGCAAAATACTGAGCTGGATTGGCTTGCAATTTTGGGCGAAAGAGGAAAATTTGAGATTGCTTTCAAAGCCGGATCTCGCACGCATGGTTTGGAACGTCTTGCTCGAAAAAGGTGTGGGATATCATGTAAAGTGGTATCAGCCTGAATTTTTGGGCATGGTTTCTAATCTTGTCGTACTCGTGCGAAAGTAAATGAACGTTATTCAAACTGATATTCCTGACGTTTTGCTACTCGAACCCCGAGTGTTTGGAGACGATCGAGGTTTTTTCTTTGAAAGTTTTAACCAGCGTGTTTTTGAAGAAAAAGCTGGCGTTCAAATGCAATTCGTTCAAGACAATCACTCCCGATCTCGCCAAGGCGTTTTGCGGGGATTGCACTATCAAATCCAACAAGCGCAAGGTAAGCTCGTCCGCGTTTGTGTCGGTGAAGTGTTTGATGTTGCTGTTGATATTCGCAAGAGTTCGCCGACGTTTGGAAAGTGGGTGGGATATGTTTTAAGTGCGGAAAACAAACGTCAGTTATGGATTCCACCGGGATTCGCGCATGGTTTTTCAGTACTTTCCGACATAGCAGAAGTTTTATATAAAGCAACTGACTATTACGCCAAAGAACACGAACGCAGTATTTTGTGGAACGATCCCGAACTCTCGATCGATTGGCAACTCGGCGAGATCGAACCCCTGTTATCGGAAAAAGATAAAACAGGCGTTCCGTTCAAATCAGCGGAGGTGTACGAGTAATGCGAATTTTACTCACTGGTGTTCGCGGACAATTGGGTTGGGAACTTCAAAAAACGTTTCAATCTAGCCGTTTCGATCGAGTTGAAGTCATCGGTGTGGGACGAGATCGACTCAACTTAGCGCAACCCGAAACCATCGCCGATGTCGTTGCTGAAATACAACCGGATTGTATTGTCAACTGTGCTGCTTATACAGCAGTCGATAAAGCAGAAAGCGAACCGGAATTAGCCCACGCCATCAACGGAATTGCACCGAGAATTTTGGCAGAAGCGGCTACAAAGTACAACGCCAAACTGTTGCACGTTTCCACCGATTACGTCTTTGACGGAACCCAAAGTCATCCCTACACGGAAACGGATGCGACGAATCCCATCGGTGAATACGGCAAATCTAAATTGGCAGGGGAAGAGGCAATTCGTCAAACCAATTCGTCTCATATTATCCTGCGGACGGCGTGGGTGTATGGTGTTGGTGGACGAGGAAATTTCGCCAAAACCATGTTGCGACTCGGAAAAGATCGCGAGGAAATTCGGGTTGTCGCCGATCAGATAGGAAGTCCCTCTTGGACGGGAGACATTGCCAATTCGATCGCTGAAATTGCCGTCAACCATCGCGAGATTGAGGGAACGTATCACTTTACGAATAGTGGCGTTGCCAGTTGGTACGATTTCGCCGTCGCCATTTTTGAAGAAGCGGAATTACTGGAATTTCCGCTGCATTTAAAACGAGTCGTGCCGATTACAACGCCGGAATATCCGACCCCAGCTAAACGTCCGGCGTATTCAGTCCTTTCGGGTAAAAAACTCGAAGGAGTTTTGGGAACGTTTGCCCCGCATTGGCGACAGGGATTGCGGCAAATGTTAGCGGCTTTACAGTCTCCATTGGTCGGTTAAACATAACCTTCCATGACGAAATCCGTTCCCACGGAAGACCAACGCACGCGCTCTAAGGTTAACGCCTCAGTCATCTGCTCGATGCCCAAATCGGCGATCGGCGTCGGTGCGTTTGTTCCACCCGCGAGTTTCGGTGCGACGAACGCCATCACCTTCTGTACGCTCCCTTCCGCGAGTGCTCGGGCGGCGAGGGTTCCCCCACACTCCCACAGTACCGACATCGCATCTCGATCGAACAGAAAATTCATCACTTTTCCCGGCGACAATCCCACGAATTCCACCACTTCTACACCTCGATCGCGTAACTGCTGTTGAAATTCCGGCTTGACGCCCTTTTCGGTCGCCACTAACGTCGGTGCTTCGGACACATCCCACAATTTCGCCTCGCTGGGAAGTTGTAGGGTGCGACTCATCACCACCCGCAGGGGATTGTGCGGTGCGAGGCCGTGTGTCGTCAAACGTGGATTGTCCAAACGAACTGTATTTCCACCCACAATCGCGGCGTCACAGGTTCCCCGTAACCGATGCACGATCGATCTCGCATCTTCTCCAGTAACCCACGCACTATGTCCCGTTGTCGTGGCGATTTTCCCATCTAGGGTCATGGCGTATTTGAGGATTCCGAAGGGGCGGCGATGGAGAATCCGGTGAAAAAAGGCTTCGTTGAGATCGCGACAGTCTTTTTCTTCCACCCCGACGACGACTTCAATTCCCGCCTCCCGCAAGCGTTGAATACCGCCGCCTCCGACTTTGGGATTGGGATCGACGGTTCCGACGACGACCTTGGCCACGTCAGCTTTCATTAACGCTTCGGCGCAGGGAGGGGTTCGTCCGTGGTGGGAACAAGGCTCTAAACTCACGTAAACCGTTGCCCCTCGCGCCCGTTCCCCCGCTTCCCGCAAGGCGAAGACTTCGGCGTGGGGTTGTCCGGCTTGGGGATGAAATCCTTCGCCGACGATCTCGCCGTTTTTGACGATAACCGCTCCGACCATGGGATTGGGAGCGGTACGACCGATCGCCTGTCGCGCCAGGGTCAGACAACGCTGCATCATCGCTCGATCGAAGGCACTCACGGAAGGGGTTTTCGCTGCGGTCATCAGATTGAAACGTTGCGTGTTGTGACTGTCTGCACGACAGCCTATCCCCGAGTTTAATGGAGATCGCAAATCGAACGTGAAAAATTCTCGATTTTTCCATCTTCTGAGGGGAAAGCTACAATCAGTTAGGTCGATTTTGGTTCGATCGACTGGCACTCGATCGAGAACGTCCCTCTATCCCCGTCAGGATTTGGTATTCGTGAAAGGCTTAGGTATCGCGATGGCAGCTCGACTGCTCGGCGGAATACTGTTGGGATCGATCGTCGCTGTACCTTCAATGGTGGCACAGCAGGTTCCCGTACAGTCTCCTGCGGAAGCTCAGTTAAATCAGGGCTTGCAGTACGTGCAACAAGGACGATTGCAAGAGGCGATCGGAGCGTTTCAACAAGCCGTCTCGATCGACCCGCAGTTTGCTCCGGCATACTATAATTTGGGACTTGCGTTGCGCCAAGCGGGACAACTTGAAGCAGCCGCCGATGCATTTTATCGCGCCACGCAAACCGATCCGGGCTTTGCCTTGGCGTTCGGAAATTTGGGGGCCGTTCTCCTCGAAGCGAACAATTTAGAACGGGCGACACAGTATCTAGAACGCTCGCTCGAACTCGATCCACAATTGGGCTTCGCACACTACAATCTCGGTTTAGTTCACTTTCAGCAGGAAAATCTAGACGACGCGATCGACTCGTTTCGCTCGGCCAAGCGATACAGTCCGAACGCTCCAGAACCGTCTTATTATTTGGGGATTATTTATACGGAACGAGGACGCTTGAGACGCGCGAGATCGGAATTAGAGCGGGCCGTCGAATTGAATGAAAACTACGCAGAAGCTCACTATCAACTCGGCTCGATTTCTTTGTTAGAAGGCGATCCGGACGCGGCTTTAGAATCGTTTCGTCGTTCTCGAGATGCCAACCCTCGTTATGCAAATGCCTATTACGGTGCGGGTTTGGCATTGATTCAACAGCGAGAGTTCGATCTCGCGCGAGAGGTTTTGGAATACGCACGACAGTTATATTTGGAGCAGGGTCAACCTCAGTGGGCTGACAATGCAGCTCGTTTGTTACAACAGATTTCGAGATGAAGAAGCGTCTACAGCGAACAGGACGCATCGCAATTCATTCAAGATTTTTGACGATTTTTAAGAAAATTTTGGGTTGGGAGATCTGATTTTTGAGTTAGATAGCACTTACTTTAACATTGTTGAATATCTCGAGCATCTAGAACAATATAACGGATACTGTATCCAGTATACAGTTTGAGAGCATCTCAGTTTTGCACAAACATTAGAATTGGCGGCTGAAACCCTGATTCTCTCGTATGAATTTACAGTTTTGAGATGTACCCGAGACCGTTTCGATCGATTTTTTTTGACATTACCCAAAAACTGAATTATAATTCCCGTGATTTTAGCAAGTCTCGAAAATCAAAGAAATCCCAGATCGAAGCGGATTCTTTTTGGGTCAATTTCAACTTTTCCTATTTCCTATTCTCTATTGCTCATGATCGTCGGTCGAGCTTGGCAGTACGTCAAAACTGTATTAGGTGTAATTTTCCGACACCCGATCTCGGGAGCGACATTGATTCCAATCCTTCCCAACGGCGAAATCGTGTTAATTCTGCGGCGAGATACCAAAGAATGGGGTCTTCCCGGCGGCATTATCGATTGGGGAGAAGATATTCCCTCCGCCGCCAAGCGGGAGTTACGGGAAGAAACTGGACTCGATCTCGTAAAACTGCGTCGGTTGGTTGGGGTATACTCCCATCCCGATCGAGACCCGAGAATTCATTCGATTTCGATTTTGCTGGAGGTTGATGCCGAAGGTCTGATGTCAGTCGGCGATACCTACGAAATCCTCGACGTTCGATCGTTTAGCATCGACGAATTACCGCTCGATAACCTCTGCCACGACCACGAACGTCAAATTCAAGATTACCTCAACGGAGCGACAGTCATCGCCTGAATCGATGGCAGCCGCTGCGGCTGCATCTCAAGACTGTAAAAATCGTTGTCGGTGCGTTACGCGGGCATCTAATTCCTCTCGACTTCAGCCGAATTTTGTAGCCCGCGAACACACCCTACGCCTCAGTTCTGGCAAAAATGAGATGCACCCGTCGCAGCAAACCAATGACACATCGCTTCTACAAGCGATCGAGTAAAGGGTGAACGAACGCTGCGACTGTTTCAAAATTTCGGTATCCCTCGATCCCACGTTTTCAAACGTTTCTAGAGCATTTTACTCGCGACCCGATCTCCCCAGTTCCTCGAGAAAACACGCGATCGAGTGTGAAAAAGATAGTTTTTCGAGTGTTTCCTCGAAATTAATATTTTTTTAATCTTATCTTTATCTTTGCACCTGTGGAAACTGTGGAAAACTGCTAGAACGTCCGTAAAATTAGGGATTGACAGATTCACAGACCTGTGGAAAAACTGTGGAAAAACGTATCGAGTTATCCACAACGATCGAGGTTCCGTGGTGTCGATCGCGCAAACGTCTCTTGCTGTTGCCGTTGACGTTCGGCTTCGGCTTCTAACTCTCGATCGAGAAAAAAGTTGAGGAACGTCCGAATTCCGGCCAAAGCCGCCAATTGTCCCAACGCTCCAAACGAGGGTGCGATCGTCGTCGCGAGAATATCTGCCCCTAACTGAAATTCTAGAGCCAGAGCCAACCACGATCCGAAGCACAACCGCAGTTGATACAACGGAAACCGATACACTTGCTCGGGTTGCCTCACGAGTAAGCGTAAGGTTGCAACAAACCCTAACAGTACACACAACACGGAAATGGCTTCTAATCCCAATTTGGAAACGCTAACCACTTGTACGAGAGCGTGTTCGAGAAATTCCATCGTTAAGCAGCTCGATCGAGAACAGCGTTCAAAGTCGTTTTCCTAAAATCACGACATCCCGTTCGACCCCGGCGAGTTCGGCAACTCTCGGCAAATATCCCCATTCACAAAACCCAAATCGATCGAACAGTTTTAAACTCGGTGCGTTATGAGCAAATACAAATGCCAGCAACGTGTTCGACCCTAAATTTCGCCCGTTTGCCAATGCCATTTCCAGTAAATGACTTCCAATTCCTCGACCTTGGAAATCGGGCGCGACGTAAATGCCCAATTCAGAAGTTGCGGCATAGGCTGGCCGTCCGTAAAAAGGACGAAAACTCAACCACGCGACGACTTGCCCTTGGGATTCTGCCACCCATAAAGGATAGCGATCTGGGCGATGGTTGAAAAACCAGGAACGGCGACTCTCGATCGAGACGGGATAGAGATCGGCTGTCGCCCGATAGCTCGGAATGGAGGCGTTATAAATTTCAACCACAGAGGGAAGATCGCTTTCGCAGGCGTGGCGGACGTGCATCGGCAACACAAGCAAAAAAAGGCTGTCGAACTTCTCTCAACTGTAGCCTAGCTACGGACATCCCACTTCCGAAACGGTGTTGTCCGGCATCGTCGCGCCGCATAAGTTGGTATAAGTTAAATCGGTGTCGTCGTCGATTTCTGCCCCGCTGAGGTTGGCCCCGCTGAGGTTGGCATCGATTAAGCTGATATCGTCCAAATTCGCTCCACTGAGGTTGGCTCCGCTGAAATCGACGCCGTTCGCACGAGCGTCTTCTAGGGTGGCATTGCTCAAATTCGCCCCGCTAAAATTCGCGTTTTCCAAACTCGTAAAGATACGATATCGTTGAATTCCCCAAAATGGAACGAAACTGCGAACCGTCGTCACATCGCTCAAATCAGCATTTTCCAAAATGGCACCGCTTAAATTTGCCCACTCTAAATTCGTTCCACTCATTTGGGCGTTGGTTAAGTTTGCATCGCTCAAATTGGCATATTGCAAACTCGCTGCATCGAGATCGATCTCGTCTAGACTCGCACCTTCAAAAGATGCAAGCATCAGTCGAGCGCTACTGAGATCGGCCCCAGATAGAATTGCACCATCGAGATTTGCCCCGACGAGATAGCATTCTTCGAGATCGGCGTTGCTCAGATTTGCCCCTTGAAGGTTTACCCCTTCTAAATTGGCTTCGTCAAGGTTTGCACCACTGAGATCGACGCCTTGTAAATTGCAGCGCACGCATTCTTTATCATCCAACAATCGATCGATAAGTTCCACTCGATCGATCTCAGGCTCTTCAGTCAGCACAACGGGACTCAACCCGTTGGTCGGATTGGGTTCGATTTCTTCACTCGTCTCAACAGCATTCAAATCATCGTCTAATGGCGATCTCAGATGCGGTTCGATGTAGCTTCTCAAAAACGTACCGAGTTCTTCAGTTGAAGCAATTGCTAAAACGTAAAATTGATTTTCGGCATCAGAAATCTGGGAAAACAAGATTTCCGTTTCTGCAAAGTCATCACTTCCAAAGCGGGTACGTTCGTTAGCATTTTCCGTAGGGTCGAACTCTCGCTCAAATCCTTCAAACTCGTCTTCGTTGAGTTGGGCGTACAATTTTCCACCGATGAATATCGAAGCCGCATCAGAACGGCTATCCCAAAACTTGAGGTCGAACGCTAACATTCGATCGAACGGAATATTTAGCTCTCTCGTTCCCCGTCGATCGCCCAGAAACTCGATCTCGTCTCCTTCTTCGTAGAAAACAGTCAAACCCGCTTCGTCAAATCTCAATTTACAGCGATCGGAACTTGCCCAGTCTAACGGGGAGATCGAGCAACTCGCATCCGTTCCAATGCGCTCGTCTAAGGGGATGGGAATTTCTAACCCTTCACACCGAGAGTTGAGTGGAAAACGCGAACAGAGATCGTATAATTCTTGCAGATCGACTTCCTCTTCTCGAGCATTGCCCGCCAATGCAACGAGCAATGCTGACACGATCGAAATCCCGATGACCCATTTGGAAGATAACATCAAAAGTTTTTCACCTCACGATTAAGGAAAGGTGTTTTTTTAGGTACATTCATGAAAAACGCACCGAACACCCAAAAATACTGTATTAAAACTGCTTTTTTTCAACAAACTAAAGATTTTACTTCTGTTATACCTCTACTCGATCGAATGGTGCGTAGGTCGATCGAAATCTTAACAATAGCTACACCGATAATTGCGTCTCAAAAAAGTTTATTCTTTCTTTCTGTGCTTGCGATCGATCCGATCGGTGTCTCGGCAAGGAGATGTGACAAAATACGTTCGATCGAAACGAACTTTTCTAACTTTATCAGATTGAATTGAATCTGATACTCGTCACAACATTAATTAAAAATGTAGTTTTCTAAAGTATTGCTAGATTTCTATCACGATCGGACGAATACTTTGATTTAATAGTTTTAGCTAAAAAATAGCAGCTTGCAATTGAGTACATAAAATTATAATTAGCCTTCAACCATATCACAATTTTATTAATTTCAGGTTAAACAACCCTAACATTGTTTCGGTCGCTTCCAAGCATTTTCCGCAGAACATTTACAATAGCCTGTCGAACGGTTCCCGATCCCGGCAAAGATGATAGTTCTGCCAACAAGATCGTAAAACTATGTTGAAATTTCCCCCCTTCGAGATTGGGGTGAGGATACACTAAACGCAGCTCAGTTCTCTGGATACAGTCACACGTAAGGAGCGGTCGATGACTATCAGTTTCAGCCCCAAAACCGACCCGGCTCACGATGTTCTTCGCTACAAACCCCATCCCCTCAATGCAATTTTCTATCCGAAAACCGTTGCCGTCATCGGGGCGACCGAAAAACCCGGTAGTGTCGGACGAACCCTGCTGTGGAACCTCATCAGCAACCCCTTCGGCGGAACCGTCTTTCCTGTCAATCCCAAACGCGGTAGCGTCCTCGGGATCAAAGCGTATTCCGACATCAGCTCCGTCCCCGAACCCGTAGATCTCGCCGTCATCGCGACTCCTGCTCCCAGCGTTCCCAATGTCGTTCGTCAATGCGTTGCAGCGGGAGTCAAAGGGGCGATTGTCGTGTCTGCGGGCTTCAAAGAAATCGGCCCCGAAGGTGTCGAACTCGAAAAGCAAATTCTCGAAGCGGCCCTAGGAAAAATGCGGATCGTCGGGCCGAACTGCTTAGGCGTCATGAGTCCCCTTAGCGGTCTCAACGCCACCTTTGCCGGAAGCATGGCTCGCCCGGGCAATGTCGGTTTTATCAGCCAAAGTGGTGCGCTGTGTACCTCAATTCTCGATTGGAGTTTCCAAGAAAACATCGGTTTCAGTGCCTTCGTCTCCATTGGGTCGATGCTCGATGTCGGTTGGGGCGACCTCATCGACTACCTCGGTAACGATCCGAATACCGACAGCATCGTCATTTACATGGAATCGATCGGCAACGCGAGTGCGTTCCTCTCCGCTGCGCGAGAAGTGGCTTTGACGAAACCCATCATCGTCATCAAAGCCGGACGTACCGAAGCCGCAGCCAAAGCTGCCGCTTCCCACACCGGATCGCTCACCGGGAGTGACGAAGTTCTCGATGCCGCCTTCCGACGTTGCGGCGTGCTGCGGGTATACCACTTAGCCCATCTGTTTTACATGGCAGAACTGCTCTCCAAGCAGCCTCGCCCCAAAGGAGCGCGTCTGACGATTCTCACCAATGCGGGCGGGCCGGGGGTTTTAACCACCGACACCCTGATTACCGAAGGGGGAAAACTGGCCGAACTCTCCCCCGAAACGATTGCGGCCCTTGACGAAATCCTGCCGGCCCAATGGAGTCACGGCAATCCCATCGACATTCTGGGAGATGCCGATCCCGATCGATACGCGAAAGCCATGGAAGTGGCCGTCAAAGATCGCAACAGCGACGGGTTGATCGTCTTGCTCACTCCGCAAGCGATGACCGATCCGACGCGCACGGCTGAGACGCTCACCCAAAACGGACTCGAGCGATCGCACCGAAAACCCATTCTCGCCAGTTGGATGGGCGGTGCAGACGTCGCGGCGGGGGCGGCAATTCTCAAACAAGCCAACATCCCCACGTTCCCTTACCCCGACACGGCGGTTCGGATTTTCAATTATATGTGGCAGTACAGCCGCAACTTGAAAAGTCTGTACGAAACGCCGACCTTGTTCGGAGACGACGAAGAAACGAACGTCCCCCGCGAACGAGTTGAAGAGATTATCCGTTCCGTCCACGCCCAGGGGCGAACGTTGCTAACCGAGTTTGAGTCGAAGCAAGTCCTGGCAGCCTATGGGATTCCCACCGTAGACACTCGCATTGCGAAAACCGTTGAAGAAGCCGTCGCGGCTGCTGATGCCATCGGATATCCGGTGGTTTTAAAGTTATTGTCGGAAACGATTACCCATAAAAGTGATGTGGGAGGCGTTCAGCTGAACCTCAACGATGCTGGATCGGTCAAACGAGCGTTCGATCGAATCTACAACCGCGTCAGCGAACTGCATTCGTCCGACGACTTTCAAGGTGTAACCGTCCAACCGATGTTAAAGCTCGACGGTTACGAGTTGATTATCGGCAGTAGCCTCGACCCGCAGTTCGGGCCGGTGTTGCTGTTCGGAACGGGAGGACAACTGGTTGAGGTCTTCCGAGATCGCGCCTTGGGACTTCCCCCGCTCAACACCACTCTGGCGCGGCGTTTGATGGAAAGCACCAAAATTTACAAAGCCCTCAAGGGCGTTCGCGGTCGCGATCCGGTGGATCTGGTGGCTTTAGAACAATTGTTGGTTCGCTTTTCCTTCCTCGTGGTCGAACAGCCGTGGATTCAGGAAATTGACATTAACCCTCTCTTGGCCAATTCCGAGCGCTTAATCGCACTCGATGCACGGGTGGTGCTGCACTCACCCGATACCGATATCACGCACTTGCCCAAACCGGCCGTTCGTCCTTATCCGACGCAGCACGTCAGTTACTGGACGATGTCCGATGGGACGCAGTTGACCATTCGCCCCATCCGTCCCGAAGACGAATTGATGGCGGTGAAATTTCACGAAAGTTTATCGGAAGAGAGCGTGTACTTGCGCTACGCTCACCCGTTTAAACTCAGCCGTCGCGTCGCCCACGATCGAATGTCTCGGCTGTGCTTCATCGACTATGCCCGAGAAATTGCTCTGATTGCCGACTACCGCAACCCGGACACCAAAAAACACGAACTCGTCGCCGTCGGGCGGCTGAGTCACATTCACGGAACGCGCAGCGCTGAATTTTCGCTGTTAGTCGCCGATCGATTCCAGCGTCAAGGTTTGGGAACGGAGTTACTCCGCCGTCTCATCGAAGTCGGACGCGCGGAAGGCATCGAGCAGATCGTTGCCGAGATTTTATCGGATAATGTTGCGATGAAGCGCATTAGCGAACGCCTCGGCTTCCACGTCGAACGTATCTTAGGCGAAGTGATGGTTCGAGCCGAACTCGACCTCAAACCCGATACAAACGGAGATCGTGATTCTTAAAGTTAAAGTCAAGCCCAATTCCAAGCAGCAAGCGATTATCGTCGAAGAGGACGGTAGTTTTACCGTTCGCTTGAAATCGCCTCCCGTCGATGGGAAAGCCAATCAAGAACTCGTGCAGTTGTTGTCGAAACAACTGGGTGTTCCTAAGTCACAAGTGATGATTCGATCGGGGCAAACCTCGAAGATCAAACGCATTGAAGTGCCGGATTGAGCGTTTGTTCTAAGGATCTCGTTTTCCTAACCAGGATCTCGATCTCAGTGTGGGGGCGTACTTTTGGGGTCGCCCCCTCTGAATCTAGAGGAAAGGTTGGAAAAGTAGGGTGCGTTACGGCGAAAATAAATGTTCGTGCGCCACCAACAAATGGACTTCGCCGTAACGCAGCGTCCCCACATTTCCACGATTACGGTCATTTCTGACATCATCATTACACCATCCAAATTTCACAAATACCCAGAAATGATGCGTTTTTCTCTGTCGATTGTGTCGATGTAAATTCATCATTTATCGACGGGTTTTGTCGATAGGGTGTGTGACGTGGCGGGCAAATGTGGCGCTTTGTCACATTCATGGACTATCCGCGTCACGCACCATCCGCCGCATTCTGAATTCGATTATTGGTTCAATTCACCTATTTTTTACTGGGGTTTGTCCGTGGGGCGATGCGTTGCGGCGAAGTCAATATTTTTCAGTCAAACCCATCATCGATTAACGCCACAACACACCCTATCGGGATTCTTGAATATCATATTTTTGGAAACACCAAAACTGATTTCAATCCATTTTGGGTAGGGTGTGTGACGCGGCATGAAAATGGGGCGGGTTGTCAGGTTCATAAAAGATCCGCGTCACGCACCATCTGCCGCATTTTGAATTCGATTATTGGTTCAATCCACCTATTTTTTGATAGGGTTTTTTGGGTGGGGCGGTGCGTTGCGGCGAGGTCAATATTTTTCGTCAAAACCCATCATTTATTGACACCAAAACACACCCTACCAGCTCCCGTTTTTGGACAAGATTTTCAAAAATTCGGCATAATAGGTATAGATAAACTGCTTTTAAAAATTTCGTTTTAATTAAATGAGTGCCGCCGATCTCAAAAACATTGCCAACCAGCTTAATAGCGAAAACGCCCGCGATCGAATGCTCGCGTTAGTCGCCTTGAGAGAAGTTCCCGCCGCCGATGCTGTCCCCCTTATCAAAACCGTTCTCAACGACGAGCATATGCCCCTTCGATCGATGGCGATCTTCTCCCTGGGCATCAAACAAACTGACGAATGCTACGATCTCCTCGTCAATCTTTTACGGAACGATCCCGACTACAGCATTCGTGCCGATGCTGCTGGCGCATTAGGATATCTCGAAGATCCCCGGGCTTTCGAGCCACTCGTGCGGGCGTTTCTCGAAGAAACCCACTGGCTCGTTCGCTTCAGCGCTGCTGTTGCCTTGGGCAACCTCAAGAATCCCAACGCCGACAAAGTTCTCATCGATGCCCTCGAAAGCGAAGAGATCGTCCTCCAGCAAGCGGCGATCGCGGCTCTCGGTGAAATTCGCGCCACCCACGCCGTTGACAAGCTACTTCCCTTTGTTCGTTCCGACGACTGGCTCGTGAGAGTGCGCCTCGCCGATACTCTCGGCCGTCTCAACCATCCGAAAAGCCGTCCCGCTTTGCAATACTTACAAAAAGACAGCAATCCACAAGTCTCTCAAGCTGCAACGTTCGCGCTTGGAGAACTTGGTTAGGATCGCCAAGAGTTGGGAGACAAGGGAAATTTAGATCGATCGATGCACTTTCTTTGGGTCTCCCTCATCTCCAGATTTACTGAGTTTCCTTATTAACTTTATTCCGCTCGATCGACGGTTCCCCAACCGTCAACTCTAATCCTTCCTTCGCTAAAACAGCGTTGGGAAATGCTTCGTAAACCTCGTGCTGCATTTCATCGAGGAAATCGTCCGAATGCGCGGGTTCGTGGTGGAAAATTACCAGGGTTTTCACGCCAGCGGCTTTCGCAATTTTGACCCCTTCCTGCCACGTCGAATGCCCCCAACCCACTTTCGGCGACTTGGGATTGCTATACTCTGCATCCGTGTACATGGCATCGTAAATCAGGACATCCGCATCTTGCGCCAGGGCTAACACGTTTTCATCGAGTCGATCGGGAAAATGTTCCGTGTCCGTGCAATAAAAGACCGAGCGTCCTTGCCAGTTTACTCGGTATCCCATTGCGGTGTTCGGGTGATTGAGCGGTGTCGTCTCGATCGTAATATCGTCGATTTGCAGGCTTTCTCCACACACAATATCGACGAACTTCATATCCGCCTTCAACCCGACTAGGGGAATCGGCGAGTTAGGATGTAACACGCGCTCCATGAAATGCTGTTCCAGAGATTCCCCATTTTGAGGAACGGCTCCGTGAATCCGCAAACAATGGCCTTTAACGAAAGCAGGCGTAAAAAACGGAAATCCTTGAATGTGATCCCAGTGATAATGGGTGAAGAACATGTAGGTTTCCGATGGCAGTTGCTTCATTAAGTCTTTACTTAACTCTTGCAAGCCCGTTCCGCCATCGAAGATCGCGCGTCTCCCGCCAAGCTGCATTTCCACGCAGGAGGTATTTCCGCCGTAGCGAACCGTCGTCTTTCCAGGGGTCGGAATACTGCCGCGAACGCCCCAGAACTTCACAATGAATTCAGAAGAAGTGGCTGGTTCCATAGACGTATCGGGAACAGGAGAACAACACGATCGATTTCAAACGAGGCAACTTAACAGCCCGTTACCTTTTTACAGAATAACTTCTAATTTCGCCATTCGGCATAGATGCATCACGAATCGAGGGTACTGCACTGGGCTTGTTGTTGCAACAGTCGATCGCACAACACGAGGGCGACCATCGCTTCCACCATCGGCACCGCGCGGGGCAGCACACAGGGATCGTGGCGGCCGCGGGCAGCCAAAACCGTTTCCGCTCGATCGCGAGTCACGGTTTTTTGCTCTTTCCGAATTGTAGCAGTCGGCTTAAAAGCGACGCGGAGAAGGACGTTTTCGCCGTTCGAGATACCCCCTTGTACGCCCCCCGATCGATTGGTGCGCGTGCGGATATTCCCCGCCTCGTCGCAGTAAAATTCGTCGTTGTGTTTGCTTCCCGTCAGTAGCGTTCCCGCGAACCCCGACCCGATTTCAAAGCCTTTCGTCGCCGGAAGCGACATGACCGCTTTGGCGAGTTCCGCTTCTAATTTATCAAATACGGGATCGCCGAGACCTTTGGGAACGTTACGGGCGACGCATTCGACCACACCGCCGAGGGAATCGCCCTCTCGGCCGGCCGCTTCGATTTGTGCGATCGCTTTTTCGGCGAATTCCGCATCGGGACAACGCACGATATTACTTTCGACTCGATCGAGCGTCACGGTGTCGGGATCGATGACTGCTTCGAGATCGCGAACGCGCTTGACGTAGGCGATAATTTCGACCCCGGCCACCTGCTTCAAAATCTTTTTCGCAATCGCCCCAGCCGCTACGCGACCGATGGTTTCTCGAGCGGACGATCGACCACCACCTTGCCAGTTCCGAATGCCGTATTTCGCATCGTAAGTCGCATCGGCATGAGAGGGACGATAGGTCGTTGCCATCTCGCTGTAATCTTGGGGCCGCGTGTCCTTATTGCGAACCAGAATCGCGATCGGCGTTCCCAAGGTTTTCCCCTCAAACACGCCAGAGAGGATCTCACAGGTGTCCGTTTCTTTACGCGGGGTCGTAATTTTACTCTGACCGGGACGGCGACGGTCTAACTCAAATTGAATTTCGTCCTGAGAAATCTCCAGACGCGGCGGACAGCCATCGATGACGACTCCCACGCCGCCCCCGTGAGATTCGCCAAATGTCGTAATGCGGAATAAATGCCCGAAGGTGCTACCCACGATCTCGATCGAAAACGATTAAAACCTGTTTATTCTAACAGGTCTCTACCGACAACAAAGCAGTCAGCGCGGCTTTCATCTCGTCGATATCGGTGGTGGCGGTTCCGAACTGACGCACGACGAGACTCGCGGCGAGGTTACCCAATACAATGGCTTCCCAAACGGACGCCCCCGAACACAACGCCAGCGTCAACGCTGCAACTACGGTGTCGCCGGCCCCCGTTACGTCGAATACGTCCGTGCGGTTGAAGGCGGGGATATGTTCGATCGACTCCGATCCCTCGAACAGACTCATCCCATCGCCCCCTCGGGTAATGAGGACGTATTGCGCCCCCGTTCGATCGAGTAAATCCGCCCCAGCTTTCCGCAACGCCTCGTCACTGTCGATGGCGTAACCGACTTCTTTCTCAGCTTCGGGAATATTCGGCGTAAACAGGATTGCGCCGAAAAACCGCGAGAGTCCTTTTTGCGTGTCGACGATCGAGAGAGGATGTTTCAGTGCCGATCGAATCGTCGGCGGCATCAATACACCGTCGCCGTAGTCGGAACAGACGATCGCGCCGACGTTAGATATTTCGCCGTCAATGTAGCTGGCTAATTTTTCCTGTAATTCTACACTCGGGAGATCGTCCGACTTTCGATCGACCCGAATCACTTGCTGCGTCACCGACTGGCGTGCGTGGGCGGAAATGCGGGTTTTCGTCACCGTCGGTCTATCCCGTTCGACGACGATTCCCGAGGTCTCGATACCGGCGTTTTGAAAAATTTCCACCAACGCGCGGCCCTGTTCGTCGTCGCCGATAAATCCGGCCACTTTCACCTGTCCGCCCAAGGTGGCGAGGTTATACACGGCGTTCGCCCCACCTCCGGGAACTCGCCGCGTCGATTCGTGGCGAATAATGGGAACGGGCGCTTCTCGCGAGATCCGTTCGACTTCCCCCGTGAGAAATTCATCGAGGGTCAGATCGCCAGCGACGAGTACGGACACGCTGGAAAATCGATCGAGTAACTCCATCAAACGGGGTTCGGCATCGCGCAGTCGCGAGACAAACGAAGGGGGTAGTTTGGTCATAGTCGATCGGTGACAGTTGACAATCGGGACGAGACGGGTTGCAGTTGAGGCTCCAAAGAGACTCACCGCTTTAGACGTTAATTCAGAAGGCGTTCGATGGCTGCATCGATTATTTCACATCCTCGATCGACCGACTCGATCCGGCTTAATTCGTCTCGCAATGCCCCCGCACCGGGAAATCCTTTGCAGTACCACGCCATATGTTTGCGCGATTGCTGAATCCCCCGTTCGCCTTTGTATTCCCACAAGGCTTGGAGATGTTCTTTAGCGCAGCTTAAACGATCGACAAAGGTTACAGGTTCTGGCATTTCGCCGGTTTTGAGGAATCGATCGATTTCTCCCACGAGAAACGGATAACCTAGCGTCCCTCGCGAACACATGACACCGTCAGCCCCGGTTTCTTCCAAACATCGAACCGCCGACTCGACGGATGTAATGTCTCCGTTGGCGATCACGGGAACGTCCAATATTTCTTTAACGCGCCGAATCCAATCCCATCTCGCGGTTCCGGTGTAACCCTGTTTGCGAGTACGTCCGTGGAGCGTCAGCATTTGCGCCCCCGCATCCTGCATCCGCCGCGCGAAATCGAGAATGTTGATTTCGTCGTCCGACCAACCGATGCGAGTTTTGACGGTGACAGGAACGTCAACGGCGTTCGCAACCGCTTTCACAATCGATTCGGCGACTTCCGGTTCGCGCAGCAGTGAAGAACCGCCCCCCTTACGGGTGATTTTGTTGACGGGACACCCCATGTTGATGTCGATCGTATCCGACCCTTCAGCGACCGCGAGTTTCGCCGCTTCTCCCAGAAAATCGGGGCGACAGTCGAACAGTTGAATGCTAATCGGGTGTTCGTCAGCATCAACTTCCATGATTTGGGGAATGTCTTGGAGGTGTTTCAAACTCGATGCTTGCACCATCTCGGTATAGGTCATGGAGTTTGGCGCGTAGCGGCGCACCAGTCGCCGAAACACTAAATCGGTTACGCCGGACAAGGGAGATTGAAAAACACGGCTTTTGATTTCGACGTTCCCAATCTTCAGCGGTTGGGACATTCGGGCGTGAAGGTCAAACATTTACTGATAGCTAATAACTGGCGACTGATAACTGGTGACTGGCGACTGGCGACTGTTCCCGATCTGGCCCGACAATCTCTCAACCACATCCGAATTCCCGCCGCCACTGCGCCTTGGCTGGAGTCTTCCGGAGGGGTGACAATTCCTCGATCGGGATACGAACCGAGGGAGGAAAACATCGTCACCAACCACCAACCATCTTCGCCACGCACGAGAAATAACCAATGGAAATGTTGGAGTTCGATCGATTCGCGATCGGTATAAGTGCGTTCGAGCGTGGTCATGAAAACTTGATGGACGTTTTCAGGGGTGTCTTGAGAGAGCGGGATTGGCTCGAATTCAGGGTTTCCGGCGACGAGGACAGTACTGCTGGCGATCGAATTGTCAGAAATTCTCGATCGAGCGAGGCTGCGGTTGATGTAACTCGGTAAATCGGGCAACATTTGACCGATGAGGGGTTCGAGTTCTGTGGGACAGACGGTATCCGCCAGCGAACGTCCGCTGGAGAACGCGAGGGTGGCGAGAATGGCGATCGATCCCACGAAATGCTGAAACTTCACGGGTTTACCTATGGGTGCGATGAAGTCGAATCACAGTTGAAGCTGGAACGAGCGGTTGGAATGAGAAGTTGGAATTAAGATCCGGACTCCATCGTAAAACTCGTTCCACAATAAAGGTAGCTTCCTCAACCCCTGAGATTCTATGCTCGCCCTACTGATTTTGTTCTTCGTCGTCCTGTTGCTGGTTGCGTTTACCCCTCTTCTGGGCTACCTCGATCGAAAATGGATCTTACCGTTGATGTGGGGGTTGTTTGCGTTTTTTACGCTGGTGGGATGGTTGGTATTTTTGGGAATCGGCTGGCTCAATTTCTGAACCAACCATCGATTTGCTGAGTTGACTTTCTTAGTCCAGTGGTTCGCAGAAGCGCGAGACGGCTTGGGTACTCTGAAGCCTCTCGAAGAAATCCTTTCACGGTCAAAAACCCTCGTTATACTGGACAGACGTTCGTCAGATCGTTGCCACCTACGAATCTACCCTTGTTTCAGTGAAGTGGGAATCCGAGCGGTTGCTGTGAGAAGTTTGGCAAGGCGGCCGTACAATCGTCCAACGTCCTAGCTGTGACAGTTGAGAATCCAGACACTTCTCGCAATCGATCTCGTTCGCGGTTCGCTCGTGTGGCAAGACGAGCGTTTTGAGATAGACGATATTGGTCGTCTTTCATCGATCGAGTGGGGTTATCTTACACCCCACTTTAATTTTGTTGGAAACTTCTTCTAATTGCCACGATCGTTGGCTCTGCTGGATTCATGGCGATCGATCGAGGCTATCGTTTTGGGATTGCATATGATACCCAAATTCAGATCGCGTCATGGCAATGCGATCTCGCCCCTTATCACCCTAACTCCAACAGCCCCAATGTTTTCTAAATGCCTTTAAATCCTATCTCAAAATCTCGATCTAACTCCAACAGCCCCAATGTTTTCTAAATGCCTTTAAATCCTATCTCAAAATCTCGATCTTTTTGAACTCGATCGAGTGTTTGAAGTTGATGTTGTCTTTGAATTCCCAACTGATTGAGTGCAATACCCAATAGAATTACACCACCGCCAATATATTGGGGTACGGTTGGAATTTCTCCTAAAATTAAATAGGCCGCTAAAATACCCGCAACAGGAATAAACGAGCTAACCAAAGAAACTTCTGAAGCTGTAGTCGTTTTAAGTCCTTGGAACCAACATAATTGACCGCCAACGATAATAATGCCACCGTAAATTAGCATCCACTGCCAGACAATCGGTGCAAACACGTCAACAAAGTGATACCACCCAAATAACATCGTCACGATCGAAAAGAAAATCACAGTTCCAATGGCAGTTCTGACGATCGTAAACAACCCCAGGGGAACGCGATCGAGATTGGCTTGAGTCATTACGGTTGAAATCGCTAACGCGATCGCCGACACTGCAACCATCAACTCACCTCGACCGATCGACAACATATTTCCCATCGAGAGCATATCCCCCGTGGTGGGTTGTAATGTCACCGTTAAAACGACTCCTATAAAAGACACGATTGCCCCCAAAACAACCCAGACATTCAGTCGTTCTTTAAAAAAAAGAACGGATAACGCCAGTGCTAAAGGCGGTTCGATTCGTCCGACTAAAATCACGTTGTTGACCGATGTTTTTTCGAGCGCCATAAAAATTAATGCCGGGGCTAATGCTCCCGACAAAACCGCAACGATCGATAAATTTATCCAAATTTTTCGCGACAGTTGAGAAATCGATCGAAGGTTCCACTGACGACCGTAAATTAAAACTAAAATCAATAAAGCGCAGAGATTTCCGACAAACAATACGTTACAAAACGAAATCGGGTTGCGTCCGTCGATGGGATTGGCTTCACCCAATTCAGTAAGAAGGCGAGCGATCGAGTTGGCAGCAGCAAAAACGATCGATCCGAGGAGAAGATACGCACGGCCGGGAAGACGACCGAGCGATCGCGCAACGTCAGATAAATTCAACATATCTATCTCTTCATAGCCTCACCGACGGGAATCACTTCCGTATATTCAAACTCGTTGGGACTGCGACGCACTAAGGGATAACAGGTTCCGTCAAGCTCGATCGAATCTTCCTCACAATCCGGTTTCGGCGAATTGTAAAGCAACACGTACTCCCGACCGACGCGATTTTCCATTTCGCCTTCGACTTCCCCGCGCCACTGGGTCTTCGTCACCAAGACCACCAACTGATTGGCTAATTTCGGAATCGACTGAGCGACTTGACGGCGATAGATTTCGTCCAAACTGCCAAACGGCGAATCCATTACGATGGGATAAGTGCTGCTGTCGGGGCCGATGAGCGTTTGACGCTGATTGCGACTCCAGGCTCGCACCCCGTCAATGATGCCACCGATAAACGACAAACTGAGAATCTGATTTTCTCCCGTAGATGCGGCGACGAGTTGTTCGTGTCCCGAGGTGTTCTCGACGAGCTGCAACTCGTATTTTTCGTTGAGTTTGGGGAGGTACGGCGTAAACGAAATTTGGCGAAACAGCGCTTGCACTCGTTCTTCGAGAGACAGTCTGAACTTGTCTTCAAAACGGTCTTTGACTTGGATTAACCGCTCGATGGCATCTTGCGTCGCCGCAATTCGCCGTTGTGCGACGAGTTGCTTGTGTTCGTTCATCTGCTGCCGATCGACCTGTTTACTCAGATTGGCGATTTCCCGTTCCAATTCAGTGCGTTGTTGTTTTTTCGCCCCGAGTTCTTGATTTAACTCGTTCGATCGCGTTTCCAGATCGTCTAAGCGCTGTTGTAACTGCTGCACGTCCTCGTCGGGAAAATCTCGCAACTGGTCTTTCGTCGCATCTAACTGCTGTTCGACCTGTATCAGTTCCACCTGAGCTGTTTTGATGTCCTCAGACCATCGATCGATCGCCTGCCAAACGGATTCCGTCTCTCGATCGATCTCGTCCACCTGGGTACTCATGCGAATAGCCGTTTCCTCGACATCCGCAACGCTGGCTTTGTTCGTCCAACTCCGCACCCGCTCGAACGACGACGAACCCGGCTTGAGATCGTTACCACAGATACAGCGTTGTTTGTCCAACAACTCTTCCACGAACTCCCGTTGAATGCCTCGTGGAAACTCACCGCGTTCGCGCAATCGATCCACCAAATTGCGAAATTGTTGCGTCGCCTCCGACAGAAACACTGTATATCCCCGTGTCGAAACCACCCGTGCGATTTCCTGCCGTGCTTTTTGGATTCGATCGAGCAATTCCTCGTATCGTACCGTCAAGGTGTTGCGCGTGGTCTGCAACTGCGCCGCGCCGCTCAGCTCCAACAAACGCCCGTTTAGCGCGTGTTTGAGCGCTTCGCTGCGTTCTAACTCCGCTTGAATTTCGACGAGACGACGATCGATCGCCTCCAAGGCTTGTTCTCGCTGTTGCTTCTCCCGTAAAAACTTTTTCGTTTCCGGGTTGCCAATACCTTTTAAATGATTGTCTAACCCTTTTCGAGCTTCTTTGAGATGGCGAATTCCCCAATCGATCGCGTCAATTCCCAACAGCGTTTTCGTGGCTTCCGCAATTTCTGCCCGTTTGTCATCTCGCATCAACTGTTCGATCCGTTCGCCATCGAAGAAAAAATACTGATGCAAGCTTTCCGGTAAAATTCGCGCCACGACGTCTTCCGGCTTTTCTTGGGGAAACATCCAACGTCCGTCTTCGCGCGCGAACTGCAAGCTAAACTGTGTTTCGCCGTATTCGATCCCCGTTTTCGTGTTGTAGGCACGACACCAGCGTTTGGCTAAATACTGGACTCGATCGTGTTCGAAGCGTACTTCAACCGAACATTCGACGGGTTGTTTCAATTCAGCCTCGGCCAACGCGCGTTTGTTCGCCAATCGATCGATCGAAGCAAATGCGGCGCTAAATCGTTCGTAAAGCACCCAAGTAAAACCATTCGTCAATGCCGTTTTACCAGAACCGTTGTTTCCGTGAAAAACGGTCGTGTTGCGCTCTCCACAAGCAAGAAAAATCTCTGGCGTTTCGCCATAAAACTGACGAAAGTTTTTAAACTGAATTGAAATGAGCTTCATTCTGGGATAGCGTCTTTGATGACCTTTAAAATATCGTTACTAATGCCGTAAGTTTTTTGAGTCGAAATGCGTCGACGTTCGATTTTTAAAACGTCTTCGACAATTTTGCGAACTTCAGGTGGTGCAGTCTCGATCGGTTCCCAGACATTTTCGAGGCTTTTTTGCGCGCCGTATTTCGCTCGACTTTCCGATAGAATTGCCGATTCAGATGTAGAGGGTTCGGAAATCGAATACTGTAGTGTCATAAGCATCGAGGTTGGAGATCGCACCTTTTTTGTACTTTAACCGATCCGGTCGATCGAGCCAACCGTATTTTGGCTGACCGTGCCAGCAACACACGCTCCGGGGGCGAGTTTTAGCCGTGGAGGGTTAGCCCCGTAAAAGCTGCCGAATCATGTGTTGGGCTTGACTCGCGTAACCGCTGCCGAACAAATTGAAGTGATTGATAATGTGATAGAGATTGTAAAGGGTTTTGCGACGTTCGTACCCTTCATCGATCGGCCATTCTTCGTTATAGCCTTGGTAGAACGCCCCCGAGAAGCCGCCGAACAACTCCGTCATGGCAATATCGACTTCTCGATCGCCGTAATACGTCGCCGGGTCGAAAATCACGGGTTCGCCGTCTGCTGTAATCGAAGCGTTTCCACCCCATAAATCCCCATGAACGATCGAAGGAATCGGTCGATGTCCTGCTAACAATGCGGGGATTTTCTCGACTAATCGATCGCCACCCTCGAATCGCATCCCTTTGCGGGCCGCCAATCGTAATTGAAAGCCGATGCGGTGTTCCGCGAAAAACTCCGCCCAGTCGTTTGTTCGAGTATTGACCTGGGGTGTCGAGCCAATGGTGTTGTTACGATGCCAACCAAATCGATCGATCGTTCCCGTTCGGTGCATTTGCGCCAACTTGCGCCCCATCTCCCACCAAACCTGTGAATTGCCACCCCGACCCCGCAAATCCAGCCATTCCATGACCAAATACGCCGAATTCCCTGCTGTTCCCCAGCAAATCGGCTTGGGAACCCGAATCGTGTGCGTCTCCCACATCTCCTTCACCCCCACCGCTTCAGCAGCGAACATATCGGCGGCTGAGGCTTGGTTGAGTTTGACGAAGAACGTGCGTTTTCCGTCAGACAGTTTACTTCCTTGGTTGATACAGCCACCGCCGACGGATTGGTTCGACGCAACACCAAACGGCTCTCCAGTGGTTTCAGTCACGTGTGCGGCGATTTGTTCCCACATGGCAATTTACGATTGACGATTTGCGATTTTTCACTCTTTCTTATCATCTCATTATGGGCGATTTGCGATTTTTCTCGCTCTTCGATCGTTTCCCCATCTCCCCACCTTCTCATCTCCCCTTGCGTCACCCGCTAAACTTGCAAACCGAAATAGGTCAACACCAGTTCCTCCTCTCCTGTATTCGAGATCTCGTGGACTTCTCCCACCTCCACGGCGATGCAGGTTCCCGGTTCGAGGGGATAGGGTGTATCGTCAATGTAAATTGTCCCCGAACCGGATTCGACAAAGAACACTTCGCACATATCCGAGTGGGCGTGGGCGGCGGCCACTTGTCCGGGGGCGAATCTGGCTTGGGCGAAGTTCGTCAGGTGAGGGAGATCTCCCGATTTCAACATCACTTGTTTGCGGATGTTGGGATTGTGGGAAACGCCTTGGGTGGGGATGTTTTGGAGAGAGAGGTGTTTCATGGGAATCGGTTTGTGGGTTGCGATTCCTTATTTTGACGGGTTTGGGGACGTAGGGGCGAACGGCCGTTCGCCCCTACCATTTTGAGGGACATTTGGGATGGAGTTGGTCTCGATTCCAGGTATGGGGATTGTGGTGGATGTAATCGCGGAGTCGATCGCGATCGACTTCATCTCTGACGATATGTTCGTAATAGTTGCGTTGCCAAACGGGAAATCGAGGGGTTTGACGCAGGCTGTTAATGCGACGCGTGACGGCAGATTTGAAACCGGATACGAGAGAAGAGAGCGATTTTGGTTTCATAAGAAACTGCCTTGAAACCGTTGTTTGAGATACCCGATCTCGTCGGGGCGAACGGCCGTTCGCCCCGACAATGTTCGCGTTTGTGCAAACAATTTCTGCCAATCCATGAAAATGATTTGGCATCACCACCCAGGCATCAAGCATAATTTCTTGACGAATTTCGCTTGACCTCATCCATTCCTCTGCCACAATTTTGCCATATATATTGAGATTCATTTGACTGTCGATTACTTCACCAAACAAACACTGTCGCTGGTAAGCGCAGATGGTGATGAAATACAGTCCCGGCTTGGCGTAATTGTAATGAGGGAGGCGAATGGAACGACGATGATGAATACGAGGGTCGTATTTCATAGAGATAGGAGATTGTTTAACCTAAATCGATAGAAATTTTCTAAAAATTCTTGCCATCCAATCCTATCCGATTTCCCATATACTCGTAGGGGCAAACGGCCGTTCGCCCCTACTGTTCGGTTTAATAGGAAATTCCTAAAAATGGTAGCAATTCAATTTTATCAGATTCCCAACAGCTTCGAGAAAACGAGAGAAAATTCAGAAAAATTGCGACGATTCAATTGTCTCAAATCACCCATATCCCCGTAGGGGCGAACGGCCGTTCGCCCCTACTGTTCGGGTCGAGGGGATATTCATCTTCCTCACCATAAGCGTTATTGAGGGCTTGAATCGACCAGTTCAACCAGGATTCGCGTTCTGAGGTTTCTTCGGGAATCACGGTGATAATGACTTTTGTGTTGGGTGGAAGGTTGTATGGCTCGTCTAAACGAATGGATTCACCATCAAAATATCCTGATAGAGAAATCGTTTTCATGGCTCGAACGAATGAATCAATATTTTTGGTGTTTCAATTAATATGATATCAAGAATTGCTTGAGGGTGTCTGGATTATTGAGCGTTGGGTTGATGGAGGCGATCGCACAGTCGATCGATCTCCACATCTCCATCGAGTCCTTCGCCGCGATCGAGTGCTACGATTTATTTTTGAATCAGCGTATTAAAAACCCCCAAAACGATTGGCAAGATTATCAGAAACGGAATAATGACTCGAAGTATCAGTTACCACGATGAGTTAATAACTTCTCTTCAAGAGCCATCTGAGGCGGCGATGTATCTTGAAGTTGTGTTAGAAGAGGGCGATCCTCACTTGATTCACAAAGCACTGTTTAATGTAATTGAAGCAGCGGGGAATCTTGAGGGCTTTTCTGCAAGTTTTAAAACAAATTTAGATCGATTGACCTGTCAGCTTCAAGCCAGTGGAGAAATTGAGTTTACCCGCTTGCAACGGTTGTTAGCTGGCTTGGGGTTGAGGGTTGGTTTAAGGGTTGCGAGTTAGGTGAGGTTATTAGGGTTGTAGGGTCGATCGATTGATGGAGTCGATCGAGCAGTCGATCATTTTTTGGAAAAAGACGCGATCGCCCCACAAAAAAGCGATCGCGGTGTCATCTGCGATCGCTCTGAAACTATAGTTTGATTTGACTTTTAAGGAGTCGTTGCAGCCGGAGGCGCAAAACCAGGGTCGGGACTTCCCACCACTGGCGGAGGCGTAGTCGCAGACGAACTCGATAATCCTTTCACTTGAATATTATCGATCGCCGCCACGCTACCACTGACTTCCCTCAACGCCCCCAGACTGAATCGAATAGCCCGTAGGTCGTCACTCGAAGGCAAGAACTCACCATCGTAGAGAACGTTACCGTTGACAATCAGCTTCCAACGGTCGGCTTCAAAGTCCATTTCCGTTTCAACTTGATTAACACCGTTCAAGTCAAAGGTTCCAACAGTTCCAAAGGGATACAGGCGAACACTTCCATCAGCTTCAAAGTAGATATTTCGGACTGTGGGAGTATCGAGAAGGACCCTCATTTCCTCTCCGTTTAACCAAACTGGGTCGAAATCGAAAGATAGGGAATATCGCTCGAACCCTGCCCCTACATCGAGTTTGACTTGGTCGTAGCCAGACTGGTCGTCCGTAAACACTAAGGGACGATTCCCCAAACGACCGGACGACTGTTCGACAGTTGGGTCGCCAAACACCACACGGGAAATGGTATTGGAACTATCGTTGGCAATGGGTTGTTGTCCCAAAGCTTGACTCGATTCGTCAAAAGTAATGTCGTACAGTGTCGTGGCGTTTGACGTTCCCGGCGCACTTGTAAGCTGACCTTCAGAAATGAACGCCAGACCTCGGAAGGTTCCCAGTTCGGGAACAGGGGTTAAGGCTCCCGTTTGCAAATCGACGGTGTAGGAATTGGGTTGTCCGGTGGCGTATAAAACGCCGTTATCGTCAAACGCCAACCCTTGAACGTTTAGAAATCCGCCCTTGGCACCGATGGTTTTAGAGGTACCCGTATTCGGATCGATTTCTATCAACGCTCCGTCCCTCATATCAATGCTGTACAGTTTGCCAGAGGGTGCCATTGCCAAACTTTGTAAACTCGATCGATCGAGTATCGTAATTTCAGATGCCGTACCCGTTTGCGGGTTGATGCGGAACAGAGCGTCATCGCCAATAGAGCCGCCTGACGTATCGTGAATTGCGTAGAGGCTTCCGTCGGCGGCGCGAGTTAAACCGCGAATACTGGCTTTGACTCCACCAAAATTGTTATTGAAGGTGGATACGACTCGACTCGTTCCGTCGCTGGGATCGATTTGAATAATTTCCCCAACCGCCGAATCGACATTGGCGATCGTCAGTAATTTACCCTGACCGTCGCTCGTCAAAGAATTGAGATTGCTAAATCCCGTACTTCCGAGAGATTCGCTGACTCCGGTTTCCAAATCGATGCGAGTCAGTTCGCCCGTCCAACTGACGCCGAAAGCGGTAGATTTAACCGGAGTGGGGGTCGTGACTGGCATGAGCCAAGAGGGAAGTTCCCCAGGACGCAAGACTTCCAACCGTCCCGTACTCCGTTGGTAAGCAATCTTGCCGTTCTCGAAGTCCGAATAAACGGTATCGGAATTGTAATTGTACTCGCGGCTAGTGGGCATCCCGAGCCAGTGCGTTGCTCCACCGATGTCGGTGTACTTACGACCGATTTGTCCCCAGGTTGCCACGGAACCAACACCGTATAGGTAGTGAATGCGGGCTTTGCCATCTTCGGCGGCAAACGCTTGCCACACGGCATATTTGCCGTCGTGGGTAAACGTATTTTCATCGGAACGGGGATAGCCTAAGTTGGCATACCAACCGTTAATTGTCCGTCCGACAGGACCACCCATGTATTTATACTCTTGGAGGTTGACTCCCTTCATCCAGAAGGCTTTTGTCGCGCCGTCTTCAAGCATCAACAGCATTTCGTTACCGTTGCGATCGCGGAATTCTTGCGTCCAACCGTTGCCCCAACGATAGGCGTTGTCAACCGGTGTAATTCCTTCGATGCTGCCGTTAATGCGGTTATAGGCTTCTTGGAACAGATAGGGAGCGCGAGAATTTCCGCCAATGGTGACAACTGGCGGTGGTGAATCGTTATCCTCGATAATTGCTTCACCCCGAGTTGTCGTTCCCAGGTTGTAGTTGCTGTTATTGGTGACTTGGAAGGTTACGGTTTCCGTTCCCTCGTAGGTGGAATCGTCGAGAGGATTCAGCGTCACGACGGTTGAAGTCATACCTGCGAGAATTGTGGCAACACCCGAGAGATAGGTGTAGTCTTCGCCGTTTTCCGCCGTTCCCGTGAGACTGTAGTAGACCGTTTCGGCTTTACTGTTGTCTCCGCCGCTGCGGTTGATGCGGAATTGAGCCGGATTGCCAGATTCGTTGGCGACGGAGTCTTCAGTTGTCACCGTAATTACCGATGGCGGGAAGTCGTTGTCTTCAATCGATGCAGTACCGTTGGTTGTCGCGCCCAGTTTGTAATTGGGATTGGCGGTCACTTGCAGTGAAACGGTTTCGGTTCCTTCGTACTTGCTATCGTTGATGGGTTGGATTTTGACCGTCGTGCGATCGGAACCTGCAGGAATCGTGACGACGCCAGAAACCACGGAGTAATCGATGCCGTTATCAGCGCTACCGCTGACGGTGTAGTAAACATTTTCCGCTTTGCTGTTATCGCCGCCGCTGCGCTTAACGGTAAAGATAGCAGGCTGGCTGGTTTGCCAATACTCTGTTTCGCGGGCAATTCCATTCGTCAGTTCGACGCTGATTTGAGAGATTGGCGGCGGATCGTTGTCGTGGATGGTGGCTTGACCTGTTGTGACTGTACCGAGTTCGTAGTCGGAAGATCCGTTTAGGCTAAGGGTAATGGTTTCGTTGCCTTCGTAACGTGAATCGTCGATCGGCATGACTTTGATATCGATCGAAGCTTGACCTGGCTCGAAGGTTGCCAATCCTGACAGGTAGCCGTAGTCCGAACTATCGGCAGAACCGCCCAAACTGTAGGATACGGTTTCGGCTTGGCTGAGGTCGCCCTCGCGGGTCAAGGTAAAGACAGCCGGATTTTGCGTTTCGCTGGCTTTGCGTTCCCCGGCGGAGGCATCTTTGACGCTCACCGAGATTTTCGATTTCACGGGTTCGGGTTCGCCAACTCCACTGACAAGAAGCGAGAAGTCTTGTTGACCGTTTGTTAATGCTCCCGTGTTCCCGACATGAACGGTATAAGTCCCTGGAATTGGATTGTCAATTAGAACTTGTTCGACATTATCGAGTTCGTTCCGTTTGTTGCGTTGAGCGGCGGCACTAGGATTGTTAGGATCGAGCGTCCAAGGACGATGTTTGTTACCGTTGGGATCGACAATCCAAAGATCGAGATCGTTGACTAAAGCTCGTGTAGTCTCATCCAAACCGTTACCATGAGTTACACCTGCCGGGTCAGTCCAAACTATGGTTGCCTTAAGAGGCTCAGATCCATCACTGGTCACAGTATGGGTTTGTGTCGAACCCCTATAAGTATCCTCAATTAGACGACTAGAGGTTTGCTGTTTCGCAGTGTCAATGAAGTTGACAGCAGCGGCAGCATCCACAACCCCCCATCCATAGATATAATCAGGTCCTACGTTTCCTGCTTCTGCCGCAGTGTGAATCAGGATCGCCTTGAGTGTGGCACCCAGTGGTATGTCGCCATACAAATTTTTGTAGTGTTCTGTTAACAGTGCAGCTGTCCCGGTCACGTTAGGTGCTGCCATTGATGTTCCGCTATAGATAGCGTAACTACTGTCAGAGTCTGCTACGGTTGATAGAACGCCCACACCATTGGCAACTACATCAACTTTGAGGCGTCCGTCATCCGTTAAACCAAAGGCAGAGAAATTGGAAATTGACGCGTCTGACTTGGTATATGGGTCTTTTGTAATATCATGGATAGCACCCACAACCAATGTATTCTTAGCAGTTTGAGCATTGCTTAGAGTATCATATCCTCCCGAAGAACCATCAGGATTGGGGGCAAACGTCACCCCTGAATTGTCTACACGATACCAACCCGCTCCAGTCCAACCTGAAATCCCAGGATTTTGTGAGAAGTACGCTACATAAGTATTGTCTTTCGCAACATTTAGGAAGCGATCGTTTCGATCGTTCCCTGCAGCCCAGACACTCAGCAAGTAAGGGTTGTCATATAAAACATCATCAAGAGAGTGACTCGTTCCAGAGTATTTTCCAAAGCCTTGATCTTCGGAAAATCGCCCTCTATCTCCCATCCAGGTATCGATATAGACATCCTCAAATCCTGTCCACGTAAATTTTCCTTTTGTCCATCCCCGAATAGCTCCATATGAATGATTGCTAAGAGAAAGTCCGTTTTTAGCAGCGTCACGCATCTCCTGAAAATCGTTGTTCCAATCAAAGCTTTGAATACTAACTTGATTGGCCATACCATGAGCCTCAGATTTTACCCCAGTTGCTCCGATGGTTCCTGCAACATGAGTTGCATGATTGTTATAGCTGCTAGAATCGCCATAGCTGACTCGACCTGCCAATTCTTGGTGGGTTCCACGGATTTTACCCCCATCCCAGACCCCGACTGTGACATCAGAACCATCTAGGTTTAAACCAAGGTCGCCTCCTTCCCACAAGCGATCGGTATTAGTTGTATCAGCCGCCGCAACATTAGAAAATGAAGTCTTCAAGTCTAGTTCGTCGGGACTCTTACCGCCAAAGAACCATATCCCTTCAGACACTTCGATCGGCTTTTCAAGAAAGCCCATTTCTGGAGTAAATTCAATAACATCGGGATCGGGCTGAGTATTATCGGGTTCTTCGGGTTCTTCAGGAGTCTCGTCGATGGGTTCTTCGGGTTGTTCCTCAATCGGCTCTTCAGGAGTCTCGTCGATAGGCTCTTCGGGTTCTTCAGGAGTCTCGTCGATAGGCTCTTCGGGTTTTTCAGGAGTCTCGTCGATGGGTTCTTCAGGAGTTTCACCAATAGGCTCTTCTGGCTGTTCCTCAATCGGTTCTTCAGGAGTCTCGTCGATG
>LWRO01000112.1 GCA_001657325.1 Geitlerinema sp. BBD 1991-9 | reverse complement strand
CCGCCGTCAACCGCAAGCGATAGCTGTCGTTAAGCCACGTCGTCGGGTCGAACTCTCCCAACATCGAGTTCGTTTCCACGTCAGTATCTTCAACCCGCAAGAACTCCACGAACTCGCCACCGGCAACGGGAGCCACTTCTAAGCTGTAGGGTATCTCGATTAATCCAAGCTTATTGATAAATAGGTTCTACTATTGAGAATCGATAACGAGATTTCAAGAGTTTCAGCCGTTGTTTTTTGAGCCAGAATCAATTTTTCGAGACACCCTGAAGTCAAAAATGCTATACTTAAGGGCACGGAATAAGTAAGATAAGGCTAATTTCGTATGTTGCGTTACATATAGCAGTCCTAAACTACTTGTGGATTCTCGATCTAGCTATAGTAAGGGTTTAGGGAGTCGGTCTTTCCACGACTCATCTAGGATTGCTTTATTAATATAAATTATTTATTTTTGGTTGTACATATAGTTTGACATGAAACTCACTAATTTTGAATTAGATCGGCTATATCAATCTGGAGTAAGAGATTTTTCAAAGATCGAACTTCAGGGATCTTTTCTTTCACTGTTCCGTCTAAATGATGCGAATTTTGAAGAAGTCAAACTATCTAATTCTTCTATATTTAGAAGTGAAATGAATCGAGTCAATTTAAGTTATGCAAATTTAAAAAAAGCTCATATAGAAAAGGTATGTTTATGTGATTCAATTTTAATTGAAGCCATTTTAGAATCAGCCAATTTGACTGAAGCATATTTATATCGTTCTAGATTAGATCGAGTAAATTTAATAAACTCTTGTATTATCGAATCTTGTTTTTTAAGTGCCAGCCTATACCAAGTTAAATTAACAGGAGCTTTGTGTGGATGTGTTAATTTTCGAGAAGCGAATCTTCAAGAAGCAGACTTAACTAAAGTGAAATTTATTGATTGTGACTTAACTGGAGCTAATCTAAGAAACGCTACTATAAATGAAACCATTTTTGAAAATGTTATTTTTGAAAGAACAATGATGCCAAATGGTGCGATTGAGAATTCCCAAGTATATATTCATGATGACTTCCACAGTTGATTTTGAAGCCATTGATTTTAGTTGATTGCGTTAAAAGAAGCGACAGTGTGTGAATTCTGTATAATGCTATAATCCGCTATACCATTTTCAAAAATCATATCATATATGAGAAATCAATCGTTTTGTATAGCAAAGATGGTTTGTAGTGGAATTGCTATAGAGAACCTCGGAAAATTGATTCTGGCTCAAACCCAACGGATGAAACCCTTGAAAGCTCGTGCTTGATTCTTGATAGTCGAGCTTATTTCTCAATAAGCTTGAATTAATCGAGGTGTCCTATAGTTTTGCTAGTATAGTAGGGCTTAAATTAACCCACTATTCACAAAGCAGTAATACTGGGAGATATCTCATATTGAACGATTTAATAATACTCTTCGTCAACGTATTTCTTGACTCGTTCGTAAAACTTTATCCTAAAATTGAAAATCATATCGGAGTAATTTTGAATTTCCTGTATCATTATAATGAGTGTCTACAAATTTAGTCTCGTGTCACTACTTTTCGTCCACTACTATAGCAGTACGACGTCGTTTGCGGATTGTTTTCAGGATAGATCGTTACGGAATGGGGTTTTCAGCCGATCTGTTTCCGCAAACCATTTAGGATTGCTATATCCCTCTTTTGTCAAACCGGGGTGAGATCCTGTTAGAAAAAGATCCTGAACGTCTTGCAGGACTTGAGCTTGGGAAATTTTATTAGCCAAAAGTCTACAAATTGTAGAATTCGAGTCTAAAGATCTCTCAAACCTCCTCCTTGAAAAGGATTAAATGGCTGCGATTGATATTTTCATTCCGAGAGTGAAAAAAGAGGGATATCATATGAACGGTATGTGATAAACAGGAGGAACATTGTTCCATCTTTGTCTTATTCGATTTGCAAGTGTGTGATTTGATAAAGCCCAAGCCAAATTAAATTGGCACTCTCCTGCTAGTCTTAATCCTTTATCTTTATCTAAATCCCACACAACTATCCTGCGTTCTATAAAGGGAAGATCGTTTCTTGTATAAAGTTCATAACCACACTTAGCTTCCCATATGTCTCTTGTATTTGGTGTTTTTCCATCAAAGGCTTTTGCTTCCATTTTGCCAAGAACAAGAAAATCAAAGGAAGAACGTGTAACTTGATTAGCATATGCTGCTGAATTAGGTATAAAATTATCAGAAGATCCACCTTCTGAACGACGAATATCAGCAGTCCAACAATCAGAGTCATCATCTTTTTCTAGCAAAAGTCTAACATAACCTGGATAGTTCGCAAGAATGGCTTCTTGTCTGGGTGTAAATTTATTAATAGAACTAATAATTGAATTGCTGGCAAAAGTCAAAATATAGCCAGTTGTTGCAGCTAAGCTTAACTGATCGAGAACAAAAAATTGTTCTTGAATTGTAAAAAGCCCACTCGGATCGACAAAGTTAACCGGGTTCGCATTCCCGTACAGATACTTATGCAGCGTAATCGGCTCGCCAATCCGCCCTTCATAACTATCCCGCCGCGTAAACCGTCCCGTCTCAGCATCATAGAACCGCTGACGCAGGTAATACTGCTCTAACTCCCCGTCAAACGGCTCCCCAGCAAACAGATAATCGTTCTCAACCTCACCCGTCGAATCCAACAACGCCCCGAACGCATCGTAGGTGTACGTCGCGACGACCTCCCCATCTAAATCCGTCAGAACCCGCGTACTCTCCAACCCATCGACGAGATAGACCGAAACCTCCCCATCTCGTTCGACTGAAATCAAATCCAAACCGTG
>LWRO01000036.1 GCA_001657325.1 Geitlerinema sp. BBD 1991-9 | reverse complement strand
GTCGAATTCGTTCGACGCTTTCCGAGGCGATTCCCTTTGAAGCTGGAAGCCACTCATCAATCGCCTCGCGATGATGAGTGGTAGTTCACTAGGGGAGGAGACATAATAGAAGCAGTACGGGAAAAATCCGATGAGTGAGTCGAAAGTGCTACGCACCGCTACCGGGAATGAAGGGCAACTCGATTATAGTTTTGAAGCGTATCTACAATACGATGACGGTACGGATAACTGCTACGAATTAGTTGAGGGACGATTAGAACAGATGAATCCCCCAACGGTTCGACATATTCTCATTGCGAAATTTCTCGAACGGCGTTTCGACGAAGCGATCGATCGATTGGGTTTACCGTGGTTGTGTCTTCGAGAAGCAGGCGTTCGCACGGGTTGGAAAAAGTCCCGAATTCCGGATTTATGTGTGGTTTTGCAAGACGACGCAATGGCGTTGACAAACGAGTCGGCGGTGTTACAAGTTCCTCCGATGTTAGTGGTTGAAATTGTCAGTGAGGAGTCCGTTCGTCGAGATTATCGCTACAAGAGATCGGAATACGCCGCTTTGGGAATTCCTGAATATTGGATTGTCGATCCGTTGCAGAATCGAGTGACGGTTTTACTGTGGGAAGAAGGGTTTTACGAGGAAAGCGTTTTTTCTGTGGGTGAGGAAATCGAGTCTCGATCGTTTCCCGATTTTAAAGTTTCGATCGAGGCCATTTTGCAATCGTAGCAATTGTCACGATCGACATTCGATCGATAATCCAAGCTAAAATCAATGTATGTGTGGTCTAGAGTGCCAGTACAGAAGTAATGGTAGGGTGTGTGACGCGGTCAAAAAATGGCTTTGAAATCCAGTAAATGAGATTTCTGCGTCACGCACCGCTAAAAAATTGCATGATTTTCTACCATTTTTTGAGATGAAATTAAAGTCAGGGCGATATTTTTTCGCCCCAACATCAATGGTTTGGAGTGTTTTTTACGATCGATTGCCAACCTTTACAACCGCAAAATCCTAACCCAAAAACACCTCCAAATCGGGAACGTCCACCCACTGACCCGTTTCGCTCGATTCGTGAGTTAAATCCATCAACAACTGCGAATAAACCCCTTCTCGGAAAGACGGCTCGATCGATCGACCGGCATCAATTCCCTGCACCCACAAATCCACCATCCGCACGAACGGCGCAAGTCGTCCGTCAGGATAGGTTCGCGGGAATAGCAACCGTTCCGGCATATCTAATTCTGTCAACAACGCGCCGTTTTGAGACCCCATCAACCGGAAGCCGTGGACGTAATCTTGCTGGTTGCCACTCCCGAGAACTAGCGTTCCGCGATCGCCGTACACTTCGACCCAATGACCCCGTCCGGCGTAGGCAACAGAACTGATACTGACCTGACACGGGGTTCCGTCGGCTAACTCCAACATTAACAACGCCGTATCGTCCGCATCGACGGGTTTGTGTTGTCCGCCTTCCGTGGGGTCGGGACGTTCTAAAATCGAGGTATTTAACTGGGCGAACATCCGCTTGACTGGCCCGAACAACCACGCGATATAGTCAAAAGTATGCGATCCTAACGCCCCTAACGCGCCGCCGCCTTTTTCTTTTTGAGCGTACCAATTCCAACCGCGATCGGGATTGGCTCGACTCGACATCAACCAGTCGATTTTGATTAAACGCTTGTTTCCGACGTAGCCTTCCGCTAATAATTCCGCCAATCGCTGCCAGGTGGGAACGACGCGATACTCGAAATCCATCGTCGTGACGACCCCTTTCTTTTTCGCCAGTTCGTAGAGATTTCTGGCATCTGTGACGTTTAAAGCCGTCGGTTTTTCAAGGAAAACGTGTTTTCCCGCATCGATGGCCGCTTTCGCCATGTCGTAGTGTAAAAAAGGCGGCGTGGAAATGCTGACGGCATCGACATCGGGTAAATTGACAATTTCCTCGATCGAATCACAGGCTCGATCGATATTAAATTCTTTGCCAACCGCTTGCGCTTTTTCTAAGTTAGGGTTGAAAACTGCCGTAACTTTGGTGCGGTGGTGAAGTTGAAAACCGGGAATGTGGACTTTTTGACCGAATCCAGTACCGATAACAGCGATGTTAATGCGTTCTTTCATATTTTGGCGTGTGATGGATAGCGACGAACTAAAGATCGTTTGAAGGGTCGATCGAAACCCGATCGAGATGGACATTAGACCTCCGGCATGAATCCAATTCACCCCCCTTAATCCCCCCTTGACAAGGGGAGGACTGGGGTGGGGTCAGAAATATTGATGCAGGAGATCTATTCAACGATCGAGCTGTCAGATCGCAACTGAAAAATCGGATCGCTATCCTGACTCGATCTGGCGAACAACGGACAGAAATCCGATCTTTCCATCTTACGCCCGTAACGGTACGCTAATCTAGCGGCGTAATGTTGCAACTCGATCGAACACCCACTGCATTACGGTTTCACCTAAGCGAACGCCGTTGAGTCGATCGATCTCGCGAATTCCTGTGGGACTGGTGACGTTGACTTCGGTGAGATAGCCACCGATGACATCGATTCCTACAAAATACAACCCATCTCGCTTCAGGGTTGGTGCCAGTTGCTGGCAAATCTCTCGCTCTCGATCGGTGATGTTCACTTCCGCCACCCGTCCGCCAACGGCCATGTTTCCACGAAACTCTTCTCCCGTGGGAATTCGGTTCACGGCTCCGAGGGGTTCGCCGTCGAGTAAGATAATGCGTTTGTCGCCGTCTTTCGCTTCGGACAGAAACTGCTGCACCATAATCGGAACGCGGCCGTAATTCGTACTCACTTCCATCAGCGAGTTCAGGTTTCGATCGCCCGCGTGCAACATGAAAATCCCTTCCCCGGCTTTTCCACCCAAGGGTTTGAGAATGGCTTTTCCTCGTTGGTTGACGAACTCCCGAACCACGGATTTATCTCGCGTGACGATGGTTTCGGGGATGGCATTTTTGAATTGCAACGCATACATTTTTTCGTTCGCCGCTCGCAATCCTTTCGGATCGTTCAACACGAGGGTTTTCCTCGGATCGACGTAGTCGAGGATGTAGGTTGCATATAAGTAAGGTACGTCTACGGGCGGATCGGTTCGCATCAAAACTGCATCCATACTTTCGAGGGGTTGCCAAATTGCTTCGCCGACCTCGTACCAACGTTCCGCCGCCACCCATCGACCGTTTTGTAACTCGACGGGTTTGAGTTGAGTGGGAGACAGCCAACCGTAGGCTTTTCCATCGACAACACCTAATCCTTCCGCTTGCGTAATCCAGACCTCGTGGCCGAATTTTTGCACCGCTTCCATAAACGCAACGGTGGTATCGTGACCGGGATCGAGGGCGTGAATGGGATCGAGAATAAATACAATTTTCACAGAAACCTTTCCCTGAAAGAGTTCAGTCGTGTTGGTTTGGCGTTGTCGATCGACAACCGCACATCCTTATCATTAAACCGCTAAAGCTACCGCACAAAAAAACGCTCTCTCGGGCGATGAGAGAGCGTTGTGCGTCTTTAGTGCGCGTTGGTATTGCGCGGGATGGAAAATTGAAAGGTTGTTAAATGAGGATGTTGCCTTCTAATTCGGCTTCAGACACACCCCTGACAAAAGCGAGGGGGTGAATTTTACCGTCGTCCAAGGTCACGACTGAACCCTGGGAGAATTCAAAGATCTCGATCGATTCTTCACCCAATCCGGTGTTTTCCATCAACTCGGTCAGATCGAGTTTGTCTTCAAGCGGGTTGAAGTCGGGGATGAGGTCGCCGCCATCGTCGATGTTGGTGTAAACGAAGTGGTCTGCACCTTCACCACCAGTCAGAACGTCGCCACTTCCACCACCAATGATTTCGTCGTCGCTGTCGGTACCTGTGAGGATATCTCGGCGTTCGGTACCTTCGATGACACTGTTACCTCCAGATGCGAGATCGTCGCCTTCGGTTTCTTCAACGACGCTTTCGCTACCTTCACCGGCTTCAGCTTCGGGTTCGCCTTCGGACGATTCAGCTTCAGTTTCTTCAACGACGCTTTCGCTACCTTCACCGGCTTCAGCTTCAGGCTCGCCTTCGGACGATTCACCTTCGGATACCGGAGTTTCAGCGTCAGAAGATTCGCCTTCAGAAGATTCACCTTCAGTATCGTCGCCAGCACTCAGCCCTGCCAAACCCAATCGCGGATCGAGATCCAGCGACGTATCCAATTCCAAGAGAATGACTTCGTTGTTGTCGATTTCCGGCGGACGACCGACGGAGAAGGGATAGTTGTTGTCGTTGGCCACGAGAATTGTTTTTTCATCGATAACCAAGACATCCTCGATCGTGACGAAGGGGAAGTCAAAACTGGTGTCACTATCGCTGTTGAGGTCTTGTGGATCGCGAATCGAGAGCAGATCGACTACTTCTTCTTTAGCAACAAAGCCGTTTTCGTCCACTTCGGAAATGTCGATCTTGAAAATCTTCTTGAATTCAGCGGCTTCACCTTGTCCGCCATCCCGTTCGATAACGAGGAATTCGTCATCGTTAATCGGCGTGAAGTCACCGATGGCGTGATTCGGTACGGCTTTTTCGTAGAAACCAACCCGGCCAGTGTAGGATTCGCTGGCTACGTCGAACTCGTAAATCCGCAGGGCGGTGTCGGGGTCTCCGGTGACGGAACCTTCGAGCAGCGGATAGAGGGTCGATCGATCGGGGCTGAACGCCATTCCTTCAAACCCGCGAGAACGAGGCAGGTTGGACACTGCCAAGCCAGCCAGAACGTCGGGGTTGTCAGGAGAACGCACGAAGTCGCCAACGATTTGGTCGCGGACGAGATCGCCAGTTCCGGGGAAGTCGGTAAAGAAGCCGTCAACGCCCAAGTCGATAAGTTGCTCGACTTCATCTTCTGGCGTTTGGGGTGTTCCGTCCGCGTTCAGGGTTAGGAAGTTTTCTTCGTTCCGCAGAGTGTAGGGGTGAATCTGCATTCCTGCGTCGTGGGCCCATTCGATGTAAGGACGAACTTCACCCGTCAGTTGCGTGCCGATTTCGGCAATGCCGTCGCCGTTGCCATCGACTTTGGGATCGATCGATTCCCGTAGCAAGAAGCTGTTCTTCCACGGGCCAACCCCTTCAGCGTAGTTATCACCGATGTAGTCGAAGACTTCCTGCGTCGCTAAATCTTTATAGGTGGTATCAGGGATGTTGTCACCGTTGATGTCAGCCCCGAAATCGGACACTAGATCGACTAATCCACCGTAAGTTTCGCGAGCGGCCGCTTCGTCAAAATCGGGTTGGCTAAAGTTGTAAACCAGGTCGTAGGGAACGGAGAACCCACCACCGATGTCGTTGATGAACCGATCGTCAGTATCGCCATAGAGCTGCACCAGGGGAATATCGACTCCCAGGTTTTGGAGTTCGATCAGGTTGGCGACTTCAAAAGATTGAATGAAAATTCGATCGGGGTCGGTGAAGTCGTTTTCCTCCAGGGTCTCGATGAGGGTTTGCCCCAAGGAGATGTTGATGGGCGTTCCGTCGAGGTGCATTCCCTCTTCGGCGAAGAACGTCGGGTGTTTGGTTTCCGGATAGATCCCGATTTGTTTGCCCGTCTCCGCTTCGACTTCTTTCACGAGGTCGATGACTTCTGCAAGGGTCGGAATTTCAAACTGGTCGTTGAACGCCGTATTGTCGGGGCGAACGTTGGGAATCCGTTCGCGGGCCTTGAGTTCTTTGATTTCTGCGAGGGTAAAGTCTTCGGAGAACCAGCCACCAAAGGGATCTCCATCGACGAACTTGACGGTGAGGCGATCGGCGAATTTTTCGAGATCGGCGACGTTGGTGGTTTCGGAGGTAACGATGGGATTGCCTTCTGCGTCGAGGACGATCTCGTTGTTTTCGTCGAGTTGGACGGTCGCCAATACGTTTTCATGACGGGCAATTAACACGCCGTCTTTTGTCCCCACCAAGTCGGGTTCGATGAAGTCTGCACCGCGTTCGATGGCCAATTTGTAGGCTTCGAGGGTGTGTTCGGGGCGAGAACCACTTGCACCCCGGTGTCCGATAACGAGCGGTTCTTGTCCGTTGAGGGTGTTTAACTCGAAGACGTTCGGTGTGGGAATCGGAGCTTCTTGTAAAATGCCGTTTCCGTCGAACTTCAGCAGGTAGGGTCCGAACTCGTCGCCAACCCAGATGCTACCGCTGTCGTCGAGAACGAAGGATTCGATGTCGAAATCGGAACCGGTTAGCAGTCGATCGACTGTTCCTTCGTTTGTAATGTCGAACGGAATTAAACCGTTCGGGTCGGAGAGTTGGATGAAGTCTTCCACCAACACCGAAGCGTCGCCTTCTTCAAATCCAGCAAAATCAGGATCGACTTTGTAAATCCGCAGCCGGTAATCGGAACTGTTGGCTTTGTTGCCAAAACCGTTGTCAGATAAGAACCAGAAGGAATTTTTGTCGGCGAACTGCACGCCGCTAAAGCCTTGGACGGGTTGTCCTTCAAACGGGCCAGTCCGTCCGTTTGCAGCAATGCCGTTACCTGCTGGAGGGCCTTCCGCGAAGGTGTCAGCCGGAAGCGAAGCAAATCCAACGAGTTTCGCACCGCTGTCGCCGTTGTCACCGTCATCGGTTTCGCCGTTTTCAGAAATGGGAAGGGCGAGGGGACTTTGAACGTCTTGTTCGTAAACGCCGCTGATGACTGCCATAGTTGCTAGAACTCTCTCAAAAATTCAAAAATTTCAGAAAAAACGTTCGGAAGAATCGTTCGGCTCGCACGCACGAAACAGCTTCAGGTGCAATCTCGCCAGGGTTTGGCCACCTGAATTCTGTTTGGTATAGAGCAGGCGTGTTAAGCTTGAGGAATACGCAGTTTTACGGGTGTTGAAATTTCCATTCAACACGACTTAGGTACTTCAGATGCACTTAGTTTGTGTAAAAATACATAAGTTTTGGGGTGCAACTGCCTAAAATACCTACGAGTAAATACTTACTCTGCTTTAATTTTTCATTCGGGCTTTAAGTGAAGATTCTCGATCGATTAAGGGAGATTTATGATTGCGATAATAAAAAAATTCAAAGTTTAGCCTAAATTTAGTTGACTTTTGGCTTAAATATTGCTTTTTATGATGGTTCGAGTTCGATCGAGGCGGGTACGAGGCCCCTCAAACGCTACTTATAATTGAACGTGGACAAAGCATTGGGGTGAGACGGTAACGGATGCAGGTAACGCGCTATCTCCACACGGCGATTTTGGTATCGGATTTGGAACGATCTGAAAGATTTTACAGTGAAATTTTAGGTCTTCCCAAAGTCGATCGATCGATGAAGTTTCCGGGGATCTGGTATCAGATCGGTGAGTTCCAACTTCATCTGATTCAGTTGGAAGGGACGGAGGAAGCGCTCGACAATCCTGAAAAATGGGGACGCAATCGACATATTGCCTTTGCGGTTCGCGATCTCTCGGATATCCGACAAGCCTTGATGGATGCAGGCTATCCGGTACAAGCGAGTGCTTCGGGACGGGCCGCTCTGTTCGTGCGCGATCCGGATGGTAACGTGGTGGAACTCAGCGGGACATGAAAATCGTCGTTTACGTCTATAGCGATCCGCTGTATGAGTCACCGCCGGATTCGGCGGCTTGGGGTTGGGAGGTCGATCGAATCTATCGCGATCTCGGGAAGCGCCAACAACTTCTCCAGTTGATTGAAGACTGTCGCCAGGGCGATATCGGTTACGTGCTGTTGCGGCGGTTGGAGGAGTTGGGGGAAACGGTGGAACAGGTGTGCGATCGACTCGATCGATTTCGAGAACTCGGCGTGCAAGTGGTCGCGACAGATACGCCTTCGGGAGAAGCATCTCCAGCGGAACGGGCAAACATTTTGGGGTTGTTCCAAAACATCCAAAAGGCACAACGCAGTCAGCGCATCCGCCAAGGCCACGCGCGCAATCGAGTCAAGGCACTTCCACCACCGGGAAAAGCCCCCTATGGTTACCGTCGTGGGAAAGATCGCTATACGATCGATCGTGCCGCCGCCCCAGTGATTAAGGAATTTTTCGACCACTTTTTAATCTACGGTTCGCTTCACGGGGCAGTTCGACACCTGGCGCAACGCTACGGAAAGCGGATTTCGGTCACGACAGGACGGCGCTGGTTGACCAATCCGGTGTATCGCGGCGATTTGACCTATCGCAACGGGACGACGGTTTCCGATACCCACGTGCCGATTCTGTCGCGGGAGGAAGCGGCACAGATCGATCGACTGTTGCGCCGTAACCGACGACTTCCCCCTCGAACGGCGAGCGCCCCTCGATCGCTGGCGGGGTTGGTCGTTTGCGGTGAATGCGGTTCGTCGATGTCAATCGCCTGTGTCACCCGTTACCGCAAACCGGGGGAATATCTCTATTTACGACCGACGGATTGTCCGAACGTGCCGAAGTGTAAAAGTTTTCACTACGAACTCGTGTTACAGCGCACGATCGAAGCCGTTTGTCGGGATTTGAGCCGGGTTGCTGACGGTCTCCCGCTTCCCGATATGGATGGGGTGAAAAATCGCTGTCAACGCGAAATCGTCAAACGGCAGCAAGTTCTCGATGTCCTCCCTCAACTCTTGGAAGAGGGGATTCTCGATGAGGAAACGCTTCAGCTTCGATCGTACACCCTCAATTCGGAAATTTCCGAACTCCAAGCGCAACTCGCGCAACTGCCCCCCGTGAACCTACGCGAGACGGCGAAAGTGATTTCAATTCCACAGTTTTGGTTAGACTTAACAGAGTCGGAGCGTCGGTTTTATTTCCGCGAGTTCGTTCGGCAAATTGAAATCCATCGTGATGGCGACAGTTGGGACGTTCGCGTTCAGTTTATGTTTTGAAGTATTTTCAATTACCAGAACTTTGATTGTCGATATAGCGATTCAACTTCACAGGGTTCGAGAATCCAGTCACTCGATCTCCTGCAAATCTAACCGCTCGATCTCCTCAGTGTCTGGGCAGATAAAGACCTGGCAGGAAGAACGAATCGAAAGACTTTTCTCCAATAAATTGGCGACGATCGACTCGATCGAGTCGCTGATAACCCTTTGTTTTCTACTGATGTGATGGAATATCTTCAATTCTCGATTCTAGACCCTCAACTCCTCACGTTATAACGATATTCATCGCTTAACATTTATTAACATTAATAAAAGCTATAACAGAGAAAAGAAATTCAAACCAATTAACCCATGACAACGCCCTATTCAACTTGTCATAATTAAATTTATCAACATAAATGTAGTAAAACTTCGGAGGAAAGCCGTATGCCAAACGAATGGTTGGGGTTCTTTCTGTTGACACTGTTCAACGCTGCGGCTTGTTTGTTGCTTCCCCGTCTAGCGGCAACGAATTGGTCGCAAGTGTTCGAGCGAAGCCTTCTTCGAGCGAGCGCTGCTGAATCCGTCGAGACCCACACCCTATCCAATCGCGCGATTAAATCCTAACCCTGGCGAACGCAAACTGCTAATCAACAGCTAAGTCCCGATCTCTTATCGTCGCTTTTTAGAGTTCGGGGCATTTTGATGTGAATGTCATCAGATTTTGTCAAACGCGCACCAAAATTTCCGCGTTCGATCGATCGATCGGTATAAATTTTTGTTATACTTTATATTAGAGGTAAGTTATTCGGGTACGGCGTTTTTCAGGCACAAGTTTAACGCGCTTCATGCAATCGATCGAGCTTAGAACTCGAACGAAGGCCGTGGAGTTGAGAAATTATCGGCCGAAAGTCGATCGAGACCAGAAAAGCCTCCCGACTAGACAGATTGTATGGCATCGGTCTCGCATCAGTTAAAGAAGCGAAATCGAATGGCTCGAGCGGTTGTTTCGTGTGAGTTACCAGACGACTCGAAGTAGCGCACACGTCTTCAGACTGCCAACATTCCGAACGGGCGCAGTTCGATCGGCAGAATTAACATGCGTACTGTTACAACGTCGATAACCCAGTAACGAGCTGGTTGTTATTATTTTGGAGGTTTGTGTGACCGCTCGGTTATCGCTTTTGCGGAATTTCGTAGCCGTTTCGGTTTGTTTGTTAGTAGCATTATTAACGATCGTTCCACCGGCACTCGTCTTCTCGGAGTTGACAGCCAAGAGTGCAACACTCCATTTTCCCCAACCTTATCGGAGCGATCTCGCGTTCGATCGAGCTTTTTCCAGGGGTTCTGTTGATGGCTTGAGTTCTAAATGGGTCGAACTCGAACCCCTCACCTTTATCAATTTGCTGTTCGCGACCCCGACAGCAGAAAAGGCGTTCTTCGAGTTGGGTGAAATGGATCTCGTTGAAGCCAAACAGGGGCTTTTGCGGTTGGGAGACACGCTCGATCGACTGCTACGCCTGTTTTGGACGTTCGCCCAGCGTTGGCAAACTCAGTTGCAGCAACCGGGTGTAGATGCACTGCTGGAAGTCAACTTTCCCGTAAAAGGAGAGGATATGCTAGAAACTGCTGCATAGTTCCGACCTGTGGGTTATCTACGATATCTCATTCCGCTTTACGATCCGTCGGTGTCCCAGTGGGGTTGGGAAGCCCGCACGCTGCGTTGGCTGACGCTCTTCTGGTTATCGATCGGATTACTCGTCCTGTTCTCCGCTTCCTATCCGAGTGCTTACGGAGAACTCGGAGACGGAGCTTACTATTTCAAGCGCCAACTGATCTGGGCGATGGTGGGACTCGTAGGATTTAACATCGTCGTTCATACGTCCTTACGATTGTGGCTCTCGATCGCACGATGGGGAATGGTCTTACTATTGACCTTGCTGTTGCTCCTACTCGTTCCGGGATTGGGAACGACCGTCAACGGTGCGACTCGCTGGATTGCCATTGGCATCGTTCCCATTCAACCCTCGGAATTGATCAAACCATTTCTCATCCTCCAAGCCGCTCTCGTGTTCGGACGTTGGAACCGTTTGATGCTGCGGGAACGGTTAACTTGGCTGGGCGTGATGGCTGTCGTACTCGGTGCAATTCTCTTACAACCCAACCTCAGCACGACTGCCATGTGTGGCATGATGCTGTGGTTGATGGCGATGGCAGCGGGATTGCCCTATCGTCTGTTAGGCGGGACGGCTGTAGGCGGTATTTTGCTGGCAGTTTTCAGTCTCAGCGTGAAAGAATACCAACGTCGCCGCATTGTTTCGTTTCTCAACCCCTGGGCCAATCCCGATGGAGATGGGTATCAATTGGTTCAAAGCCTCATTGCCATTGGTTCGGGCGGATTCTGGGGAACGGGATTTGGGATGTCCCAACAAAAACTCTCCTATTTACCGATTCAGTATAGTGACTTCATCTTCGCTGTCTACGCCGAAGAGTTTGGCTTTGTCGGTAGTTTCCTATTGATCGTGTTTCTCACGATTTATGGCACTTTGGCGTTGCGCGTCGCGTTGAAAGCACCCAATATCGTTTATAAACTCGTTGCGGTGGGGGTAATGGTCGCTTTGGTGGGACAGTCGTTGATTAATATCAGTGTCGCGACGGGAGTCTTACCCACGACTGGACTTCCTTTACCTCTGTTTAGTTACGGTGGAAGTTCGACGATTGCCAGTCTGGTTGCTGCTGGGTTTCTGGTGCGCGTCGCCCGAGAAAGTAGCGCGGCTTCAGTTGTCTCTCTCTCTCGACGGCGAGACAAGCCACTTCGCTCTCAGGTGCGGCCGTAACGACGTAACCTTAAAAAACTCGATCGAATCGAGTGATAAGGTGGTACAATGGTATGTTAAGCAGGCGAAAACCAACTGAAACGTTCTCTTCAGTTACCAGATTGGGTTTCAAACGCGAGTCTCCGAAACGATCGACTTCACGCTACGCTTCCAGAACTCGATCTGGGGAAGCTGTGTCTGCCACGCTCGCTAAAAATCGCCCGCCGTGATGGTGAGCGATCGAGTTTCAGGGGAAAATGACGTTACGAGCTACTCGACTCTTCAGCTTTCCGGCGAACTAAACGCAGCAGAAGATGAACGCCAAGTAGGTAGCCAGTCGCAAGGACGAGAATCGTAAGTGGGAGATCGTTGAAGGTCATAGGACAGCATAGGAGGTGAGAAGCGGGACACAGAAATATTGCAGCGAAAACCTGCACCGAAAGAACTCAGCAGGAACTCGCCAAACCACGACGCCGGGGAATGAGGCTGTTCTCCGGTTACGAGTGAAGATCCCCGACTTCAGTTCACCTCATAGCAAGGCTAACCGAGCAACCTGAGCAACTCGGGGTCGAAGTCGATGGAGGAAAGTAACGAAAGACTCCTAGGCGGAAGATCGCTTAGATAGCCGCCTAGCGATGCTTCTACATCAGCCAACCTAAGTCTGGCTTAAGCAGAGCGAACACGAGCAGGTCTCTCGACACGCTCCTCACGGCTTCACTCGCATCTCGTATTTGGAGTTACAACAATCCTTACCTTTAATGTAACATAAGCTTCCCAATTTTGAAGACCAACTTCGCGAGTGACTTAACAAAGATTTACAGACCGATCTTGGGTCGTCAAACCCACGACGGGATCGTACTTTGAGAAATTATGTAGTTTTGGTTACTTCCTCGATCGTCGATCGAACATTGACAGGAGATTCTTTCATAATGTAAGTCCCCTCGATCGAGAAAACTTTCCTAGTCGGGAGGCTTGACTTAGAATAGAAGCAGGATATGTAAACTTTCGTAACTTAGCCCCTGAGTCAGCCGATCCATGACCTCAGCAACTTCTCTCTTTTCCCCAGTTGAAGACGACCTGCGCGTCCTCAATCAGAACTTGCGACAGCTTGTCGGGGCGCGTCACCCTATACTTTTCGCAGCGGCCGATCACCTATTTCAAGCTGGAGGGAAGCAACTGAGGCCTGCCATCGTTCTGCTCGTTTCCCGTGCCACCATTACCGGTCAAGACCTCACCCCCCGGCATCGCCGCCTCGCTGAAATTACCGAAATGATTCATACGGCGAGCCTCGTCCACGACGACGTTCTCGACGAATCCGAAATCCGGCGAGGAATTCCCACGGTTCATAGCAGTTTCGGCAATCGCGTCGCCGTCTTGGCAGGAGACTTCTTATTCGCTCAATCCTCTTGGTATCTCGCCAACCTCGACAACCTCGAAGTCGTCAAACTCCTGTCCCAAGTCATTATGGATCTGGCTGAAGGGGAAATCCAACAGGGACTCAGTCGATTTGACGCGGATCTGTCGATCGAAGCCTACCTCGAGAAAAGTTACTACAAAACCGCCTCGCTGATCGCCAACAGTAGCAAAGCCGCCGCTGTTCTGAGCGATATGTCGAGCGACATTGCCAACGACGTTTACCACTACGGGCGCGATCTGGGTTTAGCCTTTCAGATTGTAGACGACATTCTCGACTTCACCAGTTCCACCGAAACCCTGGGAAAACCGGCAGTTTCCGACCTGCAAAGCGGCAACCTCACCGCCCCTGTCCTCTACGCTCTCGAAGAGCAAACCCCTCTGGAAACCCTCATCGCGCGAGAATTTGCCGAACCCGACGATCTCGATCGAGCCATTGCGCTGATTCAAGAAAGTCGAGGCATCGAACGGGCGCGAACCCTTGCAGCCGAACACGCCCACCTCGCAGTCAAACGCCTCGATCGACTACCGGCCTCAGAATCCCGCCAAACCTTAATTCGCCTGGCCGATTACGTCCTAAGTCGCGTGTACTGAGATGAGGGGCTGAGAAGGTGAGGGGAAGCATTCGTTTCTCGTCATTGAGTCATCGAGTCGGCTCACCGCCGGGTCAACCCCCAATTGTCCCATCAGCCAGCATAAGCAAGAAGCATTACACTAAAACGAATACCCCAATACAGCGACAACAAATGATTCCTACCGTTATCGAACAATCTGGACGCGGCGAACGTTACTTTGACATCTACTCTCGCCTATTGCGCGAACGCATCATCTTCCTGGGCGAACAAGTGACGTCCGAACTCGCAAACCGTATTGTTGCCCAACTCCTATTTCTCGAAGCCGAAGATCCCGAACAAGACATCTATTTATATGTCAACTCACCGGGAGGTTCCGTGTCGGCGGGGATGGGTATTTTCGACACGATGAACCACGTGCGTCCTGAGGTTTGCACCATCTGCCTCGGCTTGGCAGCCAGTATGGGTGCGTTTCTCCTGAGTGCGGGAGCGAAAGGTAAACGCATGAGCTTACCCCACTCGCGAATTATGATTCACCAACCCCTCGGTGGCGCGCAAGGTCAGGCCACGGACATCGAAATTCAAGCCAAAGAGATCCTTTACATTAAAGGACGGCTGAACCACTATCTGGCGAAGCACACCGGACAGCCCCTTGAAAAGATTCAAGAAGATACGGAGCGAGACTTTTTCATGTCGGCTGAAGAGGCGAAAGACTACGGTTTGATCGATCGAGTGATTACTCGCAGTCCTTCCGCCAACAATCCCGTTGCCGTAGACGCTTAATCGTCGGGTGTTGTCGATCGCTTCTTAGACTCGATTGCCTTTGAGACAAAACTCGCCAATCTCTCAAACATAGCGATTTGTCCTCGGCAATCGTAGATCGGCTGGGTTGCAACTTTGAGACCTGTTGCCCGATCGAGCGAATCCTTCTCAATTTGATGCCTCCGATCGCAGATGACTGAAAATCGGGGGCTGAGAACTGTAGCCCGATCCGTTTGCTTTTCGATCGCTCTCTCCCCGAGAGCACTCTGAGCGGCACTCGAACGAGCAATGTGCCGCACGTGCAATTTCCAGAACTTTGTCGATCGAGGTGGCGTTGGGATTAGCAATTCCCCGAACGCACATCTCTTTGCAGCAGCATAACCTGTACGGAGTTGAGACGTCGATAGAAATTGCCGTTCGCTTGTCGCGAAGCAAGCGAGTAACGGTTTTAGATCTCGAAACAGGTTGTGGACTCAGAGCGGCAGATCTTAGAGTTTAGGGCAAGATGGAATTTTGAAGATTGAATGTCAGCGCCCGAACGTTCGATCGTCAAAATTTGCAAAGTGGTTATTTTATCTCGGAAATCGATCGGGAACACCTCACGCGCTCGCATCGATCGTCCCTCTCTCGATCGAGAGAGGGACTTCTCTTAGAAACTTAACCCGTTATTGTTCTTCAAAATCGAGTGCTGCAGAATTCATGCAATAGCGAAGTCCGGTCGGTGCAGGCCCGTCGTTAAACACGTGGCCCAAATGCGCGTCACAGGTTTCACAAACCACTTCTGTTCGCTTCATAAAGAAGCTAAAATCATTTTTTTCCTCAACAGATTTTGTATCGACAGGCTGATAGAAACTCGGCCAGCCCGTCCCCGACTCGAATTTTGTCTCCGAAGAAAATAACGGTGTCCCACAACAAACACACTTATAAATTCCTTGGCGCTTGTTGTCGTGATATTCACCTGTAAACGCTCTTTCAGTACCCTTCTGGCGCGTGACGCGATACTGTTCTGGAGTGAGTTGACTTTTCCATTCCGCATCGCTTTTCTTAACTTTTTTTACCATTTTTCCTCTAATTCCAAATCGCGTGTTAATATGTTTCTGCCAGTCCAAAAATTATGGTAGCACAGGCTTAAATTTCTTTACCATTCTTCTATGGACGAGATATCCACACTCACTTTAAACGACGCACAAACACGACTGAAACAGGTCAGTCTCAACGCGGAGATCGAGGTCGATCGAGCGATCTTGCGTCAATCCCTACTTGTCATTACGCCTTATTGCGACTACCAAATTTTCGGCGTATGTGCTGACACGGCCGACGAAGCCCTCGAAGCCTTGCATCAGTACACTGACGCGCTTGGCTACGAAAGCGCCCCTCCCTTAGAAAAAATCGTCGGCTCGGTTTACCTCAAATACAATCCTCACACGGGACTGTGCTATCTCGATCGCTACGTCGGAACCGAACGAGGGGTGCTCGTTGCGTGTCAATCCGCTTACGACGATGGCATTCGAGACACTTACGGCTATCTACCCTTAGACTTGTTCGCCCATGACTAACGTTGCAATCTTAGGCTGTGGTTACGTGGGCGTCGCAGTTTCCCGGCACTGGAAACAACAGGGCTTAACGGTTACCGCTACGACCACGCGCCCCGAACGACTTCCCGAACTCGATGTCGTCGCGCAGCGAACAGTAATCGTTCGTGGAGACGATCCCAAAGCACTGATCGATCTCCTTCAGGGTCAAGACACCTTGCTCGTCAGTGTGAGTACGAAACGGACTCAACCTTACGAGGTGGCGTATCTCGAGACAGCTCGCACTTTGGTGTCCGTTCTCGACACGGCTCCGACTCTGAACCAGATTATTTACACCAGCAGTTGCAGCGTTTACGGCGATCGAGGAGGCGACTGGGTCGATGAAGCAACCCCCGTGCGTCCCAATCTCCCCCATTACGAAGTCCTCGCGGGAACTGAAGCCGTGTTACTAGACGCAGCGACCGAAACGCGTCGCGTTTGCGTGTTGCGGTTGGGGGGGATTTACGGGCCCGGCCGGGAAATTGCCAAAATTTACAGTCGCATGGCGGGAACGACACGCCCCGGAACCGGCTCGAAACCGAGTAATTGGGTGCATATCGACGATATTGTCGGTGCGATCGACTTTGCGAGAACGCAGCGCCTCAGTGGAATTTACAATGTTGTGGACGACGACGTTCAACCGACACGAGACCTGATTCAAAAAGTCTGTGAAAAGTATCGTTTGGCCCCCGTAAGCTGGGACGCTCAACAATCAGTGTCGCCGTCTTACAGCGCTAAAATTTCCAACGCCAAGTTAAAAAACGCAGGGTATCAATTCCGCCATCCGCAACGCATGGTTTAAGATAGGGTCTCGTGTCGAACAGGAAGCTCGATGGCAAACACAGTTTCTTCACCGGGTTGAGACCGACAAACGAGCTGTCCGCCATGGGCTTCAGTGATGATGAAATAAGCTGTACTCAGACCCAATCCCGTTCCTTTTCCAATAGGTTGAGTGGTGAAGAAGGGATCGAAAATGCGCTCGCGAATTTCTGGCGGAATGGCGGGGCCGTTGTTGGCAATTTGAACGACAATTCGATCGTGTTTGACGCGCACAGTCGTGATGTGAATCGTAGGGACTCGATCGAACTTCCACGTTTCTCGATCGATGCTCTCGATCGCGTTGATTAAAATATTCATGAATGTCTGGTTGAGTAAACTCGGATAACACTCGATGAGTGGTAAATGGCCATAGGTTTTCACCACGCGAATTTCGGGGCGTCGATCGTTAGCTTTGAGGCGGTGTTTTAACAAAGCTAAACTACTTTCTAATCCATCGCGAACGTCTACGCATTTCAACTCTGCTTCGTCAAGGCGCGAAAAACTTCGTAAAGCTTGAACGATTCGATCGACGCGCGTTGCACCAGCATAAATTGAATTCAGCAGCCTTGGAAAGTCTTGTCGCACGAATTCTAGGTCGTCAAAGTCGAGTTGATTCGGGCTTCGTCCGTTCCTCGATTGAATTTTATAGAAATCGAGTGCTTCAAAGAGCGTCTTAACGTAATCTTTGGCCGGTTCGATGTTGCTGTAAATAAAGCTAATTGGATTGTTGACTTCATGGGCAACTCCTGCAACGAGTTGGTTGAGAGAAGTCATTTTCTCAGTTTGAATGAGTTTCGCCTGAGCGACTTTCAGTTTTTCGAGCGTTTGTCGGAGTTCTTCAGATTTTGTCTGTGCTTGCTGTTCGGCGATCGTTCGTGCCTCGACTTCCGCTTGAAGTACTGTATTTTTTTCAGCTAACAACTCTCGACTGCGATTCACGTATGTGATAAATAAGACCAGAATACTGTTCAAACACGTGGTTGCAACGACCATCAAAAAGAATGTATTGCGATACTCATTTAAATTCCAGTCGGCTTCGTAAGACAGGATATAAGCAACAACTCGATTTTGAAGGTTGCGAACGGGTACGAACGTCGCAACATAATTTGCGTGGTTGTCGAGTTGAACTGGAACAGCTATGGGACGTCCTTTTTTGAGGTCGTCAACGACGATCGATCTCAACGCTTCATTCACTCGATCGACGACTTGACATCTCGCACTTTGAGGTTCGGCAATTCCCCGAATTGCATTCGACTCAATGACAAATGAAGGATCGATCGGACTTTCAATATAGTTAGATTGCTCGTCTTTAAAAACCTTCGATCGAACGATATCACCCTGCAACATAAATTCAAAACAGCCCGGAAAGAGGCTTGACATTTCGCTACGGATCGCTTGAAAGCCAATGCTCGTTTCAACACTTCCGACATGCTGGCGTTCTCCTGATGCTTCGATGGTGAATAAAGGAAAAACATATCGGAAGCCATTAAAAATTCTCCCTTCTTCAAATCCAGAAACAAAAACCTGTTTTTCGTTGGCAATCTTAACAGAATAACGCACGTCAAACAGGGGATCTCCGAACTTTTTGGGGTGGTGCATTCGCAAAAAGCTCGTTCCATCGGGTAAATGGAAATGGAGCTGTCTTAAATTGTATTTTTTGAGGTTTTCATAGGTCGGGCTTAGAATTGTAAAGAGTCGATCTCGCAAGATTGCTTGCTGTTCTGGAGTAGCCGTATTAGCATCTCGAACGAGATTGACGATTTCGGGACGATTGACAATTTCATCGTAAATTGTCTGAGAGACGAGCTTGTAGGTTGCTGTGGTCACTCGATACGTGTGCTGTAGTTTTTCCACGTAATGCGACATCAATGCAGTTTCTTTGGCTTTGAGGTCGTGCCACAGTAGAAAAAAACCAAGTGTTTCTAGTATTAAAAAAAATAATACGTACAAGCAAATTGACTTCAGCGATAGAAGCTTTTTAAAAGTACAAAATTTAAAGGCATCACAGCCCAAAAACCTGGGGATATTTCTTTTAGAGTTCATCGAATGTCACAGTCTGGGTTGTTTTCAAAAAAGAAGCCATCCATTCAAATTGTTTGCAGATTTAAGTTCTGGGTTTAAATCGATCTGCAAACTTGTTTTGAATTCTATGAAACTCTCTCGATCGCTCAACTATCCTTTTCGGGCGTAGAAGCTCCTAGTAATTTCTGCGATGAAGGCTTCGATCCAAAGCAAATCAATACAGAAACTCAAGACATAATTGGTGATATTAATATACCGTGTCAGTGATATCGTTTTTGGCTAGGGACTGCTACACGGAATTCAAAGGTTGATGCACGATCGAAATGGCCACTCCTTCAAGCATAGATCGCAATGCAAGGTTTTCGGAGCTGCGATCTGGTAAAGTGACAGAATGTCGCTAAATTTTTGGAGAAATCTTCAACTCGTTAAAAAATCTCCAAAATTAGCAAAAAAAATTCATGAATATTCAGTAATAATTCAATTGCCCTTGTATCTTGCGATTTTCAGACGGAACTTCGCCTTTTAAAATCGGAGTCAAGAGAGCTGTTGACCCCGAAGCAGCTGAACGCCGAATTTTGCAATGGAGTTCGCAATGAATCGATCGATCGCCCTTGTTTTGACTCTGCTACCAATAGTCGCGTTACCGGCACTGCCGACACGAGCGGCGACTGAACCCGTGTTGTGTGCGGCGACAGCCACTCCAACTCAGGTTCCCTGGGGAAGTCGCTACAGCTATTGGTTGCAAGGAGTTGCCGAGTTTGACAGCGACGGTCGACTGTTACCCATTTCTCCTAATCGCGCTTCAGAATGGTCTCTCGTCGTGACCAGCGGCCGCAACCCCGCTCCTGCTACCTTCAGCGTCAACGTCATCGACTCAGCCACAGCCCCCGAGTTTGCCTTTCCCGCCATCACCTCGATCGAGTGGCAAACCCTGAACGAGCAACCGACGAGCAACGCCACTAGCACCTTTTCCGCCCAAGGCGTGACCGATGGCTTGTTCCTCGCCATTCGCAACCCCCAACGTCCAGGCATCCAGCCGTTATTTCAAGTGATTCACTACCTGGCCCCCAATTTCTCGATCGTCTCCGAAGCATCCGTCTGTTTTGTCGGCGTAACTGCGATCGAAGTCGTCCAACAGCCACAAAACACCGGAGCGATCTTGCCCTTTGAAACCCTAGAACGCGGTCGTTACAGTGGCTTCAACCAAGCTTTCGAGCGTGTCGTCAACGATCGATTAGCGTGGCGGAATTTCTGGCGCCAACTCCAATTGAACGTCTCGCCAACCCCCGAATTACCCGAAATCGATTTCGATCACACCACAGTCATCGGTGTCGGTCTCGGCGATCGCGCCAGCGGTGCCTACCGCGTCGAAATCGACACGATTCGACTCGCAAACGATACCGTCGTCGTCAACTACACCGAACGGCGCAGTTGTGGGATTTCCACGATGGCAATTACACAGCCATACCATCTCGTGACGATCGATCGAACCACAGCCCCCGTCGAGTTTCGCCGTTCCGTGGACGCTCCAGTGTGCGAGCCGAGGTAATGGAGACTGTTTTCGTGTAGACCTCGTCTCCTTCGAGAGTCACTTCCGTTCCGGCACTTGGAGGCGACGACCACTCAGACTCTTGAGCGGCGAGTCACGATTTCCAGGTGCGAATGCTGTTATGTGACTTGTCCAGTACCCGCCCGGTGGCTCGGAGTTTCAGCCCCGTTTTTTCTGATGAATTTCAAAAATCGCGCGACTTCGAGCTTCCCGAACGTTGAAAGTGCGAATCTTTACCACTATTTTTCGGTGAGAAATTGGAAACGAGAAAACGCTAAAGCCGTGAAACTTTAGATCGATCGCTAAAAAACAAGCAAAAAACAATAGAGGCGCGACTCAGCACGCCTCTATCCAAACCAACCTAGACCGTCGCCATTTCCGGTGTAGGACGTTTGCTGTTGCGAATTCCTTCGATCGCCGCAGCGTAATCCGGGGCTTTAAACACCGCCGAACCTGCCACGATCGCGTTCGCACCGGCTTCCAACACTTGCCACGTATTGGCAGGCTTCAAGCCACCATCGACCTCAATCCAAGGATCGAGACCGCGTTCGTCGCACATTTGACGCAATTTGCGAATTTTGGGAACCACTTCGGGAATGAAGCTCTGGCCGCCAAAACCGGGGTTAACGCTCATAATTAGAATCAGATCGCACAGCTCTAGAACGTATTCGATCAGTTCCAGAGGCGTGCTGGGGTTTAACACGACCCCGGCTTGTTTGCCCAATTCGCGAATTTGCCCGAGCGTCCGATGTAAGTGCGGCGAGGCATTGTGTTCGGCATGAACGGAGATAATATCCGCCCCAGCTTTGGCAAAACCTTCTACGTATTTTTCCGGTTCGACGATCATCAAATGAACGTCTAACGTTTTTTTCGTCACCGGGCGAATTGCATCGACGATTAACGGGCCGATCGTGATATTTGGCACGAACCGACCGTCCATTACGTCAACGTGAATCCAGTCTGCACCCGCTTCGTCTACAGCTTTGATTTCTTCACCCAGACGGCTGAAATCCGCTGATAAAATCGAAGGAGCAACAACAATAGGTTTTTGAGATTGCGTATTTGCCATGTCGCGGTCTTCCCGGCGTCCTTGTTACGATCGATACACGATTTCCCAAAGTTTAACAAAAGATGTCGGCAAAATTCGCGGCTTGCTACCCTACAAATGAAACCTCTTCAACGTTATCCATTAGGAGCGAACCCTTGAGCGATAGAACTTCGTTCTGTTTACGCAAACGCGATCGAATCGCCAATACCTTCGTCGCCGGTTTGGCCAGTTCCCTCAGTCTTTCCTGTGTCTTGATGCCGTCCGCTGTCCTCTCCTCCTCCATTGACGAAGGCGGCATCGATGCCCAAAGCCTTCACGCAGCTCCCTACAACCTCCTGGGACGCAAAATCGGTATCGGACAAGTCGAAATCGGTCGCCCCGCCCAATTCGGACTCGATAAAGACGTACCGCCGCAACTCGATCGCGCTCCCGATCTCGCTGGGGTGTTTCTGCGAGATCGTCCTGCCGAAGCAGACACGAACGTCGACGGTCACGCCCACGGTGTGGCCGGGGTTATGGTGAGCAACCACAAAATCGCACGAGGGGTTGCACCAGAAGCCCGCCTGTATTCGACGGGTGCCGCCACGGAAATGGGGTCAAACCGTCAAGCGCAAGAGTGTCTGGCGACCCAACACGTGGCGTTGCAGAACAGCGACGACGTTCGATCGATCAACTTCAGCTTTGGCGAACCACTCTGGCTCGATCCCCGTCCTGAAGCCGTTCTCGACGGCAACGCGCTCTTAACGCTGTGCGTTGATTGGTCGGCCAACCAGCACGACGTGTTGTATGTCATCGCGGGCAACCAAGGCAACGGGGGTATCCCGATCCCCACCGACAACTTCAACGGCATTAATGTCGCCTTCAGTCGCGCTGTTAACGGCGTTTACTCTCAAGTTGACGTCTCGAATCTGGGTAGCGTTTTTGAAGGGGTTCGCAGTCGGTTGGTGGGTTTAGAAACGAATATCGACGGCCGCCGCCTCGTCAGCATCCTCGCCCCCGGTCGCGACATCGACCTGCTACGACAAGACGGAACGGTGTTTCAAAGTACCGGCACCAGTTTCGCCGCACCGCACGTGGTCGCTACCGTTGCCCTCTTACAAGAGTACGGCGATCGACAGCTCCATCAAAATGCTTCAAACTGGAGTCTCGACGCACGCCGCCATCAGGTCATGAAAGCGGTTTTGCTCAATTCGGCAGACAAAGTACGAGATCGCGGCGACGGTTTAATTCAAAGCATGACTCGCACCGTCGGCGATCGACAAGGCGGAAACTGGCTGACCTCCGATGCTTACAACGATCGAGCCGTTCCCTTTCATCGGGATATGGGAACCGGACACCTCAATGCCTTCCGCGCGTACCAACAGTTCAGTCCGGGTCAGTGGCACCCCAATGCAGACGTTCCCGTCATCGGTTGGGATTTTCACAACGTCGATGCGGGCAATTATCGCGATTACATCATTGAGGAACCCCTCACTGCCAACAGTTACGTCGCCGCAACGCTGTCTTGGAGTCGCCAAGTCGATCTCGACGATCGAAACCGTAACGGCTTGTACGACGAAGGCGAAGCATTTATCGATCGAGGGCTAAACGATCTCGACCTTTACCTGATGCCCGCTGACAGCAACGACATTTCAGACAGCATCTGGTCGTCCACCAGTACGGTCGATAGCACCGAACATATTTTCCACCTCGTTCCCGAAACGGGACGTTACAAAATCCGCGTCGTCTACAACCGCCAAGTTAACGACTCACAACAAAACTACGCCCTCGCTTGGTGGTCGGTCTCCCAATGAAAAGATGGGGAGGTGATGTAACGACTGGATGACGAGACGATCGAATCACGAGGCGATCTCAAACGATCTCCCTATACCCTTACCGCCTAGCCTCTCCATCATGAAATCCTCCGACCCCGACCGCCTTCTCCTATACATCTATACAATTCCCGTTTTCGGTTTTTTCCCGGCCTGGTGGACGCTCTATCGAAAAGATGGAACGTTAAGACAGCAAGCCGTCAGTCGCGTATCCGTCACCCTAGCGTTGAGTTGGCTTTCAGGGTACATTTTGTTAGGAACTGCCGCGAATATCACGGAACTTGGAACGTTACCGATTCTCGTTGCCAGTGGTGTTTGGACGACCAGCTATTTCATCATCTGTGTGGGATTGATGGTTCGTTTATATCTCGGTCGTTCCGTCCGATTGCCGGGAATTGGAAAGCTGAGCGATCGACTGCCATGACGCTGTGTGATGGGGTTAATCGACCGTCTCAAACCCGATCGATCGGCCGTTTGTCGGGTGGGAAACTCGATGGTTTGCTCGTGTAAGACCTCCCGCGTGCGAGCGCGTTCGGTATTCTTGCTTATCGGCTGCAATCGATCGATTAAGATAGACGATCGATTGCCATTTTTCTCGTTGACCCTTCGTGTGTGAGGAATCCCGTGTCAGTTCAAAACCGTTCTCATCGACAATTCGATCGAGCCAACGATAATGTTGCCTCTACCGCTCCGACATCGAAATCGGGTTTGGGTTGGCTGTGGTTGGGTTTGGGATTAACGGGAGTGGCGATGCTGTCCGCAACCGCTGGTGCTTTGTTGGCCGTTTCCCTCTCGAGTACACCGCTCATGCAGACGAAACTGCGTCCCGAAGAGCGAGGCATCTTCAGCCAAGACGATTTGGCCGTGACGAATTTGCGGATGCCCGAACTGACGCGGCCCGTTAACATTTTGGTACTCGGAACGAAGGTTCTCAACTCCGATCTGGGGCAACCCCTCGAAATCTCAGGACACGATCCCCTCGTCAACTCCTTAGAGGGATTGTCTGACAGTATGTTGTTGGTGCGCTTCCAACCGACCGATCGCCGACTGACGCTGTTATCGGTTCCCCGAGATACCCTGGCTTGGGTCGAAGGCTATGGCGACACGAAAATCAACGAAGCGAACGCTCTCGGCGGACCGGCATTGAGCGCTCGAGCCGTGAGCGATTTACTCGGAGGCGTGGGGATCGATCGATACGTGCGCGTGAACGTGCAGGGAATCGAAAAACTGATCGACGCACTCGGGGGCGTAACGGTCTACGTTCCCAAAGATATGAAATATATCGACCAAACGCAGCACCTTTATATCGACCTCAAAGAAGGCGAACAACACCTCAACGGCAACGAAGTTTTACAATTTCTCCGCTTCCGTCACGATGGATTAGGGGATATCGGCCGCATCCAACGCCAACAACTGCTGATGCGATCGTTTATGGAGCAGGTGGTCAATCCCGGCATCGTCATGCGTCTTCCGAAAGTCATCTCGGCCATTCAAGAACACGTCGATACAAACCTCAGCATTGAAGAGTTAGTGGCCTTGTTGAACTTTGCCAGTCAAACTAGCCGAGAAAACGCTCAAATGCTGATGCTTCCGGGCAATTTCAACAGTCCCTCGAGTCCTCGCGACCCCAGTTATTGGTTGCCGGACTACACTCGGATCGATAGTATGGTGGCGGAGCATTTCGGACGGGAACAGGCCCCCGCTCAGGCTTGGATGGCCGATCCCTCATACCTCCGGATTGCGATTCAAGATAGTACGAACCAACCGGAGGCCGTCGATGGATTAATCGACAAGTTGGTTGAGGCAGGCTATCGTAACGTGTACGAAGACCGTCAATGGACGGAACCGTTACAAGAAACTCGCATTGTCGCTCAAAACGGCGCTCGGGATCGCGCCCTCGATTTGCGTCGTTCTCTCGGGTTTGGGGAAGTGCGCGTCGAAAGTACGGGGGTACTCGAATCGGATATTACGATTCAACTGGGTCGCGACTGGCTCGACCTTCAAGGCTCTTACATTCGATCGGATTTATGGTAACGGCCAGCTAAAGGTGAGGCGACGAACTGGCGATGGAAAACTTAACGTTGTTCTCGCCATTCGCATCTCCCACCTTGCGAAATCCAGGGCTACGATCTGAACAGTTTCTCCTCGAACACTTCAATCGAGAGTGTTGCCATCAGATTTGGGAATCAGTTTCAATTTGACGGACTCAGAGATTTTCGTAACGTCTCAACCAACTAAAACTCAAAACGTGAGGTGAGTTCCATGACTCGTGGAATCTATATTACCGCTAACGATCGAGTGACCGACCACGCCATCGCACTCCTGAACAGCCTTCGGCTACGAGATCGGGAAACCCCCATCGTCATGATTCCCTACGATGACAACTACCAGAAGATTTACGAGGTTATTGGAGAAAAATACAACGTTCAGCTTTACAAAGACCTCGAATTTATCGATCGAATCTCTCGGGAACTTCACGGTATTTTTGGAGAAAAATTCTTTGCTCGCCCCAACCAATTCAGGAAACAAGCGTGTTGGTTCGGAGATTTTGATGAATTTCTCTACATCGACACGGATGTTGTTGTTTTCGAGAAAATCGCCGATAATTTAGATTATCTGAAAGACGCCGATTTTATTTGTTGCGACTATCAATTTTCGGGTGGAATTACCAATGTTTTTACACCCAAAGTGTTTGACGATAATATCTTTACTGAAGAAGACGTTAAAGATATCTTCAATGGTGGGTTGTGGGGATCGAAGAAAAATTTAATTACCGAAGGGGATTTATACGATAGTTTCCGAGAATGTGCGGCACATCCAGAATACTTTGACTTTTCTCAAAAAACCTCGGATCAGCCAATCATCAACTACATGATTCTCAAACGCGTTCCCAAGCGTTTTAATATCGTTCGTCGTCCTGGAAAAGCACCGGGAAGCTGGGCGGGCAGTCCACACTTTCAACCAGACGGCGATCGACTGTTCGATCCCAAAACGAATCAACCCCTGCAATATCTTCACTGGGCGGGTATTCGCATCGAGCCGGGCTGTCCCTACTGGGATGTTTGGGAACACTACCGCTATCTCGGCGAGCCAAAACCCGAACGTCCGGTCTTCAGTCAACCGAAGAAAAGCTGGACGCGCCAGCTCATCGACAGCGTGAAAAGTACGCTCCGACGTTTTAAACCTTAACCTCAAAACACTGCGATCTCGATCGCTGTTTGCGCCAATCTCGATCGCACTTGGAACCTTCAGCGATCGCAACTCGCCACCGATCTCGATCGTCGAACTTTCCTGAATTTCTAGTCACACTAGATGTATGGAGAGGTCGAGGCGTATCTATCGAGCGCCCCAACCAGCGCAACCACTCAAGGACAATCATTATGCTTTCTGAATACAGCGCTCGCGATCGCGAACTTACCCAAGAATTTCACGAAGCTCTCTTGACTCACTTCTGTCAAGGGTTTGACGACCCCCTACAGCAGCTTCTTTACGAGTGCAGTTTTGGATTTGCCCCGAACTCCAGCGGAGAACGGACGTTCTTCATCATCGCTGCCACCGTCGACGATACTGAAGAAATTCTCGAAACCTGCGATCGACTCATTGCGAAAGTGGCGGACTTAATGCCGGGGATTAGCAAAGTTGCCCTGTGCTTCCAACCGATCGACGAGCAACTCGATCCTTCTAGCGAATCGCCCCGTTTTCTGTTCGCTCGAGTTGTCGACGTTCCCCAAATCCGAGAATAGCAATCCTTCGGTGACGAAATGTTTGGGGGGACGAAAACTCATCACCCCGTTACCCCATGCCATCACGAGCGAGAACCGTGTCGCGTTTGATGCCACTGCCAAGCGTGAGCGACGATATCTCGTAGATCGGCGTATTGCGGTTGCCAGCCCAGAACGCGCCTTGCCTTCTCGCTACTACCGACTAAAACCGGCGTATCTCCAGCACGCCGTTCGCTCAGTTCAACTCGAATCTCGCATTCCGTCACCGCCCGAGCGACTTCGATGACCTCTTTGACGGAAAAGCCGTTGCCGTTACCGAGGTTAAATGCTTGAGACTTACCGCCTTTTAAGAGATATTTCAATCCCAACACGTGCGCCTGCGCTAAGTCGCACACGTGAATGTAATCGCGCACGCAGGTTCCGTCTGGCGTATCGTAATCCGTCCCGAAAATCGAGATCGATTTCCGTATCCCTAACGCCGCTTGCAACACTAAAGGAATCAAGTGGGTTTCAGGGTTGTGGTCTTCCCCGAGTCGTCCTTGAGGGTCAGCACCTGCTGCGTTGAAATAACGAAACCGCACTGATTTCAAGTCGTAAGCCGTATCGAAATCCGACAGCATTTGCTCGACGAAAAGCTTGCTGTACCCGTAGGGGTTGATGGGGTTTTGAGGATGGTCTTCCGTCAGCGGCATGAACTGGGGAATGCCGTAGGTCGCACAAGTTGAGGAAAATACGAATTTATCCACGGAGGCGTCGTGCATGGCTTCGAGTAGCGTCAGCGTTCCGGTGACGTTGTTGCGATAGTACTTAGCCGGATCGGTGACGGATTCGCCGACGAAGATGTAAGCGGCGAAGTGCATCACCGCTGCAATGTCATAGGTTTGAAACAGTCGATCGAGTAGCGTTCGATCGGTGGTGTCCCCCATGACAAATTCGACCTGCAACACCTTTTCGAGTAGATCTCGGTGTCCGTAGATGAGATTGTCGAGAACGACAACGTTGTATCCCGCATCTTTCAACGCTAAGACAGTGTGGGAGCCAATATACCCGGCTCCTCCCGTGACTAAAATCGTCGGTTGAGGTTGCGACACAGTGGTTCCTCCTTGCGAGTCGGGCTGCTATGCCCCTAGCTTGATATCCTATCCTCCTCTTTCCAGGTCTTCACGAGCCGATCCCGTTAAGAGAAGTCGCCAGCAGTCCAATTGTCTTGTCTCTGTGCTAAAAAAGTACCATCGCACTTCATCGATCGGATTCGCCCGCGTCAAGTAAGTTGCGATCCAAGCGTCCGTCAGTCCCGAGTATGGGGACAGATCGAACGCATTTTGCAGACGCTCCTTTCGGAGGTCTGGCACTTTAACACTGTGGAGTCGATCGCAGGACTTCAACTCGAGTCGCACGCACGAATCTTTACAAGTTCTGGGAGAATTTGAAATTTGTCTAAGGTTTCACTCGGCGGCCGGGCAGCGAACACCACCCTTGTGCTATGTTCGACGGAGCTTTACCTGCAAGTTTTCACCCAAAGCCTTCTGACACTCATGTCGATCGATGTTGGTGGAAACACAGTGTATTGAGAGTCATTCGAGCAATCACGTGTATTTTTCAACGGAGAAATACGACCCAACCCGGAAGCTAGACGTTTCGTCTGGTGCAGCGTGCGAGATTTAGATCGTTCGTGTCAGCCGCTTGAAGTTCGATCGAGTGACGTTCCGCTTTCGCGAACGAACCTGATGCGATCTTGACTTGTTCCATTCGTTTGAGAGTGCAAATGTTGGGTTATCTTAAAAAGTTTTTGTACGTTCTCCCCGCCCAAAAAGAACGTCTGATTTGGATTATTCTATCATTTATTTTTGTTTCGATACTTGAAGTGTTTGGGATTGGCTCGATCGGGCCGTTTTTATCCTTGGCAGGCGATCCCAACCTCATTCACCAAAATTCGATTGCAAGCTCGATTTACGAGAGCTTGAACCTAAGCTCAGAGCGCGTCTTTACCGCTTTACTGGGCTTGGTGATTGTCGTGACTTTTATCGTAAAATCTTGGGTTTCTTGGTACGCCAAACGCTCCGTTTTTGTTTTCAGTTTTCACCAGCGAGGTGCCTTGTGCCAAAAGCTCATCGGGGCTTATCTCAGTGCGCCTTATACCTTTCACCTGTCGAAAAGTAGTTCCTATATTATTCAAAGCGTTATCGACGATACGAAGGGATTTTCAAACAATGTTTTGATGACGCTTCTGAACTCAACAGCGAACCTGATCGTCATTACATCTCTGACTGTTTTACTGTGCGTCACCAACTTACTCACGGTCGTTGTCATCCTGGCGATCTTTCTTCCCCTCTTTTTGATTTTGCACCAATACCGCGATCGCGTTCGCCAGTGGGGAAAACGCCTCAGTCGATCGAATGAAGCAACGATTCGCACGATCAATCACAGTATTGGTGGGATTAAAGAAACCAAAGTCATCGGCTGTAGCGGATATTTCGAGAAAGAACTCGAAAACTGCGTTCGAAGCTACGAAGAATCGGCGAGTTCGCTGATGTCGATCAAGCTCATTCCGCGCATTCTGATCGAAACAGTACTCGTGGTTATCGTCGTTGGGTTTACCTCGATCGTGTTGCTGATGGGCAGAAATATCGAAAACCTCACGAGCGTGTTAGGGATTTTTGCCTTGGCTTCGATTCGCTTGATGCCAGCGATAACGAACTTGGTCAACAGTATGAATACCTTACGCAGTTCTAGCTATATTCTGCAAAAAATTTACAACGATGTTAAAGAACTCGAAGCCAAGCAAGAGGGTGCCACCCTGCGCCCGAGTTACGATGGTGCCGCGTCTGACAACCATCGCGGCAGCGATCTAACTCGCACGATGAGTTTCCAGCGCGATATCCATCTCGATGAAGTCGTGTATCGCTATCCCGTCGCTGAAGAAAATGCCTTGAATGGCGTATCGTTTACCATCGAAAAAGGCCAGTCGATCGCCCTGATCGGTAAATCGGGTGCGGGCAAAACAACCCTCGTCGATGTGATTCTCGGTTTGCTCGTCCCGCAATCGGGCGATATTCGCATCGATGGTATTTCCGTTTACCGAGATTTGCGGGCCTGGCAGAATATCATCGGTTATATTCCTCAGTCGATCTTTTTAACCGGAGATACGATCGAACGTAACATCGCTTTTGGGGTTCCCGACGATCGAATCGATGCCGAACGTCTTGACAAAGCGATTCACGCCGCTCAACTTCGAGAATTGATAGAAGAGCTTCCCGACGGCATCAAAACCCAGGTGGGCGAACGTGGCGTGCGACTGTCGGGGGGACAGCGACAACGCATCGGTATCGCTCGGGCTTTGTATCACGAGCGAGACATTTTGGTACTCGACGAAGCCACCTCTGCCCTCGACAACGAAACCGAACATCTCGTCAACCAATCGATTCAGGCGTTAAGCGGCCAAAAAACGCTGATTATCATCGCACACCGTCTCACCACCGTCGAACATTGCGATCGAATTTACCTGATGGAAAAAGGCCGCGTCGTCAAATCGGGAAGTTACGCTGAGGTGGTTCTCGAACGCGACTACTTATCGAGTTAGCTGTTTGAGTGTTTGTCTGGTTTTGCGGTTTTCGTTCGCTAGTCCAGCGTGTCTTTTTCGTCCTTTAGTTTTCCATTCTGTTCTGAAAGAGGTTTTAACGATGGCTCAGTTACTTTCACCGCGATTCGCTTTCAATCCGACTCATCCGTTCAAACCGTCTGTGTCTGAAATACAGCGGGAACTGATCGATTTAGTTCGATCGAAACTCGATTCCGGTGAATATCAACTGCACCCGACAACCTGTCCCTGCGGTGCCGATCGAGATGATGTATTGCTCTCAGAAATCGATCGCTACGGCTTACCGTTCAAATCCGTTCTGTGTCTGAGCTGTGGAACCGTTCGCATCGATCCCTATCTCGACGAAAACAACCTGGTTGACTTTTACACTCACATCTACCGTCGAATGTACGGGATGGATATCGAGGAAGGAACTTACGACAGTTACTTTGCTCGCCAACGGAGCTATGCCGAGAAAATTCTCGCCACCGTCAGCGATACACTACCCGAGGGAGGTTGGGTGTGCGAAGTCGGCTGCGGCGGCGGCGGTGCGTTGAAAATTATTCAAGAACGCGGTTATAACGTGGCTGGTTGTGATTACGACAGTAGCGCGATGGCGTTTGGTAAGCAAAACGGTGTAGCCAATCTGTTTTACGGTTCGATCGATGCCATTGGCAGCGCCCTTCCCGATGTGAAGTTCGATCTGATTTACTTACACCACGTTTTCGAGCATCTGACCGATCCGATTGCGTTTTTGAAACAATGTCGGGATTTTCTCAGCCCTAACGGACAGATTCTCGTTATCGTTCCCGACATTTACCATATCGACGAACTCGGACATCCGGCAGCTGTGGGGAATTTGTTGATGTATTTGCACCTCGCCCACAAAAACAATTTCTCGATCGAGGGTGTCGAGCGTCTGGCGGGTTTTGCAGGATACAGCGCCGTCAAAATTACACCGGACGATCGACTCGAAACCCCTTGGTCGAAGTCTCCAGAGCTGTGGGTTAAACTACAACCGGATGCTAAAGCCGTCCCCCCTGAAGACGTCGAACGGGTGGGAACGCGCTATCTCAAATACTTACAACGGACGGAAAGTCTCTACAACCTGGGATTGTGCAAAGGGCAAATTTCCAATAAATTAGAAGCCCTTAAATCGCCCGATCGCGTTTGGAAAAAAGTGAAAAAAGTCTTTACACGGTAGGTTCTTGGGTGCATCTCAATTCTGTAACCCTCACCCTAAATCCCTCTCCCAAGATTGGGAGAGGGACTTGAAAAGAGCTCTCCTTCTCCCAAGATTGGGAGAAGGGGTTGGGGGATGAGGGCATCGGAAATCGGATAGATTGCAAAAGTGAGATGCACCCAGGTTCTTCGTTCTCAAGCACGTTCAAAACCTAAATTTCAAACGAACCCTATTTCGATCGATCGAGAGTATTTTTTGAGTACCTCGATCGATCGAACTTTAAGTATTAGCTTAGACAGGGCCAGTTCCAAACAACTTCCTTCAAGATGAGTACAGTTTGCACGAAGAGGAAGCTTGAAGCATCTATTTCAAAGTCCAGATCGTCTCGGCGTCGTTACTTTACTAAAGCTTTATATTGTCTCCGGGTTGTTATGCGTCAGAGTTCAGCGGGACTTGCTCGATCTTCAGTAGGTTCACGGAACTCGTACAGCGAGCATACCGAGTTTTACGTATATTAACACTGTGTTGATTTAATGAAGCCGTTTTTAGAACCTTGCACTCCCCCGCAATATCGCCTAGAATGTCGGATAAGCTTAAAACTCCTCAAAACGCCTCCTAAAAGCCTAACCTCATCAACTATTATGACTAAAATTACCGGCATTATTCCGGCAAGATACAAATCAGTTCGCTTTGAAGGAAAACCACTGGCCAAAATTGGAGACAAGACCATGATCCAAATGGTCTATGAAAGGTGCTTGCAAAGCGAACTTTTGGATCGAGTTAGAGTTGCCACAGACGACCGACGAATTTACGATTCCGTCTTGTCCTTTGGTGGCCAAGCGGTGATGACAGGAGAAGATATTGCAACGGGAAGCGATCGATGCTGTGCGGCAGTCAAAGGGGAAGATTGGGATATCGTTGTTAACATTCAAGGAGACGAACCGCTCATCGATCCGCAAGTTATCGATACCTGCGTTCGATCTCTGCTCGATGCACCAGAAGCGGTTTGTTCGACACCAGTTGTTGCGACGACAGATCTCGATGAAATTAACTCACCACACGCTGTTAAAGTTGCCTTAAACCAAAAAATTGAAGCCCTTTACTTCTCTCGCTATCCGATTCCATACAATCGCAAAGGAATTGAAGGAAAAACCTATTACAAACATATCGGCTTATACTGTTATCGGAAGCCTTTTCTCGAGAAGTACGTGACCATGCCGCAGACCCCACTCGAGACTTCAGAATCCTTGGAACAACTAAGGATGCTCGAAAACGGCTATAAAATTCAATGCTGTCTCGTAAAATACGAATCAGTTGGTGTCGATACGAAAGAAGATTTAGAGAAAGTCAAAACCTTGCTCGGTGTTTGAAGGCATTTGAAAATTCGTAAAGCATAAAAATAGAAACTTTCACTCGGAAATATTCAGGCAACAATTCCTAGAATTATAAATTTCCTCCAGAGCGAATCGTTATTCAAGGACGTAAGACCATGCTCCCTAAAATCCCGAAAATATCTTGCTCGTTGCTCGCCGCCGTGGATGGCGAATCTGAACTTCCCGAAGTTCTCAAAGAATTAGATGTCCTCGGCATCGATCTCATCCATTACGATGTCAGCGAAAACAGCAAAACCTTACACCTGAAGGACATCGAAACCCTACGTCAAAGTACACGGTTGCCGTTCGACGTTCATTTAAGCGTCAGCGATCCGTTGGAATATTTAGACGGCGTTCAACTGAAAGCCGACGATTATTTCTGCGTTCACGTTGAAAACCAACTCACGTGGTCGAAACTCGAGCAAATCCGCCGTCAAGTCGGCTGTAACTTTGGCTTAGCCATCAACGCAGAAACGCCCGTTAGCGAGCTGTTCGAGACGGGTCAAATCCTCGATTACGTTCTCTTTATGGCTGCCACCCCTGGCGTGTCTGGCGGACAGTTTGACGATCGAGTCGTTAACAAAATTAAATCCTTCCGTCGGGCGTTTCCTAAAGTCAAAGTTCACGTCGATGGCGGAGTGAACCACCTCTCGGCCGCACTGTTGCGGGATCTCGAAGTTGACGTTCTCATTTCTGGATCTTATATCTTGAAAAACGAGGATTACCTCGTTCAAGTTGTCAAGCTTTTTGGCAGAAACCTTTATCTGCGCGTTGCCGACATTATGCGATCGGATTCTGATGTTCCTCGCGTTACCCCAGAAACCGATATTCGCCAAATGATGCTCGAGATGGATCGCAAACTGGTCGGCTGTACCTGCGTTGTTGATGAGAACAACCATCTGGTGGGTTTAGTCACAGACGGGGACGTTCGCCGTCGGCTTATCGTTCAACCGGATTTGTCGGCCCTCAAAGCCAAAGATTTAATGGTCACGAGTCCGTTTGCGATCGATCCCGATATGCGACTGCTCGACCTGCTGCGAGAACTCGACAAGCGAGGTGCTGGCTTCGATGTAATTCCCGTAGTCGATGCCTCCAATAGCTGCCTCGGCCTCGTCTGGCTGCGGGATATCCTGCACGCCATCTAAGGCGATAACACACACTGACGAACAGTTTTGTCAGTGACCATCGATTAAAGTTTCCACTAAAGTCTCAACAACCCGGTTCTGTCGAGAAGTCCTTCAAAGATTTCTAATTCACGTTTCTGACAACTGTTTTTCTGACAACTGTTTTTCTCACAACTGTACAGACGCAAAAGCCAAACATGATTATCAAACTCAGCCCCAATCCTACCGAAGCCACCATCGATCGCGTGAGCCAGTGGTTCAGCCAACAGGGAGTCGAAGCTCGCCAAGTCAACCTGAGCGGTCAGACATTGTTCGTCACCTCTTCCAAATGGAAAGGCGATCCGTCCGAACTCAAAACGCTAGAAGGGGTTGAGTCGATCGTCAATCCGGGAACTGAATATCAACTTTGCACCCGCAAATTTCAGGAACAAAACACCGTCATCGACTTAGGAGATGGTGTCGTGTTCGGTCGCGGAAACACCGTCATGATGGCGGGCCCCTGTGCGGTCGAATCCGAAGACCAAGTCATGCGAACTGCTGAGTTTCTCCGCAGCAAGTTCGATATTAAAGTATTCCGAGCCGGAGCTTTCAAACCCCGGACGTCTCCCTACAGCTTCCAAGGATTAGCCGACGAAGGTTTGAAGATCCTCGACAAAGTCCGCGATCGATTCGGGATGAAAATCATCACCGAAGTCAAAGACACCACCCACCTCGATGCTGTCGCCGACGTAGCCGACATCATCCAAATCGGGACGAAGGCGATGTACAACTTCTCGCTGCTGAACTTTTGCGGACAGATGGACAAACCCATCGTCCTCAAACGCGGTTTCATGACCACGATTAAAGAGTTTTTGCAAGGAGCCGATTTTATCCTCTCCAACGGAAACTCCAAAGTCATCCTGTGCGAACGAGGGATTCGGACGTTCGAGCCGCAAACCCGGTTCTGCTTAGATGTTTGTGCCGCCGCCTTAGTGAAGGAACTGAGTCACTTACCCATCGTCCTCGATCCCTCTCACGCCATGGGTATCGCCGCTCAAGTTCCCCTCGTGGCTCAGTCGGCTGCTGCGTTAGGCATTGACGGTTTGCTCGTCGAAACCCACCCCGATCCCGCCAACGCCAAGAGCGACAAAGAGCAAGCGCTTTCCTTCGAGCAATTCAGCGAAATGGTGTCGGTACTCGATAAAATTTGTACGGCTGTCGGTCGGACGCTGGTAGCATAGGCAAATTTAATGAGTGTTGAATCCATAGGTTTAGTTTTAGATCGGTGTCAGGCGGTCATTTTCGACCTGGATGGAGTTTTAGCCGATACGGAGCCGTTGAAATTTGCTGCTTATCAGCAAGTTTTCCGCCAAGTTTACGGCGTTGAGTTACCCGAATCCGATGTCGGTTGGCGGGGAATGAAAGAACAATCCGTCATTGAATATTGGTTCGATAAATTTCAATTGACGGGAGAGGTGAAGCCGTTGGTTCGAGCTAAGCGGGAGGCGTATCAAACGCTACTTCACCAAGGTTCGATTCCGGCGGTTCCTGGCTCAGTTGAATTTGTCCGCCACCTCGATACGACCGCTAAACGCTTTGGGTTAGCCACGAGTTCGAGTCGTCGAGAAGCGACAACGGTTCTCGACGGCTTGAATTTGAGCTCGAGCTTTAAGGTCATGACAACCCGAGACGAAGTCCAACAATTAAAGCCCGACCCCGAAGTTTACTTGAAAACAGCATCCGCTTTAAACGTTCCCCCTGAAGATTGTATGGTATTTGAAGACAGTCAATCCGGGGTGAAGGCAGCAAAAGCGGCAGGAATGTTCTGTATTGGCTTAACCACCTCGTTTTCGATCGAGGCTCTGTCTCAGGCCGATCGCACGATCGCCAACTTCACAGAACTGTTAAACTTCTAGAAGCGAAGGTGGTTTCCGTGGTGTTCGATCGTCTGTTGGGAATCAGTAGGTGTCCTCATGGCTAAACAAGTTTCGGCCAAAACCAAGCTCCGAAAGGCAATTCAACCACTCGAAGCGTCTCTTTTATCCCAGTACTATTTTTCCGTTCAGGATTATCTAAAGTACGAGGACAAACTAAAGCTACTTGGCAAGTATATTCTCAATCAGTTACCCGGAACTTCCGTCTCCACACAACCGGAAATCACCTTCTTTCTCTATTCCAAAGCCTGCGAGCGGATGTTAATCCCGCTCCTGGTGAATTTACTACAACGTCCGGAAGTTAAAAACAACGAACTCAAGGTTAACTTAATCGTTTTAAACGGCGTTCACCAGCTCAAACTAACACCATCTAACTCACAAAAATTAGAAGCGTTAAACTGTCCGATCCAAACCGATTACATTAAACTGATCGAAGCTTGTAAGCATCCCGAAAACAAGCTCGTCGTAGTGTGTTTAGACCACCGAATGATGTATGAGTTTCATCAGTGTGGTGTAGATACCGTCGATCGACTGAAGACGTTCGGCGTCAAGACCCTCTCGATTCAACACGGTGGCACACGCCGAGATTCAGTCGCCGGTTTAGCTACGACCGTTTCCGATAAGTTTATGGTTTGGGGAAAGCGGGTCGAGCGAGAGTTAATTCATCAGTATAGTGTCGATTCCAGTCGAGTGCGATTAGTCGGAAATCCACTGCACGATCGACTCGCTCATCTCGACTCCAAACAGGTTCGAGAGCGGTTAGTAGCTCGCTATCCCCAGGTGTCAGAGAAGCTGGAATCCCGAAAAATCGTTTCTGTCGCCACTTGTTTACATACCGAATATAAAGGATACGAAAACGAGCAAGAACTGTATCGAAAATGGATTCAATTGCTTTATCAAGGGCTGGATTTCGATCGCGTCTTGTTGCTCGTCAAAATGCATCCCAACGATAGCAAAAATCCTAATCTCTACCGTCAAGCTGCCGAAGAAATTTCTAATTCTGATTCAATTATCGTTATCGAACCGGAAATTACTGAATTAGACGTTTACGGAATTCTTTCGATTTCAGATTTGCTGTTGACGCGATGCTCGACCGTGGCGGAAGAAGCATTGATGATGGGTAAAAAAGTGGTAGCGTTCGATCTGTTCGAGGACGGGCCGTCCAAGGGCTACAAACATCTTGAAGAGTATGGAAGTTATCGGACAGCCTATGCTTCACCAGACAATGCTTTAAACAATGCGATTTCCGCTGCGTTATTTTCGGAAGAGGCAGTTGAATCGAGCTTGAACGTTGCGGAAGATATTACATATCGCCTCGATGGTAATTCGACCAATCGAGCAGTTGATGAAATTTTAACAGAAGTTTTAGCTTCTCATCACTAGGAAGTTAAGTGTATTGGAATTAGTGCATTTCGTTGTTCGATATGTTGTTTTCTGGAGGTTCAATTCTCTTACGATAAAACAAAGACTACTGGCTTGTAGTATTGGTGCGCCGAGCTATTCGATTCTTAAACTCGCTGCCTTCAAAGCTTTAAGCTCTGCGGCGATAGTGGTTTGAGCCTTGCTTCGTATCGTTTAGGAATCGATGGGCTTAATTACTGATACTACAAAATTCAGAATAAGACAACCTGTTTGATACCGCTGTATAGAGTTTTAAACGCAATGACTCTATACAGGTTTTTGCTATTTTGTAGCTCGATCTTGACGGCTACCACATTGCGTTTAAAAAGTTCACTCTGATATAAGTAGAAAAATCATGTACGGAAATCAACTACCCGAATTTCAAATTGCTCTGCGGCGGATCGTTCAACAGGCCTCAACCTATGACTTCCAAAGCATTATCGATATCGGAGCAGGAGACGGCTTCGCCGCAAAAGCGTTCTGCGAACGAGGTAAGCAAGTCACTGTAACCGACTTACACCCAGAATTGCTAGAGAATTTACCGGAAGATGTCACAGTTTATGAAAATCTAGATGTCTGTGATATGTCTGCAATTCCTTCCGAGTCTTACGATGCAGTATGGTGTTCCCACGTCATCGAACACGTTATGGATACCGGACGTGCGCTCAGTGAAATTCGCCGAATTTTGAAGCCAAATGGACTGGCATTTTTGACCGTTCCACCCTTTGAGCATCGCGTACTAGACGGACACGTTTGTCCGGGTTGGAATATTGGAATTTTAATGTATGTTTTGATTGTCAGTGGCTTTGATGTTATCAATGCCTCTTTTATCAACTATCACAGTAATGTCAGTGCGTTTGTACGCAAAGGCCCGGATTTTGATATCGAAATCATCCATAGTTGGGGCGACATCGATCGAATAAAACATTTGTTTCCACCGTCGTTAAACGTCCATCAGGGATGGAATGGCGATATTGAGAACTACAATTGGACTTGGCAAGTCGATCCGATCGATCTCGATCGAGAATACGAACTCAAAGGACAAAAACTGAAAAATCGAGAGTTCGTATTTCAGTTTATTCCACCGATTTTAGTCAAATCCTATTACAGCTTAAAAGGAAAACGAAAGAAAGTTTGAGCTTGGCGAAATTTATCGGTGTAAGGTTTTATCGGTGTAAGCTTTGAAAAGCATCTTGAGAGTTGGATGCACGGATATTGCTCGATTGCTAGAGAAACCGTTTCATTTTTGAATTGGCGATTTTACGAAGCCAGCTTTGACGATCGAGCATTTCAAGCCCCTCACATCACGACAGCCAGACGATCGACCAAAATTTGCCTTCGATTCTAGGTATACCGGGTCAAAAAACGCTGTCCTAACCGATCGATTCAGAACGACACTTTATCGAATCTTTACAAACCGGGGTTTGAGTCAGTTTCGTCATTTCGATCGAATCTGAGTAAAACCTCGGTCGAGTCTCCAATGGCTCTACGTGCAAACACGGCAAAATTTAATCGATCTCATTTGTTGATTTGATGAAGTTACGGAGAAAATCTTGGCAAGTGGCGAGTCGATCGCTTACGCTACGGTAAATATCGGCAGTCGAGCATCTCGACGAAAAATTTAGCACAGGCAAGCTCGTACAGGGCAATAGGTCGAACACTGTGATTCTCGCCCAGATTACCGAAACCCTCGCCATTGGAGATCGTCAACCCCTGACCTTAATCGGGGGCCCTTGTGTCATCGAATCGGAAGATTTTACGTTAAAGATGGCAGAATCGATCGCTAAAATTGTCGATCGACTCGGTATTCAGTACATTTTCAAATCGTCCTTCGACAAAGCCAATCGTACCTCGATCGATTCCTTTCGCGGGCCGTCTCTCGAAACCGGCTTAAAAATCCTGCAACGGGTTAAAGACGAAATCGGTTTACCCGTTTTAACGGATATTCACGAAAGCCACCAAGCTGTCCCCGTTGCAGACGTGGCCGACATCTTGCAAATTCCTGCATTTCTGTGTCGTCAAACTGACCTGCTACTCGCCGCTGCTTCAACTGGCCGGGCAATTAACGTTAAAAAAGGTCAGTTTCTCGCGCCGTGGGATATGAAAAACGTCGTGCAGAAACTGAAGGCGGGTGGTGCAACGAACATTCTGCTCACCGAACGAGGAACCAGTTTCGGCTATAACACGCTCGTGGTGGATTTTCGATCGATCCCCCAAATGCGACAACTGGGGTATCCCGTCGTTTTCGATGCCACCCACAGCGTTCAAATCCCTGGCGGACAAGGAAATCGATCGGGGGGACAACGAGAATACGCCCCCGTTCTCGCACGGGCGGCGGCGGCGGTTGGCATTGACGCTTTATTTATGGAAATTCACGCAGATCCGGATCGTGCGCTCAGCGACGGCCCGAACGCGATTCCCCTCGCGCAACTCGAAGCCGTGTTGCGTCCGATTTTAAGACTGCATGAATCGCTGAACGCCTCGCTAAACGAAGCTCCTACAACCGTCACGATTCCCAGTATGTCGGACGATCCGCCTCAATCGATGTCGGGATCGCCTGCTTCTCACCCCAATAACTTGCACGATCGACTGTCTCGGGTCGAACTTTTAGCATTAGATATAGACGGCGTTTTAACAGATGGTGGACTGTATTATAACGATCGTGGCGAGCAGATGAAAAAGTTTAACGCCAAAGACGGCATGGGCATCAAAATCGCCCAAAAAGCCGGAATCGACATCGCGATCGTCAGTGCCAGCAGTGCGCCCGCGACCCGCTATCGGGCTAAAACCTTGGGAATCGCCCATGTTTTTGTCGGAGTTGAAGACAAACTCGCAACCCTACAAAGTTTGTGTGAGACTCTAGAAATCGATCGATCGCAGGTTGCTTACATTGGAGACGATACAAACGATCTTCCTGCGTTGCAGTGGGTGGGTTGTCCGCTTACAGTCGCGAATGCCATGTCTGCAAATCGCGACGCTGCCGTTTACGTGACCCAAAAACGAGGCGGAGAAGGGGCCGTTCGCGAAATCTGCGATCTTCTATTAAGCGTTCGAGCGTCGGCATCCAATCTTTAAATACCATCGCGAAATCTATGAAAACCATCGCTTTTATCGATACAAATCACGGTCGGGGACATCACCTCACCTATATGCGCGGTTTCTGTAAAACGATGTTAGAAGCCGGATATCGGGTGTTTTGTTTTTATCCCGAACCTGAAGCCGTTCGCGAGTGGTTAGCTGAAGTTTGTACGGCATCGCTCGATAATTTTCATCCCGTTACTATGCCGGAACTCAAACGCCATCAGATTCCTATTTTCGGCAAACTTCCCGCAAACTTTCCCGTTCTCGGCCGTGTCCCTCAACCTATTTCTGTTTTAGCCCGTTGGAACTACGCTGCCGAAAAAGTCAAAGCAGCGAGTCAAAACGTCGGTGTAGAACCCGATTTAGTCTTTTTCAACTGGTTGGATAACTATTTCAGTTACTATCTCAACGGTGCGATTGTCGATCGAATCTTTCCCTATCCGTGGTCTGGCTTGTATTTCCGACCCGGCTTGTTGCGATTTGGCGAACGGAAACTGCCACTGTTCGGCACTCCCCTCAACCACTGGAGCGTTGCTGAAGCCGAGCGATGTCAATCACTCACGTTACTCGACGAATACGTTGTCGAAGACCTGAAAGACAAGCTCGATAAACCCGTCCTTGCATTCCCTGATTTAACCGACGAAACCCCACCCGATCCGAATTACGAATTAGCCCGAAAAATTCGAGAAAAAGCGAACGATCGCAAAATTATCGGAACGGTTGGCTCATTGAGTAAACGCAAAGGACTGTTAACCTTAATTGAAATTGCCAATCGATCGAAAGACAAAGATTGGTTGTTTATCTTTGCCGGACGGCTTTCGATGGAGATGTTCAATCAAGATTTCGATAGCGATTTTACCGATGAATATTTAACAGTTAAAAAACTCGCCGAAGATCCGCCAGAAAACTGCTTTTGTTACTTTGACTCGATTCCAGATGGCGCAGCATTTAACGCCGTTATCGATGCCTGCGATGTCTTATTTTCCGCTTACGAAAACTTCAAATATAGCAGTAACGTTTTAACCAAAAGCGCAGTCATGAAAAAACCTTTAATCGTCAGTGATGGCTATTGTATGGAAAAGCGCGTCAAGCAGTTTGGCATGGGATTGAGCGTTCCCGAAGGCGATGTCGATCGATGCATCGAAGCCCTCGATCGACTCCTCGATCCCGAATCTACCATCTGATTTCGAGAGTTATCGCAACCTTCACAGCCACGCCCGACTCGAAGCCCTTTTAAAAACCGTTCTAGGCGATGAAGAATTACCCCCATTAACACCTTCTGTTGCAATCCCCGAAAGAGCGAAACACTGAAAACTCCCTAAACTGCTCACTGCTCACTGCTCACTGCTCACTACCATCTGATTTCGAGAGTTATCGCAACCTTCACAGCCACGCCCGACTCGAAGCCCTTTTAAAAACCGTTCTAGGCGATGAAGAATTACC
>LWRO01000035.1 GCA_001657325.1 Geitlerinema sp. BBD 1991-9 | reverse complement strand
CTTGCGGGGAAATTTTGCCGGAATCTTGCGGCAGAATCCTTGGAATTACCACGGCGTACAGGTTTGGAAGCTTGAAAAAAATTTGGGGAAATTCCCTTTTTCCCACTTTTCGACCTCTATCCCGCGACAAGCTGACCGGTTTAACGATCGAAAACCTCAACACGCACCGATCGAAATCTTATATATACAGTCGCTCGACTCTATGGAGTTGTTCGACCTCCACGAGTCGAGTCACGGCTCGATCGAGTTCAGAAGTACTACGCCTGACTCAGGGCCGAAGTCATCAAATCTTAGAAAACCAACCTTAAGAGTCGCTTTCGCAACTGGCAAAAACCCGTAAAATAGTCTGGATTTAGAATCCGGTCGTCCCAATACATGGCACTGTAGAGGCGAAGAGACCTCACCAACTGCATAGTTCCTCTTCCCAACGGACGCTCTTAACGGAATCGACCGGTGCAGATACGGAGCCTGAAAGGGCGGTCTGTTCACTGCTCACTGCTCACTGCTCACTGTTCACTGTAAAAGCTATGCCTCGTCGCGAAGACCTCAAGAAAATCTTGTTGTTAGGTTCTGGCCCGATCGTCATCGGACAAGCCTGCGAGTTCGACTATTCCGGGACGCAAGCGCTTAAAGCATTGCGGGAAGAAGGATACGAAACGATTTTGGTCAACTCCAACCCCGCCACGATCATGACCGACCCGGAGATGGCCGATCGAACTTATATCGAACCGCTCACCCCGGAAATCGTCGAACAGGTCATTGCCAAAGAGCGTCCCGATGCCATCTTGCCGACAATGGGAGGACAGACCGCACTGAACCTGGCCGTAGCGCTGGCAGAAAACGGCGTGTTAGACAAATACAAAGTCGAACTCATCGGTGCGAAGCTGCCCGCCATCCAAAAAGCCGAGGATCGCGACCTGTTCCGTCGGGCGATGGACAAAATCGGCTTGAAGAGCTGTCCGTCTGGCATTGCCAACAACTTAGACGAAGCCAAACAAGTCGCAGCAGAAATTGGATTGTATCCGCTGATTATCCGTCCGGCGTTTACATTGGGCGGAACGGGCGGTGGCATTGCCTACAACCAAGAAGAGTTTGAGGTGATGGCACAGGTGGGCTTGGATGCGTCGCCGGTGTCACAGATTTTGGTGGAGAAATCCCTCATCGGCTGGAAGGAATACGAACTGGAGGTGATGCGCGATCTGGCAGATAACGTCGTCATTATCTGTTCGATCGAAAATATCGACCCGATGGGCATTCATACAGGGGATTCGATTACCGTTGCGCCAGCCCAAACCTTGACGGACAAGGAATATCAGCGGTTGCGGGATGCTTCGATTAAGATTATTCGCGAGATCGGCGTCGAAACCGGTGGGTCGAACATTCAGTTTGCGGTGAATCCGATCGATGGGGATGTCGTCGTCATCGAAATGAACCCTCGGGTTTCGCGGAGTTCGGCATTAGCGTCGAAGGCGACGGGTTTTCCGATTGCGAAATTCGCAGCGAAGTTGGCTGTGGGCTATACGCTCGACGAGATTCCCAACGACATTACCAAGAAAACCCCAGCGAGTTTCGAGCCGACGATCGACTATGTCGTGACGAAAATTCCTCGATTCGCATTTGAGAAGTTTCCGGGAACGGAACCGGTGTTGACGACGCAGATGAAATCGGTGGGCGAGGCGATGGCTGTCGGTCGGACGTTCTGCGAGTCTTTTCAGAAGGCATTTCGATCGTTAGAGACCGGCCGTGCAGGTTGGGGGTGCGATCGAGCGGAAAAACTTCCCAATTTAGCAACGGTTCGTGCGGCGTTGCGGAAACCGAACCCAGAACGGATGTTTGCCTTGCGCCAAGCGTTACTGCTGGGAATGTCAGTTGAGGAAATTTACGAACTGACGGGGATCGATCGATGGTTCCTCGATAAGTTCGTGTCGGTTTTGAATGTTGAAAAGTGGCTGAAGATGACACCGCTGACTGAAATTTCAGCGGAACAGATGCGCGACGTGAAGCAAATGGGTTTCAGCGATCGACAAATTGGATTTGCCACGAAGACGACGGAAGACGAAGTCCGGTCTTATCGCAAGGGTTTAGGAATCGTTCCGGCTTACAAGATGGTAGACACCTGTGCGGCGGAGTTCGAGTCGCAAACACCCTACTATTACTCCACTTACGACGAAGAAAGCGAGGTGCTGCCGTCCGATCGCCGCAAGGTGATGATTCTCGGTGGCGGTCCGAACCGCATCGGTCAAGGCATTGAGTTCGATTACTGCTGCTGTCACGCTTCGTTTGCGCTGCGGAACCAGGGATTCGAGACAATCATGGTGAACTCGAACCCGGAGACCGTTTCGACAGATTACGACACCAGCGATCGATTGTATTTCGAGCCGTTGACGAAGGAAGACGTTCTCAACATCGTCGAGGCAGAAAGTCCCGAGGGCATTATCGTCCAGTTCGGGGGACAAACGCCGTTGAAGTTGGCGGTGGCGCTGTCGAACGCTAACGCGCCAATTTGGGGAACGACTCCAGATTCGATCGACGCTTCGGAAGACCGGGAACGTTTCGAGCAAATCCTGCGGGAGTTGGAGATTTTACAACCGCCAAACGGTATCGCTCGCAGTTATAAGGAGGCGTTAAAAGTTGCCAAGCGCATCGGCTACCCCGTCGTAGTGCGTCCGTCCTACGTCTTGGGCGGTCGAGCGATGGAGGTCGTGTATTCAGACGAGGAACTAGAGCGATACATGACGTTCGCCGTGGCTGTAGAACCGGAACATCCGATTCTCATCGACAAGTTCTTGGAAAACGCCGTGGAAGTGGATGTCGATGCCATTGCAGACCGAGGAGGAACCGTCGTTATCGGCGGGATTATGGAACACATCGAACAGGCGGGGATTCACTCCGGGGATTCAGCGTGTTCGATTCCGACACAGACGCTGTCGAACTCGGCTTTGGCAACCATTCGCGATTGGACGGTGAAGTTAGCGAAACGGCTATCTGTGGTGGGTTTAATGAACGTGCAGTATGCGGTGCAGGGAGATGTCGTCTATATCATTGAAGCCAACCCTCGCGCTTCGCGGACGGTTCCGTTTGTGGCGAAGGCAATCGGAGTACCGCTGGCGAAGTTGGCTTCTCGGGTGATGGGTGGCGAGTTGTTGACAGACCTCGGGTTTACGGAGGAACTTATTCCGAAGCACGTGTGCGTGAAAGAGGCGGTGTTGCCGTTTGGGAAGTTTCCGGGAACAGATACGTTGTTGGGGCCGGAAATGCGATCGACCGGAGAGGTCATGGGTCTCGACAACGGCTTTGGGAAAGCCTTTGCGAAAGCCGAACTGGGCGCGGGCGAACGGTTACCGCTGTCGGGAACGGCTTTTGTTTCCGTGATCGATCGAGATAAGCCATTGGTGGTTCCGGTGGTGCGAGAGTTGCAGGCGTTGGGCTTTAAGATTATGGCCACGGCTGGCACGTGCCAAGCGTTGAAGGAAGCGGGTATTGAGGACGTGAAGATGGTGTTTAAACTTTCTGAAGGTCGTCCACACGTCCTAGATGCGATTAAGAACGGTTGGATTCAACTCATCGTAAATACGCCTTCGGGTGAGGACGCACAGGCGGAAGGTCGGCTGATTCGACGGGCGGCACTGGGCTATAAAATACCGGTGGTGACGACGATTGCCGGGGCGAAGGCGACGGTTGCAGCGATTCGATCGATGCAATCGGCATCTTGGCAGGTGAAAGCGTTGCAAGATTATTTCGTGTAGCTTGCCAGTATTGACGGTGAGCTGTGAGTGGTAGAGAGGCTGGCTCTCGACTGATGCTGTTGCCCTTTCTCTATCACTCAGTCTTCTCGATCGATTGAGTTGAGTTTTTGGAACGTTATGAATCGAGCTTTGCGGGAGATTCAGTTGGCATCAGGGGCAACGTTCGGTGACGTTGTCGCGGGTGTCACTGCGCCGATAGATTTCGGGAATGACGAGGCGGCGTTGGCAGCAGTGTGTCATGGTGTGGCATTGGTCGATCGATCGCACTGGGGACGGATTCAGATGTCGGGCGACGATCGACTGCGCTTCCTTCACAACGCCAGTACGAACGATATCATCCCTCGCCAGCCCAGAACGTATTGCGATACAGTGTTCGTCACGAGTACAGCTCGAACGATCGATCTTGCAACCGTTTGGTTTATGGAGGAGGCGCTTTTATTGCTGGTGTCTCCGAGTTGTCGAGAACAGTTGATGCAATGGCTCGATCGATATATTTTCCCGGCGGATAAAGTAGAATTGCTCGATCGAACTGAAGAAACAGCCTGTTTTACCCTGGTTGGAGAAGGGGTACAGTCTTGGAAGTCAGAATGGGAAGCCATCTTTGAAACGCCTTTAGAGATTCCCGAGGGAACTCATCAACGAGTTCAGTGGGGAAGTGGGTTTGTGGATATTGCCGCAGGTAGTGACTTGGCGCTTCCTGGCTATACACTAATTTGCAGCGCTGAAGATGCCGCATCGCTTTGGAAAGCATTGTTCGATCGAGGTGCGATTCCGATGGGGGAAACGCTGTGGAACCGTTTGCGAATCGAACAGGGTCGCCCGGCTCCCGATGCAGAATTGACAGAGGATTACAATCCTTTAGAGGCGCGGTTGTGGCACACGGTCTCTTTTGATAAGGGGTGCTACATCGGACAGGAAACGATTGCACGTTTGAATACCTATAAAGGAGTCAAACAGCAGCTTTGGGGACTTCGCCTCAGCGGTTTTGTACCTGCGGGAACGCCGATAATGTTCGGAGATGAAAAAGTCGGCAAGCTGACAAGTGTTGTGGAAACCGAGTCGGGTTATCTCGGTTTGGGTTACGTTCGCACGAAAGCTGGTGGAAAAGGGTTATCGGTTTGTCTCGGCGAGGTGACGGCTGAGGTGGTAGACGTTCCGTTTTTACCGGCAGAACAGGAATCTTGAGGGGTTTTACGTCGATCGATTCAGTAGAAGGGGATTTCGATTACTTTGCTTTATACCAAATCTGCTAAAGCTGGCAAGAATCGAAATATTTTTTTACATTAAGAACAATGGTTTCCGCTTACAGGGTGAGCAAGCACAGAAGCTTGCCCCTAGGTCAAGACTCCGCCCCTACTGCAAGATCGAGCGTAAATTCCTATGGCAGACAAACCTCGCGAACCCTGGCAATTCGGACGATTTCTGCAAACCCTCAGCTTTTTTGGAGAAATTCCCTTCGTTGGCAACTTTAGAGGATTGCAAAAACTACTCGGTATGCGTCAATCTACCTCGACAACGCTTCACAACGAACCTCCAAACACCCAGGTTGTCCTCGTCGTGGGTGCAACGGGAGGTGTAGGTAAGCGCGTCGTCAAACAACTGCAAAAACGCGGTATTCCCGTGCGCGGTTTAGTTCGTAACGCCCAGCGCGGACGAGCAATTCTTGGAAACGAAGTCGATCTCGTCGAAGCCGATATCACAGTTCCCGAAACTCTCACGCCACAGGTTTTCGAGAACGTTCGCGCCGTCATCTGCTGTACGGGAACCCGCGTTCAACCCGTCGAAGGCGACACTCCCACTCGCGAAAAGTACTATCAGGGTATTAAATTCTATTTACCGGAAGTCGTCGAAACCCCAGAATACATCGAATATCGAGGTATCGAGAACCTCGTTAACGCCGTCAAGCCCTATCTTTCCCAACGACGCAACGAAACGACGGTTTTCGATTTTACCCAACCCCTCCCCAACTTTCACGCACTGTGGGGCGCAGTGGACGATGTCGTCATGGGTGGTGTTAGCGAAAGTGGTATCCGTCAGATTCCCGGTTCGGCGCTGTTTAGCGGTAACGTCTCCACAGCAAACTCGGGGGGCTTTGCGTCTGTTCGTACCCAAGTCCTCGAAACGCCATTGGATTTATCCCAATACGAAGGGATTCAGTTACGCCTCAAGGGAGACGGAAAACGTTATAAATTCATCCTTCGCAGTGACGATCGATGGGATGGAATCAGCTATTGCTACTCCTTCGACACGGTTTACGGTATTTGGATGACCGTGCGAGTTCCATTTTCCGAACTCATTCCCAACTTCCGCGCCCGAACGATCGAAACAGACGAACCATTTCCCACTCATCGCGTCACGGCGTTTCAATTGATGTTGAGCAAATTCGAGTACGATGGAACCCTCAATCCCAAATTTCAAGCGGGTTCGTTCCAACTCGAAATCGAATCGATACAAGCTTACGGGGGTGCAGTGTTACCCCAATTCGTGATGGTGAGTTCCGCAGGTGTCACTCGCCCCGGTAAACCGGGATTGAATTTAGACAAAGAACCGCCAGCGGTGCGAATGAACGAGCAGTTAGGGGGATTGCTAACGTGGAAATTGCAAGGTGAAGAAAGCCTTCGTAATAGTGGAATTCCTTATTCGATCGTTCGTCCCTGTGCGCTGACTGAGGAACCTGGAGGTCAACCCCTCATGGCTGACAAGGGAGATACGATTAAAGGCCAGTGTTCGCGCAACGATATCGCCGAACTCTGCATCCGTTCGCTAGAGCGCCCCGAGGCAACGAACCAAACCTTTGAAGTGAAACAAGCTTCGCCTGACGAACAAACCAGACAGGATTGGGATGGCTTTTTTAAGGCATTAACCCTCGATCGATCCCCATTATCAGTCTAATTGTTTCAATTCCCAGCTTCGACTGTTATTATCGGGGCATTCAGTCGATCGAGTGGGGAGACAGCCGTGAGATTCCAAAACAATCCCATCGTTCGAGAAGAATTACGCCGTAATTGCGGATGGGGAATTGCGCTGGGTATCCTCATTTCAATCCTGGGGTTACTTGCGTTAGCCAATCCTATCCTCACGGCCATTGCGGCAACCTTAATTTTTGGATGGTTATTTGTCGTCGGAGGCGTGTTTCGGATCGTCTATGCATTTCAAACGCGCCAAGCTGGACATTTTGAGTTGAAAGCCTTTGTGGGAATCTTGTCTCTTGTCGCGGGATTGTTACTCGTGACCAATATCGTGCAGGGAGTTCAGACTCTCACGTTAATTTTAGGGCTTTCAATTTTTTTCCAAGGTGTCGTTCAAACCTTTCTTGCCTTTCAAATTCGTCCTGCACCGAGTTGGGGATGGATTCTCTTCGGTGGCATACTCAGCGTCATCCTGGGAATTCTCATTGGCGCACAATGGCCGTCAAGCGCTCGTTGGGCGATCGGTCTTTTGGTTGGCGTAACGCTGCTGTTTGATGGCGCCTGGATTGCATTATTTTCCCTGGCAACCCGTCGCACCTTAGATCGATCCTCTCGATCTTAATCCGAACGTCGAGGGTTTGCTCCTCACCTCACCATCCCCCATCTCGGGATAGTATAGAGGTTATGGTTTTACACCATCATGAGGCGCGATCGAGCGGAAGGAAAGACACGACCCATGAGTAATTTGAGCGATCGATGGAACCGGCTCACTGGTAAGTCTCGGTTTGTCGTTTGTCGGATTATGCTGCATCTTGCTGGCGCGGAAACCAACCCCCTTCTCGGCGTTCTCAACCGCGTCGGACAAAACGCGATCGAATCAGATGGCGATTTAAACGTTCTCGGGGAAGGACTCGCCGAAATTTGCCAACATCTGTTGGAACTCGAAGCGTATTGGCAAGCAGCAGCCAACGAAGGAGACGCAATCTGGGACGAAGGCGAAGCGTCCGACTACGTCAACGAGCTGTTTACAGATTCAGCACAGCGTTATCTATCGCAACCGGACGTTATCGATGAGGAAGACGAGGAAACCCTCGTGTTTCCGATGACCCAAAACGTTGTCGTGATGTTGACGGTGGCCGCTGAGGGTGAAGTTCCCGATCTCGAGACCGATCTCGCTGACATTGACGCACTGCGAGACGGACTCAAAATGTTGGTGAACTTACACTATCAAGATAAGCTGCACGCGATTCAAGTCCACTTCTCGCCTGCTCGTTTTGGCGACGAACTCACCAACGAGCAGGTTTTGGAAAACTTCCCCGAATTAATTCCCCTTTAAGTTGAGATGATGGGTTCATGGGGTAATGTGATGATGAGATATCCATTATCTACAAGCAGCTTTAACCTCATCCAATCTCCCCTTGCGAAGAAGGAGGAGCGGGGAAGAACGACCAACTGCTTTAGGATCGCTGTATAACCCGTTGCCTCTTGTCAGTTTACCGATTGCCTGTTGCTCGAGTAGAAATTGCCTGCTTAAAATATGTTGAAAAAACTTTTAGCTGGATTACTTTGTCTGACCCTATTTTGGACGATGTGGGGTGAAGTAACGCCCCGTCATCCTCACGCTTCGATCGCGATCGCGGCGACTTCGCTACAAGAGGGTCAGTATCCCGTTCAACAAGCTGAATATAACGACGCAAACGGCGAATATACGCTGATGCTCCTCAACACGCCGCGAGGTCAATCTCCCCGATACACCACCAGCGATTTACAAATGATGTCGCTGACGGAAGAGGAAGTTTCTGCGGGTCAGCGTTCGTACTTCAATCTCGAAAACGGCCAAGCCGTGTTGCACTTAGCGCAGGATTTCCATATCGAATACGTTCACAACGTCACAGAAACTCAAACGAACCCGCAAACCGGACAAACAGAAACTGTCGTCGTGCGCCGCGAGTCGAGCTTCTGGACGCCGTTTGCAGGCGCGATCGCCGGTCAAGTTGTCGCAAATATGCTGTTTGCACCGCACTATTACGTTCCTCCGATGTATCAACCCGGTGGGATGATGACGGGATACGGCGGTTACGGTACGACGTACAGCCAAGCTGTAAACCGCTACCAGAAAACCTATAACGAACCTCCGGCGGCGGTGAAGAACCGACAACAGCTGCGGACGACGGGAAGTTTGCGGAATTCGACGAAGTCTCGCAATTCCAATAAGACGAAAGCGAATACGCGACGCACGCGGACGCAAACGCGATCGACGGGTTCGGGATTCGGTTCGAGTCGGTTGCGTGGAAATACGAATTCTCGATCGACGACGAGAAAGCGGACGAGTGGATTTGGAAGCGGTCGATCGAGTTCTCGTTCTCGGGTTGGCGGTTTCGGTCGTCGTCGACGCTAACTGAACCCCGATTTTTCGAGTTTCGATCGATTCTTTTAGAGGCGTTTCACCAACGCCTCTTACTATGAGAAAAGTCGATTCGGCTTCAATGGTTGTTCTTTTCGAGAAACCGCTTCCTCATCTCCTCACCTTCTCATCCATCCACTCCCCCTCTAAACCATGACGAGTCATCTGCCGATTTGTTCGTTCGTCGTCGTCAATTACAACGGCTTGCGCCACCTCAAACCCTGCTTCGAGGCGTTGCAACAATTAGACTATCCCAGCGATCGAATCAATGTGGTCATGGTGGACAACGGTTCCCGAGATGGATCGATCGAATATGTCGATCGACTGTTTCCCGAAGTTCGCGCGGTTTCTAATACGGCGAATAACTTCGCTCGCGCTCTTAATTTGGGAGTTCGCCTTTCAAAAGGAGAATACATCGTTTTTCTCAATAACGATGCTCAGCTTCAGCCACAATGGTTGAAGGAATTAGTCCAGTATTTAGACGGTCATTCCGACGTCGGGGCGGCGGCGGGAAAAATTCGCTTTCTCGACGGACGAATTAACAGCGTCGGACATCGAAGACTTCCCAATCACTATTGGGAAGATATCGGTTACGGCGAAGCGGACGAAGGACAGTACGACGAACCGATGGAAGTGGAAGGCTTGTGCTGGGCGGCGACAATCTTTCGACGAAGCTGTTTGGAAGATGTGGGCGACATTGACGAAGAATTCGTGATGTATTTCGAGGATGTCGAATATTCAAAACGCTGTCTCGATCGAGGCTGGAAATTACACTACGTTCCCAGCGCGATCGCCGATCACGAAGTTGGCGGATCGAGTACGGGCAATACACTCACTGAATATTTTTGCAATCGCAACCGTTTCTTATATTTAGCCAAGCACGAACCTTTAGAATTAATCAATGCTATTCAAACGTCAGTTTTTTGGATTGAAAAACAGTTCGATCGATTGTATGACTGTTTGCTCGTTACGTTTAAAAAACTCGTCGAATCTCAGTCGATCGAAACCGTCAATGCAATTTTACCTCAACTCTGCGAACGGCTCGTCCCGATTTACGGAGCGCGAGATATCGATAAACTATTATCGCAATTAGAACTTATTCTCAGTTATCGAAAACCGACCATTGCCATTTACGACCACGCCTTACATTTCATCGGCGGCGGACAAAAATATTTGGCGACACTTGCATCGATTTTACAAGATCGCTTTGACATTACATTTCTTGGCAACAAACCCGTAACTGTTCGAGAACTCGAATCTTGGTACGGACTCAATTTATCTCGATGCAAAATCAAAATCGTTCCATTACCATTTTTCGACAAACGAGGCGTTCGACATATCGATTCGACCTGGGTGACAGGGGATGTCGAAAATCCATTTAATGCAATTTCAGAAGAAAGCAAACACTACGATATTTTTATCAACTCAAACCAACTCACTAAGGTCACGCCACTTTCCCCGCTTTCTATCTTTTTCTGTCACTTCCCCGATACCTATCGCGAAGCTTATTTTGCAGTCGATCGATACACGTTTATCGTCACCAACAGTAACTACACGATTAAATGGCTTCAAAAACGCTGGCGACTCAATCCGTCGATGTTAATTTATCCGCCCGTGGAAATGGAGATCGAACCGCAAAATAAAGAAAACATTATCTTAGCCGTCGGACGGTTTGAAACTGGGGGTGCGAAAAAGCAATTAGAAATCGTCGAGGGATTCGATCGACTCTGCAACGCTCACCCTCAAGTCATGCAAAACTGGAAGCTCGTTTTGGCGGGAGGCAGTACGCCTGAAAATCATTACCTCAAACAAGTTAAAAAGCGAATCAGAAAAGTATCTGGGACAGTAGAACTCCGCGTTAACGTCGAACTCGAAGACCTCAAAGCACTGTACGCGAAATCGAGTATTTTCTGGCATCTTTGCGGTTTAAATGAATTCAGTCCCGAACGGTTCGAGCATTTCGGGATGGCGACAGTAGAAGCGATGCAAAACGGTTGCGTTCCCGTCGTCTTTAACGGTGGAGGACAGCGGGAAATCGTCGAATCGGGAACGTCGGGATTTCTGGTCGATTCGATCGACGAACTTTGTCAGCAAACGCTAAAATTGACAACTCAGCCTGACTTACTCGAAACGTTCGGTCAAAATGCCCGAGAACGGGGTCAGAAATTCGGACGCAAACCGTTTGAAAAAAAAGTCAAATCGCTGTTTAACCTCATTCAAGAAGAATACACAACCTTACAACTTCCCAATCCGGCGGAAATTGCTCGAAAAGATGGGGGATGAGTAGGCGAAGGACGTTCAGAATTCAAACTTCCTTGAAAAGATCGCCCAGGCGATCGAACCTAACAATCCGACACCTAACACGCCTGCGAGGGGATTGTTATCGATACCTGTAACCCAGTCGGGAACGGTTCCCGTGTAGGCGATGAGTTGTCCCACGTTGGCGATGTAATAGCCACCAACTAAACCGCCATGTAAGCCGATCGAAAATCCCAGGCGTTCCTCAGTGCGACATTTGGCCCCAACTAACGCCAAACCCAACACCAGCAACCCGAGAAACTGAGGAAACGTGCGAATGACTTCTGGAAAAGGTTTGAGAAAGTGAAGTAATGCAAACAAAACCGCATTCGCTACTGTCGCCATAGACACACTCAAATCGCGACGCAACTCGTCCCACAGCCAACCGCGAAACAGAAATTCTTCGGCAAATCCCACCGCAGAACCGACTAAAACAGCTTCAAAGAGCAATCGATAAACGGGAAGTTCTGACACCCGCCACGCAACCCAACCGAAGACGGTTTCGAGACTCAATAAGATGGCTAAACTCAACAGTCCAACCCCCCATCCCAACCCGAACTCCAAACCGTTGCGCCGCCCCCCAATTAAGCCGTAGCGTTGAAAAACTCGCCGTTCTCCATAAAACCTTCGATTCCACCACCACGCTAATCCTAAAAACTCTAGATATAAAACGAGAGTCCCTAAAATACTAGCGAGATTGGAATCGCGAACGAGTGCGTAGATCGGAATGGCGATGGGAAGCCAAGCCAGTAACAAACAAGCGATAAAACTGGGAATCCGAATGAAAATCGAGCGATCTTTCATAGAAATCACAAAAAACCGGATTTCTCGTTGAGAAAACCCGGTTAACATCGAACGAGAGATGTCGAAATCGTGCGAAAAACGCTTTCAATGATGCTTTAAACCCGTCACTCTGAAAAAATGACTAGAAAATGACTACTCGTCTGGTTCGATCGAGCTGGTCAAACCGTGATTTCGCAGGGTCTCGCAGTAAAATTCAGCCGGTTCCTGAGCGCAAGTAATGACGAGCGCCATTCCGTTCGTGTGCGCTTCCATCATAATGCTGACGGCTTGAGGCTGCGAGAGACTCGGAACGGTTTTTAATAGCGTTTGCACCACGTACTCCATTGAGTTGAAGTCGTCGTTATGAAGCAACACTCGATAACGTGGTGCGTGCTTGCGAACGGTCGAACGTTTCTCGAGAGTTTCGACAGACACGATACAATCCCCTTATTCGATCGTTTACAGTTCTTTATTTTAGGTATGGTTGAATTATATTCAATGATAAAAGTATATGAAGTTTTCGGACAAAGGCGATCGAGTATACAGACCTCGCGATTCCAGAATGCTAAATTAGAATAGAGTAGGGTCTTCTCTTGTTAGAGAAGACCCATCGTCTAATCAGAGTTGAGCCTTCCGAGGCTTTAATTTAATCGAGTCAATCGAGTCAGAGGTGATCGATATGATACCAGTCTACGTCATCGCACTCGCGATCGCAGGCAGCTCGTTCTTGTGGTTCCGACAAACCTCTGAAGACATCTATAGCATCCTAGCGGCCGGAACCGCGTTATTCAGCTTAGTGTTAGGATTTGCCTCAGCACCTTGGCCAGTTCAAGTGGGTATCGTTCTCGCGTTGACTGTGCTAGAACGGCTGTATATCGAGCAGCAGCGTCGTCGAGGTCTCCTATCGCGATAGTCCAAAAACCTTGAACGTCGATTTCATTCAAAACGACCTACCCTTTTTGCCTCCGGTTTCGATCGTCGTCCCCGTTTACAACGGAGAAGCAGATGTACCGGAGTTAATTTCGTATTTGCAACATCAAACCTACCCGACGGAGAAGGCGGAATATCTCGTCGTCGATAATAACAGTCGAGATCGAACGGTAGAGCGTCTCAAGTCGATCGATCTCCGGGCTGATTTTCCCCTTCGCATCCTGTCGCAAACTGAAATCCAAAGTTCTTACGCCGCTCGCAACACGGGAATTCGAGCCGCCCGCAGTTCGATTATCGCGTTTACCGACGCCGACTGCCGTCCCGAACCCACGTGGCTCCAAAATCTCGTCCAACCCTTTCAAAACCCGGAAGTCGGTCTCGTGGCGGGAGAGATTATCGCCCTAGGCCCCCAGACTTTACTCGAACACTACGCCCAACAGAATAAGACTTTATCGCAAACCCACACTCTCGCTCATCCATTTTGTCCCTACGGTCAAACGGCGAATCTCGCCGTTCGTCGAGAAGCGTTTACAAAGGTGGGAATGTTCCGTCCCTATCTGACGACGGGGGGAGATGCCGATATGTGCTGGCGAATTTTGCGCCAAACCGACTGGACGCTGGAGTTTGCGGAAAACGCGATCGTCAAACACCGACATCGATCGACTTGGAAAGAACTGTACAAACAGTGGCGGCGTTACGGCGAATCGAACCGCTACCTGCACGAGTTACATGGAGTCGCCCTCCAGCCAGACAAACCGGTTTCCGACACCGTTCGATCGATGGGACGATGGGTTGTTAAAGAGTTACCCGTTAATTTAGCCAAGTGGTCGCTGGGAAACGGCAGCATGGCCGAGGTCTTATCTTCCCCCATTTCCCTGTACACCTCGCGAGCGAGATCGATCGGTCAACGGGAGTCACAACTTCCAGACATCGCTCGTGAAATCGAGTGGTTGCCCCCAATGTAACACCCCAAAAATTGTCACGCGATCGGGTTGGCATTGGCCGTTTTCTTGCCACGATCGTGCATAGATTGTATTAGGGGACATCCACTCGTGATCGCTTGTTGCATGTATTCGTTCGCGAAGGGACTCGTTCCGAGTGTCGTTCTCGGACTCGGAGGAATTGGTACGATCGTGTCACCTGCACTGCCAAATTCTGAGATTGTTCGCCAGAATGCAGAACTGACCCAGGAAGTCGCGCAGGACTGGCGTACCTGCGATCGAGAAGTTGCAGCGTTTGAAACCGAGAATTTTTACATTAATATCTGCCAACAACCCAGCGGTGACTGGGTGGGCTGGGCGCGTTCCAAAGTTGACAATGCCGAATTCCAACTCGATGAAGTCAACTCAATTAACGAACACGGCTATTGCATCGAATACGGCGACACGACTTATCTCGTGACCCCCTACGAACTCGAAATTTGGCAAAATAACCGCCTCGTTCGCGTCGATCGCGTATTACAGCACTACTCTGGCAATAGTTAAGCCTTGAGTGTCTGTTACCTTATTTTTTCAATTATTTTTGGTTCTTCTCGACCAATTTTATAAATTCTCGCAAAGCTTGTTCGTATCGATCGCCTGCAACCATTTGCAGGTCGTTGTGTCCCGCTTCTTCAACCCAAAATTGCTGTTTCGGTTCGTTCGCCGCTTCAAAGAGCTTTTCACCGTGCCAAAACGGTACGACCTCATCACGCTTACCGTGGATGGCTAAAAACGGGCTGTAAACGTTGGAAATCTTGGCAAGGTTGTCGAACTTGTCAAAGGGAACGATCGAGACGCGCGTCACCACTCGAAACGTCGTGACAAACGTTCCTTCAACGATTAAACCCGCCACCGCTTCGCGAGAGGCGAGATCGATCGAAGGGCCACCTCCAAGCGATCGACCGTACAACAGAATCTGACTGGGGGGAATTTCAAGCATTTGCGTCAAATAGCGATACGCCGCGTTGATGTCGAGATAGGCGTTGTACTCTGACGGTTTGCCATCGCTCGTTCCGTATCCTTGATAGTCGTATGCAAAAACGGCAAAACCGAAACTGTGTAGCTGGCTCAAAACGGGAAGGATCAGCCCTAAATCCTCAGCGTTCCCGTGACTGTAGAGAATCGTGTAATCGGCTTCGGGATTGGGAAGGTAGATCGCAGAAATCTCCACACCATCGCGAACTGGCAGTTTGACGATCGTTTCACTGTCGCGGTAGTTCGCAGGAGGGGGAATGAAAATCGAGCGATCGCTGCCGAAGTAAGCATAGAGACACAGGCAGGCGTAGACGAACAGCAGGGAGCTTATCATACGCTTGAGGGAAAGTTCACCGAAGAGGATACGTCGGAGCCGAGGATCGCGCAACACAATAATGTTATGTATTTTAGAACCCGCGATCGAGTTCTGGACGTTAAGAGCAGCTTAATCGAGAAACTATCTGACAGACAATATCGGGTCATCGTCTCGCACGAACTTTGACTTTTGTAAAGATTTGGTAAAGATACCTAGCAAAAGAACTGACAATAAGACAAGGCCCTGCGGATTTGACACGCTGACCTCCGCTGCAATTTGCCGCTCGCCCAAGCGATTTGAACTGACGTGCTAAAACCGTTTGAAGCGAGATCGATCCGACTGTGTCGAACCCGCCGATCCGAGAAACAGACTGAGATCGCGGCGAGATCGAAGTGTTGCATCGATCGAGATTGAGTTCTCCTATCCAAACGCTTCACGATCGACCTTCGCCCGCGATCGCTACGTACCGCGCAAAGGACACGATGCTATGGGTATTGCCACGATTAACCCCGCCACTGGTGAAACGGTCAAAACCTTTGAACCTTTGACCGATGAGGCGTTAGAACAGAAGCTCGATCGAGCCGATCGAGCCTTCAAACCCTACCGCCGCACGATGATGGCACAACGCTCGAGATGGTTGCGGACAGCGGCCGATATTTTAGAGCGCGATCGGCAAAAACTCGGCGAAACGATAACGTTAGAAATGGGAAAACCCGTTCAATCCGCGATCGCCGAAGTCAACAAATGCGCTTTAGTGTGTCGGTATTACGCCGATAACGCTGCTGAGTTCCTTGCCGACAAACCCGTAGCAACAGATGCCAGTTTCAGCTACGTCAGCTATCAACCCCTCGGAATCGTTCTCGCCGTCATGCCCTGGAACTTCCCGCTGTGGCAGGTATTCCGTTTCGCTGCCCCGGCATTAATGGCTGGAAACGTGGGGCTGCTCAAACACGCCTCAAACGTTCCCCAGTGCGCCCTTGCCATCGAAAACGTTTTGACAGAAGCCGGTTTTCCCGCTGGAGCGTTTCAAACCCTCCTCATCGGCGCGAGTCAAGTTGCGAAGGTGGTCGCGGACGATCGAGTTCGCGCAGCTACCCTCACCGGTAGCGAACACGCCGGGATGAGTTTAGCCGCGTGCGCGGGAAAGAGCCTGAAGAAAACGGTCTTGGAACTCGGCGGAAGCGATCCCTTCATCGTCATGGACAGTGCGAATTTGGAAGCGGCTGTGAATACGGCTGTCACCGCTCGGATGTTGAACAACGGACAGTCTTGTATTGCGGCTAAACGGTTTATCGTTCGCGATTCGATCGCCGAGGAATTCCAAAAACGCCTCCTTGCTAAATTTAAAGACCTCGTCATCGGCGATCCCATGTCAGAGAACACGGACATCGGGCCGTTGGCAACGTCGAGTATTCGCGACGAACTGCACGAACAAGTCAAAGCCTGCCGAGTTGAAGGGGCCGAGGTTTTAATCGGCGGTGAATTGCTCGATCGACCCGGTTATTTCTATCCACCGACGATTATTACCGACCTTCCCGCCAGCACGTCGATCGCCAAAGAAGAATTTTTCGGGCCAGTTGCACTGCTGTTTCGCGTCAGTTCGATCGACGATGCCATCGAACTCGCCAACGATACGCCCTTCGGTTTAGGGGCGAGCGCTTGGACGACGGTAGAAGCCGAACAACAGCAGTTTATCGACCAACTCGAAGCCGGGGCAGTTTTCATCAACGGCATGGTCAAGTCCGATCCGCGATTACCGTTCGGCGGTATCAAGAAATCTGGATACGGCCGAGAATTGGGTATCCAAGGCATCCATGAATTTGTAAACATAAAGACAATTTGGCTCGGGAATTAAGTTGGGAACGCGCCAACTCGGCCAATACGTCATCACAACTCAATTGACTCGTGGATTGACTCGACCTCGATCGTTACTGATTTCAGAGAAGGGGAACGTATGAACACGGCGGAATTACTGGTCAAGTGTCTCGAAAACGAAGGCGTACAATATGTTTTTGGCTTGCCCGGTGAAGAAAATATGCAGGTACTCGAAGCCCTGCGCGATTCACCCATTCAATTCATCACCACCCGTCACGAACAAGGGGCGGCGTTCATGGCAGACGTGTACGGACGCTTGACGGGAAAAGCGGGGGTGTGTCTGTCCACGCTCGGCCCCGGTGCCACAAATCTCATGACGGGGGTTGCAGATGCCAACCTCGACGGAGCGCCTTTGGTGGCTATTACCGGACAAGTCGGCACCGATCGAATGCACATCGAATCCCATCAATATCTCGATTTGGTGGCAATGTTTGCCCCAGTCACGAAATGGAATTCGCAGATCGTCCGTCCCAGCAATACGCCTGAAATCGTCCGTAAAGCGTTTAAGCGGGCGCAACAGGAAAAACCCGGAGCCGTTCACATCGACTTACCGGAAAATATCGCAGCGATGCCCGTTGAGGGGATGTCGCTGAAATGCGATAAAAAAGACAAAATGTACGCATCGTACAAAAGCCTCAACAACGCAGCCACGGCGATCTCTCGGGCGAACCATCCTTTAATTTTGGTCGGGAACGGTGCGATTCGGGACAACGCCAGCGACGCACTGACGGAATTTGCGACGCGGTTGAATATTCCCGTAGCGAATACGTTTATGGGCAAAGGGGTAATTCCCTACACGCATCCTCTCGCTTTGTGGACGGTGGGATTGCAACAGCGGGACTATATCAGTTGCGGCTTTGACAATACCGATCTCGTCATTGCCGTGGGTTACGACTTGGTCGAGTATTCGCCGAAGAAATGGAACCCCGACGGAAAAATCCCCATCGTTCACATCGGGACGATCTCGGCAGAAATCGATAGCAGTTACATTCCGTTGGTGGAAGTGGTGGGGAATATTTCCGACTCTCTCAACGAAATCCTGCGTCGTTCCGATCGATCGAGTAAATCCGAACCTCACGCTGTCGCACTCCGAGACGACATCCGGGCCGATTACGAGCAGTACGCCAACGATAACGAGTTTCCCGTCAAACCGCAGAAACTCATTTACGATTTGCGCCAAGTGATGGGCCCCGACGACGTCGCAATCTCCGACGTGGGGGCGCATAAAATGTGGATTGCCCGTCATTACCACTGCGATCGACCCAATACCTGTTTGATTTCCAACGGGTTCGCGGCCATGGGAATTGCCATTCCGGGGGCGATCGCGGCGAAGTTGGTACATCCCGATCGAAAAGTCGTGGCTGTGACTGGGGACGGCGGTTTTATGATGAACTGCCAAGAACTCGAGACGGCGTTGCGCGTGGGAACGCCGTTCGTAACGATTATTTTCAACGATGGTGGTTACGGGTTGATCGAGTGGAAGCAGGAAGCGCACTACGGTCGATCGTCATTTATCGAGTTTGGCAATCCCGATTTCGTGAAATTTGCCGAAAGTATGGGTTTGAAAGGCTATCGCGTAGACTCGACGGAGTCGTTCGTTCCGATTTTGCGCGAAGCCTTAGAACAAGACGTTCCCGCCGTCATCGATTGTCCGGTGGACTATCGGGAAAACACCCGGTTTTCAGCTAAAGCGGGTGGTTTGAGTTGTCCGATGTAGCGTCTTGTGGGATGAGGAGGTGCAGGAGACACAGGACGTGGGAGATTAAAAAGAGACTCTATTTTGTCTTCTCCTACTTCCTACTTCTGCACCTCTTTCTGATTACTGAGACTCTAAGTTTTTTAAGCATTTGCAAAATCTGAAAACAGACTAGAATTCGTGTACAAGCATGGATGTCAAAATTCAAGGTGAAAGGATCGATCGTATTTTTAAGCAAAAACTAATCGGTAGTATTCAATTAGTAGTGATATCAGTTCTAATCTCTAGACAAAGCAATTGAACGATCGTAGATTTATCGATCCGCTAATTCAAAAATGAAACGCAACACCGGGTGTTCTGAGATACGAAAAAGACGAAAAATATATTGATATTACCTCAGATGGATGCATTATATTTTTTGGATGTTAATAGGAGTACCAAACATGTTTCTGAATCATGATTTTTTTGTTGTTGCTAACGATCGTGACTTTACTAAGCTCAGGAAGTACTCTTCAATGTCATCAGATACTTTTATACATGATGATTTTCTGCGTTATATTGGGTGACACCCGGAAGTGGGTTCCAACTTTAAAGCTATTATCATCAGGGTTAATACAGGGGACAGGGTTAAACTTTTATAACGAAACAGTCATTGACTCTAATGGTGCGGGCAAGTTATATAAAATTATTGATGCTTGGACTAGCTTGCTTTGCGAGTCACCTGAAAAAGTAATATTAACAGGTGGGGGGACAGAAGAATATGACGATGAGGGAAACGTAATTGGTGATGGTTACTACGATCGACTAGAGTTCGATCGAGATAATTTTCTGAAATATATGAATGGATTAAAAAACTATTCAAAGCAAATCGTACAAAATAATTCAGAATATATTTTACATATAGGAATATAATTTTATAATTTTGTTGAAGACGAACAGAATCAGTATTTCCTTAACAACCTCCTCGAAGCTAAAGACTATCCAACAAGTCTGGGTGGTTTATACCATTTCTCGATAATCCGGCTAGAGATCTTCGGCTGAACTTGAGCGAACACCGTTCGCCCCTACAGACATCTATGGCATGAATTTTTAAAAATGGTATTACTCATTGCTGTGACTGTACCTCACTTGATTGAGAAATTCATATCTTCGTTATAGACTCATCCGAAATCGTTTTGATGGAATTTCACCGTCCCACAATACCCCTGAAACCCTCGACATATCCGACGTTCTCTGCAAAATCGCCTCGATCGATCGAGACTCGCTTTCCTCAAAGACGTTTTCCAGCTCCATCCTCTACACTACGAAAGGAAGAGAGCGGATCGAGATATAACAGAGTGTAGGTCTTATAGTACGAGACCCCTTCGTTGTCACAGTCCTTGATACTTCGATCGAGGAGAACCCACTCGTGTTCGATCGCGTTAAAACTTGGTTTCCTCAACTGACAGCCCGCTTGTCGCGCCGTATCGTGGTTTGGGTTTTCCTCAACATTCTCCTCGTCGAGGTACTCGTTCTCGCGCCTAACCTGTACCGCCACCGACGCGAACTCCTCAACGAACTTCAACATCCCACGCAAGCCAACATCGAACTCCTCGCGCGCTTGTCGTCTGACTCGATCGAGATTTTCGATCGATCTCAATACTTCCATCTCCTGAAAACGCAACCGACGATTTTAGGGGGAACGCTACACCAACGTGACGGTACCGAAATCGATCGATTCGGCGAACGCCCCGAACTCCAACCCAACAGCAAACGAACGCAACAGTATTTTCGGAATCCTAACGCCCCTCGCCTCGATGTCGTCTATCCGTTTACCCTTGGCGACAGCGATTATTTTCTCGTCTTGCGCCACGATGCCTCGATCGTCAATCGAACCCTTCTCGCCGACATTGCTTTGACCGTCATTGCGGCGTTCCTCATTGCAACCGTCGCCACGCTCACGATCTCGATCGTTCTCGATCGAACCACCATAACCCCAATTCTCAAATTGCGCCGAGACTTGCAACGCGCTGGAGAAGCCATCACCAGCGACTGCGAAACCTGTATCGCAGAGGATTGCGAAACCTGCTTTGAATCGTCGTCCTATCCTCACAACGACGAACTCGGCGACACGATCGCGGCGTTTCAAACCACCATCAACCAAATCCGCAATACCATCGATCGACGCAAGTGCGCCGAAATGGAACTCGCCACCTCGTCCGCTGAGATGCAAGCCCTGTTCGCTGCGATGACCGAACTGATTATGGTCATCGATTCCGAAGGACGCTATCGAAAAATTGCACCCACCAACCACGCACTCCTCTACAAACCCGAAGCCGAAATACTGGGTAAAACCTTTTACGAAGTGTTACCCCCCCAAACAGCCAAACGCTTCTTACAAGCAGTACGAGAAACCCTAAGCACTCGCAAAACGGTCGAAATCGAATATAGCATCCACCTGACTCCCCCCGACGCACCCCCCGACAGTCCCACCGTCGAAACCTGGTTTGCCAGTCGCCTTTCTCCCATCAGCGACGATGCGGTGATTTGGGTTGCCCGCAACGTCACCGATCGAAAGCGTACCCAAGAAGAAAACCAACTCCTCCTCACCATCACCCAAGCCATCGATGCCGCCCCCGATTTTAATACCGCGATCGAAGTCGCCCTCGAACGGTTGTGCGAAGCAACGGGATGGCACTACGGCGAAGCTTGGATTCTCAGTGCCGATCGCATGGCACTCGAATGTACGCCCACTTGGTACTGTCGCCGCGATCGACTCGATTCAGAAACCCAACAGCGTCTCGAAGAGTTTCACGCCTACAGCGAAGGGTTGACAGTTCTCCCCGACGAGGGCCTTCCCGGCCGAGTTTGGCAAACCCGAACGCCGATTTGGATTGAAGACGTATCGATCGACACGTGGGCGGTCTTTCTCCGAGAATCGTTTACGCAACCAGAACCGGGAAAACCCGTTCCAACCGCAGGATTTGGCGTTCCCATCGTTGTTTCTCAAACTGACACGTCCCACACCGAATCTGATATTCTCGCCGTATTGGTCTTTTTCCTCCTCGAAGCCCGACAGCAAGATCGGCGTTGGGTCAACGTCGTTTCCGCACTAGCCGCACAGCTGGGAACGGTGATGCAGCAAAAGCTGTTTGGGGCGGAGTTGCGGGCGTTGTTTGCCGCCATGACGGATGTGATTCTGACGATCGACGCCCAGGGATGTTATTTGAAAATTGCCCCCACGAATCCCGCCGATCCGTCGTATCGTTCCGCTCACGGGATTCTCGGGAAAACGCTGCAAGACGTGTTCGATCCCGATCGCGCCCATCAGTTTATCGGTTACATCTGGCAGAGTTTGAACGAGCGCACGACCTTAGAGGTGGAATATACCCTCGATGTGAACGGGAAAGCGACGTGGTTTGCCGCTCGGATTTCTCCAATTTCTGAGGATGTGGTGCTGTGGGTGGCGCGGGATATCAGCGATCGAAAACTGGCAGAAGAACAACTCGCGGAAAAGGACAGCTACTTACGCCTGATTCTCGACAGCATCCCCCAGCAGGTCTTTTGGAAGGATGTCGATCTCGTCTTTCGCGGGTGTAATAAAAATTGGGCGAAAGCCGCACGCCTTCGCGATCCGCAGGAAGTGGTGGGAAAAACGGATTACGATTTGCTCGGCGATCCCCACATGGCGGAGTTTTTCCGTCAAAAAGACCGCCACGTCCTCGCCACCGGACAACCCGAACTTCACGTCGTCGCGAATAAAGTACACCCTGGCGAAGAAGGCGAACAAATTTGGCTCGACATTAACCGCCTTCCCGTGCGCGATGCAGACGATCGAATTATCGGGATTTTAGGCGTTATCGAAGATATCACCCTTCGCAAACAAGCTCTCGACGACCTCCACGCCGAACGGGAAAAGTCGGAACGCCTGTTACTGAACGTGTTACCCAAACCCATCGCCGAAAAACTGAAGGAACAGCAAGGATCGATCGCGACTGGTTTTGAAGTGGCGACCGTTCTTTTTGCCGATATCGTGGGCTTTACGCCTTTGTCGGCGCGGCTGTCGGCGACGGAATTAGTCGAATTACTCAATCAGATTTTCTCGTCGTTCGATCGACTGGCGGAAGTTCACGATCTCGAAAAAATCAAAACCATCGGCGATGCGTACATGGTGGTAGGGGGAATTCCACTACCTTGTCCCGATCGCGCTGAATCGATCGCGGAAATGGCGCTCGATATGCAAGCCACGATTTCTCAGTTTATCAGTCACAATGGGGAAGCCTTTCAATTGAGAATTGGCATCAACACCGGCCCCGTCGTTGCAGGCGCGATCGGAATTAAAAAGTTTATTTACGACCTCTGGGGCGATACCGTTAACGTCGCCAGTCGCATGGAGTCGATGGGTTGTCCCGGTCGCGTTCAAGTGACGAGAGCGACTTACGATCTGCTGAAAGACCGCTATAACTTCGAGCGACGGGGTCAGGTTGTGGTGAAAGGGAAGGGAAGAATGGAGACGTACTGGCTCGTCGGTCGAAAATTTCGATCTCAAAGAGCTTGAGTTTTACCGAGTCAGGAGTTACGCACTTGTCGGTCAAGAAACCCGTTTTTTCGTTTCTCGCTTCGTCCTGCAATAACCGAATTTCGTTAAAAAACTGGGTTTCTGCGTCAGTCCTACGAGTATTCTTGCAAAGAATACTCGATCGATTGTCGATTTTAATACCAATTTTTGAAAATCGTGCCATACATGAGTCGTCAATTGCCTTGTATAGCGGGGATTGACCACCAGCGACAATTTCAAAGTTTCTGAAAAATGGTATAGAAACGTTCGATCGAGGAACTCTCAAACGAGAAAACGGTCGCACGATCTGCAAATTTTGCCTCACCGCGCACACGATCCCCATTAAACTCAACCGCTTTAGCTCTTTCATCACCGGGAACGACAACGGTCGAGTTCCCGGCCCCACTCTCCGCGTCACAGAAGGGAAATGGGTACGTGTCTCGCACGGGTCGCACGCTCAAACCGACGGAAGAAAGCGATGTGATTACCTTGGGAACCACAGAACGCCATATTTTAGAATTTCGCTATCCCTATCCCGGTCAATTTATGTTCCACCCCCATCAAGATTGGGTCGCCGAACGCGGTTGTATGGGCAATTTTGAAGCGATCGGAAACGCTTGAGCATTGGGGAATTTCCTGACTCGATCGAGAGAGCAGTGTGTCGCACGATCGACCGTGCCATACTGAATCTTATAAAACGCAATTTTTTGAAAACAATGGCTGCCAAACAAATATTAATGCTCGTGGGTGACTTTGTCGAAGATTACGAAGTCATGGTTCCGTTTCAAACCTTGCAAACAGTCGGACATACTGTCCATGCTGTTGCACCCGATACGAAAGCCGGCGATAAAGTTCGCACTGCCGTTCACGACTTCGAGGGCGATCGAACCTATAGTGAAAAACCCGGCCACAATTTTACCCTCAACGCCTCTTTTGAAGACATTAAAGTCGAAGATTACGATGCGTTAGTCGTTCCCGGCGGCCGCGCACCGGAATACATTCGTCTCAACGGACGAGTTATCGAGATGGTGCGCTATTTCGCAAACGCCAAAAAGCCGATCGCGTCCATCTGTCACGGTGCGCAACTGCTTGCAGCGGCGAACGTCCTTCATGGAAAACGCTGTTCGGCTTATCCCGCTTGTCGTCCCGAAGTCGAACTCGCCGGTGGAATTTACGCTGACATTCCCGTCACGGAAGCCGTAGTCGATGGAAATCTCGTAACGGCCCCAGCTTGGCCCGCACATCCTCGCTGGTTGGCGGAATTTCTCAAGGTTTTGGACAAGCAATAGCGATTAGCAATGAGTTACAGGGGGACGCTGAGTCAAGTGTCCCTCAGACAAATTTACAATTCGCGTCTGAATGATTGACGATTGGGAATGGTTGAGAGGAGACAATTCCGAAAACGTCTCTTATCGTATAGGTAGATCGAGAAAACGACACAAAATACTCGATCGAGACCCGAGAGCGCACGATATACCTAACTTAGAAAACTACAAGAGAACTCAGATCGAACGTCCGGAGTCAGGCTTCTTTTTTCTGAAGAGATCGATCGGTTCCTATCTCCTTTGCTCCCCAATCGTCAACGAGGGTTTTGTGTCGTGTTCGCTCGAAAAACCGTCAAAATTGCCCTAGGAACGCTCCTAGCTGTGTGCGCCGCCGAACTGATTTCACTACCTGCATCTGCGAAAGAACAGCAAGTTTCGTGGTCTGACACGAACGAAACATCCGATTCATATCTCAAAGATCGCGTGTCGGGTCGTATTCCCTCTCCGTACTTTCGCCGCCGCTCTCCCGGCCGCTTCCGTACTCCTCCTACCTTAGAAAACAGTGCGGGGTATTCTGAGAGATATTCTGAAGGATATATCGATGTCGAGAATGTTGACAATTCTCCAAGTCAACATTCCGAGGGCAATTTTGACAATTTTGAGGAATATCGCCAGTTGGAAGAACCCACTCCGATCGATCGATATCCTTACGACGACCCCAACGGCTACGAAAACCGAGACTCTGAGACCGTTTCAAATCGAGATCGATATTCTTACGACGACCCCAACGGCTACGAAAACCGAGACTCTGACGACACAACCGCATTCAATCGCGATGCGTTGCCAACCAACAATCTCGATCGACTCGCACAGTCGATCGTAGATTACATGGAATCGCGTAACTACCACCTCGAAACTGAACCGGGAGCTGTCAATATCGTGCTGTTGAAAGGGGTGAACCCAGACGGAACACCTAACGGAAACGCAGTTCTTCCCTCACAATACAACGACCTATTAGTATTGCTGGAATTTGAAAACGATCGTCCGATCGTGCGTTTCAGTACGCCTATCACCACAGAATCCAACGCAGAATTGCGAACGCATCCCGATCACGCGCCATTTGGCGGCCCGGCGCAATTGATGACCGGCCAACACGTCGAAAAATGGGAATTGCGATCGGGTATGCGCTTGCGTCGCGGACGCTCTTTTACCGGGTTGATGCAGGTAGGTGAGGTTCCGATCGGATTCGATCGAAATCGAGATGGCTACATTGCAGTGGGCGAAACTGTTCGACAGTGGTTACCCGGCCGCGACGGTGGTGCGTTCGTCTTTCACCCAGATTTCGACTTTCCACTTCCCGGTACTGCAAGTTCGGGTTGCATCGTGACGGAAAACGATCGAGACTTTTTTACCTTTATTCAACATCTCGAAAATTCATCTCAGGAACAGTCAAACCCTCGCCACCGCTGGACAGTGACGTTACTCGGTTCGGGTGTCGTGCGTTGAGTCGATCGATCGTCAACGCATCTCAAACCCATAGAGACGTGTGAGAGGCACGTCTCTGCAAGTTTTTGCAAAAGGCAAGAAAATTGTCAGATTTTACAATAGCAAGTTGCACATCAAAATATCAATATATCGATTAAAAGATTAAATTATCTTTGATATAAACTTGAGTCAATTGTTAATTTTTGAGAAAAAAACCTCACTTTACTGATTTCTCATAGTAAATTAGCAGTAGTGTACTTTGTAGAATCAAAGAATTTAACTAAAATTCGAGCAAAAACCTCGATTGTAGTCTTGCATATCTGTTTTTTGACTATCTTAGCAGAACACTTCAATACACTGAAAAAAATGGGTGCATCTCAATTTCGTGGTAACCCCTCCGCCTTCGGCACCTCCCCTGGCTAAGGTGAGGATGGGTGGGGTTGCGATTGCAAAAGTGAGATGCACCCAAAAAAATTAATAGATTTTAAAAAAAATTGTCGATCGATTCTCAAATTTTTTACAGTTTATGTTGGGTATTTGAAATTAAATTTTCATGGAAAATATCAATATTGCACTATCTATATTCGGTTTTTTATTCACGTCAATTTGGGCAGTGTGGACGTGGAACCAGCAATATCAAAAAGAACAACGCAACAAGCGAGATAAAATCGCCGCTCTTTACATCAATCCATTTCTCGTGGCTTGCGATCAACTCCAAAGCCGAGTTTATAATATTTTGGAGTTACAAGGCTTGGAATATTTAAGAGAGCGCTATCCTGACGGGCAATATGCAGAAGAAACGCTGTATTTAATTGCCCACTTCTTTGGATGGGAATATTACATTTTTCGATACGGCCCTTATACAAGAGATTCAGAAGTCATCGATTATACAAACCGAATTCGCTGGCGCTTTTCTCAAGACACCCTCAATTCTAAGTTAGATCCGTTTTGTTTTCGTCGCCAGGAGCAGATTGACTTAGGGAAGCTAGTCGTCAAACGAGTAAGCAGCGATGCTGAAGTTGAGAATATTTCCCTTGAAAGTTTGACCTTGTATGAATTTATCCAACAACTCAGTATGTCACCTTGGAGTGACGCATCATCTATTCGATCGACACTCGAAACCTTACGCGGTGCCAAAACCGTGGACGAGCTAGAAGGGCGAAAACGCCTAGCGGAAATTCATCAAGATTTAGTCGGCTTGTTAAATTACCTAGAGCAACAAGAAGGATTTACGCTGTTTGCGCCCGGACGTAAAATTGCAAAGCCGATTATTTAAACAGACTTTCATTAACTATGACCCAATTGTAGCCAACCTCTCGAGCACCTGACCGATTGAAGTGATGTTCAATGAAAACGCCTCACCATGCGGCTATCAGTGGCTCGGTTTAGGCCGTTTTCTGAATCATATCGAGTTCAGAGACATTTATTGGAAACTACAATGGACAGAATCACTGTGCAAGTTCCTGAAAATGCCTCTTTTTCTATGTAGAACTACGCAGAAAAACAAGGGGAAATGTACGGAAGTCAAATTCTGTGGATTTACAACTGTCAATTCCGAGCAATAGTTTTAAACTAGAACTACGATCGCCAGGTGCAAACAAGGCTGATGAGATCCCATAAGCCGTTACATATCTAACGCCTAATCGCCGATTTTCGGAAAATCCAAAATAATTGCTTCTCAAGCAATTTTGAGTAGATAAAAAAACACTCGGGATTGCCACTTGTTTTTTTGCTTTTTATTTGCTGGATTGTGTTTGACCAATATTTAGCTTGAGTGTACAAGCAAATCAAAGTCGGGAAATTTAATATTTTACATAACGCATATCGCAAAAGATATTTAAGTGGGTAGAGCTTCTTTGATGATGTCCGAATTAGATGGCATTCTAAAATTTTCCTTTAGTATAATTTTATTTCAAGACAATGAAACGACGAAATTTTTTATGGTATTCCCTCCTCTTGATAACAGGTTGCACGACAGCTACGAGCAAGTTCAATAACAACAATCCAACATCTGCTCGGCCGGAAAAGCTACGATTTGCTGTGACAGACGCTAAGGAACTCAAAGACCTAGAGCGTGATTACGAGCCATTTCGAGCTGTTCTGGAAGAGATATTGGACATTGAGGTTGAATTTTTCCCCGTTGAAAACTATTTCGCAGCGACACCAGCGATGCTGTCGGGTCAGCTAGATCTGGTGTGGTCGGGAGCGTCGGAATATTTAGTCTTGAGTGCCAGAGCCAAAGCAGTTCCAATCGTCGGTATTACTCGCCCTGAATATTACACAGTGATTGCTGTCCGTGCCGATAGCGGAATCGAGTCGGTAGCAGATTTAAAAGGCAAAACGATCGACGTTCGGAAGGAGGGATCGACGGCCAGCCATTTGGGGGCGATCGAACTGTTGATGAACGCAGGATTAGACCCGAAAGTCGATATCAAAACGATCGCGTCCAAGGATTATAGCCTGAACCCTTTAAAAACGGGTGAAGCTGATGCTTGGAGCAGAACGTCCTATCGATACGAACAAGCCCTAGAACAAGAAGGTGCTTCCGAGCGTGAGTATCCGTTAATTGCCCGAGGAAAGCCGTTACCCAGTGATGTTTTAGTAGTTAGCGATCGACTCGATTCTAAATTTGTTGAAGAGCTTCGATCTCGCCTGCTTGAAAACCAAGACAAACTGACTCAAGCTATTTTGTCTGTCGCAACCTTAGCCTTTCGGTTCCAAGGAACTCAGCTCGTTCCGGCAAGTGATACAGATTACGACACGATCCGGGAGGTGTATCGAGCTATCGGACAGGACGATTACCTCTAAAAACAATAGCATCTCATCCTAAGTGGTACTTCATTTTAGATTGTTTACATTTACCCAGGACAAATTGATGAAACGACGTAATTTTTCGGATATTCTTTGCTGTTTGTAACGGGCTGCACTGTCGCTACCAATAATCCCAATGGTCGTTCCGATAATTCTCCTGCCATTCAACTAGAAACACTACAATTTGCGGTCACAGATGTGGATAGCATGGAAGAATTGCAGCGCGATTACGAGCCGTTTCGAGTTGCACTCGAGAACGCTTTAGACACCAAGGTCGAGTTTTTTCTCGTTAAAAACTTAGTGGCCGCAGCGCCCGCCTTGAAGTCCGGTCGTGTCGATTTAGTTTGGGCAGGGCCGTCAGAATACGTTGTAATTCGAGCTAGAACACAGGCCGTTCCAGTTGTCGCAGTCACGCGACCCGACTTCCGCTCGATAATCGTTGTCCGTTCCGATAGTGGGATTGACTCGTTGGCCGATTTGAAAGACAAAACGATCGATATGTATAAAGTCGGTTCGACCAGTAGCCATATTGGTGCAGTCAAACTTCTGATGGACGCGGGATTAGATCCGCAATCTGATGTCAACATCGTTATGTCAGAAAAGTATACCCTTCAGGGGTTAAAAAACGGTGAGGTTGATGCTCGTTTTATCGCTCCTCACCGATATGAGAAAGTTCTGAAAGACGAAGGCTTATCTAGGAGCGACTATCCAATCATTGCAGGAGGGTCTCTTTTACCTAGCGATGTTTTAGTGGTCAGTAGTCAACTGAATTCTGAGGTGGTGGAAGAGATTCGATCTCGCCTGCTCGCCAACCAGGACGAACTGATCGAAGCGATCTTAGCCTCTGAAGCCATGGCTAAGAAATTTAAAGGTGCATCGCTGGCTCCTGCTAGCGATGTGGACTACGACATGATTCGGGAAGTATATCGAGCCATCGGACAAGGTGAATTTTTGGAGTAGGCCAATGCTAGATGTCAGGTGGGAGAGGAATCTCGAAATGCCCAGAACGTCTATTGTAGGAAGGAAGGGAATTTTAAGTTGGCTCAAGCACTCGATCGCGAACCTGGCCATCGCGCAAAAGATCGGCTACGGCTATGCTCTTGCGATCGGTCTCGCCGTTTCGGGTACGGCGATCGGGTCGATCGTTGGGGATCGCTACCAAAACCAGGCGGAAAATCAACTGATCGTTGCCAATCGACAGCAAAACCTGCTTGGTGAATTAGATAATGCTGTGTTGACGGTGCGTTCGCACCCGCAACAGCTTGTAGCCGTTGTCGAGGATTCGATTTGGTTCGAGTACGAAACCAGCGAATTTCTGGGCAACGTTTCTTGGGTTCAGACAGTTCTTTCGGAACTAGACGAGTTTATCGATGGCAATCCAGATCTTGTAGCCATCGATCCGACAGAGTTTAGAACAGTCTTAGAAGAGTATGCTGCGACGATCGAGGCGTATCAGCAATTCATCCAATCTCTTTGGAGTCAAATCGAGCAAACGAACGAGATTGAAAACGAACGCGCGGCACGTCAACGAATTGTGAATGCACTTCTCGATCGAGAAGCGCTTCAGCTCAACGTCCAGTTCGAGAAGCTCTCCGAAAGCCACATTCGCATTCTCCAAGCGGCAGAGGCAACACAGCAGCAAGCCAACACCGGACTAATACGCGCTGATGCCCTACGGTTGCAAATTGTTACAGCCAGCATGGTGCTGTCGGTTGCGATTGCTGCAGCACTTGCCATGTATACCAGTCGTGGGATTGCTCGTCCCATCCAAGCCGTCACCCAAGTTGCTCGGCAAGTCACCCAGGAGTCCAATTTCAATCTTCAAGCTACCGTTACAACTCAAGACGAGGTGGGAATCTTAGCACTCTCGCTCAATCAGCTCGTTCAATGGGTGGGAGAATACACGCACGAATTAGAAAACGCTCGTCAAATTTCAGAGCAGCGAGTCGAGGAACTGCACACAACACTTCACAAACTCAAGCAAACACAAGCCCAACTCATTCAAACTGAAAAAATGTCGAGTTTGGGTCAGCTTGTCGCTGGAGTTGCTCACGAAATTAACAATCCTATCAACTTTATCTACGGTAATCTGATTCACGTCCAAGAGTACGCTCGAGATTTGCTGGAAATCCTCGACCTTTATCAAGCGAAGTGTTCTCAACTTTCTCCAGATGTGCAAACACGCATTGACGATCTCGACCCCGACTATATCCGGGAAGATTTTCCCAAAATGCTTTCTTCCATGAAAATGGGAGCCGATCGAATTAAGGCAATGGTGTTATCGTTACGGAATTTCTCTCGCTTAGACGAAGCTGAGGTCAAAGATGCGTCGCTGCACGAAGGCATTGACAGCACACTTCTCATTCTCAAATCTCAACTCAAGCGGGGCGTTGAAGTCATCAAGCAGTATGGGGATTTGCCGTCGATTTCCTGCTATCCCGCCCAATTAAATCAGGTGTTTATGAACCTGTTTTCAAACGCGATCGATGCCATGATAGAAGCGAACAGCCAACCGAAGCAGCTTTCTATTAGGACGGAACACATTGACAATCGCGTTTTTGTCGGGATTCGCGATACAGGCCCCGGAATCCCTTTGGCGGTTCGAGAGAAAATATTCGATCCGTTTTTTACCACGAAACCTGTGGGCAAAGGAACGGGTTTAGGATTGTCTATTTGTTATCAGATTGTCGAAAAGCATCAAGGAACGATCGAGGTAACTTCAGAGATAGGTCAGGGAACTGAGTTTACGATCTCGTTACCCGTTTAAGATCGATTTCACCTTAAAAAATGTGAGAATACAGATACAAAAGACTGATACCCTATCCCAGCTTTATAAACTTGCTTGACACCATCGTTCAACATCTCGTAGGTTCATGGCAAGTAAGATCTCTACGAAGAGAATTTTAAAGAAAGTTTTTCAAACTAAATTCGGCATGATGCTGTCTTTAGGTTCTACTCGATCGATGCTCAATCGGGTTTGCCTCACTCGGTCAATCAACCTTTTTTGTCGGCTGATTGACGTTTGAATTGCATGACTAAATCCTAGAATTCAGTCAACTCTTTGATTTTGAGCGATAAATTTGACTGGAGACGAGAAATATGAATTTTGGAACAATCGGGCATTTTCTCGTAGCATTGCGGACAAAACCAATAAACTTTTCCGTGAGATACGTGACGTAGGAGTCGAGACGAACAGCACAGACATTCATTCATATTTTTTGATTTCTCTCACTTTTGCTCAAAATACTATTTCTATCATTATAATTTAAAAATGTGAATAAGTTGTGAATTTACTAAAATCAAAACTTTAAAAAATTAAGTCAAAAACGTTATAAGCTTTTGATATAAATTTTCTCGATGATATTTGATGATGATATTTGATACAGTCAAATTCTCTAGTCACAGTCAAATTCTCTAGTCGTCGAATTCAAAGCGATGTAATTGTTACTCAAACAATCAGAAAATTTTATATAAAAATGAGTTATATAAAAAGCCTTAACAGTTATAGAAAAATTGTAGCAGCTTCCGTCAAGTGAAATGATAGTTAGACAAACTTGCTATGCTGCCAAGATTTAATCAGACCGTGTCTTGCAACCAGATTTCCACAGTAACACTAAAGCACGTTTGAAGATCGTTCAACGATCGACCCTAATCCATTCAGAATTTAAATCAAGAGGTTCTTTTGGAATTGTTGTGTAATTGGGTGGCTTACGATACCAATATCGTTGTAGGGACGAACGGCCGTTCGTCCCCACGCCAAGGGTTTGGGAGTCTCATAAATTCTGCTTATCGCTCTAAGTCCAATAGCCCCAATCAAGACATACTCTCAATTAAAAAATATAGTTCTGTCACATTGATTTTTGAAAGATTTGACGAGCGTCATTCGATAAAAAAAACCCCCCTTCAATAAAGATAAGGGGAGAGAGGAGGTAATCACATGGCAAACTTTAGTTTAAATCGGGTAGCTCACTCGAGCTTAAACCCCAAATTCTGACTTGAGTTGAGCAACCCACTGTTGAATCCGTTCTTCGGTCAGATCGTCTTGGTTGTCGTCATCTAAAGCCAGTCCAACAAACTTTCCATTTTTGACAGCTTTGGATTCGCTGAAATCGTATCCATCTGTCGGCCAATATCCAACGGTTTGTCCGCCGAGTCCAGCAATTTTCTCTTCGAGCAGACCCATGGCATCTTGGAAGTTATCACTATAGCCGATTTGATCGCCGACCCCAAAATAAGCGACTTTTTTTCCACTCAGGTTTAGGTTGTCTAATTCGTCGAAGCAACCGTCCCAATCACTTTGCAGTTCGCCGATATTCCAGGTTGACGAGCCGACGATCAAATTCTCGTAGTTTTCGAGATCGCTTGGATCTACATCAGCGATATTATAAATTTCGACAACGCTATCGCCACCTAATGCATCTTGAATCGCTTCGGCTGCGGATTCTGTATTTCCTGTTGTCGATCCGTAAAAGAGTCCAATTTTGGCCATAGTTTTTTCGATCGATATGAATCCCAGATTAAATGTTGTAGCTTTGCGCGAGCGTAATTCACGACGACCCTAAATCAAATAATTTGTAAATTCTAAATACTATTTTGACCTGGATGCCGTGAAGTAGATCGCAGATTTTTGCAAGAAAGCAACTGTAAGAAATTGAAATGGTAATTTCAAGTCAAAAAACAAGCTCAAATTCATGTTTGGATTTGCCGAATTATAGAGTTTGCTAAACCTAGCCCAGAACGCTTGAAATTACCATCTCAAAGGAAATCACTGTCGAGCATCTGCTTATATCTAAGTTAATCTATTTCAAGGCTTTTTGTCAATAAAAAATGAGAGAATTTTTGTTTTTTTGAAATAAATTTTAGAAACACAAATAGACGCACAAAAAAACCAGGATCGCTCTTGGAGACCCTGGTCGATCGAAACCTAAATTGAACGCTATTTAGCTTTCACTCACTGGCTTTAGAGAGGAGAACCATGCTGTCTAACAGCATCTAATTTGAAGCATATGGCTGATTCCCAACTGTTACGTAAAGCATCACCTCCTTTCCATTCGCGATCGAAGAAAAACTTACAAGCTGCCCTGCATTAGCATCAACACTGAACCAACTCGATCGAGCAACAAATATGCAAAGATCGCACCGCCGACGCCTCCGATTAAAAATCCACCCGAAAACTGACTCCAACCGTCTCGGCTTTGCAGCGAGGCCGGAACGGCTGGAATCGTTGCAGCAACTGAACCGTAACCCGAACCTTGATAAGAATCGGTAAACGTTACCGTGCCGTAACTCGACAGTGCCACCGTCAAAATTGCTAATAGCACGATCGAGGAAACCAATCCTACTAAATTCGCAGCTTCAGTTTCTCGAACCGGATTCAATAAGGCAAACGGCCCGACCAAAAAATAACCGTGTGCCATGCCAATTTCCAACCCTCGAGAGAGTGGTGCAATTCCCGATCGATAAATCGGTAAGTTTTGCAGAAACGTCATCGTTAAATCCGAACTGTTGACGATCGTCGATAAATTACCCACTGCAGGATTGCCCTGATAAGGGGTCACCATACGACCGGTTTTGAAATTAAATCCGGCAGCTTCACCGCGAGCGCGAATAGCGTGCCACAAATGCCCGAACAGGAACAAAACTGCTAAGACGAAATGGAACGTCGCCAACCATCCTCGCGCCGTGACGACTCCCGTATCCGTTTCCAACAGTCCCGTCGGCCCGTAAAACACCTCTGGGTACGCTGTCGTATTGACGCTGACGAAGTACGCCGCCAAAAATCCCATGTAAGACAGCGCGCCCAAACTGTACGACAAGTACGCTTCCCCGGAATAAATCAAGATGCGTCGCGCCCAGAGAAACGGCTTCGTCAGTGTGTGCCAAATTCCACCGCCGACACAGATCGCGCCAACCCACATATGACCGCCGACTAAATCTTCCAAATTATCGACAGCCGCCATCCCTTCAGACCCCGACGCACCGAACAGATAGCCGAAAATCGTCAGAGGATTGAGGGTCGGATGGGCGACGACGCGGACGGCATTTGCTGAAGCGTCGAACAAACCGCCCCAAAATAGTGCCTTCGCGACCAACAACCAAGCACCGAACCCTAACAAGATCAGGTGAATCCCGATAATGTTGGTCATTTTGTCCGCATCTTTCCAGCCGTAACCGAAAAAGCCGGAAAACGTCCGATCTTTCAGCAACACGTCCGGGCCGAGGAGTGCGTGGTAGATGCCACCGGCTCCTAAAACGGCAGAAGAAATCAGATGCAAAACCCCGATGACAAAGTAAGGATAGGTATTGAGAGCGGAACTTCCCGCATCGACCCCGATACCCAAACTTGCCAAGTGAGGGAGTAAGATAAATCCTTGCTCGAACAATGGAGCGTTGGGGTTGTAGCGCGAAATTTCAAAGAGCGTAAACGCACCCGCCCAAAGGGTAATGAGTCCAGCGTGTGCCACGTGCGCGCCGAGGAGCTTTCCCGACAAATCGGCAAATCGAGCGTTCCCCGCCCACCAACCGACATCGGGGATTTTGTCTTTGTGAGGATTACCTGCAATTACAGCAGTCATCGATCGAACTCCTTGAAAAAGATTTTCATTAAATTGCGGATTGATTCAACTCGAATGAGAAGAATTCGCAATTAGTATCAAAAAAAATTTATGCGTCCGCAGCTTTGACACCTTGGCGGAAATCGAATCCACATGCTCGCAAAGCGTGCCAGATGTGACCTTGCAGGAAGAAGAACGCTAACCAAAAATGCGCGTTGGCCAGCCAAGTACGAGCGGTCAGGACTTCAGTATTGGGGTCAGTGAAGTACGGGAACACGCCAACTTGAATTTGCAGCGCCGATCCGTAGAAGACTTCAGGATAAGCGGTCGTGTTGACAGCAGCATAATAGGTGGCGATGAAACCCATCAGCGCGATCGCCCCTAAACTGTAGGACAGATAAGCTTCTCCCGACCAGACGAACAACCGCTTCGCCCAATCAAACGGTTCAGTGAGAACGTGCCAGACTCCACCGAAAATGAGAATGACAGCTATCCAGATATGTCCGCCGACGATATCTTCCAGGTTATCGACCCCAGCAATCCAATGCTGCCCGACCGCTCCGAAGAGGTAGCCGAAAATGCGGGCGGGATCGAACGTCGGATCGGCGACAACGCGCACAGCACCGAGATTCGCATCATACAGTCCACCGAAGGACATGGCTTTGCCAACGAAGAGAAACGAACCAAATCCGAGCAGAATCAGGTGAATTCCGAGGATTGTCGTCATTTTTCGCGCGTCTTTCCAATCGTAGCCAAAGAAAGAAAAGCGCGTTTCGAGTGTGTTGGGGCCCAGCAGTGTGTGATAGATTCCACCAACGCCCAGAAAGGCAGACGAAATGAGGTGTAGCGCTCCAATGACGAAGTAAGGATACGTGCTAGAAACTTCGCCACCCGCGCCAATGCCCCAGCCCTCAGCGGCTAGGTGAGGTAGTAAAATTAATCCCTGCTCGAACATGGGTAAATCGGGATTGTAGCGGGACAGCTCGAACAGCGTCATCGCGCCTGCCCAGAATGCAATCAGTCCGGCTTGGGCGACGTGCGCGCCGAGCAATTTACCGGACAAGTTGACGAGACGGGCATTACCCGCCCACCAAGGAATATTCGCTCGATCGAGCGTTGTCGGTGAAGCCGTCGTCACGAGAGCCTCCTTTAATTGAGAATACTATTCAATAAGCTTCGGACAAAAGCTTAACATGTCCCTCATCTATTGACAATAGATTTCAATAAAAAAATCGATCGAACTTTCCCAGGCTTCAGAGAACGTTAGCGGACGGAAGCAAAATCGCTCTTATACTGGGACGTGGAGCCAACCCGATTCGTCAATCTTGCTGGATGTCGTTGGAGGAACAATCGTGGCTGAAGAAAAAACTTACCTCGAACTCTCTGAAGACCAAGGCGTTTCGCACAAATTCTACGAAGTCGCGATCGAGGGAACCCAAGTCACCATCCGCTACGGACGCATCGGTGACACCGGACGCATCCAAACCAGCAGCTACCCCACGCCAGAAAAAGCGAAAGCCGCTGCCGAGAAGAAAATTAAAGAAAAATTACGCAAAGGCTACGAAGCCGCCGTCATGGGCGTTCGTGAAAAACGCCCTGTGACCCGCCGATCGACTGCCAGCAGCCAGTCCACCGCTCGCTCTGCCCCCGTATTGTGGAAGTTTAACTCGGGAGCCGCAGCCTTCGGGATTTCGATCGGCGAATCGGTGTGCTGGGTTGGAAACCAAGCCGGACGAGTCTTTGCTCTCAACCCTCAAGGAGAAGTTCTCAATCAGTTTCAACTTCCCGACGGTGTAAAATGCCTCGTCGCCGATGACATTTGGATTTATGCCGGATGCGACGATGGCAACGTTTACGATTTGTCCGGGAAAATTCCGCGTTTGGCTTACGAGATTGACGAAAACGTCGATATTTTCTGGCTGGATATTGACGACGGTTTGTTAGCTGTCTCCGATGCCAACGGGCAAGTGGCACTGTTCCATCCCGAAGATGAATTTCACTGGACGCGATTGTCACAAGGAAAATCCGGTTGGATGGTGCGCTGCGATCGAAACGGCGTGTATCACGGACACAGCAAAGGCGTAACCTGCTACGACTTAGAAGCGGGGCGCGTGCAGTGGCATCACGACACCCAAGGTAGCGTGTTGTTCGGTTGGCAAGAAGCCGAAACCGTGTACGCGGGAACGTCCAATCGACTCGTGTACGAATTCAGCAAATCCGGCGACGATCGAGCCAAATGTCAGTGCGATGCGTCCGTGTATTCCTGTGCGGCGGCTCCCGACGGCAAATATATTTTCGCAGGGGATAACAGCTCGTCCGTTTATTGCTTCGATCGATCGGGAACGCGCCTGTGGAAACTGGCAACGGGATGCGGTTCGGCGCTGTCGATGCAGTGGCGCGACGATCGACTCTATCTCGTCACCACCAGCGGCTATCTCGCCGGTCTCGATGTCAGCGAAACCGCCATCGAAGCGGCAAGAGCGGGAAACCTACCGCCAACGGCGACGTTACAAGCGCCCAAACAACCAGGAACCCCCGTTTCAGATTCCCTCGAAACAACGTCAGACACCACCAACGGCGTGATTCTCCAATGTATTCGAGACGGCGGAAAGCTGCGCGTTCGCGTGGTTTCTCCCGGCTATCATACCGACTGGAACGTCCAGTTTCCCCGCAACATTCGCGAAGAAGGTGCGCGATACCTCGTTTCAGAAGTTTGCGAATCCGCTCGTAGTGGGTTTTATCGCATCTATGGCGAGATTCAAAAATTGGTCGATTAGTCGATCGATCTTCTCATCTCCCAACTTTAAAATTTCTATCCTAACTTAAGAACACTTAACACGCCGCACTGTTATTTAGAAAGTGTATCTGACTATACTGTAAATAGAGTAAAAAACGGGTTCATTCAAAGGATTTCGCGCGATATTTCAAGACCGCGAACGAGTTCTTTTGGCATCTGCTATCCAGTCAAAAACTTAAAATTTGCTTTCGTTTTTTGAATTGCCCGTTAACTTCTATTTCCCTCCATCCGGCGAGCGAACAGTTTTGTTCGATCGTCAATTTTCCGATCGTAAATTGTAAATCTAAACTCGTAAATTGTAATGCGTTACGATGTCATCGTCATCGGTGGCGGAGTCATCGGCTGTTCGATCGTGCGCGAACTCAGTCGATATGCCCTGTCCACTGCACTCATTGAAAAAGAAAGCGAAGTCGGATTCGGAACCAGTAAAGCCAATAGTGGCATTATCCACGGCGGACACCACAGCAACCCCAACACCCTGAAAGGTAAACTCGAGTGGCAGGGAAACCAACGCTGGGATCGACTGTGTGACGAACTCGGATTCGGCTTCAAACGCATCGGCGAACTCACCGTTGCCCTCGAAGTCGAGCAACTTCAAACCCTCGAAAAACTAAAACATCAAGGCGAAGAAAAAGGCGTTCCCGGCTTAGAACTTTGGGATGCGAACCGAATTCACATCGAAGAACCCAATCTGACCCACGACGCGATCGCCGCCCTATTTGCCCCCACCACTGGCGTTATCAACCCTTACGAAGCCTGCTTTGGTTTAGCTGACAACGCCTGTCTCAACGGAGTCGAACTCTATACCGACAGTCCCGTAACCCATCTCGACTTCGACGGAGAAACCTGGAACGTTCGCACCCTCCATCAAACCTTACAAACCCGCTTCGTCCTCAACGCCGCCGGACTGTACGCCGACAAAATTGCAGAGATGGCAGGCGTTCGCACCTTTCGCATCCGACCGCGCAAAGGCGAAGAATACTTACTCGACAAGCGATTACAAGGATTCGTCAAACGGGTGATTTTTCCCTGTCCCACACCCGTTTCCAAAGGAATTCTCGTGATTCCCACCTTCGACGGCACGATTATGGTCGGCCCCACCGCTCAAATGGTGGATGACAAAGAAGACCTGACCACCAGCGCTGAAGGCGGTCAAAAAGTCTTCGATTCCGTCAGACGAATTGCACCTGGGATTAGTCCGCGCGACTGCATCGCCGAATTTGCAGGATTGCGGGCGGTGGCGGACGGCGAAGATTTCATCATTGGTCCGACGGCGAAAAAAGGCTTCGTCAACGTCGCGGGAATCCAATCGCCAGGTCTCACGGCAGCGCCCTCGATCGCCGATCTCGTCGTCGAAATCCTCAAAGACGAAGGCTTGGTAATGCCCGAAAAAGAGGACTTCATCTCGTCGATTCCCAAACCGATTCACTTCGCCAGCTTATCCACCGAAGACCAGATCGAACTGACCCAGCGCAACCCCAGTTACGGCCGCATCGTCTGTCGCTGCGAGTTGGTCAGCGAAGGGGAAATCCTCGACGCCATTCACCGAGGGGCGCGAACCCTCGACGGTATCAAATTCCGCACTCGCGCTGGAATGGGACGCTGCCAAGGCGGATTCTGTACTGGGCGTTGCATGGAGTTGTTAGTGCGGAAACTGGGAATTCCTATGACGGAGATTACAAAGCGCGGGGGTGAGTCTTGGGTCGTTCGCCAGCGGAAAGAGGAGGTGTCATGCTAACCGCGAACACTCGACATTTACAGTCTCAATACGATGTCGTCGTCATCGGTGGCGGCCCGGCGGGAATGGCAGCAGCCCTCGGTGCGAAAGAAGCTGGTGCAGAGCGAGTTTTGACGATCGATCGAGAAAAAGAAGCCGGAGGGATTTTATTACAGTGCATTCACCCCGGTTTCGGACTGCACCATTTCAAAGAAGAACTCACCGGCCCCGAATACGCACAGCGATATCTCGAACAGGTGTTGGAACGAGACATCGACCTGATTACCGATAGCTACGTTCTCGATATCGACAAAAACAAGCGCGTCAAGTTGATGTCGGGAACTTACGGCGTTCGATCGATCGAAACCAAAGCCACCGTCCTAGCTGTGGGGGCCAGAGAACGGACGCGAGGGGCTATTCGCACCCCCGGAACTCGCGTATCTGGCGTTCTCACCGCTGGCTTAGCCCAAAAATTCGTCAACCTCATGGGCGTTCTCCCTGGAAATCGCGCCGTCATTCTCGGTTCCGGGGATATCGGTTTGATTATGGCGCGACGGTTGACCCTCGAAGGCGTTGAAGTCGTGGGCGTTTACGAAATTATGCCCCACGCCAACGGATTGAACCGCAACATCGTCCAGTGTTTGCACGATTTCGAGATTCCGTTGCACTTGTCCACCACCGTGGTCGAAATTCACGGTCGCGATCGCGTCGAAGCCGTCACCGTCGCCCCCGTCGATGGCTTTACCCCCGACCTCAGCCGCAGCGAAACCATTCCCTGCGATACCTTATTACTTTCGATCGGTCTGATTCCCGATAACGAACTCGCCCGTCAGTTAAACCTACGCTTCGACCCCGTCACGCGCGGCCCCATTGTTTCCAGCACCATGGAAACCTCGAAAGACGGCATTTTCGCCTGCGGAAACACCGTCCACATTCACGATCTCGTCGATTTCGTCAGTCAAGAATCCCAACTCGCCGGACACAACGCCGGACTGTACGTCACCGGACAACAACCGCCACCGGACAACATTCGCTTAATTCCAGGGGAAAATGTCAGCTACTGCGTTCCACAGACTATTTCCACCGATCGAGACCACACCGTTTATATGCGCGTTCGCCAACCGATGGAAAATTGCGTGTTGCGCCTCGGCGACGTATACGAGAAAAAACTCCGCTACGTTTTCCCTGCTGAAATGGTGAATTTAAAAGTTCGTCCGAAATTCCTACAAAACTTCCACGACGACAACTTAAAGGTCGATGTCGTCTCAGAATCGTGAGATCTCGAGACATTCCTCGACCGGTTTTCCGACGATCGATCGAAAATTGCCAACCGCAAACCGCAAATTGTAAATCGCAAACTTGTAAATCGTAAATTTCCCCATGACTGAAGAACGTGAAATTAGCCACTACCTCTGTATCGGCTGTCCGATGGGATGTCGTTTAGAAGTTGAAGAATCCAACGGCGACATTGTCGAAGTGCGCGGGTTTAGCTGTCGGCGAGGCGAAGCTTACGCCAAACAGGAACACGTCGCGCCACAGCGAACCGTCACGACCACCGTACGTGTCAAAAACGGACTCTGGGCGAGACTTCCCGTGAAAACCACCGCTCCCGTTCCCAAAGCGCTGATGTGGGATTTATGCGATCGACTGCACGAAATTACTCTAACCGCTCCGATCGCAATGGGAGAAATCGTCCTTCCTAACGCTTTAGACACCGGAGTTGATGTGGTCGCCTCCCGTAATATGCCCCCCCAGAACGAATAAGCGTCCGATCCCTTGCCCCTTCCCCCAACCCGAACAGGTTAAGTGAACTACCCGACGCTAACCCAATCGGGTACAGCGCGGGCTTCCAGTTTCATCGGGAATCGCCTCGGAAAGCATCGAACGAGTTCGACC
>LWRO01000034.1 GCA_001657325.1 Geitlerinema sp. BBD 1991-9 | reverse complement strand
ATAAATCTTTACAGTTATAAAAGAATGAAAACTGGTAACTGTCTTCACTGCTCACTACTCACTGTTCACTGTTCACTGCTCACTGTTCACTGTAAAAGCTTTGTTCCGATCGCAGCGTAAAAGGGATCGCTACCGGGAATTCCCATCATTTGTAAAATGGGCGGAATAGAAGACGGACGGACAATAACTTCCGGTTCGAGAAAACCGGGTACGTTTTTAAAGTAACGCTTCACCAATTCAAGGCGGTTGGCTTCGGTATCGTCTCGCCAAGCTTGAATCGCTTTTTGATAAAACATCCGATTGGAAAAGCTAATAATTGCCATTCCTCCGGGTTTTAAAATTCGGCAAATTTCGGTAAATACCGCTTCTGGATATTGGAGATATTGCACCGAAACCGCATTGAGGACGGCATCGAAAACGGCATCGGGGAACGGTAATTTGGGATTTTGATTGAAGTTTTGAACGAAATAAGAATCAAGTCGAGGATTTTTAGCCAGTTCTGTGGCATTTAACCCATGACCTTCGACTCGATCGAATTTGATATCGTCGGGAAGATGAGACACCCAACTGCTCATCATGTCGAAAATACACGAGTTGGGCTTGAGGCGTTCTCGGTAGAGGTCGGTCAGTTGCTGGATAAAGTTCTCGTCAACGTGGGTAACGAATCGCGGCATTTCGTAAAACATCGCGTCGTCGGTATTGTCGAGTTTGCTTCGCTGTTGGTCTAATAACATTAAGGCAATTATACGATTGGCGATTTACGATTTACGATTGGCAATGACAATGTCATTCTACACAAATCTTAACACATTGAATGCTTTAAGGGGTTTTTGAGATTGATATAACAGTTAAAGTCAATCCAGAGATTCAAAAAATAAACTTAATAAAAATATAATCGAATGGTTGTCGATCGGTTTTAAGACTAACATTAGAGACCTTTCACGGAAAACATTAAAGGGCAAAAATCATGACGAACTACATTCCTTTAGCCGCTCGAATTTGCCTCGCTACCATTTTTCTCCGAGCAGGATTTTCAAAAATTGGCGGTTTTGCCGCAACGGCTAACATGATGGGCGATCGAGGTCTTCCGTTACCCGAAGTGCTGCTCGTCGGAACGATCGTTTTTCAAATTCTGGGGGGATTGTCGCTCGTGTTGGGTTACAAAGTCCGCACCGGCTCGATTTTATTGATAATTTTCCTCATCCCAGCGACCCTCGTCTTTCACAGTCCGCTCGATCCGGAACAAACCACGAACTTTTTAAAAAACCTCGGTTTACTCGGAGGTTTGTTGATGTCATTTTACTTCGGTGCAGGGCCGGTCAGTTTAGACGATCGACAATCGAACCGCGACGAGTAACCCACTGCTACGCCACTTCTCCCATCCCCTTCTACCGCACCGGACGACAACCTCGCTCTCTCACGCCTAGGTGAGTTTTCGCGAAAATCTGCTTACAATTGATAATGAGTAGATATACAGGGATAAGCAAACATTATGTCTGGCAGCGAGTCTCAAAGCCAACCGCTTCTTTCCGAACGAGAGCTACAAGTGATCGAACTGGTCGCCGCAGGGCTGACCAACCAAGAGGTAGCCGATAGTTTAGAAATTAGTAAACGTACCGTTGATAATCATATTAGTAATATTTTGAGTAAAACGGAAACTGAAAATCGAGTGGCGCTCGTTCGATGGGCGTTAAAGTGGGGTAAAGTGTGTTTGGACGACGTGAATTGCTGCGTGCTTCCTCAGCATAGAGCGCCGAAAGAGGCTCCCAACGACGCGATCGAGCCTCAAAATGACACAGAGTCTGTAACCACGGAAAACTTAGCGAACTGATCCGAAGAAATCCCCCCATGATCGATCGAGTGCGTCTGTGTTACGCCAATCCCACCCTGCCTGTAGCTGTTTATCGAGAAGTGGCTGCCCATCTCCGACAGATCGACGGGATTGAAGCGGGATTGCTGCCCCAAACGGCTACGGAATTCGATTACTATCGCAGCCAAGTTGGGGGATTGTGGGTTGAAACTGCCCCCGATACCGATGCGTCGAGTCGATCGCGCCTTGAAGACGTTTTAAGCTATTACAGCGATCGATTCGGGGCGTGGCAGTCGATCGAAACGGAAAGCTGACGTCCTCCCGAACTGTACGAATCGTCTTGGTGTGTCTCTTCCCCCACGAGCGAACGCACCTCAAATGTTTCTATAATTTTTAACCCCGGTTAATTGCGCCCTAGCCCAACAAGCTCTAGCTCAACAAGCCCTAAGCCCAACGAAACTTACCAGCGATTGATGTCTAAACTGCAAGCGATGCGAGGAACGCGGGATATTCTGCCCGACGAAGTCGTTTACTGGCAAACCATTGAAGCCACGGCGCGAGAGATTCTCACTCGTGCGGCTTACCGAGAGATTCGCACGCCGATTTTCGAGCAAACCGAGTTATTCGAGCGCGGTATCGGCGAGGCGACGGACGTTGTGGGAAAAGAAATGTATACGTTTGTCGATCGAGGCGATCGATCGACGACCCTCCGTCCCGAAGGTACCGCAGGTGTTGTTCGCGCCTACATCGAACAGAATCTGTTCGCGACGGGTGGCGTTCAACGTCTCTGGTACGCCGGGCCGATGTTCCGCTACGAACGCCCCCAAGCCGGACGACAGCGACAGTTCCATCAAATCGGTTTGGAGTTGTTGGGAACTGACGATCCCCGCGCAGATGTCGAAGCGATCGCCATCGCGACAGATTTACTCAAAACGCTGGGGTTGAAGAACTTGCACTTAGCGCTTAATTCTGTCGGACGAGGCGAAGATCGCGAACGGTATCGTCAAGCCCTAGTCGAGTATCTGATGCCCTACAAAGGCGATCTCGATGAGGACTCCCGCGATCGACTCACCCGCAACCCCATGCGAATTCTCGACAGCAAAGACAAACGCACCCAGGAAATCGCCCAAAACGCGCCGAGTATTTTAGATTATCTCGGGGACGAGTCGAAACGGCATTTCGATCGCGTCTGCGATTTGCTTTCGCAACTGGGTATCGCCTACGAACTCAATCCCTGCTTGGTGCGCGGTTTGGACTATTACACGCACACGGCTTTTGAAATTCAATCCGACGATCTCGGCGCTCAAGCGACGGTTTGCGGCGGCGGCCGTTACGATGGACTCGTGGAACAGTTGGGGGGTAAACCGACATCTGCCATTGGCTGGGCCGTGGGTTTAGAGCGTTTGATTTTGCTACTTCAAAAGCTCGATCGAAAATTGACATCTTCGATCGATTTTTACTTAATCTCTCGAGGCGATCGAGCGGAATCTCAAGCGTTGTTACTCAGCCAACAATTGCGTCAAGCCGGGTTGACGGTGGAATTGGATTTAAGCGGTAGTGCGTTCGGGAAACAGTTCAAACGGGCCGATCGCAGTGGTGCCGTCGCCTGCTTGGTTCTCGGGGATGCGGAAGCCGAAAACGGAACCGTCAATTTGAAATGGTTGAAAACCGGGGAACAGGAAACCTGGCAACAATCGGAGTTGTTGGCACAAGTTGAAACGCTGAAGCCGAAAATCGAGAGTGCAAGCGTCAAATCCTAAGTGCATTTTCTCGGGAGTTGCGAGCAAGTCTCATCGGTGCATCTCATTTTGGCCAGAACCTGAGGCGTAGGGTGTGTTAGCGGGCGACAAAATTCGGCTGAAGTCGAGACAATTCGAGGCCCGCGTAACGCACCGACAATGATTTTTACAGTCTTGAGATGCACCCAGTCTCATCAGTCTGTTTGATGGACTATCCCGGCGCGCGATCTCGTAACGTATCGGGATATATTGAAATTGCCAATCTCACCAACTGGGCAATTGGGTTACAGTTGGTGAGATCGCGCTCGAGCTGGGAAGACGAGCAAAATTCAATCGATATGACCACGACTCTCTCGACGAGCGACCTTCGCCTTATCTCCGTTTCCGATTACCATCGGATGGCTGAGACTGGCATTTTGGCGGCGGACGAACAGGTGGAGTTGATGGGTGGACAAATTCTTAAAAAAATGCCGAAAAGTCCTGCCCACAGTGCGTTATGCAAACGCATAGAGAAATTGTTCGAGCATCGTCTGGGGGAACGAATTCTCGTGCGCGTACAAGACCCCATCCAACTCGATCGACTCTCCGAGCCGGAACCCGATCTCGCGATCGTCCGTCCGACCTCTAACTTTTATAGCGATCGACATCCGACTCCAGTTGACATCTATTTATTAGTTGAAGTTTCAGACACGACCTTAAACCGGGATTTGGGTATCAAGGCCAACCTCTACGCAGCGGCAGGAATTCGCGACTATTGGGTGGTCGAAATTGCCACACAGCAACTACACGTTTTTCGAGATCCGCAATCGGACGGCTACCAGCGCCAACTAATTTTACGCGCCCAACAGTCTGTTAGTCCGCTATTTTTTCCAGACTGCTCGATCGTCGTGCAAGCGTGTTTTGAGGAATCTCGATCTCGAGAATAGAGATTCTAAGCAACTTGTGCGATATAAAAAACGTAGCTGTATTCTGAGGAATATTTTCGATAGAGATCGATTTCTCGTTGTTCGGAATTTAAGAGATCGATCGAGCTTCGATCGTTTCGATACTTCTCTTTTAAACAGACAATCTTGGCTTCGATCGAATCGTAATAATTCCACCAATCCGACTCGGGTAAAACAAAATTTCCGATCTCTCGATATCCCGCCTGACGAATTTGCTCTCGATTCGTTTCGATATCTCGCATATTGGGATAGTTTTCGTTCCAGAACGATTGGATTTCAGTAGAAGGATTCGATTGCAGCCAAGATATTTCCGTGACGGCTAAATATCCCTGGGGTTTGAGTAAATTTTTCCACGCTTTAAACCCTCGATCGAATCCTAAAATATAAATCGCACCTTCCGACCAAATTAAATCGAACGGCTCGCCTAAAAACGACAAATCGAACATATCACCATACTGAGCGTTAATTCGATTTTCTAACCCCTGTTCTCGAGCGTTTTGAGTTAATCGATCGAGATAGGGTTGATAGGTATCGATGGCGGTAATCGTTCCATTTGCCAAACGAGCCAACTCTAACGTTTGCGTTCCCGGCCCGCAGCCGATCTCTAAAATCCGAGGGTTGGGGGGTAAATCTTGCAACATCGAAAATGCTTTTCGCATCGATTCAAAACTACCCGGGCCTTCTCTGGGATTGTCGGTATGAATTTCAAAAAACAGTTCTAAAAGTTCCGGTTTCAATCGATCTCCTCAACACTCTATACGCTACAATTTTTAGTTTACACTGTGATTACGCACCCGGTTTTTTGACGTTATAATCTTCGTGAGATAAAACCGTTTGAGGAATGACAATTCCGCCCGCGTCGTGACAGATCATGCGGTAGTGTCTCGTGATGGGAATACTAATAATTTGTCGGTCGTGACGGAGGCGTTTTCCACCAAACTCGCGATAACTTTGATGCTCGTTTAACCCAGCGACGATCGATCTCGCTTTACTCACCACGTGCGGCGGAAGCGCTCGTAAATCGATCGGATCGTCATCAAAACTGGCTTCCCAGTCCTGTTTGGCTTTCTGCTTCTGCGCTCGCTCGACTTCCTTTTTCTGTTCGCTATTTTGGGCTTGAGCACACCGATGGCACACTTGGCCGTAACCCTTGTGACCGCAGGGAAATGTTTTTTTTCGTCTTCTAGCCATAGACTTCGTCGCATTCGATCTACAATCAGACGCTCGATCGCGTTGAAGCGTTACCCGACTCGCTTCGGTGTTGCGATAGCTTCAAAAATGAGTTTAATTTTCATTGTAGTTCATCGATCGAGAGGCTATGGCACGAACGGTTTGGATTTCCAGACACGCCCACCGCTACGATTTCGAGCATCCCGAGTGGTTTCAAACAGCACCGCGACGTTACGATCCCCACCTCTCGGCGAAGGGCGTTCGACAAGCGAAGGAACTCGGAGAACGACTCAAAGGCGAAGGTATCGAGAAAATTTTTGCGTCTCCCTTCCGGCGCACGGTTGAAACGGCTCACTACGTCGCTGAAGCCCTCGATTTACCCGTCGCCTTAGAGTGGGGGATCGGAGAATGGCTCAATCCCGAGTGGATGGCGGAAATGCCTGAAACTGCGCCGTTAGAAGAGTTGAGAGCCGAATTTCCCCGCATCGATATGAATTACGTCTCTCGCACTCATCCGGTATACCCGGAAGTGTCAGAATCGATTTGTTGGGATCGATCGAGTCAAACGGCGAAACAACTCCTTGAGGCGTTTTCGGGAAATCTCCTCTTTGTCGGACACGGTGCCACGGTGGCGGGTATGACGCGGGGGTTGGTCGGTGAAATTGCCGAGATACCGGTGGCGTTTTGTTGCTTGATGAAGCTCGTTCGTTCGAGCGATCGATGGAACCTGGAACTCAACGGCGACACCTCGCATTTAAGTGAAACGGAAACAACGGTACGATTGAATTGAATTCCAACAGCCATTCGAGGGTTATGAGCGTTGTTTTAGCTGGCGATATCGGCGGAACGAAAACGATTTTGCGTCTAGTGGGTGCGACCGTCCGGGGTAACGTTCCCGAACTGCACCTGTTACACGAAGACACCTACCCCAGTCAGAACTATCCCGACTTAGTCCCGATTGTCCGCGAATTTCTCAGTGGCGTTCCCGAGGGTGAAACGGCACAACTCGATCGAGCCTGTTTTGGGATTGCGGGGCCAGTGGTCGATAACGCTTCTACCCTCACGAATCTGGCTTGGTCTTTGGACGGAACGCGACTCGCCAAAGACTTAAACCTCGATCGAGTAACGCTCGTTAACGATTTCGCCGCTGTCGGCTATGGGGTTTTGGGATTGCACGCTAAGGACTTACACACCCTACAAGCGGCCGAACCTCAACTCGACGCTCCGATCGCTGTCCTCGGTGCGGGAACGGGTTTAGGGGAATGTTTTCTCCTCGAAAACGGAGATCGAACCTACGTCGGCGCAACAGAAGGAGGACATACCGACTTTGCGCCTCGATCGCATATCGAATTCGAGTTACTCGACTATATCAAAGCCAGTAAAGGAATTCCGCGCGTTTCTGTCGAACGGGTCGTTTCCGGTCAAGGTATCCTCTCGATTTACGAATTCCTGTGCGATCGATACTTCAGCGATCGTCCCGACTCTCGAAAACGGCTCGAAGACAAAATTCCGACGGCTTCGATCGCCAACGCCGCCCTCGAGGAAACCGACGAAATTGCCCGAAAAACCATGGAATTGTTCGTGTCCGCCTACGGTGCTGAAGCTGGAAACCTCGCCCTCAAGCTCTTACCCTATCGCGGCCTGTACGTTGCTGGAGGGATCGCGGCCAAAATCCTCCCCTTGTTACACCGCAACGACGGCTTCCTCACCGCCTTTCGCGATAAAGGTCGCGTGAGCAACGTCCTCGATCGAGTTCCCATCCACATCGTCCTCGAACCCAAGGTCGGGTTAATCGGTGCGGCAATTTGTGCGGCGCGGGGGTGACTTTACAGTGAGCAGTGAGCAGTGAGCAGTGAACAGTGGTGACTGGTGACTGGTGACTGGTGACTGTAATCACCCTTGTCTCGCCTTGGCCTTTAACTGAGCCGCCATAGACTGCAACAGACGCTTTTCGCGTTTGAGTTTTTCCTCTAGCGCCTGAATCTGTTCTCGGCGGGTTTCTAACTCGACCGTTCGCCGGGCCAAATCCTGACTTTGCAGCGTGAGGGACTGACGCCACTGTTCGGCCCGTTCGGCTTCCTTTTGTAAAAATTCTGGCGTGATTCCGGCGGCGAGGTACTCCGAAATCACGCTGAGAACCCAGTCTTTCGCTTCTTTAACGCTCTGAACTTGACGGTTGGCTCCAACGTCAACGAGAACGAGTATTCCTTCGCCGTAGTTACTCGCATCCGTTTCGACGTTTTCTTCACTCGATAAAACAGCCCAGGTTTCATCTGGTCTTCTGCGGGCTAAAAGCCGCAACACCGTTTTACCGAGCAAACCTTTTTTCGTAACCTGGGCCAGATGTAACATAGGTCGATGGCATTCGGACTGACGAAGCGCAAAAGTCAGGCAACTCGCTCTTTTTAAACGGTTTAGCCTCCAACCGCAAGGGTTTGCCGAGTCGCCCGAGCTGACGATGGCTCGCGGCGACTGAATTTAAAGGGCTATAGTCGGCTTAATCGCTCTTTTAGGATAGAAACTTGCGTTTCCGCCTCTGCTAAAGCATCTCGCGCACCCTGCACCACATCAACAGGTGCTTTGTTGACAAAGTTGGAATTGCTCAACCGATTGGTATAAGACTTTACTTCGGCTTCCGCCTTCACAAGTCTCCTTTCTATTTTGGCGCGAATTGCATCGATGTCTACCACTCCCGATAAAGGAATTAACACTTGTACTGTACCAACAACACCTGCAATCGTCTTTTCAGACTCAGCCTCGAGCTGTCCGGTAATTGTGAGCTTTTCCTGACTGACGCGCGCTAGGTTTTCGATGTAGGATGCACCTTGAGTTAGGATAGCCCGTTCTCGATCGCTCTCGCTTTGTAAAATGGCAGCGATGCGAACGCCGGGTTTGATTTCCAGTTCGGCGCGGAGGTTGCGGAGGGTGCGAATTGCGCCGATGAGGAGGTCGAAGGCTTCTTCTAAATCTCGATCGATCGAGCTTTCATCCACCCTTGGATAGCTTTGAATTGCCAAACAAGTTTCTTCTCCCGCCTGCGTCAGCGTGTGCCAAATTTCTTCGGTGATGTGAGGGAGGAACGGGTGCAGCAGCTTCAAAATGCCTTCGAGGACAAAGGCCAAGGTTTGCTGTGCGACTCGCTTCGATTGGGAATCGTCCCCCTGCAAGCGCGGTTTCACCAGTTCGATGTACCAGTCGCAGAAATCACCCCAGATGAATTCGTACAGGCCTTTCGCCGCTTCTCCCAAACCGTATCGATCGACATACTCGCAGGTTTGATGCACCGTCCGGTTGAACCGTGACAGAATCCATCGATCGGCGAGTTCCAACTGCGCTGTCTCCGGTTCGCCGAGTTGCTGCGGAGTCTGTTCGTCCAAATTCATCATCACGAACCGTGCCGCATTCCACATTTTGTTCGTGAAGTTGCGGGACGCTTCGACAGAGGTCGATTCGTCTTTCTTTCGATCGTACTCCAATCGGATATCTTGACCGGCTCCGGCAACTTCTCGCACCATTGTATAGCGCAAAGAATCCGATCCGTATTTATTAATCAATAAAAGGGGATCGATGCCGTTGCCAGAGGATTTAGACATTTTCTTGTTGTTTTCATCCCGTACCAAGCCGTGGATATACACGTCCTTAAACGGCATTTCTCCTGTAAAGTATCCCGCCATCATCGTCATTCTAGCAACCCAGAAAAAGATAATGTCGAAACCCGTAACGAGTGTTGCCGTTGGGTAGTACGTCTCTAAATCTTGGGTTTGTTGCGGCCATCCCATCGTCGAAAACGGCCAGAGACCCGAGGAAAACCAGGTATCCAATACGTCGGGATCTCGCACCAGTTCGACCTCTTCACCGAATTTCGCCTTCGCTTTTTTCCAGGCTTCTTCGTTCGTTTTCGCCACGACCAACGGCGTTTTTTCCGTAATGTCGCCGTTGGTTTCGCTGACGGCGTACCAAGCGGGAATTTGATGTCCCCACCACAGTTGGCGAGAGATACACCAATCTTTGAGATTCACCAGCCAATCGCGATAAACTTTGCGCCAGCGTTCGGGGACGAAATCGGGAGAATTGTTATCGTCGAGGCATTTGAGTGCGAATTGAGCGAGGGGTTCGATTTTGACGAACCACTGGGTTGACATGAGCGGTTCGACGGGGACTTTCCCTCGATCGCTGTAGGGGACGGTGTGGCTGTAGTCCTCGATTTTCACCAAAAAGCCTTTTTCCTCGAGGCGTTTGACGACGTTTTTCCGCGCCTCGAAACGGTCTTGCCCCTCAAACTCGCCCGCGTTTTCGTTGAGCGAGCCGTCCTTATTCATTATGTTAATTTGGGGCAGTTGGTGGCGCTCGCCCATCTCGAAATCGTTCGGATCGTGAGCGGGAGTTACTTTCACGCAACCCGTCCCGAATTCTCGATCGACCAACTCATCAGCGATAATCGGAATTTCCCGTCCCATCAGTGGCAGCGTGACCGTTTTCCCGATAATAGACTTGTATCGATCGTCCTCGGGATTCACTGCCACCGCCGTATCGCCCAACATCGTTTCCGGCCGCGTTGTCGCCACTTCTACATAGCCGGAACCGTCGGTGAGGGGATAGCGGAAATGCCACAGATGGCCTTGAACTTCCTTCTGTTCGACTTCTAAATCGGACACCGCCGATTGACTTTCAGGACACCAGTTGACGAGGTAGTGTCCGCGATAAATCAGTCCCTCGTCGTGTAAGCGCACGAAGGCTTCTAAGACGGCTTCCGATAGTCCCTCATCCATCGTGAAGCGTTCCCGCGACCAATCGACGGAAACCCCTAAACGGCGCAATTGGTTGGCAATTTTACCGCCAGATTCGACTTTCCATTTCCAGGCGCGTTCGAGGAATTTCTCTCGTCCGACTTCGTGGCGGTTCGTCCCTTCAGCTTTGAGTTGCTTGTCGAGAATGGCTTGGACGGCGATGCTGGCGTGGTCGGTTCCCGGTAGCCAGAGGGTATTGCGTCCCTGCATCCGTTGATAGCGTACCAGCGTATCGATGAGCGTACTTTCAAACGCATGACCCATATGCAAACTTCCCGTCACGTTCGGTGGCGGAATGACGACGCAGTAGGGTTCGCCGGGGGCGTCTGGGTCAGCTTTAAAGACGTGGTGGTCTTCCCAGTATTGCTGCCATTTGGCTTCGGTTTCGGTGGGGTCGTACTGCGAGGGAAGATTGACGGTCATCGTTAGGTCGCGACAGTAAAGTTACAGAAATACGCAATCTTCTCGATTGTACATTGCACTGATATCGTGATGAGGCGATCGAATCTCCTGGTGGGGAGATACCTCAACGCCGCCACTGCTCTCGCCGATTTGGAGAGTTTGCAACGAGAACCGGAACGGGTGACGCAACTTCGATCGAAATCGACCCAATTTTTACAACTTGCTCGAGAACGGGGGCGCGATACAGGAGACAGCCAAGATTTCTCGATCGTGTGATTTATTCCTCGGTTCCTCAAAAATAAAGCCAGAGTTCAGTTTTTCCTTAACTGTACCTACGAAACCGTTGATTTACAGGAGACTATTGAAGAGATCGATCGGGCGCTGAGAGAAATCCAGATGATGAGTCAAAGTCTCTAATATGGAGTATTATCCGGCAAATGCGGGATAACTAGCCAGAATATGGGAGTTCGATCGTCAGTCCTTGACGACACACTGCTCAGGGAAATCATACTATATTTGTAATTTAATTATATGTCCATACAGTATTGTTCAATATAAACTCGACATAAAGAATAACCTCAGATATGCTTGATTAACATCAGTTCGGGTTAAGGGTAGCTTTTGCCTCCTAACTCGCTGAAACCAAGTAATCTTGTTGCGTGGCAAGCCGATCGAGCAACGGTAAAATAAGAGTTGCTGCTTATCCTAAATCCAGGTTAATTACAGATGAGGTGATTTAAATTTCTACAGATATTTAACATATCTGCAACTTTTGTAACTTTTTTAATAACTGATTTATGAAGTCGCCGAAACTATCTAGCAGCAAGTTTTTTACAAAAGTAGATCGGAAGATCGATTGAAAACTAAAATCACTCGCAGATAAGGCATCCAGCCTCTTTCAATGTTTAGTTTACAAATTAGCTCTAATGCAAGGGGTAAATGAATGAAGGATTGTGTAACACTTCAAGAAATTAACGACTTACGGATATTTGGCAACACTATCCTGACTTACAAAAGTGTAGAAGATGTCGTAAAATACACTTTTTTAAAGATTAAAGAGAAGATTTTTCCACAGGTTATTTCTATATTTTTATTCTCGAAAGAAGGGTGTATTGAGAGATTTAAAATTTATGGAATAGATAAATATGAAGAAATAATTAGTGATTCGTGGCTTTCTAAGGAGAGCTATGAGCCAGGAATTAGTTTCTCTGGAAGGGCTGCATATGGGAAACCCTATGGTGAAACGCACTGGTCTAACTCGCTAAACCAAGAGTTAGACAAGCTTACTCATGGGCAAGACTATGTTGACAAGCTAGGATTTCTCAGATGTGGAATATCTGTTCCGCTAAATGGAACGCGTAGAACATTTGGCACTCTTGAAGTTATTAATAGAGTTGATTCTGAAACCAGAAAGGCAAATTCCAACTTGGTTTTCTCTGATTCTGATATTTGCTGGTTGACTATTGTTGGTGCTCATGTTGCTGCAGCAATATCAAGATTGAGAAAAAAAGATGAAGATAAGATATTTGCAACTATAAGTCGTGTATTAGCAGATCCTTCTTTAGAGCAGCAGCCCGTTCACTCAATGAATCAGTCTGTGTATAAAGTAATTGCCGAAAAATTAGTTGACCATCTTATGCCCTATAAGGTCTGTATTGTCCGCCTTACATTTGACGGGAGAAGTTTGATTGTTACTGACAAAGCCAATTCTGATGAAAAAAAAGGCTGGATAGGCAGACACGATGAACCAAGATTGCTAGGCGAAGGGATTGTAGGAAAAGTTTTTGAATCCGGCAATCTTGTAGCAATTTCAAATATAAAAGAAAGGGAAAAAGAATTTTCAAGTCTCTCATGGATAAAGCGTCAAGGACTAAAGTCTTTTATTTGCTTCCCATTACTTATGCTTGGCAAAGTCATAGGAACGCTGTCTCTTTTTACTGGCTATGTTCATGAGTTTACTGATAGTGATATTGAATTTTTAGAAAATGTATCTTTTTTGCTGGCCGCATTCAAGGTTAGATCGGAAAAAATCAAAAATATTGAGGTTCCAGCTCCTTCCATTGTCTCTACTGGTAGTTTGAAGAACTCATTTAAACTTGAACAAGCTGATAGCCGCAATATAATTTTTAATGATTTAAGTAGCGATTACAATGATTATTTTGATAATACTCTCTTGCTTAGTTTTGAAACAGCTTCAAAGCTATACCAGCAATATCTTGATTCAGGCAATTATATTGAAGCCTCAAAGTCAGCTAATTCAGTATATGAAATGTGTCAAAAGCTGATTGAATCTGTTCACAAAAACGAGAATGAAGAGCTATATCGAAAGTTGATTGCTCTGTCTTCATACTGGAAGCTAAACAGAGATTTGTATTCAGTGAGAGGTAGTCTTGATGGCGATGAGTGAAATTCTTCCAATACTGATTAGCATTACTCAAAGTATCAATAGCATTAAGTCTATTTCTGGTAGAATTCCAAGATCGATCCTGCCAGGTAGTGGGCGCACCTACGAAGATCTAGAAAATCATATTACTACTTTAGAAGGTCAAGTTGAAAATCTAAAAGACAAGATTAACACTAAATTTCCTGAGTTGTCTCGACTGATTAGGAGCTATTCAAGAACAATCTCAGATATAAGAATTGCAGGTGCTTTATCAGATAAAATAGGTGAGCTGTATGGCTTGTCATCAGAAATGATTAAATTTACATCTATGTTTACAAATAATATTCAATCAGATTATTCAAGAGTTACTTCGGGCGTCCAAAATTTACCAGAACTCAGCGTGGAAGAAAGGGGAAGTCTAGAAAGGATTTTTGTCGAGATTAGAGATTTAATAAGAGACTTAAGGGATTCTAATCAAAGTAATTCTGAAAGTATAAGAAGAAATCTTGAAAGAATTTCCACTAGATATTCAGATGCTGAATTTTTGCTGTCCAAACTTCTAAATAAAATTTTGGCTAGTCTAGATCCTCGATGATTTTAGATATTTGGTTCTGAATAATGCAATCGTCGATCTTGTAAGTTAAGATTGAGGTATTAAATCCAATGTCTATAAGCTTTGATAGCGAATGGATACCGGGTTTTCAATATCTAATCAGTCACTCAAAGTACAGGCGAACAACGTCTATGTACACCGACTAAAAAGAGGTTATCTGTGAGTATCAAATTTTATCTCCGGCGGGTGATGGGCAACGTTAGGTGGCACTGACCACTGGACATCTTATTCATTCAGTTTTTCCGACATCAGACTTTGATAAAATTTCGATCGAAGCTTTCAGTAAGCTTATCCTTTCAAGAGGAAAGTAGGTATTGCCAGTCAGCGGATGGAATGAGAAACGCCATATTTGGCTACCTTAGAACCTTAGAACCTCAGCTATCATAGAGCCATATTCGATCGCTGCTGTAAAGGATTATTGTCCGACCGGTACACTATGCGAATTACACTCGATATCGATGAATCTCTTGTTAGTGAAGTTTTATAGTAGGAGATCTTACCGAATATAGTAGGTCTGACTATTTTTAGAGAGCGATTATTCCATCAGATCTAGAAGCTGTCTCTTCTCCATCAACCCTAGTATTAGATAAAAACTTTAATGCCTTATGAACGAAACTGTTTATATTGAAACCAGCATTCTGGGCTATCTGACGGCGAGATCGAATAGAGATCTTATCGTCGCTGCAAATATAGAATTGACTAGAAATTGGTGGGAGTCTCGCAGACAAGATTTCACTTTATATATTTCTCAAGCAGTCCTAGTTGAGACTGCTCAGGGAGATGAAGAGATAGCAGCCCAACGTTTAGCAATCGCTCGTGACTATCCGCTGCTAGAGCTGAATCAGAATGTTGAAAAATTAGCCGTGCAGTTCCTCAAACGCAGCAATCTTCCTACTAAAGCAGATGTTGATGCTATTCATATCGCTGTGGCTACTGTTCATGGCATGGATTACTTGCTAACGTGGAACTGTAAACACATCGCTAATGCTCAAATTCAGGGAAAACTTGCCGAGATCAGTTTAGACTTTGGCTACCAGCTACCGCTCATCTGTACACCTTACGAATTGCTAGGAGAGTAACCCATGTGGCACGATGAAATTGTAGAAGAAATCCATAGACTTCGTGAGAAATACGCTCAGTCTTTTAACTACGACTTGAAGGCAATTTTTGCCGATTTACAGAAAAAGCAGGCAGAAAGTGGGAGAGAAGTTGTTAGCTTACCTCCAAAGCGAAGTCTAACAACCCGCTGGAGCGGACGGGCGAGAGATGTTGGCCGCGAAGCCGAGGAAACTAGCCGCCGATCGACTTAGGAGGATCTAGAAGCAGCAGGAGATATTTCACCTCTAAACCCTTTCAAGACCTATGATTGAACGACCCCTTACAATAACTTCGGGGCTGGTACCACATTGATACAAGTGCTAGAGTCAGCAAATCGGGCTTAGTTGTCATGCGTTTTCGCTATTCCACTACTGACCCCTCTCAAAATGAGTTTGATAGCCTTCCACGAATACCATTTAAGTCATGAAAGTAATTTATAAAATAACTTATCCCAATGGAAAAATTTCCATTGGGCAGGATTTGACAGATAAAATCCCCAAAAATGTAACGTTTTTTACAGACAAGGTGGTGGGTTGATTCTGTTCGGAAAAACGATTTACTCAACACCTCTCGAATTACCTCATCATACGAAATCCACTTCTCAAATCAGCGAATAAAAGTGCCTCTGTAGAGTCCTTGCATGCAAGGACTCTACGGGGTTTCAGGCGAACGGACAAAAACACTCTTTCGGAATCGAATTACCTCATCACTCACCCTTCGCTGCTTCAACCCCGCCATAAACTCCGACGCTTCCAAATTCCCTAACTCGAGTAAATGTAAAAACGCCTCGATCGATCTGACGAAATCGATCGACTCCATTTTTGCCTCATACCCCTCTACCAACGTCGCCAAAAACTCCAATTGATTGAGGCTAATGTTGTAACGCACGTGAACGATTAATCTGTCTTCCGCTCGGGAATTTTTAGCTTGGCTTTGATAGCTTTTGATTATCATGTAGAATAAGTGCATTTTTTGATAAAATTCCTAAAAATGCCTTGATTAAAGCTTTATGAGCTTAAATTAGCCAAAGCAACCATGAAATTCAAGATAATGAAATTTTATACCTTAGCACTCCGACGACCTCTCGATCGAACCCCTCCGCCACCGAGATCGATTTCACCGCTGTCACACCCGCCCCAGAGTTTCCGTAAATCCGCGCAGATATTAGAGTTGAAAGAAGTTTGCAGCTTTCATCCCATCTGACATGAACCGAGCCGTCTCCTCCCATACCGAACCGACCGATCGAGAACGCGCGAATTATCAAAAGGGAACCGACTACAGTCAAGTCAAGTCCCTGTCCGACGTGTGGTCGATCGCCGCCACGCACTTTTCCCAACTCACCGCCTTACACGATCCCCATAGCAACCCCCCTGTCCGAGTCAGCTACCGCCAACTGTGGCAGCAAATCCAGCAGTTTGCTACAGGATTGCAAGCATTAGGCGTGCATTTCGCAGAAGAACCGCCGCGCGTTGCTTTATTTGCTGAAAACAGTCCCCATTGGTTCGTCGCCGACCAAGGCATTATTGCCGCTGGTGCGGCCAACGTGGTTCGATCGAGCGAAGCCGATCGCGACGAACTGCTATATATTTTTCAACATAGCAATAGCACCGGCCTCGTCGTCGAAAATCTCGCCACCCTCCAAAAACTTCAGTCCAGCACCGACGACGCTCTACACCTTCCCGCCGATTTGCCTTGGGTGGTGTTGCTATCGGACGAACAGATTCCCGACGAAACGGCGTTCAAACTCCTCAACTTCAGCCAACTGATGGAACTCGGTGCGTCGGGCGAATTTCAAAGCGCCCCCACCAACCGCGACACCTTAGCGACACTCATTTACACCTCGGGAACTACAGGACGGCCGAAGGGTGCAATGCTGACCCATGGTAACTTCCTCCATCAAATCAACGCCTTTCGCTATGTATTTCCACCTACTCCAGGAGATCGAGCGCTGAGTATCTTACCCAGTTGGCACGCCTACGAACGGACTTGTGAGTATTACCTCCTCTCTCAAGGATGCAGCCAAATTTACACCAGCATTCGCCACTTTAAAAAAGACCTCAAGCAACACAAACCGCATATTATGGTCGGTGTTCCGCGCCTGTGGGAATCCATTTACGAAGGCGTTCAAAAAAACTTCCGAGAACAACCGCCCAACAAACAAAAACTCGCGAATTTCTTTATTCGGATGAGCGAGCGCTATCTCGAGGCCAAACGCACCAGCGAAGGGTTGAGCTTAAGCGTAAACCCCCCATCTACAAAACAACGACTGAAAACCAAACTCAAAAAAACGGTTCTCGCACCGCTGCACGCCCTCGGGGACAAACTCGTATATTCCAAGATTCGCGAGGCAACTGGCGGACAGGTTCAATATCTCATCAGTGGTGGCGGATCTCTGGCCTATCACATCGATAATTTCTTCGCCATTGTCGGGGTCAACCTCCTCGTCGGCTACGGCTTAACCGAAACCTCGCCAGTATTGAGCGTTCGGTATACCTGGGCGAACTTACAAGGGACAGCGGGACAACCCGTCATCGACACCGAAATTTGTATCGTCGATCCCGAAACGCGAGCAGTCCTCAACGAAGGCGATCGAGGATTAGTCTTAGCTCGAGGACCGCAAATTATGAAGGGGTACTATCGCAACCCGGAAGCGACGCAAAAAGCCATCGATCCTCAAGGCTGGTTCGACACAGGAGATCTCGGCTGTCTTCTCCCTGGAAAACACCTCGTTTTGACGGGACGTGCGAAAGATACCATCGTTTTGAGTAACGGTGAAAATATCGAACCGCAACCCATTGAAGACGCTTGCGTGCGGAGTTCCTACATCGACCAAATCACGTTAGTGGGACAAGATCGCAAGCAACTCGGTGCGTTAATCGTTCCCAACTGGGAATCCTTGGCGAAGTGGGCGACGGAACGGGGGCTCGCGACAAACCCCGAAGCTGTTCCCCCTGTGGATTTAAACCATTCCGAAGTTCAGAAGCTGTTCCGAGGAGAACTCAACCGCGAGGTCAAAAATCGTCCCGGCTATCGCGCCGACGATCGAATCGGGCCGTTTCAGTTGATCCGGGAACCCTTTTCCATTGACAATGGCATGATGACCCAGACGCTCAAAATCAAACGACCTATCGTGCGGGAACGTTACCGCGATACGATTGACGGGATGTTCGAGTAGGATTTTGTCCCGAACTCGAATAGATGTTCGACTAGATGTTCGACCCATCGCCTACGGAAAGATTTATGGAACTCGACAATTCAAAATTGCTGCTCAAACGCAACATCACGATCAAAGCGATCGTCACTCCTCGTTGGAAAGAGGAAGCTCAAGAACAACTGCAAAAACAAATCGAGCGCTTTGACAGTCAACTCCAGCAGTTAGAAATGCAAGCGCAAAAAGCCGTTACGGAACTCAAAGCCCAGAGCATTCAACCGCCCGGGCCGCAAGTCCAACAACAGATCGACAACTTGCAAATTCAGGTCAACCAGCGCAAGAGCCAGTTACTCGAGCAAAAAAACCAAGTCTTGCAACAATTGCAACAGGTGCAAACGGTCGAACTCGATCGAGAAGTCAATCAAGGACAAATTGAAAGCTTGTTTTATGCTGGAGAGGGCGATAATTTAATTCAAAAATTACAAGCCGAAATCTTGATTAAAGACGGGGAAATCATCGAGATTCGCGGCGAACTCTAGCAGCGATGTGTGAGGAGATGACCGAACTTTATGGTGAGACAACCTAGATACTCGTCATCTCCTCACCTCTACATCTCCTTGGGAGCATTGTGGTTTTGAGATAATTACAGATATTTGGGGTGCATCTTAAAACTGCAGATTCAAAAATGAAATGCAACACCAACGAAAAAATTGACAAGGTAATATTTCAGTATTGAGTTCTGGAAATATGTAAGCCCTGAAAAGCTTGAAGATTTATCAAATACCGGATCGAAAAAATCTAACAGGCAAGTCATATTTACCTCGCTAAATGTTAATACAACAGCCTTGAAACCGCCTGTCGCATGACGCTTTAGGTGACTGCGAACAGTCTAGAATTAGGTGAGTGTAGCGAGTTTTTAGGCAATTTTTTTGAGTTTACTCTAGCACTTCTAATGAAACCACAGCGTAGCGTAGAATATAGGGTCTACAGTCAGTTTCACGATCGGAAATTGACGTGCCAAAGAATGCCACATAGCAATCAAAGTCAAAAATTTCGTCACTATACCAACAGTGTATGACAATTCCATATTCTCCAGTATTAGGCAGCTTTACTTTCGTCCCCGGTTTAATATATTCACCATTCTGACACCGTCTTCCTTCAGGAGGCGGCCCTCCATGAAAAGCATAAACTTTATAACCATCTGCAAATTCTAGAGCAGGCTCTCCTTCAGCATGAAGTAAATTTCTTTCGTCAAACAACAACTTATTAGGCCGTTCGCAGACAACGCAAACATTTTCAAATTGGAATATAAAATCACAGCATTGCATCAATTCTCTAAACACTTGCCATTTTTTTCGATCGTACTGTATGGCGAGAACTGATATACAGAAGTCAAGCGTGCAGCCCCACCTAGACCAAGCAGCAGGTCTACTCAGAGCCTGTGATAACTTTAAAAAATCTGAATCGTTTGTTTCAGTTTCATCAAAATCGTTGATGATTTTAGCTTTAACACAGTACTCGACACCCATCGGGAATTGAAAAGACTTTGGGTTGTTATTTGTATCGAGGTGATTGGGAAATTCTGGGTATTCAATTTGGTTTATTAACTTGCGAAAAAATGAGGCTTCAAACTGTCTTTCTATTAGATGGCGAAGACGATCCACGACCCTCTTCAGAAACTTGGAATGAATGTCACGTCCTAGGTAATTATCGAGGTTTTTTATCGTTAAAATTTCTTGGATTGCTGCAAAAGGACTACTAGAGAAAAGAATCTCGGGTTCAGGATAGTTACTCGCTAAATAAGCCTCTCTAATTGATGCTACAACCTTGTCTCGATCGATCGGTTGAGTTAGTGTTCCTATTGCCTTCCACTTCTCTCGATAGCTTGCAATCAACGCCTCTTCTTCACCAGATAACTCGGTGATGATATGTTTCGACATAGGATTTACACGTCTTGGCATTGTCTTGAGAAGATTAAACTACCAAGCTATATATTAGACTATCAGCATGAAGTTCTAGTTATATGTGTATTTCTTACTTTCTTATGTAACACGGACAATCAAAAGCACGGAGTTGGCATTTGACTATCTCAAGTTGGATAGCAGAAACTTCGCCGATTTGATGTCGGTGAGTATTGAGGATCTGTGCCACGAGCGAGGAAAACGACAGGACTCGATCGATCTGTAGTTTGCACGCTATGACCTCACTGTCCGTCGCAACGTGGTATGTTTGGGTATTTGCAAACGGTAGTTTTTCTTCAATATAGAGTACGGGAAGTCCCCCTATGATCCACGAAATTTTCATGCCTGCCCTAAGTTCCACCATGACGGAAGGCAAAATCGTCTCTTGGACGAAATCCCCAGGGGACAAGGTGGAAAAAGGCGAAACGGTGGTCGTTGTCGAGTCGGATAAAGCCGACATGGACGTCGAGTCCTTTTATGAAGGTATTCTCGCGACGATCGTCGTGGGTGAAGGTGAAGTTGCTCCCGTTGGCGGTGCGATCGCGCTGTTAGCGGAAACGGAAGCAGAAATCGAAGAAGCCAAGCAAAGAGCGCAACAAACGGCAGTTGCGACACCGAACACGCCGTCTGTTCCCGCTCCCACGCCTGCAACGCCCATCGCCAACAACGGTGCGTCTGAGGCTCCGGCAGCCGTGGCGGTTAGTGGACGAATTGTCGCCTCGCCTCGCGCCCGCAAGTTAGCTAAGACGTTAAAGGTCGATCTCACGTCCCTCAAAGGTAGCGGTCCGTTTGGTCGAATTGTGGCGGAAGACGTACAAGCCGCAGCTGGGCAACCGGTTCAACCCACAGCAGCGGCGATCGCACCGCTGCCGACGGTTCCAGCTCCGGTTCCAACCGTTCCTACTTCTACTACAGTTCCAGCGCCCGCCGCTGCCAGCGCTCCTCTGGGTCAAGTCGTTCCGTTCAACACCCTCCAAGGGGCAGTGGTGCGGAATATGATGGCGAGCTTGCAGGTTCCTACGTTCCGCACGGGTTACACCATCACCACGGACAATTTAGACGCGCTGTACAAGCAGATTAAGTCGAAGGGCGTTACGATGACCGGCTTGTTGGCGAAAGCGGTTGCGGTGACGTTGCAGAAACACCCGCTGCTCTATGCCAGCTATACGGAACAGGGCATTCAGTACAACAGCAATATTAACGTTTCCGTGGCGGTGGCCATGGAGGGCGGCGGGTTGATTACCCCCGTGTTGCGCGATGCGGACAAGACGGATATTTATTCGATTTCGCGCAATTGGAAAGATTTAGTCGCCCGCTCTCGATCGAAACAACTGCAACCGGACGAGTACAGCACGGGAACGTTTACGCTGTCGAATTTGGGGATGTTCGGGGTCGATCGATTTGATGCCATTATCCCACCCGGACAAGGTTCGATTCTGGCTATCGGTGCGTCTCGCCCACAGGTGGTGGCGACGGAAGACGGCTTACTCGGTGTCAAACGTCAGATGCAAGTGAACCTGAGCTGCGACCACCGGATTATTTACGGTGCTGATGCGGCAGCGTTCCTGAAGGATTTAGCCGAACTCATCGAACACAATCCACAATCGCTGACGCTGTAGAGTTGTAATCCCTCCTAACCCCACTCGGCTAGAGCGCCGGTACAGAAGCCAGGAGGTTTGATGTTGTGATGGGGTTGGTGCGTTACGCGGGAATTTCATTGACTAGACTTCTGCCGAATTCTGTTACCCGCGAACGCACCCTGCGTGACTTTTGTACCGTTGCTCTAGGAGAGAACAAAGACAGTTTTCAAATCCGATTTTAAATCCGAACTCGGTTCTCGAGATCGACGTTTCGGTCAAATTTTTCTCGTTTTCCTGGGAAAAACGAGGAAGCATACCGTAGATCGGTACACATCGCTGCAATACGGATAGAACGTCGATCTCGAGATTCAAAAACCCCGGTATGTCGCCACATACCGGGGTTTCAAAGGCTTTAAATGTCAAGTTCTTACTGATATAAAACGAAATACGTCACCATCGGAATGACCGTTGCAGCAAGTAACAACACGATCACTAACGTGGTCGAATCTCCTTTTTGAGCTTCCGTTTCTTCAGCTGTGGCAAAGGTTCCTTCAACTTGAATGTTATTGTCGAGTGAGGGCGCACCGGGATCGGCTTCACCGGATAAAACAGCGATTAGTCGGTCTTTTGCACTGAGGAATGCTTCGTTATATTTATCGCCTTTGATGAGCGGATATAATAGGGTTTCTTGGGCGACACTTTCTGCAATTTCAGGCGTTAAGGTCGATCGAGCCGCCTCTCCAACGTGAATGGCGGAGTTGTTCGTCAAAACGTCGAGTGTGAGTAAGACCTGATTCGTCTGAGATTCGGGTGTGGGGAACCACTTCTCGAACAGGGCATCGGTAAAACTTTGCATGGTTTCACCGTAGTCGAGGTGGCGAATGGTGACGAATCGAACTTCGATATCCGTGTCGTCTTTGAGTTGACTGAGGGCTTGGCCGATCTGGTTTTCGTTGATGCGGCTAATGGTATTTCCTCGATCGACAATCCACATCGGATCGTCGGGGGTGAGGAACGGCATCTCGTAAACCCCGATGGCACGGGCTGGCGTGACGATCGAAAACACGAGAATAGCCGACAAGAACGCCAGCGCCATCCGTTGGAAGTGACGTTTCCACAGATCGATCGAGAAAAGATTCGGTTTCATAATTTTTGTTAACACATCTCATCAAAAGCATTAATCACAGGATACCGACAATGTTTCCCGCTTTCCTAGCATCGATCGATCTCGCGAGAACTTTCAAGGATAGACGAGCCTCCGTACTCGTTCCTATAGAATAGGAATTCCAACCTTCGTTGCTCTCTCCATCTCCTCCTCACCCCATCACCTCACCTCCTCACCCCCCTATCTCAAAAAGAGATGCCGGATGGGGTGAAAACCTGGTAGTTTAGATTGCGGATCGCGGCCACGATCGACTCGATGGCGCGGCGACACGCAACAAACGGCCCCACTCAACTACTCAAACTTCATTCACGCAGTCGCGAATCGTGTTAGATATCAAACTCATCCGAGATAACGCTCAAGCTGTTCGAGACAAGCTCGACCTTCGCGGGGAAGGATACGACATTACGGCGATCGTCGAACTCGATCGCCAACAACGGGATCTCGAAACGCAACGCTCTCAACTGCAAGCCCGCAGCAACGAAATTGGAAAGTCGATCGGTCAGAAAATTAAAGGGGGAAGCGATCCGAAAGGGAAAGAAATTCAAGCCCTCAAGGCAGAAGGAAACCAAGTCAAAGCACAACTGAGCGATCTCGAACCGCAAGAAAAGGAACTCAAAACGCAACTCGAAGCACTACTGTTGACGCTTCCCAACCTCCCCAGCGACTCGACACCGACGGGGAAAAACGAAACGGAAAACGTGGAAGTGCGCCATTGGGGAGATGAGTACAAGCCCCAACGCGAGGAAATTTTGCCCCATTGGGACATTGCGGAGAAAATGGGAATTCTCGCGATCGATCGAGCGGTGAAAGTGGCGCAAAGTCGCTTCGTGGCTTTAGTCGGGGCGGGGGCGGCTTTGGAACGGGCGTTGATTAGTTTCATGCTCGATCGACAAATTCAAGCCGGTTATACCGAAGTCATTCCGCCGTTCCTCATTAACAGTGCGTCGTTGCAAGCAACGGGACAGCTTCCCAAATTCGCTGAAGAAAGTTTTAAATGCGATTCAGACGATCTCTGGCTGACTCCGACGGCGGAAGTTCCCCTGACGAACCTCTATCGCGACGAGATTCTCACGGCGGATGAATTACCGATTTATCAGTGCGCTTACACCCCCTGTTTTCGTCGCGAGGCGGGAAGTTACGGGAAAGATACGCGGGGACTAATTCGCCTGCACCAATTTAACAAAGTAGAATTGGTGAAAATCGTAAAACCCGAAACATCTGAAGAGGAGCATCAATCCCTCGTTCGCGATGCGGAAGCAATTTTACAAGCGTTGAAATTGCCCTATCGCGTCATCGAACTCTGTACGGGTGATTTGGGTTTCGGAGCGAATAAATGCTATGACTTAGAAGTGTGGCTGCCTTCGGCTGGAACTTACCGCGAAATTTCGAGTTGCTCTAACTTCGGCGATTTCCAAGCCAGACGGGGCAACATTCGCTTCAAGGAAAAAGGTAAAAAGGGAACGCAGTACGCTCACACGCTCAATGGTTCGGGATTGGCGATCGGGCGGACGATGGCTGCGATTTTAGAAAACTATCAGTTACCCGATAATACGATTCGAGTTCCTGAAGTGTTGCAGCCTTATTTGAAGCGCGAGGTCTTGTGATTTGATGTTTGGAAACCCGTTGAACCTTTTTCACGATGGAACAATTCAAGCGGGTTTCTCAATGGAGTCACTAGAGAGGTTTGAGAATGGTCGATCGAACGATGACAATTTACTTTTATGGTATGCGAAAAGTTCCCTACGGCTGTTTCTCAAACTTTTCTCATCACGGCTTTCAACTCGATGGATATTGGTGGCCGACGAGCGAGCATTATTTCCAAGCCCAAAAGTTCGTGACAACCGATCCGCAGTGGTTCGATCGAATTCAGACAGTCAAAACACCCAAAGAAGCTACTACTCTCGGACGTAGTCGAAAACACCCCCTTCGCGAAGATTGGGAACAGGTGAAAGATGACGTGATGGAAAAAGCCGTTTTCCAGAAATTCAAAACTCACGCCGATCTTCGCACGCTTTTACTCGAGACTGGAAATTCATCGATCGTTGAAAATTCTCCGATCGATGCGTATTGGGGATGTGGTGCAGATGGTCGAGGTACCAATCGCCTCGGACAAATTTTAAGATTGGTTAGGGTTGCTGAAAAAGTGCCTCGATCGAGGCACTTTTTCGATTTATTGCAGCGGTGGCGGTGTTTGCACGAGCGAGGGAGAAATTCGATCGCTCGATCGACGAGGTTGAATTGGAGGACGCAACAGTTCCGCCACAAGAGCAATGGCTAAGGCGGTCATCGCCATTAACAGCAATAGGTTTAACGGTCCGGCATCGTTGGCGTTCAAGTCGCGAGAGAAATCACAGTTAATACAACTCCAACGAGCTTCACCATTTTTGACAATGGTGTGCCGTCCGCATTTCGGACATTCGAGATATGCACGATCGAACATTTCCTTCACCCACCCCCTTTTTCAGTGAGCAGTGAGCAGTGAGCAGTGAGCAGTGAGTAGTGAACGGTGAGCAGTGAGCAGTGAGCAGTGAGCAGTGAGCAGTGAGTAGTGAACGGTGAGCAGTGAGCAGTGAGTAGTGAACGGTGAGTAGTGAGCAGTGAGCAGTGAGTAGTGAACGGTGAGCAGTGAGTAGTGAACGGTGAGCAGTGAGCAGTGAGTAGTGAACGGTGAGCAGTGAGCAGTGAGCAGTGAAGCGTTAATCGGGGTTTAGGTTTGAGTGGAAATTGACACTGAAGTGCGCTTCACCGACTACCAAATATTACGTTCTAGGCTGTAGTTGGTGTAAAGGTCGAACGGTGGTTGGGCTGTGGGAACAGATAAGGTTAAAAACCAGCCGGAAATTTCTTTTAACCAACGTTTGAAGACGTTTTTACGCGGTTCGATCGAACAGTTGACCGAGTTCGATAACGGTCGATCGAACGAGAGTTCTACTTGAAGGTTACCCATGGCGATACCCTGAACTAGATCGCTCTTACTCGATTTCACTCGAGCAGAACGATGTGGCTTTCAATGAGCCTTCTGTAACAATGTTCGGTTTTTCGCTTAGAAAAATTCGGAAAAATTCCGTTTTTTGAAAAAAATTTACAGATGCACTACGAAAAGAAAATGTTCTTGAAAACATTTCTTTCACGCTTCTATACTACTTATATACTACAAAAGTGTCAACCCCAAACAAAGAATCCCATTTCGACGGAAGAAACGGGATCGTAGAGCTGGACTGTAAACCGCAAGCGATTGAATCTACTGATTAGAAAATCGAACGTCTGAGTGAGGGGAAACTGATAACTGGCGATCGATAACCGATAACAAATGACGATTCACAGTAAAAATTGCAATCGATCGAGAACGAAAGCATATTCAAAGGCAATATCGCGTAACTGTCCGTAACGTCCCGACGTGCCACCGTGTCCCGCATGGGTGTTTGTTTTTAACAGCAAACAATTGTTATCCGTTTTCATCGCTCGAAGTTTTGCCGTCCATTTGGTCGGTTCCCAATATTTAACTCGAGCGTCGTGTAAACCCGAAATCACGAGTAAATGGGGATAATCCTGGGCTTTGACGTTGTCGTAGGGAGAGTAAGACAACATATAGTTGTAGTACGTTTTCTCATGAGGATTGCCCCACTCGTCCCACTCAATCGCAGACAGGGGTAAATCTGGATCGAGAATGGTCGTGACAATATCGACAAAAGGAACGTCAGCAATCGCCACGTGGAACAGGTCGGGGCGTTCGTTTAAAACAGCCCCCATCAACAATCCTCCAGCACTTCCGCCAGAAATCGCCAGCCGATCGCAACTCGTCCAGCCTCGATCGATCAGATGTTCGGCGCAGGAAATAAAATCGGTAAACGTATTCTTCTTGTTCTGGAGTTTACCCGCCTCGTACCAAGAGCGCCCCATTTCCCCACCCCCTCGGATGTGAGCGATCGCAAAAGCTATTCCTCGCTCGAGCAGCGAGAGCCGCGTCGAATTAAACGAAGCGGGATACGGAAAGCCATAGGAACCGTAACCGGTCAGCCATAGAGGTTGGGAACCGTCGCGGGGGAACCCTTTGGGATACACGATCGAGATGGGAATTGACGTTCCGTCTTGCGCCTTAGCGTACAAACGCTCGCTTTGATATTGCGTTCGATCGAAACCCCCTAACACCGGCGTTTCCTTTCTCAACTCCAATTTTCGCGTTTGAAAATGGTAATCGAAAATCGACGGAGGGGTGACGAGGGAGGTATATCGCAAGCGCACGTAGGGGGCATCGAACTCGAAATTATCACCCAGGGAAACTGCATACGTCGGTTCTGGAAACTCGATCGAATGCGTCTCTCCCGTTTCCACGTCCCGGATGCGAACGTAAGGGAGTCCGTTTTCCCGTTCCAGGAGTACTAAATGGGTAGCAAATGGACGCATATCCACGATCGTAATATCGTCCCGGTGAGGCACCACCGTTTCCCAGTTGTGCGGTTCCGGATCGGCGACCGGCGCGCGGATGAGTTTAAAATTTTGTGCGTTTTCATTCGTTTGAATGTAAAAAAACGCCCCGTGGTGTTCGACGCTGTACTCGATCTCCGCCGTCCGACTGCGGATGACTCGCCATCGCTCGAAAGGTCGATCGGCATCGAGAAACCAAACTTCCGAAGTGATTTTACTTTCCGACTCCAGCAAGATATAGGCCTCGCTGGCCGTTTTTTTCAACGATAAGTAAAACGCTCGATCGTCTTCTTGATAAACCAGAACGTCTGAAGTTGGGTCGTCTCCCACACAATGGCGATAAATTCGCTCGGGGCGATAGATCTCGTCGAGTTGCGAGTAAAAGACCGTACGGCTATCGTTACTCCAAACAAAGGACGGATCGACATTGGTAATTTTTTCTCGATGTAGCTGACCGGTCGACAAATCGCGAAAAAAGAGCGTGTATCGTTCGTCTCCCGTCGTATCGATCGCGTAGGCGAGAATCTGTCCGTCCGGACTGACTTGGCAAATTCCCAAATCGAAAAAGTCGTAACCGTCAGCGAGTTTGTTACTGTCGAGCAAAATTTCTTCCGGTGCATCGGGTCGATCGAGCCGACGACAGAAAATGCTGTAAGGCTTTCCCGCTTCCGTGCGCGTGTAGTAGAAATAGGAACCTTTGCGGTAGGGAACCCCAAGATCGGTTTCTCGGATGCGCCCCAACATTTCTCGATAAAGGGTTTCGCGAAAATCCGATAGGTGGGCGGTCATCGCCTCTGTATAAGCGTTTTCGGCGTTGAGGTAATCGAGAACGTCGGGATCGCTAACATCGCACAACCAATAATAGTTATCGATGCGTCGATCGCCGTGGTCTTCGAGGACGTAGGGCCGAGTGTCGGCTACGGGAGGCTTAGATGGGATAGGAGGAATTGCAACTTTGTCCATCGGCATTGAGATCCTGGGTGGCGTGAGCGTGGGGAACGAGACTGTGGGGTTTTTCCAGTCCATGAGCTTCCATTAGTGTGGCATCACCCATGATGTCTGTGGGAATGCCATCGGCGACGATGCATCCGCCATCGAGGAGGATCGTTCGATCGCAGACTTCGAGGAGCAGTTCGAGATCGTGAGAAGCGATGACGAGCGTTTCGCGGGAAGCCTGTAGAAATTGAATCAAACGACGACGCGATCGCAGATCGAGGTTCGCACTGGGTTCGTCGTAAACGACCAGCTTGGGTTTCATGGCTAACACGCTGGCAATCGCAACCATGCGCTTCTGACCGCCCGATAAATGGTGTGGCGGTCGATCGGCCAAAGCCTTAACACCCGCCAAGTCCAGTACTTCCCGAACCCGACGATCGACCGCATCGGGTGGAAATCCCATATTTTGTACCCCAAACGCCACGTCGTCCCAAACCGATGGAGAAAATAGCTGATCGTTTGGATTTTGGAACACGAGTCCCACGTCGGGACGAAAATTACCGGGAACGACAGGGAGGCCAAACAGGCGAATTTCCCCGGAAATGGGTTTGAGGACTCCACAGAGCGTCAAAAACAGAGTGGTTTTTCCAGCACCGTTGGGCCCGATTAGTCCGACCCGTTCGCCCACGTTCACCTGCAAATCGAGGTCGCACAAGGCGGGTGGGAGATTGGGATAGGCAAAGGTCAGGCGATGCAGGTCGATGGCTGGGGGGATTCGATCGTTCGAGATCGCTGGCCGACGTTTTAACATTTTAAGCATGAACGACTCGAAATCGTTGCTACATCCTAGAACACCGGTTTTATAGTGTAGCGGTAGATTCCAGGGAGTTCACGCTGCATCCAGGCTGTTAAGGTTTGCCAGGCTTCTCCCCCCCGAGGGAGCATTCCCATTGCTTCGATCGATCCCAGAAGGCTGAAGACTACGATGCGATAGGAGTAAGGTAAGAACAGTATCGATCGATACAAAATTTGAGTGTCGTGTCGAGGGAATCGAGAGCCGAACAGAAGTCAAACAACGCTCAAACTTTCAAGTGCAATTTCGTGCGTTTCAGTTAACTTTCTGGACTCCAATTCCTCGAAATGAGACGACTTCACCCCTCGTTAACCCCTGTTCGTTCTATTGTTGAATCGGCATTTTTAAAGCCCATCGCTCGATCGACGATCGACTCCATTTTTCGCTCGATGGCAACAGCGACGATCGTTTCTCGATCGACACCAATCATATAAAAAAAGGCGTGTATAACACGCCTCATTTATGAATATCTCGGCTGCATCTCAAGACTGTAAAAATCGTTGTCGGTGCGTTACAGCGCGTTTTTCAACCTGATGAGGTACGATTTCATGGCTTAAGCTTTGACGTGGCAAGGACTATATGTATCTCACTTGCTAGGGAAATGCTGTATGCGGGTATCTAATTCGTCGGGTGCATCTCAATTTCGTAGAATGACCCCTCCGCGACTCGACTGAGCGCTCGCCACCCCTCCCATCCTCCCCTGGCTAAGGGGAGGTGCCGAAGGCGGAGGGGTTTTGATCGCAAAAGTGAGATGCACCCAATTCGTCTCGACTTCAGCCGAGTTTTTTGTAGCCCGCTAACATACCCTACACCTCATGTTCTGGCAAAAATGAAATGCACCCAATATCTCAGTCGAGGTGCGAGATTTACACGGATTTTTCAGTTTTTGCTTCTAACGCTTCCAAACGACTGAGAAGTTCGCGGTTGAGTTTCTTCATCTTCTCCAAATCCCGACGCAACACCTTAACCGCCTTATCCGAACCGAGATTTTTCTGGACTTTCTCGATGGCTTCCTCCGCAACGCGAACGATGCGTCCGTCCGCCGTTCGATCGACGATCGATCTCAAAATTTCGATCGCTTTCGGCGTTTCCATCATTCTCAACGCCACGACCACAGAACGCTGAGTCAAGAAGAACTCTTCCGATGACAACTGTTTCAGCCGCGAGACGATGCGTTCGACGTTAGCCGCCGACTGTCCCGTAGAAACTTTTCCCAAGGCGCGAATCGCGTTCAAACGGAGGGCTTGCGGTATCGTCGGCTGCGTGTACTCCAAAATCAAATCAGCCGCCTTTTCCGACGTACTCAACCGACTCAATCCTTCGATCGCGCCGCTGCGAACCACTTCGTTCCAACCCGCTTTCGTATCGAGAACCCACGTTAGACGTTCGATTGCCTTGTCGGCGTTGACTTTCTCGTCGAGATCGTTCTTCGCGATCGAACCCAACGCTTTCGCTGCGGACGCTTCGACGTAATAACTCTCATCTCCTTTCTTCAAGATCGACTTCACCGACTTGTAACTCGCACGAGTTTCGATCGTTCCCAAACCGTCCACCACCGCTCGACGAACCCGCGGATCGGAATCTTTCAAGCCCTCGACCAATCCCTTAAAAGTTTGTTCCAAATTGAGTTTTGCCAGCTGTTTGGCCACCTCGACGCGCACGCCCCAGAAAGAATCCGAGCGTAACGCTTCGCAGAGTGCTTCGATCGCTGCGACACTTCCGTCTTTCCCCAATGCGATGGCGGCGTAAATGCGCGAAATCGGATCTCGATCGTGTTTTAACTGGGCGATCGATTCCGGCGTAGGATATTTGAGTTTGAGGGTTTTGAGAAAGTTATTACCCTCGTCAAAACTGACGTAGAGCGGTTTTTCCGGTAAAGCAAAATAGAAACTCTGTTCCAGTTCGCACACGCGAACGGTAAACCGATGGATGGTATCGTTCTGTGTGCCAAACGCAATCGGAATTTGTAAATCGAACAGGTTTCGATCGTACAGCGTGTTTCCCTCTTGCGCTTGGGTTTGCTTCACGGTCACTTGGGCAATGTTGTTGTCCCCGTCCCAGGTATAGCTCACCTCAAAGTCCGGATGTCCGCCTCGGAACACGTACAGATCGAACAAAAACTGTAAATTGCGTCCGGTCGCTTTTTCGATCGCTCTCAATAAATCGATCGTTTCGACGGTTGAATGAGCGTTGTCTCGCACAAAGGTGGCGATCGAGCGAAAGAACAACTCATCCCCCAACTCCGAGCGAATCATGTGATAGACACAAGCCCCTTTCTCGTAAAGGTGACTGTCGTAAAGTTCGATCGCTTCCCGATACACGTTGGTAACAATGGGACGGCGATAGCGATTTTTATCTTCCTCTAAATAGCTGCGGGCTTCTCGAAGAAGGTAATACGCCCCGTCGTCGAGTCCGTACTCGTATTCCGTCCACAACACCTCGGCATAAGAGGCCATCCCTTCCTTAATCCAAGCGTGCGACCAATGTTTGACGACGACCAAATCGCCGAACCATTGGTGTGCTAACTCATGAGCGACTAAACTTTCCGTTCGATCGTTGTCGACGGCCGCCCGTTCGTCTAACAAACATCGATCGGTCAACAGCGTACACGAGGTGTTTTCCATCCCGCCGAAAATGAAATCGGCGACACAGACTTGCGCGTATTTCGGAAACGGATAGGGATAGCCGAACGCTTTGCTGAAATAGTCCACCATGCGCGGCGTTTTCCCCATACTGCGTCTCGCGTCGTCGAGTCGATCGCGTTCGACGTAGTACGTTACCGGCTTTCCCTGCCATTCGTCGCGAATCTCAGCAAATCGTCCCACCGCTAAAGTCATTAAGTACGTGGGATGTACCTGGGTTTGTTTCCAGTGATAAACTTTCTCGTCACCGTCGACTTGGGTCGATAGAAGTTCGCCGTTTGAAATGGCGAGAAAGTCTTTGGGGACGCGGACGCGGATTTCAGAAGTCGCCAGTTGTCCGGGGTAGTCGAAACAGGGAAACCAAAACCGCGAATCTTCGTCTTCCCCCTGCGTCCAAATTTGTGTCGGTTTGTCCGGTTCGTTCTCGTTCGGTTCCACGAAGTAGAGACCGCGACGGGGTCGATCGACCCGATAGCGAACGTTCAGGAGAATTGGCTGGTTGGCGATCGAGGATTCAGTCAGACGAACCGTCAGTTGCTGGCCGTCGCTATCGAAGGGTTGGGGTTCGCGGTCGATCGACACTTCGGCAATTTCGATTCCCACTGCGTCGAGGGTGAGCGTGTCGATGCCGTTGCGAACGGGATTGAGTTGAATCTGACAGGTGCCTTCAAAGCAGCGCTTGGCAATATCGAGGGTTAAATCGAGGAAAATATGCTCGACTTGTCCCGGTCGATCGGGCGTATAGTGAGGACGCGCCCCCGGTAGCTCGAACGTTTTAGTGTTTGGCGTGTCTGGATCGAAGTTAATGTGAGACATAGTGGATGCTTCGGAGCAGATCGACGAAGGGAATAAAAGGCTATCCTAGCAATCGAGCGGCTTTTACAGGGAAGAGCGAAGCGTGCGTCTAGACGTTGTCGGCAACGCCCAGGTGCAGCGAGCAGCAACAGTAGTGTTGAGTTTCTCCTCGCCTCGATCGAACGTCTATTGACTGCAATTTTTGGCTGGCCGCACGATGAAGGAATAGGCATACCTACTATTTTCAGTATGACGGAAACCAAGAAAAAGCTAGGTTGTTTCGGAGGGTTTGCAGCCGTTGTGGCTGCGGTTCTCGTGGCGGGTGGTGCGGCCGCGTATTGGGTGCTACGGGGCGGTCTCGGTCGCCAGTTTTCACCACTCGGGAGTGCAGAAGTCATTCCCGACGAAGCGGTGGCGATCGCTTACATTAGCACTGCCGATCGAATGTGGGGTAAGTTGAAACAGTTCGGAACGCCGGAAGCCCAGGCGGTCGTCCGAGACGAGATCGATCGATGGCAGGAAGAGTTTGTCGGGGGAACGCAACTCGATTTCAATCGCGATCTCAAGCCTTGGATTGGCAACGTGGCGATCGCCATCGTTCCTGACGAGATACCCGGTATCTCATCGTCGGAACTGTTGGCTGTCGTAGAAATTCAGGACAAGCTCCAAGCTCTCGGGTTTGCTAACCGGGTGAAAGGACTCGAAGGAAGCAAGCTCGAAGAAATCGACTATAACGGAACGAAGATTTCAAAGCTGGTACAGGCGGACGGTACGTCGTACAGCATCGCCGTGTTGGGCGATTATCTCGCTGTCGCCGATAATTTGGCACTGGTGGAATCTTCGATCGATACGTTTCGCAGTACGTCGTCGTTTGCCGAATTACCGGGCATGACGGCGCGGTTGCGCCAGGGCGTGGGTTTAGACGAACCCCTCGCGCGGGTTTACGTTGCGAATCTGGCAACGCTGCAACAGTCGTCGATCGAGGACGGACGTTTGCCGACTGAAGGCGCACTTCCTTCGGTGACATCACTGGTGGCGGGTGTTGGCGTTACGGATATCGGATTGCACGGCCGGGTGGTGTCTGACTTCGACGAAGCGGTTTCGCAACTGCAATTTGCTCCGCCCTCTGGGAAATTGGTGAAACGATTTCCAGACGATACGTTGATGTTGGTAGAGGGACGGGATCTCGCACGAAGTTGGCAGCAGTTACTCGAAGCGACGGCAGCGACCGAGGAGGGACGAGCCTTCGTCGCTGAACTGCGTCAGGGTTTTGCCCGCATCGGATTGGACGTCGATCGAGACGTGTTTGGCGTGTTGGATGGAGAGTTTGCCTTTGGTTTAATTCCCTCGGAAAAGGGAATTTTGGCGACCTTGGGATTTGGCGGTGCCTTGTTGTTGGAGACGAGCGATCGAAAAACGACCGAGGCGACCCTGGAAAAGTTGGGGTCGATCGTCAAACGAAACGTTCCGTTTCCCCTTTCGATCGATTCTCGCTCGGCGAACGGGATTGAAGTGACACAGTGGAAACTGCCGTTTTTTAGCTTGAAGCCGGAAACGGTCTTAGGATACGGTTGGATTGCCAATAACACGCTCGCGATCGCGTTTGGCGATCCGATCGTAGACGTTATGGTCGCACCGCCGGAATTGCCGCTCGATCGTCACGAAACGTTCGTTCGCATCCAACAACAGCTACCTCAAGCCAATGCAGGTTACGTATACGCGAACGTCGAGCAGGTGATGGAATTGATCAACCCCCTTCCCTTACAAGCCGGTGAAGTCGTCACGCCGGAAAGTCTCGCTCTTCTCAATTCGATGGGTGGAATCGGAATTGCCACGTCGTCTCCCGACGTTTCGACGGTGGTCTTAGACGTGACGATTTCTTCAAACGTTGAGAATCGCTAAGTTTTGGAGATCGATCGCTCAGGTTACCCCTCAGCTCGGCGATATTCGATGCGAACGGTGGGATGGGTGTTTCCAGAAAATCGATCGCGCCGAATTTCCGTTAAACCGAAGTCCTCAAAAAACTTGAATTCTAAGTCAGACAGCGGCCAGGGCGGGCCGTCGGGTTCGGCTTCAGTATTCCGTCGGTTGGCGATAACGAGTAGCGTTCCCTCGTCGGCAACGAACTGGCACACGGCATCGACGGTTTGGCGGCGGAAGGATAACGGCAACGATTGCACCGTGCGCGATTCAAAGACGAAATCGAACGATCGAGTCCACCCTTCAGCGCAAGCAAACAAATCGCAGGTGCGATAGTCCACGGGCGAGTCGGGGAAGCGTTGACGGCACCATTCGATCGCCGTGTCGGAAATGTCGAATGCCGTAACGCGAAATCCCCGTTGGGCTAACGCTTCGGCATCGTCGCCCAAACCGCAACCGATGACGAGTGCTGACTGGCCGTCGCCTCGGACTTGCATCTGTTCGAGCCAACTGAGAAGTAGGGGGTTCGGTTGTAGGATCGCCCAGGGAATGGTATTGGCTTCTCCGTTCGCACTTGCATAAACGCGCTCGAACCATCGAGACGGATTCGTGTCTCGATCGGCTTCAGTCGCCATTTGCCGAATCTGGGCGCGTCGGTTCGGAGAGATTTCGACCATCAAGAGACCTCGCTAACGACAACATCCCTATTATGTAACGGTTTGTTTACACTCGATCGACTTCGATCGAGGGTTCCGGGCTTCGATCTCGATCTCGAAAACGTGCTGAGGCCTGTACCATAATTCTGAATTCGGTTTCGACAAAACCTCGAGGCCGGTTCGGAGTTGACGTGAGAGAACACGCTATGACTGCAACATCCTCACAACCGCCCGCGATGCCCGAAATCGAGCGAAAAATTCGCCAATCGATTCCCACGGAATACGTGCAGCAGTGGTTGAAAATCCAACCGAAACGCGCTTATCGCGATCTCGCACTCGACTGGCTGGCAATCGTCGCATCGCTCGTCCTCGCGGCTGTCGTCCCGACCGTTTGGACGTATCTGTTGGCATTTCTCGTCGTGGGAACGAGTCAGTACAAGTTATTTATTCTCGCCCACGATGCTATTCATGGCGCACTACATCCCAATCGCCGCATCAACGACAATTTAGCGCGGTGGCTCGTGTACGGCCCCCTATTCATGGCGTTGGAAGACGCTCGACGCAGCCATAACGATCACCACCGCTACATGGGAACACCTGACGATCCGGATCGATATTTGCATACATTTGCTGCTAAAAACTCGCCGTTTCAATTCCTCTTATATTGTTCGGGGTTGGCAACTTTTGGAAAAACAGTTTTAAAAGTTACACCGTTTGGCAAACTCCTCGCAGCTCAAAACAAGACTTCAACGGGTCGTTTAAAGCGGCCGAACGACCCAAAAATCAGTCGCGCGTTAGACGATTATTTCAAGCAGAGAATACCTGTTTTGGTGTGGCAGCCGCTCTTGATTTTAGTCTTTTTACTGTCCCCACTGTCCCTCTGGTCGTATCTAATCTTATGGATTGCTCCGATTTACTTCCTCGTTTTCGTGACTGATGAAATTCGTGCGTTTTGCGATCACGCCGTGTTATTGTATCCTGACGAAACTGGCGATCCCGACCGCTTGATTTCATTTCGCCCACCGTGGTGGGAAGCTCAGATCTTTTCACCTCATCACATGAACTATCACGCGGAACACCATCTCTGGCCGTCGATGCCTCATTACAATTTATCCAAAGCCCATCGCTTGGTTCGCCATCGACCTGAAGTGACTGTCCGCTACAGCTACGTTGCATTCTTATGGAAAGTCCTTTGCAATTTACCACTCGGCGATCGTCAGTAATCGATCGTCAAATCGTCTCACGATCTCTTCGTTTCATCATCTCATTATCTTCTCGTCTCTCCTATGTCTCCCGTTCCATCTCTTCAACTCGAATTCGTCCCCTGTGGAGTTTGCGGTACGGATAACTGGCATCCCTACGCCTCCGGGAAGGATTACGAATACGAGACGTCTGGCACCGTATTTCAAATGGTTTGCTGTCAAGAGTGTGGGAACGTCTACCTCAATCCGCGACCGGTCGAAGCAGAACTGTCTCGGATTTATCCCCCTAATTACTATGCTTATAACTACGATAAAGCGGTGCATCCGATCGCGTTACAGGCGAAAGCATGGCTGGACTTAGGGAAGGTAAAATCTTGGGTCGCACCGTTTCCCAAAAAACGCGCCCTTCGAGTGTTAGATGTGGGATGCGGGAACGGACGCTATTTAACCATGTTGCATCGTCTGGGGTTGGCCAAACACCAACTGTTTGGAGTAGAAATGGATGAAGAGGCGATCGATCGACTCAACCGTGAAGGATATCAGGGATTTTACGGACGACTCGAAGATGTCGCGCGCGAGTTACCGGACAACTATTTCGATGTCATCGTGATGTTGCAAGTTCTCGAACACGTTGCGAATCCCGCTTGGACAGTCCGCTGCTTGGCGAAACTGCTGCGCCCGGGCGGACAGTTGGTGTTGGAAACGCCCAATCGAGAAGGATGGGATGCCCGTTTGTTTCGCCAGGGATTTTGGGGAGGGTATCACTTTCCCCGTCACTGGAATTTATTCGATCGATCGACGCTGACGCGCCTGGCCAACGATGCCGGGCTGGACGTTCGGCAGTTTGCGGCACTCCCGTCTCATGCGTTTTGGATTTTGTCTTATCACCACTGGCTCCTCGAGGGCTGCCAACAGACCCGACTCGCCTCGGTCTTTAACCCGCTGCAAAACGTCGTTTTGTTAAGCCTGTTTACGGGGTTCGATTTATTTCGGGCGAAATTGGGATTTTGGACGTCGAACGTGCAACTGGTAGCTGTCAAACCTCGCGGTTCTTCTCCTCAAGCGTGGCTGGATTGAACCTCAATGCAAGACTTGCTTTTCTTTTATCTTTTCTTAACCCAAAATTAAATAAATTAAAAAATATTGGAGCGAACGGGCTAACTAGCACTGGCGGATATCACTAGCTACAGTCTGAATTAGGGTTTAGAGACGATCTCCTGACAGTCAAGGGTGCTTCTAGCGTGTTAGCGGTTGAGAGCGACCGCCCGATCTCGACGGCCAAACCCCTGTCGAAATCGGCGAAAATCGATAGAGAGGACACTTGCGCTCCTCCCTGCCTCTGTTCTTGCAAGTACGACGCGACATTCACAGCCATGCTGGAATCCAAACCTCTCGCTAAGTTCGATAGTAGTTCGTTAGAAACCTTACATCTCGACTCGACATTACAAGATTTATCACTATACGAATTTGAAATCGAGGTTTCTTCTCCTGGAAGTTTACTGGTTGAAACCTTTTCTGGAAATCCCCTTTTACCTGGTGTAATTTTAATCGAAAATAATTCGTTTTTCGGGATGATTTCCCGACGACATTTTCTAGAAATCATGAGCCGTCCTTACGGCATCGAACTGTTTTCTCGCCGTCCGATTCAAGCGTTGTATGACTTTATCCGAACGGATATTTTATGTTGTTCGGGAGACACGCCAATTTTCGATGCTGCCCGTCGGTGTTTACAGCGTTCGCCCGAACTCTTGTACGAACCGATCGTGGTTGCACTCGACGATCGAAGCTATCGTTTGCTCGACGTTCACAAACTCTTGATCGCACAGTCGCGGCTGTACGAACTCGCGACCCTTTTACTGAGAGAACGCACTGACGAACTCGATCGAGCCAATGCCGAAGTCATGGAACTCAACGAACGTCTCAAAGCTGAGAACTTGAGGCTTGGGGCAGAAGTCGAAGTGGCTCGAAAACTCCAACAAATGCTACTCCCCACTGAAAAAGACCTCGAACGCATTCCCGAATTGGATATTGCCGGTTATATGGAACCGGCTGACGAGGTCGGGGGCGACTACTACGATATTTTGCCCCACAGCGGCGGTGTGAAGATCGGCATCGGCGATGTCACCGGTCACGGGTTAGAAAGTGGCGTGCTGACAATTATGGTACAAACGGCGATCCGAACCTTGTTGGCCACGAAAGAAACCGATCCCGTCCGCTTTCTAAGCACCCTCAACCGCACGATTTACGACAACGTCCAACGGATGAACTCAGATCGGTATCTCACCCTAGCCGTTCTCGACTACTGTCAGGGCGAATTGCGCTTGAGCGGCCAACACGAAGACGTACTCATCGTGCGGCGAGGAGGAACGATCGAACGGATCGACACCGTCGATTTAGGCTTTCCGATCGGCCTCGATCGACACATTAGCGACTTTATCTCCGAAGTGTCTGTTAGGCTACAGCCTGGCGATACGGTCATCCTCTACACTGACGGAATTACCGAAGCCGAAAACGAAGATGGCGACCTTTACGGACTCGATCGACTGCGCGACATCGCTCGCTGTCATTGGGATAAAAGCGCCCGCGAAATCCGACAGGCAATTGTCGGTGACGTGCGCCAATACATCGGCAACCAAAAAGTCTACGACGACATCACCTTATTGGTTTTAAAACAGAAAACTTAAAACAGAAAACGGAAAACTTAAAACAGATCGATCGGATGAATTCGAGTCGATCGAGCCAATTTAAACCCAATCTCGTGACGGCAGCCTCGCTTTATGTCAAAATTTTACCAGGATTTAACCCAAAGTTTTGTTTTAGATAACTGTGTCGTCCTTCAGTTCGTTCTCTCTCCTGTCTTCAATCGTCCATCACATCGGGAGTGAAGGGAGCGGGTACCCGGTGGTAGACATTCTTTGGGTGCTGGTTTGCGCGGGTCTAGTCTTCCTCATGCAACCCGGATTTATGTGTTTAGAGTCTGGGTTGACTCGATCGAAGAACAGCATTAACGTCGCCGTCAAGAACTTTGCCGACTTCGGCATTTCGGTTTCCCTATTTTGGGCGTTCGGCTACGCTTTGATGTTCGGATTGTCAAAAGCAGGTTGGATTGGCACGAGCGGTTTTTTTTTGGCGATCGAATCCACGCCACACCGGGCCGCTTTCTTCCTCTTCCAAGCCATGTTTTGTGGAACGGCAACGACCATCGTATCCGGTGCCGTGGCAGAGCGCATGAAATTCAGCGCTTATTTGCTCGTTGCCTGTATCACCTCCGCCCTCATCTATCCCTTCTTCGGCCACTGGGCGTGGAATTTACACGCTGAAGGGGTTGCCGGGGGATGGCTCGGTCAACTCGGATTTACCGACCTCGCTGGTAGCACGGTCGTTCACAGTATTGGCGGTTGGATTTCTCTCGCTGCCCTGCTCGTTATCGGTCCGCGGGTCGGACGCTTCCGACCCGACGGCACGCCCCAGAAAATTCAAGGCTCGAACCTTCCCCTCTCCGTCTTAGGAACCATGCTCCTTTGGCTGGGGTGGCTCGGCTTCAATGGTGGCAGTACCCTCGCCCTCAACGATCGCGTTGCCGCCATCATGGTTCACACAGTCCTCGCGGGGGTGTCCGGTCTCGTCACGGCCATGCTTTACAGTTGGTGGCGCAGTCGCGTCCCAGAAGTCGAACTATTGCTCAACGGGTCTCTCGCGGGATTGGTTGCCATTACAGCCTCTTGCGATATCGTCACCACGCCAGGTGCGGTTCTCATCGGGATTGGTGGCGGTGTCGTCACCCTCGTCGGTCGGGCGATTCTCGAGCGTTTTCGCATCGACGATGCGGTCGATGCCGTACCCGTTCACTTAGGAGGCGGGATTTGGGGAACCTTGGCTTTGGCGTTATTCGGCAACCTCAGCTTCCTCGATAGCGGACTGACACGCTGGGAACAGTTTCTCGTGCAGTTACTCGGCGCGATCGTCGCAGGGGTTTGGGCGTTTGGAACCACCTTCTTATTACTGAAACTCGGCGATCGATTCTTTCCCTTGCGCGTCTCTCCCGAAGACGAACGCATCGGATTGAACGTCTCCGAACACCGGGCGAAAACCGAAATCCACGACTTGTTTGCGGCGATGGACTCCCAAGCCCGCACCCAAGACCTGAGCTTGCGAGTTCCCGTCGAACCGTTTACCGAAGTCGGCCAGATCGCCCAACGGTATAACGAAGTCATGGAAGCTCTCGAAGATGCCGTCAGTCGCACGCACGCCATCGTCACCACCGCCAGCGATGCCATTTTGACGTTTTGTCCGCAAACTCTCGTCGTTACGAACGCCAACCCCAGCACAGCAGAGATTTTTGGCTACACTCAAGCGGAGTCGATCGGACTGCCTTTAACGGCGTTACTGGAGGCGAACAGTTCTCTCGATCGACTGCTTTACGAAGGTCGGGCCGAACTCCTCGGCCGCCACGCCGACGGGTTTACCGTCCCCCTCGAAGCCACGGCTACGACAGTCCACGTTGGCAAACACAGCTTTTACACCGGGATCTTTCGCAATATCACCGAACGCAAACAAGCCGAAGCCGCCCTCGCGGAAGCCAACCAAGAGATCGCCTTGCTCAACGACCACCTCAAAGCTGAAAACCTGCGTCTCGGCGCAGAACTCGAGGTGACACGACGCTTGCAACAGATGCTATTACCCAAAGATTACGAACTCCAGCAAGTCGTCGGGTTAGATATTTCGAGTTATATGGAACCGGCGACGGAAATCGGCGGCGACTACTACGATATTTTGTGTCGTAACGGACAAGTTAAAATCGGCATTGGCGACGTGACCGGTCACGGCTTAGAAAGTGGAATGCTCACCTTGATGGTGCAAACCGCAGTGCGAACGCTCCTCGAACACGAAGAGACCGATCCGCGCCGGTTTATCGATACCCTCAACCGCACCATTTACGGCAACGTGCGGCGTATGGATTCCGATCGAAATCTCACTCTATCGCTCCTCGACTACCAAAACGGTCAATTGCGAGTCAGCGGCCAGCACGAAGAAATCGTCATCGTCCGGGTTAATGGCGAGATCGAGCGCATCGATACCATCGATCTCGGCTTTCCCCTCGGTCTCGAAGCCTGTATCGCCGATTTCGTGGCCGAGGCAACCGTCGAACTCGAATCCGGCGACACCGCCATTCTCTACACCGACGGGATTACCGAAGCCGAAGACCAAGATGGCAACTTTTACGGCATAGAACGCCTCTGTGAAGTCGCCCGTTGTAACGCTCACAAAAGCGCCCGAGAAATTCGACAAGCGATCGTCGCCGACGTCCGAGAATTCATCGGCCGGCAAAAGGTGCATGACGATATCACCTTGTTGGTGCTAAAACAAAAACCTTAACACCCAGACTCTTCGGGAACTTTGGCAAACTTTCGGGGTGCATCTCAAGACGGTAAAAATCGGTGTGGGTGCGTTACGCGGGTATTGAATTGGTCTCGACTTAATACGCCTTCTATACCGACGCTCTAGCAACTGCTCACTGCTCACTGCTCACTGCTCACTGCTCACTGCTCACTGTAAAAGTTTCCTACGCTTTCTGTCCCGACGCTCTAAGGCAGTCACGAGAAGTCACGAAGTGTTGCAGCAATCCGTCTCAGTTTATATAATTGCAAATTAATCTTATTTGGCTCGATTGTCTGGGGTTGTATGTTTTGCGGAATACCCGAAAAAAATCTAGTCAGAATTACGTAAAAAATGGTTTTCGGTGCTTGTGCTTAAGAAGTTTTACCGTTATTTATTGCAAAATAATTTTAATAAACTATCGAAGCGAGACGTCCGAGCGTCGAGTCCGTGGCGGCAGTATCTTCCCTTGGCGATCGTGCTGGGAGTGGGGTTGACGGCTTCTGTGGCGGGCGCGAAATTCGTGCGTCAGTGGGAACGAGATCGATCGAGGGAACTGTTCGCTCGACAAGCCGATGCTGTAACGTTTGCCTTGCAACAACAGATCGATCGTGCAACACAACTCGTCGGCGCGCTCAATGCCTTCTACAGGATCTCGGAAGAGTTCACGGGCCAACGATTCGCGCAATTTTCCCAACAGTTGCTTGTGGGTTATCCGAACAGCTTCCATCTGGGCTGGGCACAGTGGAGCGAGAACGACGCCGCTTCAAACGCCTGTTTCGCAGAAATATCACCGTCTCAAGCCGAGAGGGAACAACTGGCGATCGTTGCCATCGAACCTTCTGAAGCCTCCACGGCTTGGCTGGGTTGCGATCTCGCGCCGTTGTTGGACTCAGGGAAAACTCGGTTGTTACAACAACTGTCGATCGAACCGTCCGTGACGCTTCCCAACGGTGAGGTGGGTTTTCTGTTCTACCAACCCTTAAATGCGAGAGATTTCGCCAGTGGCGTGGTTTTCGCCCTGTACCCGCAATCGGACTTCTTCCGAACGGCTCTTACCCGTCTCAATCTGCGAACTCTTGATGTTTACCTGTACGATTTATCGGTCGATCGCCTAGACTCCCAACTCCAAAAAGCCAGTCTCGATTCCAGGGAGGGATTTTTGATGGGATATGCAGCGAAAGAACACCAACTGTTCGATCGCGTCTCCAATCCACCGCCTCCGCGAAAACCCCTCGAATCCTACTGGAACCCGCGACGCCCTCAAACCGAGAAAGAGGAAGGCTATCCCCTGCCTCGATCTTGTCCTTACAGCAGCGATCGTACCGTCTGTATGCGATCGTTCAACGTGGCCGATCGCGAATGGACGCTCCTGATAGTACCGAATTCCCCTTTGAATCGCGTTCCTTGGGCGTCTTTGGCAACCTTTGCCATCGGGAGTTTGGGAACGAGCGTTTTAGCCGTCTACTTGTGGATGTCCATTCGGCGAACGCTCCAGACAGAAGCCCTTGCAAAAGAACTCCGCAAAGCCAACACCGCCTATCGCGTTTCCGAAGCGCGAACCTGCGATCGTGCCAAACGACTCGAACAAACCCTACAACAACTGCACCACACCCAAGCCGAGAACCTGCGCCTCGAAGCCGAACTCGACGTCACGCATCGCTTGCAACAGATGTTATTGCCCAAAGCGCAAGACCTCCAAGCCGTTACCGAACTGGAGATTGCGGACTACATGGAACCGGCCGCAGAAATTGGAGGGGATTACTACGACGTTCTGTGTGGCAAGGAACAGGTTAAAATCGGCATTGGCGACGTTACCGGTCACGGTTTGGAAAGTGGCGTGTTGATGTTGATGGTTCAAACAGCGGTGCGAACGTTGTTAGAAGCCAACGAAACCGATCCGCGGGTGTTTCTCGAAACCCTCAACCGGACGATTTACGGGAACGTGCAGCGCATGAATTCCGATCTCAATTTGACGCTGGCGTTACTCGACTATCGAAACGGCCGGTTGCGGATTAGCGGCCAGCACGAAGAAATCCTTGTCGTGCGGGCTGGCGGCATCATCGAACGCATCGATACCCTCGACCTCGGCTTTCCCATCGGCCTCGAGGCCAACATCGCCGAATTTGTCGGCGAAGCCAGCGTCGAACTGGCCGCAGGCGATGTCGTGGTGCTTTACACCGACGGCATTACCGAAGCCGAAGACGAAGCCGGCCACTTCTACGGACTCGATCGCCTGTGCGAGATCGTCCGACACCACCGCCATGAGAAAGCCAACGCCATTCGCCAAGCTGTCATCAACGACCTGCGAGACCACATTCGCCAACAAAAGGTCTACGATGACATTACCTTGTTGGTGATGAAGCAACAGTAGATGGTTCGGGAGTTTGGGACACATGATGCAAATTTTTGGGGACTACTGCGAGGGACAGCCGAATAGCCCTGAGTTTCTCATCATCGGCTTTTCTCCAACTTCAGTTCCCCTCAAGCAACGCTGGCGCAATAACGGTTTGTCGGCTGACTTCATGGCAGACTATCTTACGACCTTTTTTTTAGGCAGTGAAGACGATCCCGCCTCGATGCGCCGCCAAGCTGAGGTGAAAAGTGCAGTCAGCTTTATCGCGAACGAACTGTTAGAAAATGCGATGAAGTTTAGCGACGAAACCTCTTCCTATCCGATTAGCATTCAGCTTCAACTGCACCCCGACCATCTGATGTTTTTTACCACAAACAGCATTCCTGCTGAAACGGTTGACCGGTTTCAAAAGTATCTCGAAGACTTGGCAGGATGCGATCCGGAAGAAATGTACGTTCGCCAGCTCGAACACAATGCAACTGAAGAAACGGGGACGAGTTCCCGACTGGGGTATTTGACGATGATGAACGATTACATGGCACGGTTGGGGTGGAAGTTTGAAATCGTTCAGAAAGAGCCGGAAGTGATTACCGTGACCACGATGGTTCAACTGCCAGTTTAGCGAGCTTCGTGGCATAGTACACTTACGTCGATCTAACCTGTTTGTTCAGATGCCGCGTGCGAACAGCTACCGCAGGCGACCCCACCAAGAATTTATAGCGAATGATGGAAATTAAAACCGACGACTATCGCATCTGGTACGATCCGGACACGACCACCGTATACTGTCAAGGATCGCTTCGACTCAGTGGTATGGCTGAGTACGCGCCCATCACCGAACTGCTCGACAACGTTGCGGATGGAGAACAGACGCCAATCGTTCTCGACTTGCAGGGATTGGAGTTTCTCAACAGTTCTGGTATTAGTATGTTGTCGAAATTTACGATCAAAGTCCGACACAAAAAGACGATCGATTTGGTCGTGCGCGGGTCGAAGTCCATTCCCTGGCAGGGAAAATCTTTGAAGAACTTGCAGCGATTGATGCCCTCGCTAACGCTGGAATGGGAATAACAGATCGTTGCGTTCCAGATGCGGCAATCGCGCGCCTGAGGTTTCTAAATCGCGTCTTTGAGTGATAAACTGGAAAGGTTTTGAGCGCAACGGCTTATAGGTATGTTTTGGGCTGATAAAATCGCTGCCAGCACGCAAGGCGAACAGGTCGTCAACGATTCCAAAACTCCGTCAGGACGGGTTCACGTCGGATCGTTACGAGGGGTGATCGTTCACGATGTCATCTATCGCGCTCTCAAGCGAGCCCAGAAACCCGTTAAGTTTTTATACGGCATCGACGATTACGATGCGTTCGATGGAGTACCGAAGTATCTCGATCGAGCGAAGTTTGAACCGTACTTAGGACAACCGCTGTGTAACGTTCCCTCGCCGGGAGAGGGCGCCAGCGATTACGCGAAATACTACAGTTCGGAATTTTTCGAGGTTTTCGAGTATCTCGGCGTGCGTCCGCAAATTTATCATCTGCGGGATCTCTATCGTTCCGGACAACTCAACCCGTATATCGATCGACTGTTGCAAAGCGCTCACCTCGTTCGGGAAGCGTACAAGCAAGTCAGCAACGCCGATCGCCCGGATAATTGGTATCCGTTCCAGGCGATCTGTGAAAACTGTGGCAAAATCGCCACCACTGTGGTTACGGATTATAACGGAAAAGAGGTCTTCTACACCTGCAAACCCGATGCGATGAGTTACGTTGAAGGTTGCGGACATTCAGGTTGGGTGTCGCCGTTCGACGGAAATGGAAAGCTCCCCTGGAAAGTGGAATGGGTGGCTAAATGGGATTTGCTCGGCGTGACGATCGAGTTAGCCGGAAAAGACCACTCGCAAAAAGGGGGTTCTCGCGACGTGGCGAACGCGATTTATCGCAAAGTCTACGGGAAAAAACCGCCGTTCCACTCCCCTTACGAGTTCATTCTCGTAGGGGGAACGAAAATGAGTTCGTCGAAAGGTGTGGGCGCGAGTGCGAAAGAGATTTCCGAACTGCTTCCACCGGAGTTGTTGCGCTTTTTGATGTTGCGAACGCCACCGAAAACGGCGATTAATTTCTCGCCGAACTACGAAACAATTACACGGCTATTTCGAGATTACGATACCGCAATCGAAAAATACGAAGCACTTCTGAAAAGCGATCCGAATTCCGATCTCAGTAAAGATTTACTATCGCTGTTTTACTCGCAACTCGACGACAAAATTAACACGTACCAACCCTTCGATTTCAGCACTTTAATTTCACTGCTGCAAGTGCCACATTTGGATCTTCAAGCAGAGGTAGAAAAACGCAGTGCAAAACTGCTTTCAGAAGGAGATTGGACGGTTATCAACGAGCGGATTCGCGTCGCACAAAAATGGCTTGATGATTATGCCGATCCAGAAGAAAAATTGATTTTGTATTTCGATGAAATTCCCGAATCGGTGGCAGAACTCGATGAAGCGCAGAAGCAGTATTTATCGCAGTTGTCGGAAAATTTAGAAAACCTCGACGTGTGGGATGGGGATACACTGCAAACGGAAATTTTCTCAACGTCTAAAGCGTTGGGATTAGCCCCGAAAAATGCATTTCCGGCCGTGTATCACACGTTCCTCGGGAAAGAGCGCGGTCCGAAGGCGGGGAATTTGCTGTCGTATCTCGAAAAGTCGTTTGTGGTATCGCGATTGCAAGCGGTCGGAGCGTCGTGATTCGATCGTGATTTGAGTGTTCTCGAGTTCTTAGATTTGTCTGGGAACTCGGAACGTTTTAGAGATCGGAAAATGTTACGACGATTTTCGGCTGACAATTTTCAGCTTTCGCCAAAACTCGAGAAACCCTACCAGGGTAGACGAGTGCCGTCCCAGGAAAAAAACTGACCGCTATCGTTCGGTTGTAAGCCTTCGATGACTTGAATGAGTTGTGTAACCGTTCGCTCGATCGAAAACAGTTTTTCTGGCGGAACGTTGCGCCGAAACGGTCGAGACAGTAGCGTATCCGTCGTACCGGGATGAAGCAAAACCACGAGTGTTTGAGGGCTTTTGCGGGCGTACTCGATCGAAACGGTGCGCATCAACATATTTAACGCAGCTTTCGAGGCGCGATACCCGTACCAACCACCGAGATGGTTGTCGCCGATGCTGCCGATTTTGGCGGAAATACTGGCGAAGACGCTGCGCTCGCCGTGGCGGAATAGCGGTAACAAATGCTTGGCTAACAATACACCGCCGATACTGTTGACTTGGAAATACCGCAACAATCGATCGGGATCGATTTGACGTAAGCTTTTTTCCGGTTGCCAATCACCTTCGTGAAGCAGACCGACACAATTAATCGCGAGATGCAATTGTTCGGTATCTTGCTGGATTTGTTCCACCCATGCAGCAATTTCCGATTCTCGGGTCACGTCCACGGGAAAACAGGACAGTCGATCGCGATGAGTTCGTTCGAGGTCGAGTAGAGGGATGGCAGAGTTGGGATTGCGATAGGTAGCGTACAGTCGATCGATTCGTTCGTCAGCGAGAAAATGTCGGACGAAGCCGCAACCAATGCCTTGACTGGCACCGATGACAGCAACGTTGAGCGATCGAATTCCAGAGAAGACCATGGGCGTTTGGGAGGGTTCGAGGAGAGGGAAGGGTTCGAGATGAGGCGTTCTACCGGGAACAAGCTTGACGAGTGACGTTCCATCGGGAAGTCGAATGGGGGACAGCTTGAGGTGCGACGAGTTCGATCGAGCCATCTGCATTACGCCGCCAGCCTTGGGCTTCAACCACGGGTAAAGCCGTGCCAATCTCATCGCGATCTCGAACGATTTCGATTGGATGTTCGATAAACGTTTCGTCTTCCTGTAGCCGGAGATCGCGCCAAAGATATTGACTCGGTAGCATTTGCCACGGATTCGGGGGAAGACCACCTCGCCCCGTCACCACGAACTCACTCCCCGCGTTCAAGGCCATACAGCGTTCGACCACCAATCCCGCCACATCGATCGGTTCGGCGCTTAACGACTCTAAACCTCGATCGGGTTTGGCTTCGGGCGTTTCAATATTCACGGTGCCGCTAAATGCCGAGCCGAGATCTGAACTAGCGGTAATATCGCTGCTGGGAGTCAATCCCTCGCGAAAATCCGTCCCGAAAATCCCCTGAGCTTCGATAAACACCCGGCCGCCAAATCCCTGTTGCGCTGTAGCGGTGATATCGCTGTTATCCAACGCCACCAAGGTCTCGGTGTCGATCTCGATATTGCCACCTGTCGCTTCTTCGAGGGCATTGGTCGAAATGCGACTGTTTCCGAGCAAACGCAAATCTCGAACCCTGACGCGAACGTTCCCCAACTCGCCACGACTGTCTGCTCGGAGCCGTCCACCCGAGTTGAGCGTCAACCGTTCTGCCTCGATCGATAGATTTCCGGCTCCACCCGTTTCGCGGCTGCTGACCGTTAACTCGGCTCCACGGCTCGCTTGCATGAGATCGGCCGTCACTTGCAAATCTCCAGCAATTCCACTCCCCTCAGACCCACTGAAAATTCCGCTGGGAAACCACATTCCCGACTCGTCGCGAAAAAAATCGCGACCTTGTACGGGGACGGCGGGGGTTCGACCGCTCAAATCGACCTGCGATACTTCCAAGACGACGCGGCCGCCCGACCCGTTGCCAAACGTCCCCGCACTCACCTGTCCTCCATCGCGCACGACGAGCTGAGGGGCTTCGAGAACGAGATCGGAACCGGGAGCATCGGTAAAGGTCGTGGTCGTCAGTGCGGAGGGAACGCCACTGAGATCGGTACCGAGTAGTTCGATCCCCTCTGTCGCTCGAACGGTCAGGACTCCGGCTGTACTGGTCGGCGTCTCGCCACTCGTTCCCGTGGAAATCGCGCCGCCATTGACGAGTCGCAACGTTCCCGTATCGATCGAGATGTTGCCGCCGCGTCCGCGACTGCCCGATTCTGCGGTCGCGGCAATGACGCTGTTAAAGAGCCGCGACCCGTCTGCTCGGGCATCGCGCACTTCCAACAGGTTCGATCGAATCACGATATTACCCGCATCACCTGCACCCAAGGTAAACGCGAGGATTTGCGCTCCCTCTCCGACTGAGAGTCGATCGACCTCGAAAACGAGCTGTCCGCCGTTTCCAGTTGCCGTACTGAAACTCGATCCCGACCAAAAACTACTGTGCGTTTCTACCTCTCGCGCTCGGATGGTAAAGATTCCCGCGTTACCGGTTCCGAAGGTATCTGCACCCACAATCGATAGATCGACGACGGCCAATCGATCGGTTTCGACGAGGACGTGACCACCGTTGCCACTGGCTTTTGACCCGACAGCGGCGAAAAAACCACTGGAAAACAGCCCGTCGGGAGACAAACCGCGAATGTCGATCGAGTCGATCGAGCGTAAGACAATGCCCCGCCCCGTTTCGCTCCCCAAGGTATCGGCGAGGAGGGTCGAGCCGGATTCGAGGAACAGACGATCGGACAGGACGAGGATTTCACCCCCACCCCCACCACTGACATCAACTGAGGAGGCGTTGCGGAGGCGCACGTCACCGTAAGCGATTCGATCGTCGAGGAGATCGCCACGCCAGAGGGCATCGAATCGGTCGAAGTGCCAAATGCCATCGCTGAGAGCTGCGAGGGTAATGCGTCCGTAGGGGGCGGTGAGGTTTGCACCGTCGAGGGTCAAATCGCCTCCGATGAGGGTCATGCTTTGTTGGGGGGCTACCGCAAAACCGTCTGGCCGGTTATCTCGGACGGTGGCTAAGGTATTGTCAAAGAATAGATTGTGTCCTGTTCCTTCAACGGCAATTGCACCCGCGTCTCGTCCGAGTTGCACGCCGACGGGAACACTGACGGTGAGGAGGGGGGGGGTGACTTCAGGGTTAGTGGGAAAGACGGTTCCGTCGGCAAAGAGCAATCGATCGCCCGTGCTGCCCAAAAAAGCGCCACCGATGTCGAGTTGGGCGGTTTCGCCGATCGAGATGCCGTTGGGATTGAGGAGGTAGAGGTTGGCCGTTCCATTCGCGCGAAGGATACCGTCGATTTGGCTGGGGGTACTTCCCGTGACACGGGTAATAATGTTTTCGATCGAGAGAGGATTATCGAAATGGGCAATGGTATTTTCCGGTATGTCAAATCGATCGAAACTGTGAAAAAGGTTGTTTCCGGCTTCAGTCCCTCCCGTGATGCGTTGGGTGGAACTGTTGTTTTCAATCTGAGTGGGTGTGGGTAAGGTGTTATCGGGAATGAGTTGTGCCTGGATGGGTTCGGCAACAATGACGGACAGCGCCATTGAGATCGCAATGTTCGGGCAATGTTTCATTGATGCCTCCAAAAGACAAGGAACCTCACGAACCTCTCGATCGTATCGTCATTTGAAACAACTGTTGAAAAAATTGAATTGATGGAAAAATTGAGTTTGGCGTTAAATAGAGATATTCCAGACGAATTCATTATTGTTTTACGAACCGGCCATGTCTTTCCCACTCAGTTTAAATACTTTGAGTCAGTATGCAACACAGCGATCGATCGAGCGCGGTCTCGATTACTACGAGAGAGGGTATGTTGGCTCGATCGGACGACGGGAACCTCTCATCGAAGCTGAGGTTTCTGGGGAAGTTCAACCGTTCTATCATACGTGTTTGATGTTGGACGAGAACGATCGTGTCGTTTCGGCAAGTTGTACTTGTCCTTACGATGGGGGGGGTGGTGCAAACATCTCGTTGCCGTGGCGATGGTCTATTTGCGCGACGCAGATGTCATTGAGGAACGCCCGACTTTGAACGATCTCCTCGACGGTTTGAACGAATTAGAAACGATCGCTTTGATGAGACATCTTGTCGATCGAGATCCCTCTCTTATTCTTGAAATTGAGTCGTATCTCAGATATAACGGAAAATTGCCGACACGTCCAGTCAAACCGCAGACTTCTGCTCCGATCGAGATCGAGGTTAAGCCGTTTCGCGATCGAGTCAAACAGATTGTTCGCAATGGTTTGTATGAAGTTGAAAGTGAATACTGTGAAGAAGATCCCGTTGAAACTGAATTAATCGAGATTCTCGACGAGGCACAGGGATATATCGATCGAGATGAAAGCAAAACAGCGCTGAAAGTCTTGGAAGCGATTACGCAAAGTTACGTCGATGAGGTTGACGATCTGCACGACTATGGAATTGACAGTGAGGACTTTCTCCAAATACTCGATCGCACTTGGACTGAAGCATTACTTTCTGCTTACGGGAGAAGTCGGCCCTTATTTAACGATGTTGCTGAGACTCGATCGGGTTGATGAAGCGATCGAAAATGCAGCAATGGTACAAACGAAGCAAGATGCGAATCGAATTGCGAGCGCGTCCGCCAATTGTGGGGAATTAGCTGCGGCGTTAGACCTGGCATTTCGCGGATTGGGTTTGGATTTGGTCAGGCTAGACGAACAACCTTTAGAGTATTTATACGACGATCGATCGTTTGACGGAGGAAGCAACGATAGCGAGTACGATTTTGCCAATTGGACGAGCGATCTCGCCCGTCAAGTGGGGCGACACGACCTCGCACTAGAAGCGAAAATCTTAGGGTTTGAATTGCAACCGAATTATGGAGATTACCTACAACTTCAATCGGCGAGTGGTGATACATGGGAAACCCTTAAATTACGTTTGTTAAAGGCTTTGAAAACTTCAAGGTATTGGCAGATAAAGAGCGCGAGAGTTCAACTTTATTTGTTTGAAGATCTGTTGGACGAGTCGATCGCAGTTGTCGATAAGTTATCGAGTAGCGATGCGAGCTTAATTCAAGAGGTCATGAACGAAGTGTTGTTCGAGCGTCCCGAATGGGTTTTAAACAATTCTAAACAGCGAGCTGAGCCAATCCTCAAGGCGAAGGATGCCAAATACTATGATGACGAGATCGATTGGTTAAAGTATACAAAAAAAGCTTACGAACAACTCGATCGATTAGGGGAATGGGTGGATTATCGCTTGAAGCTACAACAGATTCACGGGCGCAAGTATAAGTTTATAAACTTGCTAAAATCTTCAGGATTGTGATTGAAGAATACCTATGAAAATATGATTTTGCAAAGAATATAAACTCGGAATCACTCAGACGCTGGGTCTGTTGGAGTTAGTGTGTTCGCGAAGCGTCTCGGAACGAGAATCTCACAGAGCTTATGAAATTCCGAAACCGTTGTCGTCGGGGCGAACGGCCGTTCGCCCCGACAAGAGTCTTAGTATCATAGGCAATCAAACTCCACCGCAATTCCAACAGACCTCAGACGCTCTAGAGTGCCAGTACAGAAGTAATGGTAGGGTGTGTTACGCCTCAGGTTCTGGCAAAACTGAGATGCACCCGATCGATCCCCATTCGATCGTCTATGTTAAAGAGACTCTCTCGCCCGAACAGGTTTTCTACCTCATAACTGCCTCATAACTGCTGTTCGATGACGGTTATAACTTTTCTCAGACGAACGAGATCCGATCCAACCTCGTCGAGTTCCGTTTCTCCACTATCGTAGACGGCCACAACCTTCAATTTGCGTATCAGGATGGAATGCACTCGAAAGATGGCTCAAACGTCCACCGAACCCACATAGCAACCGATATCGTTTTGGCAAGCGAGAAGACGTCAAGCCGAGATTCTCAGAGATCGTGTATTGGGAATGGTGCGCTCCAGCGTAACATTAGACAACTGGCTCGAAAATTCAGAAAAATTCACATCAATGTAAAGTCCTGCAACGAAAGTTCGATCGAGCGAGCAAAATTTGATAATAGATATTGTCAGCGATTCGTTTTCCGAAATGGGATTAGCATCTGTTTGTCTCTAGCGATCGAGCGTATTTTTCCCTGTCGATCGCAACTTTCGGATTTCGTTCGACACCGTGCGGTTGCTCGCACCCTGATGCGCCGTTCGCGACGCAGAACGGAGTTCCCTCGTTCTCACGTTTTTGGGATTTCTATGTTACAAAGCCTTTTGTTTGCTACAGCACCAGCGACAAGCGAATGGAATATTTCGATCGCTGTCGTGATGATTGTTTGCAACATTCTCGCGATCGCCATCGGAAAATATACCATTCAAAAACCTAGCGAAGGCCCGGCTATGCCCTCTCCCGAACTGTTCGGGGGCATGGGTTTACCTGCCGTTCTGGCTACGACCAGCTTCGGTCACATCCTAGGAATCGGTACGATTTTAGGCTTAGAAAGCCTAGGCGTTCTGTAATTCCGATTTTTCTCAAAATACATTGCTTGCAGAAATAAATAACCGTGCGATCGTTTTTTGTTGAGTTTCGATCGCACGTTTTTTGTAGATAATTGGGAATGGAGCGAGGAAAATCGGAACCCACCTTGCACGTTTCAGGGTAACAGTCCTTTTTCCGCCAACCACGTTCGGTTGTACAACCGCGACTGATATCGCGCTCCCCCATCGCATAACACCGTTACGATCGTATGGCCGGGTCCGAGTTCCTTGGCCAGTGCCACCGCAGCCCCGACGTTGATGCCGACCGATCCCCCCATAAACAAGCCGTCTTTGTGTAATAGCTGATAAATGATGCGGACGGCTTCTCGATCGTTAATTTGAATTGCATCGTCAATGGGCGCATCCTCCATATTTGCCGTAATGCGACTGTTGCCAATGCCTTCAGTAATCGAATTGCCCTCCGGTTTTATTTTTCCCGTTTTCACGTAACTATAAAGTCCGCTTCCCATGGGGTCGGCAACGATACATTTGAGATCGGGATTTTGCGCCTTTAAAAACATCGCCGTTCCTGCATAGGTTCCGCCCGTTCCCGTTGCTGCCACCCAAGCATCGATTTTTCCGTCGGTTTGCGCCCAAATTTCCGGCCCCGTCGTTTCGTAGTGGGCTTGACGGTTGGCGAGATTGTCGAATTGGTTTGCCCAAATCGCGTTTTCCGTCTCAGCAGCGATGCGTCCCGACAGTTTCACGTAATTGTTCGGATCGCGGTAGGGAACAGCCGGAACGGGGCGAACTTCTGCCCCCAACGTCCGCAACGCATCCATTTTTTCCTGAGATTGTGTCTCGGGAATGACGATCGAACATTTATATCCTTTAGCGTTGCAAATGTGAGTCAAACCGATTCCCGTGTTGCCCGCAGTTCCTTCAACGACGGTGCCACCCGGTTTTAACAAACCCTTTTTTTCGGCATCCTGAATAATATAAAGTGCGGCTCGGTCTTTGACTGACCCACCGGGATTGAGAAATTCTGCTTTTCCTAAAATCTCACAGCCCGTTTCTTCGCTAAAGCTGTTTAGTCGAATGAGGGGCGTGTTGCCCACGGTTCCGATAAAGCCGTCTTTAATATCCATGCTTCGAGTTTTATATCGATCTGGGGTTGATGCGTCGAAGGGGGGAAACATCCCCAACTGCACGCAATGCACTTGTGAGTCGAGGGACTCTCGAGTTAATGCATTCGTTAGTTATTGTATCGAGGTCTCGGGTGGCCGTTCGAGAAAAAACGAGCGTCAACGGTGTCGAAATCCAGTATGTTAGGAGATCGAACGAATTCTGGTGAGGGTCGATGAAGCTCAAACGATCGACGCAAATGCTTCTGTTGGTTGCGGTGGTGTTGGGGGGGGGCGTGTGGATTTACGACGCGGCGATCGCCCCCAAACAGGAGGAACGCCAAGCGCAACAACAGCAGGTGTTTGATTTTGAGATGGAACGAATTCGGGGAATGACTCTCGAACGGGAAGCGTACACCATCCAACTGACGCGACTGGCGGAACCCGGGGAAATTCGATCGGAAGACGGGACAACGTTCGAGAATGCGAACTGGGAATATACGATCTTGAAAGACGGAAACCCTCAGGGGGAGGCCACGCCAGCGAACGAAGCTTACGTAGTATTTTTGCTGTCAGTGTTGGAGAACGCGAAAGTCGATCGATCGATCGAGATCGAGGCTGAGGAGATCGCGGAATACGGATTGGATGAGCCAGTGGCGACACTACAAATCGATCTCGACAGTGGCGAAACCCATCGTCTCGCAGTCGGAACTCGAGATTTCTCCGATAGTTTTGTTTACGGGACGACTGATTCGAGCGAAGGGGAAGCGTTAACGGTGTTGCTGTTACCGACGAATCTAGACAACGCCGTCGATCGAACGCTCGAAGATTGGAAAGCACAGCCGCCTCAAAGCCCTGAAAGCCAACTCGAACCGCCACCGACGCCGGAAACCGACGATGCAACGGAAACACCGACAGGAGAAGAACCGGATTCCTCGGAGAATGGGGAAGTGCAACTAGAAACCGACACGGCACCTGAAGGAGAACCTCAAGGTGAATAAACACCGATTATGCCGGGTGCATCTCAATTTCGTAGAATGACCCCTCCACCTTCGGCACCTCCCCTGAGTCAGGGGAGGATGTGGGGTTGCGATCGCAAAAGTGAGATGCACCCGATTATGCCAAGCTGAACGGCGTTCTTTCGAGCTTGAGTCAGCGAATTTTTAGGGGTCTGTTGGAGTTATACCATTTTTAAAAATTCATGCCATCGATGTCTGTAGGGGCGAACGGTGTTCGCCCCAGTTCAGCCGAAGATCTCTAGCAGGATTATCGAGAAATGGTATTAGTGCGTTCGCGAAGCGTCTCGGAACGAGAATCTCGCAGAGTTGATGAAATTCCACCGCAATTCCAACAGACCCATTTTTAGATTTCGTCACAACCCTTAGCCGTGCCATTTTTTCAGGATTTCCACCACCGCAGGAATGTCAACACTGAAGTTTTCCCGGTTATTGGCTTTATCAGAACAAACAAACTCAAACGGATGTCCGAGCGCTTTCGCCAGATAGTAGTAATAAGTTTGCATCTTCGCCATAACTTGCAACTCTAAAACGTTGACGTTTGGCGAAAATAAAATGTGAGTAATTCCACCGCCGTAAGCTCCTACGACTGTTTCTGCATCGTAGAACAGCTCGATTTTTTCCTCGAGAGTATAGTTTTCGAGAATATACCTTTCAAAGCCAAATTTTTGCAGTTCTGCAAACAGTTCTTCTTCGTTGAGAATGTGCCGCTTTTTTAATCCCGATGCCGATTTCGATCGAGAAATATAAATCCGCTTGTTTTGTGCCGAAGGTCGATTGGGAAGACAGGTTTCTCTCACTTTTTGAATATACGCTTTGGGTAGATATCCCGAACCGAATTGCGTGAGAAATGTCGGTAAAATCAGCTTTTCAAGGTAGTACAAACGACCAGGTTCTAGCTTGACTAATTTAGTGTTTTCTGGTACAATCTTGGGAACAATTATTTCTTCAGCTTCCGCTGTCGGATCGGCATAAAGCAATTTAATTTCATCGAGTTCTCGATACTCGGGTCGATCGAGCAGAAAACACCGAGGAACTAAATCGATAAACTTGTGATAGTAGCCGTTGGGAAGTCCTTGATAAATGCTCGTATAACCGGAAATAGTTTCGACCGGTTGCTCGAAAAATTTGCGTTTGATAAAAGATTTATTTAGGAACGCCCCCCATACGGTAATTTTATCCATATTGGGATACATAGACTCTGCAAAAATCTTGCGAGACTGCGTCATCACCAGGCCGTTACCCGGTTCAAAAAGAACGCCTTCAACCACCGAACTGTAAATATCGTGAGTGGTGTAGGTTTCGCCTTCGAGATATTGAAACGGATCGTCAAACGTTGGCATTTGTTTGACTTCCGGGGTGGAAATCGTTTCTTTGGGAAGTCGATAAATCGGATGGTCTTTTCCGTATTCTTTTTCAACCGTTGTCGTTTCCAACAACAGTGAAATCGACGGCGATAGAACCAACTGACTGTAAATCGGTCGGATAGCGGGCTTGAGGACGTTGAGTGCGGCTTCAATGGGAGAGGTTCGGACAGTCATGGAAGTTACGATTGACGATTGACAATTGACGATTGACAATTTGCAATTGCAAACAATTACCCCTTGGCCCGTTCGTACAATTTTTCGCAGAACTCACCGATGAAGTCAGCGATGCGGCGTTGGGGTTGATAAAATTCAGCGATACGATTGCTGGTGTAATTAAACTCCGCTTCGGTGGGTTCGCCGTCGGGAATGACGAGTTCGATCGATTCTCCACATCGTTCTTTCATCGCTTTTTCCACCAATTGGGCGAGGGCGCGAATGCTAATCGTGTCGGGGCCGGGAACGTGAAGCAAAGAAACCCGATCGAGGAGATCGACCGTCGATCGAATCGTTCCGCAAATATCCCATACCGAAATAAAATTGCGTTTCTGATATCCCGGCGATCGCAACACGATTTTCCTCAGTTCCACTCCCTCGCGACAGAATCCCAAAGGCGTTAGCGTCCAGCGATTACAAGCGTCGATGTCCGCTGGAATGCCAAAAAAGTTACTCGGACGCAACACCAACCCTTGAATTTTTCCCTGTCGCCGATACAGCTGTACGTATTCTTCCGCTTGTAAATGCGTCAACCCGTAATCGTTGAGAGGAAGGGGAACCGTTGTTTCGTCAATGGTTCCTTTCGGTCGTCCAAAAACGTGAAACGTGGAAAGATAGACGAATTTCGGGATGTTGTTGTTGACGCAAAACTCCAACGCCGCCCGTGTTCCTGCAATATTGTGCCAAATACTGCGATAGGGCTGTTCGCGACAGGTGACATCGTGGGCGGCGGCGGCGTGAACGAACAAATCAACTGGCGTATCGATCGTTTGCTGGGCGAAGTCTTCCAGTCGATCGAGATCGATCGTCACGTCCGCCCCGGGCTTTCGCGTCGCCGTTAACACTCGCCAGCCGTTCGCCGCAAAATCCCGGCTGGCGATTCCGCCAAAATAACCGTTGGCCCCTGAAATTAAAACAGTTGGGTTCGTCATGACTCAAACACAAAGGGACTTTCAAACTCAGCCAGCGATTTCCACTGTTGGTCTTTCGCCGAAACAATTGGGTTTTCAGCTTCCCAGGGAATCCCCGCCGAATTCCACAAAATCCCACCCTCGTGTTCTGGGGCGTAAACCGAGGACACTTGATACATCACCAACGCCATCTCGCTGACGATATAGAACCCGTGGGCTAACCCCGCTGGAACGTATACTGCATTTCCCTTTTCCGGCGTGAGGGTGAAAGCGGCGTGTTCTCCGTAAGTGGGCGATCCGACTCGCAAATCTACCGCCACATCGAGGATTTCTCCTTCCACACAGTGAATGAGTTTTGCGTGGTCTTTCGGCGGAACCTGGAAGTGTAAGCCCCGTAACACGTTCTGTTGAGAGACAGAATAGTACGTTTCCGCGAAGTGGGTGACCAGTCCGAACTCTCGATACACCTCCTCGTGAAAGGTTTTGACGAACCGACCTCGATCGTCTTTAAACACCTTCACGTCGATTTCGTAACAACCTGGAATTTTCGTATCTCGAAGGTTCATCATGGGGATTTACGATTGACGATTGACGGTTGGTGACCTTCTCGTTTCAAACTGCGATCGCCGAGGGAGTCTTTTCTTCGAGGAAGTGGGTGTACCATTCGATCGTTTCCAGCAACGCTTCATCGATAGTGTATTGGGGCGACCAGTCTAGCAATTTACGGGCTTTTTCTGCCGAAAGATACTGGTGTTTGATTTCGTTTTTAGCTTGGTTTAAAACAATGGGTTCTAGATGTGGTTTACCCATTAATTTCAAAATCTTCCGCACCAAATCGATGACCGGAATTTGTAACTCGTTGCTGAAGTTAAAGGCTTCGCCCCAAATTTCTTCGCGATCCATTTGTTCGGCGAGGTGAAGATAGGCGAGAACCCCATCCTTCACGTAGAAGTAATCGCGGATAAACGTTCCGTCACTGCGAATTTGGAGGGGCTTATCGCGAAGGGTCGATCGAATGGTATCGGGGACGATGCGGTTGAAATTCAAATCGCCGCCACCGTAGAAATTTCCGCAGCGCGTAATACAAACGGGTAAACCGTAGCTGACGTAATACGTGCGACTAATCAAATCCGCGCAACTTTTCGAGACGTCGTAGGGATGTTCTCCCTGTAATGGTGTCGTTTCGTCGTAAGGCAAAATCTCTTGGTCGCCGTAAGCTTTGTCACTCGATGCGATAACGATGCGACTCACGCCACCGACGCGGCGACAGGCTTCTAAAACGTTCCAAGTTCCTTTGATATTCGCTTCAAAGGTTCCCAAAGGTTCCCGGTTGGCAACACCGACGATCGTTTGGGCCGCTAAATGAAACACCGTGTCGATTTCGTGTTCGTTAATTGCCCGTTCCAAGACTGCCAAATCTTCAATACAACCGTAGACGGTCGTGATTTTCTGCGACAACCCTTCCGAGAACAATCGCGACTGAGGCACCCAATCGCGCACCAAACCCACGACGTTCGCCCCTCGGCTGATGAGTTCCTGAGTCATCCAGCTTCCCAGCAGCCCCGTACATCCGGTGACTAAAACCGATCGATCTTGCCAGAATTGGTTTGAATTACTTACCATACTTTCCACTTTGCTTGTTCCGACTTGTACAGCTTGTTCAAAAACTCGAGTTCCCGGTAAGTGTCCATACACTGCCAGAAACCATCGTGTTTGTAGACTGCCAATTCACCGAGAGCAGCTAATGTTTTGAGGGGCTGTTCTTCAAAAACAGTGGTGTCGTCTTCGATTAAATCTAACACTTTGCGGCTGAGAACGAAGTAACCGCCATTAATCCAACCCGCACTCGTTTGAGGTTTTTCTTGGAAGTAAGTTACGAGATTATCTTCGATGACGAGTTCGCCGAAACGAGAGGGCGGTCGAACCGTCGTGATCGTGGCAAGTTTTCCATGGTTTTTGTGATAGTCGAGGAGATGGGTAATATTCACATCACAAACGCCATCACCGTAAGTTCCTAACAGGAGATCGGCACCCATCTTATCGAGGTAGGGCCCGAGACGTTTGAGTCGCCCCCCCGTCATCGTTTCTTGTCCGGTGTCGATCAGCCAAACTTTCCAGTTTTCTTCCGTGTGTCCGTTGTCGATTTTGGTAATATTTTTACTGCCCAACTCTAACAACACATTGCTATGGAGAATATCGTAGTTTAAGAAATACTCCCGAATCATTTCCCCCTTGTAGCCCAAACAAAGCATGAAATCCGTGAATCCGTAGTGGGCGTAAATCTTCATGATATGCCAAATCATCGGTCGATCTCCGACCGTGACCATTGGCTTCGGACGAAATTCGGTTTCTTCTTTGAGGCGCGTTCCTTTGCCACCACAAAGAATCGCAACAGGGATGTTAGACATAGGAATTAATGGGGTGAAATTGACAGTTTAGAGGGGGCAATTTTTGGTAATTTGTCTACGATACTAAGCGAAAGAATTCGGTGTGTCCAGTGTGAGTTTAAAAATTTGTGAAAACTTTATCAACTTTATCCATTGGCATTGGGTGAGGGAGTGGACGAAGCCGTCGGCGAGGAAACCTCACCCCGACCGTTGCATAGGGTTTCGTACAGTTGCTTGAAAAACAGACTTTTGACCGACCAACGGTAGTGTTGGCGGACGCGCATTTGTGCGCCTTGGCTGAGACGATGCCATCGATCGATCTCTTTCGCCACGATCGACATTGCATCGGCTAACTGAGAAATTGCCGTATCCGGGTTGGAGGCTGAGACCTTGAATCCCGTTTCCTCGGTCACTTGAACCGCCGGGCCGCCCAAGTCCAAGCACAATACCGGACGACTGGCGGCCATGGCTTCGACGCAGACCAAGGCCCCAGAGTCGTGCAAACTGGGATGAACCAAGGCGGTACAGGTTCCGAGGGTTTGCAACGTGTCCTCGCGGGACAGCTGACCAAGGAATTTGACCCGGTGAGAGATGCCCAAATCGGCAGCGAGGGTTTGCAGTCGATCGAACTCCTTTCCGTCTCCGACAACCCAAAATTCAGCGTTTTCGGGCAAATCGGCTTTTGCAAACGCCTTCAAGCCCAAGTGAAATCCTTTCCAATGCAATAACCGCCCGATACTGAGGAATCGAGCAGTTTTCGGAGGATCTTGGGCGCAAGCTTCCAGGGTGGCGATCTCCTCGTCGGACAGTCCCAACTGAGACAACACCCGAACGTCGCGGGCTTTCAGGCGTTTGAGACAGCGGGCGGTGTCCTCAGTCGTGGCGAAGGCGATCGAACTGCGTCGGGCGGTAAGACTGACAAACGGATCGATCGATCCCACCCATTGCGCCCAATTTCTCAGGATTTCGTAAAGTTTTCCTCGCCCGCCAAAATCTCGCCAAAAGGGTTTCGGGGCGGTTTCTCCACCACCAACGGGGCCCCACACAAACGGAATCGGGAGTAACGCGAGAAAACTGGGACTCCAATATTTCACGTAAGTGACGTGATGGACGAGGTCGAATGGCTGCGTTTCGTGTAAATCGCGGGCCGCGAAATAGGCGATGATTTGCCAGAGATAATAGTGCAGTTGCACGAGTCGCTGACCTTGATTGAGGCGTTGAAACCAAACGGGTAAATCGCAGTAAATAACGTGTAACCCCGAAATCGGCGTATTTTGCAATTCCTCTTCAATACGAGGGCGGTTGTTTTCCCGTGTCAACAGCCAAATCTCATGAAATTGTGCCAATTCCTTAGCTAAATTCCAACTAATCCCCGGTTCCGATCCCAATCCCGGACGACAGGCGTAAGCCGACATCAGGACGTTAAGTCTCCGAACTCCCATACCTGACGGGTGACGGGTAACGGGTGACGGGTGACGGGTGACGGGTGACTGATTTTCAACCATTCATCTCACCTCCCAACGTCACTGATATCACCTGTTTCATAAACTCAGCAGCGGCTTCTGGAGTGTGCTGTGCCATCGTCTGACGAGCATTTTCTCCCAATTGAGCAGCTAGATCGGGATTTTTGATAAATTTTGCCATTACATCGGCAAACATTTCCAATTGGTTGGGATTGCAGTGATAGCCATTTTCACCGTTGCGAATTAACTCCACCGCCCCCGCATATTCCGAACAGAGAACGGGTTTTCCCAACACCATTGCTTCGAGGACGACCATACCCCAGGTATCCTCAAAGGTGGGCAAGACGAAGACATCCGCTTGTTGGAAATACGCACCAAGTCGATCGTAGGGAACGCGCCCCATCCAGCGCACTCGTTTTTCTAAGCCGTTGTCCCGACAAAACGTTTCGAGTTCCTCTCGCCGTTCGCCGTCACCCACAATAACAATACTGTAATCGCCAATTTCAAGCCGATCTAACTCAACGCAAGCCTTTAGCCAGGAGTCTACACCTTTGCGCGGAATGAGACTTCCAACATAGAGAAATCGTGGGTAAGGTAAATCAGTCAGTTCGATTTCAACGTCCGAACTATCGGTTTCGAGCGATTGCGTCCCAGGGACTTCGTAGGGGCGAACGAAAGTTCGATCGATCGGCGAATTCAACACCTCAATTAAATAGTCTTTCCCCGCCTGCGAGTTACTGATACAAGCATCGGCCGTTTTCACCATCCAACGACGTAATGTCAACCGCAACGCTGAACTACGATAGTCTACACTCGGGGAACTTCCCTCGTAAGCAATGACGACGCGCCAACCGCCCAGGAGTTTGAACAGCAATGCTAATATCGTCCAAACTCCGAACGCATTGGAAAAGACAATATCGGGTTTGAATTTCAACAATCGCCCGACAATTTGCAGCGGGAGATAAGTGAACGTGCTACCGTATCCCTTCTCTGACTTTTTAAGCGGAACGAGTTTACGTTTGCCAACAATCTCGACGTGAAACGAATCTTCTAATCCCGGCGCAAATCCGTGCCAACGACTGGTGTAAACCGTGGTGTTGGGAAATAAATCGGTCAAGCATTTCATAGCGGGTTGCCAATAGTAAAAGGCTGAGGTTAACAGCCAGGCAACCCGAATCGATGTCGCATCGATCGATGTGGTTTTAGGCGTACTCGAAGACTCGTTCGTCGCCGTCATGGTCTTAAACCCTCTTCTCAAACATCAACGACATTGTTAGCCACACTTTCCTTCTCACGCTTGAGTCTTTGCCGTTCGCTATTTTTGTAAGCTGCCCGCCTCAAGCGCAACTGCACGTCTTCGAGAATTTTACGGTTCGCAGACATGACATCAGCTACTAGACCGAACATCCACAATTGAAAGCCAATGAGGATAAAAATGGCGGCCAGAATCAAACTCGGAGTCCGCGCCCGATTGGGATCGAATAAAATCAACCAGCGAATGCACAGTAACACCCCCAGCGTAAACGGAATACTTCCCATTAACGAGAAGAATCGCAGGGGGCGATAGGTCATAAAAATCCGCAGAATCGTAAAGATCGATCGTTGGATGTAGGCGGGAATGCTTTTAACGAGTCGCGACGGTCGTAAATAGCCGTTGGTGCGAATGGGAACGGAGGTAATCGCCATTCCCTTTTGTCCCGCTTGAATAATCGTTTCAAGGGTGTAGGTGTACTCGTTAAAAACGTTGAGTTGCATCGCCACGTTACGGGAGTAGGCGCGAAACCCACTCGGTGCGTCGGGGATGTTGGTATTGCTGGCAATGCGAACCACCCAACTTCCAAGGCGTTGCAGGGCTTTTTTAGTGGGGGAAAAGTGTTCGATATCGGCGATAGGGCGTTCCCCCACGACCATTTCAGCGGTCCCGTCGAGGATGGGTTGGATGAGTTTGGGGATATCGTCGGCGCAGTATTGGTTATCTGCGTCAGTGTTCACGATGATATCGGCGCCAGCTTTGAGGGAGGCATCAATTCCCGCCATGAAAGCTTTGGCGAGTCCCTGGTTGTGGTCGAAACTCACGATGTGGTCGACTTTGCAGGCTTTCGCAACTTCGACGGTTTTATCGACGCTACCATCGTTGATTATCAGCCATTCGATTCGATCGACCCCTGGAATTTCTCGCGGGAGCGCGTCTAGCGTTACCCCCAGGGTCGCTTCTTCGTTGTAGCAGGGAATTTGAATAATCAGTTTAGTCATCGCTGACGGTAGTGGATGGTAATACCAGGGATTTTAGGCGCGATCGATGGAAATTAGTAGGGACAAGGGGGACTTTACAGTGAGCAGTGAACAGTGAGCAGTGAGTAGTGAGTAGTGAACAGTGGTAACTGCTCACTGTTGGTTATTGACTGTTCACTGAAAACTGTCCTCACTGCTCACTGCTCACTGCTCACTGTTGGTTATTGACTGTTCACTGAAAACTGTCCTCACTGCTCACTGTTCACTGCTCACTGTTGGTTATTGACTGTTCACTGAAAACTGTCCTCACTGCTCACTGTTCACTGCTCACTGTTCACTGTAAAAGGGGGGTTTTTTTCGATTGTTACCTCGTTCGTTCGGCATCTGAAAAAATTGACATCGAACCGTATTTTTCCACTTGGGTAAAGGTTCGAGCGTCCCATTCCAACTCGTCAGCCTTAGCATCGTCGTTTTGACTGGCAACGATGACACAGGGGCTAAACTCGCCGTTGGGATAGGCTAAGGGTTTCGTGGGATTGGCATCGAGTAGCCGCACGTGTTCGATCCGAACGGGATTTTCGAGACGGGGCTTTAACAACATCCAAAGTGGATATTCCCAAGTATCGCCGCTAAAGGACAATCCAATGTCAGAGCAGCCACTTTCTGCTAACCAATCCGCCGTTTGATTGTAAGACTCGCGAATTTCCGGTCGGGGCGTGAAATATTGGTCGATGCGGGACGTGTTGAAAATATTTTCCAACCGATCTTCCTCAATATATTTACTATTGGCGATAATCGGGCGCGTTTCGTTAAACAACAGCCACAGCATCGACGACAGAATCAGGAAAACCGCGATCGCGTTGGCGAGTTGAGGTTTGACGACTCGTTCCAAGATAACGCCGATAAACGGCGCTAAAAGGACGAACAGCGGCAGGTGTAAGCGGGAACGCCACGGCGACCAAATGATGAGGGAACAGAACATCAGAAATCCGACGACGATCGATCCTAAATACAACGCCATTTTGACCCGTTGTCGGTTCTCGAACTGTTTCCAATTCCACGCAAACCCAATTGCGGTGAGAAACCCTAAAATCAGATGTAGGGGATTACCCGCCAAATCTTCGTGATTGACGCGACTGTGAACGTCGAACGGCTGCCCCGGCGGAAACGTGGTGGCGGGATCGCTGGCATCGGCACCGATGAGGTTGTGAAATTGTTCGACAACCGCAATCAGAATCAGGTTAATTTTGCGAACGGGAGTACTCAGGTGTAACGCCAAGTTTCGCGAGACGTTCGATAATAGGAGTTTAAAACTCCATCCCCCCATATCGTAGGTGTCGGTAGCGCCGAGGGGCGACCCAAACGCGACGAGATTGCGGTAATAGTGACCGAGGTTTAATCCCAAGGCGATCGCACCTATTATCAGCCAAGGTTTCCAAATTCGACCTCGGAATCGCCAAATACTCGAAATTGCAAACCACAAACCGAAGGGAAACAGGTAAAAATAGGCGGTTCCTTTGGCTAAAACCGCTAATCCCAAGCTCGCCCCCATCTGGGGAACTTGGGACATTCGCTTTTCATTTTGCCAGTACCGCAGAACGTAGTAGGCGAAACAGGTCATCCAAAACGCGCCCACGTAGTCCGTTTGGGTGCTGGAACTCTGTAAAATGCCCATGGGAATCGTCACGCAGGCAACGATCGAGAGCACTTGCGCTCGCCGATTTCCGCCCAACTCCCGCGCGATGGCTGCAACGCCGAACAAACTCCCCACCATCGCTAACCACTGCACCAAATTGGCAAATCGATCGCCGCCGCTGAGCAGTTGGAAGTGAGTGACGGTGAATCCCGGTAAAGGTGCTTGAACGACTTGTCGCGTAATCGCAGTCGGGTAGTGGGCAACGCTGCGGTTTTGCATCCAATGCACCACCCGCCCCATGTGGTAAGTCATCGAATCCCAGTTGTTCGGTGGGGCGATGAGGGCGATGAGTCCAACGGTGGCAACAATGGCGATCGAACATCCGACGAGAAACCATTGAAACCGAGACAAGTCGGGTGGCGAGAAGAACTGGCCGCCCAAGCCAGTTTCTTGAAAGAGGGGGGACGCTTTACCGCGATGCGAGTATTTGACGAGATAAAAAATCGCCGCAGCGTCGAACAGCAGCCAAGCCATCGACAATCCTATCCCCGTTAACCCCCGAAACGCCCCGAACAGTTCCGTGGTGACGGCGACGAACGCGCCCCAACACAAGGCACCAGACAACACTGCATCCGTCCAGGGATTCCCCCGTTTGCGGAAGATGAGAATCAGAACGGCGAGGGCGAGAAACGGTAGAACGATCGGCATTGAAGTACCTACGCGACAGGGTTGAGTTTTTCCTCGACGGCTTCAAAGATGACTCGAGAAAATTCTTCGGCTGCGTTTTCTCGGGCAAAGGCTTCTAATTGGGGCTTATTGCATAAAATGTGATTATTGTCAAGTAGCCACTGCGTTAATCCTCGAGCGATTTCCTCAGATTTTGTCGAATCGACGGCAATGCCCAAGTCATAGCGCCGGACGAGTTCCCCCATTAACCCGTAATCGGAACTGAGGACGGGTTTTCCCGCTGCTGCCGCCCAAATCAAAATCCCACTCATCCCCACGTGACGCTGATAGGGGGCGAGGACGAGATCGCAGAGTTGGAAATAGGCGGGAATGTCAGCTTCGGGGAGAAACTCGTACTTTCGCAGGATTTGCACGGGTCGTTCTCGGCAAACCTCAGCAATTTGGGCTTCTAATCGATCGACGATACTCGATTCGCCCATCAGTAGCAAACAGAGTTGACTGCACGACTCTGGGGAAAGTTGGCGCAAGCTGTCGATGAGGGGAACCACGCCTTTTCGTTCGTTGAGGGCCCCGAACAAGAGCGCGACGCGACGGCGATCTTCGATTCCCAGTTCGGCGCGAATTTCGGCGATACGTTCCGGCGATGCGGGCTGGAAATCCAGGGGATCGGGAATGGGGACTGCTTTCGCCATCGGGGAGAGTCGATCGACCGCATCGACAGACAATCGATCGAGACACAGCAATCGATGGCAGTTTTGCTGTTGCAACACCTGCCCTAACACGAGTTTTTCCCGCCACCGTTGCAGGCGGTCTTTCCGAGACGGTCGATCGCCGACAAACTCGCCGTAGTGAAAGGTGGGACGAAAGTAAATCCCCGAAAACGGACAGGGAAGCGAAGCCCCTAGCGCCAGCGGGAACAAATACGTATCCAGATACATCACTACGCAATAGGCGGCGTTGAGTTTTTCGGCGTAGCGGCGCAACAAGTTCCACTCGTCGAAATAGCGACGGATTCGCCCCCATTTAGAGTGGCGCGAAGGGAGGGCGGCGAATTCAGCTTCAGAAATCGGGACGAATTCAATCGAGTCGCAAGCTTCCGTTAACGCGACCACATCGGCGTGTTCTCGCACGAATGCAGGAGAAACCACGATCGAGATCGATCGATCCCACCCGTCCCGCAACGCATACCGAATCAAATGTCTCAGATAACTGGGATGATGTCCCCGAATGGACAGATCGAACAATACCGTCGTTCCCGCCGCCGATCGGGGGGCCGGTCGAACGGCGCGATCGTTCGTTAGCTGAAAAGTCGAAGAAGCGTTTTCCACGATCGATATGGCCTCGGCTGGGGCTAGAGCGAGCGTAACATCTCAACTGCCCCACGATCGAGCTTTGAGCCGCAACAGCAATTTTGCGGACGACCCAATCTACGGTGGAACAGTGTTTCAGCTACGAGTGTACTTTCAGCCTCTAGACATCAGTGGAATTACGGATAAAATTTAAGAAACTTTTAGAATTCGTCCTTAAATGTAAAATTCGAGCAAACCCCAAATCGCTGTCGTTGTGTATCAGCCTCAGGGGTCGATAGGATCGCAGTGAGATCGAGCGTGTAACTTGAGGGAAGCGACTATGTCGAATGTAATCGGAACGGATACAACACCAAAATCGTTTCCCAGCGTCAAATCCACCGATCGTCCGAAAATTGCACTATTTCTGAGTTACCTAGGCGGCGGTGGAGCCGAACGAGTGAATCTCAATCTCGCCCAAGGCGCAATCGATCGCGGATTTGCCGTCGATCTCGTCCTGGGTAAAGCCTGGGGACCACACCTCCCCAAAGTCCCGCCCAACGTGCGCGTCGTGGACTTGAACGCCGGACGCACGCTGGCAATGTTACCCGCATTAGTCAATTATCTAAAACGAGAACGTCCGGCAGCCTTACTGTCGGCGATGCACTACGCCAACGAAATCGCCATTCTCGCCAAATTCCTCGCCGGCGGTTCGACGCGCATCCTCGTCTCAGAACATAACACGGTCTCAAAATCTTTCCCCAACCTACGGGGCGCCAAGCGGTTTGCCATTCCCTTCGCCGTGCGTTATCTCTATCCACTCGCAGACGAAGTGGTCACGGTGTCCCGAGGAGCCGCTGACGCACTTGCTAAAGCCAGCGGTTTAGATCGCGTTCGCGTCGTCTACAATCCCGTCATCACGCCGGAAATGCGCGATCTCGCCCGAGAGCCCCTCGAACATCCCTGGTTTCAGCCGGGAGAACCGCCTGTCTTTCTCGGTGTTGGCAAATTAGAAACCCAAAAAGACTTTCCGAATTTAATTCGCGCGTTTGCCAAAGTCCGACAACAAAAACCCTGTCGTTTGGGAATTTTAGGTTGGGGCCCCGATCGATCTCAACTAGAAACGCTGATTTCTGAACTCGATTTAGCGCGAGATGCTGCCTTACTCGGATACGCAGACAATCCCTACGTATACATGTCTAGATCGATCTCCTTCGTGCTTTCCTCCGCTTGGGAAGGACTTCCCACCGTTTTAATCGAAGCTTTAGCCCTTGGGATTCCCGTTATTTCAACCGACTGTCCGAGCGGTCCTTCAGAAATTCTCAATAGCGGACAATACGGAACCTTAGTTCCCGTCGGAGATAGCGACGCCTTAGCCAAGGCGATGCTCGACGTATTAGACGGAAACCGTAAATCCGCACCGTCTCAATGGCTCGATCGATTTACCAATGACAGTGCTGTTGAAGCCTACCTGCAATTGATGAAACTTTCTCCGACACCTAAACCGCTTCAATAAAACTGTCGATCGTTGCCCCTCCTTTATTCTAAGTATCACTCATGAGTTCTCCTGCTGTTAGTATTATTATCCCCTCCTACAATCGCGCAACGCTCATTAGCCGTGCGATTCAAAGCGTTCTCGATCAAACCTTCACAGATTGGGAACTGATCGTTATTGACGATGCGTCCCAAGACAACACCGAAGAGGTCGTTCGTGGTTTCGGCGATCCTCGGATTCATTACATCCGCCACGAACGCAACGCGGGCGAGTGTGGAACCCGAAATACAGGTTTAGCAGCGGCCAAGGGTCACTCCATTGCCTTTTTAGATTCAGACGATTGGTGGTTGCCGGAAAAACTCGAAAAGCAAGTTCGGCGTTTTGAAGAACTCCCCCCCCAAGTCGGCGCGATCTACACTTGGCTGTCTGCCGTCAACCCCCAAGGTCAGGTGAAGAACCTCCGCCAACCAACACTTCAGGGTTCGATTTACGGCGATCTCCTTTACGCCAACTTTGTCGGCACTCCTTCAACGGTCATCGTTCGCCGCGAATGTCTCGATAAAGGCGCGAGATTCGATACCAGTTTGCGATGTTGTGGGGACTGGGATATGTGGCTGCAAATTGCCCGCGATTACGACTTCGAAGTGATTCGCGAACCTCTCGTGCAGTATCTCGACCACGACGACGATAAACGGGGCTCGACCAACAGTCACGCCGTGGTGGAAGGCTATCTTCGTTTTACCAACAAGCACCATCGAGAAATCGCTCAGTCCTATCAAGCGTTCGGCACGTTTCCCAATCGTGACAAAGCGGCGTACTTATTCAATATCGGTCGTCGCCTCCTGTGTCACGGCAGTCGAATCGGGTCGTTAGAAGCCGAAAAAAAAGGAAATTTCTATTTGGCGTTGGCGTATCAAGTCGATCCAACTTCAATGTATCGGTTAATACACTACCTACTTTCGCTTCTCGGGGGAGTGGTTTATGCGAAAACAGTCAACGCCGAAAATCAGTTGCGGGGCCTGCTCAAGCGCAATTTATTGGAAAGTCAGATAAACTAAAGACAGCCCTTGCAAGTGATGAATGAATTAGCGAACCGTGCGATATCCAACAGTTAGTGCGATCGTTCCATCCTACAATCGGGGCTACATCCTCGATCGAGCTGTTAAAAGTATTATCGAGCAAACGTTTGAAAACTGGGAACTGATCGTCGTTGACGACGGTTCTAGTGACAATACACAACAAGTTGTCGAAGCGTTTGACGACCCCCGTATTCGTTACTTGCGCCACGATGTCAATCGCGGCGTTTGTGCAGCTCGTAACACGGCAATCGAGTCGGTGAAGGGAAACTATATTGCGTTTCTCGATTCAGATGATACCTGGCTTCCCGATAAATTAGCTAAACAGCTTCAAGTGTTCCAAGACAGTTCCGAAACGGTCGGCGTTGTTTACACTTGGTTGGGATTGACTGACATTAACGGTACGATTAAGCGCCTTCGAGATCCACTCTATCGCGGGAATCTGCGAGAAAACCTGCTCTTTTCTAATTTAATTGGTTCGCCATCAACGGTGATGGTCAGATCGGACTATCTCAATCGAGGGATTCGTTTCGACCCACAGTTAAAGTACGGAGAAGATTGGGATTTCTATCTGCAACTGGCGCAGCATTGCGAGTTTGAGATCGTTCCCGAGGTGTTAGTTCACTATTGTGATGAGGAGACTAGCACGTCCGTTGAAGCCAAAAAAGCAACGACCAACGATCGAGCTGTACTTGACGGATACAATATTCTGTTCGATAAATATCACGACGATGTGAATTTAATCGATCGAAAATTGGGAACGATATCTAACGCTCAAAAATCGGCTTGTTTGTTTAACATCGGTCAGCGATTGTTTTACCACGGGCGCGTCCTCAATCGAAAAGATGCCATGGAAAACAGTCGTCGTTATCTGCAATTTGCCATGCGACTCACTCCGTTCAATTTACGGTTTGGACTGCACTACCTCGCGTCGTTAATGGGACGTAACGTTTACGATCGATGGAATCGACTGGAAGCTTCGCTCCGTCATTTTCTTTCTCGCCTGCGATTTAAAAACGTGTAAAACCTTCTGTCGAGAGACCGTTAGCAAATCCGTTACGATCGCTGTGGCTTCACGGGAATTAATCGATCGAGATCCTGAGTATCCACATCGTAAGCGGCACCGAAACCCACGACAAATCGTCCGGCTATCGGTTTGAGGGCAAACATTTGGAAATCAGCAAGGCTGTGTAGGAGGTTTACGATCTTGCCAAATCGATTGTGGAATCGATCGACAACTTGATGCCAAACCTCGGTCTCTCGATCGATCGATTCCACATGGCAATCAAAAGATAACCGACGACGTGCAAAAATTTCTTCGGTTCGATCTTCATCTTCGAGAAATAAAATACTCGACTGCGGATTGACCGATAAGTTTTGAGTGTGTTTCGACAATCCACTGACCTGACATCCTCCCGACACCGACCCGTTCCGGGTACAGTGCGGGGTTCCTCCTTCAACGAGCTAACTTACTCGATAAGCTCTCACTTATCGC
>LWRO01000033.1 GCA_001657325.1 Geitlerinema sp. BBD 1991-9 | reverse complement strand
TCGCTCCAGAAATCGAAGCCGCCATCGAGCGTCAGCGGGGAGGCGGACAAGCCTTAGACAACGGCGTTCGGGGTCAAATGGAATCGGCGTTCGGTGTAGATTTCAGCCGCGTCAACATCCACGCCGATAACGCATCCGATCTCCTCAACCGCAGTCTCGAAGCTCGAGCGTTTACGGTGGGAAGCGATATCTTTTTCCGTGTACATACTGATGCAAAAGCTGCCAAGTCAGCAGCAGAGATGAATGCAGAAGTATACACCGTTAAACACAACATAGTATTTGCTACTGGACGATACGCACCAGATACACAGCCAGGAAGACAACTTTTAGCGCACGAATTAACCCATTCTCTTCAGCAATCCGAAACCCATTTCCAGGTGCAGCGACAAAAAGGGGGGGGAAGTTCCACCCCAGCGCGGTCTTCGAGCAGACCATTGCACATTGGTGAGTATGTGATTGTACCTGACCCAAAAAATAGACCGAGCGAGTGGGCTCCTTTAAGTGGCTATTCAGAAGTCAGAGGCGGGGAGATCCTAGATGTTTGGTTTGATGGCTTAAATTATTTCTTTTATGTTGAAAATCACGGCAATAAACTGAAATATTGCTTACCTAGTAACTGGTTTAGATCGACGAGATTGAAAAAAGCCAAATATTGTGGATCTACTTGTCCTCAAGAAGTTATGGTAAGTTGTTTTGACTCCTCTTTTGGCATGAATTTACCTGCACCGAGAGGATGGGACAGAAAGAATCTAACTAAAGCTAAAAAACAGTGTCTTGAATTTCTGGAACGAAGTCACGCTATACCTGCATGTATTGAATGTCTTCATAATCAATGTTCAAACACGAATTTCGATCTCACAAAAGATGCGAAATATGCTTGCACCTTCAGGTTAAATGATATGTGCGAAGAATTAGTTGAACTGGCCTCTATCTTAGAGTTACCCGTACAGCAAAAGAAACCCAAACGGCGAAAAAAACGCAAGCGACAACATCGAGATTGGGAAGTTAGACGACCCGATCGATCGCCCTAAATAGTCCTTATTCAACGATCGCAGATCTTGTAGGACAGTACGATCGTCCGTAGCGTGTCTTGAGACACTAAATTCATAACTATTCAGAGGAGTAGGGTGTAAACTGAGGGGCATGGAAGAGAAAATCACAATAGCCGGAGTCGAGCGAGGCGCAGTTTTAGGTTACCTGTATTAGATTACGTCGATCTCATCATTATCTCGACCGATTCGATCTTATCGTAGAGGTGGGAAATTCGATAATATAAATTCGTTTTAGAATCGGCAAAACGTATCCAAAAATTGCAAGAGTTTTCAATCTTTTTTTATTGGTGCTGACAGAAAGAGAATTGCACGAGATCGCATGGCTGAGGACAGAACATCTTTAATAATCGTCCTCCATTATAGAGTGTTACAATCGATTATGTTTCGTTTTATTGACTTTTGTTGACTTTTTTTAAAAGAAGCGACATTCGGACGAACTTAGGTTTATAACAGACGCATTCGATTCAGTCGAACCTCAATCGACCCAGGAAACTCATGAGTTTTACCCTTTTCCCGAGCTTGTAGTTTAATGTGGCTCTCATCGATTTAAAGCCACAAAGCTTGGGGAATATATTGATATTTCGTTAGGACAATTGCATCTCAATCGATGTAGAAAGCGATAAGAGAGCGCTTATGCTCGACGAACTCGATCGCACGCTCGAAGAATTTCTCAAACGATCGCTGCCCCCTGCCCTAGCAGACAGTGTCAGCATTAGCTTTGCCACGCCAGACGACCAGTTTCCACCTTCGTCCGTCACACCACCAGCTCTCGATCTGTTCCTGTACGACGTGCGGGAAAATCGGGAACTGCGAACGACCGAGCGGACGATCGAACGCCAGAGTAACGGAACCGCGATTGCATCTCCTCCTCCCGTGCGGGTGGACTGTTCCTATCTCGTGACCGCGTGGGCGAGCGAGAATTCCACAACCCAAGCCCAGGACGAACACCTACTTCTCGGAGAGGTGATGAAAGTCCTATTGCGCTATTCCACCTTACCCACTGCCCTCTTGCAAGGGAGTTTAGCCAGTCAACCCCTGCCCGTTCTGACCCGCAGCCTACAAGCCGGTCAACTCCAGAGCCTCGCTGAATTTTGGCAGGCGCTTGGCGGTAAACCCAAAGCAGCGCTCAACTACACGGTGACGATCTCGATCGAACCCTCTGCAGGAATCGAAACCGAACCCGCCGTCACCGAACAACTTCTACGATTTGCACAGCATCGCTAGGAGGTCGTAGGAACATGACCAGTTGGGAAACCATCCGCCACCCAATCGCTATTTCCGGGCGCGTCAGCAACGCTCGCACGGGAAAACCCTGCCCCGCCGCTCAGGTTGAAATTACCTCAGCCCCAGCGGAATTTACCGCGTGGCTTGCCTTAAAAGCCTTACCCTACGGCGATCGATGGCCCGATCTGCCCCAACGACCCGATCGAATTCGTACCGCTGTCGACGGTCATTTTCACTTTCTCGATTTACCCAACGGAGACTATACCCTCACCGCATCGATTCCCCAACAGGGAAGCCGTTACGGAACCGCTCAAACCACCGTCACCGTCTCCCGAAGCGCCGACAGAATCGTTGCGGTCACCGCCGATCTCGCGCTGTCGCCAACGACGTTACAGGGTCGCATCACCAACGCCAGTGCAGAAGCCGTTTCCTTTGCCGAAATCCGCATTCGAGGGAGTGGCGAGCGCTCGTTCAGCAATCGATCGGGAGACTACCAACTCCTACAACTCGAAGCCTCAACCCAAATCGATCGAACCGTTATCGTTTCCGCATCCGGGTATCAAAGCGTCACGCAAACTATCGCGATCGACCAACCTGGTGTTGTCCGAACTCTCGATATCGTTTTAAACCCTTAGTTCTCTAGATTTCTCGAGACTTGATTTCTCTTTAACCCATTTCAAAACTATCCGTTCGCAATTTGATAAGGAGTCGTTTTCATGCCCACTTATCCCGCTCCTGGCGTTTACGTCATCGAGGTTCCCTCCGGCAGTCAACCCATTGCAGGAGTCGGAACCAGTACGCCGGGCTTTATCGGTATCGTTCCCGATCCGATCGATATTCTCAATCCCGACTACGACGCGACGCAACCCACCGACAGCACGACCACCCCGCCGACCAATCCTCGGTTTATCAGCTTTGCACCGATCTCTGCCGGAGAAGTCAAACTCTGTACGAACTTCAGCGAATTCAAAAAATTCTTTGGCGACTTTTCGACTAATTCAGATCAACGCATATTAGCCCACTCCGTTTACGGATTTTTTAACAACGGCGGAACCCGCTGCTATGTGGCTCGTGTGACCTCAGACGCAGAAATTTCCGGTATTTTAGAAAAATTTGAAGCCATCGACGAAATCGCCCTCGTCGCTGCACCGGGTCGTACCGATGCCAGCGTTCGCAGTGCCATCGTCACCCACTGCAAAATTAACACCGGCGATCGATTTGCCATTTTAGACAGTGACGAAACTGTTGAAGACGGCAGCGGAAACCTCGACCTGACCCTTCTCGATCCCTCGAACAACAGTAACGTCCTACCCGATAACTCCGACTACGCCGCCTTTTACTTCCCTTGGATTCAAGTTTTCGACCCCGTCACCAAAGCCCAAAACCCCAGTAGCGACGGGCGAATTTACGTCCCGCCAAGCGGCTACATGGCAGGCGTGTACGCCCGCGTCGATACCAATCGCGGCGTTCACAAAGCCCCTGCTAACGAAACGGTTTTCGGTGCGCTAGGACTCAAATACCAAATCAGCAGATCCCAACAGGGCGGACTGAACCCCCAAGGTGTCAACTGTATCCGCGAACTCAACGGTAACATTCGCATTTGGGGCGCGCGTACCATCGGTGGCGACAGTAACGGCGAGTGGAAATACATCAACGTGCGTCGTTTGTTCTTATTTCTGCGGGAATCGATCGACGAAGGCACGCAATTCGTAGTTTTCGAGCCGAACGACCCAAATTTGTGGGCGAAAATCACCCGTAACGTCTCCGCATTCTTAACCAACGTTTGGCGAGATGGAGCGCTTTTCGGGAACAGTCCCCAAGAAGCCTTTTACGTCAAATGCGACGAAGAAACCAATCCCCCCGAAGTTCGCGATGCCGGACAAGTCATCACCGAAATTGGTGTTGCCGTCATCAAACCGGCTGAATTCGTCATCTTCCGCATCAGTCAATGGGCGGGATCTCAGTAAACAGTGAGCAGTGAGCAGTGAACAGTGAGCAGTGAAGACAGTTGACAGTGTCTTCCTTGTCTGACCCTCTCTCTTTCTACTCCGCCCCTTTCCTTCCTCCAAAAACCATGTACCGCACACCCGGCGTTTACCGAGAGGAAATCGTTACCGTACCCGAGCGGAAACTCCAGACGGGCGTTCCTGCCTTTTTGGGGTTGACCGTCGATCGCACTGATGCAGGAGAGGCCGTTCCCGTTAACGAACCGTTACGCCTCGTCCGTGGGTCGGAATTCGAGGTGCAGTTCGGGCCACCTCTGGCCAACGGCTATCTGGCAGATGCTGTACGGGGCTTCTTCGCCAACAGTCCCCGTCCCTGTTACGTGGTGCGGCTGCGCGACAACAGCCAAGACAGCTTAGAGGCGGGTTTAGCCAGTCTCGAAGCGATCGAGGATCTCGATTTAATCTGCGTTCCCGATCTCGCGAGACCCTTGGTGCTGAGTCTCGATCGCGTGCAGAACGCCATTGACAACAGCGACCCGGATTTTCAGATTCAACGACTGACGCAGGAAGCTTTGGCCGTTCGGCGAGATGTCGTGCGATGGCAGCAACTCGTCCTCGATCGATGCGCTCGATCGGGCGATCGATTTGCCATCCTCGACAGCTTACCCCGTCCCCACCTCCTTGCCAGCCTTGCCGAAGCAACGGAAGCCGACAGCTTTTCTCCCCAAGACTTGCGAGAACGCCTTCAAAACGCCGATCCCCTGCAACCCCTACTCGAACAGCGCCAGCAGTTGTTCGGGGCGAACGGGGCCTTATACGGCTCCTGGCTCGATACGGGGAAACGCAATGCAGACGGACGAACCGTTTGGGTGTCCCCCTGCGGTCACGTCGCTGGCGTTTTCGCGCGTAGTGACGAGCGTTTCGGCGTTCACAAAGCCCCCGCCAACGAAGAACTCGAGGGCGCGGCCGATGTGGAGGTGGATTTCAACACCCGTCAGAGCGATCGACTCAACCCCGAAAATATCAACGCCCTTCGATCGATTCCCGGTCGTGGGATTCGCATCTGGGGAGCGCGGACGCTCAGCCGCGATGCCAACTGGACGTATACGAACGTAAGGCGGTTGTTTCTCACCGTCGGCCGTTGGGCCGAACAGAACCTCGCGGCAATGGTTTTCGAGCCACACGACGGCCGGCTGTGGAATCGCATTCGCCGGGAACTGGGCGGGTATTTAAATCACTTGTTCCAACAAGGTGCTTTGAAAGGAAACGCGCCGCAAGAAGGGTTTTTTGTCAAGTGCGATGCCGAAACCAATCCCCCTGAAGTCCGCGAAACCGGAAATGTCGTCGTAGAAGTGGGACTCGCCCCACTACAGCCGAGCGAATTTATTATCGTGCGTCTGGTTCGATCGGAAAGCGGCCTCGCTTTGAACGGGGAAGAGTGAAGAGAAACGTTCTCGTTGTTATCGACAATCGATTATTCAGGAGATACGACCGTGCCAACCAATCCCTATCGCTCCTATAACTTCCGCATTGAAATCGACGGGATCGATCGAGGCGGATTCCAAGAATGCTCTGGATTAGACTCGACCCAAGATCCGATTCAGTATCGAGAAGGAACCGATAAAGCCTTAACCCAACGCAAACTTCCCGGTCTCGTCACGTTCTCGAATATCTCGCTGAAATGGGGTTCCAGCGACGATGCCGAACTGTGGGAATGGCGAACGAAAGCCGTCGACGGAACAGTCGAACGTCGTAACGGTTCGATCGTCCTCCTCAACGACATCGGAGAAGAAGTGATGCGTTGGAATTTCCGTGACGGGTGGCCGACCAAATGGACGGGAACGACATTTAACGCCACGGGGAACGAAGTTGCGATCGAAACCCTAGAAATCGCCCATGAAGGACTGACGAAAGGCTAATGCTACAAACTGAGTTTCCCTTCACCCTACCCAACGGCTATGTCGACGGAGAGGGCAACCTCCACCGCGACGGCGTGATGCGTTTAGCGACGGCCTACGACGAGATCGCCCCTCTCAAAGACTACCGAGTCCAAGCCAATCCCGGCTATCTCGTGGTGATTTTGCTATCGCGAGTCATCACGCGCCTGGGAAGCTTAGAACAGGTGACACCGAAGGTTATCGAAAGCTTGTTTGCTGCAGATTTCGCCTTTTTGCAAGACCTATATCAAACCGTCAACAGCAACGGCCACAGCCGCCTACTCGTCACCTGTCCTCATTGCGAACAGGAGTTTGAAGTGGAAACAGCCAGCGTGGGGGAGTCACCCGCTACCCCTTAAACCGTTTGTTTGAGGAGGTAGCGTATTTGGCGTATCACTTTCACTGGGATTACGACTGCATTATGCATTTCGAGCATCGGGAGCGCCTGCGTTGGGTCGAGGAAGTCGCACGCATCAACCAACGCATTAACGAGGCGATCTAATTTGAGGAACGTATCGTGACAACTTTAGGACTCAACGCAGCTTTTACCGTCGGGGCCAATCTCCTCGGGATTCGCAACGATCCCTATCTCGCGTATAACTTTCTCGTGGAAATCGAGGATCTCATCGTCGGCGGCTTTACGGAGGTGACGGGATTAGAAATCGAAGTAGAGGTTCGAGAGTATGCAGAAGGGGGACAAAACGAATTCGTCCACAAATTTCCCGGTCGAACGAAATACCCCCAAAATTTAGTTCTCAAACACGGCTTGACCGATATCGAGAGTTTGTGGGGTTGGCATCAAGATGTCACTCAGGGCAAGGTCGAACGCCGAAACGGTTCGATTTACCTCCTCGACAATCGAGGATTGCCCGCGATGTGGTGGGATTTCCGAGAAGCCTATCCCGTGAAGTGGACGGGGCCGCAGTTGCAAGCCGACAGTGCCAACATTGCCGTCGAAACGATCGAACTCGTGCATCGGGGGATTGTCAAACCGCCTGAAAGTACGGCTCTTTCTGCATTTCGTGGCGGTGTCAGTGTAGCGACGCAGTTGTTTTAGGAGGACGAGCCGTTGAACGGAGATAGACCCGATCGAATGTCCTGGGAAAGCGCAATTCGTCCCCAGTTGTTAGAACGTCTCACCCGTCCGCTCTCTGGCGGGGGAGTGGTGAGCGGAAAACTCGCGCACGGGATTTATTCGCGATTGGAACGCACGCGCAATATTCATCCGTTGACGGCTAAGTTCCTCGATCGTCCTTCTTCGGTACAACCGGCTTCAGAGTCGCCACCTCGCGTGTTTGCGCGTCGAATTCGAGATGCTGATGTTGCACGATCTCGGGAAGGGGAAAGTTTTCCAGTTGACGAAACGCCTTCCGCGAAAACGGTTCGATCGACCTCGATCGACTCGATCGTTGCAAGTCCGACAGTACAGCGATCTCCAGTGCCGTCATCTCTGAATCCGCCAACGGGAGAGGTTGTAAAGCCGGGAGAAACCGGACAACGTGACATCGAAACGTCTGCTGAATCGAGGTCTTCTCATTCAGACTCAACTCTTTCTCGTTCTCAGGAGATCGATCGAATCCCTCAAGCGTCGCAAAAAGATCCAACGATTGCGAAAAAGATCTCTCAGTCCGATCGATCGATTCAACCTAAACTGTCGGAGTCTCAAAAAAACGAAACTCAAGAATTCAGCGAACTACAAAGTAGCACGCTTTCACCATCTCAAACCCCTTTAACAAAACAGAGTGTTTCAAGTCAGTCTTTTTCAAAACAAAGATCGCCAGCTTCACTACCTTGGATTTCATCTAGTATTTCAAAAGCAAGCGCAAGTCCTAAAAATGTTTTGAAATCCCAAAAACAAACTCAAAACAAGCATTCAGACGAGACACCTGATATTACGCCATCTTTCAATTCAGACTCAAGCCTTTCTCATGTTGAGAATATCGATCGAGGTTCTAATTTTGATTTAGATTTTAATTTAGAGACAACAAAAGCAATCGAAGAAAATTCGTTTGACAAAATAGCTAAAGCTCAATCTCCAACAAAAAACAATAGTCAAGAATCCAAAAAATTTCCAAAAGCAAGGATTTCCTTGCCTGATGTTTTCCGAAACACAGAAGCTTCTAGTTCGTTTTTTTCTGCACAGAGATTACCAGATTCACAATCTCTGGCTCTGACAAATGTGTCAAAAGCGAACGAACCGTCTGAGCGTTTGTCAAAGTCAGGGAGAACCGTCAGTCAAAACCCAATCGCTCGGCAATATCCTGTTGTACGAGGCAGTCCAAGAAACCTGGATAATCCAAATGTCTTCAGACAAGGTGCTTCACCGAATGCTAATAGTACCAGTCGAGTGCGAGATCGATCGAGACAAAAGCTAACCGTTGTCAAACCTGTAACCTCAGCCATTCACAGAACGATCGAAACCCAAATTCAGAAAATAGCAACCTCGGCGACAGATCGATCGTTAAGCCATCAATCACGAGAATCTCCCGTTTCGAGAGAATATATTTTTCGTGACTCTGAAACAGAATCTATATCAGAATCGATCGCCGTTCCACCTTCAAATTCTGATGCAATCGATCTCGACGAAATTACCGAAAAAGTCTTACGTAAACTCAAACGAAATTTAGTCATCGAACGAGAACGACGAGGACAGTTTTCATGAAACCCGAAAAACTCAAGATCTTTCCCGAAGAAGGTGAAGAGATTGAAGTGTTGTTTAACCCCAACAAAATCCGAATCGACAAATCCTTCCAGTGGCGATCGACCCCAAAACCTCAGAGTGATGTTTCTCAACCTCAACCCACCCACGGCGACGCGACAACCTTGGCGATCGACGAACTGTTTTTCGACACTTACGAAGATCGATCGAGCGTTCGCGAAAAAACCGATCTCCTCTTTCAACTCACGGTCGTCAACGGCGAGTTACATCGCCCTCCCATTGTGACCTTGCAATGGGGATCGTGGACGTTCGACGATTTCCAGTGGGTACTACAACGGTTAAGTCAAACCTTTACGCTCTTTCTCGACGACGGAACCCCCGTTCGCGCCACCCTCGCCTGTACGTTCCAACAGTGGATTTCTAACCAAGAAGAAGCCCAACGTCAAAACAGACAGTCCTCCGACGTTCCCAAAACCCACATCGTCAAGCGAGGCGAAACCCTCAGCAGTATCGCCGGAAAAGAATTCAAAGATCCGACCCTATGGCGATCGATCGCCCAAGCCAACGACATCGACAATCCCCGCCATCTCGCACCCGGTCGAATTCTCGCCATTCCCACCTTAAAATCCCGCCGTTCGATTCCGAAATAATCTCCCCAATAATCCCCCATGCCTGACACCTCGATCGCACCCGAATTTCGCATTTGGATTAACGGTTCGGAACTGCCCCCCGAAGCCGCCGCCGACTTGCTATCTGTCTCCGTCAGCGAGATGACGGAAGCTGCGAGTACGTTTGAGTTGCGCTTGGTGACGTGGGATCTCGATCGACTGGAAATGACATGGGTAGACGACGACCTGTTTAGCGAGGGCAACGAAGTCGAAGTGCAAATGGGATACGTCGATAACCTCGAAACCCTCATCGTCGGAGAGATTACCGGCTTAGAACCCGAATTTTGCGCTGACGAAGTTCCGACCCTCACCGTTCGCGGCTACGATCTCCGCCATCGTCTCATGCGCGGCCGTCACACCCAAACCTTTACCCAAATGAAAGATAGCGATATTGCCAGTCAAATCGCGAGTGACGTGGGCCTGACTCTCGAGGTGGAAGACACGGGAAGCCCGATCGAATACGTCATGCAACGCAACCAAACCCATTGGGAATTTTTGCAAAGTCGCGCGCGTCGCCTGGGATACGAAGTCATCGTCAGTAACAAAACCTTATTGTTTCGTCCCTATGGCAATGCAGATAGTGAAGTGCTTACCTTAACCCGAGAAGACGACATTATCGAATTCTATCCCCGCTTAACCACCATGCCCCTGGTGGGAGAAGTTGCCGTTCGCAGCTGGAATCCGAAAGAGAAAGAAGCGATCGTCGGACAAGCTGGGGCCGGAGACGAAAGCGGCGTGATGGGCGGATCGTCATCTGGGGTGCAAACCACCGTCGATCGATTTGGCGAAACCCAAACCGCCAGTGTCGTGAGACCAGTTTTCAGTCAAGCTGAAGCCGACAACATCGCCCTCGGGGAATTTCAAACGATGGCGTTGGCATATATCACCGGCGAGGGTTCCTGTGTCGGACGCACGGATTTGCGATCGGGAACGGTGATTCAGCTTGAAGGGTTTGGAGAACGGTTTAGCGGTGCGTACTACCTAACCTCAACCACTCACTACTACACGCCTCAACGGGGCTATCGCACCGACTTTAGCGTCAGGAGGAACGCCACGTGACTTATTCAGAACTGTTAACGCATCTAAACGCTTCGGGGAACGGTTCAGATTCCCACCTTTACGGGGTGTTTGTCGGGATTGTCACCAACAACCAAGACCCCGACAATCTCGGCCGCGTCAAAGTTCGCTTTCCCTGGTTAGCGGACGATGTCGAAAGTACCTGGGCCAGAATTGCCACGCCGATGGCGGGGGGCGATCGAGGGATGTATTTTCTTCCAGAAGTAGATGATGAAGTGTTAGTGGCCTTCGAGGGGGGATTGCCCGAATTTCCTTACGTTCTCGGGGCGCTGTGGAACGGACAAGACGCACCGCCGGAAAACAACGAGGATGGCGAAAACAACCTTCGATCGATCAAGTCTCGTAGCGGTCACGTCATCCGTTTAGACGATACCGACGGTTCGGAAAAGATCGAAATTATCGACAGCAGCGGTAGCAACAGCATCACCCTCGACACCGCCAACAACACGATCTCGATCGTGGCGGATTCCGACATCACCATCGAGTCGAGTAACGGAAAACTCATCCTCAGCGGGAACGGTGTCGAGATTTCGTCTCAAGCCGATTTGACAATCGAAGCCAGTCAAAATCTCGATATTCAAGGCGGGCCGCAACTGAATATCCAAGGCGACATGGTGAATATTAATTAATTGAATTAATTGGTCGTTCGAGAGGTTCTGAAAATGGGACAACCCGCAGCCAAACAAGGCGATTTGATTACAGCCGTCGATACCCATATCGTTCTCGTTCCCAATCCGTCGGGAACGGTTCCGACACCGCTACCCCATCCCTTTACCGGTTCGATCGCGGGCGAACTCAGCAGCGATGTCAACATCATGGGAATGCCCGCCGCGACAGAAGGCAGTACCGCCGATAACTCGCCCTCCCACATTCCCACGCCTCCTGGTACGTCGTTTCAAAATTCACCGTCGAACAAAGCGACGATTAAATTGGGCAGTCAAACCGTCAAGATTAACGGCAAACCCGCCGCCCGTAACGGCGATATGGCGGAAACGTGCAACGATCCGAGCGATCTCCCGGTGGGAACGGTTATCGCGGTGGGAACGGTGTTTATTGGCGGCTGAATGGCAAAGTTTCCCTAGTTGGAGAAGTTGAGATGAGCCGTAAATTTCTCGGTGTTAGTTGGCAGTTTCCCGTCGAACTCGACGAGAGCGATCGAATTGCAATGGCGAAATACGAAGACAGCGTCCGTCAAGCCATTTGGACGATTTTAGGAACGTCGAAAGGCGAACGGGTAATGCGTCCGGATTTCGGTTGTGGCATTCACGATCTCGTGTTTGCGGTTAACAGTGCGGGAACCGCTGGCCGTGTGGCGAGTGAAGTTCGACGCGCCCTCCGACAGTGGGAACCGCGCATTGATGTTGAAAATGTCGTTGCCTTTCCCGACACCCGAGAACCCAACAAACTCCTGATTGAAATTAACTATCGGGTACGAACGACGAACAATCGGTTTAATTTGGTCTATCCATTTTATCTCGAATAATGTTATCTCGAATAACATTTTCTATTGCCTTAAATTTCGTGCTTAAATTTCGTGTTTTATCGCTCTTTAATAAAACTCTTGAATCCCGATGACACAGCAACAGCCACGGATCGACGATCGAACTTACGATGACATCGTCAAGCAAACAGAAACCCTCGCCCGAGACTTCACAGACTGGCAGCCGTTGGATACCGAACTCGACGCGGGAGGGGCGTTAGTTCGTATTTTCGCCCGCATGATGGAAGTCGCACTCGATCGACTCAATCGTATTCCCGATCGAAATTTCCTCGCGTTCCTCGATCTCATTGGGACTCAAATGTTGCCGCCACAACCGGCTCGAGTTCCCATTACGTTTCATCTCGCAGCGGGGAGTCCTCGCGATGCCTTTGTTCCGGCGAAAACTCGACTCGCAGCGACACCGATGGAAGGGGAAACTGAGGAGGTGCTTTTTGAGATCGATCGTCCTTTATTCGTTACGCCAGTTCAGTTAACGTCCGTTTTCGTTCGCGAACCTGACACGGGGAAATATGGCGATTATACGCAAGATGCAACGACCGAAAACGGGGCGAGTTTTCCGGTGATGCAAGGAGATCGACAAATCCCTCATCAGCTATATCTCGCCAGCGACGACATTTTTACGTTACCCGACAATAAAACTGTTACCATTATCATCACATCTTCTGATGCAGAACGGTTAAATGCTTTGCCAATTTCTTGGCATTATTGGAATGGGGAAATTTGGCAAAGAATTCTTCAAGATAACATTACTAATACAGTCGAAGTCAATTCCACGGAATTAAAAACTGAAATACGTAAATTCCCGACTTTAAGTTATATTGAAATCAATGGTGTCAATGCAGCGTGGTTGCGAGCTGATTTAGAGATTCCCCTGCCGAGGGATCGATTCACAAACGGACAGACGATCGAACGAGCAAATCTTTCGATCGACACTGTGTTATCTGGTTCTCAACTTCTCGATATTCAAACGCCTTTTTTACCGTTTGGCGATCGTAATCCGCCGAGCGAATTTTTTCTAAGTGTAGAAGAAGCGTTTCTGAAGCCCAACGCTAACGTAACGTTCGATATTTCTTTCAGTCAAATTGGTATTGCGTCGAGCAATATCAACCTTGAGTTTTCCTATTGGTATGATGATAATTGGCAGGTTTTAGAATCTGAAGAAATTGAAGATAGCACAGAAAACTTTACACAAGATGGAACAGTTACCTTTACCGTTCCGACAAATTGGCAGCCTAGCACAATTCAGGAAATAGAAGCACGTTGGTTGCGAGTTCGTATCGAAGATGGAACCTATACACAGCTTCCCGAAATTGAATCGATCGAAGTCGATTATACTTGGGATTTACCGACGATCGATCGAATTCAAGTTGAATATACAATTACGGCAGATCCAGAACTTCCAGAATTAGGATTTAACAATACTATTCCGATCGATTTTACAAAAGCATTTTATCCATTTGGCGAACAACCGCGTTTTAACGACGCATTCTATTTTTCACTAAAATCTGAATACGCTAAACCCAATGTAAAAGTTACCATCGAAGAAGTCGAACTGGGAAATTCCGCCGATTTTCCACCGAATCCGTCTGACGATTTAGAATTACAATGGGAGGTGAGCAACGGTCAGACTTGGAAACCGTTAGGAATTTCAACCCCTAGCAATACGACGAGCGAACCGAATCGAAATTTCCAAGACGAAACGTTAGCCTTTACTCAAACTCAAAATAAAACAAATTCAATATCGTTCGATCTGCCTGATGACATCGCACCGAGAATTGAAAATGGTGAGGAACGATACTGGGTTCGCGCGCGAATTGTGCGAGGAAACTACGGAACTGAAACCGCCGAAAACGCTCTACGTCATTATACAATTTTAAGAGAAGACGTTCCGACACCAGATCGACGAGATCTACTCCCTGTTCAAAGTGTGCGAGGATTTGTTCCGGGAGATCTCGTGAAAATTGCAGCGGGAACCGATTCAGAAGAAAGCCATGAAATTGAAGATATTGAATCTAGAATCGGCAATCTAGGAATTCGCGAACCCACAATTGTTGTATTGGGAAATTTATCGAATAGGCATCCTGCTAATACAGGCGTTTGGCTCGTGTCATCTGCCGTACTCAGTCCGCCGTCTGTAATGTCTTTTAAAGTCAGTTACACCGCGCCGAGTGATGCCACCGATCTATTGTATTGCCAAACAGAAAACGATTTTAAATATCGAGATCGAACTTCAGAATCCAAACTCGAAAATTTAGAATTTGTTCCCTTTATTCCAACAGAAGAAGATCGATCGACTCTATATTTGGGATTCGATCGACCCTTCGCCAACCAACTGACAACACTCTACTTCCGCGTCAAGCCCATACAATACGACAGCGAAATCGTCGATCGATTGGGAACAACTCAAAATCGAGAACCGGCGCGAGTGGTTTGGGAATATCACAGTCCGTCTGGCTGGAAACGGTTAGGCGTTCTCGATGAAACGGAAACGTTTTCCGAACGGGGAATCGTTCAATTCGTCGCACCGAAAGACCTGGCGGCGACATCGGATTTCGGACAACACCGGTATTGGTTGCGCGTTCGCCTAGACGACGGTGAATTTACGATCGAACCTCGTTTGACGCGAATTCTCACGAATACCACGTGGGCGACACAAGCAATTTCGATCGATCGTGAAATCCTCGGTTCGAGTAACGGCGAACCCAACCAAATCTTTCAAACGACAAAAGCGCCGGTTCTCCTCGGTCACACTTTGGAAGTCGAAGAGCCAGAAATGCCGTCTCAGCAGGAGCGCGACGCGATCGAACGCGATGAAGGAAAAGACGCACTGATGCCGGTTTTCGACGACGGGGGAAACATCCGCAGCGTCTGGGTACGATGGCATCAAGTCCCCGATTTTTACGGGTCTTCACCCCGCGATCGACACTACGTCCTCGACTATCTCACTGGAATCGTGCGCTTTGGCGACGGGTTGAGCGGCGCAATTCCTCCTCAGCGGCGCAACAACGTTCGCCTATCTTATCGGACGGGGGGCGGTGAAATCGGCAACCGACCCGCCGAAACGATCGTACAACTCAAATCGGCCATTCCGTATATTGACAGCGCGATCGACTACGAACCCTCTGGCGGAGGTGCCGATCGCGAAACCCTCGATCGTGTCCGAGAACGAGGGCCTAAATTTCTTCGCCATCGAGATCGCGCTGTCACGGGAGCAGATTTCGAGGATCTCGCGCGCGAAGCCTCTCCTGACGTGGCTCGATCGAAAGCCATCACCGCCACAGATAAAGACACCGCTGGCCGTATCGGCTTGATCCTCGTTCCCCGCAGCAACGATCCGCAACCGATACCGACGCTCGATCTCATCGATCGCGTTGAAGAATACCTCAACCGTCGCCGAACTCCCGGTATCGATCTTTGGATCGCCGGCCCCGACTGGGTCAAAGTGACAGTTACCGCCGATATCGTCCCCGTTTCCTTAGAAGCGTCGATTTCGCTCGATGTCAAAGTGACCGAATCGATCGAGCATTTCCTCCATCCTCTGACGGGGGGATTTGACGGTCGAGGTTGGCAGTTCGGCCGCAAACCGCACAAGTCCGATCTCTACCGAGCGATCGAATCGATCGAAGGGGTCGATCGGGTTCTCTTCCTCAAAATCGATGAAGATCCCCCCAGCGACACCGCACGCATCGATCGCTTCCTCATCTACTCGGGTATGCACCAAATTACAGTGAGCAGTGAACAGTGAGCAGTGAACAGTGAAAACAGTTTTCAGTTGACAGTTTCTCCTTCTCAAAAATGCCTATTCCACTTCCCAAACTCGACGACCGGACTTATCGCGATCTTGTAGAAGAGGCGATCGCGCTGATTCCCAGCTTGTATCCTGAGTGGACCGATCGTAGCCCCACCGATCCAGGAATTGCACTGATCGAACTGTTGGCGTGGCTGACAGAAATGCAGCTTTATCGGATCGATCGAATTAGCGATCGAGAACGGGAAGCGTTTCTGCGGTTACTCAACGGCTCTGCTTGGACGCTTCCCGGAAACGGCTCGCTGTCGCCGGAAGATCGCAAAGCCGCCATCGAACAAGCGACGCGACAGACGATTTCCGAACTGCGGGAACGCTATCGAGCCGTCACCTGCAACGATTTCGAGTCTTTGGTCGCGCAAAACTGGAACGAAACGAATGCAGCGCAAGCGTTGGGAACGGTCAAACGGGCGAAGTGTATTCCCCTGCAAGATTTAACACGCAACGATGCTATCGCCAAACGGGAGCGAGCGCCCGGACATATCAGCGTCGTTGTCGTTCCTGACGAGCCAGATCGCCCGCAACCGCAACCTTCGGACGAGTTACTGACGGGTCTCTGGGAGTATCTCGACGATCGTCGGTTGCTCGCGATGCGCCATCACGTTGTCGCACCGGAGTACGTGGAACTCAACGTCAAAGCCACGCTGTTTTTACGATCGAATGCCGATGTCGAAGCCGTGCAAAATTCAGCGCAAACGAAGCTTCAAGCCTTTTTTCATCCCCTCAAAGGCGGACGAGACCCAACCGGTTGGCCGTTCGGACGGGGGGCGTACTTCTCAGAAGTTTACGAACTCCTCGATCTCGTTCCCGGTGTCGATTACATTCGCAACGTCGAACTGTCCCTCGTTTCTCCCAATGTCGATCGAGAACAGCTCGATCGCAACAATAATCTCACCGGATTTTCGCTCTATCCTTACGAATTTTTCTCGATCGCCACCCTCGATCTCGACATTGCTAACCCTTGAACGAAACCGTTTCCATCATGCCAAACACCGACGTTAGCAGCTATCTTCGGCACTTACCCGCCCTCTTTCAGCAAGACACCGATACGGGCGACGTTCCCTTTATCGGTCGCTTTCTCTTGGCGTTCGAGAAACTCCTCACGGGGTTGGGAGACGAGGCGCAACCGGGTTTAGAAGAAATTCTCGATGGTATTCGCGATCCCGCATCGTCTACTCCGAAATTAGCTGGAATTTATCGCTACTTCCAACCCGGCCCCGGTTTAGAAGATTCCCAACGAACCAGCGAAGCGTTTCTCGAATGGTTAGCCGGTTGGGTCGCTCTCAGTCTTCAGGAAAACTGGACACCTGAAGAAAAACGCCGCTTTATTGCAGAAATCGTTCCGTCCTATCGCAAACGAGGCACCAAAGCGGGTTTGGAAAGCGTTCTCACCGCATACACGGGGATGGGGGCGAACGTCCGCGAGTTACTCGAACCGTTGCAAGTCGGGGTGACATCGACGGTTGGGGTCGATACGACGATCGGCGGTGCGCCTCCCTATTACTTTCTCGTTGAGGTCTTTTTCCAAGCCTCCGACGCGAGAGTGTTTGAAGACAAAAAACAGATCGTGCGCCAAATTATCGATCGAGAAAAACCGGCTCATACCTATTACGACCTCGTTCCTAAAATTCCGACCTTACAAATTGGCGTTCACTCGACCGTTGGAGTCGATACGCTTTTAGGTGATTAATTGGGAGATAAAATCATGCCAGAAGACATGGAAAAAAGACTTCGGTATTACACGGGTCAGTTTTTACAAGAAAACGACTTTAACGACGAACAACACTATCACCTCGATCGACAGAGACGACACAATCGCCTCTTGCATACACCCGGTATTGCTGAGGGGTTGATCGTCACGGGTAGCCCCGGAGATTCCGAGGTCAACGTTCAACCGGGAACGGCGATCGATGCCGAAGGTCATGCGATTGTTTTGGCGGGAAACGAAATCGTGACCTGGACGAACGATTTCCACAATCGTGAGGTGTTTGTCGTTATTTCTTATGAAGAAGAAGCGACGGATTTAGCCACTGAAGGCGTGCGAGAAGAAACGCGCTGGCACGAAAGACCGCGCCTTCAAGTCATCGCGATAGACGACCCCGACAAGCCGGCGAATACTTTTATTCGTCTGGCGCGTTTGTCGATCGACAGTAGCGGAGAACTCCAAGCCACCCCTCCTGAAACCCCCGATTTGTCGGTTCGCAGCTTTGCCGGGGGACGGTTGGGGTCGGAAGTCGAACTCGACAAGCTCACGTTAACTTACACGACCGACCCGAGAAATTCACCGAGCTTCACCGCAGGCGACGACAATCGCGCCGATTTACAAGGCAGCCTCCAAATTGATGGAAATCTCGACGTTGTTAACGGAACAATTCAGGGGAATTTAGCCAACAATTCAGTTCGCACAGCCGATTTAAGGAATCTTTCGGTTACTGAGGCAAAACTGGCGGATGGAGCTGTTACAGAAGCTAAGTTAGCCGATAATTCAGTCAGCCAAGCCAAAATTCAAGACGGCAGTATTAACTCAGCAAAACTTGCAAACAACGCCGTTACCCTCAACCAGTTAGCGGATAATTCGGTCAACGGTTTCAAGATCGTTAACGAGAGTATTGGCACGTCCGAACTCGCCAATGGAGCCGTCAACCAAGTAAAACTCTCCAATAATTCCGTGAACGCCGCTAAAATTCAAAACGGTACGGTGGGAACAGCAGAGTTAGCTAATGGAGCCGTCACCCAAGTAAAACTCGCCAATAATTCCGTGAACGCCGCTAAAATTCAAAACGGTACGGTGGGAACGGTGGAATTGGCGAACGGTGCTGTCACGACGGAGAAACTTGTCAACAATTCCGTCACTCAAGACAAGCTCGATTCGTCCACGCGCACCCGAGTCGATCGAGCGCTACAAGACACTGGCGACACTGCAACTGGCACGATTAACATCAACATCGATGTCTCCCCGAGTTCGGGCCCGATCGTAACCGGGCCGATCGGTCCGGGGCCGATAACTGGCCCCGGACCGATCGTCACCACTCCGATCGTCATCACCACGACTTACGGGGTCAACAGTCGCGTTCGCGGTAATGGTAACGGAACCAAATACGGCGTTTACGGCCGGTCAGAAGGGGGTGATAGTGGATCTCGATTTGGCGTTTACGGTTTTGCACGAGACGGACAAAATCGTTACGGCGTTTACGGGAATGTCAGCGGTGGTGGATATGCCGGTTACTTTAGTGGAAACGTCCGGGTGAACGGCACACTCACTAAAACCAGTGGAAATTTTCTCATCGACCATCCTCTCGATCCGTTGAATAAAACCCTCCGACACGGTTTTGTTGAATCTCCGGAAAACCTTTGTCTCTATCGCGGGAAAGTCCGCCTCGACGATCGAGGAGAAGCTATCGTCACCATGCCGAGTTATTTTGCGGCACTGACGAAAGAAGAGGAAGCGACGGTGACGTTAACGCCGATCGGTCGAAAACCGTTTTTGGTCAGTTACGAGTGGAATCCTGACTATACCGCCTTGCGTGTTTTTGGTATGGCAAACGCTGAGGTTTCCTATCTCGTCATGGCCGATCGAGACGATCCGGCGATTCTCCAACATCGACAACCGGTCGAACAAGAGAAAGGTAATGGAAACTTTGAAAAAGGCAAACTGTTAAATCCCGAGGCTTACGGATATCCTAAAACCATGGGCGTGGACTACGAAAACGAGATTGAACCCCAGATGGAGGAAGTTTTATCCTAACACTGAAGACAATCCCAAGTTTGTATCTTTACGATAGCCTTTGAGTTAACTGCTCTCTGGCTCTTCTGCTATATCTCGTGTTTGCGTGAAGCTTCGTCAAAATCCTAGTCCTGACCCGAAAAATTCCGCGACCGTTTAACTTCGATCGATCCGTTGGGAAATCCAAGCGGGTCAATTGCTCGTATGACCGATGAGATCGCAAATCCCCGAGGAAAATATCATGCGTGTCATACAAGCAAGTTTATCGATCGTCGGTCTTTTGTTCCTGGCAGCTTGTTCGAGTCAGCCGGACACTTCAAGCGTTCAGCCGAATACTGACTCGAACGCTCAAACGACTGAAGCACCGACCGAAACGGCGGCCAAGGAAGAGGACGACTCGACGCAAGCCATGTTAAACGACCTCGTCCTCGTCAATGCAAATACTGGCGAGTCGTTTACCCTAGCTGATTTTCAGGGCAAAACGGTTTCGATCGAAGTCATGTCCGTCACCTGTTCGTCTTGTCAAAAGCAACATAAAAACACAGTTCAAGCTTACCAGCAATTAAAAGACTCAGACGAATATGTATTTGTAAGTTTGAGTATCGATGCTGGCTTACCCGATGCCGAGTTGAAGCAATTCGCAGAAAGTGAAGGGTATAGCTGGATTTTTGCTGTGGCGACACCTGACATGACGCGCGCCTTAGACGCTCAGTTCGGTCAGGCTGCTTTCTCTACAGCCAATACGCCTCAATTCACGGTTTTATCAGATGGTAGCATTTCCGATCTCTCAACTGGTTTTAAAGAGCCAGAGGTGTTAGTCAGTCATCTAGAGACTGCAAGCGCTCAGTGATTTTGTTTGGAAGATCGCGTGCTGGGATTTTTTCGACATTCCAGCACGCGATTTTCGGCGGTCAGAAGCCTGACTTCGATCCTCGATCGAAGTCGAGCTTTTCCTTCCGGTTTTTACTTCCAAAATAGATTGAAACAACTCAGTTTTTTCGCGATCTCGCACCGAGGTGATTGCCATGCCACAGCTACTTCAAGCCTTTGTTTTAGGCAACAGTGCTATTTTAACGAATGCTTGTATGCTGCCGTTGTATCCTGGTACAATTGCATTCCTCAGCAGCAGCACCCAAAATCAAAAAGCTCGTCGAGTCTCGATGTTACTCGGAGTTATGGTTTTGTCCGGCATCTTGAGCATGATGGTAGCAATCGGACTCTTTCTCTACGTTATTGGTCGTTCCTTTAGCTCTATTTTACCCTTCGTTTTGCCTGTTGTTTACGGACTGGTCGTGGCATTTGGACTGATGATGCTGTTCGACTACAATCCATTTTCACGAGTCATGATGGTTCAAGCTCCGGTCGTGAGCAATCCCTTAGCAACGGCTTATTTATACGGTCTGATGTTCGGGCCGATGACCCTTCCGTGTACTGGGCCAGTTTTAACAGCTGCGTTTTTACTCAGTGTTGATAGTTCTGGAAATCTATCGATCGTAACTCTTGCGTCTCAACTATTATATGCTTTAGTCTTTGGGATTGGCTTCGGTTGGCCGTTACTCGTTCTTCCTCTCTTCGCACAAACGCTTCAGCGGCGGTTTACGAAATGGGTTGCGAGTCGACATACATTTCTCAATCGCTTTTCCGGGACATTGTTGATTTTTATTGGCTTATTTGGCATTTGGACAGAATTGTTGCCAAATTTACGCTGATTGAGACAATCTAGGTGGTATCCATTGACTATTGACTGGAAGCCAAGAAAATATTCAAGCTTGGTCTTCCAGCTTTTTGAACGACATAGGTCGCCATAAATAGCACCATAAATATCAATTTTTGCCTGTCATATCAATTCACACAAAACAATAAATTTTTTACGATCTGTGGCTGATTGCTATTCTCTCTACGAACGAACATCGGAAGAGAGAACGATCTTGAGAATTGTCAATTTCTTTTAAGAAAATATTAAATTGTCATAACAAATTTGTCATAAAATAATATAATTTGCGAAAATAAGCTCGGATACTCAAAGAATAGAGGTCGATCCTCGGTCGTCCTTTAATTGGTTTCAACGAGTCGGCTCGATCGAAAATGTTGTTTAGAAAACCAACACCAAGGATTTCTTAAACTTTTCTGTCAATACTTGTCTCTGTTTTGCACGTGTTTCGCACTTGTCTTGCGATTGTCACGGTCGTAACTGTCCCAATTGTTGCAACGACGTCGATCGAAATTCCTAAAATTTCGATCGACGTGTAAATCAATTGTCATCCATTCTCACAATTTTTCAGGTGAGTGGCTATCCCACTCAATTCGATCGCTATTCTTATATTGTCCAACTTAATATTCTCCAACGTCTCTCGCCCAACCTAGCCCAATCGCCAATTGTAAATTGAAAGAATTCCCCGCTCTCTGCACGTTAGTTCCACCGATCGATCGAGCCGTTGCCGGACAGTTTCGACAACTTCAACTTCAATTGCGCCACCACTGGCAAACCGTCGATTTATTCGATACAGGCGATTACGACATTATCGTCATCCCATCGCTGACTCTCGACGAACAAGAGTTGTTGAAAATCGATGGCGTTCACCATTACGAAGAACGTTTTCTATTTTCCCTCATTCGCCTGCGAAATCCCCGAACGCGGTTAATTTACATTACGTCACAACCACTCCATCCGAGCATTATCGACTACTACTTACAACTGTTACCGGGAATTCCCTTTTCCCACGCTCGCGATCGACTGTTACTGTTCGCCACTTACGACTCGTCGTCCAAATCCCTCACCCAAAAAATTCTCGAACGACCGAGACTGATCGATCGAATTCGCATGGCATTACGTCCGACTAAATCCTATGCCATCTGCTTCAACGCCACCACCTACGAACGAGAACTCTCCGTCAAATTGGGAATTCCACTGCTGGCCACCGATCCCGAACTCCTCTATTTCGGCACGAAAAGCGGTAGCCGTCAAATCTTCGACGAATGCGACGTTCCGTACCCCGATGGAACCCCACTCTTTTTTAGTGACAACGACTTAGCCGAAGCTGCCTGCGAGTTATGGGAACGCCAACCCCACCTCAAAAAGTTCGTTGTCAAACTCAACGAAGGATTTTCAGGAGAGGGAAACGCCATTCTCGACCTCGAACCCTTACGCACCGTTTCCCCAAATCAGCGCGTCAAGGCAATGCTCGATCGATTTTCCCAAATGCGCTTTCAAGCGGCGACGGAAACATGGGAACACTTTCGCCAACGCATCCCCGAAATGGGAGCCATCGTCGAATCGTATATTGACGGAGAAGATAAACGATCGCCGAGCGTTCAAGGTCGAATCACCCCTCACGGCGAGATCGAAATCCTCTCCACTCACGATCAAATCCTCGGCGGCCCGGACGGACAGATTTTCCTCGGTTGTCACTTTCCCGCCGATGCCGAGTATCGCTTGCAGTTGCAAGAGGCGGGGATGAAAGTCGGACAAAATTTAGCTGACAAAGGTGCGTTGGAGCGGTTTGGCATAGATTTCGTCGCCGTTCGGCGTTCCGATCTCTGGGACGTACAAGCCATCGAAATCAACCTCCGCAAAGGGGGGACAACTCACCCGTTTATGACTCTGAAACTGCTGACCAAGGGATATTACGATCGAGGGACGGGGCTATTTTACAGCCAGCAGGGAAAAGCGAAATATTACAAAGCGACAGACAACCTGCAAAAAGCGGACTATCACGGCTTGTTACCCAACGACTTGATGGACATCATCGCGTACAACCAACTCCATTTCGACACCAGCACCGAAACCGGAAGCGTATTTCACTTGATGGGATGTTTGTCGGAGTTTGGAAAACTCGGTCTCACCACCATTGGGAACTCTCCTGAAGAAGCTGAAGATTTGTTCAGGAGAGTTGTAGCCGCCTTAGACGCTGAAACCCATGAAAACTCACTTCCACCACCCATCACACCCATTGCTTGGAACGGACGTTTTACAGTGAGCAGTGAGCAGTGAGCAGTGAGCAGTGAGTAGTGAGCAGTGAGCAGTGAGTAGTGGGGAGATTGAAATTCACACTTTCTTCTCACCACCTCATCACCTTATCCCCTTCGGCTTGTAATGGCGACAGGTCGAACAGGGCCCCGAGGGGTTCACCGCACAGAGTAAATAGGCAGAGTTTGCGTAATACTGACAGCTATAACGCCGATCTCCCGTGCGCTGAGCGACGCGCTGTCGGTAATGTTCGATCTGGCGGCGGATTTTAGCATGGGATAAAAGCCGCATCCGCTGTTCGATGAAAGCGTTCATAGATGCGATCGAGGTGTGGAGGAGTCTCACCTTCAGTGTAACAACCGACACCGAGCGTCGCGCTACTGTAGGGCGAAGGAAGTTAGAAATCGATCGGCATTTTCGGGGAAACTTCCCGATTCCACACCACGAGATGTGGCGATCACTTGATAAAGTCGCGAATTGACGAGATAGAACCGTGCAAACCCGATCGTCCCTTCGGCGGTTGTATATTCAACTTCCAACCCCGGATATCCGTCGAGACGCAATACCATGCTGAAATCTTCGTTCGCCTGAATTCCCGAAAGAAAGCCTTGTTTCACAGATTGGAGGAACTGTGTCGGTTCTCCGAGTTGCGTGATAAATTCTTGGGGATAGTCAGAATAGGTAATGAGATATTCACTTTGCGAGTCGTTCGCAGCAAAGGTATGGAGCGAAATTGACTGGCCGGGGAGATTGACCGCCTCGGTATGCGTCTCCGGTGGCGTGGGTAGCATCACCTGAAAACGACCTTCTCGCGATGCAAAGATCCGCCATTCGATCGGGTTCTGTACCAAACGCACAGACTCATTGGGGATACTGGCTGTGCTTGGAGAGACACCCACTAGCAACGCTGCTGCCGACGCCAGATAAAACCCTCGAGCGTTCATCGTTCAAACTCCTTGGTCGAAGGTGTGAGGAAGAAAAACTCTAGAGTTAGAAAAGCAAAACGACTCATTCTAACTTAGATAACCGCACGCTTTGTGCCGTTGGCGTGAGTGATTGAAGCTTCTGAAGAAACTCTTGAGCCACTGCTCTAAACGCCTTTGAACCCGTTGTATCCGGATCGGACAGCACAACAGGTTTGAAACTATCCACGGCCCGCGAAACGCTCACGTCCATTGGCACTGATGTTTTAAACACTTGCGAGTCGTTAAATTCCTGACGAACCCGTTTCATGACCTGTTTGTAATATCGCCCTGCCAAAATGCTGCGGGACATTGTAAAAACAATACCGATTAACTGTGCTTGCTTTTTGGGGTCGATTTGATGGGTTTCAACGAGTTTTTTAACCTGTCTCTCGAGCAGTTGCATTCCAATATAAGACAGGGGTTCTGCCTTAGAAGGAATTAGATAAAAATCACTACAAACCAAACTACTCCGAGTTACCAAGTTATAGCTCGGGGCGCAATCTAAAAAAATAAAATCGTAGGTGTTTTTTAATGGATTGAGGATGTTGTGCATGAGAGAATCTTCAAAAGAGTTCCACACACTTTCAAAGTTTCGTTCGGGGTTGCGAACAGCTTTTTTATAGAGAACTTCCGATACGAGAAAGTCGTTGTATAGATCGATGTCACCGGGGAGAATGTCGATCCCACCCATGTTTCCGGCATAAGAGCGAACGACTTCTTTCGCATCGCCGTATCCGAGATCGCCCGTAATTGCTTTTTGGATCAGGTGTTTGAGCGTACCTTTGTCTTTGCGGATTTTTGCAAAGTCGGTCGGCGACATTAGAGACAGCGTCGCACTGATTTGAGGGTCGAGATCGACAACGAGAACGCGCTTGCGGTGGTATTTCGCCAAACACGCCGCCAAATTAACGGTTAAGGTCGTTTTCCCCACACCGCCTTTCATATTTGTGGTGGCAACTAAATAACCCATCCGCGAGTTCCTCTAATAGTCCGAATCTAATGTATCAGATTGAGATGGGGAGGTGAGGCGGTGAGGCGGTGAGGTGATGAGAAGAGTCGTTCATGTCTCATTATCCGGTCGTCTCCCCATCTACCGAGACCGAGATCGAGCAATGCGCCAACTGAGGAAAATGACGGGTATCATGCCGACAACGACTAAGGCGAGTGCTGGACCGGAGGCTTCGGCGAGTCGTTCGTCTGCGGCGAGATTGTAGACGCGAACAGCCAGAGTGTCGAAGTTAAACGGACGCACGACCATGGTCGCGGGAAGTTCTTTCATCACATCTACGAACACCATCATGGCCGCCGTCAGCAATCCTCCCCATAGCATGGGAACGTGAACGTGCAACAGCGTTGCGAATGGGGTATAGCCGAGACTGCGGGAGGCTTCGTCGAGGCTGGGGGCGATTTTGCCGAGGCTGGATTCGACACTGCTGAGGGAGACGGCGAGAAAACGAACCAGGTAGGCGAAAATGAGAATTGCTACCGTTCCGCTGAGGAGAAGTCCGGTGGAAATGCCGAAGGTGTCCGTCATCCATCGATCGAGAGCGTTGTCGAACGCACCGGCGGGTACTAAGACACCGACAGCGATGGCAGAACCGGGGATGGCATAGCCTAAAGCGGCGACGCGCAGGGCACCGCGCATCCAAGTGGAGGGATTGAGTCGCACGCCATACGCGAGAATTAAGGCGACGATCGCCCCGAGTGCGGCGGTAAGACTGGCAAGGATCAGGCTATGACGGGCAAAATCCCAAAATCGATCGTCGAAGGTTTCGCGCCATCGCTCGATCGACATCACTAACAACACGCCACCGGGCATTAAAAAGCCGAAAATGACGGGTAGACTACAGGCGACCAACGCACCGAAGGCACGGAGTCCGTACAGTGGGTAACTCGGCGGTTGTTGGAACGAAGCCGTTGTTTGATAGTACGCCGCTTGACGGCGCGACCACCGTTCGAGCAGTAGGAGACCGAATATAAATAAAAGGAGAAAGGCCGCGAGTTGCGTCGCTGCAATGCGTTCGCCCATAGAAAACCAGGTACGGTAAATTCCGGTAGTGAAGGTATCGACACCGAAATACTGCACGGTACCGAAGTCATTGAGGGTTTCCATCAAGGCGAGAGCTGTTCCGGCGGCGATGGCGGGACGGGCCAGGGGTAAGGCAACGGTGGCGAAACTGCGCCAGGGATTGCACCCCAGCACGCGACTGGCTTCGAGAGTACAAACAGATTGTTCGAGAAAGGCGACCCGCGCCAACATATAAACGTAAGGGTAGAGGGTGAGAGTCAGGAGCGCGATCGCACCGCCGATCGATCGAATGTTAGGAAACCAATAGTCGCCGTATTCCCACCCGAACAGTTCTCGTAACAGTCGTTGGACGGGGCCGGAAAACTCGAGAAAGTCCGTGTACGTGTACGCGAGGACGTAAGCGGGGGCCGCCATGGGAAGCAGCAACGCCCACTCGAACAGGCGCACCTTGGGAAAGCGACAGGCTGTGACCAACCACGCCGTTCCCACACCGATCGTCGTCACGCCTACCCCCACCCCCAATATCAAAATGAAGGAGTTGCGAACGTAGCGGAATAAAACCGTTTCGGCGAGATGCTGCCAGACTTCGCTGGCATCGAAGAAGATGCTACTGAGGACGAACAGAATTGGTGAAGCCACCAACACCGCGATCGAAACCGACGAGATCGTCCACAATTGAGAGCGCCAATCGAGGGACTGTTTTTTGAGAAACCAACGAAACATTGAAGGTGGCGAATGATAGGGAGATGGGGAGATGACCTCATCACCACCTCCCCTCATCATCACCTCATCATCTCATTCCCCATCGACTTACCGAAAATCAGCTTCGGTGATTTCCGAGGCCGTAATGCTTCTCAAGGTCGCAATTGTTTGTCCGCCCACTTGAATAACGGTGTTGCTGTCCACCTGAACGATACTCAATTGCTCGAAGGTGAGACCGGCGAGGACGAAGAAATCGCTGTTTTGTTGGAAGTCGGCGATGGTTTCGTTAGCGTTGGCGGACAGCACAAACCCGTCGCTGCCATTGCCCCCGACGAGGCTATCGTTCCCTCGATCGCCGAAGAGGAGGTCGTTTCCATCGCCACCCATCAGCGTGTCGTCCCCTTGACCGCCGAACAGGGTGTCGCTGTCGGTGCCTCCGTTGAGTTTGTCGTTGCCCTCGTTGCCCACGAGTAGATCGTTCCCCGCACCGCCACAGAGTTGGTCGTCGCCGTCACCAGCGCGATTGAGGTTGCTGTTGGCACCGATGAGGGTGTCGTCGCCTTCGTTCCCACAGAGGGTGTCGTTCCCGAGATCGCCGATGAGTTCGTCGTTTCCGGCTTCGCCCCAGATAATATCGTCGTTCTGACCGCCGAGGGCCGTATCGTTGCCGTCCCCTGCGATGAGACTGTCGTTGCCTTGACTGCCGAGAATGATATCGTCGCCCTCTTCGCCGAAGACCACATCGGCATCGGCTTCGTCACCGGAAATGGGATTTCCGGTTCCACCCGTGACGGTGTCGTTGCCGCTACCGCCGTAGAGGGTATCGTCACCTCGATCGCCAAACACGCGATCGTTGTCGTCTCCAGCGTAGACGAGGTCGTTATCCCGTCCGGCAAACACGATATCGTCGCCGTGACCGGATTGGATGAGGTCGTCGCCGTTGTTGCCCGCGATCGCGTCGGCATCGGAAATACCTTCGAGGGTATCGACGGGACTGCCGAGGATGGTGTCGTTGCCGAGTTCACCTTTGATGGTGTCAGCGCCTCGATCGCCGAAAATCAGATCGTCGTCTTTACCGCCGAGGATTCGATCGTCGCCATCGCCACCGGAAATACTGTCGTTGAGTTCGTTGCCGTTGATAAAGTCGTCTCCCGCACCGCCGTAGATGAGGTCGAATCCGTCGATATCTCGTTCGGTGGGGTTGAGCGATCGACCGACAATCGTATCGCTACCTTCATCACCCATCAGGGTATCACTTCCTCGATCGCCGAAGAGTAGGTCGTTGTCGGCACCACCGTCGACGAAGTCAGCATCTTGTCCGCCGTGGAGGGTGTCGCTACCCATGCCCCCAACGAGGACATCGTTGCCGGGGTTGCCGTGGAGGATGTCGGCTTCGGTCGTTGCATCGCCCGTTCCATTGCTACCCATGAGGGAATCGTCACCCAAGTTACCTTGGAGGAAGTCGTTCCCACCATCGCCGAACACGAGATCGTTGTCTTTGCCACCTGCGGCAAAGTCATCGCCCTCACCGCCCGAGATCGTGTCGTCGTTGGCGTTGCCGTTGAGGGAGTCGTTGCCGCCGTTACCGTAGAGTAAATCCATTCCGGCAGTGGAGTCTTCAGGCGGCAGCAGTTCGTCTCCGGCAATGGCATCGTCGCCTAAGTCTCCAGCAATGGTGTCGCTGTCTCGATCGCCCCAGATAAAATCCGTCGCTTTGCCGCCAAATACGAGATCGTCCCCTTCTCCGGCAAAAATCGTATCTTCGCCTTCGTTACCACTGATGAGGTCGTTGCCTTGGTTGCCAGCGATTGCATCTCGATCGAGGTCGTCGGAACTGCTGTTGGCAATGCCTCCTTGCAGAAAGTCGTCTCCTTCAAATCCCTGTAGGGTGTCGTCTCCTTCAAATCCTTGGAGTTCGTCGTTGCCTGAATCGCCATTGAGGGCCTCGTCCCCCGCTGTTCCATTAAGACGGCGTTCGATCGAAATCTCGAAACCATCGGTATTGAGAACGGGGGGAGCGTCTACGAGCGTTGACTCGATCGACAGCAATGCCTCCACCTCGGGCATCGCTACTACGTCGGGCGTTTCGGGACAGCACAGATCGACGACGTTCGGATTGGGTTGATTGGGTGGCGTGGGATTGAGAATATCGCTTAAGTCGGGGGGTTCGGGCGTGGCCGGTTGCTCTGTGGTCAGCGTCACCGTTGCCGGTGTGGGGTCTTCTACACCCACGTTATCCGTTGCTGCGTAGGTGAAGGTCGTCGTTCCGCTAAAGTCTGCACCGGGGACGAACACCAGTTGGTTTAATTCTGCTTCAGACAGTTTTTGCCCGTCTATGACGCGAACGTTGTTGGCCGGATCGCCGATGAAGAGGATTCCCTCACTTTCAGGCGGAAGGCTTTTGAGGGTGTAGAAAGCAACGCTACCGTCCTCGTCGCTCCCGCCGAGTCCTGTAATCGGCACTTCCGTATCGCTGGAATCGAAGCGAACTGTCGATTCATCGGTTTCTGGCGGCAAGTTCCCCCGCGTCAGCCGAACGGTTGCTGGAGTGGGATCGACTGCACCGTCGTTGTCTGTTGCGGAGTAGGTAAAGGTGACATCGTTGAAGTTGAGAGTCGAGCTGACTTGTAGAAACAATCGATCGAGCTGATCGGGGGTCAGAACATCTCCCGCTTGAACGGGAACGCCGCCGGCCTCGGGGTGGCCGAGATACAACACGCCACCGCTGGAGGCGGGTAACGTCTCGATGGTGTAGAATGCAACGCTACCATCGGAATCGCTGCCGCCGAGACCGCTTAGCTTCAAGACTTCACCGGGATCGGGCAAACTCTGCGTAACGCCGTCGGTTTCCGGCAGGTTGTTTCCTGCCGTGAGTTGCACTTGTGCCGGTGTTGGATCGGCTTCCCCCGTATCGTCAATCGCCGAGTAGGTGAAGCTTCCACCGCTAAAGCCGGGTTGGGGGAGGAAAAACAACTCGTCAATTCGATCGGTGGGAATTCGATCCCCAGCTTGAATCACCGTGCCGCCATTGCCCGGATCGCCCAAGTAGAGCGTGCCGTTATTTGGAACTGTATCGATTTGAAATTCTGCAATGTTGCCGTCGGGATCGCTGCCACCCAAGCCGGGAATCGGCGTTGCTGTCCCCGGCGGCACAGTGGTCGAACTGGTCGCCGTATTGGGGGGAACGTCTACCGTCGTTTCCGTTGTTTCGGGTGGAATGTTACTGGCCGGGGGTTTGAGAAACGCGGTGGCCGGCGTCGGATCTTGAGTCCCGTCTTTATCGATGGCCGCATAGGGGAAATCGACCGGGCCGGTTAAACCCCCAGCCGGTGGCTCGAAGAATAGGTCTGCAAGTTGAGCGGGGGTCAGAACTTGGTCTTTCGTCACCGCAATGGCGCCGGGTTGCGTCGGATCGCCGATGAACAACGTGCCTTCATCCGGCAGATCGAGAATTTTGAAGGTCAGATCGCTGGTTGGATCTTCGGCATCCGTACCGCCGAGTCCTGTTAACTGAACTGGACTGCTGCCGGGAACTTCCTCGATAACGTTGTCGTTGGTTTCTGGGGGGGTGTTGCTTTTGCCGAGGATGACTTCCGCAGCATCGGAGAGGGCGCCATCGTCGTCGATGGTTTGGAATTCAAACGATCCGCCGTTGAAACCCGGTTCGGCTCGAAATACTAATTGCAATCTTTGCTCGGGGGTCAGGATGTCCCCAGCTTGGACGGCAACACCCCCTTTATCGGGATCTCCGATAAACAACGTGCCATCGGACGGATCGGGCAAGCTGGTAATTTTATAGCCGCTCACGGTTCCGTCTGTGTCGGCTCCGTCGAGTGGGGTTGGAGTGAGGACGGTATCGTTGCTTGCCGGAACGTCGATCGATCCCCCCGTCGCAGTGGGTGGGTTGTTTAAGGTAATGGTGGCCGGACTCGATACCCCTCCGTTGACGTCTTTGGCACTGTAGGTAAAACTCGATCCGTCGAAGTTGCCAGCGGCGGTAAACATCAGTCTGCTGATGTCAGCGGCCGAAATTTCGTCTCCTGCTTGGACAGGTTGGCCGTCGAGGAACAATGTGCCTTCGGGCGGCAGTGTATCGATGGTGTAAGACTGAATGTCATCGCCTTCAGGATCGATCCCGATCAAACCCGCCACGGAAATCGTTTCGCCGGGTTTGACGTTGTTAAAGCCCGGCTGTGCTTCGGGAGGACGGTTGTTGATATTGACCGTGTCGGTATCGACGAGAGTACTCACCCGCGTGCCATCGGGTTGGAGAATGGCAAACCCAGGAGGCGCTTTGACGTCCACCTGGTTCGAGATACTGCCCGTGCTGGGAGAATCTACAACCTTGGCTTGAATGGTATAGACGGCCTTATGTTCGGCGGGCAGATCGAGAACGTCGTTGATGTCCCCGCTGCCGCTATCTCCTCGGCTGGGAACTTCGTCTCCGTTACCGTCGAACACCGTCAGCGTCCAAGAAACGTTTTCGATATCTGCTGGCAGAACGTCCGAGATTTCCAGTCCGGTAATATCCCCTGGGGCGATGTTACCGTTGATATCCGTCACTCCGTTGTTTTCCAGGGTGATGGTGTATTGGATTGCGGCTCCAGAGTCGATGCTTCCCGTTCCAGTTTGCCCGTCTTCTTTCTCAACCGTGATATCGAGGGCGACGGCGGGAATGGGTAAACTGGCGAAGTCGGTGAGCGTGGCTGCCGTCGCCCCGATGAGTTGGGCTTCAGCGGTATTGGGATCGACGCGGAAAATCTGGCTGTTACTGGTGACGTAGAGGTTACCGTCAGCGCCGAAGGCCAGAGACCCCCCGCCTCTGGGATTGATGGAGGTACTGGTGGTCGCATCGACGATCGTTCCCACGAGACTCGCGGTTCCCGTGCTGACGTCGATCGTGTAGAGCAGGTATGTCCCTGCGGAGTTGAGGGTGACACTGGCGAACAGGGTGTTTTCGTCGTCCGGGTCGAAGGCGATATCGCCCCCAGCGGCTTGGAAGCCATCGCCAGAAATGGCTTGTGTACGGATGAGCGTTCCCGTGTCGGGATCGATCCGGTAAAGGTTGGTCGTCCCGTTTGTCATGGTGTAAATCGTCCCGTCTTGGGACTGCGCCATTTTAAACAGGGGACGGTTTTCAGCTGGCAGGCTGAGGGTGTTAATCTCGGTGATGGTATCCGTTTCGAGGTTGTAGGAGTAAAGGGTTGGGTTACCGCGACCGCGATCGAAGTAGTAAAACAAGCCCGGATCGTTGGGGTCGTTGATGTTGAAGCGGCGAGACAATGCAAACGTACCGGGTTCGGGATTGCCGTTGTTGGGATTGGTCGGGATCGTATAACCGGTGGGAAAAATATCTTCCGGACTCGAGAGTGCGCCCGTGTCGAGATCGACGACGAAAAGCTGTTCGTTATCGGTTCCGCCAGTTGCGTAAAGTGCGTTTTCGGGAGTGAAGGTTCCGGGGTACGTCGCTAAGGTTTTTGCGGTGAAGGGAAGGGGGGTCGTCAGTTGGCCGATAACTCGATCGAAATTCCACTGGCCGCGTCCGACAATTTGGGTCGAGGCTGCGATGCTGGCATCGGTCAGCTGGTGTAAGTGTTGCAGGAATTGGCGACCTATTTCTCCGGCTGCACTCTGACAACCGTACAAGAGAATTTCAGCCTGGGAACCTAACGCTTTCACCCAACGTCTTAAATCTTCGGCGTATCGATCGACTGTTTTCCCATCTAATTTTGTCGTACCTAAGTAGATAGCCCCAGGTTCCCCATGGGCGACGAGGTGGATCGATCTCAGGTCTGTATATTGACTCAAAACTCGGGTAATTTCTCGAAGGCCGCTTTGACGACGATCGAGTACGACTACATCGATATCCGTCAAGATATTGTTGGCGAGATCGCAGTAGCCATCAACGTTTGAATCGATAAAAACGATTTGGCTGGTGCGTGAGAGGGTATTCATGGGTGTTGTCAGTCTTTCCTGGGATCGATACGTCAAGATTGTTGTCTTTGGATTGTTTTAACCTGCCAAAGATAAATTAAATCTGCATTTTTTTGTAGGGTAACATCTGAGCTTGCAGATCGTCATCTAGCGGGCAGGAGCGTTGAAAACCATAACGCACAAATCTGTAGATAGAGTAAGCTAAGTCTTGCTTGCGATGCTTGTACTGTGCGCGTTTTCAAGACAAGTCGTAGATGCATATTTTCCCTTACTTTATTTTACTGTATTCTCACTGGAATGTCTTTGAAGACTTACAAAAGAGCGCATAAAGAGTCCGTAAAGAAAAAAATTTTCCTCGATCGATTGCTAAAAACCACATAGAAAAGCTACGTGAATCCTCGTAAGTTATTTGTGTAAAAAAGCAAAAAACAAGCAAATCAATCGAAGAATTGCAATTACTACATCACAAAAAATAAATCCAGTATTGCGATAAACTTAAAGCGTGTTATCCAAAAATAAAATACGATAAAAACGATCGGACATCAGAGCAGTTAGCGCCGCGCAAAAATATTTCTTTATGCGATATGAACGTTAGATTTTAATTGCAAAAACAAAAACTAGCATCAATAAATTCTATTGAGCCTCAAATGTAAGTCGATCGAGTAAACGAAAAAATCCCAGGAGCTTGAGTTCAAAGACTAAATCCCGGACTGTATTTTGAGAGACAATCGTCGATTTGTTTTTTTACAAAATACAACCACTTCGCTAAATAACGCTTTATCTTTCAAGTGACACCTCTCAAAAATCGGGCGACCTGACTTGAGGTGTAAATGCAGTTTCAGAGGGGGTCGTAGAATGACCCCTCCGCCTAAGGACTCCGTCCCGCTACCCCACCCCTCCTCCCCTGGCTCAGGGGAGGAGGGGTGGGGTTTCGATCGCCAAAGTGAGATGCCCCCGTTTCAGACTAAAGGTCTAAGCTACGCGAAGAGAAGTTTTGGAATTTCATGACTGGGTTCGGCTTGCCATAGCAGAGCACTTGCTCGACAAACGATCGAACGCTCTGTGTTTTCCTCATATTTTTCAAAGTGTTCTACAACGCCAACTCGCTAGAATAAAGATTTGGTTGAGATATCAGACCGAGTACCGATGACCACGTCTCCCCGTCACTATCACATCGTCACCTTCGGATGTCAGATGAACAAAGCTGATTCCGAACGGATGGCAGGGATTCTCGAATCCCTCGATTTCCAGGCTACGGAAAACCCAGAAGCCGCCGACCTCGTTCTTTTTAACACCTGTACCATCCGCGACAACGCCGAACAAAAGGTGTATTCCTACCTCGGCCGACAAGCCAAGCGCAAACAGGACAATCCCAATCTCACCCTCGTCGTTGCCGGATGTGTCGCCCAACAGGAAGGGGAAACCTTGCTGCGGCGCGTTCCCGAACTGGATTTGGTGATGGGGCCGCAACACGCCAACCGCCTCGGTGACCTCCTCGAACAAGTGTTTGCGGGAACCCAAGTGGTCGCGACGGAACCCGTCCACATTATGGAGGACATCACGAAACCCCGCCGCGATAGCCGCGTTACGGCTTGGGTAAACGTCATCTATGGGTGCAATGAACGCTGTACCTACTGTGTCGTTCCCAACGTGCGCGGCATCGAACAATCCCGCACGCCGGAGGCAATTCGGGCGGAAATGGAGGAAATCGGACGACAGGGTTACAAAGAAGTGACCTTGCTCGGACAAAATATCGATGCTTACGGGCGGGACTTGCCCGGTACGACTCCCGAGGGACGGCACAAACACACGCTCACCGATTTGTTGTACTTCGTTCACGACGTACCCGGTATCGAACGTCTTCGTTTTGCCACCAGTCACCCCCGCTACTTCACCGAACGCCTCATTCGGGCTTGTCAGGAACTGCCAAAAGTTTGCGAACATTTTCACATTCCCTTCCAATCTGGAGATAACGACGTTCTCAAAGCGATGGCACGGGGCTACACTCACGAGAAATACCGTCGCATTATCGATACCATTCGTCGGTATATGCCCGATGCTGCTATTAGTGCAGATGCGATCGTGGGATTTCCGGGGGAAACGGAAGAACAGTTCCAAAACACGCTCAAACTCGTCGAAGATATTGGTTTCGACCAACTCAATACGGCGGCTTACTCGCCGCGTCCGGGGACTCCAGCGGCACAGTGGGAAAACCAACTCAGCGACGTGGTGAAAAGCGATCGACTGCAACGACTCAACCATCTAGTTGCCCAAAAAGCTGCCGATCGATCTCAACGCTATCTCCATCGTCTGGAAGATGTTTTAGTCGAAGATTGCAATCCGAAAAATCCCAAACAAGTGATGGGACGCACGCGGGGTAACCGTTTGACATTTTTTGAAGGGGATCTCGATCGACTCAAAGGTCGAACGGTTCGCGTCAAAATTGCGGAGGTTCGCGCTTTTAGCTTGACGGGGGAAGTGATGGAAGTGCTTGAGGATGAAGCGGGAAATCGAGAAGTGAGTTTGGGCGCTCGGTAATCGGGCGAGATGCTTCTCGATCGAGCGTTGGAAAGATTCGGGTAGATACGAGGTACTGCCCGGATTTCCGATCTCGGAACCTTTCAAACGGTGGGTTCGTCGAAAGGACTAATGGATAAGCGCCGTTCCCTCAGTCGCTCAGCGGTTCGGGAATGTCAGCTTCTCAGTCTTCGCAAACTGCTCGGATCGATCGAGCCGGTCTTCGATCGTCGTTGACGCACTGCGAACGGCTCGTTTTCGGTTTGCAGATGCATCTACCATTTTCTTTAAAACTGGTCTTAATACTTCGTTATGATTTTATGTAATTCTTAACAAAATAGGCGATCGAGATCGCAGTTTTTCGATCGATACTCCTGTTTTAATGAGAAAGTAAGTGCTAACATTTGAGTCCTAAAAACTGCCGTCAAACGTCGGATTTGGGTGTGAGGAACGAACCCAGATTGCAGCGGTTCGAGGTTAGTATTGAGCGAACGACGTTCTGAGGCGTAAATAACGGTCGATTGTTTAATGTAATCGGCGAAAAACTGCTGCGGTTAGTTTTGAATGCAACGTTATTCTCGATTTGCGGTTTATTTGAGTGGATTGCTCAGTTGTTTATCGGCGGGAGTTTTCATCGCATCTCTCACGAGTTTCACCCTTCGATCGTGTTCGTCTCCCCACTCCACACTCGGTCAACTGTGTCGTGGTGAAGTCCCCGATCGAATTCCCGAAGCCGTCCTGGCCAATTTGGGTTCGATGGCGTACCAAACGCTCTCCTACGTCATGGAACACAATCACACTCGCGCTCAACCCCTCAACGATGTCCAGAAAGCCTATTTACGTCCCTACTTTGGCGATTTAGTCGATCGCGTGCGCGTGGTTTACAACGCACAATTGATCGATAACTGGGTGGGGGCGAACTTGCGAATCGATCTGGGACATTCCAACGCTCAAGTTTACGGATATCGAATCTACATCAACGAATCTTATCAGCCTGATGATATCGAGCAAATTATTTTACTGGCTCACGAAATCGTTCACGTGCGTCAGTCGGAACAGCTGGGTGGGTTAGACCAATTTGGATATGACTATTTTCTCGAATACAAACGAGCCGATCGAATCTACGAAAACAACATTTTCGAGCGAGAAGCGTTTGCATTCGAGCGGCATTTTCGACAACGGATAAACAGTCACCAGTCACCAGTCACCAGTCACCACTAACTCTATTTATAATTGTTGGTTTCTCTCTTATGCTCAATTTGGGTAAATAAAATGTGCCCAGACGTTGCCGTCTGTTCCCGCTTTTTCAACGAGAAAATTGTTGGGATACAGTAACTTTCCACCGTAGGTGTTCGTGTATCCCGTCAACGAATTTCCCCAGGGATCGTTGACGATGAGACCCGATGGCGTATAACCGATGACGGTAACGATATGACCCGTAGCGGTGAAGTAACCTGGTAAAATAACGGGGCGACCTTCGGCAATTTCCTTATCGATTTCTCGCCAGCGGCGTTTCGTACTAAATACGGTTCGATAGCCGTAAGCGCGAATCATTTCTGAGAGAACCGCGTGGTTGGTTTGTGCGCCTACGCCGTAGCGTTGCACGATCCATTGAAACAGTTCTTCTTCCAATTGCGAACTGTAGGACGGACGCAAACCGTAATAGTACAACACCATCGCGATCGCCGTCGTGTTGCACGTCGCCCAAGAATAACTGGGATTGTCCCGCTGCGAGAAGTAGGGAACGCCGAGTTCCTTTCGATCGGGAAGCTTGGGAAACAGATCGATCGTCGTTCCCCCCTGACGAACCCAGACGTGTTCGGCGAAAAGATAACCCGTGTTGCCGTAACCGGGAATTTCTTCGGTGAGGGAGACTTTGATGTGGTTGTCTTCCGTGGCGTAACTCGAAACACCGTACACTCGTCCGACGGGAAGCGTGGTTTTATCGTTACTGCTGAGTCGACTGGAGGGAACGAGACGGCGTTTGAGAACCGTTTTCTGCAAGATCGTCACCGTTAACGCTTGGGAATCGTAGGGAACCGATTGTCCTTGGCGCAGCAGTTCCACGTGTCTGGCAAAGATGTAGCCAACGTTTCCGAAACCTGGAATCGACTCGGCGAGGGTGACGCGGAAGTGTCCGGCGATCGAAGCGTACCCGAGAACGCCAAATGTCTGTCCGTGTAACAAGCGTACTTTCTGACTTGCGGGAAGACTCGCGGCGGAATCCGTCGAAATCTTCATGTGCGTGGTTTCCGTCACCAACAGTTGACCCGCGATCGGTTGTTCGGGAATGTTGGCCACTTGGAAGACGAGAATTCGATCGCCCTTTCGCAATTGGACGTGAGGTTCGTAGAAATAGCCAAATTCACCGATGGGGGTGAGAGACGTTTTCAAACGGACTTGTAAATGTCCGTCCACGTAACCGTAATTGCGAACCTCGAGTGTGGTGCCTTCGCGTAGTGTAATCTGTTGGTCGAAAGCCAGTCGATCGCTGTCAATGGGGGCGACTTTAAAAACCGTTTCTCGGAGAGTGCGAACCGTGAGTTCGTCGCCGACGGTGAGCGGATCGGTGCTAACCGTAATGTAGAGGATCTGACTGTCGATCGTCGCACCGTTGCGATCCGATCCTTTGAGACGCAGCCAGCGCAATCCCGCCTCACGAAAACCTCGATCGAGCCTTACCCCCCAGGTTCCATCTCCTCGATTTAAAGTGACGGGTAATGCAAAGCGATCCTCAGCCACCACTGACACCGTCGCCACGTTCTCGGGGTCGAAGCGTCCGGTTAACGTTGTCGGTTGATTCAATAAAACCTCAGTTGGCCCGGTGTAGTCCAACGTCGGCGACACGGTTAGTGCGTCGTTCCCCTGTTTGATTTCCACAAAATCCGGGAATAAATAGCCGGTATTGCCGAAACCGGGAAAGTTTTCCGTGAGCGCGACCTTGAGGTGACTGGCAATCCAGCGATAACTCGACAAGCCGTAAATCCGCGTGGCGGGAAGTTTCACGTACTCCGATTCGGGGAGAACCGACGAGTCCGTGGGGCGTTTCTTCAGCAGCGTCTCCCGCAGGATCGTCACGGTGAGCGCGTTGGCATCGTAACTCAACCATTGCCCGTCTTGGTGAATCCGAACGTGTTGGTTGTAGAGGTACCCCACGTTTCCGAAGTTGGGAATGCCCATTCCGTCTTGAAGGGTGACGCGGAAATGGCCGCTGACGCAGGCGTAACCCGTGATGAAAAAGACTTGACCTTTCAACAGCTCGGCTTGTTGCGTCGGGGGAAGCAACGCCGAACTTTCTGGCATCACCTTAATTTTGGTGTCGCGAGTAATCCACAGCAGTTGCGTTCCCGGAGGCGGTTCGGGGAGGCGGTTCTCGTTGAAGTGGAGGGGAAGTCCGCCGATCGAAAGTTGGACGTGGGGTTGGTAGAAGTAGCCGAACGTACCGACGGGAGAGAGTCGATCGTCGAGTTCGACGGCGATGTGGTTCCCTCGCAAGGTGTAGCGTTTGGCTTCGAGGGTTTGTCCGCCGTCAACGCGGAGTTTTTGCGTGTCTTCGAGTTGGGCCGAATCGATCGGGGCGGTTTTAAACCAAGTTTGTTGGAGCAGTTCGACCTGAAGAGAATCGGCTTGGACGAGGGGTTCGCTGCTGACGGTGACGTAAGCTTTGTGTTGGGCGACGACGTTTCCCGCGCTGTCAGTTCCTTGAAGGCTGAACCAGCGAATTCCCGCTATGGTCACCCCTCGATCGAGCTTGACTTGCCAAGCGCCTTGGCTGAGGTTGAGGGTTACGGGTAGCGGAAACTGGCCTTCCGCCGAGACGGAAACTTTGGCAATTTGTTGGGGGTCGTAGGTTCCCGTCAGCGCAGTTGGTTGGTTGACGAGGACTTCTTGAGGGCCGAGGTACGTCAGAACACCCATAGGAAGCGTGAAGGATCGAAAGTTGAATCCATTCTACATCTCGATCCTTCACTGTTCGGTGCGATTAAGAAACGGCTTCCAAAACGTCTTGAGCGTGAGTGGCCGTGTTCACTTGGTCGAAGACTTTAGCAATTTTGCCTTCGCCGTCGATGATGAAGGTGACGCGCTTGGCGTAACCACCGCCATCGACTTCGTAAGCTTTGGTAATTGCGCCGTCTACGTCAGCGACGAGTTGGAACGGCAGTCCGTATTTTTCGGTAAATTGCTGGTGTGAGGCTTCGTCGTCCATGCTGACACCGAGGACGACCATGTCTTTGCCTTCAAATTCGGGGTAGGAGTCGCGGAAGCTTTGCGCTTCTTTGGTGCAGCCTGGGGTGTCGTCTTTGGGGTAGAAGTACAGGACGACGGTTTTACCTTTGAATTCCGCAAGAGTAACGGTGTTGCCGTTGGTATCTTTGGCGGTGAAGTCGGGAGCAACAGAACCTACGGTTAGCGTCATGGAGACCGCTCCTTACAAAACTTAACGTTTTCTCCGGTATCGTATCATTTTTGACAAGCTCGTGCAGAAACTCGATCGAGCAAGTCGTGCGCTGCATTTTTGAGCAATGAGCGTTTAATAGATCTCCTGCATGAATCAAATTCCCCCCCCTTCATCCCCCCTTGTCAAGGGGGGAAACTTGCTCCCTCCCCTTGTCAAGGGGAGGGCTGGGGTGGGGTCAGAAGTATTTATGCAGGAGGTCTAATGTTCGCTCCCGGTGCGCTCGCATTGGGTTCGATCGAACAAAAATCAAGCGACCTAAATCAATTCCGGATCGGACATCACTTCCACGAGTGCGGGGCCGTCATATGCCAAAGCATTCACGAGGGACTCGTCGAGATCTGCTTTTTTCGTCACGCGAACGCCAAATCCGCCGCAATTTTCAGCGTATTTTGCAAAGTTGGGATTGTGTAAATCTGTTTTCCAAACATCCCACTCACCTGCTCGTTGTTCCTTGGAAATTTTCCCCAACTGGCTGTTATTGAGGAGAACGTGCGTGATGTTCATGTTGTATTTCACCGCAGTTGTAAACTCGGCGAGGTATTGACCGAAACCGCCATCGCCGGAGACAGAAACGATCGATCGATCGTTTCCAACAGCGGCCCAAGCCCCCATCGCACCGGGAAATCCAAACCCGATCGAACCGAGATAACCAGACATCAAAACCGACTGTCGATCGCATTCAAAATACCGACCGAACGAATAGGTATTGTTCCCGACATCGACCGAAATGACGGCATCGGCGGGAACGTGGCGCGTCATGGCGGCGAAAATCGCGGCTGAGTTTACGCCTTGCCCTCGATCGTCCCGTTCGCGGCGTTGTTTCTCCGCTCGCCAAATTTCCCAACGTTCTGCCACGATCGATCGGCGATCTTCGGTGTTAGTATTTCCCGCGAGTGCGGCTTTTAACTGTTCGACGACGATGGAAATTTCGCCCCAGACGGGAACGGTGACAGAGTGGAATTTCCCCAACGCCATCGGGTCGAAATCGATTTGAATCGTGGGAATTTTCGGCGAAATTCCCGTGTGGTTGGAGAACGATGCACCGAACACAATCAGCAGATCGGTTTCGTTCATAAAATAACTAGCGATGGGCGTACCGCTGCGACCGAGAACGCCACAACCGAGGGGATGTCGATCGGAAATCAATCCTTTTCCTTTGAATGTCGTTAGAACGGGGGCGTGAAGGAGTTCGGCGAATTCCTCGATCGCGGCCATTGAAAATCGCGCTCCGTGACCGACCACGATCGTCGGCCGTTGGGATTGGCGAATTTGTTCGATCGCCCGTTGCAGCGAGTCGGGGGGCGGTGCAATTTGAATCGGCGAGATGCGCCCCTCTGGAGTTCCAGCGGTTGCGCCTTCGGCGGCGGGTTCCGTTTGCACTTCGTCGGGAAAAATCAGATGCGCCACATCTCGCTGAACGATGGCGTGTTTGATGGCCTGGGTCATCAATTCAGCGTGTTTGCTGTGACTGAGAACGGTCTGACTCCAGGCTGCCACGCCGCTAAACGCCGCGTGTAAGTCGCATTCTTGGAAGTTTCCCGTCCCGAGAACCTGGGTGGCGACTTGACCGGTGAGGGCGAGAACGGGCGCTCGATCGACCTTGGCATCCCACAGCCCCGTCAATAAATTCGTCGCACCGGGCCCGGCAATGGTCAAACAGGCTGCCGGTCGTCCCGTCAGTTTGGCATAAGCAGAAGCGGCAAAGGCTCCGGCTCCCTCGTGGCGGATGCCGATAAAGCTTAATTTACCTTGCAGTTCCTGACGGCGCAGGGCATCGGCGAGACCGAGGTTGGAATGTCCGACCATGCCGAAGACGTGCGTAACACCCCAGTTGGTCAGGGTTTCCGCCATTACATCGGTGACGGTGCGAATATGGGTTTTTTCCTCGGGTAAACCGACGTAAATTCCATCGTCGCGAACCTCCACGGGAAAGGTGGGGACGGCATCGTCAACGTCGAGATCGCCAGGAGGTTGTCCCGTGAGGGGGCAGTAATCCCAACCGTGCCAGGGACAGCGCAACAGTCCGTTTTCGATCGATCCTTCACCGAGCGGCCCGCCTTGATGCGGACAGCGATTGTCCAGTGCGCCGTACTGTCCGTTGTAGTGCGTTAGGGCGAGGCTTTTGTGACCGGCGACAACGGTTTTCACGCGACCTTCGGGGAGTTCGTCTAAATCGAGGACGCGAAACCAAGCGGTATGAGTCGAAGTTGGAGTGGTCATCGTGAGATGGAATGATGAGGAGAACGTTCAGCGGAGACGAAACTTTTTGAAATTCGGGAAATGGCATCGCGGCCGACTTCCCCCAGATGCGATCGATCCTGGAGTGGGGACGGGGAACAGATCGATCGTCAAGTCAGCGGCATCACGCCCGCGTATTGAACGCCGGAAAGGTAGGCCATGTCGCGTTTCCAAGTCGTCAAATCATCCGCACAAAACTGGTTGAGATGCGTGTGTCCGCAGGCTCGCGCGAGAACTTCCATCAACTCGACGGATGCCCGGAAAAAGCGGTTCAGTCGTTCCGCCGCTTCGTCGATAATCAACCGCGCCCGCAAACGATCTTTCTGAGTGGCAATGCCCACCGGACAGTTATCGGTATGGCAGGCTCGCATTCCCAAACAGCCGATCGCCTGAATAGCTGCATTCGAGACGGCAATCCCATCGGCTCCTAACGCTAAAGCTTTTGCAAAGTCGGCCGGTGTTCGCAATCCCCCCGTGACGATGAGGGTGACATCGTTGGCTCCCCGTCGATCGAGATAGCGTCGCGCCCGGGCTAATGCGGGAATCGTCGGGACGGAAATGTTGTTGCGGAACAGCAACGGTGCAGCTCCCGTTCCGCCGCCGCGTCCGTCCAAAATAATGTAATCGACTCCGATTCGCAGAGCTGCTTCGATGTCCTGTTCGACGTGCTGCGCGGAGAGTTTCGCGCCGATGGGAATGCCGCCTGTGGTGTCTCGCACGACTTCGGCAAAACGGCGAAAGTCTTCTACAGACTCCCAATCGGGAAAGCGCGGGGGGGAAACGGCTGGCGTTCCTTCTGGCAACTCCCGCACTTCGGCAATTCGTCCTTTGACTTTATTTCCGGGGAGGTGTCCGCCAGTTCCCGTTTTTGCGCCTTGACCGCATTTGAAGTGAAACGCTTGCACCTGGGCTAGTTTTTCGAGGGAGAAGCCAAACCGCGCCGAGGCGAGTTCGTAAAAATAGCGGTTGTTAGCGGCTCGTTCCTCGGGTAGCATTCCGCCTTCTCCGGAACAGATCCCCGTTCCGGCGAGTTCTGCACCTTTGGCGAGGGCAATTTTGGCTTCGGCTGAGAGCGCCCCGAAACTCATATCCGAGACGAAGATGGGAATGTTTAATTTGAGCGGTTGTTTGGCGCGAGGCCCGATGACGAGTTCGGTTCCGACTTCAACATCGTCGAGTTGGGGGAGTCGCGCCAGTTGTGCGGTGACGAATTGCAGGTCGTCCCATTGGGGGAGTTCGGGGGCAGGAACGCCCATCGCCGCGACGGGGCCGTGGTGTCCGGTTTTGGACAGTCCGTAGGTGGCGAGGTGGTGAATGTATTTGGTGTGCGGTTCTTCGATCGTGCCGTGGAGGTCGGCGTATTCTCCTTGGTAAGCGTTTCGATCGTAGCCTTGGGGGTTGTCTTGCTGCCAAGCCTCGATTTCGTCGGCATCGACCCAGACTCGATCGTCTTCGAGCCAAGCGTTAAATTTGTGCAGCTTTTCGTCGTTGTTGTAGGCACTGATTCCCGAGTCGAAGCGATAGTCCCACAAGTGAACGCCACAGACGATGTTATCGCCGTCGATATCGCCGTCGGCCATGAGTGCGCCCCGATGTTGACAGCGTCCGTACAGGACGGAAACGTTGTCGTCCCAGCGAACGATGACGAGATCGACCCCTTCGACGAGCGCACTGGCGGGTTTTCGATCTTCGAGATCGCTCCAAGTTGCAATGTTGACTTTACGCACGAAACTCTCCTCTCTCAACCAATGAAATGCTTGTCAATTGGATTCGATCGATTGTTTTTGAGATCCTTGGAAACTTCGATATTGCAGGTTTTCCATCGTGCAGAACTCAGATCGAGATCGATCGTTCAGTTCTGCACGATCGGGTTATTTGAGAAGACGGTACTTACAGGGTTTTGGGCTGAAGTTTGAGGCTGAACGCTTGAGTTGAACTTTGGGACTGAACCGCTTGAGTTCGCCTTGGTGTAGCGTTTTAACCGGCAACGAGATCGCCTTTTTCCCAGTGTGCGTCAGCGTTAGCGCGGCGGGTCGCTTCGTCAGCTTCCCACTGAGGCTTCGTGTTGCCGAGTTCGCCGTTGTAGAACAGATACAGCTTATCATCTGTCACTTTATAGGTCTGTGGATCGATGGGAAATGTTTTTCCTTCAGAAACAGCAACCGCACAGAATCCGCCGTACTGAGGGGCGTATTTAGCTGGATCGGCATCGAATTGGGCTTTGTGGGACTCACTAGCAAAGTAGTAAGTCGCGCCGTCGTAGGTAGATGCGATCTCAGAGTTGCCTTGCGTGGGTTCGCCCGTGAAATAGGAGACGGGGTCGTATCCTTGAAGTGCGATGCCATCTTCGTTAACATTGAGGAGTTTAGCCACGGTTATCTCCCAAATTTGCTGAGTGAATTGCTTTACAATAGACCTCCTGTATGAATCAAATTCACCCCCCTTCATCCCCCCTTGTAAAGGGGAGGGCTGGGGTGGGATCGGAAATATTTATGCAGGAAGTCTAATGCTTATCGTCGAGCAGATATCTCGATCGAGCAAGACGAGTTTTTAGATGAGTTCGATAGATAACGTCTATGGATCGCTATGGACTTATACCAAATTCGGTATTTTTTGACGATCTCCGAACTCGGAAGCTTTACTCAAGCGGCTGAGCGGCTGTTTGTATCTCAACCGTCTCTGTCAGCGGGAATTAAAAAACTCGAACGAGAACTCGGGGTGAAGTTATTCGATCGAGGGGGACGAGGCGTTATGCTGACACCCGCCGGTCAATTTTTTCTCAAGAAAGCACAGTCTATTCTCGAAAGTTATCAATCGACGTTAGACGAATTGAAAGATTTTCAAGAAAAGCCGATCTTGAAATTGGGCGTTTTGCATACAATTCAAAGTTGTGTGGTCACGAGATTCGTTCGTGACTTTCGGAATAAATACACCAATGTAATTATTGAAATTTACAACGGCTATTTTGAAGATCTCCAAGAACAGATCGATCGAGGCGAACTCGATTTCGCCATGACTTGGCTAAAAGATCGTAAGGATAGCCAAAATTCGATCGAACTGTTTCACCAACCGCTACTTCTTGCGGTTCCAGAAAAACATCGTTTTGCAAAGCAGCGTCGGGTTAACCTCAAAGATTTGGACGGACAGCCTTACATCGAGCGCATTCATTGTGAATTTTGGCGGGAATGTCCGCAAATGTTTGAAAATATCGGCATTCGCCCTCACGTCATCTATTCTGCCGATCGCGAGGAATGGGTGATTTCTCTGATTCAAACGGGTTTAGGTGTTAGTATTATGCCGGTGTGGAAAGATTTGCTAAATATCACCTATATTCCCGTAGCTAAACTCGCCCTCGAGCGAACGATCGGGTTGACATGGCGTAAAAATAAAGACTCGAAGCTAAGCGATTGCTTCCAAACATTCGCCAGTGATTATAATTGGCAAGTTTAAAAACTATATATTTTTTTATATTTTCGATCGACGTGTGTTTCAATCCTATGAAATTCGATCGAGTAAAAAATAGGTGTGCATTTTTCCTTTTCCCTTCACGTCGATTTCGCCGCGACTTTCAAAGTGAAATTTATTTTTTAAAAGTTGATACGTCTCTTCTGTAATATGAATCCGATCGGGAATGCCATGAGATTCCATACGACTTGCTGTATTGACAGTATCGCCCCACAAATCGTATAAAAACTTACGGGTTCCGATGATACCAGCCACGACGGGTCCTGAATGAATGCCAATCCGGATACTCAGCTTTTCATTCCGAGCTTCACTAATTGTTTCGATCGCAGCTTGCATTTCAAGCGCCATTTTTGCGATAGCTTCTGCATGATCGGGTCGGGTTGTCGGCAGACCTGAAACGACCATATAAGCATCTCCAATCGTCTTAATTTTCTCTAATTCGTAGCGAGAAACAATTTCATCAAATCCTGAAAAAATAACGTTCATCATACCCACGAGTTCGATGGGAGAAACTCGGCTAGAGAGTTCTGTAAAGCCAACAATATCAGCAAACAAAACGCTCACTTCTTGGAAGCTATCAGCAATGGTTTTTTGTCCTTGTTCTAAACGCTCTACAATTTTTTCTGGCAAAATATTCAGAAGTAAGTTTCGATAGCGTTGTTGCTCGAGTTCGAGTTTACATAAGTAGTCTTGCATCTTTTGATAGGCTTCATTGCGTTGCAACAAGTTAATATAAGCGTTAGAGTGATAGCGAATTCTTGCAATTAATTCAAGCCGATCTGGGAGTTTCACTAAATAATCATTTGCCCCTAGAGAAAAAGCTTTAGATTTAACAATTGGCTCCTCTTTACTCGACAAGACAATCAGCGGGACATCGCGAACGATAGAATCTTTTGCCTTCAAAAAACGAACCAATAGTAAACCATTAATTTCTGGCATGACCAAATCCTGCAAAATCACCGTTGGTGAAATTTCTTTAGCCAGGCTTAAAGCTTGAGTTGGATTTTGGCAGTAGTGAAAGACAATATCTTCCTCTGACTCTAACATTCGCCGCACCGCTTCTCCGATAACCGGTTGATCGTCAACGAGTAAAACAGAGATGGTATGTTCGATCGATTGCACGTTGGTATAAGATTCTTTGACAGGAATTAAATCTATCGACTTAGCAGGTGGGTCGCGATCGGTGATGGGTGGGCCTTGTGATATCACGTTTTCAACCTCTTTTCATAAGTTTTTCTGCAACGCGATCGATCGGTAAAACCTCGATCGCTGCACCGAGTTCGGCTGCAGCTTTTGGCATTCCATAGACAACAGATGTTTGTCGATCTTGGGCGATCGTATGCCATCCCTTCGATCGTAACAAATTCAATCCCTCAGCTCCATCTCGTCCCATTCCAGTGAGTAAAACGGCTGTTCCTCGATTCGGCCAGTTCTGGGCAACACTTTTAAAAAACACGTCGACTGACGGACGATAGGGATAATCACTCGGTTCTTTCGTGTAGGCAAATTTTAAATTGGATTGCAAAATCAGGTGATCGTTCGTTCCTGCGATCGAGACTTTCCCAGCTTCTAAAGTGTTCCCCTCTAACGCGAGTTTGACGGGTAAAGCGGTCTGTTCGTTCAACCAATCCGCCATTCCCTTAGAAAATTGAACGTCGACGTGTTGAACGATAACAATTGCCGATCGAAAAGTTTTAGGCAACGCCGAAAGAATTTTAGCTAAGGCCATGGGGCCACCCGTTGAAGATCCGATAACGATCGCCTTCGGTAACGACGATCGAAGACTTGAAGAAATGCGACTCGATCGTTGAGATTTACCGTTTTTCGCCGACTTCCCAATTAATTTGCTAACCGTGGCAATTTTTGCCAACAGTTCTCGAGCGTTTTCAGGGTTTCCTCGAGTACCGATCTCGGGTGTGTTGACGGCATCTAACGCTCCGTATCCCATCGCTTGAAACACCTGAGACGTGTTGTCTTTTACCGCAGAGGTGACGATCACAATGGCGCAAGGCGAAGTTTGCATGATGCGTCGAACTGTTTCGACTCCATCCAACCCCGGTATGTGTAAATCGATTAACAGTAAATCAGGAGTATCTTTTGCACAGTGAGTTACAGCTTGTTGGCCGTCGCGGGCAACCCATGCAACCTGATAATTGGGGACTGACAGTACAATTCGCCGCAATATTTCGAGTTCGAGAGGCGTATTGTTGACGATTGCGATTTTCATAGGCTAAAAAAATAAGATCGAGACTTAACTCCCGAGCAAATCGATAACAGCATTGACCAGTGAATCATCGTGAAAACTTCCCTTGGTTAAATAATAGTTAGCTCCAGCTTCTAACCCTTGAATTCGATCTTCCGGACGATCTTTATACGATACGATAATAACAGGTATCGATTTTAGTTTTTCGTGGCTTTTAATCCGTCGAACGAGTTCGATACCGTTCATGCGAGGCATATCGATATCGGCAATTACGAGATCGTAAGGATTCGTCCGAACGGCATTCCAACCGTCCATACCATTGACGGCAACATCGACTTTATATCCGTGATTTTCGAGTAATTTTCGTTCCATCTCGCGAACGGTAATCGAGTCGTCCACGACTAAAATCTGTTTTTGCTGAATTGTGACGGTTGAATCGCCATCTCGACTAACGTGACTGAGCGATCGAGTGGCGAGAATTTTGTCGATCGATCGAACGAGATCGGCAACATCAACAATTAACACGAGAGAACCATCTTCTCGGATGGCGGCGGCGTTAATATCTTGGACTTTCCCCAAGCGAGGATCTAAGGGTCTGACCACTAAATCTCGCTCTTCGAGGAATCGATCGACGGCTAAGCCATAGCGATTGAGTCGATCGCTAATCACGACTACGGGTAAATTAGTGGCATTGGGTGGTAAATCTTTTAAATCTAAGACTTGAGAAGCCGCAACCAAACCAATATTTTCACCGTCGAGTGTAAAATACTGGCGGTTTTCTACCACTAAAATTTCTTCCTTGGGAACCATTACAATTTTGTCGATGCGAGCGAGTGGAAAGGCATAAGTTTCTCCAGAAACCTCGACTAATAACGTGCGAATAACCGAGAGTGTTAGGGGAAGTTGGAAATGAAAACTCATCCCTTTTCCCGGATACGATACAGCTTTGAGGTTCCCACCTACATTTTGAACCATACTTTTCGCCACATCCAAGCCGACACCACGACCAGAAATTTCAGTGACTTGACTGGTTGTTGAAAATCCGGGCAAGAAAAGGAATTCTAAGAGTTCGTCTTCGGTCATCCGATCGACCATCTCTTGGCTCGCGAGCTGTTTGCGAACGATTTTTTCTCGGAGTCGATCGAGGTTGAGACCTTTACCGTCGTCCGACACGGTAATCGATAGCATTCCCCCTCGATGAAATGCTTCTAAACGGATCGTTCCTTCTTGTGTTTTTCCAGCCTCTAAACGTTCTTGGGGAGATTCGATTCCGTGATCGACGGCATTTCGTAAAATATGAGTGAGTGGCGCTTCGAGTTTCTTTAAAATATCGCGATCGACTGAGGTGGATTTACCGATAATTTCTAATTTAACGTTTTTCTTAAGATTTCGAGCTAAATCTCGAATCATACGCGGAAAGCCTTGAACCCCATCGATAAAAGGTCTCATATGCGATGCGATAACTTCCCGATAAAGTCGATCGGAAAGATTTGCAGACCGACGCGCAAAGAGTTCTAACTCATTGAGTCGATCGGTCAGCATTTGAGAACATTCTCCGGCATATTTTCGAGCATTATACAAGTGAACGAATTCTCCTCGATCGTGGGGGGTTTCCGAAAGAGTTTCTTGTAATTTTTCTAGGGTATTAAATAATAAAGCTTGGCGCTTTTTGAGTCGAAAGAGGGAGTCGGCAAAGGGTTGCAGCCAATTCGCTTCAATCAGAGATTCTCCAGCTAACCCCATAATGCGATTGAGGTTTTCAGCACTGACGCGCACAAACCGATCTTTTGCCGCAGTGTGAGGGGAAAAAGGAGTTTCGATCGCATCAGAAGTCGGTGGCGGCGTCTTGACTAAATCGCTAGATTGCGATTTTGTAGGTGCTGTAACTCCTGTTTGAGGGGGTATGGTTTGAAGGGCTAACGGCTCTACATCTGGGAGGTTTTGCACGAGTGCGGTAATACCACGACAGATGACTTGAATTTCGTCTTGACGTTCGGACAACCCTCGCTCGAATTCCGTTTCTGAAGCTCGAGCAATTTCGTGCAGTAAATCGACGCCTCGGAATAAAATATCCATTCGATCTCGATCGAGCGTAATCGATTGCTTTTGCGCCGCGACAAAGCAATCTTCCATGGCATGAGCGAGTTCGACTGCCACATCGATCGAGATAATACGAGCAGCACCTTTAATCGAATGAGCTGAGCGCATCAGAGATTCGAGGGCAGAAGGAGATTGCGGGTTATTTTCAAGAATTAGGAGATTTTCGTTAAGAATTTCAATTTGAGTTTCAACCTCCAAGCGAAATAAGTCTAACATGGAGCTATCTTTAAGAGACAAATCTGAAACTAGACCAGCAACTGGCTCAGCAGTGGTGGGTCGATCGTCTCTCTCTGTTGATTCGATCGAGATGTCTGAAGTTGAGGATTCTACAGTCGGGGATTCTACAGTCGAAGATTCTGAAGTCGAGGCGTTTGAAATAACTGTATCGGGTTCTGTATCGGGTTCTGTATTGGATTCTACTGTTTCAGGATGAGCTATCGATGTCGGCTGTTCTTCGACTAAAGCTTCAGCATTGTCTAGGCAGGTTAAAATGCGGTTTTGGGTATCTTGAATGTCGCTACTGTTGTCGAGAAGCCAGCGATCTAAATTTTCTTCTAACGCCATTTGAACGAGAATATTGACCCCATTCCATAGCACTTCAATGAGATCAGAGCTTAAAAAAATCGAACAGTTTTCTGCCGCTGACAGGCAGGTTTTCATAATGTCAGTCAGCTCGATTGCAGCATCGATCTCGACAATTTGAGACGCACCATGTAGCGTGCGCACAGCACTCTCGATCGAGCCAATTTTTTGAACCGTTTGAGGATTGGCACTTGCCTGGGAATCTGCTTGAAGTTCGGATAAGCCTTTATAAATAATTGCCGCTTGTTGTTCGACTTCCAAGCGAAAAATTTCTAAGATCGACAGTTGGCTCGTATCCTGTTCTCGATCGGTCACAGCAACCTCCGGTTTAAAGTATAAAATAACAGTTCTGCATCGAGGTAGTTAACCTTTCGATCGTGCCAGTCGAGCGTGCCAATGGTATAACTTTCAGCAGCTTTGGAAACCACAACAGGAGTATCCTGCAATCGATCGGGAGGAAAGCGATGAACGCCGTAAACTTCATCAACCCGAAACACCCATTTGTTTTCACCTTTGGCAATCACAACCATACGCTCGGAAACCATTGTTCTTTGAGATTGAAGGGCTTGACTTGGCAGTGCTAAGCCGAGTAGATGACTCAGAGAAATACACATGAGGATTTCTCCGCGAATGCTGACGAGTCCTAAAAAGAGTTGATTGCTGCGATGGGGAAGCGTATGAATCGGGCAGGGTTGGGTGACTTCTTGAAACACTTTAGCGGGAAGTGCGAGCCACTCCCCACCCACTCGGAAGACGATTGCCGATTGAGTATTTGCCGCTTGAGCCACAGCTTCATCCGCAACTGAAAGATTGCGGTGACTTTCTTCGAGAACGTTTGTCCAATCGAGAAGATAGTCGATAGGAGCTTCTCGTTCGAGTAAACCGCGTCCAGCAACCGAGTAGACTGGGCAATTTCGGCAATGGATGGCAGTTTTAAGTTCTGGGCAAGATCGATCGCCTTCAACCCCAATCTGGTTCCAACAATCATCGATCGATTTGCTAAGAGGTTCGATGTTCACGGTTTGCTACTGTTGCACTTTAAAGCGGAATAGTTCTCCTTGTAGTCCTTGGGCGGCGTCGTCTAATTGCTCGAGAGCGTTGTTCGTTTCTTGTAAAGATTCCACCGTTTGCTGAGAGGCTTCACAGAGTTGATCGATTGCTACACTAATTTGCTCGGCCCCCTGTGATTGTTCTCCCATTTTTTGACTGACGAGTTCAAAACTGGGAGTTAAACTTTGCACGTCTGAAATAACCTGAGCAACTTGTTCGCCAATTTGTCCGACTTCTTCAGCATAACGACTGACTTCTTGATTGAATTTGTCCATTTCCATGACACCACTCGACACTGAATTCTGCATTTCTTTCACCATCTGTTCGATTTCTAGTGTGGCAACAGCCGTTTGATCGGCAAGTCGACGAATTTCTCGAGCGACGACTGCAAATCCCGCACCGTATTCTCCCGCTTTTTCTGCTTCAATGGCGGCGTTTAGGGAGAGTAAGTTGGTTCGATCGGCGACTTTAGTGATGGTCGTAACAACACTGTTAATGTTATTGGCTTTTTCGTTCATGACGCCGAGTTTTGAAGCGATGGCCGTTGTCGATTGAATGAGGTGATTCATCGCTGTTTGCATTTGCAGTAAACCCGATTGGCTGTTGCTAGCTGAATCGGCTGTCTTTTGCGACATTCGAGCAACTTCCTCCATAGTTTGCACTAATTGTTCGGAGGTGTTAGAAATTTCGCGGGATGTTGCCCGAACCTCGTTGGTTGAAGCGACTTGCTCGGTAACTGTTGCCTCGAGTTGTTTGCCTGCTGCTGCAATTTGTGTCGTTGAAGTTGTGATTTGAATTCCCGATTTTTGCACTTGAGAAATGAGAGAATTTAAGCTATGAGTCATCGCTTGGAAAGCTGAGAGTAGCTTTTTAATTTCATCGGGTGCATTGTTCGTTTGTACGGTTTGCGTGAGATCGCCTTTTGAAATTCGATCGACGGCTTCGAGAACTTTGGGAATTTGCCGCCTCAAGGGTAATGCGATGGACATTCCCGTTGCAAATGTTGCGACGATCGCAATGGTAATCCCAAAACGTAAAATTTGGAGTAAGAACGTTTCAACTTCGTTAAATTCTTGAAGCTTTTGATTTAATATATTTTCTAAACGATTAAAAATTCGATCTCGCGACGCTTCAACGCTGTCTAAGTCAATTGCGTCGATTGCTTTAACTGCACTCACTGGACTGTTGTTTCTAGCAAAATTGTATACTTCTCCTGAAATATCATTGAGCTGTTCCCCCGTCTCTGCTAAATCATCAACGAGCGATTTTAACGGCACGCGATCGAGATTCTCATCTTCTTGCTTTATCTCGTCAAATAGTGAATTTTTTTGTAACGGATCGAGAAGGATATTGAGATCGGCGACGTTGTCTGAGAACAAGTCGTAAGCGCGATCGTAATTCGTTTGATGGCTCGGATCTTCGGGGAGAACTGCATGGCTTTGTAAGCTTATCGCCATGCGTGAAATTTCATAAGCAACATTATCGACTTCTTTTAAGATTTTCTCAATCGTCGTAATATCGTCTTCTAACTTCAGAGCTTTTTGCGTTGACACGTTAACAGAGATACCCAATCCAACGAGAAAAAATAAGGGAATAGAATATCCTAAAATAATGCGATTTGTCAGTTTGTTCAGCATAATTCTGGGTCGTTTGCAAAAAAATTGCTTTAAACAATTGCTTTAAAATCACTAATCTCCAATTGTAATCCACGAGCGGCATCGTCTAATCGATCGAGGGCGGTATTCGTATCTCGAATTGCATCGGCCGTTTGCTGGGAGGCTTCACTCAGTTGTTCCATCGCTTCTCGAATCTGCTGTGCGCCTTGGGATTGCTCTTCCATGGTTTGGCTGACTTGTGCAAACTGAGGTGTCAAGCTTTGTACGTCTTCGATCGCATGAGAAATTTGCTCGCTAATTTGTCCGACTTCTTCAACATATTGACTCACCTCTTTGTTGAATTTATCCATCTCCATCACGCCATTTGAAACAGAAGTTTGCATCTCTTTAACCATTTGCTCGATTTCCAAAGTCGCAACAGCGGTTTGATCGGCGAGTCGGCGTATTTCACGGGCAACTACTGCAAATCCCGCACCGTATTCTCCCGCTTTTTCTGCTTCAATAGCAGCATTGAGAGAAAGCAAATTAGTTCGATCGGCAACTTTAGTAATCGTTGTAACAACGCTGTTGATGTTGTTTGCTTTTTCGTTCATGACGCCGAGTTTAGATGCAATACTAATTGTTGCTTGGGCTAACTGGTGCATAGCATCTTTCATTTTGACTAAGTCTAGTTGACTGTTGGCAGTAACCTCGGCGGTGCTATGAGATAGTTGTGCAACGCGATCCATCGTTTGTACGAGTTCTCGAGACGTTGCTGCAATTTCTTTTGAGGTTGCATTAACTTCGTTTGTCGATGCAACTTGCTCGGCAACTGTTGCTTCTAATTGTTTACCTGATGCCGCAATTTGAGTTGCCGAAGACGTTACTTGAATTCCCAAGTTTTCAGAAGCACCAATCGTTCGCGTCATCTGCTGTTTGAGTTGCCAGGTGATCCATAATCCGAACGCAATCGTCAAGAGAATTGCTACAACGGTTCCCACTTCAACGAGAAGCAGTAAAAACCTTTCAACCCGATCGAATTCTTCGAGATCGTTTTGTAGCTTTTTGTCGATCTCTTCTAGAATCTTGTCTCGTTGCACGTTGATAATATCCATTTTAAGTGCTTGAACGTCTCGTTTTGCACTCACGACACTGTTAGCATCTACAAATCGAATAATATTTTCCGACATTTGTTTTAAGTTTTCACTTTCGGCGATCAGCGTTTGTAATGGCTGACGAATTGCATTTAGATGACTTTCTGTATTCTTCGACTCATTATCTTCGGGATTAGAAATTTCCTTAAGATATCCCATGGTTTGACTGTCTTCATCAATGACAGCTGCGGCTGCTTCATACTGTTCTTTATATTCTAGATTGTTGGGAAACAATACATAGCCCCGAACGCTACTAAGGACGAGAGATGTGCTGTAGGCTAGATTGTCAACTGTTTTTAATATTTTTTCACTATTTGAAATTTCGCTCTCTAAATGTAAGGCTTTTCGGGTTGACACAAAAACTAAAGACCCCAAAATCAACAAAAAAGCCAGCGGAATTGAATATCCAAATAAAATTCGATTCGTGATTTTTTTGAACATATTTTTAAGGGAGGTTAAGGAGCTGGAACGCTGAAGCAAATCAGTCGATGATTTTGTTATTCAGATCGAACAGTTGACGATCCGAATGCAATTGCAAAAAAGTTTACGATTTTTCGAGTGCTTTTTGAATGTCACCTGGTGTATTGAGTAGTCGTTTGATGCGCTGTCGTAAAATTTCAGCGCTCGATCGATCGCCGCGAAGTTCTTTAAGAAGGACGAGGTGCATGAGTGCTTTGTAGGAGTTGGGTTGAAGGTAAATCGCTTTTTGAAAGCATTCTTCGGCTCGATCTCGATCGCTCGATGCCTGGTACACTTCTCCCAACAAAATATAAGCTTCTGCACTCGTGGGATGGGCCGTCAGGTGGGTTTGACAGAGCGCAATGGCTTCGTCGAGATTTCCGAGATCGGCACATTGTTTTGCTATCTCTAGGGTGGTTTTTGACGATCGAGTTGATGGCGGTTGAACTGTTTCATCGGTTTTTGAAACTTGGCGAGCCTTAGTTTGGGGTTTGAACTCAATTCGAGATTGAGGGGATCTTGGGTTTCGATCGAGTTGACGAACCTCAACTTTCTGGATATTTTTTCGATCTTCAATTAACCGTTTCGCTGGCTTTTGGGAGGGGGAAACTTTGCGGTAAGCAAATGTAAATGGTTTTTGGACTGAGACAAACGAAAGAGAATTGATTTGTCCGGTTTCTGCCGATCCCAAAAAAATTAAGCCTGGCGTTGTTAAAACACGATCTAAGTTTTGAATTGCATGAGAACGCGAATGTGAGTCGAAGTAAATCAATAGATTTCGACAAAAAATAATATGATATTTTTTAGTACTCAGTAAAAAATTATCTAGAATATTGCCATGAATAAAGCGAACTGTATTGCGAACTCGATCGCAGATTTTATAACCGTGTTGAGTTTCCTGAAAGTAATGTTTGTGCGAGATCGATCGATTGTCTCTAAAAGATTTTTGATTGTAAATGCCGCGCCGTGCTTGTAGGAGAGCATCGTGGCTAATGTCAATGGCATCAATGCTAAATTGACGGGATTGCAATCCCGTATCTAAGAGTGTCATGGCAATCGAGTAAGGTTCTTCTCCCGTCGAACACGGGATACTCAATACATTTAAAGTCCGATTGTTTGACTTGGGAAACCACTCGAGTTTGATATATTCGGATAAGAACGTAAACGGCTCTCGATCGCGAAAAAACCAAGTTTCTCGCACGACAACAGCTTCAATCAGTTTTTCGAGTTCGTCGAAAGAAGTTTGGACTCGCTGTAGATAAGCCAATCGATCGGATATACCACAAGCCGCCTGACGTTTTTCTATCGCTCTTGCGATACTCCGAGAACCGATGCTATTGGGATCGAGTCCGATTTTTTGTTTCAAAAAGATTTCAAAACTGGATTGAATCATGTTGTTTTTTGCTCCATGGGCAGCAAATTGATTTGCTCTGTTTCAGACAACAAATAATCGAGTCGAATACATTGTATTGTTCCACTTCGATCGAGAATCATATCGCCTAAATAAGGTGATGTATCGACTTTCATTCCCGAACTCGTAACTTTCGTGTCCAACTGGTTCAACGTCTCTGTAACTCGTTCGGCCATCAGTCCGAGTAAGCGATCGATATTATTCTTTCCACGGTAATTCACCATCACGATTCGCGTACTGAGATAAGGGCGCGATGGTGTGTTTTGTATGAGGTGGCATAAGTCAATAACGGGGACAATTGTACCCCGATAGTTAAACACACCTGCGACATAGTCAGGTGCGTGGTGGAGTTTTCTTAAAATAACTCTGGGGACGATCTCGACGACACGAGAACTTTCGATCGCATAACGATCGTCTCCTGCATAAAAAATCAAGAATAACATTGTGCTTTGGGTCGTTTTTAAGGTCGAGCTACACAAAAATATGCCGCTCAATTTAATTTAAAGTACTGACTGAACGGCTGCAAACCTTGGAAGATCGCAGAAGCAAGCGATTCAGCTAAGGCTGCTGAATGCCCTGGAAACGATTTTACTCTTTAGAACAACTATTCAAGAAATCTTAAAAGAAATCCGGAAAACCTCTCAGGTTAACGATCTTTACTCTTCAATGTACAAGACCATTCCTCAAATGTCACCTCCCGCTCGCCGAAATTTTAAATTTTCAAGGGAAATTTTCAAATCTAACCATCTAACCCCGAACGAAAATTTGGGAAGCAGCACTTGAGTTGGAAAAGAAAAGTTACAACACTTGACATTTAACGATCGAATGAGTTAAGCGCGATTAACAGATACGACCAGCCCGAAGACGGTTGCCCTCAAAACCTTCTCGATCGATACTTGTCTGTATTTAAGATCGTAAAGTTAAGTGAAGAAGTGCAACAAAACGATGACCCTGCAACAAACGGTCGTTTCGGGGATGATGAAATGATGGGACATTAAGAAAATCACCCATCTCAATAGCGATGAAAAAAGTTTTAGTAACAGGGGCAACGGGGCGCACGGGTTCGATCGTGCTTCAAAAGCTGCGCGATCGCAACGATGTGTTTGAAGCGATGGGATTTGCCCGTTCTCCAGAAAAAGCCAAAGAACGCTTCGGAGCGACTGACGGCTTCGTCTTCGGCGACATTCGAGATCGAGTCAGTCTAAACTCGGCACTCCAAGGCTGTCAGGCGTTGGTGATTCTGACGAGTGCCGTTCCGCAACCGCTTTCGCCTCCGCAACCGGGACAGCGCCCCGACATGGGTTTTGCACCGGGTGGAACGCCGGAAGAGGTGGACTATCGCGGACAACTCAACCAAATCGATGCGGCGAAGGAAGCTGGAGTCGAACAGATCGTTCTCGTGGGTTCGATGGGAGGAACCGACGAAAATCACTTCCTCAACAGCATTGGAAACGGCAAGATTTTGATTTGGAAGCGCAAGGCGGAAGCTTATCTCATCGAGTCTGGTATCGACTATACGATTATCCGCGCGGGGGGTTTGTTGGACGAGCCGGGCGAACAGCGGGAGTTGTTGGTTGGTCAGGACGATACACTGTTGACGAATCCGCCGAACGGGATTAAACCGTCGATTCCTCGGGCGGATGTGGCGGAGTTGGTGGTTCGAGCGTTGCTGGAACCGAACGCTCGCAATAAAGCATTCGATACGATCTCGAATCCTGAGGGTGAGGTGACGCGAGATTTTGCGGCGTTGTTTTCGCAGACGACACCGGGACTGTGAAAGTCAGTCACCAGTCACCAGTCGCCAGTCACCAGTCACCAGTCACCAGGTGTCTCCTGGGATTCCGGCGTGGCGAAGTTGTTTGCTCAGGAGCGGCCATAAACGACCGCGTCGTCCCCAGGTGGGAAGATGGCCTTCTGGGGCGTTGGTGTGAAATTGGAGTTGGGTGTAGGGTAGCCAACTCCCGTTTTGACTCCAACCGAGGCGATCGCCAAATTGAGTGTAGTCTCGATCGACCTCTCGCCACAGCCGCTGTTGGATGGCAAAGCCAAATCGCCCTTGACTGTAACGATACCAGAGGTCTTCGATCGAACGTAAATCTCGCTCGGACAGGCGATCGATATCTTCAACGCCTAACTGCTCTCCCTTATCTCGACCGCAAGCGGCGAGGAACAGTCGATCGGTTTCGCGATCGGCCTCTTGCCACTGTTCCTGTTTTAAATAGGATTCTAACGTGCTGTAATCTAATCCCACCGCTGACTTTCCGGGGGCTTTGCGCGGTTCGGAGTCGCTAGATAGTGGCGGTTCTGAAACAGGCGGACTCGCGATCGATTCCTCACTCGATCGATCGCCCAACAACCCTCGCCACGCCGTAATCGATTGAGGTCGATCGTCCGGTTCGATCGCCATCCCCTGCAAAATCGCGGTATTGATGCGATCGCTCAACGTCGGAACGAACACTTTCGGCGCAACCAGCGGATCGCCCTCCTGCTTCGCTACCGATCGATAGCGCGTCACCGCCGATCTCGGAATCTCCCCCGTGACGAGGGCGTACAGCGTCGCCGCCAACCCGTATACATCTGTATACACCCCTCGCAGAGATTGGCGATCGTACTGTTCGATGGGGGAAAACCCGTGACTGACATACTCCGAGTGAACGTCCGTCAACCCCGGCGTAAACGATCGCGCCATACCAAAATCGATCAACACCGCCTCCGACGTGCCTTTTCGCATCAAAATATTGAGCGGTTTAATATCTCGATGCAAAAAACCCTCGCGATGCACCACCTCCAACGCATCGGCGATTTGGCTAATGTAATGAATCGCGTCAGATTCCGCCAGTGCGCCGTCTTGCTCGATCCAACTCGCCAAATCGATACCGTCGATATATTCCAACACCGAACACCAGCGCAACCCTTCGAGTACCATTTCTCGAATCCCCACAATCTGAGGGTGGCGACACTTGGCTAACAGCAGCGCTTCGTTGGCGAGGTTTTGTTGCCACTTGGCAAAATCGCGGGGTTTGCAACGATCTTCGTTCGAGGTTTTAACGGCGACGAAATCGCCCGTTTCCGTTCTCGCCCGGTAGGTGATGCAAAACCCCCCTTCGCCCAGTTTATCTTCAATCGTATATTTGCCGCTGGCGATGCGACGACCGGGTTTCCAATGCATGATGCTTGATTCGGAGTTGTCCTCAAATTTTTCGGAAGTAGATGCACCCCGATGTATTTCCCACCGAATTCGATTATCGGTTAGACATCAGGCTCAAGCCGCAATTTGCGATCCGATTCGATCGAATCCCTCACCAAACGCATAGTTGAAGGTTTGCGTCAGGGTCACTTCGCTAACCGAACTCGCACCGAAGAACGCCGTGATTTCTGTAGCGAACTCAGTACGGATGGCTTCGAGATCGAGATCCGATGAAGGTGCGAAACCGGCTTCGAGTCCCACCGTAAACATATATTCCAACGTTTGACGGAAACTGACTTCCTCGATGCTTTCGACGTTGTAGAAGGCCAGTAACGCTTGTGCCGATGCCGAGTCGGGGTCGCGATAGCTCTCGAAGTCTACCAGTTTCGAGGGGTTTTGTCCTTGCTCCAAACCGGCTCCCGTGATGTAGTCGAACAGCTCGATTTCGTCGATCGCATCGTCTGCATTGGCATCGATAACGGCAAAATCCGCGTCGATTTCTTCGGCGTAGGTTTCGAGATAGAAGTCGGTATCGATCGCGGCGGAATAGTTGACCCCGGCGATCTGACCGCCACTTTCGAGAAAGTCGATCGTCTGCTGTTGGCTGACGTTATAGACGTTTCCGACGCGGTACTCGCTGACAATCTCGCTATCGTAGGTTTGCTGGAGATAGTCCACATCGACGAACTCACTGAGATCGACGCTTTCCCCAGTCACTTCGGCGTTACTTTGCGCCAAAACCAACTCGTCGCTGTCGATGGGAGACAATGCCAAATCTGATTCCAACCCGACGGTGTAAGCGTGTTCGAGAATTAACGTGTCGGTAATTTGGTCGATCGACAAGCCAAATTCTGCTTGCAGTTCGCTGGCGTACTGTTCCCGGTAGAAGCTGAAATCCAGTTCGCTCGACAAGCCGCCGTAGACGAAATCGACCACCAAGCGATCGTCGAGTTCCAAGGTGGAAGACACGCCGTACCCTTGGAGTAAACCGGCTTCAAAGCTGTTGCGCAAGAAATCCACCTGCACGAATTCCGACACGTCGATGCCGAGTTTCACGCCTCGTCCGAACATGAATTCCACGACTTGTTCGCGGGTCAACTGTTGAACCGCCTCGAACTGCACGTCGATCTCGACCTCGACGGTAGGCGTGACGACGGAAACATCTGTTTTCTTAGTTTTCTTGGTCGTCTTGACTTTGACCGTTTTCTTCGTTGTCTTCCCAGTTTTAAGGGTTCGGAAGGTATCGGCAACGTCTTTGAAGGTGCGTTTGGTTTTTTTGCCCTTCGTCCCGAGGGTGCGTTTGGTGCGCTTAGTGCGTTTGGTGGTTTTGGCGGTGATGCGGGAACCGCGAGCGGTGCGTCGGGTTTTTTTCTTCGATCGCTCGACGCTGAGGGACACTTCGGAGCCGAAGTAAAATTCGTACAGTTCCGACACGTGAGCGCGAACGTACCCTTCGACATCGATCGCCGACAGGCTGAAGTTATCGGCTTCGACCACTTCTTGAAACGCCGAACTGAAGGCAATTTGAAGCACGAGTTCGGTACTCAAGCTCGCCGTGGCGTCGAAATCGAGTCCCAAGCTGGCAAAAATTTTCGCCTGTTGGCCTACCGTTAAGCTTTCGATTTGGTAGCGCAGAAACTCCACATCGACATCCCGCGCGTCGCTGCTGGCGAACCAACTGGCGATATCGGCATCGCCGAGGTTGGCCACGGCACTTTGGGAAATGCCGAGGGAGGTGGAAATGGCGGCGGAATAGGTCGATCGCACGTATTCGACGTTGACAAATTCCTGCAAACTCAACCCCAATCGCGCCCCGTCGCTGAAAATGAAGGCTTCGATTTGGGCGTTGTCGAGTTGTAAAACTTCTGAAACGGAGAGGTCTAACTCGGTGGCGATTTGGCTGGCGTAGCGGCGTGCGTAACCCCGGAAGTCGATGGGGGTCAGGTTGAAGGTTTGAATCTCGGTGTTTTGGGTGTAGACGTATTCGAGAATTTGAGCGTCCGAGATGTCAAAGGCGGAGGTGACGCCGAAGGTGGCGGAAATATCGCCGCTGAAGGTTTCGCGGAAATAGTTGAAATCGACGGTTTGAGACGCGCCCCCGTATTGGAAATCGAGGATGACGGCGGCGTCGAGTTCGCTGACGGCGGACAAGTCGATCTGATACCGTCGAGCGATAGCAGCAGCGTTGGTTTCTCGGAAAAACTCGATCGCCATTGCATCGGTGAAGTTGGATAAGTCAATTCCGAGCTTCCACCCTTCGTTCGTGGCGAATTCAAAGATTTGTTGTTGGCTGAGACTCGCGACGTTGGAGACTTCGTAGAACGTCGTGAGTTGACTGGAAAACTGAACGCGGTACGCTTCGAGGTCAAATGGAGACAGTTGGAGATCGGACTCGTAGCCTTCGGTGAGGGCGTAGGTGACGAGTTCTTCGCGGCTGAGATCGGCGACGAGGCGACCGTCTGCGGTTAGGTTTTGTCCGTTGAGGGCTTTGAAGTAGGTTTCGTCGATATAAGGTGCAGCGTTCCCGAAGACGAAATCGACGATTTCGGCGGATGTCGCGTTTTCACCGAAGGTATCGGCGATCGATCGACCGTAAAGGCTGCGGTAGTAATCGACATCGATGAAAGCGCTCAAGTCGAGTCCGAGGCTCAATCCTTCACTGACGGCGAAATCGCGAATTTGAACTTCGCTGAGATCGGCAGTACTTTCGACTTGGTAGAAACTGGTGAGTTGACTGGAATATTGAACGCTGTAGCCTTGAAGGTCGATCGAGGTGCGGGCGAGTCCGGCGCGACTCCCTTCGGTAAAAGCGTAGGTTTGAATTTGGTTGTTGCTGAGTTCGCTGACGGAAATGCCGAAAAAGCTTTCGAGAGCGGCGGCGTGGACGATGCGGTAATAGTCGAAGTCGATCGCGCGATCGAATCCACTCGATAAAACGTTGAGAACTTGGGCTGAATCTAGGTCGGATGACTGTTCGACATCGCCAACTGTACCGACTTCTGACTCGAACAGGGTTTGAAAGGCCGATCGATCGAGGAATGCAGAAAAGTAGTGCGTGAAGCTACGGTTTTCAGAGATTCCGAAATCGAAGTAATGCTGTAGAGCGGTGGTTTCTCCGTTTTCAACAGCTTCTCGAACGTCGGGGTTGGCGTTGAGGTAATACGTCGCGTCGAACAGTGCGTTCGGTTCGCGGTCTTCTTGGAAGCCGAATGCAAAGAAATGCTCGGTGGCAGCGGTTTCGCCTCGATCGACGGCGGTGGCGACATCGGAGTTGTCGGACAGGTAAAATTCGAGATCGAAAAAGCGACTGAACGATCGATTTTCTTGAATTCCCGTACTGGCAAAATGTGCGAAGGCGGTTGTTTCTCCAGCGGCGACGGAAGCGGCAACATCGGGGTTGAGTTCGAGGTAAATTGTCGTGTCGAAGTAGGGATTGATGATACGATTTTGTTCGATCCCGACTAAAAATAAATGCTCGAGTGCGGTGGTTTCACCGCGTTCGACGGCGGCCTTTGCATCGATATTCAGGGATAGATAAAGTTCGGAATCAAAGGCTAAGCTAAAGCGGCGATTTTCTTGGAGTCCGAAGGTCGCGAAATGTTCGATCGCCGTCGTCTCTCCTCGCTCGACTGCCGCTTTGACATCGAGGTTTAGGTCTAAGTAACGGGTCGGGTTAAAAAATTTGGACTCAGTAATTTTTTCAATTGTCTGTGTTGTTGGTTCGTTTTCTGCCATGTTCTTACAGCTCGTCCTGCTCGAGTTTATCGATTATTAAAACATACGACTCACTGACCGATCGGGAATTTTTTAGATTTTAAGAAATCTTACAAAATCAAGCAATTTTCGATATTTTCTGATAAGCATTCAATTAAAGCAATAACAGGCTCGATCGACTTTTCAGTCAATGCTTTACCAGGCGGACTGTTTGCTTAAAGATCTCGACCCGAGTCTAATGAGATCGAGATCGGAGCGATCGTGAAAATATAAATCGTATTCTCATATGGCTCGAAGATCGTAAATTTAGGACGTTCTTCCTCCCATTCATCATACTTTTAGATGTAAACTCTAGAGTAATTTCAAAGAAATTGAAACTATCAACACTGACGAGAAGCAAGAAAAAATGTTTCTAAAAAGATTCACGAGATCGAGAAATTCGCAAGAGTGTTAAGCCTGTCCAGATTGAGGGCGGTTCGATAGCCGTTGTGTTCGAGCTAATATAGATCCAACCGCGACCCGAGCGATACAGAATAGCGATACAGAATATTTATGATGTCGTCCCGTTCTCGTCTCTACATCCTCATTTCGATCGGTAGCTTGCTGGTCACGAGTGGCTGTCGTCCGTCCGAACCGATTTCAACTGCAACAGAACCGCCGCAAGAAATGCGAGTTGCAGCTCCGGATGCCAATTGGGTTCGGCTGATTCCCCCCATTGATTGCACGTTGGGGGAAGACTGTTTTACGTTGTTGTACGTCGATCGAGATCCCAGTCCAAACGAGATCGATTTTGGCTGCGGTCGTCAAACTTATGACGGACACAAAGGGACAGATTTTGCAATTCCCGACGAAGCGGTGATGGAACAGGGGGTTAACGTTCTCGCCGCAGCGGATGGAACCGTTTTGAGACTGCGCGATGGGGAGATCGATCGTCGCCGAACCACAGCCGAGGAGATCGCCGAAGTGGAAGAGTCGGGGAAAGAATGCGGTAACGGTATGGTCGTCGATCACGGTAACGGTTGGGAAACGCAGTACTGCCACCTCAAACAGGGCAGTGTGGCCGTTGTGGAAGGACAGTCCGTCCGACAAGGCGACGTGTTGGGAGAAGTGGGACTGTCTGGAAAAACGACGTTTCCCCACGTTCACATAACCGTCCGCTATCAAGGTGAAGTTGTCGATCCCTTTGTGGGCGCAACTTCGGCGTTGGGATGTAACGTGACCCGCCGTCCGCTGTGGCAGGAACCGCTAGACTACGAACCGACGGGTATCCTGCGATCGGGGTTCGCCGCCGAGCAGATTACGATCGATCGACTGTGGGACGGAGCATACCGAGACAGCGCCTTATCCCGAGACATTCCGTTAATTTTCTTTTGGGTTCACGGATACGGCATTCTCGAAGGCGACGTGGAACATTTTCTTCTCCTCGACCCTCGCGGGAACGTCATCACGGATTACGAACAAACCGCTGAAGCCTCTCAGAAAAACTGGGCGAACGGTGTCGGGAAACGCAACACCTCGGAGCGTCCCATCCTCCCGGGTACTTGGCGAGGCGAGTACAAACTCATCCGCAACGGAGAAGTCGTAGCGGAATTGGAACGGGAAATCGAGGTGCGTTAACTCACCGAACAGGTCTGAGCGATCCAATTTAAATAGGGTTCCGAACCTTTGACAATGGGAAACGCGACGATCTCGGGAACTTCGTAACTGTGTTGTTCTCGGATATAGGCTTCGAGTCGATCGAACTGGCTTAAGTCGGTTTTGATGACGAGTTGCCATTCCTCTTCGTCTTCGATGCGATCTTGCCAGGTATAAATCGATCGAACGGGGAAGAGGGAAACGCAGGCGGCGAATTTGCCTTCGACGAGGGATCTCGCCAGGGATTTCGCTTCAACGGGCGATCCGGCGGTGACGAGGACGATTCCGTAGTCAGTCATAGTTTTTAGCCGTTTCGAGGTGGATAGGGAGTTGCGAGATCGATCGTAGTCTACTCCCAAGGCTTCATCATCTCAATTTTTCTTCCGCTACTCCCTGCATGAATCGTGGCAATCTCGCTCTACGACTGACTTGCCACGACGATCGATCGAGGCGAGCTTTCGTCCTCCATTCTTTAAAGTCAGTACAAATACACCGGTTGTCGATCGATACCGCGAACGAGTACGTGTTTTCGGGACGCTTTTACCCGATGACGCCATGTTCGATCGGCCTCCGACACGTTGACGCAGCAATCGCCTGTTTCAGCGTGTCATTTTACGAGTAAATACTCGTAAATCAATCAAAATTATCTTGGCAAATAGCGATTTATAAGCAAAGACTTTTTTATCGATCGTATTTCAACTTAATCAAAAATACATAAATTTTGAATTCAAAAGGTGCAGAACAAAACAATTTTTTTTGTTTTGTTGGTGAGATCGACCGAGGCCACTCAAGCCCCTCTATTACCATCGATCTTCAGATTAAGTAAAAACACCCACTCGCCATTTCAAGCCGCAATTTCAACAAGAATGTGGGTTCTTGAAACTTCCGTAAACTCAAATGATTTGAGTCGTTCTCGAGCGCAACATCTTTTAGGATTAAATTGAATCAATTTTCTGGTACGACCTTCCAACACGACCAACTTCTGGAAAATCATAAGCCCATGAAATTTCAACCTTCAAATTTCACGCCTACCCTCATCGGAACAGCCGTCGCAACGGGAACAATTCTCGCGCTGCAAACCTCACCGGCTTTGGCATTCAGCTTCACCACGAACAAAATGGGAAACGATCCCAAGGGTGACATTTGGTTGCAGTCGATCGAGCTTGAAGACGGAACGACGATCGATGACTTTTCCTTTATCAATCACGCCCAAATCGTTAGCAATGACGAATACACAGGCGGTAATACCGGCGCAGCCAGTGCTGACATCGGTGACAACGCCACCACGGGACTCAAGAAAGAACATTTATCTGAGAGTGAGATTTTTGTAAACCTCGCTAACAAAAATCTCAACAACATTATCGATACCGAAGACAACGGTCATTTTGCGATCGATTTGTTCTTCGACAAAGCCATCGATAATCTGTTAATTTGGGAACGAGGCATGAACAGCAAACTCGGCGTTCAAGCCCTCGATTTTGACGGAAATCTCATTGGTAACTATTTAGAGGTCAACTCTCGCGAGTGGAACTACGCCGGATACAAGATCGATACAAAAGAAATCGGTGGTTCGCAAAAAGTCTCGGCCTTGGGTGTGAGTATGGCCGATCTCGGCGTGGAGAACAGTTACATTACAGGATTTCGCTTCTTCAGTCAGAGCAATTTCAACGGCCCGGACTGGAAAATTCTCGGAACCGACGTCACGCGCGGTGGAGAAGTACCGCTCGAGCCTGAAAGCGTCCCCGAACCCGGTATGATGGCGGGTTTGTTGGCGGTTAGCAGTTTGTTGACCTTCTCTCGTCGCCGTAACCCTCGCTAGATTCCAACGCTAGATTCGATCGTTGAGACGCAACAAGATACAACAAAAAGCAAGGTGCTGGTATGAGTAATTCGTGTCATCCAGCCCCCAGAAATTTTAATAGGGTGCTAAAAAAACATCGGTAGAATGCTACGCCGATGTTTTTTAATGGGGAATTTTGACGATCGAAGTCGAACGGTGAGGAAACTCGATCGAATGCGAACGCCACCACGACGGACACAATTTCACGAATTCCCATGCTCCCCGAATCGAAACCCCAAAAGTCTGAGATAATGAACACCCATCAGTAACCCCTTACCTTCGAGCTGAAACGATGCGCCTGTCCCAAATGCTCTTTGTCACCCTGCGCGAAGACCCCGCAGAGGCAGAAATTCCCAGTCACAAACTGCTGCTGCGGGCGGGATATATCCGTCGGATTTCCAGCGGCGTGTATGCTTACCTCCCCCTCATGTGGCGCGTATTGCAGAAAGTTTCGCAAATCGTGCGCGAAGAAATGAACGCTACGGGCGCTCAGGAATGTCTTTTACCGCAATTGCAACCATCGGACTTGTGGCAAGAGTCGGGACGTTGGGAAACCTACACCAAAGCTGAAGGGATCATGTTCGCCCTGATCGATCGACAAGATCGAGAAATGGGATTGGGGCCGACGCACGAAGAAGTCATTACCGCCGTCGCCCGCGATAGTATTCGATCGTATCGCCAGCTACCGCTACACCTTTATCAAATTCAAACCAAATTTCGCGACGAAATTCGTCCCCGCTTCGGCTTAATGCGCGGACGGGAATTCATTATGAAAGACGGCTATTCTTTCCATACAGATGAAGAAAGCCTCAAGCAAACCTACGCCGATATGGATACGGCTTATCGCAATATCATCCGCCGTTGCGGGTTGGCGTTCCAAGCCGTTGAAGCCGATTCTGGAGCGATTGGAGGTTCCGGTTCTCAGGAATTTATGGTTCTCGCCGATGCGGGAGAAGACGAAGTTCTCTATACCGAAGACGGAAGTTACGCGGCGAACGTCGAAAAAGCGACGTCACTTCCTCCCGATGCGGAACCTTCACCGTTTGAAAGTTACGAAAAGCGAGAAACACCCGACACCGCAACCATCGCCAGTTTGTGTGACTATCTCGACTGTTCGCCGACACAGATCGTGAAAAACGTACTCTATCAAGCCGTGTATGACAACGGTACGAACGTCTTGGTGTTGGTGAGTATTCGCGGAGATCGAGACGTTAACGAGGTGAAGTTGCAAAACGAACTCACGCGACGGGCGAAAGATTACGACGCGACAGCCCTCCTTGCGTTAACGGTTCCCGACGAAAATGCTCAACAAAAATGGGCGGCGAAACCCTTACCGTTAGGCTATATCGCACCGAATTTAGCCGATAATTTCATTACCAAACAGAAGGATGTTGCGCCGAAGTTTTTACGTTTGGCTGATACAACTGTGGAAAACCTGAAAAACTTCGTGACTGGGGCGAACGAAACAGGGTTTCACGTCGTTGGGGCGAATTGGGGCGAATCGTTTAAACTGCCCTCAGTCATCGATTTGGATAAGTCGATGGTGGGCGATCGATCGGCTAAAAATCCCGAACAAGTGTTACAAACGGCCCGAGGAATTGAAGTCGGTCACATTTTCCAACTGGGAACGAAGTACTCTATAGCGATGGGTGCGACGTTTACCGACGAAAACGGCAAAGCCCAGCCATTGGTCATGGGATGTTACGGGATTGGCGTTTCCCGCTTGGCACAGGCGGCGGTGGAACAGTCTTACGATAAAGACGGCATTATCTGGCCAGTTGCTATCGCTCCTTATCATGCTGTTGTCACGGTGCCGAATATCAACACGAAAGAACAGATGGCTGTGGCGGAGAAACTTTACGCTGAATTGAACGCGGCGGGGGTTGAAACGTTACTCGACGATCGAAAAGAACGGGCAGGAGTTAAGTTCAAAGATGCGGATTTAATCGGCATTCCCTATCGCATCGTGACGGGTCGATCGATCTCGGAAGGGAAGGTGGAAGTCGTCAAGCGATCGACTCACGAATCCCAAGAAATTTCGATCGAGGATGTGGTTCCGACGATAAAACAGTGGATTGACGAAGCGTTATCTGACTAATCTACCTTTGGGCGCGGTAGCCGCGCTCGAAATTGTTCAGATCCGTCTTGACACCTAGTACCAAAGTGCTGGGTGCGTTACGCGGAAATCTCATTAATTAGATTTCAAACCCATTTTTCGTCCGAGTAACACACCCGACCATTACTTCTGTACTGGCGCTCTAGGCGATCGATCGACATTCGCTTGTCTTGCTCGATCGTGCGATGCTCCCATCTAAAATTGTGGAGAGAGAGACATAACGAGTGCATCTCAATTGGAGCAACCCTCACCCTAAATCCCTCTCCCAACCTTGGGAGAGGGACTTGAAAACGGCTCCCCTTCTCCAGTCGTCTCGATCGAGGACGAGGGGATTTGGCTCAAAGGTTGGGAGAGGGACTTGAAAACGGCTCCCCTTCTCCCAAGATTGGGAGAAGGGGTTGGGGGATGAGGGCATCGAAAATTGGATAGATTGCAAAAGTGAGATGCACCCGACATAACTAGCTCGTCGTTAGTTTGGAGATCGATGGGTTTAACGTCAAAGAATATCGAAAATACTGAGACTCAATTCCGGATCGCGACTTGCATATCACTACCAGAAACGGAAATCGACTGGTAGAGTAAAGAGCGTCCTCGACCTGAAGATAAGCCCCAACCCATGAAAATTCCCAAACGTCACCCCTGGCTCGTCGGACTCGGTGTTCTCGCAACCCTCGTTACGGCTTGTGGTGAAACCACAGAATCCGGCTATCCCAAAAACGTGGTCGATACCTTTGTGAACGAGTGTATGAACAATGCAGATGGCATCGACTACGCTCGAGAGATTTGCCAGTGTACGATCGATCGAATTCAAGTTGCATACACGTTTGACGAATTCAAAGCGATCGACGAACAGGTCAAATCTGGAGAAGAACCGCCCGAAGAAATGCTCGATATTTCAGCCACCTGCTATTCTCAAGTATCTGAAGAACAAACGGGTTCAGCTTATCCACCGCAAACGATCGAGAATTTTATGGCGAGTTGTACGGAAGGTGACGAAACTCGTCAAGAGGCGTGTCAGTGTGCTATCGATCGAATGCAAGCACAATACTCGTTTGAAGAATTCGTACAGCTCGATCGTCAAATTCAAGGTGGCGAGGAAGTCCCGGCGGAAGTTACAGCCATCATGGAAGCCTGTCTCCAACCGGGGACTTAATCGCATCGGGAAACAGGGATTAGGGCGTTTCGAGAATCTCGGTCAAGGCCGTATCCCAAGTTTTAGCGATTTTGCGGTGTCCTTCCCGGTTGGGATGGATACCATCGGCTAAATCGTTCGGTGTCAATTCAGCATACAAATCGACAAACAGCACGCGATCGCCTCGGTCATGTCGCCGCCGTACCCGTTCCGCGACGGCTTGGTTATAGGCCTCAACACGCTGGTTTAACAGGGGTTGGTCGATGGGAGGAATTGAACCGACGAGGATACGGGTGTCGGGTGCAGCTTGGAAAATCTTGTCGAGGAGGCTGTCGAGTCGATCGGGTGCCTCCTCGATCTCGTAACTTTGAACGATGTCGTTGGTACCAATGACGAGTAACACGAGATCGGGTTGCGTTTGACGCAGCCATTCCGCGACACCTTGCTGAAGCTCGTCAATGCGCCATCCCGAATGACCTTGGTGTTCTTTATCGGGGAGGGCATCGGGGCCGTTGGTTTGAGTCCCAACGAAATCGATCGTATGGCCGCGATCGAGTAAATGTTGCCACAAATCAATTCGATATCCCCCAGGAACATTGTAGCCGTCGGTAATAGAATCGCCCAACGGCATGATTTTAATGGGTGTCGATACGGGTATCACCATAGGCTCGATCCTTGAAATTCCACCACATCCTACTGACACGATCGACAAAAGGACGAACATCACCCCAAAAATTATTCCCTTCATCTCTTCATCACCTCCCCAAGTCCGGATTGCTTCAATCCGACTTTCTCGAAAAAGGCAATTCGGCATTGATCGCAGCAATTTCTTGCTGTTCCATTTCGTTGACCTCCCGCATGTGGGGTACGAGAATTTGAGTCAGTCGCTGGTGGTAGAAGCGGTGTAGGCTCGTATTGGGCGTTGCTGGGAAACCCCGTCGTTTTTTATGGCGTCCTCCCGCACCGGGATCGAAGGTTTGAATCCCTCGCTCGATCGCCCACTCGATGGGACTGTAATAACACACGTTGAAGTGCAAGCAGTCGATTTCGTCCCGACTTCCCCAATACCGGCCGTAGAGTCGATCGCCTTTCGTCAGACAAAACGACATTCCGTAAGGGTGTCGATCGTCGTCTTCCGTGTAGGCGGCGATAAACAGCACCCGATGGCGATAGTTGTGATAGAGGCGCTCGAAAAAGCGTTTCGTCAAGTATTTACTTCCCCACCAGCCAAATTTATCGCAGGTGTTTTCGTAAAAGCGATACATCAGTGGAAACAGGGATTTGGGAATCTCGTCCCCACTCAAGGCTTTTAAATGCAATCGAGCTTTCTCAAGGGCTTTGCGTTCCCGTTTGACGTTTCGTCGCTGGTTGGCGTTAAAGGCTTTGAGATAGTCGTCGAAGGTTTCAAATCGATCGTTTTGCCAAATGTAGCTGTGGTGTAACCAGGGGACGAACCCGTGGCGTTCCAAACGGGGCAGCCATTCGGGATCGACGTAGAGGAAGTGACACCCACTAATGTTATTTCGCGCGCAGAATCGATCGATCTCCGCGACCATCAACTCGATTAACGCGGATTCGTCTTCGTTCGGGGCGATGAGAAAGCGATAACCTTCAGCGGGGGTGAAGGGACTCATCCCCAGTAGCTTGGGGTAGTACTGAATTCCCAAACGGTAGGCCAAGTCAGCGAATTGGTGGTCGAAAACGAATTCACCGTAGCTGTGACCTTTGAGATATAAGGGTGCTGCGGCGACGAGCGAGCGATCTCGCCAAACGGTCAAATGGCAGGGCATCCAACCCGCTTTTCCGGTCGCGCTTCCCGATGCTTCGAGATCGTGTAGCCAATCCCACTCAAAAAACGGAGTCGAAAGCGGTTGGGCGAGTGCATCCCACTCCGATTTGGGGATTTCAGCGATCTGATGCATCCAGGTGACTGAGAAGTTGCTCACAATCTGTTCCGTCACGATCGATGGTTCGTTAGCTGTAGGAGTCTTTCCTCAGTTTGAAGCAGAAATGGCGTTTTGTCCGGCAGCCCTGGCGGGATATTTCCCCGAATCCGGAGATGACTACCGTTGAAAACGGTGTTTATAATGAGTAGACGTAAATCCTTGATTTTTCGGAAATTTTTTCGATGTCCGTATTTTACTTACGTAAAAACACGTAATCATCTCTCTCGATTTATAATACTTTGCCTGCCAAAAAGCGTGTTATAACGTATTTTTGGGACGGTTGAGTTGCCATAACATCTTTGTCAGCGTATATTTGACGATCGAAGTCGAATCGGAATCTCATCTAGGGGTGTTTCTGCCACTCACACGGTCTCACCGAGATCGCTATTCGTGTTCTTCCTTCTTACACCTATGCTCGTTGAAAAAAACGCTCCTTTCCCCTACTGGTTTTTTGTTCTGCTTTTAGCTGCAATTGGCGTGAGTTTGTGGGCTTGGGTTTCCTACATCGAGCGCCAACGTCAGCAAGCCGTTGCCAATTGCTTGTCTAGTCAAGTTCACGCACAGCCAGAATTACAAGGAGATCCGGACAAAATCGAAGAAATTGCAACGCTCTGCAACACGCAATGTATTCGCGGAGAACTGACCGGGTGTCAATAGCGTGAAATTGGGAGTCAGCCATCCAAAATATTCGGAATACAAGCGACTCGCCCAGATATTTGAGTGTTGCAACTTAACGGTCTGATGGCGAGTCTCCTTTCCAATCGGGGCAAGTTTCTCCCTCCCAACCGTAGGGGTGCATCCCGCAGACGAGTAAATTCTCGCCATACATCTGTCCGTGATAGTGCTGACAACCGCGACAGGTGGGATAGCAGGTATGGGTCGGAGGTACGTAAGTTACCGTTACAAACGGATCGTTATCGTCCTCGACGATCTCGAAGTCCCAGTGAAACTCAAACTCTCGATCGATCTCGAACAGGGGGTCGAGCCATTCCTCCAAGGTTTTCTCGATCTCGCGAGTCATCTCATCGAGGGGGAGCGCTTCCGAGATCGAATCGTATAACTGTTCGTAGATCGACTCTGATACCGCCGACCACGCATCGGTCTGCTTTTCGAGTTCCGCGTTCGCGTCGTCGATCCAAGTTTCGAGGGTTTCAACAGCCTGGTCAAAGGCCTCCAAAAGTTCGCTCGTCCACTCTTCCATGACTTACCGATCTCGTTGCAAGCGGCGCAACTCCTCTTGTAACGACTGTACCTCTTGCTGCAAATCGTTCACGCTCGTCCGATCTCGATCGTCAGGCTCCACCGACGCCTCTTCCATTTCCTCGTCGCTTAAAATCTCAATCCGGCGGGGTTCCTTCGGCAGATCCACTTCCGTCTGAGAGTCGGCGGTCTGCTGCCCCTGTCTCATCATATCTTCCACAAAGCGGCGAGCTTCTTCTGCATTCATCTCGCCCCGTTCGACCATTTCATCTGCGAGCTTCTGTGCCTTGACTCGCAACTCGCTCAATTTCTCAGTGGCTTGTTCGCCTGCATAGGAGGCCAACCCCACACCCAAGTAAAAGGCTTTCTGGACGAGATCCCCAAATCCAGCCATACTCAAAACGTTCCTTTCATAAACCCTTCTTCCACCTTATCTCACACCATCCGATTTAGGTGGACGTTTCATCTGTGATTGTGGGAATTGAAGCGCTCCCCACCGATCGCTAAAAAAAGGGGGACTCGGAGTTCACGCCTATTCCGAGCATCCCGTATTGCTGCTACCTTCCGGTCCTGACAAGGTTTGGGCGTCGAAATCGCATGAGTCCGAGTCTTCATTTAGTGTAACACAATACCGCAGACTTTTACAGCGAAGTGTGCGACATCAAGCGTCAATTGCACCACTCCATCCTTTCTTGAGCTTCTCAATGCGGTTCTACCACCACACGCCACTCATAGAGATCGTAGGTGACACAATGGTTGACCACGAGGGGATCGCGGGCCACGATCGACTCGGCTTCTTCCATCGATGCCGCCTCAAACACCATCATTCCCCCACCTCGGCATCCCCAATACCCGCTTCGGGCTTGGTGTCCTTTGGCGATCAAATCTTTCACGTATTCGAGGTGAGCGGGGACGTACTGGTCGAAGGTAGACTTGTCAACAATACCCGCTTCAATTTTGGCAAACCAAGGCATGGAAAAAACGCTCAATCCAAAATTGCCGGAACTCAATCTTTACTTTATCGCGCTCTTGCCGCCTTTGGAGATTCGGCAAGACATCACGCAATTAAAAGAATACGCGCGCGATACCTATGGAAGTCAAGCTGCGCTGAAATCGCCCCCTCACATTACACTACAACCCCCTTTTAAGCTGTTAGAGGCTAACATTCCGTTGTTGAAGCAGAGGTTAACTGAGTTTGCAGGAAAGACTGCCCCGATCGAGATCGAGCTATCGGGATTTGCGGCGTTTCCGCCTCGTGTGGTGTTTGTCGATGTCGTCCATACGCCGGGATTAATGGCAGTTCAACCGGCACTGACTGCCTATTTAAAAGAGACCTTGGGAATTGAAGACGATCGATCTCGTCACCGTCAGTTTCATCCCCACGTCACCATCGCGTTTCGGGATCTCCAACGCCATCAGTTTAAAAAGCTATGGGCTGACGTTCGAGATCGATCGTTGTATTACCCATTTACAGTGTTCGACTTGACGTTACTCCAACACGATGGGCGACGCTGGAACGTTGAAGCGGAGTTTCCCTTATCGGCCTCATGAAAACACCTAGATCTTCATCGATCTAGGCGTTTTAAAACACCTCACAATTGGCCAACATCAAACCTCGATCGAAAAGAAAGCTTATTGAGGAAGTCGAGAGTAAAAGCCGGATGATTTCCACTCTCTTGCGACGCTCGGAAAAACTCAAACTCAGCTGCGACGAGAGCGAATTCCAGCCAATTCAACGAAGCCAAATGCTATCAGCATTGAAGGTTCGGGAACCTCAACGTTAAGTAGCTCTCCCTAAATAAGCGTATAATAGAAAGCGCCCTATAGGAACTGAAAAAATTATGCCAGCTCCCTTGAAAGTCAAACTATCAGAAAGTGAAAATATAACTTTAGAACAGTTATCCCTGGCGAATGCGATTGCTAAAAGAACCAAACAAAGAGCTATGGTTTTGAGATTAAGCAATCAAGGATGATCGGTCACTCAAATCGGGGACTATCTAAAATGTGTCTCCCAAACCGTCAGAGAAACGATTCAACGATTCATAGATGGGAAAGCAAAGGGCTAATAGGATTATGGGATAACCCGAGATCGGGAAGAAAAAGATCTTGGAACGAAGAAGATTGGCAATGTCTTGAAAGATGGTTAAAAGAAGAGTGTAGTTATACCAGCAAGCAATTCGCAAAAAAACTCGAACGCGAACACCAAGTCAAATTAGGAGCGGAACAAATTCGCCGAATCCTCAAAGAAAATTGGCGTTGGAAGAGAATAAGGAAGCAGCCCCCTTTAGGTATGAGTCCGAAAGAAGTGGAAGCCAAAAAGACAGATTTGGCAATGCTGAAGAAGTGGGCAGAGATGGGTTTAATCGCCTTAATGTATTTAGATAAATCAGGATGTTATCCTCAAAGTCCGTTGGTTTATAGTTATGGAGAAGTCGGAAAACAAAAAATAGTCAAACAAAAAGAAAGAAGAGGAAGACGAATCAATATTATGGGAGTCTGGGAACCCGATCGGAAATTAGAGTATGGACGGATAGGATGTAGTTTGAATGCCCAGAGATATATTCAAATTTTAGATGCCCAAGCCAAACAAGCGATTCAGAAACTGTTTGAGACCGGACAATTCACAGCAATTGTCAATAATAATGCCTCAATTCATCGAGCGTCAAAAGCCAAAGAAAGGCATAATTATTGGGAAAAACAAGGATTGCTAATCTTCTTTTAAGCCAGTTACAATCCGCAAATGAATAGCATGGAAAATCAGTGGTTACATCCAAAAAGAGATGAATTAAGAGGGCGAGTCTTTCAAGATGAATATGATTTGATTGAAGAAATTATAGAGGGAATGGAGCATCGAGGCGAACAAGGAAACTTTGAAGTAGAGCGTTTTGCTTTTAATTAAGTGGAGCTACTTAATATGGGAAGATAACTCCGGATCGTAATGCGGCAGTTCTGAAACCGGTAAGACTTCAAATGCGGGCTTTTCAATTACTGAAAGGATTTTAGCTACAGAGTAAAGAATTAAACACTAACAGGTAATCTTCAAGTAACTACCTCACCCAGGACGAAGCAGCATAAGGATAAGCATCACCAGCGCGAGCAAAAAGATAAAACACAAAGCAATTGCGTGATTGCCGAGCGTCCGAGTGCATACCTAAGTTAGGTATCCTTCTTATGCCACCTTTTCAAATACGAAAAACTTTTCAGCATTCGTCATCCCCAAAGGATTGAATCCTACATCTGCAAGCATTTTTAAAAATACTGTATCTCTGTAGAATCCTAAAGTTAACGTTTCTTCCGCAAGGAGGCTCTCCTGCTTGTGAAAAGAATAGGTCTTTTCGAGGAAAAAGTGATCTGAGCCGCCGTTATACTTTCCTATTCTTTGAGAGTAGATAATTCCATTGGTTAAGTCAAGGTCTCGGTCTTCGTGAGGTGGGTGGACACTTAACAACAAAAGTCCACCACGATCGAGATGATTAGCGACATTTTGCAATCCACGAAAGTCGTTCTCTTGGTTGAACAAATGTGTCCCTAACAGTAACTCATTGCTCGATTGAATGATGACCCATGTGCCACCACTTGAAATAGCAGCATCGAATCTGCGATTCAGGTTCATTTCTGCAACGTCACATTCTATTATCGGAATGCTATTAGATAGCCGTTTCTTTGCAATTTCTATCATTGCTGGGCTGAAATCTATGCCGACAAAATCATAGGTTGAATCGACTTTAAGTAGTGCTTGAGCCATCTGACCTGTGCCAATACCAAGTTCAAGTATCCTTTTTCGTTGACCGATCGCGGAGCAAATGGCTGTTGCCAATAATTCATAATTATAGTAACCGCCATCCATTAACAAGTCGTAGTAATCAGCAATTCCTTGGTAGTAACTCAAAAGACGTAATCCTTTCTACAGACATTTCGTAAACATGATGCCTAATGGGAACCTCTAGAAATTGATTCTGGCTCAAACCTCAATGGCTGAAACCCTTGAAGCCTCATTTCTTATTCTCAATAGTAGAACCTATTTTTCAATAAGCTTGAATTAATCGAGGTACCCTAATGGTTGTCATCAGCGGCGCGAGACCATTTTTTGGACAGAACACGTGCCTAACCCTGCGCGTCCGCTGCCTGACATTGTTAGGAATAGCAGAAGCGCATTAAACAACTAAACCGCTAAAATCATAACCCACAACCGGTCAGGATTTAACCTTTCAACGACGATCGACACACAACTTTACCAAGCACCTCTTTCTGAGCAAAACCGATCGCATTGACTCACTATAGCAGGACTAACTGGGTTGTGAAAAAGCATCGAATTTTTCTAAATCAGGAAAATTGAACAGCTTTAAATCTGCAAACATTTAAAAAAGTCGAGTTACGATCTTAAAATTTTTTCCAAAACGATATAATTTTCGCAACAAAGATTTGAGTTGCAACCCAATCGCTTCGACTGGATTTTCTTCAGGAGTATAAGGTGCAAAAAGCTGACAATTTATTTTTCATTCATCTGGCGATAGATTCTCATTTTGCTCAGTCAAGAAATCTTTCATTTTGTCGCTTCGATGATAGGAAGCACCATCCTAAAATAATAAGAGTCTTTGCTCGGGGGTTTTATTTTGCAATTTGCTCACAAAATCCACGGTGTTTTCACCATTGCCGGCCGAGTATTGCTTTATCAAAAATTCAGGCTCAAACAAATTTAATGCGCCATAATAAGTTTGTCGATCTCGAAGGTTGGAAATGGGAATTTCAGCTCGCTCTTTCACTCTTCCCCAAACCTCACCGCAAAGATCGATTCTTACCAAGTGGCATTCGTTAATAGTATATACGACAAGCTTTCCAGCCTCAATCTCGGGTTGGTAATCGGCTAACATTTTTTGAATTTCTTTATTCCTTTCCTTGATCTTTTGGGGATCTTTTCGAGGATTTACAGGTCTTGCCTGTTGACGAGTAATTCGATCCCTTCTTAAAATTTTGTAATAGCTTTCTTTTAATTCAAAAACAACATTATACTCTTCAATAAGGTGCATTTCTAAATCCTAAAGCCCGCAATAATCCTGACAAAGCAATCACTTAATTATTTCTTCTTCTTCGGCATTACTCAACTTTGGAGGCGCTCCTTTGTCGGCTAATCTTAAGCTATCTATTCCGGCTTCTTGAAAATTATTCTTCCACTCGATCGCGAAACTCTGGGACACATTGATAATTGCTGAGATGGCACGATAAGCATAACCTTGCAAGGCTAACTTGACCGCTAATGCCCTCTTCAGTTCTCGGGAATCTGGGTTGATATCCATGAAGCGATCTAATTGTTGGACTTGTTGTCCGATTTGACTCTGAGTTTTTGGTATCGAGCATAAACTTCGCAATAGCAATATATTAGATATATTTTAGCATTTTATTGTCGCAACCTGATTTTACGTTTCAACTAGATTTGCTATAAAGTTGTAGTCTTGACCAAATATAATTACCCAAAAAAACAAATATTTCATGTTTTTTGTGCGTGAAAATACATAAAAAATAAATTGATTTTGGGTTTAAACGTTTGATATTATTCTAGACTCAGAGAGGACAATTCTGGTTTTAAATTCCCAGCCTTTTAGGATATTCGAGAAACCCAGCCCTTCTTATATCTCGTTACAATAAATACGTAAAAACACGGACATCTGCTTTACAAGTTGGGCTAACCAGCAATTTTTTACAGATGTCAGTCCAGGGATAGCTCTTGCCGCATTCAATCGAGGAACTCCGTAGAATCACGTGTGTGGATTTGCCATTGTCGAGCCTCGATCGAGCCAGTTAATTTAGAAGTGATACGACCAAGCACTCGATCGTCAAAACATCATGTCTACCTTTTCGCCCTACACTTCATCGATGTACGCAACCTTTATTCATTCGTGGAATACAGGGTCTGTCGATCTCGAAGATTTAACCAACGCTCTGAAACGAACAGAGAGTAAGGAAGAACGTAGGGTGGCCGCGCGGTTGTGCTATGCCATTCGTCGCGGTTGGTTAAAACTTCACTACGGCGAGGTGGGTGCGGATTCGACCTCACAATTTGCAACGGTGTCGAGTTTCTCTTCAAGTACGACTCAAAACTCGCCAAAAGTTGTTTCGCGATCGAATCCTCAGATGGTGCGGGTACACTAAAAATCGTCGGGTAGAACTCTAGAAGTAATGATGGATTTGTTAAGATGTTCAGGAAGCGACGGAACCCCCCCCATGCCTCATTGCCCTGATTGCGATGCT
>LWRO01000032.1 GCA_001657325.1 Geitlerinema sp. BBD 1991-9 | reverse complement strand
AGGTCTGCGGGCTTGGATGGCTCCGACTGACCAGCCTCACGAAAACTTCGAGTTCCCCGAAGAGGTTCTTCCTCGCGGTAACGCTCTGTAAGACCCGAGCGGTCCGAACAGAATTTCAACTCGAAACCCCTGCCGATGGTAGGGGTTTTTTCTGTGTGCAGCGAGCAGTGACCCGTCAGCAGTGGGAACAGTTGTTCGTTTTGCCCATCTTTTGACCCGATCGCCCAATTATCTCCTCCCCCGTTTATCCCTGTGCTTTTGTGTTATCTTAATCGGCAGTGAGGACTGTGTGTTCTCGTGATGTTTTGAAAAATCTGGAGGTGGTGCCCGTGCAGGATAGCTGTAGTTGCCGCAAGGGTCTCCAGGTTGGACTATACCGGCTGTGTGTCGGGGCTGTTCTCTAAGCGATTGCTTGCGCTCCCGCGCAGATGAGATTCGCTACGGAGGACGAGCTAACTTGGAGTTCCTCCCGACAGTCAGGTTCCAATCTGAAGATCCGCTAGACCGCTCTTACTCATTTGTGCCGTTAGGGTACTCCCGAGTAAGAGCGGATAGTTTTTTGCGCCGGGTGCGCGATAGGATGAGGTCGCACCTCGATCGATCGAAGGGTCTACGATCGAGACTGGAGATCGAGCTGTCATCCGGTGTCTGGGTCGATGAAGTTGTTTAACGTTTTACCGTTGTGGTGCAGGTCGAATGTCTGCTGAGACCCGACATTTCTCATAAAATTAATTCAAATGAAATTAACATAAATGTAACGGTGAGAGTAAACGTTCGCGAGGACATCGCATGACCTTGTTAAGCGACAGCGAAATTCAAACGAAACTCGGCGAGCTGGTCAGTTGGGAAGTTCGCGGCAAGGAACTCCAGCGCACGTTCGAGTTTGCCAACTTCGTCCAGGCGATCGATTTTGTTAACCGCTTAGTCGAACCAGCGGAGAGTGCCGGCCATCATCCCGACCTGTCCGTTTCATATAATAAAGTGACAGTCAGTCTGACGACTCACGACGAGGGAGGCTTGACGGCGAAAGATTTCGATCTGGCAAGAATCATCTCGGCGTTATAGCAGCAACAGCGGTCATGTAAGGGGTGCCACGCTGTGCTTAACGTCTTCCTACTTCGCTCGTAACTCTTTCGGATCGGCGATCCGATATCGATATGGCAACCTTCGATCCCGAATATTTTGAGAACGACGTCGATCGCTTGCAACTGATCGAGCAGTTGCTCGAGATTGGGACGGCGCTGTCTGGAAGTTACAATCTTTCAGAACTGCTCGACCTGATTCTCTCGAAAAGTCGCGAGATTACGTGTAGTGACGCGGGAAGCGTTTATTTGGTCGATCGAAGGGACGAGTATCCCAAGCTATTGTTCAAAACTGCCCAAAACGATTCGCGGCCGAACGTGTCGTTTCGGGAGTTTGCCATTCCCCTCACGCCGACGAGTTTAGCGGGATATGTGGCCCTGACGGGGGAAAGCCTCAACCTCCCGGATGCTTACTATCCTCCGGAGGGCGCGCCCTACGAACTCAATCGCAATTTCGATCGAGATATCGGCTACCGAACGCGCTCGGTGTTGGTGATCCCGATGCAAAATCGCAATGGAGAGGCGATTGGGGTTTTGCAATTGCTCAATCGCAAGCGACAATCCGATCTTCAGTTGCATCCCGAGAACGTGATGGAGGCGACGCAACCCTATTCAGCTTGGGAAGAACGGATCGTTCGATCGTTGGCGAGTCAAGCGGGAATCTCGATCGAGCGCAACAACCTTCAAGAAGATATTGAAAACCTGTTTGAAACGTTCGTGCGAACGTCCGTTCAGGCGATTGAAATGCGCGATCCTTGTACGTCGGGTCATTCGGAACGGGTGGCGCAGTTGAGCGTTCGGATTTCCGAGGAAGTCAGTTCGATCGAGTCCGGCATTTTACGATCGATCCGCTTCGACGACCGACAGTTACAGGAAATTCGCTATGCCGCGTTACTCCACGATTTTGGCAAAATTGGAGTGCCGGAAGCAATTTTGGTTAAAGAAAAGAAACTGTATCCCGATCGCCTCGATACGGTTCGCACTCGGTTTAACTTGGTTCGACAAACCCTCCACCTAAACTGCGCTCAGGCGAAATATCGGTATTTGGTGGAACACCCGCAACACTTGGCCGAACATCCCGATTCAGATTGTCCCCACTGTCAAAAATTAGCAGAACTCGATCGAAAACTCGCCGATTCGATCGAACAATTGGACGAATACTGGCAAATTTTATTAACGGCGAACGAACCGCGAGTGCTGTCCGAGGAATCGTTAGACAAATTGAACGATCTGGCGAGTTATACTTACCTGGATATCGACGGTCGTGTTAAGCCGCTCGTGACGGATGACGAACTCGCTCAGTTGAGTATTCTGAGAGGAAACTTGACCCCGGAAGAGCGAGCGGCGATGGAAGCGCACGTGACCCATTCTTATGAATTTCTCCGACAGCTTCCCTGGACGAAAACACTATCGCGGATTCCGGAAATCGCTTACGGCCATCACGAAAAGCTCGACGGAAGCGGCTATCCTCGCGGTTTGACAGCGGAGGAAATCCCCATACAAACCCAGATTTTGACGGTTGCGGATATCTACGACGCACTGACGGCGGGAGATCGTCCTTACAAGCACGGTTTAGGGGTCAAGACGGCTTTGCACATTCTGCGTCAGGAAGCCGAACGGTATAAGATTAACGCCGATATCCTAGCTGTTTTCGAGCAGCGCCAACTGTACGACGTTCTCGGACATACCCTAGATAGTTCGGTGACGTTGCGAACAGCCTAGAGGATTTACCATTTCCGCAAGTTACGATTTTTCCCCTCTGCTCGATCGATCGTTGCCTCATCGCTCTATTCCCCATTTCCGATTCTCCTCGATCGATCTCGGCCGCAGCGTTCCCGCCAGTCCGACGGCCGATCGATCGATCCCGTCCCAATCGTCGAATTCCAATCGTCCCGACCATCCCTGCCACAATTTCCACGCCACCTCGTCGAGTTCGGTGAGGTTGTCGAGTTGGCTCCAGTTGGTCACGGGAACGTTCGATCGCGTGCGATACGCACCACAAATTGCCCCGGTTGCAATACCGACGGAAGCTCGTTCGCGTAAGCGATGCGTAGCACTCTGAATCTCCCAACGACAAACGCGCGTTACCGACCCACACCAATCGCCCCCCGAACTTAGAATGCAGTACAGTGCGAAGGGAAAGCTAGAGGGGTGAGATGAGAGGGTTCGCCAAGCCGTTTCGACATCGCTTCCTCGATCGAGCAGATGTCGAACGGGTTCGAGCCAAGGGTTGGGGTCGAGATGCTGTTGGGTGAAATCTTCCGCTAGGCTGTTGAGATCGAGTCGATCGCGAAGAGCTGAGGCGACGGTTAAGGCGATAACGATCGATTCTGGAGGTTTCACCGCCGACAGGATTTCGTGCAATCGATCGAGGTCGTCGTGAAATTGTATAGCGGCTAACAGGGAAACGAATAGCGGCGCGAGAGACACCGCATCGAGGTCGAATTTAAAGGTTTTAATTCGTGCGAATTGTTCGGCGATCTCGCGTTCTGACGTTCCCATCCAAATGGGGGCGTCTTCCGGGGAACGGCTCAGGCGATAGCCGAGTTCTGCTCCGAGTAATGTGCCGCGAAATCGTTCGAGCAGCGAGTAGTGTCGTGAGTCGTTCATAGAAAACTGGGGGGTTTTAAACGGAAGGATGGAGAAAAGATTCGATCGCGTCGATGGCTTCGTTCGCTGTTTCCACAACCACGAAACGAGACGCAAACTGCTGAAAAAAGGCCACTGTTGCTGAGTTTACGCCCAATAAAACCACCGGTTTTCCAGTTTTGAGTGCGAGAGCCACTTCTGAGGCTGTCCCGAGTCCCATTCCGCAGGCAACGACGACATCGCTAGAGAGAATGTTAACGTTATTGCGGGCGTTTCCCAAATCGGTGAAGATGGCGATATCGACAGCTTCTGAAAGGTTTCGATCGTCGGCGGAGGGAAGCACGCCGATCGTCAATCCACCGGCTTCTTTGGCCCCTCGACTCGCGGCATCCATTACGCCAGTATTCCGCCCACCGGTCAAGACGATCCAACCTCGCTCGGCGATCGATCGACCGAGTTGTTTGGCTCGGCTTCGATCGGCTTCGATCGCTCCTTCTCCCGGCCCCATCACGCCCACGATCGGTTTTCGCATTGATATCACTTTCACCCTAGGAATAATTTTAAGATCTTTAGAGTCAAAAAATCAGAATTCTGCGATCGATAACTGTCGAGAATACAGCAAAAATACTCGGACTTTATTTTTGCTTTTTTGATGTCTGACTTGTTGCATTTTACTTGATAGAAAAAGACTTTTGAATTCCGATGAAGACGATCGGTAATAGAAAAAGGGAATCGAACTGTTAAATGTGAGTAAAATAGATATGAAGTTAGATATGAAGTTCGATCGAAGGGTTGTCTGATGGTACAAGTCCCACCCAAGCCCCTGACACTGGAAGCGTTTCTGAAATTACCAGAGACCAAACCCGCCAGTGAATACATCGACAGAGAAATGATTCAAAAACCGATTCCCCAAGGTAAGCACAGTCTCCTTCAACGAGAGCTGAGTTTTGTCCTAACGGCAAACTTTAGGTCGGAGCCAACGGCTCAAGTGTTTCCAGAATTACGCTGTACCTTTGGGGGACGCTCGATCGTTCCCGATATTGCTGTTTTTCGTGCATCTCGTATCCCCAGAGATCGTAATGGAGATGTGGCCAACGCCTTTAATCTCGCACCCGATTGGACGATCGAAATCCTGTCTCCAAACCAAAGCCAAACCAAAGTCATTCGGAACGTTCTCCATTGTTGAGACAATGGAACTGAAATGGGTTGGCTGTTAGATCCAGAAGAATCCTGTATCTTTATCTATCGTGAAGACCCATCAGTGCAAGTGTTTGAAGGTGCAGAGGTTGTCTTACCCGTACCGGAGTTCGCTGGGGAAGTTCGGCTGACGGCGGGTGAAATATTTGATTGGTTAAAGGCGTAGAAGTCGATCGAGTTCCCCTCAAGCAACATCGAGAGGAACTCGGAGAAATATCGACAACCGCTGCTCAAACCTGCACGGGAATCGATCGTTCGAGTCGTTCTAAAGCCTGTTGCGCGGCTTTGAGATCGAACGGAAACGGCTGTTTGAGCGGACAGTAATCTCGATCGTGGGGATCGCCATGACGCAACACGGCGTTCACGAGAACACAAGGCTTGTTACTGAGGTTAATTGCACCGTGGGGAATACCGGGTGGAATTTTCACCGCTACAGGTTTGTGCTGAGTTAAAGGAATGTAAGTATATTTGCGATTTTGTAAAACGACCAACACCATACTCCCGCGCACGACCAATAACTGATCGGTTTGGAAGTGGTGAACGAACAGATCGTCTACTGTATGCGGTGCGACTTGCACCAGCATCGTTTCGTGACTCGATTGGGGGGTGTAGAACTCTGCCATCCCGCCTTTGAACGAGTCTAACGCTCGGATTTCGATTTGACGCACGAGACTCATGGGGGCGTTGCTCCTACAACTGGATTTCGCGCTGGACGATCGAACCACTTATGACTGTAACGCATTTTTAATTTAATTTTTGTGACACACACGACCGTAATTAATGACTTTGTGATAAGCGTTACCTTTTACACGATCGAATTGTGGTGTCGATCGAACATTTCAACCCAACGTATACATCCATCCATCGCGACTGCACACGCGCACGATACCGTCCCAAACCATCGGCGTAGACTCGAACGATCCCCCCGGTTTAAACGCCGCGATTTCTTCAACCGTGACGCGATAGTAATTTCCACTCGCACCCCGTAGTGCGAGATCGTCTTCAGCCGTGGAAATTTCAAACCCCAGTTGAAACAGACGAATACCGTTATATCCAGCAGAAACTAAGCGATTTCCATCCGTAAAAATCGGTGTTGAAATCGACGCACCAATTTGTTTTTGAAAGACGATAACCGGTGTATCGTATTCTCGTTCTAACAGCGGCCCGGCAACTTTTTCACCCGTCACTTGGGTTTGACTGCCAATATATAAATTGCCATCGATCGCGTTTGTGGCAAACAGTGGCGGAATGTCAGGCGCGCGATACTCGTCGTTGAGGGCAACCGAACCCGTAATGCCCCCTTGCCATTCCCCAAATCCTAGATTTAACGTTGGTAAAAACCATTCTACACAAGCGAAATTGGGTTGGTTCGGGTCGAGTTTAAACGCACCGCCGCGTCCGGGGATTTTCTCTCGATCGAGGGTACTAAATAATTTTCCATCTCGCGAAATCGAGATCGTCCCGTTTAAATCGCCCCCCGCGCGAAATTGCCAGACAATTTGGCGCGTTTCCAGATCGATTCCATAAATTCGTCCGCCTCCCGACGCGAGATACAATCGATCGTTGAAAATGGCCGGTGACGATTCCGCAACTAAATTTCCCGCATACAATCCGACATCTTCCGCTTCGTAAAGCTGTAACTCATCGATCACTTCAGGAATCCGAAAACCGTCAGATTCGATCGAGCGTTTCGTACTACTGCTAATGAAATAACCGATCGCGTTTTCTCCGACGTTAAAAATCGTGCCGTTACCGAGATCGATCGCCGTACTGTCGTTGTCTCGACTGTAACTATCGGTTGCGCGAATATTAAGCCGCCACAGCTCTTTTCCCGTGCGAAACGACACCGCGCGAAAACTGGGAACGAACCCCGACGATAAAGACTTATCAACACCGCGACGACTCCCTTGTAAAACGACGAGGCGGTTTTCTGCTTCGGCGGTTTCGTCGATATAAACGCTTGACGAACCCTTCAAAATATCGTCAAACTGATATTGCCAGACGACTCGATTGGTTTCGAGATCGATTTTTCGCAAACTGTGGTCGTATGCACCGATAATTAAATAGAGTTTGCCTCGATCTCGAATCAGTGTCGGTTGTCCCGTCCATCCCGCACCGCTCCAGGTATCGTAGCTGCCGCCGACGACACTCAAGCCGCTACCGAGATAGAATCGATCGATCTCGTTCAACCCCTTTGGTGTTCCCCGTCCGTAAAAGCGACGTTGAGCGTTGCCTAAATAGGTCGGAACCAAAAGTTCGATGTCTGGTGGAACGGCGGCCGAACGTCCGGTCAGCAACTCGTTCACTTGCTGCGTGACGGTATCGGCAAAGGAAATTGGCGTAACGAGTTTCGGGGCGTTGCCTTTATATTTACGACGCAAAACCGGAGGCACGATCGCGCCAAACGCAAACGAAGCAGCTTGTTGCAGAAGTATACGTCGAGACAATCCCATAGAGGACGAGGACTTGCGACGGCAGTCGATCGTAGCCTGAAATCCAGGCATACTCCGGCATCTATAGCAGATTGCCAACCTCGATCGCAACCGTTACAATTGGGGCGAGCGTTCCCGAGCGAGGCCGACCCTCCGTTTCGCCAGTTTTTATACGGCCGAATCTCGGTCGAGTTTCCGTTGAATATGCTGAACGTCACCGAAATCCTGATTCAAAATTTCGTCGAACGACTTCGGGAAGGATACCATCGCACCTATGGCGGTTACCAAACAGATTACGCTGACATTATCGCCTGGGCGGGTGGGATGGCCCTAGAAAACATTGCCAACAGCGACGCACTTTACCACACTGTCGAACATACAATCGGGTTGACCCTCGTGGGTCAGGAAATCCTACGGGGAAAACACATTCGCGAAGGTGGGGTGACGTGTGAAGACTGGCTTCACTTCATCATCTCTCTCGTGTGCAGCGATATCGGCTACGTCAAAGGGGTTTGTCGCCGAGATTCCATTGAAGACAACAGTTTTGATTCCGGCAGAGGCGAATTAGTTTCCCTTCCCCCAGGAGCAACCGACGCGAGTTTAGCGCCCTATCACGTCGATCGAAGTAAATTATTCGTCGACGAACGCTTCAGCGGTCACAAGTTAATTGTCTCCGAAGTCATCAAACGCAATATCGAATACACGCGAGAGCTTTCAACGCAAACCCCAGGCTACGAGGAAACGTCGAGCTATCCAGGGTTAATGCGGGCCGCAGATTGGATCGGACAATTGAGCGATCTTCGCTATCTCAACAAACTCGGGGCCCTCTATTACGAATACGAAGAAACCGGTTTAAATGAAAAACTGGGACACCGACACGCCGGAAATTTGCGTCAGAGCCACTCAAAACAGTATTGGACAAGTATCTACCCTGCCATTGAAAGCGCTTTAGAGTATCTGTCGCTCACCCAAGAAGGCAAGCAAATCACGGCAAATCTATACGCTAACGTTTTCGCGATCGAACACGACACCACAAACGCAATCTCTTCGTCATCGACTTCTAAACCGTAATTGGACGGCCATCGCGAACGTTGTAAATCTTCCCATGCTCTCGGACAGACGTGACGAGAGCATTGATGCCACACGGAAACAACCCGTGCTGTATCGCCGAGAACAAAGTCGTGGTAAGTTTTTCTTATAAAGCAATTCAATAAAATTTATGTCATTTACCATTGATTCGGCTCGCAGTATTTTTCCCAGCACTCTAGCGGCTGATGTCGTCCCCGCCACCATTGCTCGGTTCAACCAGCTCAGTGCTGAAGATCAGCTCGCTCTAATCTGGTTTGCCTATCTGGAAATGGGTCAGACAATTACGATTGCCGCTCCCGGAGCAGCCAGCATGACGCTTGCTGAGAACACCTTAAACGAAATTCAGCAGATGACTGCCCTGGAGCAAACCCAGGCAATGTGCGACTTGGCTAACCACGCAGATACACCGATTTGCCGCACCTATACCACCTGGTCTCCCAACATCAAGCTGGGATTCTGGTACAGGCTCGGACAGTTAATGGAAGAGGGTGTTGTGGCTCCCATTCCCGAAGGCTATCAGCTTTCTGCCAATGCCGCCGCCGTTTTACAAGGCATTCGGGGACTCGAATCCGGGCAGCAAATCACTGTTTTACGGAATGCGGTCGTCGATATGGGCTTCGATTCGAGTAAGTTAGGTAGCTATAGCCGGGTCTCAGAACCCGTCGTACCGCCGAAAGAGATGTCTCAACGCACTCAAGTCAACATTGAAGGCGTGACGAATTCCACTGTGTTGGAATACATGAACAATTTGAACGCCAACGATTTCAATACGTTGATTGCCCTGTTTGCACCTGACGGTGCTTTACAACCTCCCTTCCAAAAGCCAGTTGTCGGGAAGGATAACGTCCTGCGTTTTTTCCGAGAAGAATGCCAAAACCTTAAATTAATTCCAGAACGTGGCATTGAGGAACCCGCAGAGGACGGTTACGCTCAGGTGAAAGTGACCGGAAAAGTGCAGACGCCTTGGTTTGGTGGCAACGTTGGGATGAACATTGCATGGCGCTTTTTACTCAACCCCGAGAATAAGATTTTCTTTGTTGCAATCGACCTGTTGGCCTCACCTAAAGAACTGTTAAATTTAGCTCGATAGAGCAATATTCAGCAACAAATATTGCAGGTGGGCATTCTATTGTAAAGAGTGCTCTTTTTTTTTATAATTGTTATATTGACTACGAGTTTTGGTAAAGAATAGGTGAGTGAAGTTAACTGGTCTGAAGGTGAAAAGCAAGCAGCACGGGAAGTGTTCAAACGAGCTTACGAGAGGGAAATCGACGGTCTAATCCAGGAAGTACGCCAAAAGGTGAGCGAAATCAATGAAGTTGATGAAGTGTGGAAGCTTCATGACTTTTTAAGTGCGAAAAGGCACGAAATCGATGGCAAGTATGACTACAGGTATTCCGTTCTCATCTTTGTTTTTGCTCAGTTGCTGAAAGAGGGATGGCTGAATCTGGCGGAGTTACAGTTTCTGGAACCGGACAAGTTAGCTAAGATTAATGCTCTCGCTCGCATCTGACGTGAAACCTGGAAATCACCAAGGACTTAAAAAATTATATTCTCCTGCATAGCACAGGCTTCCGGTCGATCGATCGTGTCGCGTGCGTGATTCAGTCATCCGAAGCCTCAAAAGGGATAAGGGAAACAAGGGCAAATATCGGGACTTCTCACTGATTCCATGACGACGATCGAGGATATTTGCGAATTTGCTGGGAACTCGACGAAAACTCAGCTGAGTTTTCGTCCTTGTCTCTCGCTTCCCGATGTTTTCCGTGTTCCTCGGATTTCCCTTGACGATCGACCGACCACCTGCCAAATTCGCGTTCTCAGAACTTCTCTGTAGATTGTCCGCAAATCTTGCTTGAGGTGTTCTGGAAACGAGATGTTTTTTGCGCTAAGGTCTATCCTCGGAGTAGTCGCCAAGAATGCTGCGACTGCTGAAAATGCTTGTGGAGAGAGTCGAGCGGAGATTGAAAAAATTCAATCTAGCCCAGTCTCTGTGAAGCAGCAACTCTTCGGAGCGATCCGGGGAATCTCCGACCCTCTTGCTAAGCGAGTGGGTGGAGAGAACGCCAACACCTTAGACCATTGACTTCTCAAGGGAGAGTGCCATGCAGCGACTGACGACTGTTTCCGAACTACAAGCCTACCACCGACAACAACCCGTCGTCCGCGATAGCCGTGCAGAGTCCGATCGATCTGTTGGCTTCGTTCCCACCATGGGCAACCTACATCCGGGACATCTAAGCTTGATCCGGAAAGCACGCCAACAAAACGACACCGTCATCGTTAGTATTTTCGTTAATCCCCTACAATTCGGACCGAACGAAGACTTTCACCAATACCCCCGAACGCTCGATCTCGACTGCCAACAGTGCGAAAACGAAGGTGTCAATGCGGTTTTCGCGCCGAATCCCGAAGATATGGGTATTATCGAGAGATCCGATCCGCTTTCCGACGGGCGCAGTCCGTCCCAGACGACGATCGTTCCACCGCCGCAAATGACTGAGATCCTCTGCGGTCGATCGCGTCCCGGTCACTTTGAAGGTGTTGCAACCATTGTTGTCAAGCTGTTGAACCTCGTCCAACCCGATCGAGCCTATTTCGGACAGAAAGACGCTCAACAACTGGCCATCATTCGCCGGATCGTTCGAGATCTCAACCTTCCTGTTGAAATTATCGGTTGTCCCATCGTCAGGGAACCGTCTGGCTTAGCCTACAGTTCCCGCAATCAATACCTCAGCGAAGACGAGAAAGCCAAAGCGACCGTCCTTTTCCGCAGTCTGTCCCGTGCGAAATCCCTGTTTCAGGCGGGCAAGCGAGATCGCGCCGCTCTCTTCGATGCGGTCAAACGCGAACTCGCCACCGTTCCCGAACTGCGACTCGACTATGTCGAACTCGTCGACCCCGATAGCCTCGTTCCCCTGGCCAGCGTGCGGCGTCAGGGATTGCTCGCCTTGGCGGCTCGCCTTGGCAACACACGATCGATCGATAATGTATTACTCCAACCGATCGATCGTAAACCGATCGTCGCGATCGACGGCCCGGCAGGAGCGGGTAAATCCACGATCGCTCGACAGATTGCTCAGAAACTCGGGCTGATGTATCTCGATACAGGGGCAATGTATCGAGCCGTGACCTGGTGGATGCAGCGGGAAAACATCAATATCGAGGACGAAGCGGCGGTCGCTGGCGCCTTGCGTCAGTGCCAGTTAGACCTGCAAGCTGACCCCGAGACCGCTCAGTGTCGCGTTTGGGTGAACGAACGAGAGGTGACGCGGGAGATTCGATCGCCTGAAGTGACAGCGTTTGTCTCCACGATCTCCGCATTGCCCCAAGTGCGTCAATTCCTCGTCGAACAGCAAAAACGCTACGGCAACCGAGGAGGACTCGTGGCCGAAGGACGAGATATGGGAACCTGCGTGTTTCCCAATGCTGAGGTGAAAATCTTCCTCACGGCTTCGGTTGAGGAACGGGCAAGACGGCGAAAACGCGATCTAGAAGAACAGGGATACGAGATCGATTTGGAACAATTGGAACGGGAGATCGCCGAACGAGACCGAAAAGACAGCACGAGGTCGATCTCGCCCCTGCAAAAAGCTCTAGACGCCATTGAAATCCAAACGGACAACCTCACGATTCCCGAAGCGATCGAGAAAATCTTGGCGCTCGTTCCAGTTTGAGGAGGTGGGGAGATGAGGCGGTGGGAAGATGAATGAATTCACTTTTCATCACCCGGTTATCATCACCCGGTTATCACGCCATCTCCTCCTCAAATCTTCTCCCCAAAAGTGCCACTATCACAGTGGCTGAATCTCGTCAAAACGGAGCGAAACGTCCGGCATGGCGAATTCAGATAGGGTGGCTTCCGGGATTTGCTCGATCGAGCGTTGGGTCAACAGATAATATCCCCCGATTTGCTCGTGTCGATCGACGACGTCTTCTTGCTCGAGAATCTGCCCGCTTTCTGGATCGCGAAACTCGGTTTGAAAGTGGGTGACGAGCATTCCTTTCGGGGTCGATTGCGTTTCGAGGGTATCGACTGTCACCGCAACGCCTTGCAAAATGCGGTTGACTTGTGCGATCGTGCCGTCTTTCACTTTATAAAACGAGTTCGACTCGTCCCCAACCTCGCGCACGATCGAGGCTCCCATTTCGTCAACGCCTTCCAAGATAAACTGTCGATCGCCGTGAACCGTTTCAAAAGGCAGTCGTCGACGGTGAATCGTTTCCATCTGAACTTGTCCTTTCACGAAGTCGCGCAAATCGCTATCTTCGATATCGAAGACCGAAACGTTCAGATCGCTCTCGACCAACACCACCCCTTTCTCGCGAACGTTTCCCGACTTGACTAAAACAGTTGCCGAATAACCGGGAAACTCTGCATCCCAGGTGTAACGGTTCGTGTAAGCATTGCGAAATAACTCGCTGGCCGTCGGGAGTGCCGCTGCTGTATCGCTCCAACTCCAGGAAATTGCTGCGACGAGACAACTCAAACTCAAAGCCAAAATCCGTTTGAGAGTTAACTTCACCGTTCCATCTGCTCCACTCGAGTTTTATTTTTATTAATTGTGACCGATTGATTTCGTTCGCGGTAGCAGAGCGTAGATCGATCGATCCCCTTCAAAATTGCCTCAATCTCCGAAATAGGTTTCGGTAAAACCACCGTGTAACCCATAGGGAATATGGTATTTCAAATGCAATTGCGCGATCGGCCCCGCTTCGATCGATCGAGTCTCGAAAATTGCCAACTTCGATCGATGGTGTTCGGCATCGTATATCAACGATAGCAACCAACCGTCATCTTCCGCCGTCGCATTGGGACGGGGAACAAAGGCAGGCTCGCCACTAAATCCACGGGGCGCAAAGCTCCAAACTTGCCGCGTTCCCGTTTCTCGATCGATCTTCATCACACCCTGTAACGGAGCATTTCCCCGTTCGGGGTGAGCAATTCCCATGTATAAATAACGATTTTCTCGACCCACGTTTTGAGGGTGTAACACGGGGAACTCACAGCAACGGCGTTCGATAACCTCGTGATTGACTCGTTCTTCTGCCAAATTCACCCGAAACTGCCACAACTGACCCTCGGGAATGGCCTCGAAATCGACATCGCGAAAATCCGCATCTGGATCGACTTGCGGGAACGACTCGTAACAAATTGAATCGACAAAGATGTCTCCATCTTTTTCCCAAGCATTTGCATGATGGAACACAAAACAGGGTTCTGTTTCCAAAATGCGCACGTCGCGGGAACCGTCGCGTGGAATTACAACGATTTTCGTCGAAGCGTTGGGGTCGAACTTCACGCACTCAGCCGCACCGCGAAATCCCAGCAGATAAGGAAGGGGATTTAACGTTACTGGATTTTGGAAAAAGATGCAGTAGTTTGGCGTAATTGCCATGTCGTGCAGAAACGCAAATCCCGGAATCGCGTGTGCGTGTTGGCGTTGCAAAGTACCGTCAACGGCGAACTCGTAAATCGTAATCGTCGTTGATAGACCAGCCTTGGCTGAAAAGTTGACTAAACAGGGTTTTCCATCGTCGAATTGAGACGCAGGATCGATGTGGGGATGGGCGGAAAACGCATCGCCTTCACCGAGAACGCCGTCGAGTCGATCGAGTCCCAAGGTTTCTAATGTTTTCGGGTCGAGACGATGGGGTTCGGCCGCTTCCCACAACGCTAACAACTTACCGCCCCAGTCAATAATGTTCGTGTTGGCGATGTTTTTCAGCCGCGTATCGAAAAGATTGGCCAACCAACCCCCCGGTTTTTGCGTTCCGAACACGCCTCGATACAAGGGTTTGCCCGCCTTTTGTTCTTCAACAAATCCTTGCGTGCGAACGAAGCGATTTTGAAAAAACGCACGACCGTCTTTAAAGGCGATCGAACACGCCATCCCATCGCCGTCGAAGGGATGACGCACGGGATACTCGCCGATGTTCAGCAAACCCGGACCGATGCGAAACAGCGTCCCCTGTAAGTCGTGGGGAATTTCACCTTCGATGTCTTCAACCCAGTAAGCCGATTCTCGGGTTTGGGAAAGATAGCCGCGTTGCCAATCTTCGCGACTGTAGGAAGGAGTGGACGCACTCGTGTGAGGTTGAGTCTGCATAGTTGCCTGAAAGGTTTGGGTTCCACGAGGACAGGCGCTCGATCGCCCGACCTCACACATTGTAACGATATATTGCGGACAGCTCAGATAGAGGAGGTGAGGAGATGGGGCGATCGGGAGGTGAGGAGATAATGAGAAACTGTCTTCACTGATGACTGTTCACTGTCGTGTAGGTTTCCCATGTCCCAAGGACAATCCACGATCGACCCATCTCGCAGGTTAGAACCCGATACCCTCTGGAATCGCCTTCTCGAACAAACCCAATTCGCCCTTGACTGTGGCGCACTCCAACCCATTCCCACGGATTACGAATACATCGAACAGGGAGACGTTCGGTTTCTCGTTCGGATTGTCTCGAACTTAGCGAGAAAGGCAAAAGCCAAAAAACAACAAGACGATCGATCTCAAAAAGCACGAAAGGATTTCAACCCCTTTCTTCCCTACGAAAAAAACCTCTTCGTCACCGACATTTCCCCAACGCATCTCTGTTTGTTAAATAAATTCAACGTCGTCGAACACCACCTACTCGTCGTCACGCGCCACTTCGAGCATCAGGAAACGTGGCTCACGCAGTCTGACTTCGAGGCCATGCAAGCCTGTTTGCAGCAAATCGACGGCTTGGCCTTTTACAACGGCGGAACTGAAGCGGGGGCCAGCCAAAAACACAAACACTTACAACTGGTTCCGTTGCCCTTGATGCCTGATGGAACGCGGCTTCCCATCGAAACGGAGATCGATCGAACTCCGTTTGACGGCCACGTCGGACACATTCCCAGTTTCCCGTTTCGTCACGCGATCGCCCCGTTAACCCCCGACACGGACGCGGAAACGGTTCTGAAAACGTACTATCGCTTGTTGCAAGCAGTGGGATTGCTCGACGGCGAACCGACTTCGGTAGAACAAACTGCCCCCTATAATCTTTTAGCGACGCGAGAATGGATGTTTGTCGTCCCTCGATCGAAAGAACGGTTCGATTCGATTTCGGTTAATGCGTTAGGCTTTGCGGGGGCGCTCCTCGTGCGCGACGACGTTCAACTGCAACGCCTCAAACTCCATCGACCGATCGACATCCTCGCCCACGTCGCTAACATGGAAAAGACATCAGGTACGAACGACCGTTCGAGTTGAGGACGCGAAAAGATTTATGAAAGCTGCTGTGGGAGCTGGAATCGCCATCTTGGGTTTAGGTGCGGTGATGGCACTAACAAATCCTGGTGAATCTGCATATGAGAATTATGCAGAAGATCGACTGTCTACCTATCTCAAAGAGGACGTGTGTAGCGAAGCGGGTCTGCTTCAAGATCCTTGTGAATCCCTCGTCGAATCCAGTCAAGCAGAGTTGCAAAATTTGATCGCCAGCAATACCGAACGGCAAAACTTTCTCCTGTTCAGTATCTACCGCACGGAGCTTTCCGTTCCAATTCCCGGCGTTCCAGCTATTAAAGCGCAAACACTCGGCGTGTTGACTCGGTTTCACACTTACGAACTTCAAGAGGAAACCTGAACAAACTCAAACACCGATGAAGCTCGTCTAGTGGTGTCGAATCTCGATACGTCGAAAACTGGGTGCATTGAAAATATTCTCAATTAGCTATAAAACTAAAAAAGAAGAAAGCTGTTTCTTCAATCACTCCAGCATTCGAGGCACTTCGACAATGTACCACTTCAGCACCTTTATCAACTGCTCTTTCGAGGAAGCCATCGATCGCGTCACCGATACACTTCGTGAAGAGGGCATGGGCGTTCTGACGACCATTGACGTTCAGGCCGCTTTCAAGAAAAAGCTCGATGTCGATTACCACCGTTACACCATTCTCGGCGCGTGCCATCCCCTCATCGCCTATCATATGTTGCAAGCCGATGATAAAGCTGGTGTTCTCTATCCCTGTAACGTCGTCATCCAAGAACACAAAGACGGTCGCGTTGAGGTTTCGGCAGTCGATCCGCTGATGATGTTTTTAATGATTCACGATCCCAAAGCCAAGGAAGTGGCGATCGATGCCAGCCAAAAAATGCAATCCGTCATTGAGCGATTGCAAGTTCAGCCTTAAGATCGCCCTTCCTCCACTCGTACATTGGGAAAAGAGTGTGCGATTTCTCGTCTTTCCTTCACAATATTGATTCCCTATCTCAAGAGCAGATCTATCGGGCATTACAAGCGTTTGAGAGATCGAACTGACGTTAAAATTGCAAGGTACGTGCTAAGTCACGGATCTCGTTGTTAACGTTCTTTTTCGATCGCGCAGACGCTATGACGATCGCTCAAACCACGACTGCTCGACTCGTCGAGGTCTTTTCCGCTATTCAAGGGGAAGGCCTCAACATCGGCACGCGACAAATATTCGTTCGGTTCGCCTTGTGCGACCTACGCTGTTTCTATTGCGACAGCCCTCAAACGTGGTTTGCCCCGGCTTCCTGTCGCGTCGAGCGCACACCTGGACTTCGGGATTTTGACAATTACCCCAATCCCGTATCCGTCGAGATGCTTTCGAGTTGGGTCGAACGGCAAAATCGTCCCGGCCTCCACGAGAGTATTAGTATCACGGGAGGCGAGCCGCTGCTTCACGCACCTTTTCTCTCGGCATTCCTACCGCTCGTTCGCGAAAAAACCAAACTCCCAATTTATTTGGAAACGGGAGGACATCGTCCCCAGCAACTCCAACTCGTTCTTCCTTACGTGGATTTAGTGGGGATGGATATCAAGCTGCCGAGTACTAGCGGTGAAACGTGTTGGACGGAACACGAAGCATTTCTGAAAGCCTGTCGTGAGGCTGATGTTTCGGTCTTCACCAAGATCGTGGTCTGCGATCGAACTCCCACTCAGGAACTCGAACGTGCAGCCCAGTTGATTCGTCGCATCGATCGATCGATTCCTGTATTCCTCCAACCCGTCACGCCCCTGAACGGCGTTTTGCGAGGACAAAACGAAACGCTACGCAAAGATGCTTTTCGCGAATCCGTGGCCCCATCTCCCAATCTCGTTCTGGCCTGGCAAACGATGATGAAACGTACACTTCTCGACGTTCGTGTTATTCCTCAAACACATAAAATGCTCGGGCAGCTTTAGGAGATGAGGAGACGGGGAAATTGAGGCGATTTCTTGAAATAAATCCCAGCCACTCGCCAGTCCATCGACTATTGAATTCGGAGCCATGAAATGAGTTTAGCGACACCTGAAGATATTCTTGAAAAAGACCCTCACCTAAAAGTTGAAATCGATCCAGATGGAACCTCTCCTTTCCCCAGTCGAGCCATCTGGAAGGGTCAACACACTTGTGTTTTTGAAGGATTTTCACTCGATGACAAAGTCCCTGACGAACGCAAGGCAGGAGAGGCCGTCGTTCGCCATCTTTTGAAGGGCAATAAAGGCCATTATTCCCCGCTTAGATGGGCGCACATTACGCTGCATATTGGTGGTTTCGATCACAATACCATCATGCAATTTGTCCGACATCAAGATAGCGCTCATTTAGTGCAGTCGATGCGCTACACGGGTAAACGGATTGCTGAAACGATGCGTTTGTGGATGGAATCAGAAGACATGACGATTCTTCAATCCATTCACTACACACGGCCGACAGGCTTTACCTATACCGATCGATACGGTCAAAAAGTAGACTATTCCGAGCAAATGCAAGAGTGCGATCTCAATCTCGCAGCTAGAGCGTATATCGGTTATATGCAAGCCACCGATCTTGGCTATCCTTTTGAGATGGCGAGAGGATTGTTACCGACGGGATTTCGGCAAAACTATACGATTGCTGCCGATCTTCAAGCTTTGTTGCATATGCTCGATCAACGAACTAAAGCAGACGCACAACTCGAGGCTCGTGCTTTGGCTGAATCGATCCTGCGACAACTCGATGAGTGGATACCTGAAATTGCTCAGTGGTATCGGGAAAATCGCTATGGCAAGGCCATTTTAGCGCCTTAATTCGATTGGCATCGATTCAGGTGAATTGGGAAAGCTAGAGAGCGACAAGTAAGGTATGAAGGCAGTTTTCAAACGAGCAATTTTGTGACAAGGCTCTGAAAGCTGTCTTTATGACTGGCTGTAAAACCCTCTCTTATCCAGATACACCAATGCTTTCGTTACACTTCTTGACAATTCTACTGATTAGTTGTAAAGTAATTTGTAGATTGCAAAAAGTTCTCAATCCCATTACGGATCGCGCCAGGGAGTTTAGTCGGTTCGATTTGCTCTGCCTGGCGCATTTCTAGAATATTTTGCGTTCGATCGCTTCCCTTTCTAATAGAAGTTTTTCGTAGTAAAGGCGATGCAAGGCGATCGAGGGAAGAGCTTTTTGTCTTTACATTGCTAAACTTCTATGTAGATAGAAAGCCATGAATGAAAGTTTACCGATCGAACAGCCTGAAATTTCCCGTCGTCAATTGCTAAATTTTCTCACGGGTGCAACTGTTGCAGCGGCAGCGAGTAGTGCCGTGTATCCGTTCGCGAAATACCTCACACCGCCCGCAGAAGGTGACGGAAGTGGAGCAATTGTCGCTAAAGACAAAATGGGGAACGTCATTCCCGCATCGCAAATTCTCAGCGAACCCCCCGGAACCCGCGCGTTGATCGCCGGACTGGCTGGAGAACCGACTTATCTAACCGTACAGCCGGACAACACTCTCCACTCGACGGGGATTGTCAACAACTGCACCCACTTGGGTTGTACGTTTCCTTGGAACGGAACGGCTGGAGAGTTTCAATGTCCCTGTCACGGTTCGCGGTACGACGAGCGAGGAAGTGTGTTGCGCGGCCCCGCAAACCGTCCGCTGAAATTGGTGCGTGTGGCGGTGAAAGACGATCGAATTTGGATTGCACCTTGGACGGATATCGATCCTCGCACGGGAGAAACACCTTGGTGGGTGTAGTTTGAATTCGCTTGGCTAATCATGCCGTGAGGGGGTGAGGTTTCCTCGCCCCTGTCATGTTTGGAGATCGATTCGATTTAAGCTGGTGGTGTACCCACGCAATGGAACGAAGACATGACCTCGAAGGGAAAACGCGCACTGATTACAGGCGCGAGTAGCGGTATTGGCGCAGCGACAGCGGTTGCATTTGCTAAAGCGGGAATTCACCTGGCATTAGTCAGTCGATCGAGCGAAAAGCTAGAAAAAGTTGCTGCAACGGCTCGCCAACACGGTGTCGAGGCTGATGTCTTTCCCTGTGATTTATTAGAACTCGATCGAGTCTCGGAACGAATGGCATCCCTCGCCGAGAAAGTTTGCGGTATCGATATTCTCGTGAACAACGCTGGAATGGGATATACGGGAACTATTACAGAAACACCTCTGCAAGACTGGCAACGGACGATCGATCTCAATCTCCTCAGTGTGGTCGAATGTGTGCGTGGCGTTCTTCCCAGCCTGAGAGCGAAAGATAGCACGACAATCGTGAACGTGGTTTCGATCGCAGGGAAACAAGCTTTTCCCAATTGGGGTGCTTATAGTGCGAGCAAATTCGCCCTGTTGGGTTTTTCTCAAGCCCTCGCCGCCGAAGAACGCGAAAACGGCATCCGCGTCACGGCGCTCTGTCCCGGTGCAGTCAATACGCCGATTTGGGAAACAGACACCGTGAACGCCGATTTCGATCGATCGAAAATGCTAACCCCGGAGATCGTTGCGGAGTCTATCCTACACGTCGTCCAACTCCCCGATTCCGCCGTCGTCGAAGAACTCGTCTTAATGCCCAACGGCGGCGCGTTTTAACAGCGAACAGTGAACAGTGGGGAAGTTGAGCGTTCACCTTTTTTCATCACCTCTTCATCCCCCCATCTCTTCTTCCCAATACTGCCACGCCAATTTCGCCGCACCCACCATTCCGGCGCGGTTTCCGAGTTCGGCGACGAGGATTTTCAAACCGTCGCGGGAGGTGGATAAGACGCGCTGTTCGATCTCTTCGAGGAGAGTCGGGAGAAATAACGATGCACTTGCGGCGATACCGCCACCGAGAACGACGGCTTCCGGGGTGAGGATGTAAATCGAACTTGCTAAACCCGCTCCGAGTTGCCGTCCGTATTGTTTCCAATAATCGATCGCTTCTCGATCTCCGGCTTGCGCTTTCTCTGCCAGTTCGTGGGGTTCGAGTCCAGTGTCGCGACGAATGGCCCGAACGCTCGCATACTGTTCGAGGGAGCCTCGGTTGCCACTGTTACACGGTGGCCCGTCTGGGTTTAAGGTAATCAGTCCCAGTTCTCCCGCGGCTCCGTGACGACCTACAAACAGGTGACCGTCGAGAATCACAGCTCCTCCGACTCCCGTTCCTAACGTCAGGACGATCGAATCGCGAAAGTGCCGTCCTGCGCCTAACCACGCTTCGCCCAACCCCGCACAGTTAGCATCGTTGGCGAGAACGACACGTCGATCGATCTTCGCTTCTAAAACATCGGCAACGGGTACGTCTTTCCAACCACTGAGGTTGATCGCGACTTTGGCAACGCGCCCAGTTTCATCTGTGGGGCCGGGGGTTCCAATCCCCACCGCCAAACAATCGCGATCGGGGTCGAGTCGATCGATCGCCGCTGCAATTGCTTCTAAAACCGCCTCGGGAGTCGGGGGTTGTGGCGTTGTAACCGTTAGGGTTCGGGTACAGTTTCCCGATCGATCGAACCGTCCCAATTTAATCGCCGTTCCGCCGAGGTCGATGCCGATAACGTTTGGATTCACAGGTTGCGGTCGTGAGTAATGGTTTGTTGGGATAACTTATCATCTCATCGCACCATCCTCTCGATCGCTTCAACTCCGTTTCTCGTGCTTCAGAACGGCTTCGCGAAATCCCAATACGACAATAATATTGGACAGCGTGAGAAACACTTCGGCGCTACCGTGGAGCCAATCCACGTTCGCTAAGGCTTCTCCGTAGTGAACTCGGGCGTAAATTCCAGCGGGAATGGTGACAGCTACAAAGATCAGGAGAACGTAGAAGCCGATTAGCGCCAGACGTGGAACCTGTTTCGATCGAGTGAGGAAAAACAAAAATCCCAAGTAGGGAAATAGAGAGACGGCGAACAGCGTGTCTTTAGAAATCATGATTTCGACATCAACGGCTGAAAACACCACGCTCGGCGTGACGGAGTCTATTGTATCGCTAGTTGAGAATCGATCTTGTGGCGTTTTCGATTGAGGTTCGATCGATAGGTTTCATCAATTTTGAAAATTTGTATTGATGTTTGCCACTTAAGTGATGATGAATAAACGCGGTTAAACTTCATGGGGGGAGTTCGAGGGAAAAGCCAAGCTCCGATACGATTTATAGAGGTTCTGCGCTTCTTCATAATCAGTCTGGCTTTGTGTTAGATTTTGAGATACGATCCCTACTGTTAAGTTTCGTTGCCGCCAGCCTTCTCGGTTGACGGTCGATCGAGCAACTGACTCGATCGATATATCTAATCCAACGTCTGTCTGCGCTCGAGCGCAGAAAACCTTAGAGGAGAAACCCCATGGCTTTTACACTTCCCGAATTACCCTACGCCAAAGACGCACTGGCCCCCTACATCTCCGCGCAAACCCTAGAATTTCACCACGGGAAGCACCACGCAGGATATGTCACCAAGCTCAACGCAGCAATTGAAGGCACTGACCTGGCCGACAAGTCCTTGGAAGAAATCATCAAAGCAACCGCAGGCGATCCGGCTAAAGTGGGCATCTTTAACAATGCCGCTCAAACCTGGAACCACAGCTTCTACTGGCAGTGCATGAAACCCGGTGGTGGCGGTCAACCCACGGGTGCGCTCGCCGAAAAAATCGATGCGGCTTTCGGTAGCTTCGATAGCTTCATCACCGAATTGAAAAATGCAGCAGCGACCCAATTCGGAAGCGGTTGGGCGTGGTTAGTTCAAGATGGCGACACGCTGAAAGTCGTCAAAACTCTCAACGCCGAGAATCCCATGACCGCCGGTCAAAAGCCCTTATTGACTGTTGACGTATGGGAACACGCTTACTACCTCGACTATCAAAACAAGCGTCCCGACTACATCGGCGCTTTCTTCACCAGCTTAGTGAACTGGGATTTCGTCGCCAGCCAAATGGCGTAAGTCGATCGGTTTGACGAATCTATAGCAGGCCGATTTGAGTAATGGTAGGGTGTGTTACGCGGATGAAAAATGGGTGGAAAATCCCGTTCGTGAGATTTCCGCGTAACGCACCAAGCTTTTGTACTCTAGTCAATCTTGCAACAGCCACGGCAAGTGTGGCTGTTTTTTGTTGGGAAAAGTGGAAGACGTGGGAGATAACGCAGGGGGTGAAGAAACTTCTCGCGTTATCCGTTATCGATCGTAGAACTGTGGAACTCTTCTTCCAAATAACAGAGCGCGCGAAACCGCAGGCTCATGAGTTCGTTGTAAAGGGGATTGAGTTTACACAACGGTGGAATGGAAAACAAAACTCGATCGAATCCGTAAATGTCTCGAGCAAAAGGGCATTGAGCGGGAACGAGTTGGCAAATCGCCTGTGCTAAATGGGGGCGGCGCACGTCGAGTTCGTCGAGCCACTGACGCAGGGGAGCTAAAAGATCGCCGTTGAAGGGAATTTGAAGTTTGAGGCGTGGGAAAGGCATCTGGAACTGAAACATCTTAGGAAATTTTAGGGTTTGCGTCTGTGTCTGTATTCCACAATACTTATAATTTAATAGAATATCAATCTTAAAAATATATAAAAAAATATTATATTTGATGAGAATAACTTAACTGAGCCTAGAGAGTGCAGTTGTCGGGGGTCGATCGGCCCGTTAAGCTGGACTTAAACTCGCGTCGGTAGGATGATGGACAGTGAAGCGTTAGCGCGATATATCGAATCGATCGACGGCATCCACAAACCGTGGTTGCTCGTTCAGCTACGGTTACAAAAGTTGCAAGAGAGTCGATCGACCCTGTCTGAGTCAGAGTATATCCAAGCGCTCGCCGATCTCCAGCAAGACCTCAACAGACTGGGTGAATGGTGGGTCGGACGAGAAGACGAGGTGTTCGGAGCGGGGCGTTCGTCTAATCGCACCTCCGAGACTGACTAACCGACACCCGAAATGTTCTTTTCGAGCGAATTGCCCCATCTTGGCATCTCCGAACTATGGCAAAAACGAGTAAGACCAATCCAGAAACCTCCAAAACCCGCCGATCTGACGTTAACCTCAAAGATCCCCAATACTACTTCAACCGAGAACTGAGCTGGCTCGACTTCAACTATCGCGTCCTCTACGAAGCCATCGACGATCGAACCCCCCTCATCGAACGTCTGAAATTCCTAGCCATTTTCAGCTCCAACCTCGACGAATTCTTCATGGTGCGCGTTGCCGGCTTAAAACAGCAAGTCGAAGCCCACGTCACCAAACTCACCCCAGACGGGCGCACGCCCGAACAGCAACTCAGCGATATCAGCCAGCGACTGCACCCCATCGTCGCCGAACAGCACCGTCATTTTCAAGGCACATTAAGGCACCAACTCACCGAACACGGCATTTATCTCCTCGACTACATCGACCTCGACCAAGAGCAGCGCACATACCTACAAAACTACTTTGAAACCAAAATTTTCCCCGTTCTGACCCCCCTTGCGGTCGATCCCGGTCATCCGTTTCCCTTTATTTCCAATCTGAGTCTAAACCTAGCTGTTGTCGTCAAAGATCCCGAAAGCGATAAAGAATACTTCGCACGGGTCAAAGTTCCGAAAGTCCTCCCGCGTTTCGTCCAACTCCCCATCGAAAACGCGACACAAGCCGACGGTCGATCGACGGCTTGGATCGGTGTTCCCCTCGAACAAGTCATCGCCCACAACCTCGAAGTCCTGTTTCCGGGAATGAACATTCAGGAATACCACCCGTTTCGGATTACCCGCAACGCTGACATCGCAGTTGAAGAAGACGAGGCCGACGATCTGCTTCTCGCGATCGAGCAAGAACTCCGCAAACGTCGATCGGGCGGTTCGGTGGTTCGCCTGGAAATTCCATCCACCGTGTCTGACGAAGTGCGGGATATGCTCGTCCGCGAATTATGTCTCGAGACGAGCGACGTTTACGAAGTCGAAGGACTCCTCGCCTTAAACGATTTGATGTCGTTCCTATCGTTGCCCTTCCCCGAACTCAAAGATCCCCCTTGGAATCCCGTCATTCCCCCACGGTTGCGGAGTTTTGGAGAACTCGACCCCTCTGAACCCAATCTCGAAACTGACGAAAACCTGTTTACCGAAATCCGCGAACGGGGCGATCTCCTCATTCACCTTCCGTATCATTCCTTTGCCGCCACGGTACAGCATTTCATCACAGCAGCAGCCCACGATCGAGACGTTCTCGCTATCAAGATGACCTTGTACCGAACGTCCGGGGACTCGCCAATTATCAAAGCCCTCATTGCCGCTGCGGAAAACGGCAAGCAAGTGGCGGCGCTCGTGGAATTAAAAGCCCGTTTCGATGAAGAAAATAATATCCTCTGGGCGAGGAAGTTAGAACAAGCAGGCGTTCACGTCGTTTACGGCCTCGTCGGCTTGAAAACCCACACGAAGATCTTAATGGTGGTGCGACAGGAGAAAAAACAAATCCGTCGCTACGTCCACATTGGTACGGGAAACTACAACCCGAAAACCGCCAAGCTTTATACGGATTTGGGTATTCTGAGCTGTCGAGAAGAGTTGGGGGCCGATCTGACCGATTTGTTCAATCACTTAACCGGCTATTCCCGCCAGCGTTCCTATCGCAAATTGCTCGTCGCTCCCGTGAATATGCGCGATCGAATGGAAGAGCTGATCCGACAAGAGATCGAACACTGCAAAAATGGAGGAACTGGGCGCATCGTCGCCAAAATGAACTCTCTCGTCGATCCGGGAATTATTCGAGCGTTATACGAAGCGTCGCAAGTGGGCGTGCAAATCGATCTGATCGTGCGCGGGATTTGCTGTTTGCGGCCGGGACTCCCCGAAATTAGCGAAAACATTCGCGTCATCAGCATTATCGGTCGTTTTCTAGAACACTCCCGTATCTTCTATTTCTACAACAACGGTGACGAGCAGCTGTTCATTGGAAGTGCCGATTGGATGCCTCGGAATTTAAACCGTCGCGTGGAAGCGATTACACCGATCGAAAATCCCGAGATCGCGAAAGACTTACAGGAAATTCTCGGCATCATGTTGTCCGATAACCGCCAAGCCTGGGAGTTACAATCTGACGGCACTTACGTTCAGCGCCGCCCTTCAGAAGACGGCGTAGAACAGGGAACGCACGAAATCCTGATGAAAATGACACTCGCGTGAGCGATGCAGTGGCGCTCGATCTCGTCAGATTCGCTCGAGAACTCGCTCGGCATTTTTGATGTTGCGGCGCACTTCAGTGGCGGCTTTTTCCAGAGCCGCGTGTTGGGCTGTGGTCAGAGAGAGTTCGACGATCTGTCGAACGCCTTGACGGCCCAAGCGACAGGGAACGCCGAGGAACAGCCCGTCGATACCGTATTCGCCCTGGAGGTAAGCCGCTGCGCTGACGAGGCGAGATCGATCGGCGAGGATACTTTCCACCATCCAGTAAATCGACGAAGCCGGTGCGAAGTACGCACCGCCTCGCTGCATGAGTTCGACGATTTCCGTGCCGCCGTTGCGGGTTCGATCGATCAGTCGATCGATCTCCGTGGCGTTCAACAGTTCTGTAATGGGAATACCTTTTACCGTGCAGTACTGCGGTACGGGGATCATTTGCTGTCCGTGATTGCCCAACACCATCGCCTGCACGTCTTGCGTCGAAACCCCTAATTCCAGGGAAATAAACGTTTGCAAGCGAGCCGAATCGAGAACGCCTGCCATGCCGACGACGCGGTGAGGGGGCAGTTGTGTCGCGTGCCATGCTAAATACGTCATCACGTCGAGGGGGTTGGTGACGACAATGAGGATTGCGTTGGGGGAATACTCGATCGATCGTTTGGCTGCGTCGATGACGATTTTCGCGTTGGTTTCGATCAAATCGCTGCGATCCATTCCGGGGAGGCGAGGACGACCGGCTGTAATCACGACGATATCAGAATTTGCCGTATCCACGTAGTCGTTTGTCCCCACGATCTGACGGTCGTGACCTTCGAGACCTCGCGCCTGCATTAAGTCCAACGCAACGCCTTGCGGCCACCCCTCGACGACGTCCAGTAAAACGGCATCGGCTAAGTTTTTCTCCGTCAATCGCTGGGCGAGCGTACTACCGACTTTGCCAGCACCGACGATCGAAACGCGAGGTTGAGGTCGATCGGTCGGGGGAAGTTGAGAAAAAACCGAGGAATTCATGGCGATCGAGGGGGTAAACGAAACTATTCAAACGTTTCGAGTTGATCGAGGCGCAGCCAGACGTTCGGGGTCGGGACAAAGCCGAATTTTACGAGGGCGTAATCCCCTTGAGTTTCTAAAATTTCGCCTCGGGTCTCGAAGATGTAAGGCGAAAAGCGGTTATCGCTGGCTTTCGCCTCCAGGCTGTTTTCGAGTTTTTCGCGAACGACGCGGACGAAAGAACCGCGTTTGAGTGGCTTAGCTGGTGGCATTTCTAACGATATAAATTCAAACAAACGTCTGTCTCTATAATTCTAAGCCTTTCTGGGAATGGGCTGGCAGGTCGGACAAAAGTAGGACGATCGACCGCTCAATTTCATCCGCTCGATCGAGGTGCCACAGGCCCGACAGGGTTGCCCTTCGCGGTTGTAAGCCCAGGACTGTCCCCCATAGTTGCCGTTGGTTCCCCGAACGGTTCTAAAATCTCGTAAGGTCGTACCGCCCGCTGCGATCGCGTTTTCGAGAACGTGCAGGAGGTTGTGGCGCAGTCGATCGACGTCCTCCCAACTCAAGTCACAAGATAGTTGCAGGGGATGAATGCGACTGAGAAATAACGTTTCGTCGGCGTAGATATTGCCCACACCGGCTAAAATGCCCTGATCGAGCAACGCCGTTTTAATCGGTTTGCGTCGATGGCTGAGCGTATTGACGAGATAGTCCGTGGAAAAGTCGTTTGAAAATGGTTCGGGACCGAGCGACAGTAACGCCGTCACGATGGCCTTCGGGTTGACACGAGGCGGAACCCACCACATCCGGCCGAAAGTACGGGTATCGACAAAGCGTAATTCTCGATCGCCGTCAAACCACAGTCGAACCCGAGTATGCGTCGGTAAGGGATCTTCAGCGTTACACCACAAAAGCTGTCCGGTCATCCGCAGGTGAACCGCCAACCATCCGCCCTCGTTCGGTTGGAGTCGATCGAGCTTGGGGTCAGTTCCCAGTTGTGCGAACAGATATTTTCCGCGACGATGCCACCCGGAGATCGCCGTTCCCGTTAAGCCCGACACGAACGCTGAAACCGAGGCTGGAGAAGAGATCGAGCGTTCGAGAAGAACCTCGACACCGACGATCGATCGATGACAGGTCGTCGCTTCGAGTCCGCGACGAACCGTTTCAACTTCAGGAAGTTCTGGCACGACAAAGGATTAAAATGCGACGAGGGGTTAGCAGCTCGCTACGACAGCTTCGCGGCGAACGCTAACCCCAAACTCTCTAAACACGTTCTGAAGCGAACTGCTCGGAACGCCCCCAGACGAGTTTATAATTCTTCGATCTCGTCAAGCGCGAAGTTATTGGTGTTGACACCACTCGGCGAGCCACTGAACCCAGTGTAGTTCACCTTATCGAAACGAACGATGACGGGATAGCGAATCCCGCTTTGGTCGATGGAGGCGACGGTACCGACATCCTGATACCAGTAAGACTCCTTGCGGAGAATCCGTACTTTAGAACCACGTTTAACCATAGTTTCTTCTCGATTAGATGAATCCAAGAGTTTTATGTCAGGCGCCCGGACCGGCAAGGCAAAAACGCCCCGCTACCAGTTGCCTGCTCGATGCCAAAGCATCATTTCTCAGGTTACTACTGAGTTTGGCGTATCGGGACGTTTGATTTTTTAAGTTTTATTGCTAAAGATCGCGTGATGCTTCACAAATACGAGGACACTCGACGATGACTTAAAGCGTCCCCACTCGCCCGATAAAACGAGGGATTCTGTTGGGTTTCGAGGCCCGAAAATCGACGAACTGTACCATCTTCGTGGCGAACAGGGCGTGGTGAGAGGGAGTGCGCTAGGTCAGAAGACTCTGTCGCTACTGCGATCCCTCTCTCTTATGTCCCCTATTTTTCTCGAAACGACAAAGCCGTTGTGTCGTCAATTCGTTAGAGGGGGGTCACTTGGATTTCGATTTCGGCTGTGACTTCCGCGTGGAGTTTCACCTGAGCCTTGTAGAAACCGATTTTGTTAATTTCCGGTAAGGAGATCCCGTGTCGATCGATCTCTTGTCCCGTTGCTGTTTCGATCGCAGCGGCGACGTCGCGATCGGTGACGGTACCGAAAATGGCTTCGCCTTCACCGAGTTGTTTCTGAACGGTAAAGCGGCCGATCGTTTCCAATGCGGTCTTCCGGGAATCGGCATCGCGTTTGATTTGGGCGATACGCTCTTGTTCTTTTTGCTTGCGAATTTCGACCTGTTTGAGGATTCCCGGCGTGGTGCGAACGGCCAGTTGTTGGGGAATCAAGTAATTTCTCGCATAGCCAGGGGCGACTTCGACGACATCACCCGCTTTTCCGAGTTTGCGAACGTCTTGATTGAGTAAAAGTTGAACGCGCTTGGACATGATAGTTTCGATCGATTGACGACAGATTGCTTGAAAAAGCCGGAGTTCGGGGCGGTTGCCGCTGGCGCTGGTGAGGACACGCCCTCATCATAAAGTCCGATCTTTTATTTTATGGCTTCTGTCGATCGAGTGCAACTTGGTGCAGAGATGGGGAGATAAGGGGATGGGGAGTTCAATTCGATCGATCGTAAACGCTGACGCTCAACTCAAAATCGCGCGGTTGCGGTGCTGTCACGTCAATTTGATACATCCCGCCTTCCGACACTTGGGACTGCCAAAAAACAACACCCGTAGCTGCAGAAATCGGCTGTCCGTCGGGACGGCGCACGGTAAACCGAACGTCCTCACCTTCAGGCGTTACGGGAAACAGTTCGACTGCAAAAATTCGATCGGGGGCGACAGATACGAGGTAGCGAACGATGCGTCGATCGTTGACGTGTCCGAACGCCTGCACGTCCGTTTGTCCCTGGGGAAACTGTAGCGTTTCGACTTCTACTTCAGGCAGTGGGGTCGGTGTCGGTTCCGGAGTCGGAGTCGGCGTGGGCGGCAAACTCAACGTGACACTCAATCCATAGTCCCCATCGGGAACGCCGCGCACGGTTTGCAATTGAAGCGTGTACTCTCCTGCCAGCGGCAGCGTTCCCTCCCACACAGACACGCGCTGAGAGCGATCTGGAAGCGGTTCCCCGAGGGGATCGAAGACACTCATCAACACGCGCTCGCCGCTGACGAAAGTACTCAACTGCGAGCCTGCCGTCCCTCGAATGCGGTAGTTATAGATTTCGTTCGATTTCAACGTTCCCTCAAGCGAGATGTTACCGCCGGGTGTCAAGTTCAGGGCTCGATCGTAAGTGATGGGTTCGGGTGTGGGTGTGGGTGTGGGCGTGGGTGTGGGCTTGGGTGTGGGTGTGGGCGTGGGTGTGGGCGTGGGCGTCGGCGTGGGCGTGGGTGTGGGTGTGGGCGTCGGTTCTGGTGTGGCGGGTACGAAAGGCTGTTCTGGAATGGGGGTGGGGGCGGGTTGTGGGTCGTTAGAACGGACGAACGCACCGACGAGCGTCCAAGAACTCCACCCCGCCAGTACGGCTAATCCAAGACCGGCTAAGGCGATGGTGATGGGATTATCCCAAAACGAGGGTTGTCCGCGCGTTGGAATTGAGGGTTGTGGGCGGGAAGAGCGAACTGTGGGGGTAGCCGATTCGATCGGTCGTCCGACGGCCACCGTTTGCATTTGCGAAGGTTGCGGAGCGGGAACGGACGGAGTCGAAGACGCTTCTAGGGCGTCGAGAACCTCTCGAGCCGTAAAATAGCGCTCGTCTGGTCGATCGGCGAGCATTTTGTCGAGAACGCGGGCAAACTGAGGACTTACCGCAGCCCAGGGTTGCCAGTTCCACCGTAACGCTCGATCGTCGTAGAGATCGGGGAGTTCGCGTCCAGTCAGCAGCTCGATCGAAGTCACCGCCAGCGCGTACAGATCGCTATGCGGGTAAGCGAGTCCGCTCTGCCATTGCTCGATCGGCGTGTAGCCCGGCTTACCGACGATGGTTCTTTGTACCTGTGTTTCAGGGGATTGAATTTGCGTCGCGATTTCTTTCACAACGCCGAAGTCGATGGGAACCGGTAAACCATCTGACTGGCGGCGAATCAAATTGTCAGGAGATAGATCGCGGTGAACGACGCCTTGCGCGTGAATGTAATCGAGAACGGGCAGGAAGTCGCGTAACAGCTGCATCACTTCAGCTTCAGAAAACGTCGTCCCGCTGCGTCGGCGTTCCGCGAGGAGCGCGTGATAAGTCTCGCCGTCCGCGTAATCGCGCACGAGAAACAACCGTTGGTTTTCTTCAAAGATGGCGTGAAATTGAGGAATTTGGGGATGGCGAAGTTGGTAAAGAATTTCAGCTTCCCGCTGGAACAGTTCTCTGGATTTTTCAAACGCTGTCGGCTCTGTGTTAGCGGGGGCGAACTCCTTGACGGCACAAAGTTCGTTAAAGCGACCGCGATCTTCGGCCAGATAAGTCCGTCCAAATCCGCCCTGTCCGAGAATGCGAGCGATACTGTAGCGATTTTGGAGAAGCGTGCCGAGGGGAAGCGGAGGCTGCATGGATAGCAAAGCGTGACGATCTGTTTACATTTTACGTTGGCGTTTGCCGGTCGAATCCTTCGATCGATGTGTCTGAATCTACCGTCACATCCAACAAAAACGTCGCTTCATGGGAAATGTTAAGACCGAAGTACAAAGCATTCAAAACGAACATCATGGCAAACACACGGCCCCCTCTGGAGTTTATCGAACCAGCCTTCAATCCGTGGGTGTATCGACTCGCCAAACTGGCTTTACCGGGACTTCGACGGTGGGGGGCGGGGATTCAAGAGATTCGCGGTGAAAACGTAGCGCAGTTGGCGCAGTTGTACCGTCAGTTTGACGACGGAGACATCCGTTTACTGCTGGCCTTTCGCCATCCGCGTCCTACCGATCCGCTCTGTCTCGGAACGTTGATGTCTGATTTACTCCCCGCAGCCGCCCGAGCGCAGAACGTTCCGCTGCCATCGCCCGTTCACTCTCACTTTATCTACGATCGAGGCATTCCCCTCTGGCTCGGGAAAGGTACGGGTTGGTTGCTCTCAAGGCTGGGTGGAACGTCGCTCCGTCGCGGTCAGTTAGACTGGGCGGGATTACGATCGGCGCGAGCGTTGCTGGCATTCGGTCAGTTTCCCCTGGCAGCGGCACCGGAAGGGGCAACGAACGGCCACAACGAGATCGTCAGTCCTTTGGAACCGGGGGTGGCGCAGTTAGCCTTTTGGGCGATGGAAGATTTGAAAAAAGTCAACCAATCCTTAGAAATCGTCATCTTACCCCTTGGCATTCAATACGAGTTTGTTTCGCCCCCTTGGGACTCGATCGATCGAACGTTGTGCGAGTTAGAAGCCGCCTGCGGGCTAACGCCAGAACCGATGGTGGCGGGTGCATCTCCCGAAGAGCGGTTGTATCCCCGTTTGTATCGGTTAGGATGTCGCCTCGTCCGACTGATGGAAGAATTTTACGCGCGGGTTTATCAGCAGCCGCTTCCGTCCGATCTCGAAATTCAGTCGAACGAGGAGTTAGCAGAGCGATTACAGCGATTGTTAGACGCAGCGTTGCAAGCCTCGGAGTCTTACTTTAACCTGCGTCCGAAAGGAACTCCGATCGATCGATGCCGTCGGGTGGAACAAGCGGGATGGGAACGGATTTATCGAGAAGATATCCAAGATGCGAGTCAGATTTCAGCAGTTGAACGAGGATTGCTCGATCGAGTGGCCGCTGAAGCCGAACTGCGAATGTGGCATATGCGTCTCGTCGAACATTTCGTCGCTGTGACCGGTAGCTACGTGCGCGAAAACCCGACGGTAGAACGTTTCGCCGACACGCTGACGCTCTTGAGTAAAACGATTAATCAAATTCGAGATCGAACCGTTTCGCCACCCTCGTTTGGAGATTGGCGAGTTCGCCTGAAAGTCGGAGATCCCCTTTACGTTCTTCATCGATGGGAGACTTACAGTTCGAATCGCCGCCAAGCACGTCAAGCGGTCGAACAACTCACCCAAGATTTGCAGGTCGCGCTAGAGAAAACCATCGACTCCTCTACGAAAAACGACCTTCTATGAAGGTTCGCATCGGTTCGTGAGTCTCTCCTAGCTATCCGGATTTATCGCTCGATCGAGCGAACAATACAAAACAAAGTCGGGGCATTGCTCGGAGAAAACTCATGACAACGGTTTTGGTGGTGGAAGACGATCCGATCAACTGGCGTGTCTTTCAAAAAATCCTCACCCGGCGTGGTGGTTTAAATGCCCTACACAGCGAAGACGTGGCGGAAGTTCTATCGATTGCTCGATCGGGCGGCGTAGATATCATTCTGATGGATGTTTCTTTGGGAAACAGTCACTACGAAGGAAAGCCGGTTGATGGTATTCGGATTACACAACTGCTCAAAGGCGATCCGGAAACGTCTCATTTACCCGTCATTCTCGTAACAGCGAACGCGATGGCTGGAGATCGAGAAACCTTTCTCGAAGCAAGTGGTGCGGATGGTTATATCGCAAAGCCCATTCTCGATCACGAAGATTTTCTCAATCAGATTCGTGCCATGCTGACCGTTTCGTGACGGCGAACGCGGAAATCGGGGAAGGGAGCGGGAAACCTTTCTCGCCATCAGAGTCGCGCCATACTGACCCCTCGATCGATTCGATCTCGACTAGATCTAGACAAACGGTAAGATATGCCGAAAATTTGTCGAAAACCGGGAGGATTATGAGAGTAATTGCTCGATTGCAAGCCCATGCGATGGAAGGGTCGAAGGAGATTCACAAATCTCTTGGAGATTCGACTGTAGCTTCTCTACGGTTTTCTTCTGCACCTTCCACACCCTCAATAATCTATTAAATTTTTGAGGGGATTTGAGAACGCGATCCCCGACTCTGCTAAAATGCTGCTGACTTTGAGGCAGAGCGCAAATTGTCGAGTATGTTCGCATGGTTGGGTTTGAACGTCGCCTTGTTATTGGCGGCTTATATTTTGGGATCGACTCCTACAGGATATTGGGTAGCCTATCGGGTTCAAAATATCGACATTCGCCAACACGGTTCTGGCTCGACAGGGGCGACGAACGTTCTACGAGTCGTCGGGAAAAAAGCGGCACTATTTGTTTTGCTTGCTGATATCTTGAAGGCTGTCGCTGCAATTACCCTCGTCCGTTTGACTTACAATCTCGATATCGTTCGCGCCCTCGTTCCCGACGCTGTCGCATCGGATCTGTGGCAACCTTGGATGGTGACGCTGGCTGGTCTCGCCGCACTATTCGGTCACACCAAGTCTATTTGGTTGATGGTCGGGCCGGCACGAAATCCGGAACTTTCAACGGGTGGCAAAGCGGTGGCGAGCAGTCTCGGGGTTTTGTTCGCACTGTCTTGGCAGGTGGGGTTAGCCACGGTTGCCATTTTCGCAGCGGTTCTCGGGATTTCTCGTATCGTCTCTCTGAGTTCGATGCTCTCGGCTGTTTTAATTTCGGTGCTGATGGTAGGGACGCATCAACCTCTGCCCTTCTGTTTGTTTGCCATAATGGCGACGTTGTACGTTTTGTTCCGTCATCGATCGAATATCGAACGCTTGCTTGCTGGGACTGAACCGCGTCTCGGACAACAAGCGCCGGCGAGCGAGTAGTTATCAGTCACCAGTTACCAGTCACCAGTTACCAGTCACCAGTGACTCAAGAGCGGGGAGAAGAAGACTGCATCCAATAGCTGTTGAGGAGATGATTCGGTATTACATTATCCGATTATCTCCTCTTGGAGGACGATCGAACCTCAATCCTGAACGTATTCTTCACCGGAGAGTAAGGCTATTTCTGCCTTGACGAATTCCCGACCGAGATAGAGAGCGTGATCGAGATAGGATAACAGTTTAGGATCGGCTTTTTCAGTAATGGCGATCCCTAATTCTTTCGCCGTTCGTCCTCGATAAATGACGGTAGGTTTGCGCTGGACTCCCCCCGAACAGGGGATGGGTTCGCCGGTTTCGGGATCGACGGCTAAACCTTTTTCGTTAATTTCGTTGGTGTAGTGTTCGGCGCAGATTTCCCCGGCTTCTCGATCGAGGTAAATAATAAAATAGCCCAACGGATCGAGTTCGATAAAACGTTGGGAGAGTTTGTCGTCTAAGACTGCAAGTTCTTCGCGATTCGGAGCCATGATTGAAATGGGAGTGACAGACTTTGGACGGGTTATTTTAGCATTGACATCGCACGGTCGCGAACGACAGGCGATCTCGATGGCGCTCACCTCGATTTCAAAACTGGCCGAGAGCGAGTTGCCAGACAACGAACGCGGTAGTATGGGGATATACAAGCGTCTCTCGGGACGCAGAAACCGTTTTATCAAAGTTAGTAATATTTTAAGTATGGCAGGGACGTTGAAACGACCGATCTTAGTCGGAGGACTTAGTCTTTCGTTCGCGCTATGGTTGCTCGATCGTCTCGATCGATCGATAGAAGAATTTGGGGAATGGGGTGTTTTAGGACTCATCGCGCTTGGTGTGGGGGCTTGGTGGCTCAAACAGCAAGCGCCGAAACCGCTTCCCGAAACAGTTCCTGCGACGATCGACCGTTTGGAGGCTGAAGCTGCGTTGACTCAGGCCAGAACGATACTCGATCGACTGGCGGAGGAAATCGATGGCGATCTTGGCGATCTCCAACAGGCTTGGGAAAAATTCCACCAGCAACTCGATCGAAAAACGCTGAAAATCGCGATCGTCGGCGGTCGAGGTGTGGGGAAATCGTCACTGCTGAAAGCTTTAACTGCGCAATGGCTCGAGACAGAAACGGGGGCGACGCTCTGCAAACTCCCGTCCTTTTTCCGTCGAGATGAAGCGGACGATCTGCCGACGGCACTGGCTGCCGATCTCGTCGTGTTTCTCATTGAAGGCGACTTGACAGACACCGAACGGCAAACGTTACAACAACTCAAAGATGCCGGACAAACGGTTCTGTTGGCATTGAACAAGCGAGATCGCTACTGTTCGATCGATCTCGATCTCATCCTCGATCGCGTCAGCAGCCACGTCACCGGACTTTTAGAACGCGAGAACCTCTGTTCGATCGCGGCGGCTCCTGAAGCCATTGAAGTGCGGCAACATCAAGCGGATAAAACGGTTCGCCAGTTCCACGAAACCCCCGATGCCGAGATTGCAAGCTTAACTCAACTGCTCGATCGACAACTCGATCGACGTTCCGAACTCGTCTGGGGAAGCGTTTACCGTCAAGCCAAGGCCTTCCAAGAAACGGTGAAAGATCGTCTCAATGCCGTTCGGCGAGAGCGAGCGTTACCCGTCATCACTCAATATCAGTGGGTGGCTGCGGCTGCGGCGTTTGCGAACCCCATCCCAACCCTCGACCTCCTGGCAACGGGAGCTATTAGCGCTCAACTCGTCCTCGATCTGGGTAACATTTACCAGCAGCGCCTCTCTCTCCAACAAGCGCAAACGGCGGCGGGAACGTTGGGAAGTCTCATCGCCAAGCAGGGACTCGTGGAACTGTCTACCGAACTCGCGACACACGCACTCAAACACAACCCGGTCACCTTTGTTGCGGGGGGAACTGTACAAGGAATCGGTGCTGCTTACTTAACGCGAGTGGCGGGATTGAGCCTCGTTGAATACTTCGAGCAGCAGGAGATCGATCGAACCTCCAATACGCCTCTCAACTGGAACCGTCTCGGTGACATTCTCCAATCGGTTTTTGCGGCGAACCAGCGAACGGAATTCGTGCGTTCTCTCGTGCGTCAAACCCTCGATCGTTTGTCGCCTTCTGCAACCCCAAGTTCTCAAAATACCATGAGTTGAAATTCGCAAGCTGGTGACATTGGCTTGCGTTTGCTGTTTTGAAGTCCCTCCATAAAGCTCGATCGATCGCTCCGTGTAACATTCGATCGAGCTTTTGTTTGGGTGGCTGTTGGGCATCTCGAAAAATGAGTCTGTTGGCGTTAGTGCGTTCGCGAAGCGTCTCGGAACGAGAATCGCGCCGCGTTGATGAAATTCCGAAACCGTTGGTGTCAGGGCGCGCGGCCGTTCGACCCGACAAGGGTCTTGGTATCATCGGCAATTCAATACCACCGCAATTCCAACAGACGACGAAGGATTCTGGTTGATGGTTGAAGGGGGCGATATCGACGGGTCGGCCCGGCGACCTCAGTCGCGATATCCTGACCGATGGCGATGGTGCGGACACCTTCGTTCTCGGAGAAGGTGACGGCTCTGATGTCATCACTGACTTTACCCCAGGCACAGACCTCATCGACCTCGGTGTGTATAACGAGATCGAATCGATCGAGACCGCAACAGAGAACCTCGATCGACATCTCCGGGTTGGGAGGTGTCGTTTTTGTATGGGAAGATGAATCGTCGCGAAGATCGAGCAAAATCTCCCTATAGATTTCTCGCACAGATTTAACAAAAACTTAGCAGTTAGGCGAATTCGCTGTAGGCTATCTTCGTAGAGAACGACGGCAACTCGCGAATTGAGGAGATGCGCGTGGAAGTTTTTCGATTGTGGTGTGGTGTGAGTGTCGGACTCGCGACAACGTGGCTGATTGCAGCTGAACCCGTATCAGCTTGCATGGTTTTGAAAGCAGCGCAAACGCGCCCAAACAGTCAGAGCGAAACCCTCGAGCCAGTTCTCGAAAAACTTTACTTGACACCCGATTCCACGAGCCAAAGACAGGCACAAAACGTGCCATCGATTCCCCCCATTCAGACCGATCCCGAACCCGATCCCGGCGATCGATTCGGATCGCCGACCCCCGATGTCGAACCACTCGAACCGGACGAAGAAACCCTTCCAGAAGATCCCACGCCACCCCCCACTGACACAGAGCCGCCGGACGACGGGCCGAAATTTTTCGTCGAACGGGTCGAAGTTTCTGGCAGTAGTATTTTTACCCCCGAACAACTCGCCGCGTTGACGACCTCTGTGGAAGGTCGGGAGGTGGCGCTATCAGAATTACAAGCCGTCGCCGATGCCATCACGCAGGAATATCTCGATCGAGGCTATATCACCTCTCGCGCGATCGTTCCCCAACAAGATATTTCTGAGGGAATCGTACAAATCCAAGTTATCGAAGGGCGACTTGGGGAAATCCGCATTGAAGGAACAAACCGCCTCCAAGAATCCTTTGTCCGCAGTCGCATCGAACTCGCCGCCGACGTTCCCCTCGACACCGCCGCCCTCGAAGACCAACTGCGCTTGCTGCGCAGCGATCCGCTCTTTGAAACGATCGAAGCGAGTCTGAGGGCTGGGGAGGATATCGGTGAAAGTATTCTGATCGTGCGCGTAGCGGAAGCCAATCCTTTCAGTTTCCGGGTCAATACCGACAACTACTCCCCCCCGAGTATTGGCGGCGAACGTGCGACCTTGGGGGTTCGACATCGCAACTTTGCAGGGTTTGGCGATGAAATCGACATCGAATATAACTTCACCTACACCAACGGTTTAGACTTTTTCGATATCGCCTATCGCATCCCTTTTAACCCGATGGACGGGACGTTGCAGTTGCGCGTCTCGCCCAACCGTAATGAAATCACGCAAGCTCCCTTTGACGAATTCGATATTAGCGGTGAATCGACGTTGTACGAAGTGGATTTTCGTCAACCGTTGCTTCGCACACCTCGCGAAGAATTCGCGCTCTCGTTGGGGTTTTCTTGGCAAGACAGTCAAACATTTATCGACGACGACCCGCAGCCGTTTGGTGTCGGGCCGGACGAGGAAGGACGTAGTGAGACGCGGACGATTCGATTCAGTCAGGATTACGTGCGCCGGGATGTCAGCGGGGCTTGGGTGGTGCGCTCTCAGTTACGTTTTGGGACGGCATGGTTCGATGCGACGGAGAATTCTGGCGACGCTCCCGACGGGCAGTTTTTTAGTTGGTTGGGTCAATTTCAGCGCATTCAGCGTTTGAGTGACGATCATTTATTAATCGTGCGCTTGTTCACGCAATTGTCACCCGATCCGTTGCTTCCGTCTCAACAGTTCGTTATCGGTGGGGGTCAATCGCTGCGGGGCTACCGTCAGAACGTGCGAGCGGGGGATAACGGGTTTAGTTTTTCGATCGAGGATCGCATTACATTACTTCGCGATGCATCGGGTCTTCCAAGGTTACAAGTTCTCCCGTTTCTGGATATGGGAGCGACCTGGAATCACGACGACAACCCCAATCCTCAACCCAATCAGCGATTTTCGATCGGTTTGGGCGTTGGAGCAATTTGGGAAGTGCTTCCCGGTTTTGTGGTGCGTTTGGATTATGGTGTGCCACTGGTCGATTTGGACGATCGTGGGGAAAATATTCAAGACGACGGGTTTTATTTTAGTGTAGGATATGAGTTTTGATAGCTTTAGCTCAACAGAAAATTAGGGCATAAGAGATGTTCAAAAACAAACGCGAATAGAATTTTTTTTATTCTGAAAGCGCTTTAAATGAATAGATTTAATGTTGGTTAATTTTTTATTTTGGAGTTAAAATAAAACTGGAATCGATCTGATAAAAAATTTCATGCTCCAGAAAAAAAACGAATTTACAGGAATCTTTTTGAGATGATTTTTGTTTGTTTTTTTACATCTAACAAATTCAGTTTTGTATGATTTTTAATATCAGGATTGATATCAATCAAGTCTCTAAGCTTAAGTTTTGGCATTCAATGTAAGCCATATTTGCTCAATATTTGTTTCTTGGCAAGCCTCAAATCTTCAATTCTCGGTCTGTTTCCCAGATCGATCGACGTGGCAGTCCTTCCCGGAATTGCTAAATTGGTAGGTGTTCTCGGTAAAATTTGAAATCCTATGAGCGCGCATTCCGCATTTCCCTTTCCCGTTCGCCGTTCGGTCAAAGCTTGTCTCGCAGCCACGTTCGGTGCGATGGCAGCTGGCGTAACGGGACTTCCCGCGCAGGCGAATCCTCCCGAAACAGCACCGATCGAACTAAGACAACTCATTGAAAACATCGACGCAGCCGCCAGTGCGGGAGATATAGATGCGGTGATGGAATTCTACAGCTCCGATTTCGTTCACGACGACGGTTTGACTCGATCGAGCCTCCGAAGTGCTTTACAGGCTTTATGGGAACGTTTTCCCAACTTGACTTACGATACGGAACTGCTTTCCTGGGAAGAAACAGCGACGGGATACGAAGCGCAAACGCAGACGACGATCGAAGGAACGGAAAACGCACCTCACCGAGAATACGATCTCAGCGCCACTTTGCAATCGCGCCAACAGTACGAAAACGGACAAATCGTTTTTCAAGAAATTTTGACGGAACGGGCGATGTTGACGTCTGGTGATGCGCCTCCGACACTCCAAGTCAGCCTTCCCGAACGAGTCACCCCCAACAGTCGCTACAACTTCGATGTCATCGTCGAAGAACCGCTCGGTGACGATTTTCTCTTGGGATCTGCAATCGAGGAAGTCGTGTCAGTCGAGAATTATCTCAGTGAGACGGAGTTAGAGTTGGAACTTCTGAGTGCGGGGGGATTGTTTAAGGTGGGACAAAGCGATCGATCTGAAGGAGACTACTGGGTATCCGGTGCAATCGTGCGTCAAGGTGGAATTTCGATCGTGACGCAACGAATGAAAGTGAAGAAATAGATGATGAGGTGATGAGAGTGAAAACTATCTATTTAAAACTGTTTTCACTTTTCACGCCTTACTTTTCACGCTTCACTGTACAAGGTCTTCTCGTTTATTGACGAGCATTTCTGTCATTTGAGCCAATCGATCGAGATGTTGTTTGAGATCGGTTGCTTTTTGTTTGTACTCTCGTTTTCGATACAGTGCAGCACGGGCGAGATCGTCTCGATGGAGGCGAACGGCTTCCCGTGCGACTTTATCCCATGCTTTCATTTCGGTGACAGCTCGATTGTATTGGGGTTGTAAATCGTCCCAAGCCACTTTGACTTCTGCTAGTGCATTATCGAACAGTTGTGGGGCTTCTTTTTGATGTCCGTCTGCGATCGAGCGGCGAATTGGCTGATAGAGTTGTTCGGGGTTTAGATTCGTCAGTAACGGTGCAAATTCGCGAATTTGTTTGCTGTGGCTAATGCCAGTTTTACACCACGTGGCAAAGTGTTCGCAGTTGTTGTAGAGCAAGTTATATTCTTTCTCTCCCAAACGGCTTTCAGCTCGTTGTACAGTGGTTTCACCGATGAAACACGTAGCGTACTCTCGCGTGTAAATCGTTCGTCCTTGAGTAAATTCTTGAAGATGTGTCCGTCGAACTGTGGCGTCCTCATCCCGTTTAGAGTAGTGAATTACCGTTCCGTCGTCGCAATCGATACCATGGTGTTCGTAGATACCGTCAAGGTTGAAAAAAGGACGGATGACGTAGATTTGATCGCCGCGTGCCATCGTCAGAGCTAGATTTCGGGTTGGTTGTTCCAGTCTAGCGTTTTTTTCAGCTAAACCGATCGATCGACAGAGCATTAGAGAAGGCGAGAAGATGGTCAAGGTCGATCGACAAAACGAACGGGAAAATCGCATTGAAGACGAAATCCTCGTTGATGCTTATACGGAAGAAGAACAAGCCCTGGGTTGGTACTACTACCTTAAGGATGGACTCCATTTCCCATTTTCGGCACGGTGGGTGACTCAAGAAACTCGAGAGAACCCTCAAAAATGGGAACAGGTCGATGTAATCGGAATGCCTGATGAAGAAGAGTGTATGGGGGATATGTATGTTGAAATTCGGTATGGCGACGGCGATTTGGCAGATGGATTTTCGGTGCCTCTTTCAGATATTGAATGTTTAGAGGAAGATGAAAACGAGAAGCGCCGCCAGTGTATTGAGGATTGGCACTATTGGATCGATATGGGATACGAGCTGATTTGATTTTTGGATTGAAGTTTTGATATGGCAGATAATCTGTTTTGAAAGCTCTATTCTTGCGAATTCTTTTGCTTAGAAAACAGGGGTTGTCGATGCGATTATCTCAGCGCTTCGATCGAGCCAATCCCACAATTTTGCATCGGTAAAATCTGAGATGGTAAACGCTGCGCCTGCTTCGAGAAGCTTTTGAGGATCGTGTGTGGTTTCCATACCAATCGTTACTAATCCCGCACCAACTGCACTGAGCGTTCCCGAAACAGTATCCTCAAATACGATTGCGTCTTCTGGCGATAGAGATAATTGTTGCAACGCCAGTTGATAGGGGGCAGGATCGGGTTTCCCTTGGGGAACGTCTTCAATGGCGATCGAAGTCTCGAAAACATCGGTTAGGTTTAACGCACTTAACATGAAATCAGCGTTTTCTCGAGGTGCGTTCGTGACGACGGCGGTTATCAACGATCGATCTCGTATCCACGACAACAAGCGATCGAGTCCTCCTAAGCGTTCCATGGCGACGTTTCCTTCTCGAAACCGCTTTTCCTTGAGGGCTGCGATTTTCATCCCTTCTTCAAAGGGTAAGTTTGCGAATACGTCGCGCACGATTAACTCGTTTTGGCGACCGCTGATGCGTTCGTCGTAAAAGGCTCGATCGATTGTTATCCCTAACTCCTGTAATACAGCTTGCCATAGAACGAAGTGATGCACGTCAGTATTCACCAGCGTTCCGTCTAAATCGAATAGAATTGCCTTCATTGCCGCTTCCCCTCAAATTCTATCCTCTTCAGGGTTACGGGAATTCGATCGATGTGTCAAGCCGCGAATTGTGCTCGTTTTGCGACTCGTACTCGTCGGACATCTAGCCAAGACCATCGTTTCAAAGTCCGAATCAATATCCAGATCGAAATCTAAAGGTTAACAAATTATTAAGCAAAGGTTAAATTACGAATAGATCTGTCAAGATCGAGATGCAAAAGTTTATTCGGAGAGATAGAAACTCCTCAATTTCTTGGAGGTGATATCTACTGATGACTGTGCAAATCCCAACCCAAACTTTAGGCAATCGCGCGTACCAAGCCATCGAAAAACACGTCAAACGAACTCTGAAATACGAGGAAGACGTTCTGAAAGACCGAGATCCGGAATCGTTACACCAAATGCGAGTGGGAATGAGGCGTTTGCGGACGGATTCGACAGGATTTGCGGCGGCGATCGATCTCCCCAAACCCGCTCGAGATCGGCAAATCGGTAAAATTGCCCGCACGTTGGGTAAGCTGCGCGATATTGACGTCATGCAGGAAGCGCTTCTCGATCGATACAGACCGAATTTACCGAAAAAAGAGCGTCGCAAAATCGAACCCGCCCTCGCTACCTTGGCTGACAAAAGAGAGACTGCTCTTCAGGAAGTCCGCGAACTTCTGAACTCGAAAGATTATAAAAAGTTCAAGAAATCGGTCAAACAGTGGCTCGATCGACCGACCTACAAAGCTTACGCTAAAATGCCGGTTGTCGAAGTCCTTCCCGATATTTTACTTCCGAGTATCAGCGATCTGTTGCTCGAATCGGGATGGTGGGTGGGTGCGCCGGCAAACTGGGAAAATGGCAATCGACCGCATCTGACGGGAGGAGATATCGAAACGATTATCGCTACGGAAGGCGATAGTTTGCACGAACTTCGCAAACAAGCCAAGCGCGTTCGCTATTTGATGACGCTGTTTGTCGATCTCTACGGGCCGACCTATCAAGCCTATCTCGCAGATATGAAACAACTCCAGGAAGTTCTCGGGAACATCCAAGATAGTTGTATCATGGGCGAATTTCTCAGTGAAGTTTTCCACTGCGATCTCGCGCAGGAAACCCCTGCTTTTGCTGAATTACTCGAACAGACTCGTTACGAAGCGTGGCAACAGTGGCAAACGCTGCAAGTGCGCTATCTCAGTGCAGCTATTCGACGGGATTTCCATCTCGAGATTCTGCGCGGGTTCGAGTCAGTTACGGAAATTATGGAAACTGACACGCCAACGGTTTCTGTGTAATTCGATCGTTATTTTCTTGAGTGGGGTGTCTCTCGTTCCCCGGTTCAGCTGAGAAATTCTTCGCGGTGGTCTGAGAATATAGGAGCGGAGTTGACCCCTCCCTTAAGTTTTTTGGTATCTTTACTCGTTCCACTTTACGCTTAAGTAATACGCTGAATCAAAAGTCGTGTTGCGATCGAAACAATGAGCGAACTCGTTGCTCTAGCCGTGGGAATCGATGCGTACCAACACTTGCAACCGCTACGGTATGCGGCGGAAGATGCTGGCGCGTTTCGGGACTATCTCGTTGAGAATGTGGGCGTTCCGACAGAGCAGTGTTTGATTTTGAGCGATCGATCTTTGGACTGGCCGACGATCGAGCATTTCAAAACGACACTCGAGCGCCTGTGTTCGATCCCCTATCAACCGAGCGATGTCTTGTGGGTTCTGTTCAGCGGCTACGCCGTCAACCACGCCGGACGAGATTACTTGCTGTTGGCAGACAGTCATCCCGACACTGTCACCGAAACCGGAATGGCCGTCGATCGCTTGTTCGATCGATTGCAAACCCTCTCCCTCGATCGAATCTTCGTCTTTCTCGACATCAATCGCCCCACGGCTCCCCATACCGGACAAAACATCAGTTCGGGAATTGCCGAACTCGCCCGTAAAGCTGGAATTACAGTCCTACTATCCTGCCAAAGCGACCAACATTCCCGCGAAACTCGATACTTACGCCACGGACTGTTTACCTACGCGCTCCTCGAGGCGCTACAGGATCGCGACTGTCAAACCCTCGCGCAACTCGAAGCCTATCTCGGCGAACGATTGCCCCAGTTGGGCGAACAGTACTGGCAACCGCCCCAAACTCCCGTGTTCGTCACCGACGACGAAACGAGATCGATGTCGCTTTTTCCCGATCGCAAACTGTCTTCGGTCTCGATCGAACCCTCGCCCTCTCGCGCGAGTTCCCCAGTATTGCAACTATTTGGGGCGTTAGGCGCGATCGCGGTTTTTCTGATGGTGGGGGTTCTGTCGTCTCTGGACTTTCAAGGCTCTGACGATCGAGACCTTCCCGAACGCGAAACCGTTGCCGCAGAAACCGATCTCGACGAATCTCGAGCCTTCGATCTCCAATTAATGCAAGATGCTCGATCGTCGATCGAACCGCAACAAGCCTCTTCGTACTGGCGCGCGATCGAGACACTCCAACACATTCCCCCCGATCGATCGCTCTATAACGAAGCCCGACAACAAATTGACGCTTGGAGTTGGGAAATTTTGAACTTAGCCCGGGCGCGCGCAGCAAGCGGTCAACAGGCGCTTGCTGTTGAAACGGCTCGTCTCGTTCCTCCCAATACGGCTGCGTATGCGGTTGCGAAAGACGAGATCGATCGATGGCAATCTCAAAATCCACAGTCTCCAAATCGTCCAAAATCTAAAGACTAAATAAAACCGTTTAAATCGCGATGGGGAGTGTCAGCGATCGGGAGTCACAACCGTCATCCCCACCGAGAAATTCTCTGATTTAATGAAGCGTGAATTCAAACCTTCGCGTCAGTCGTTCCGAGGTTGTCGCTTAAGTTTGGCGTGCAAAAAAAATAGCTTTCCCACAGGGGTGCATCTCGCTTTTGCAATCGGAACCCCACCCATCCTCTCCTGGCTAAGGGGAGGTACCGAAGGCGGAGGGGTCATTCTACGAAATTGAAATGTACCCTTCCACAGAGCAATTTCTCAAAAGAAGATTTAGGACGATCGGGGTGCAGACATTCAACCAAATCGAGGCATTTTTTCGCCCACTTCCCGCAAACATCGCTGAATTTATCGGTTCGTCCGACTATCAGGCGTTTTCTGACGATAGCCTCAAAGACGAAGATAATGCTGCTTGGATAATGAGGCTCGAACTCAATACGAGACAGCCTTGGCTCGATTGCGTGCAGTGGATTCGCTGTGTCGATCGGCTGGCGGAAAACGATTTACTTGATGGGGGATCGCGTTTTCAAACATTTTATCGATGTTGGCAGGATTTGCGCACTCGCAATATCGTCGCATCAGACGGTCTGGAAGCGTCCGTTTTGCACTCGATTTGGCATCGTTGGTTTCAACCACAACGAGACGAGCTGCGGATTCAAACTTGGGAAAACTATCTCGACGCGATCGATACGTATCACCAACCCAATTTAACGATCGAAACCCTTCAAGACTTCGATCGAATGCTCGATGCTTTAGCTGGAAATTTTTTCCAACTTTTTCCATTTCTCGAGCCTCATCAATTCCCAGGCGCTCGTGCAATCGGTTGTATCGATCAGTTCTACAATATTATGCGAGATTTACGAGAAGATGCCGATCTCGGCGTTTGTTATTTCCCCAAAGAAATCCTCGATCGATTTGGACTCGATCGACAACAAATGCTCGATCGAACTGCCATCGATACAGCCAATTACCGCGACATGATGGCATTTTGGTTTGACGAATATCTTCCACCACTCATCCAAAACAGCCACGACTTTCTCGAAGCGGACGACTTACATCCATCTTGGCAAATTCTGCGTTATTGGTCGTTACATCGTTACAGCCGCATCGAACAGGTTTTCTACGTCTGCAATCTCGATTACACGCAATTTCCCGAAGTTTATTGGGATGCAGTCCGGCGAGATTTAGATCGGGATCGATCGAGTTGGATGTCAAACGTCATCTGAGACGACAGCGGCGCACCCCCAGCCAATGGCGACTGTATCGGAACCACCATTCCTTCGATCGGTGCAGCGTACCGGGACAAAACACTCGCCGCGACGCTAATATGTCCGTCCGCTACCGCCAAACCGTGAGTCGGGTCGTAACCGCGCCATCCCGCACCCGGTAAATACACCTCAACCCAGGCGTGTAGGTCTCGTTCCGTCGTATCGGGGTCTCCTTCTTGATACCCGCTGACGAACCTCGCCGCTAAACCCACCGTCCGACAAGCTGCTGCAAACAACACCGCAAAATCCCGACACGATCCTTCCCGTTTCGTCCACGTGATACTCGGCGATCGCGGCTCGCCATCGGGACGGACATCGTACTGACAGGTGTTGTAGATGCGTTGGTTGAGTTCGTGGAGAAAATCAATGGGGTTTCCGTGGACGCAGTGACAAATCTCCTCCGCTAATTGAGTGGCGACGGGATCTCCCAAGG
>LWRO01000031.1 GCA_001657325.1 Geitlerinema sp. BBD 1991-9 | reverse complement strand
TCGAACGGCTACCCGCCACCTTACCGCCGCAATTCATCTCCGCTTCAATCGGAGATTAGAAGCGGAGGATTCTCGCGGTTTCATGCTAAAAGTTTGTCGATTGACGCTCGATCGTTGTCAAATTGGGTGATGTTCGATCTCTATCCGCATCTCACCCACTGTCTTCCTGAAGCAACACTCGAAAGTATCCGTGTCCTCCATGGCGCTACCGTCATTCATTTTTCAATTTTCAGAAATTTCAGAACCCGGATCGACGCTGCGAGATTGCGAGTAGAGGAATGTCGTCGCCGCCTCACTATCTAAAGGTCGAGCAAAATAATAGCCTTGTCCGCAATGACAGTTGTTTTGATTCAGGAAATCGAGCTGTTCTTCTGTTTCAACACCTTCCGCAACTGTCTCGAGATTTAAATTGAGAGCGAGATTGAGGATAGCTTTAACGATCTCGAAATTACCTAAATCTGAGTTCTCGCGTGAAATCGTCGAGACAAAAGATCGATCGATCTTAATCGTATGTATTGGAAAACGATGAAGATAGCTTAACGACGAATAACCCGTTCCAAAATCATCGAGACACACGCGAATATTTCGAGATCTAAGCTGGCTTAACGTTTCGGCTGCAAGCTCGGCATTTTGAATTAAAATACTTTCAGTGACTTCGATTTTCAAACAGTTTGGAGCTAAATTCGTTTCTTGCAACGTTCGATCGATCCGTTCGATAAGATTTTTTCGAGAAAAATGACGACCCGATAAATTGACTCCGACAAACAAATCTTTCAAGTCGGGAAAGGCTTCTTGCCAAGACTGTAACTGATGACAAGCTTCCCGTAACACCCAAAAATCGATAGGAACGATCGATCCCGTATCTTCGGCAATCGGAATAAAATCACCGGGAGACACCAATCCCTGTTCCGGATGTTGCCAGCGAATTAAAGCCTCAAATCCTCGAATTTTTTGAGTTTTGAGATCGACGATCGGCTGGAAGTACAGGCGAAATTCTTGACGCTCGATGGCGTGTCGCAATGCATTTTCCAGTTGCATCCGTCGCAATGCTGCATCGTACATGGACGCATTGAAAAGTTCGTACTTTCGATTGTTATCCTTGGCGCGATACATCGCGATATCAGCATCTTGCAAAATTCGATCGGGTCGATCGTACTCGGCTGTTCCAGAGACGATTCCCATACTCGCACTGATAAATATCTCGTGATTGTCCAAAAAAATGGGGTCTTCTAGCACTTGATGGATGCGACGCGCCACCTTGATGGCATATTGAATGTCACTGACGTCTTCAAGTAGAATGACAAATTCATCGCCTCCCAATCGCGCGGCAGTATCCACACTTCTGATACAGCTTTGCAACCGTTTTGCTACCATTTGTAACAGTCGATCGCCAGCTTGATGGCCGAGGCTGTCGTTAATCACTTTAAAGCGATCTAAATCCAAAAACAGTACGACAAAGTGTTCGACGTGGTTCGGATGTGTACGTTGCTGCCGCTTGACTCGCTGTAAAGCATGATGCAAGCGATCCATTAACAAAGTACGGTTGGCGAGATCGGTCAGCGTGTCGTGTAACGCATCGTGGCGGAGTTTTGCCTCAATTTTCTCTCGCTCTGCCAGTTCCGTTTGCGCCTGTTTGTACAGTTCAGCTTGTCCGATGGCGATGGCTAACTGATCGGCCACTTGCTCGATCAACAGCTTTTCATCATCCGTCCAATGGCGAGTGCGATCGCACTGGTGAAGACACAGCATCCCTTTAACCACCCCTTCATGACGGATCGCTACGTCGAGCATCGCTCGAATCCCGACTTGTCTCGCAATGGGTAGCATGGGAGCCAGGAGTGCTTCAGCTTCGACATCGTCAGTTGCTAAGGGTTCTTCTTGAGAGAGAATGCGTTGGGCGTGGGGGTTATTGCGAAGAGGAATGGCCCGACCTCGATATAAGGGGACCCCCGGAGCTGATTCCACCATCGTATATTGAAAAAATTCGTCGTCGATCGAACACAAGCTCACCATGCTGCGACTCGCTCGAAACGCCTGCAACATCCCATTGACAGCTTGCTGGAGGATCTGATCGAGATCGAGACTGTTGCGAATCGCCGCTACGATTTCGTTGAGCAGTCTTTCCCGCTGAGCTTGGATGGCCGTTCGTTCTAAAAGTTGGCTTTGCTGAATCGCGATCGAGACTTGGTCGGCCAGCTGTTGCAAAAACTCGACTTCCCACGACTCCCACTGACGCGACGACCGACAGTGATGCACGACGAGTAATCCCCACAATCGATCGTCGCAATTAATAGGTAACATCAAATAGGCCCGGACTTGAAAGCTTTTCAGCAACTGGGCATAACGCGGATCTAAGTCGGCCGTCTCGATATTTTCCATTCGATCGATCCCACCCTGACGGAAAGCCGCCAGTTGTGCCTGCGCCGAACTGGGAACGCGACCGACGCTACCGAGTACCGAAGCCCAAGGTTCGAGAACCGATTCCACGATCGTTTCACCGCTCCAATCGTTCCGGAAGCGATAAATCGAAACCCGATCGACATTCAACAGATGTCGCACTTCAACGACCGTCGCGTTGAGAATTCGCTCCAAATCGAGACTTTGTCGAATGTGGCGTGTAATATTGCCAAAAAGGCGCTCCCGCTCTGCTTGTCGCCTCACCAAGTCTTCAGCATTTTTGCGAGCGGTAATGTCGAGCAAAATACCCTGTAGGAATAGAGGATGTCCGTCATCGTCGTAAACGACCATCGCTCGATCGAGAACCCACAACATTTGTCCCTGTCGGTCGAAGATCCGGTATTCCTGCACGAACGGTTCGTTGTTGGCTTGCGCCGCCAATACCCCCTCCATCACAGTCGCTCGATCGTCGGGATGCAACTGCTCGTACCAAAGCTCGGGATTGTCTAACCATTCTTGCTGAGAGTATCCAAACATCGGCTCGATTTGAGCGCTGATATACTCTGTCGTACTGACCTCGTCGAGTTCAGCTGTATAAACAGCTGCGGGCATTTGCTCGACTAATATCCGATATTTCGTTTCACTCTGTCGCAATCGTTCTTCAGCATTTTTGCGAGCGGTAATATCCCAATTGACCCCAATGATGCGCTGTGGCGTGCCATCGAGATCTCGCAAAACGATACCGTAAGCTTCGATAAATCGCAGTTGGCCGTCCGGCCAGACAATGCGAAACTCGACGTGAAATTCCCGATTTTCGGAGATTGATGCTTGAAATTGCCGTTCGACAGCCGGTGAATCTTCAGGCGCGATCTGACGTTGCCAATCCTCGTAAACCCCCTCAAATTCAGCGGGTGCGACTTGATAGAGTTCGTACATCCGGGCGTCCCACAGCAAGTGGTTTCGTGTGAGGTCGAAATCCCAAATGCCAATTTGGGCTGATGTCGTTGCGAGGGTGAGCCGTTGCGTCACCGCTTCTACCTCGGCTTCAGCTTCTTTACGATCGGAAATATCCGTAACCATACCGGCTAAATATCGCAAGTTACCCGCCGCATCGTAGACAGGAGACGGAGATAGGCTCACCCACTGTACGCGGCCGTCCTTGCGAAGATAGCGTTTTTCAAGGGGTCGATCGGGCACTTCGCCTTGGAAAACAGCTGCGACGTAACGTCGGTTTCGATCGACATCTTCAGGATGGGTAATGTCTTCATAAGTAAGGTTTTGCAGTTCGGCTTCGGTATAACCCAACAAAGCGCAGTAACGTTGGTTCGCTTGGACGAAACGGCCGTGTCTGTCAACCCACGCAATGCCGAATTGTGCTTGCTCGAAGAGCGCCCGAAACCGTTCTTCGCTGACTCGCAGGTTTTCTTCAATTCGTTTTAAATCCGTTAAGTTGCGAATACTGACCACAATCCCCGACACAATCCCGTTCGGTCCGAGATAGGGTGAATACGTCACACTGAGGAATTGAGGATCGATAAACTCGTCGTCGTACCACAATTCGTATCGAAGCGTTTCGCCCGCCAGACATCGCTCGAGTCGGGGGCGGATCGTGGATTCTAAAGTTTCGGGATTGAAAATTTTCGAGAGAGAACATCCGACCAATTCCTCGGGAGAACGCCCAAAATGCTCAGCATATGCGAGATTCACGATTTGATAAACATAGTCTCGAGACTCGTTCCGAGACGCTTTGGGAACGAGCAAGGCCATGCCGTCCGAAGTGGCTGCCACGATGCCCTCGAAGCGACGTAAATTTTCTTCCACCCGTTTTCGATCGCTGATATCGGTCAACAGACCGTCCCAACGAATTCCGCCCTCTTTACGACGGTGGGGGAGCGATTCCCCTAAAATCCATTTAATCTGTCCGCTCGGCGTGCGAACTCGAAACTCGAGACTCCATTTTTCTAAGGTTGCGCTAGAACGATCCGTAGACGCACGGATTCGATCGACATCTTCCGCCACCACCGCCTTCCACATCAATTTAGGATCTTCCATTATCTGTTTCGGTGAGACCCCAATGAGATATCGGATGCCCTCGCTCATGAAAACGAAGCGCTCCTCACCACGGGCATCGATCTGGTATTGATAGACGGCACCCGGAACGGCATTCGTGATTTGCCGGAGTTTGCGTTCGCTTTCGTGCAATGCTGCTTCGGCTTGTTTTCGATCGATGTAATTACCGATTTTCGCAACGCCAAGACGCAACAATTTCACGTCAGCCGCCGTCCAGTCTCGCGGTAATCGGGAATTGAAGCCGATGAATCCATACCACTGTCCCTTCACGGTTAGGGGCAACACTAAAATTGAAGCAATGTTTTGAGCTTCGAGAACGTCTCGTTCTGAGGGAGGGAGCGTTGCGACTAAACCACCGATCGTCTCTCCCCGTTCTAAGCATTGCATCCATCGATCGAACCCGTCCTCGTAAACGAAATACTGGAAATTCTCGCGTGGGGATTTGAGATCTGACGCGACGACCTCTTCGATCGATCTCGCACACAGTCTTTCTTCTGTGTCGTAGACGTTTTCAAATACATAAACGCGATCGACCTGAGTCGCAACGAGTAAGTGTTTTAAAACTTCTGTCATCGCCCCATCATCGCCCCGTAGCAGTTCCCGAGAACACAGTTCGAGAACCTGTTCGATACGGTAGCGTTCTTGAAGTTCTCGTTCGGCACGTTTTCGATCGGTAATATCTTCGCCAATACTGGCTACACTGATGACGTTGCCGTCTCGATCGAACAAGACGGTATTGTTCCACAAAATCGAGCGGCGTTCTCCCGTGCGCGTGACGATATCGTTTTCATAGTGTGTGGGGAACTGGCCGGATGCAATCGTGACGCTAAAGACTTGCTCTCGGAGATCGTCACAGATCTCGGGCGGTACAAAGATGTCAAACCAATCGCGGTGTACAACCTCCTCTCGCTGCCAACCCGTAAGTTGCAGTAGAAAATCGTTACAGAGAAGGATCTTGCCGTCTCGATCGAGCATGACTCCCACCAGGGAGATCGTTTCTAAAATCACACGAAAACGCTGTTCGGATTCCTGTAAGGCAAATTCAGCTTGTTTTCGATCGTCGATGTCGAATAATACGCCATCTAAATAGAGCAATCGATCGGCGTCGTCCCAAAAACCCTGACCTTTCTCGTAAATCCAGCGTTCGCGACCGTCTGCTCCGATCAGCCGATATTCTAAAACGTAGTCTTCACGCCGCTCGATCGCGTCGAGAGCTGCCGCTCGGACGGCTGATTCGTCGTCAGGATGAATGATGCTTTGAAAAGACCGGACGCGGTTTTCGAGGAAATCCGATGCCGGATAGCCGGCAATATTTTCGATGGCCTCGCTGATGAAGACAATCGTCCACTCGGCATCGCAGCAACACCGATAGACGACACCGGGAATATTTTCCACCAGCGTTCGATATCTCACCTCGCTGTCGCGCAAAATTATCTCGGATTGCTTGCGATCGGTGATGTCTTCTAATTGACCGATGTAATAGAGGGGGTTTCCGTCCCCGTCGCGCACGAGCGATACGCTTAAGTTGCCCCAAACGATATGACCGTCGGCGTGAAGATACCGTTTTTCCATCTGGAAATTCAGTCGATCTCCTGCGATACTCTCTTGTTTGTAGGTGTTTTCTCGCTCTCGATCGAGGGGATGGGTGATTTCGGAGACGGTTTTTTGTAAAAGGTCTTCCTCGGAATATCCGAGAATCTGACATAAGGCTGCATTAACTTGTTGGAATCGTTGGTCTAATCCCACCAACGCCATCCCGATGGGAGCCTCGGAAAAAGCGGTTTGGAATAGCCGCGCACTTTGTTGGAATGCGTCTTCAGCTCGTTTTCGATCGGTGATATCGGTTGCCACGACAGTCACCAACCAGGCTTTTCGGGTTTCGTGGTAACGAGCTGTGACGCTGTCTGAAATCCACCGCAGCGAGTTATTTCGATGGCGAAACCGATATTCAAGTTGGATTTCAGTTTTTCCAGCACGCACCTGTTCGAGGGCGGGTCGGATAACGCGCTTGAAATCTTCTGGTAATACTCGTGAAGTCCATAGGGGCAGATCTAACTCGTCAGTCGAATATCCGAACAAATGTTCGCAGGCAGGAGAAAAGTAGTCAGATTGATAGGTTCGATCTTGAAATAGCCAAAACCGGATAATACCGGCTGAAGAGGTTTTGAGAACATCTTGCAACTTGACACTCGTTTCGAGTAAGTTTTCTTGAAGGCGTTTGCGCTCGGTAACGTTTTGTTTGATGGCGATAAAGTGGGCAATTTCCCCGTTGGTGTTGCGAACGGGGGTAATCGTCATTTCTTCCGTGTAGAAGCTGCCGTCTTTGCGTCGGTTCTCCATCTCGCCCTGCCAGACTCGCCCGTCGAGAATGGTGTCCCACATATTTTGGTAAAAGGTTCGATCGTGTCGGTCGGATTTGACTAAATCTCGTGGGTTTTTCCCGATCGCTTCTTCAGTTGTGTAACCCGTCAGTTGAGCGAAGGCAGGGTTGACCCATTCGATCGCCCCCGTTCGATCGGTAATCACGATGCTGTTGGCGCAAGCTTCGAGCGCGATCGCCTGTACTCGCAAGCGCTCGTCATGTTCCCGTTCCCGTTCGAGGTTGCAGCTCGGTAGATCTCGGAACGCAATCAGATGTCGATGGGGAAAAATGTGGGTCGTTAGTTTGTATTGGACTGTTCGGTGCGAACCGTCGGGTTGGAGAATTTGCCAATCACCCTGTTGGGTTCGGGGGTTGGGGTTACTCTGTCCGATGGGGCTGAGTGCAAAATTCGGCTTTATTAATGCAGTTAAATTCTGTTGGAACAAACTCGCCTGAGATCGCCCAAAGACTTTGCAGGCCGACTGATTGATTTCTAGACATCGCCCCGCATCATCCACAATTGCCATAGCATTGCAAACCGTATCAAACAGGAGGCGAAGTTGGCGCTCGCTTAAGGTGAGTGAGTCGTTCGCGTCTCGGCTCGATCGATCGTCGCGATTGGAGTAGAAAGACTGAGGATGCGTCATAGACGTATGTGGAGGCAACTCTTATAACAAGTTTTCAGGCTCGATCTCGCCCGATCGAAGAATGAGTTGCAGAAGTGAATGCGATAGGCAAGTATTCATATTCTAGTGTGACATATCGTCTAATCCTTCCATGGTACAACTCGATCGATCCCTGGCTTGTCTCACCTCTCGAAGTACTCAGATACTTTGCGACAGCGGTCATTGCAACTGAATACAGTACCGCCAGGGATATTTCAATACATCCTGTAGTCAATCTATAAACTTTTTCTGGTTTACGTTTTGTTGGCGGTCAAGCCTCTTTTTTGAAATTATAAAATCCCAAAAAAAATAAATATTAATTCACTAAAAACACAATTCGATCGAGTCTTTTAATAAAGAATAATAGACTTAAGCTTTCTCGATTTTAAAAAATATTTTTATTTCACGATCTTTCGATTTGTCTTTCTAAAAAAAATGGACGCTCTAAAGCAATTCGTCCACAATTCATATCATATAAGAGACGTGTAATCAAAACAAAAACAACTTCAAATCCACAAAAATAAGAGTTTGAGTTTTTTTGGGGGGATTCCAAGAGAATTGCGTTAAATCTTCCGATCGTTCTTAATAAGTGCTCTTGAGTTATTATGGACTTGCTTATATTACTGTGAAAATCAAGCTTGAATAAAAACAAAAATCATAGTGATTATTGTCGAGGTAAGCCGATTTAAGTAAAGATCGCATTTCAAATTGCTTTTTCAGAAATAGATCGAAAGATTTAAGATCGAATAAAGATATAAGGTGCTGCCCCGACACTCGAGCCAATGAAACAAATTACGAAATACACGCTCGCCGCCATCGCAACTTTGGGAATTTGGAAATCCCCTGCCTTCGCACAAATAGCTCCCATTTGCGAAGGCCAACTTGCCCGAGAGATCGAAACAATTCGTCACAACCACTCAGAACGAGCGAGTTGGGGGATTTTCATCGAAACCCTGTCCCAACAGGAAATTTATCGTGAAAATGCCCGTCAATATTTCATTCCCGCCTCCAATGCCAAGCTTCTCACCACAGCGGCCGCGTTGCAACGGTTGGGGGCAGAGTATCGGGTGCGAACGTCGATCTATCGAACGGAAACGGGACTGCACGTGACCGGACGCGGCGATCCGAGTTTGACGGGAGAATCCTTAGCACAATTGGTGCGACTGATTGCTGAGACGGGATTGCAACAGGTCGATCGATTGGTTCTCGACGATAGTTATTTCGGCGACGAGGCGATTAACCCCAATTGGGATTGGGAGGACGTGCAAGCGGGATACGGGGCCCCCGTCAACAGTGCCATCCTCGATCGAAACGAAATTCCGTTTATCCTTCACCCCCAAGGTTTGGGACAACCCTTGCGCGTGGAGTGGGAACGATCGATCGATCGCGGACGCTGGAACGTCGAAAATCGATCGGTTACCGTGGCAGAAAACGCTCCCGAATGGCTCTCCGTTGGACGCGACTTACACAGTTCGACCGTTCGCGTCTCGGGACAACTCATTGAAGGTTCGCCTCCCGAACCCGTCTCGGTGGCAGTGGTGAATCCAACTGAACAGTTTTTACAGCAGTTGCAACAAGCGTTAACGACTGAAGGTATCTCGATCGGGGAAAGTATCGCCGTGACGGAGTCTATACCCGTTAAGGGTGCTGAAATTGCCGTGTTGCTGTCGCCGACGGTGGGAGAATTGGTCGATCGAACCAACCGCGTCAGCGATAACTTATATGCAGAAGTCTTGTTGCGTTGGTTGGGAACAACACGAGCAGATGACGGTACATCCGCCGCGCGACGAGGTGTATTCGTGGTGGAAGAAGCCCTGCGAGAGTTGGGAGTCGATCCGGCAAGTTTCGCTCTCAACGACGGTTCGGGATTGTCGCGGTTGAACTGGGTTAGTCCCGAATCTTTGGTGCAGACGTTACAAGGAATGGCTCGATCTCCGCACGCCCGACTTTATCGCAACTCGCTTCCCGTCGCCAGTGAATCGGGAACCCTACAATCGCGACTGTCCGGTAGTCCCTATCGAGTACAGGCGAAAACGGGAACGCTGACTGGGGTTTCCGCTTTATCGGGTTATCTGGAACACCCCCGTTACGGCACGTTAGTATTTAGTATTATTGTCAACAACTCCGATCGATCGACCGCCGAACAACGACGCTCGATCGACGAAATCGTGTTATTACTAACACGTCTGCAACCCTGCCAGGGTTACGATGAAACACAATCGAACAACACGCACGTTGAAACCGAGGATGAACGAACTCCAACATCTCGCCGCCTGGGTGCGGGAACAGTATCCTGAAGGATATTTACTGACGTGGTTGTTAAATCAACCGGGCTTATGGTGGTGTGATGGCGAACTCTATCAAGCTGCTTTATCAAGAGATGGTGCGCGTCTGAAGCGTTACGTTCAAAAACACGAGCAACAGGAAATGTTGCAAGGGATGACGAGTCGTTTTTCAGATGAAAGTTGGGGCGCACTCGCGGCAAGTTTGGCGGCAATTTTTGCCGTCTATCAAAAGGAGTTGACGCAGTTACAAGAGCGTCGCTATCATCGGTCTGCTAAAGCTCGCACGAATTCGGATTGGTCGCCCGACGTCTCCGTACAAAAGCCGTTGCCCGATCCGAGTACCGATCCGATTACGGGTGTGGATTGAGATCGAGCCGGGATGAGGGGATGAGAAGAGGACGAGGAGAAAAGACTTGGGAAATCGTAAGTCCTCATGAGAGAGATTTGAGGTTGTGATGACTTTTAAGATACCTTTATTTAAAGATAAAAAACTGCTCGATCGAGCGTTTATTCACCGTTCTTATGCAAACGAGCATCCTGAAGCGTCTGAGTACAACGAACGTTTAGAATTTTTAGGAGATTCTGTTTTAAATTTTATTAGTGCATCCTTTATTTATAAACTCAAACCTGAGTTTACTGAAGGAGAGTTGACGCGACTTCGATCGAAACTCGTAGACGAGCCACAACTGGCAAAGTTTGCGCGGTGTCTCGAACTCGATCGATACATGAAACTCGGTCAAGGTGCGGAAAAAGACGGCGGACGAAACAACGATTCTCTCTTAAGCGATACGTTTGAAGCCTTGGTAGGAGCCTATTTTCTCGATTCGGGGATTGAAGCTGTCCGTCAGTTCGTCGAACCTCTATTAGAGTCGGCAACTGTCTTAAGTCATCCTGAGTTAAGTCACATTAACTCGAAAGAGCTACGATCTACTCGTGTCAATCAAACGTCTCAACCTCACAAATCCTTCACCCGAGATCGCCTTGCAGATCCCAAAAATCGCTTCCAGGAATGGGCGTTAAAACAATTTGCCACACCCCCAAGGTATAAAATAATCGAAGAATCTGGCCCCCCTCACGATCGAGAATTTACAGCCCAGGTATTGGCCAATGGAGAAGTTTACGGCATGGGTAAAGGACGACGCAAACAAGAAGCTGAAAAACGTGCTGCTGAAGCTGCTTTAAAGCAAGTTATGAGGAAATTATGAGGCTCGTACAGTCACCAGTCACCAGTCAACAGTCACCAGTCACCAGTCACCAGTCACCCTTGACAAGATGAGGGGTGGGTTCCGATCGCAAAAGTGAGATGCACCCAGATGAGGAGACGATCGAGCGATACTTGAAAAATCGTCAATTGTAAATTGAATGCTCGATCACAGTAAATCGAGATACTGAGCGTCGAGAAGATAGGCACCGTTTTTAAAACGCACGCTCCAAGTTCCACCGGGATTGCGACCGACGATCGTACCTTCTTCTCCGACCGAGACTAACGTGGGCGGCCGTAGCATCGGCATCGAATCGGCAGTTTTTAAATAGGGCGGACGAGTTGTAAGACGGACTTTTTGACCGATTTCAAATTCTTGCATCAATCCATTTACAATGAGTTCAATTGACGATTGACGATTCAAAAACGTATTGAATTCTCCTCACCTCCTCATCATCTTACCTTCTCACCTCTTTACAGGCTTGGCGCTTTTAAAAGATTGTCGATACTTGAGAGTAACTCTGTGGGTGTAACCGGTTTACCGAGATAGGCATTGGCGCCGAGGCTTTTCGCTTTTTGGCGGTGTCGATCGCCCGTGCGCGAGGTTAGCACGACAGTGGGGAGACCGTACCATCTCGAATGCGATCGAATACGACTGAGTAAATCGAACCCATTGAGAAGTGGCATTTCGATATCCGTCACCACTAAATCCACCGATCCCTGACGCTGTTCGAGCTTTCTCCACGCTTCTTGACCGTCGCGACAGGGAATGACGACAAACCCGGAACTCGTGAGGATGCGTTCGAGCGATCGACGCGCCCCGGTGGAGTCTTCTGCCACTAAAATCGTCCGAGCCGTTACGATCCGCGTTGGGGGAGCGGAGGCCGCCTTTTGTTGAGAGACCGGCTTGAGGAACCGAGGTAGAATTGCCGGGACGGCTTCCCCCGTTCCCAAAATGACGCATCCAGCCACGTAAGGTGGAACGGGAACCATATCATCAAACGGTTTTAGCACCAATTGACGCTCGTCTGCAATTCCATCGACCGCTACGGCCATCGGAGCGGAGGCACCTTTTAAAATGAGAACGACGCGAGGGGTTGTCGAAACGGCGACGCGGGTGTTGTAGGGTAACATTCCCCATAACAAGTACAGCGGCAAAACCTGACCGCGCCAAGTCATGGCGGTTTCGTCAGCGGGACTCGCACCGAACGCCGAACTCATGCCGACCACGTCATCGTAGGGCAATACGTCGAGGATGGTATCGCTGGGAATCGCAACCACTTGCTGACCGACTTGACACAGCAACACGGGTAACAAGCTCAGACTTAGCGGTAAGCGAATTGAGAACGTCGTTCCTTTTCCCGTCACTGTATCGACTTCGACGTTCCCGCGCAGTTGCTGGACTTGCGTTCGCACGATGTCCATGCCAACCCCCCGTCCCGAAATGTCGCTGACCTGCTCGGCGGTGGAAAAACCAGGCTGGAAGATGAAGTTGAGGAGTGTTTCGCGGGGAAGTTGGCTCATCGCGACGTGCGCCGGACACAAGCCACGATCGATGGCTTTGCGATACACCGACTCTAAATCGATGCCCCGTCCGTCATCGGCAATCGAGATCGCGACTTCGCTTCCTTCAGTTTGTGCGTGTAGGGTAATGCGAGCCGTTTCGGGTTTATCGAGGGCGCGGCGATCTTCTGGCTTTTCGATGCCGTGGTCGAGGGCGTTGTTGAGAATGTGAGTGAGCGGTGTTTGTAACTGTTCCAACAGCACTTTATCGACGAGGACGTTTTCTCCCTCAATATCTAGCGTCGTTTTTTTGCCACACCGTTGCGTAATACGCTGGAGTTGGGGGACGAAGCGCTGGGCAAACGCTTGGAACGGGACGAGACGGGAGGTGGTTACTTCGTTGTAGAGTCGATCGAGGTCGCGACGCACGAGTCCGAGGTCTTGAGCGAGTTCGCGATTGACGATATCGATGTCGATACGGGTTTCTTGAACCTGTGCGATCAGTTCTTCAAAAGTTTGCAAGCTACTGTGTAGTGCCGTGTAGCGATCCATTTCCAACGCATCGAATTCTTCGGTGTGGATGGCCTCGTCCTCGGTCTTTCGCTCGACTGTTGACATTCGATCGTAAAGCGTCTGCACGTCGTCGCGCACGGGTTTCACTTGTTCGACGATGCGGCGCAGGTTTTGACTGGCTTGTCGGAGTTGGCGTTGTTGCAGGGTCAAGCGTTCGTGAGACACGATCAACTCCCCCACCAAACTACTCATTCGATCGATCCGCTCTAAAGGAATTCGTAATTGCTGATGGGTGACAGATGAGGTTAACGGGTGATTTTTCGAGGGGGTGGGGACGGGATCTCCTCGTTCGTCTCTCCGTCCGTTCTGAAGCTCGGTTGGCGTTCGGTCGTCGCCGATACTCGGCGAGTGCGATTCGGCTGAACTCACGCTCGAAGCCTCAGTCGCGCTATCGAGTTCTTTCAAATAGACTTCTCGCTGACGGCGCAAAGCTTCGATCGTTTGTCTCGCTAGGGTCACGAGCTTTTTGGAGGATGGAGATTCTGCCTCGATACGTTGAGATGTTTCTTCAACCGTCTGCACGATCCAAGGCAAGCTGTAAGCCTCTCCGATCAGCAAGCATTCGTCGAGGAAGGTGGCCATTCGATCGGGGAGCGTCGTGTCTTGCAACGACTCTGACTGCGTTGGGAGTCGATCGCTTAGGGTCGTCAAGCAGGTTTCGAGATCGGACTCTAACGCTGTACGAATCAGGCGTTTCTTGGCAGGAGACAGACTTTCAGAAGGGAGTGTGGCGACTTCTGAAGTGGGAGCATTGAGCGTCCCTAAAAAGTCGTCGAGTACCCGCAATAAGTTGGGATCGGGTTCGAGGTCGATCCCTTGGGAACGAGCGGCTTCGAGTAAATCCGTCAGGACTTCGAGTCCTTGTTGCATCAGAACGAGGGCGGAATCCACGTCGGCGATGCGCTCTTCGTTCCAAGCTTCGAGCAGGTCTTCGAGTTTGTGGGCGAGAGTACTCAATCCCGGCATCTGTGCGACCCCTGCCCCACCTTTCACCGAGTGTGCCGCTCGCATGAGCGTTCGGTAATCGGGAGACGCGCCATCTGCGATCTGTTGCAGCCCTTGTTGAAGCGCCTCCAGATAACCGGGAGCGTCTTCTTCTAAAAAACATTGGCGGGCTTCCTGGGCGATCGATTCGAGAACGGCGGGATCGATAGAGTAACTCATAGGACTTGGCGATTGACAATTGACGATTGAGGATTTTTTAGGCGTTCCCTCACCTCCTCACCTCCTGATCTCCCCATCTCTTTACACTCGGAACTGGGCAACCGAGTCTTTCAGCGTGGCGGCGGCGGCGACGAGTTCTTCGAGGGAGTGCGTGACGTCTTGGGTGAGTGTGGAAGTGTCGCGCGTTTTCGTCACCACCTGTTCCATCATTTGGTTGACTTGTTTGGAGGCTTCCGTTTGGGTGGTGGTGTTTTGAGAAATCGATCGAACGTATCGATCGATCGTTTGACTGAGTTCTGCCAAACCTTTCAGGGTTTGTTTGGTTTGTGCCACCAACTCCGTCCCCTCGGCCACTTCGGACTTGCCGATTTCCATGGCCTGCTGCACCTCTGTCGTATCTTGTTGAATGACTTCGACGATCTGCTCGATACTTCGCGTCGCTTCCGTCGCACGACCGGCGAGACGGCGCACCTCTTCTGCCACCACCCGGAAACCTTGACCGTTTTCGCCCGCCCGCGAGGCCTCAATACTCGCGTTGTACGCCAACAGGTTCGTCCGTTCCGCAATCCCCGACACGATCGTCAGAATTTGCAAAATTTGTTTGAGCGATTCGGTCAGTCGATCGACCTTACTCGCCGTTTCCGCTACGGCGCTGCTGATGTTTTTGATACTCGTCACCGTCAAATCGACGATCTCTTCCCCCTCGCGCGCAGCTTTCGCCCCCTGTTGGGCGATGGCGGCGGCTTGTTGTGCCGATTGGTCGACCGTGCGGATGGACTCGCCGATTTGTTCGACCGTCGTGAGGGTTCGATCGATCTCGCTGGCCTGGACGACGGCATCTCGTGACAGCGATTGAACCACCGGAGCGCTTCCCGTCGCGAGTTCGTTCACTTGGTTAGCAACGGTTTGCACTTGTAACACGAGTTCCCGCAAGCTGCGAATCGTCGTGTTGAAAGCGTCAGCGATCGATCCCACAGACCCTTCCGTCACCGCTGCATTGACGGTCAAGTCCCCCCGTTGCGCGCCTTCGATTTCGAGCAGCAGGTTCATCACCCCTCGTTGGAGATGTTCTTTCTCGCGGCGTTGCTGTTGTGCTTCTCGGCGGCGCTGTTCCTCCTGACGTTTCACGGCATCGATATTGGCTTCGATGCTGGCTGCCATCTGATTCAACTCGAGGGACAGAATCCCGATTTCATCCGCCCGTTCCGTGGCTTCGAGTCGTACCCCTCGATCGCCTTTTCCCACTCGTTGTGCGAAGGCTGCAAGATCTTCGAGCGATCGAGCGAACGTCTTGGCGACTAAAATTGCGACGGCACTGACGACCAAGGCGGCACCGCCCCCCACAGCAAAACCGAGCAATTGCTGCGCCCGCACCAGTTGCTCGAGTTCCGTCTGAGGCTTGGCAACGGAAACCATCCCGATCGGCGAGGTGTTCTCGTCGAGTCGTCGCCGGTGGTTGTATAAGGGCTTGTAAACGGTCAAGTAGTTTTTGCCATCGATCTCTTCGACGAGGGGAAAACTCTCTTGACCCTCACTTAAAATGGCTTCGGACACTCGGCCGGGGGCAAGCGTTCCGATGGCGCGGGTGTCGTCCCCAGCATCGACGTTCGTGTTGACGCGCCAATCGTAAGCGTAGACGGAAATCGCGTTGGCCCCGAAAAGCTGTTGGAATTCATCGAGCAGAGCGTGGTGGCGGTTGTGCAGTACGCCAACGACAGCCGTTCCCACCACGCGATCGCCGAATTTGACGGGATAAACCACGACTGTTGCCAATCCCGCCTTGTAGTCGTCGAGGTCGTAAGATCGGGCGAATTGCGGTGCGAGTTCTGGATTGTCGGAAATCGGATCGCGCACGGGAATCTCGGCTTGTTTCCCGAGTCCCAACCGCTCTAAAATCTCGGCTGGAACGATTTCGATGCCGCGCTGGGGTTGCCCCTGCCTTAATACCGTTTGGACGATGTCGAGGTCGTCGAGAGATATTCCCGGTTGAGATTGGACGCGCTGGAATTCGGCGGACGTAATGGTACGGTTGGGATCGGGAACGGGCGGATAAGTCGACTCGTCGAGCGCTGAGGTGTGAATTTTGATCCCCTGAGCGACCGTGCGCCCCTGTGCGTCAGTGAGAATGCGAAAACTCTTCGTCGTATCTGCACGGTTGCGGTCTCCCGCTGCGAGTGCTTCGGTCACGAGGGCATCGAGATAGGCGCGTTCGCGGTCGATCTGTCGGGCGTTGCTGAGGTCGATACCGCGAATTTGCACCAGTTGGGAAAGGTTTTCGGCTTCCGTCACACTGTCGTCTTCTGTCCAGATGACGTAGTCGTTCCGCCACGCAGCTACGTCTGAGGAGAGCTGGGACAGGAACTCTTCTTGAACGCGCTCTTGGGTTCGGGACACGAGAAACAGTGTCGTCAGCGCAACGGGAACGACCGAACCGCTCACCAGTAAGACGGTCAGTTTGTTTGTAAAGCTGAGGTTTTCCCAACGTCGGCGCAACCATTGCGTGGTGGACTCTAAGATTTTGAAATCCCAACGGCTCCCTCGATCGTCGAGTTCGTCGGGGACAGCCGTTGTGGGATGCTTGGCGGTCAGCGGCCGGTTCGTTCCGGAAGCTCCGTGCCGGCTGAGATTTTCTAGGGCGCGGCGGGCGCTGGTACCGTAGAATCCTTCGGCGTCTTCCGCCGCGATAGCTTCGTAGCGTTCTCGGGCGAGATCGTGCTGTCCTGACTGTTCGAGACGGTTCGCTTCGAGAAATTGTTCGAGCAAAGCGTCGTCGAGCGAGCTGGTTTGAGTGACAGCACTGCCGTTGGCGGTAGAAGGGTTGTCCGACATGGTCAAAGAGGGGGAGAAGTGGAGAGGGGGAGAAGTGGAGAGGGGGAGAAACAGAGAACTGACAACTGCCCCTACTGTTCGCTGTTCACTGTTCGCTGTTCGCTGTTATTTGACGTGTTGGTAAACGGTATCGAGCAGTTCTTTGGGGGCGTAGGGTTTAACGAGGTAGGCTTGTGCGCCTTGACGTAACGCCCAGAATCGATCGAATTCTTCGCTTTTGGAGCTACAGAAAACGATCGGAACTTCTTTAAGGTTGTCGTCTTCGCGAATCGTCCGACAGAGTTCTAAGCCGCTTTTTCCCGGCATGACGATGTCGAGAACGAACAAATCCGGTGGTGGAATGGTTTGGAGTTTGTCCCAAGCTTCGTCCACACTGCTGGAAGTCGTGACTTGGAAACCCGCCTGTTTGAGCAGAGCTTCGATCATTTTTTGTTCGGCGTGGCCGTCTTCTACGACGAATACGTGTTTCATGGCTCTCGATCGATTGGAGGTCAGGGATTTGTACGAGTTGATTCAACCTGGAATTTTGCCATAGAGGATTTGAGTGCCTCAACTTCGTCGAGCAGTCCTTGGAGAACGCTGACGACTCGTTGGGCTTCCTCGGCGTTGGTGAGGGCGACATGGTTGACATCATCCATCACGCGGTTGACGTTTTGGGAGGCCAACGCTCGCTCGGCGCTGTCGCTGGCGACGGCTTGTAAGGAACGATCGATGGCCTGACTCAGGTCGGTCAACTGACGCAAGGTTTGCTGGGTTTGACTGATGGAGCGGGTACTACCCACGACTTCAGTTGTTCCGGATTCGAGAACGTCGAGGACTTCAGCGGTTTCGGCTTGGATGCTGTTGACCAGTCGCTCGATGTCTCGGGCGGCTTCGCCGATTTGGACGGCGAGTCCTCGCACGTCTTCGGCCACTTGTCGGAACCCTTCTCCCCGTTCGCCAGCTCGGGCGGCTTCGATCGAGGCGTTGAAGGCGAGGAGGTTGGCTTTTTCAGAAATGCCGGATACGACGGAGAGGATTTGGGAGACTTCTTGAGCGGATTCGGCGAGACGCTTGGCTTTTTTGGCGGTGTTGGCCACGTTGGTTCGCAGGCGCTCCATACTGGTGACGGTGCGATCCATGTCGCTATCGCCGAGTTGGGCGGCCTCGGTCGCTTGACGCGCGAGTTCGGCGGCGTCTCGGGTTGAGTGGGAAATCCCCTCGATCGCCTCGGCAATGTTGCGAACGGTCGCGAGGGCCGTTTTGAGATCTTCGGACTGGTGGCGAGCGGCTTCGGAGAGTTGGCGCACGGCCGCTTCACTATCGTGGGTTCGATCGGTCACGGCGGCGGTGACGAGAGCTGTTTGGGCGACGAAGTCTCGTAGGGATCGAATCGTGGCGTTGAACGCATCGGCAATCGCGCCAACTTCACCTGCGCTGAGGGGGGCTTCGACCGTTAAGTTTCCCGCTCGGGCCGCTTCGAGCCGTTCGAGCAGGTCGAGGGCCTGTTGCTGCAACCGTTCTTTTTCGTACTGGCTCTGTTGCTGTTCTCGCTCTCGCTGTTGTTCGATACGATCGAGGCGCTCGGTTTGGGTGACGACTCGATCGACCAATTCGCTCAATTGTTCGGCCAAAACGCCGACTTCGTCTGCACGCTTGGGAATATCGAGGGGGTTTAGCGGACGATCGAGGTTGACGTTTTTAACAAAATATGCTAGGGAGCGAATTTGTTGTCCGAGACGGTGGCTGAGGGGCAGGGCGATCCCGAGCGCGAGGAGAGCGCTCGTTCCACCGAAGAGCAGAATGAGGGCGGTCTGTCGATCGAGGAGCATCTCTCGATCGACAGACCGCGATACATCACCTTGAGGGGGGAGTGTTTTCGGTGCCAGCCAGACGGCAGCAGCGGTACTGAGTGCGACGGGAACGATGGCCGCCCCGATCGCGAGCAGTTTCAACTTTGCGCCGAGACTTCCGGACGTAAGGTGTTTCGGGGAACTCGGGGGGCGTTCGGGTTGGGCAATCTCAACGGAACTCGACGAGACCGGTATCTCGTGGGTGCTGCTCTGAGCTTTGCCCAAGGCCGTGCTGTCGACGGAACCTTCGAGGGGCAAGGCCGCTAGGGCTTGACTCGCACTCTGACCCCAAACGCCGGAATCGTCGCGGGCGACGATATCTTTGTAGAGTTCGCGCGCGCGCTCGATCTCGCCCGTCTGCTCGAGGCGGTTGGCCGTCAGTAGCAATTCGAGGAGGTTTTCAGACTCACCGGCCGCACCGGCTGTGGACGCATCGGCGGTCATCAAGGGAGTATCTCGCTCGGAATCGGGGGGCGGTTGAGTCATCGTGGAATCTCCGGCAGTTTAGGTAGAAACGACAGGTCGAGTTTCGTCCTGCAAGGCCCGTAGGAGCGCTTCGGGATCGAGAACGGCGATTCCCGTGTTGCCGTCGTAGACAATCTGAGTCAATAGAGGCTGCAAACGCGGTTTGAGCTTTTGCGAGATCGCGGTGCCGCGTCTGGGGGAAAAGACCCCTTCCAGGTCGCTGACAACACAGGCCACCGTATGGCGGCGGTCGGTGCGATCGACTTTCGCTCCGTCACCGCCCAAGGGGGTACGGGCGATCGAAATCGCTTTGAGGTCTTGACCGGGCAGGGTGTTGACCGAGCCGAGTTCGAGAAAGTGACTTAAATCCAACAACCACGTCAGCGTCCCACGACGGTTGATGACACCGAGTAACCCGGGAGGAACGCCGGGAATCGGACACACGAGTTGTCGATCGATCTGTAACGCCGCATCGATATAGCTTAGAGGAAGGGCGACGCGCACCGATCTCGATACCCGAATTTTAAAGTAGTCTCGCTCCATGGGAGAAGAGTGGTAATCCTGTCGGTTCAAGCATCAATGGGGATGTTTTGTAAGACTTTGCCGATCGACTCGACGAGATGTTCTGGATGGAACGGCTTGGTCAAGTAGTAGTTCACCCCGAGGGTTTTGGCGCGGATTCGATCGAGAATACCGTCACGACCCGTCAGCATGATAATGGGAATATCCCTTAACTGGCGCGATTGACGCAGCATACTACACAGTTCGTAACCGTCGATGTCAGGCATATTGACATCCATGAGAATCACGGCGGGTTTCTGTCTCACTAAAGCCGTCAGTGCTTGAGCGGGTTCAGTGATACCGAGAACTTCGTACCCCGACATTTCGAGAATACCGCGCACCTGTTTCTGAACGGTTTTGCTGTCGTCGATACAAGCGACGATGGGACGCGATTCGGGGGGATCGTCTGGGATGGCGAGGGACGACTCGCTACTGTCGGATAGGCTCTCGCCGATGGCGATGACGGTTTCGCTCGATAAAAACGGCTGAATCCAGGCGACGATGGCCTGCACGGAGGTTTTGAGTAAAGTCGAAATTCGGTAAAGCGATAGTTGTTTCCGTAAGACTTGGGCCGTGGCTTGGGCGATCCGATCGCGATCGCGGTCGGATTTGACGGGAAACGGGTACTGTTGGGACAAAGCGATAAAGTCGGCTTCTCGATCGTCCGCGAGGTAGAGGCGCGTGAACGGCGAAGGAACGCTCGAGCGCCACTGCTGCCACTGAAGTGCCATCTGCCACAGGGGAGCCGGAATTTCGCTGAGAGGGGTCTCGATCAGAATCGGATCGACTTTCGACCCTTTCTCGAATTCGATGGGTGCTTTAGTCATCGCAAGGACGTGAACCATCGCTTCTAAGCTCAGCCGCATCAGCAGTTGTCGCAGCTTGGACATGGGTAAGCCGTTGCCATGCCACCACTGACAGATCTCAGCGTATTCGTTAGAATCGTCGGAAAATTCGAGTTTGGCGAGAGTGGGTTGGATGCTGCGGATGAGACATTGTAACCGCTCGCTTTTGCGGCCGACGCTCGTCGCATAGGTGAGCTGTCCCCCGCGCAAGAAAATTTGCCAGTGCACCGTCCGGTCTTCAGGATCGTTGACAGTGACGCACCCAGAGGCTTGTTTGGCAACGAGATGCTTGATAGCTTTGCGCGGGTGAGCAACGGTGCGCGTCGCGCTGTCGTTACCCGTATTGGGAGGGGAGTTGCCAGTCATGGTTGTCGTTCGGGACTGATGGGGACGTCGCTCCCCCAAACGCTCTAAGGGTTCCGATCGAGACGAAACGCGCACGGACGCTCGGGCAACGGTTGGCCATTCCAACTGGGGGTGGAAAGCGGTCGTCCGGTTTCGACTCGATTTGAGGGTGTGTTCGATGAATCGACCCTCGTTAGACCCGGCGCGTGCGATCGAGTAGGGAAGCGTTGCTCGATCGGTTTCCGAACACGAAAACCGACTGCGTATCCGCCGTTAGTTTATCGTAGTTTTTTCACTTCGAGCAACGGCAGATTTACCCAAGTTCTGGAAGTTTTAGATTTGGGGGGGACGATTCCTTAAAATTCGATACTGAGTGGTGCCCGGGGAAAGGGAATCACGTCTCGGATATTTCCCATGCCCGTTGCAAATTGAACGAGGCGCTCGAACCCAAGTCCGAAGCCTGCATGGGGGACGCTGCCGTAACGTCGTAAATCGAGATACCACCAGTAATCTTCTTCGTTTAATTCACTTTCTCGAATTCGCTGTTGGAGTATTTCTAAACGTTCTTCACGCTGCGATCCGCCGACAATTTCGCCAATTTGAGGTACGAGAACGTCCATCGCTGCAACTGTTTTTCGATCGTCGTTAAGGCGCATATAAAATGCTTTAATATCGCGGGGATAATTGTAGACGATGACAGGTTTTTTAAAGAGATCTTCGGCGAGATAGCGTTCGTGTTCGGATTGTAAATCTACGCCCCATTCAACGGGAAATTCAAAGGTTCGATCGGCGTTTTGCAGGAGATCGATCGCCTCAGTATAAGATATGCGCTCGAACGGGCTGCTAACGATGTTATCCGCTCGTGCTAAAACGGACTTATCGATAAATCGATTGAAAAACTCCAGGTCTTCGGGACAAGCTTCCAACAGCGACGTGAAAATATGTTTCAAAAAGGCTTCGGCTAAATCCATATCGCCCCGGAGATCGCAAAAGGCCATCTCGGGTTCGATCATCCAAAATTCGGCTAGGTGGCGGGAGGTGTTGGAATTTTCCGCCCGAAACGTCGGCCCGAAGGTATACACGTTACTCAAGGCCATCGCGGCGACTTCGGCTTCGAGTTGACCGCTGACGGTTAGATACGTCGGTTTTCCGAAGAAGTCTTGCGTGTAATCGACTTGTTGCGATTCGTTTTTGGGAACGTTGGCGAGATCGAACGCCGTCACGGCGAACAGTTCCCCCGCCCCTTCACAGTCGCTGGCGGTCAAAATTGGCGTGTGAATCCAGAGAAAGCCCCGCTCTTGGAAAAATTGGTGAATTGCAGTCGCGGCGGCGTTGCGAACGCGAAACACGGCTCCGAGGGTGTTCGTCCGTCCGCGCAGGTGGGCGATCGAACGCAAAAATTCAAAGGAATGTCGTTTCTTTTGCAGCGGATACGTTTCGCTATCGACTTCGCCACAAACCTCGACTTCCTCGGCTTTGAGTTCGATACGCTGGCCTTTCGCCGGAGACTCGACGAGCGAACCTTGGACTTCCACCGAAGCCCCCGTGTTGAGACGTTTGAGGAGCGTCTCGTACTCGGGTAAATCGGGATTGAGAACGACTTGCAAGTTAGCCAGGGCAGAACCGTCGTTGACTTCGAGAAAGGCGAACTGTTTGAGTTCTCGCTTGGTGCGAACCCAACCGCGCACGAAAACGGCTTCGTCGGGAACGCCGTGACGCAAAATGTCGAGAATTCTTCGTTGTTCCATAGGTGGGATACGATCGATAAGCTGCCTATCCAGCACAGGATTTCAAGATCCAGCCTACAACAACCCCCAATCCGAGGAAGCGCACGGCTTGCCAAAAGGGTTCGCGCAAGTCCCGCCAGGACACGAGTTGACTTTCGAGGCGCAATTCGACGTCTTCGAGTTGGGCGGCGAGGCGTTGGAGTTCTGCTTTGAGTTCGCGGTGTCGTCTGCGATCTCGCCGAATCTGGGCGTGGCGAGTTTTTAGCGCCTCGAGAGACTGTTCGAGATCCGCTAAGGATCGATCGACGTCCTCGAATTCGGCATTGGCGTTCTCTTCAGACGGGTTGGGGGGCGAAGTCATGGGTTTCTGGCTGACGGAAATCGGCGATCGCACTAGGATAATTCTTATCACGTTAGCTCGATCGAGCTGTTCGATCGATGCTGTTCGTTCCTGATGTTTCGCCCTTCGATCGCCGTGACTCAATCGACCTTTCCCACCCCCCAACCCGTGAATCCCAACCTCGCTCGGCTACAAGAGTTCGACACCCTCGAGTTAGCACAAGCCCTCGCGGAACGATTAGCCGTTTCCGAACGGGATTGGCATCGCTTGAAGTCGAACCGTTCCGTTCGCGCTCGGGAACAACTCGCCGCCGCTCTCGTCTTTCTGCTCAAGGATTGCCCGGAAGAGGCGTTACCCCGGTTGCAGTATGCCGTTGGCTGGCTCGATCGATCGATTTCGGCTCCGCCCTGTCCGCAACACGGCACGCCAAAATCGACTAGAGAGCAGAACGATTAACTTTTGCGCCATCGTGGAACCAACTTTCCGAGGCGCAATTGGCGCTCTTGGGGGTTCCACTCCACTCGATCGAAAATCTGACTCAAAATGAACAATCCCCGACCGCACTCAGAGGTTTCGTCGGGGAGCGTGTCGCTGTCGGCACTTTGGCAGCAACAGGGATGAAAAGTTTGTGTACCTTGATCGGATATCGTCCACCAATACATCTCCTTCGAGATGGAAAATCGGACGGCGATCGTCTTACCGGGGTCGAGTTGGTTGCCGTGTTTGGCGGCATTAACCAAAGCTTCCTGAAGACCAAGCCGAATTTCCGGTTGAATAGACGGTGGAATTTCGGCAAGTAGTAAATCTAAAATCGGACATAAATAAAGCGTGGAAGCAAAACTGATCGTCCCCTGGCAGCGTCCTGTCGCAGGCATGGGGAGAGCCATTACAGAAAAAACCATGGATCTTTCAGCTCAATAGAAGTACGCATCGCTTGAATGCCTCGGTTATTGAGTTCACTACATATATCTGACGCTTACTCTTCTATCCTAGCGAAATCCTGCCAGAGATAGCGAAAAAAAGCAAGTCTTGACAAGCTGAAATTTGGTATAAAAAAACACAAAAATCGTTTTTTTAAAAGGGTTAGTTCGTCAAAACCCGCTTTGAACGACCGTCTTTACCAAAACCTTTCCTTGCAACTTCCTAAAATTCTAACCTCCTCATCTCTCCATCTCCTCTCTGCTCCATCTCTCAAACCAAGCATTCGGACTAGAATGTGCCAAAATAAACGATGCACATCAGACAGAACGCCGAGCAGGAGTAGTCCCCGTGGAGTCTCGATATACGCCCGCATCCATCGAAACTAAGTGGCAGCAAACCTGGGCGCAACAGGAACTCGATCGCACCCCAGACAGTAACGACCAGCCGAAATTCTACGCCCTGTCCATGTTTCCCTATCCCTCTGGGAACCTGCACATGGGACACGTGCGCGTCTACACCATCACTGACGTAATCGCGCGACTGAAGCGGATGCAAGGATATCGCGTTCTCAACCCCATGGGATGGGATGCGTTCGGACTCCCGGCGGAAAACGCCGCCATCGATCGAGGTGTCCAACCGGCAAAATGGACGTATCAAAATATCGATCGAATGCGCCAGCAACTGCAAAGTTTGGGCATCTCCTTCGACTGGGAACGAGAAGTCACCACTTGCGCCCCCGACTACTACAAATGGACGCAGTGGATTTTCCTGCAATTTTTCGATGCCGGATTGGCGTATCAAAAAGAATCCGCCGTCAACTGGGACCCCATCGACCAAACCGTTCTCGCTAACGAACAAGTCGATAGCGAAGGGCGTTCCTGGCGCAGCGGGGCCAAAGTCGAACGAAAACTTCTCAAACAGTGGTTCCTCAAAATCACCGACTACGCCGATCGATTGTTGGCGGACTTAGACGACCTCTCCGGTTGGCCCGATCGCGTCAAAACCATGCAAGCCAACTGGATTGGCAAATCTACCGGGGCGTATTTGGAATTTCCCATCGTCGGACGGGACGAGAAAATCGGCGTGTTCACCACGCGCCCGGATACGGTGTACGGTGTAACTTACGTGGTACTCGCCCCCGAACATCCTTTGACGTTGCAAGTCACCACCGACGATCGACGCGAAGCCGTCGAAGCGTTTATCCGAGAAGTGGGTGAAGAAAGCGAGATCGATCGAACCGCTGAAGACAAACCCAAACGCGGCATTCCCACCGGCGGAACCGCTACCAACCCCTTCACGGGCGAAGAAATCCCCATCCTCATCGCCGATTACGTCCTCTACGAATATGGAACGGGTGCCGTCATGGGGGTTCCCGCCCACGATAGCCGCGATTTCAAGTTCGCCCGCGAAAACGGCTTACCCATCCAAACCGTTATCGTTCCCGAAAACGCAGAAAATCCCGATGCGGAACTCACGGAAGCCTACACGGAACCGGGAGTCATGGTGAATTCCGCCCAGTTCGACGGAACGCCCTCGGAAGCCGGAAAACAAGCCATCATCGACTACGCCGAACAGCAAGGATTCGGAAAAGCCCGCATTCAATACCGCCTGAGAGACTGGCTGATTTCCCGTCAACGCTACTGGGGCGCACCGATTCCCATCGTTCACTGTCCCCAGTGTGGAGCGGTTCCCGTTCCTGACGACCAGCTTCCAGTACAACTTCCTGAAAACGTGGAGTTTAGCGGACGCGGGCCGTCTCCTTTAGCGCAGTTGGACGAGTGGATAAACGTTCCTTGTCCGAGTTGCGGGACTCCTGCGAAGCGGGAAACCGACACGATGGACACGTTCATCGATTCCTCGTGGTATTTCCTGCGCTATCCCGACGCGAAAAACGAGAACGCAGCGTTTGACTTGGCGAAAATCAACGATTGGATGCCGATCGATCAGTATGTCGGCGGTATCGAACACGCGATTTTGCACTTGTTGTATTCGCGGTTCTTCACCAAGTTTTTGAGCGATCGACTCAATCTCAATTTTGTCGAACCGTTCCAACGGCTACTCACTCAAGGCATGGTTCAGGGAATAACCTATAAAAACCCCAAAACGGATAAATATATTCCCACCGCGCAAATTGCCGATTTGGAAAATCCCATCGATCCCGAAACGGGGGAACCGTTGGACGTGTTTTACGAGAAAATGTCTAAATCGAAACTCAACGGTGTCGATCCGTTGCAGGTTTTGGAGAAATACGGTGCCGATACGGCGCGGATGTTTATCCTGTTCAAAGCGCCACCCGAGAAGGATCTAGAATGGAACGACGCAGACGTTGAAGGACAGTATCGTTTCCTCAACCGCGTTTGGCGTTTAGTGACGGATTTCGCGGAAAATTGCGCTGAAGTAAAAGCCTCAAACAATGGGAATCTCTCGAAACCCGAGAAGGATTTGCGTCGTGCTATTCATACGGCAATTCAGGAAGTCAGCGACGATTTGCAAGGCGAATATCAGTTCAACACGGCAGTTTCGGAGTTGATGAAACTCAGTAACGCCCTCAACGATGCGAAATGCACGGATTCTCCCGTGTATGCGGAGGGGATCGAGACATTGCTGAAGTTGCTGGCACCGTTTGCGCCGCATATCGCCGAGGAATTGTGGCATCTGTTGAGACACGACGACTCGATTCATCAGCAAGTTTGGCCGAAAGTGGATGAAAGCGCCTTAGTTGTTGATGAAATTACGTTGGTAATTCAGGTAAACGGGAAGGTTCGCGGCAACATTCAGGTTCCGGCGGAGGCGGATAAAGCGACGTTGGAGCAGTTAGCGCGAGAGTCGGAACCCGTACAACGTCACGTTGGCGATAAGGAGATTAAGAAAGTCATCGTCGTTCCGAAACGGTTGGTGAATTTCGTGGTGCCGAAGTAGGAATCATAAATCGGGTGAGTGCGAACTCGCCCGATCCTATAAAAACACGGTCAAACAAGCATTTCGATCGTCGTTTTTTGATTTTGGACAACCAAAAACACCATATTTATACATATTTCCCACATCGTTTTTTGTGACGGGTCAGTGGGATAGTTTTAGGCATCAAGATTGAGAAAACGAGAGATTTTGTATAGCGCTTCTCGAGCAACAAATTCTGACAACGATCGATCCGAACATAAATTAAAGCGTGTTCCATCCTTCATTCGTATCTCAAGCCCAAAACGATTATCGAACAAATCATCTTCATGTTGAGGTGCAGATACTATTTTTAGCTTTTGAATATCTTGAAGTCTTTGTTCGATCGCTTCTTTCTTAAAAAAAATCTTTCGTTCTACTGTAAATTTCGAGCGTTCTTTATCGAAAATCCATTTACATTTTTTGTTAGGCAATAACGTAAAAATACTGACGAGAAATATGGCAATAACAAGAACGATCGAAACAGTTCTTTCATCTGAACTTGTAGTCGGTATTGAGAGTGTGGAAATTCCGAATACTGCCAAAAAAATAGATGCTATTCGAGATAGGGTTGGATAACATTCACAAACCAATCGATTTGCAGTTTGCTCCAGGAATTTCATGGCTTATTTCAAACAACGTTGTACGGGCTGAGAGGATAGTACGGAAAGTGTAAGTTAGAGGGAGTAATGGTTTGAGAGAATCAAGGAATCTTACCTAGAAGACTTATGAGGAAAGCAATTCTAACCTAAAATGTTACCGATAGTTTAACAAAACGGTAGTGGCCAAGAAGTAGTGACACCCAATTCATTCTACAGAGAAAGCGACTGTGAAACTGCAATTATCGAAGGCAAATTCACAGATTTCAACGATCTATCACAAATTATTAAAATGCCATAAAACGAACAAAAAACACTAAAAACACCGCAATTGTGATAAAGTCTTAGAATTCAATTTCTCATCTTTTAGATAAACGATGTCAACCTTTGATTCTAGACCTACTTGTTCAAGCTGTGGCTCAGAACACATCGTTAAAAATGGCAGCACTCATCACAAAAAACCTAAGTTTAAAGGTAAAGACTGTGGCCGCCAATTTGTTGAATTTCTCACTAAAAAATATATTTTAGATGAAATTAAAGCACTCATCGGTCGATTGCTTTTAGAAAAAATACCCTTGGCTGGAATTGCTCGTGTGACGAAAGTTTCTCGGAGTTGGCTGCAAGATTACGTCAATCACAAAAATCAGCATATCCCTTGCCGATTAAAGGTTATACGAAATCCGATTCCGAAAGGGGATTTTTGTTCGTTCGCCTGAAACCTCGTAGAGTCCTTGCATACAAGAACTCTACGGGGGCAATTTTATTCGGTGATTTGAGAAGCGGATTTGATATTACATCAAAAAATAAGGGTAAATTAACCTTAGAATGTGGTGAGCTATGGTCTTTCGTATAAAACAAAGACAATAAGATTTGGATCTGGCTGGCTATCGATCGAGATACCCGAGAAGTTGTGGGTTTTGCTGTCGGAGATCGCAGTCGAGAGATGGCCCGGGAACTTTAGAATTCTTTACCTCCTGTTTATCGACAGTGTGCTGTTTCTTATACCGATCTTTGGAAGGCTTCCCAAAAAGTATCTCCTTCAAAAAGACTCAAGCAAGTCAACAAAGAAACTGGGGAAACATCTCATATTGAACGATTCAATAATACTCTTCGCCAACGCATTTCTCGACTCATTCGTAAAACTTTATCCTTTTCTAAAAAAGTCGAAAATTATATCGGAGCAATTTTGAATTTCCTACATCATTATAATGAGTGTCTACAAATTTAGTCTTTCGTCACTACTTACTGGCCACTACCCCTACAAGTAGTTACGGGAGCAGGTAGCGCCACGGGCAAAGTTCAAAACGGCAGCGCCAGCAGCACCGGAGCAACGCCGACTTGTCAGTGGGTGGCCGACTCTCCCGGTAGTGCGTTGGAGTTCGACGGTACCGATACCCTGTTGGAATTGTCCCACCAACAACTCGACAAACTCGACGCGACGGGCGATTTGAGTTTGGAAGCCTGGATTCAACCGAAAACCTGGAAACAGCCGGGACGGATTATCCACCACCACAGCGATCGATCGCAGTACTTGCTCGGGATTACCTCGAAGAGCGTTCCGTCAGCGTTGGCGTTCGACGGCGATGGCGATTACGTCGAGCTTCCGTCGTTTACCTTGCCCTCGAGTAACGGTCTGACCTTTGAAGCCTGGGTGCATTACGATCGACTGAATTACTATTCACGGATCTTCGACTTTGGCAACGGAACCGCTTCTGACAATATCGCTCTTGCCAATCACAGCACGAGCCGCGATTTGCTGTTCGTAATTTACAACGGCGGTAAGAGTGTCGGTCGGGTTCATCTTAAAAATGTTCTGAAAACCGGTCAGTGGATGCACTTGGCTGTCACGATTTCACCTGACGGTCAGATTGTCATCTACAAAAACGCTCAAAAGATAGGTGAAGGTCAAACCCAATTACCCAAAGAGATTTCTCGTAGCCGTAACTACTTGGGTAAAAGCAACTGGTCTGACAATGCTACGTTCAGCGGCAAGATGGACGAGGTTCGCATTTGGACGACTGCTCGATCGCCCGAAGAAATTCGTGACAACATGAAGCGTCGCCTCCACGGTCGCGAAGACAACCTCTTCAGCTACTGGCATTTTGAAGACCGCTTCGCAAAAGACTACTCGTCCCACGCCCACAACGGTCAATTACGCGGAAATCCCCAACCGAGCGACTCCCAAATGGTCACGGCTTATTCGATCGTGGCAGGTGTCGGCAATCAGTTCGTCAAAGAAAAAAATGCTGTGACCAGCCAAGACTGGTATCACCTGGCTGCCGTCTTTAAACAGTCCTACGCCCTGGAATTCGACGGCACCAACAGCCATCTCGACTGTGGCAACGATGCCGCCCTCGACATCGCACAAGACTTGACCCTCGAAGCCTTTTGCCAACTCGCAGACTTCAACCAGCCTCGGGGCTTACTGGCCAAAGGACATCTCGGCAACGGCAGCGATCGAAGCGTTCCTTACGCCCTCTACATCAACACCAGCGGCCGCCTCGTCTTTGCCTTTGAAACCCGTCAAGGCCAAAGTCGCAACTTCACCTCTACCCGCTCCCTCACCGCCGGACGCTTCCATAAAATCGCCGTCACTCGCAAACAGGGAACCGACAAAGAGGAGAAGAAAAGCACCCAAGTCATCCACGGCGAGACTGTCGAAATCGTCGAATCCGTGGAAGTCAACCAGTGGGATGAAATTAGCTTCTACATCGACAACGCCGACGCGGGAAGTTTCAAATACGCCGATGCCGACACGGGGAACAATAACGAAGCCCTTGAAATCGGTCGCGCCGTTTCCAGCGGCGACACCATGCCCTTCAAAGGTATCCTCAGCGAAGTGCGGATTTGGAACAAAGCCCTGAACAAGTCCGAACTCGGCAACCGTCTCAAAGGCAGCGAAACCGGACTCGTTTCTTGGTGGCAACTCGAAGAAAACGAAGGGAACGTCGCCTACGACAGCAAGGGACAAAGCCACGGTCAACGCACCGGAGGCATTACCTGGGTGAAAAACCCCGACCCCAACGGTTCCACCTTCCACCTCTACCGCAACGGCAGTGTCGTCGAAATCGAATCGATCGATCCGATTTCCTGGGGCGATCGCCAGTTCACCATGGGCGCTTACCGCGAGAACGGCGTGAAAAACGGTTTCGACGGAGTCATGGAGGAAGTGCGAATTTGGAAAGTCGCCCGCACCCAAGAGCAGTTACAAGACAACCTCTTCACCCGTCTCAAAGGCGAAAAAGAAGATCTCATCGCTAACTACACCTTTGACAGCGACGAAGAGTATCGCGTCTTAGACTACTCCCTGTTTAGCAACCACCTCGCCATCGCCCAAGGTCACAACCAACCTACTTCTGTCCTCTCCACTGCCCCCATCGGCGACGACACCGCCCAAGTTCGATCGGCCTTAGCCGGAATCGAAACCCAATTCAACGGCTTCCTGCACAGTCGCCCCGCCATCCAAGAATACGGCGACACCCAAACCGACGACGCCGGAAACATGACCGGAGTTCTCAAACGCTGCTATGGCTACATTGAAAACGGCCAGTGGCATCTGATTACCGGCTTCAAAGTGGGCAACCTGGTTACTGAATGGATCGGTCAAGTGCAGTTCGCGCCGCAGATTATCGGCTACGTTGAAGGTGCGCCGCCAGTTCCCAGCGAAAATATTACCGCCGGGCCGGTCGATCCTGCGATCGGGGACTACAACAACGTCAGCACCTTGGAAGTCATCGAAGCCGACAACGTCAGCTATTCCTTCTCCGCCTCCCAGGAAGGCAGTTTCAACACGGCTTTCGGAATGTCCGCCACCGCTGGCTTCGGTTCCAATGACCTGCTCATTGCCGCACCGTTGGGCTTCGGGGTGGCCAAGGAACTCACCGACATCGACATCAGCGCCGGAATCAACGCCAACTTCGAGTCCAGCAACAGTTGGGCTTCCGACAGTACCGTGGGTTCCGGTCGCAATACCACCAAAAACACCACCGTCGCCCTCGGCGGGAACTGGGAAGATCCCAAACATCTCCTCAACCCGTCATTGGGTCGCCGTTTCCTACCCGTGAACATGGGATTTGCCCTAGTGCAGTCGGAAACCGCTGATGTCTTTGCCCTGCGTTTGAAGCACAACAACGCCCTGGTGTCGTTCCGCTTCCAACCGAACCCGGACATTCCCAAGGATTGGAATATCATTCCGTTCCCCATCAACCCCCGTTACACCAAACAAGGAACCCTCGACGGGGCGGTGGGTTACACCGAAACGGGCAAAGTCTGCGATCCGGATTATGCCAACGCCACCGGTTACGGCGAGTACAGCTACTTCAAACCCAAGGAAGCCTACGCCATCAAGCGGCGCATCCAACGGGAGGAGCAAGAACTTACGAGTTACTATGAGAACTTCAACGCTTCACCGCTGGGCGTAGAGGGCGCGAAGGCTGGCGCGAATCTGATGGCTCAAAATGGCGGTGCGATCGGCGCGGCAGCGGGTGCGACCTTTGGGGGCTTAATCGGGGCGCTAACATCCGATCGAACGGTTCCCGACCAATTCGCCAAACGCAACCTCGTCAATACCTACGTTTGGACGGCGGACGGCGGCTTTTTCTCTGAAAGCACCGAACTGACGGACGTGAAGCAGGAAAGCACCAGCGGTTCCTACAGTTTCAGCGGCAGCGTGGGAATGAACGTCGGTGTTGACGTGGAGGTGTTCAGCGTCGGGGTCAACATGGAAATGGATGCCTCGGTAGGGGGAAGCCTGAATCTGACGAAGACGAAGACCAAAGAGTCGGAACAGTCTTTCAGTATTGAGGTTTCCGTGGATACGCCGGGAGATTTGCAACAGTACGATGCCACTCTCACGCGGGTGTACGACGACGACGGCAACCCGATTAACGTCCCCGGTAAAGTGGATGCTTACCGCTTTATGAGCTTCTACTTGGAAGGTTCGTCGAATAACTTCGAGGATTTGTTTGGTAAGGTGGTCGATCCGATTTGGCTCGAACAAAGCAGCCACCCCAACGCGGCGGCGATGCGCCAAGCGCGTCAAACGGAGAAGAAACCCCCCTGCTGGCGGGTGTTCCACCGCGTTACGTTTGTCAGTCGCCTGCTACCGGAATTTGTGGACGATACGGCTCCGCCGATGGAGAAAGCGATGAAAGCCTCAAACGTCGATAGTAACTACCAACTCATCGAGCGTTTGGAACCGTTTGTGAAGGACAAAACGGACGATTTCGCGCGGTTCTCCGATGCGGTACGCCAGACGATCGACACGTATCTACCGGAACTCAAACCCCACGTCGCCGAGATCGTGAAGTACGCAGCGCTCTACTTTGACGTTCGCGAAGAGGTTTAATACGGAATCCCCGTCTCAAATCTCCTGATTAAATGGCCTCCGTAGAGTCCTTGCATGCAAGGACTCTACGGGGTTTCAGACGAACGAGCAAAAACACCCTTTTGGAAGGGAATTCTGTATAAAAATTCAATTGGCGGATTAACAATATTCGAGTTCGACTTCTTTTTGATGGGAACGCAACAGTTGAACCAGTTCTTCGACTAAGTTGCGGCGAATCGAAATATTTTTAGGAAGCAGGGGATTTTGATAAAACTCGTTGATTTGTTGACCCACGAGAAAGAAAATGGAATCGGCTTCGAGGATCTCGCGAGCGAGGAGAACAGCTCCATTTCGATCGAAGGGCAGTCGATCGATGTCACAGTTGCATTTTCTCAAAATCTCGCTCGCCTTGGAAATTGTCAAAATCCCCTCAGTCACTAAGTCGATCTCGCTGAGCTGTCCGATCGGTGGTAACTCTTTTCGCATCGTCGCAATGTCCATTTCGATGGTTTCACCCATATAGCTGGCAACGATGTTTCCCGTGGTGCCACCACAAATGGCTCTTCGACCCGAAAAACTCAATAAACGTTCGGCATAGACTTCGTCTTGAGCGGGATCGAGGGGTGGCCCGGTAAAAATCATTAACGGATTGCGACGGCGAACGTAAACGCCGACTAAAGACGCATCGTCACCAATTCGATCGCGATATAAGGAACGGGTTTCGTCAAGGACAGATTGGAGAATGCTGCGGGCTGTTGGAGCTTGGTGAACGAACAAGTTCTCCATATATTTAGAGATATTGTCCCAGCCCCACCCGAAGTTCATGGTATCGCCGAGTCCCGCATAGAGAACGCCGTCGCTAATCGCACCGAGAAAATCGCCTCGATCGAGCGTTCCTTCTGATACTTTGATTTTTCGGTCTAAGACTCGCTCGGTACGTTCTTCGAGCTTGATAATCCGCCCTTTTTTGAAGTAAAAAACCGGTGGATTGTCAAAGTTGATGATTTTGAATCGATTGGCAATCTGATCGATTTGAACGATAGTAAATGTTGCGTAGGCAATTTTACGAACCTGACAAATGGGCAGCGTTCCAATGACTGTTTCGATCGCCGACTCAAGTGGAACGTCCGCTTTTAACATGGTAATGAGAATTTCGCTGGTTAGCGTTGCCAAAATGTTGGCTTTAACGCCACTTCCCAAACCGTCAGATAATACAATCGTGCTTTTTGTTTCGGTTTTGATAAATTTAACTTTGTCACCACAGAGTTCTTCCCCTTGTTTATTTAAGCTGAGGTGACAAATATCAAAAAAATTGTCCGCTTGTTTGGCTGGAGCAGTTGACGGTATGGCTGTGGTCATCTCTTGAAGTTGCTAATCGTTAATGGATGACGTTCGATATTTCTTGTGCTTGATTTTTGCTTGCGATTATAGGGATCTTCAAGAAATAGCTTTATACCATTTCTTGCTCGACGGCTTCGATAATTTTAAGTAAACTCACTTTTGTCTCTGCGGTAGTTTCTCCGAGTAGCCCTGCGATTTCTTGTGCGACTTTCATTTGGTTATCTACAACTTCTCGAACTTTCAAAACGGTCTCCGCTCTTAAATTTTGCATTTCTTTTTTGCGTTCGTATTCATGGGAAATATCGACCATAATACAAGCGATAATATCTTCATCTGGAATTGGAAAAATAACTTCCTTAACGTAGAGTTTACGGGTTGGATACTCGCGCTCTAATCCTCGAATGGCTTTTTGGGTTTCTGATACTTTTTTAAATCGATTGACTTCTCCTAGAATGTTGGAAGCTGGCTTTCCAACAATTTCTTTTTCATCAACGCCAAACATTTTGCAAAATGCAGGATTGACAAGCTCAATATTCAGATTAGAGTTAACAGCAATTAAGCCACTTGGATCGTATTCCCAAAGTAGCTGCCAAATATGATTTCGGGTCTGTTCTAACATTCGATTCACAATTTATAACGCTTTGAGAATTGTTTTTATAACAGCCTAAGACTGAGCTTGTTTTTCGAGGTCTTTTTTCTGGATTACGGGCAGTATTTCCTGAAGGAATTTATCTTCAATATTTTGCGCGTTAATGTTGATGAAGTGTTGGTCTTGAAACTTCATAACGATTCCAAAACTACAGGTTTCCAGACAAAAAGATCCCTTTAATTCAATGGTGTCTTCAAGATCGTATTCCTGAATTAGCGCTTGTAACTTCGGCAAAACTTCATAAACACCGAGTTGGTGGCAGGCCGACCCCATGCAGAGGTAGAGGTTTTCTTTAGACATATTGCGATTGAACCGATTGACGATTGACGATTGGGGAGATTGGGCAATTGACGATCGACAATTGGGGAGATCGGGCGATTGACGATTTCTCTCCACCTCCTCATCACCTCATCTCCCCATCACCTCATCTCCTACTCGCGGTACACTTCATCAACCACCGTTTTATCCGGTGCGATCAACTGAACGTGAAGGGGCATTTGTCCGACGGCGTGCGTCGAACAACTCAAGCAAGGATCGAAGTTGCGGATTCCCGCTTCGACACGGTTGAGCATTCCTTCGGGAATTTCGTTGCTATGGATGTAATGTTGGGCGATTTGCTTGACGGTTTGATTCATCGCCAGGTTGTTTTGTCCGGTCGCGATGATGAGGTTGACTTTTTGAATTAAGCCGTTTTCATCAACCTGGTAGTGATGGAAGAGGGTTCCGCGAGGGGCTTCACTAACGCCCACCCCTTCGAGTGCGTTAATTTCAGCTTTGGCACGACAGCGAGGGGAGAGCAGATCGGGATCGTCCATGTACTGTTCGATGCGCTCGATCGAAGCCAAAATTTCGATCAGTCGCGCGTAGTGGTACATAAAGGAAGAGGTGGCACAACGTCCGCCTGCTCGATCTCGGAATTCCTGTAATTCTCGATCGGCATCCGGCGTTCCCATTCGATCGCACACGTTCAACCGCGCCAACGGCCCGACGCGATACATTCCGTCGAGATACCCCATCGGTTTGTAATAGGGGAATTTCAAATAAGACCAGTTTTCAACCGCTTCACCGATGTAGTCGTGATAATCCTCTTCTCGCAAACCGTCGGCGACGATGTTTCCTTGGCTATCGACAAATCGGATGTGTCCGCCGTAGTGTTCCCAATTGCCATTGGGAGCCACGAGACTCATAAAGAGGGAATCGAATTTTCCGAAAACATCGACTTCGCCTTTCAGGTCTCGATCGATCAGATTTTTAAACAATCCCAAAGCCGTTTCTGCGGTTTGGCGCGATTCGGGCAGTCGATCGATAATCCACCGACGACCCTCTTCAGAAAGGGGCGATCGAACCCCTCCGGGAACCGCCCAAGCGGCGTGAATTTTCTTCGCCCCCAATAACTCGATAATCGTTTGTCCGAACTGACGCAGTCGAATTCCCGCTCTGGCTAAATCGGGATTGGCCGCCATCAAACCAAACACGTTTCGCGTTGCCGGATCGCTGTCCCAACCGAGTAAAAAATCAGGGCTACTCAAGTGAAAGAAACTCAGCGCGTGAGATTGAGTAATTTGTCCCAAATTCATCAACCGCCGCAGTTTTTCCCCCGCCGGTGGAACCTGGACGGCGAGAATTTTATCCCCAGTTTTGGCTGAAGCTAACAAGTGGCTGACCGGACAGATCCCGCAGATACGAGCGGTAATTCCTGCCATCTCAAACATGGGACGACCTTCGCAGAATTTTTCAAATCCGCGAAATTCGACCACGTGAAAACGAGCGTCGTCTATTTCTCCGGCATCGTTGAGAAATAGAGAAATTTTAGCGTGACCCTCAATGCGGGTGACGGGATCGATAACAACAGTCTTGGACATGGTTTGGATTTACGACTTACGACTTACGACTTACGATCGATCGTTTGAGGAGACGACCGGATGCTTACAGTGAAGCGTGAAAAGTGAAGAGCGATCTCAGTCTTCAGTTGACTCTCCTCATCTCCCCATCTCATCACCTCCTCAACCGAATTTCAACATTTCCCGTCCTTCCATGACTGGGCTTTCACCTTTTAACAAGGGTTCGATCGCGGCTTGGATGCGAGGTGCAGAGGGCGGACAACCGGGAAGAAATAAATCGACCGTTACGAGTTCGTGAATGGGACGGACACGATCGAGCAATTCAGGAACGATCCCCGGTTCGTGGGGAAGCTGGGGTGTTTCGTCGCCGAGTTCCAAATAACACCGTTTCAAAACGGGTTCGGTACTGCCCAGCATATTTCGCATCGCGGGAACGTTGGCGGTCACCGCACAATCGCCGAAGGACACGAGAAGTTTAGTGCGTTCGCGGACTTTGTAGAGCAGCTCGAGGTTTTCTTCGTTAGCCACTGCCCCTTCCACGAGGCACACATCTACACCTTCAGGATACTCTTTGAGATCGCAACCGACAGGGCTGTATACGATATCGGCAAATTTAGCCACTTCAAACAGCCATTCGTCTAAATCCAGAAACGACATATGGCAGCCCGAACAGCCAGCCAGCCAAACTGTCGCGAGTTTTACCTTGTCCATTGGTGTTCCTCCCGTGCCATTGCCAAAAATTCCAGTTTTTCGCGATCTCGTTCTTTCTCAGAAGTCGTCGTACCTTTATGGAAGATCGCACCCGTCGGACAAGCATCGACGCATTTACCGCAGGACGTGCAAGCATTGACCTCGCCCCAGGGTTGGTTCAATCCCGTGACGACTTTCGCCGCCGGACCCCGTCCAGACACGTCCCACACGTGAGCGCCTTCGATTTCGTCGCAAACGCGGACGCAACGGGTGCAGAGAATACAGCGGTTGTGGTCGATGCCGAACTGGTCGTGGGAAATATCGATATCTCGTTGGGGAAAGCGGTAGGTGAAGCGGGTATGATCCATACCCACTTCGATCGCCATGTCCTGTAGTTCGCAGTTTCCGTTCGCCACACACACCGCACAGACGTGGTTTCCTTCTGCAAAGAGCATTTCCACCACCATGCGGCGATACTCTTGCAGTTGCGGAGTTTGGGTGTGAACTTCCATCCCCTCTGCAACTTCCGTCACGCAGGCGGGTAACAGTTTGGGAATGCCTTCGATTTCCACCAAGCACAAGCGACAAGCCCCGATATCGGAAATCCCTTCTAGGTGACAGAGGGTTGGAATCCGGACTCCAGCTTCTTTCGCGGCGGCGAGAACGGTTTGTCCCGCTTCGACGGCGACATCAATATTGTTGATTTTAAGAGTGACAACTGACATAGCCAATGAGTAACGACGAATGGGCAATCGGTCTTTTCAAGCACTCGATTCGTTTAGGTTCGATCGGTAGAGTCGTCCTCGATTTCATAGAACACTTCCCGTGACAGGAGATGGCTCGTTGCGTGCATCGTGGCGAAGGCCTCGGAATCCGGCGGATCGCCTTTCCAGAAATTCTCCCAATCTTCCAAGCTGTCCCACCGAGCGATCGAGAGAAAAAGTTGGGAATCGACCTGACAGCGCAAGAGCAGACTACAACGGGCACCAGGAACGGTATCGCGGATGAGTGTTGTTGCGTTCGTCCACGCTTGTACGAACGCGGCTTCGCAGTGGGTACGAACCCGCCAGCGATCGATGACGCGAACCGAGGACTGACTCTCACTCATGACGAAAGAACTCCGTTCCGCTATCGCGATTGAATGGGAACTTTGCCGTTAGTCGGACGAATGGATTCGGGCTGTAACAACTCCAAATATTCGTTCTCGAAGTATTGCAGGGTACTCATCACCGGGTTCGGTGCGGTTTGTCCCAACCCACACAGACTCGTTGCTTTTACCATGCCGCACAGATGTTTGAGTTTTTCGATATCTGCTGCGGTAGCCTGTTCGTTGAGAATTTTGGTGAGCAGTTGGTACATCTGCACGGTTCCCGCCCGACAGGGGACGCACTTACCACAGGTTTCGCCACGACAAAACTCCATGTAAAACTGCGCCACTTGCACCATACTGGTGCTATCGTCCATGACCACCATACCCCCCGAACCCATAATCGATCCCAGTTTGTTGAGGGAGTCGTAATCGACGGGAGTATCGAGGAGATGGTTGGGGATACAACCGCCCGAGGGTCCGCCGGTTTGTACGGCTTTAACGCGGCCGCCACCGGGTACGCCACCGCCCATATCTTCGACGATTTCCCGCAAGCTAATACCCATCGGAACCTCGATGAGTCCGGTATTGCGGATTTTCCCCGTGACGGAGAAGATTTTCGTACCCTTGCTCTTCTCAGTGCCGATACCGGCGAACCAATCTGCTCCTTTACGGAGGATCGCCGGGATGTTGGCGAGGGTTTCCACGTTGTTGATGAGGGTCGGACATCCCTTCAAGCCAGAGACAGCCGGATACGGTGGTCTAGGTCGAGGAGTACCGCGTCCGCCCTCGACCGAGGCGATCAGGGCCGTTTCTTCACCACACACGAACGCACCTGCCCCCACGCGAATTTCAACGCTGAAGGCAATGGGCGATCCGAAGATTTGCGTCCCTAGGATGCCTTTCCGCTTCGCCTGTTGGATGGCTTTTTGCAGGCGGGAAATGGCGAGGGGATATTCAGCACGAACGTAGATGTAGCCTTGGGTTGCCCCGACGGCATATCCCGCGATCGCCATGCCTTCGAGAACCCGGTGGGGATCGCTTTCGAGGACACTGCGATCCATGAACGCACCGGGATCGCCTTCATCGGCGTTGCAGATGACGTATTTCTGGCCTTGGGGCATTTTGGCAACCGTCGCCCATTTCAACCCCGTGGGATAACCCGCGCCGCCCCGACCCCGCAAGCCGGATTTGGTCATTTCTTTGACCACTTCGTCGGGGGTCATTTCGTAGATGGCGTGATGCAGGCCTTGATAGCCATCGACCATCAGGTATTCTTCAATGCGTTCGGGATCGATTTTGCCGCTGTTTTCTTGGACGATGCGGACTTGACGGCTGAAGAAGCGATCGTTGGGATCGCCTTTGAGCGCGTCGGCTTCCCCTTCGGTTTTGAGGGCTTCGACGATCGATTCGGCTTGGTCGGGGGTGACTTTTTGATATTGCAGTCCTTTGTCGGGAATTTCTACCAGGGGCCCTTGACCGCACAGGCTCAAGCAACCGACTCCGACAATTTTCACTTCGGCGTTGAGTCCGGCGGCTTTAACGGCAGCTTCGAGACTCTTTTTCACCTCTACCGCGTTACTGGCTTGACATCCTGTAGAGGTGCAGCAGTGGACGCGAATCGCTTTTTGGGCGTTGCGCTCCTGTTCTGCAATTTCGAGGAGTTCGCTCCAATCCATACAATTCTCCTTGGACAAGGGGGACGAGGAAGACAAGGGGGACGAGGAAGACCCGACTCACTGAAAACTGTCTTCACGGGTGATGGGTGACGGGTGACTGAAAACTGTCTTCACTGCTCACTGCTCACTGCTCGCTGTAACGTCGATTTGCCATTCGGCTACGCGAGCGCAAGCGTCTTCAGGGGATTGCTGGCCGGACACTTTACCGTCGTAAATCACGGCTGGGGCGATTCCGCACGCACCGATGCAGCGCACGGTGACGAGGGAAACTTGGCCGTCAGGGGTTGTCTCGCCAGCAGCAACGCCCGCTTTGGCTTCGAGGGCTTTGAGGACGTCACCACCACCTTTGACGTAACAGGCGGTTCCCAGACAAACGACGCAGGTGTGCGCGCCGCTGGGTTTGAGCGAAAACAGGTGGTAGAAGGTGGCAACGCCGTAGACGCGACTGAGGGGAAGTTTGAGCTGGTGGGCGATGTATGCGAGTACGTCTTCTTCGAGATAACCAAAGGCTTCTTGGGCTTTGTGGAGAATTTCGATGAGCGCGTCTTGTCGATACTGGTTGCGCTTCATCGTGATGTCGAGAACTTTGAAACGCTTGTCCGCCGGGGGCTGTTTTTTGGAGGACGCGGTTTTTCCGGCGACTGGGGACGCTGTGGTAACAGGGGTCATAGGTTCAGTTCCTGTTGCTTGTGGTTCCGATCGACGACGAGATCGACTCAATCGTTCGGACAAAGGCAAGTTCGATCGATCGAAAAATTTGAGACTAAAAATTCAATCGAAAAATTGATGCCGTTGCAACAGCAATGTTTAAAAAAGCATTAAGCAGCTAAAGTAATATTGCTGTTGTTTTTTGCGCTTCGATCGATTGAATTCATATTAGCTCCATTGTGATAATTAAATCCAACAAAATCAACTCCGTTTACAGAAATTATGACAGAATTTTGGGGTTGAGATATTTGTTAAGATAATATAAAGAAGTTTGGATAAGTTAATTAAAAATTGTGAATCAATTCGATAGTACGAACTTGTCCTGCCCACTGCCGATCCAGCAGTACCCGCACGTCCTTTTGGCACACGGTGGGGGGGGCAAACTCATGCAGCAACTCATCCATCAGGTTTTTCTACCCGCCTTCGGATCGCCGGATGCGGTGCTGCACGATGCGGCAACGCTCGAGCTGAAGATCGATGGCGCTGCCAAAGTCGATCGAAATCGAATTGCCTTAACCACCGATTCGTATGTCGTACACCCCCTCTTTTTTCCAGGTGGAGATATTGGTGCGATGGCGGTCTACGGCACCGCGAACGATTTAGCAATGGCAGGGGCGAGACCCCTCTATTTGACGGCCGGTTTCATCTTAGAGGAAGGGTTGCCGATGTCGGTGCTTTGGCAGGTCGTCCAGTCGATGCGTCAGGCGGCCGATCGAGCGGGGGTAAAGGTTGTAACTGGCGATACAAAAGTTGTCGATCGAGGGAAAGGAGACGGTATCTTTATCAATACTGCGGGGGTCGGGGTTTTTGAGTTCGACGCAGACATTTCGCCTCAAAGGGTTCGTCCGGGAGATGTCGTTCTCCTCAACGGCGACATCGGACGACACGGCATTGCAATTGTGGCGGTTCGCGAAGGTTTAATGTTCGAGAGTGCCATTGAAAGCGACTTAGCCCCTCTCTCTGAAAGCGTTTTGGCCTTACTCAAAGCGGGAATTGAGGTTCACTGTCTGCGCGATCTCACCCGAGGGGGTTTAGCCAGCGCTTTGAACGAAATTGCCACCGCTGCAGAGGTCGGAATTCACATTGAAGAACGGCAGATCGACGTGCGAGATGACGTGCAAGGTGCCTGTGAAATCTTGGGATTCGATCCGCTGTATTTGGCGAACGAGGGGCGTTTCGTGGCTTTTGTTCCCGAGTCAGACGCGGATCGAGCCTTAGAAATGATGGGATCTCAGGCACGACGCATTGGTGTCGTCACGGAAAAGGGAACGCCACCGGTCACCATGACGAGTCAAATCGGTTCGATGCGATCGATCGATCTCTTGAGTGGCGAACAATTACCCCGGATTTGCTAACGTCGCGCTCCACCTCGTCATAAAGAGTCGAGTTCAGAGTTGAGTTGAAAATAAATCTCGTGGTTTCCCCGTAAAGTCCTTTCAGACAAGGATTCTACGGGGTTTTTGACGCGCGCACTTTCGGCTCGAATCTGGAAAGGCTGTTTGAAAAACTTTGCGATCTGAAAATCTTTCATAACCCGCAAAATTCAAGCTTTCAACACCACAGGTTCCCAAAAACACCGACGGCTCTGGGCCTCGCTCATCGATTTGCCTGCATTGTTATTGCTGCGCTCTTAGAGCGAGTTCGTTGGAGCTATGGTGTACCCAGTTTTTGTATGCATAAATACCTAATAGCGTCAAGATTAAAGAAACAAAACTTTACACTTTTTTTAAAATTTGTTAAGTTGTCAAGGAACGGCAAATCAAAAGTGAAGGTGAACGATGGCTGTCTTTTCTAAGCTAATTCCCATTCCCGAACCTCTCAAAAGTCCGTCTCTCGTTAGCGATCTCAAGCTTCGTCTAGATTGGGGTGAGCCTGCCTTAACAATTGTTGATATCAGAAGCCGAGATGCTTTCAACTCCAGCCATATCATGGGAGCTATTTCGATTCCTGTGGATGAGCTAGTCGAACGTTCTCTTCAGAGTCTTGAATCTATCCGCGATATCTATATCTACGGTGAAACCGACGAACAAGCCGTCGAAGCCGTTGCGAAGCTGCGCGAAGCCGGCTATCAAAACGTTGCTGAAATCACGGGTGGTTTGGCAGCCTGGAAAGCAGTTGGCTATCCCATTGAAGGCTTCGCAGTTGCCTAGCTTCAGCAATTTTCAGAGTTTTTAATTTAAAAAGGATGCCCGAACAATGCGACAGGTTGCTTCAAACTAACGACTGAGAGATCTGGCATAAAACTTAAATGCAGAACACTCCAGTTGAGTTTGCCAACTTAGCAAGCAACCCAGAGCAGTGGTGAGGCATCCTTTTCTCAATGTCTCTTGGATTTCCATCTCTCGCTCAGAGCAAGCCAACAAGAGTCTTTTCATATCTCAATCAGACCCCAATTTCAAACTGTTGTCGATCGAGAGGTTCGTTATCGTGAAAACTCAACAGCAACGCTCTAACTCCATCGCGTCTGTGGAAGCCAAGGGTGACGGCTTGGCAATCCTATTTTTTTTGATTGGAGCAGCGCATATTTATGGAGTGCTAAAATCACGCCAAGCTCGAGCAAACTCTGCACTGCAATTCACCTTCGAGGGGTACTTCAAGTTCGTGGCTTTTGCTATCTTTATAATTGGAACACTCGAAGTTTTATCTCTTCGAGTGTAAGGTATGTTTTTGCACGTCAGACTTTTGACTTAAATAAAAAGTCTGACAGTTATTGTGGCTTACACTGACCTCGCTTCGATCGTTTTGCAAAATCACATTCAACAATCCCGTAGGGATTTGGACTCAATATCTCTACGGGAGTTGGCTGAAAAAATCGATCGATTTTTTTAATCCGTTATATAAAATCTTACCTTTGAGATAGTGCAATATAGCGAAACATCAAAACATAGATAGAAATTCGATTGTCATTAAATACTGTTTTAGTAACGCATTGACAACAATTAGGTTAAGTCAAATGCTGCACCAATTATTCTCCTCAGCCTTAGGAATTTTCCTTGCTCTATTCCCCATGACTAACCCGTTGGGAGCAATCCCCATTTTTTACAGTCTAGCAGCTTCCCAAAGTCCCAGTACTCGAGGCCGTCAGGCTCGGCAAGTTGCGCTCAATATAGTCGTAGTACTCATTATATTTTTCTTAGCAGGCCGATTGATTCTAGATTTTTTTGGGATCTCTCTAGGAGTGCTGCAAATGGCGGGAGGCTTGTTAGTCGCTCATACAGCTTGGCAAATGATGACGAACCACGCACCGGACGTCATACCAGAGACTCAAGAAACAGCTCTCGGGAAAGATATCTCTCTTATTCCCATGGCAATTCCAATTGTAAGCGGGCCAGGAGCCATTGGGATGGCAATCGCAAGATCGGCACAAAATTCTGACTGGTCAGACTATTTGGGAAATTTGCTGGGAATTGGAATACTGGGAGCAGCACTTTATCTGTGTTTGGCATTAGGGGAACCACTGGTTAAAGTCATCGGAAAAAGTAGTTTTAAGGCATTCAATCAAGTTCTGGGATTTTTTATCCTAGCAGTTGCAATTCAACTGACATTTGATGGAACGTTAACTTTGTTAAACGAATCGCTATCAGAGATTTCGAGTGCGATCGGCTAAGGTCTCGAGTTGTAGTAACGCTTTAGATCGATTAGACTCAAAGGATTCAAGCTTGAATACGCGATCGCTGTTATTCTTTTATATCGAGATTGTCTGTTTTTTGCGGCAAAATAGCTCGAATAACGCGATCGTAAGGCTTAACCAATTTAAAGTTTTGCGTGTGACGATGGATTGGTTTTCCGACAAAACTTGCTTCTGCAAACTGAATCGATTTCGGGACAGGATGAAACACTCGAATTTGGGGGTAGTTCTGCTGGAGTGCCGTCAAAATTTTGCGCGTCATCAATGTATTTTCTGCCATCGTTGGCAGAACACCTAAAACTTGCAGTTTGGGGTTATAACGACGGCGAACGATCGAAATTTCCTCGAGGATTCGATCGAATCCTTTCAAGGCAAAAAACTGACACTGTACCGGAACTAATACCGTATTCGCCGCAGCAAGCGCGTTGAGAGTCAAAAATCCCAAATTGGGCGGACAGTCAATGAGAATGTGGCGATACTTGTGTTTGAGGGGTTGAAGTTGACGTTTGAGGACGAGAAATCGATCTCGATCGCTTGACTGTTCCTTTTCGGCTTCAGCTAGTGTGCTGTCAGTCGGGATGAGATCGAGTCCAAACTCCGTTTTCACAATGGTTTCTGAAGCTTCGATCTGAGCCGTCATTACATCGTAACTCCCGATTTGTGCTTCTTCGAGTTCGACACCTAACCCCATCGTGAGATTTCCTTGGGGATCGAGATCGATGGCTAAACAGGACTGACGTTCGGCGAGAAGTCCCCCCAGTGCGATCGTCGAAGTTGTTTTTCCAACACCGCCTTTCGGACTGGCTATGACAACGATCGCCACGGGCAACCCCACATTTCGATAAAGTTTAGCTTGCTGACTATACTCGCTTACTATATCAGTTACTATATCAGTTGTTGCGATGTTGTTCTAGCTCGAGATTATATCTCGATCGAATTCAAAATTGATTGACAACTTATTTCAATCTCTTCATCATGCCAAATGTCGTTCGCACGCCCTTAAGATATCCTGGAGGAAAAGCTAAAGCACTGCGTCAAATTTTTAAGAAAATACCCACGGCAATTCGAGAATATCGGGAACCTTTTATGGGTGGCGGATCGGTGTTCATTGAATTTCAGCAACTCCATCCGAACGTTTCCTGTTGGATTAACGATCTCAATCCAGAAGTTTATCATTTTTGGAAAATCGCTCAGTCTAACCTTCCGGAGTTGGTCGAAGCGATTCGACAGATTAAATTGAACGCTTTGGATGGAAGAGCGCTTTTTCGAGAACTCGCTGATGTTGATGTGGAAACGCTTTCAGCATTCGATCGAGCCGTTCGCTTCTTTGTCTTAAACCGCATTACTTTTTCAGGAACGATCGAGGCGGGGGGGTATTCGCAAAAGTCTTTCGAGCAGCGGTTTACAGACTCCTCGATCGAGCGTTTAAGTCAGCTCGATCGCGTCTTGAGAAACGTCAAAATTACGAACTCAGACTACAGTGAATTACTAAAAGGTGAAGGCGATGGAGTTTTTATTTTTCTAGATCCACCTTATTTTAGTGCAACTAAATCGAAATTATACGGAAAACGGGGTCAGCTACACACGGCTTTCGACCATCAAAAATTTGCAGAAGACTTAAAAAACTGCTCTCATCGTTGGCTCGTAACTTACGATGACTGCGAAGAAGTTCGTCAAAACTTTCCATTTGCCAATCTCGACGAATGGAAACTTCAGTATGGCATGAATAATTACAAGCAAGGACGCGCCGAAAAAGGAGCTGAGTTGTTTATTTCAAACTATCCCGATCGATCTCGATCGAAGCTTGCTTTGGAAACAGAATCTTCGGTGCAATTGAGCTTAGATTTGTAAAGCTGAATTGTTGAAGCGGCAGACTCAAAAGAGAATGAAGTGCTACAACCGCGTGACATAATCTATAGGAATCAACGATCTTCAAAACCCTCCATTGCTATGTCCACATCGCAGCCCTGGCAAGAAATCCAGCACTTCACGCACGCTCTAACCCAACGCCTCGGCAAAAAACTCTTAGAGGACTTCGGTGCGGCCACTCCAGAAGAAAAGAACGATGGTAGTTTAGTCACACAATCCGATATCTGGGCCGATCGAGCATTATGCGATGCCATCACCCAACAATTTCCCGAACACGGTATCCTAGCAGAAGAAAGTAACCAAACTTTCCCCGATACTGAATGGTGTTGGGCGATCGATCCCATCGACGGCACGACCAACTTCTCGCGGGGAATTCCTGCCTGGGGAATCTCTTTAGGATTGCTATATCGCGGTACGCCCGTTTTTGGACTGCTCCATTTCCCTCCCATTCATCAAACCTTCCACGGCTTTTGGGCAGGGGAAACGGGTTTAGAAATGCCAAAAGGTGCGTTTGTCAACGGCGAACCCATTCAGGTTAGCACCGATCGACCTTCCGGCAATCACTTGTTTAGCTTTTGCTCTCGTAGCCTGACTTGGGTGCAACATCCGTTCCCCTGTAAAGTTCGCATGGTGGGAGCAGCAACGTACAACCTACTGACTGTCGCCTCGGGCGTGACGCTGGGTGCAGTGGAAGCCACACCTAAGATTTGGGATATTGCCGGAGTTTACCCGATTTTACAAGCCGCAGGAGCCACCTGGGTGTTTTTAGACAGTGCATTGAGCTTTCCATTAATCCCTGCCAAAGATTACAGTCAAGTTGCGTGGCCGTCTTTGGTGGTGGCTCGTGAAGCGTTAGTAGACGTATTTCAGAAACGTTTAGCGGTTTCTCTTTGACATCCTCCCGGCGCCATACGCTTCGCGTATGGCGCGGGATTCCCAAACCTCACGATTTAGGTTCCTGCTTTCTCCCCCTTCGACTGTGCGGTTCGGCTGAGTTCAGCCTCAGGGGTTTTTCGCAGCAGCTCTCCAGAACGATGTCCTTCAAGTCTTACACTCGCTCCACAGGCGGTCACGGTGTGTCCCACCGCCAAAAGAATGTTTCGTGCGGCGTTGATGTCTCGGTCGTGAACTGTCCCACAGTTCGGACAAGTCCACTCCCTAACGCTCAACGGCATCGAGTCAACTTTGTGTCCGCAACTCGAACACAACTTACTGCTCGGAAACCATCGATCGACCTTGACGAGCGTTCGTCCGTACCACTGACATTTATAGTCGAGTTGGTTGACGAACTCTCCCCACGCACAATTGGAAATCTGTCGGGCCAGTTTTCAGTTTTTCACCAGATTCTTGACCGACAAATCCTCGACTACAATCGTTTGGTTCTCACGAACGAGTCGGGTACTCAGCTTGTGCAGATAGTCTTTCCGAGAATCCGTAATCTGGGCGTGAATCTTCGCCACTTTTCGACGGGCTTTCTCTCGGTTGCGAGAGCCTTTCATCTTGCGAGACAGGTTTTTTTGAGCGCGTCGCAGGCGTTGGTCGTGCTTCGTCAAGTGGCGGGGATTCTCCACTTTTTCACCGTCCGAGGTAATGGCGAGGTGAGCGATTCCCACATCGATACCGACACTTTTCTCGGCTTGAGGAAGCGGTTTAACGGTGTCGTCGTCCACCAACAGCGAGACGTGCCAGCGTCCCGACGGGTTGAAACGAACGGTCACAGTAGAGGGCTCGGCTCCTTTGGGGAGTTGGCGACTCCACCGGATGTCGAGCGGTTCGCTGCATTTAGCCAACCACAACTGCCCGTCTTGCCAACGAAAGGCAGAGCGAGTAAACTCAGCGCTGCCACCATTGCGTTTCTTCTTGAACTTTGGGTACTGAGTCCGTTGGGCGAAAAAGTGGCTAAACGCTTTTTGAAGGTGTCGCAATCCCTGTTGCAAGGGAACGCAACTGACTTCATTGAGAAATTGCAACTCTTCTTCAGTCTTCCAACCCGTCAACATCGACGAGGTTTGAGCGTATCCGATGCGTTCTTGTCGCTCTTTCCATGCCTAGGTTCTTGCGGCCAAGGCTTGGTTGTAGACGAGCCGAACGCAACCTATCGTCCGACGCAGGAGATTTTCCTGTTTGAGGGTGGGATAGAAGCGGTATCGGAAGGCTTTCAGTACCATGTTTCACATTTTAGTGCAGTCTTTGTCAACTTCACAGTGGAGGCGGCGCTTCCTCCCACCGCTAGATCCGTCAGGGTTAGCGGTGGTCTCCGCGCCGAAGAATGATGAACGTTCTGGAATCCTTAAAAATGGCAGGTCGAACCCTCATTGCGAACAAGCTTCGCAGTAGTTTGACCATGCTCGGTATCATTATCGGCAATGCTTCGGTCATTGCCACGATCGGCGTCGGCCAGGGGGCGCAAAAATTTGTCACCGAACAAGTTTCGTCTTTGGGAACGAATCTGCTCTTCATCATCCCCGGCAGTCCAGAAGCTCAAAACCGTCCGGTTTACTCGCCCCAAACTCTCATTTTAGAAGACGCGATCGCAATTGCCGAACAAGTTCCCGCCGTCGCAGAAGTCGCGCCGCAACTCAACAGTAGCGAATTGGTTTCCTATCGGAATAAAAACGTATCTTCTCTACTGTACGGTACAACTCCCGAACTTCTATCGGTGCGAGATTTTGATGTGGCGAAAGGGCGGTTCATCACCGATCTCGATGTCAAACGCAACCAGCAAGTGGTTGCGATCGGTTCAGAACTCGCCGATCGATTGTTTGGCGATCTCAACCCCATCGGCGAAACGATTCGCATCAAAAACGCGACGTTTACAGTCGTTGGGGTCATGCAACCGAAAGGATCGACCTTCGGAACCAACCTCGATGAAACGGTTTTTGTCCCCGTGACGACGATGGCGAACCGTATTGTTGGGGAAACGTCCCCCTACGGACTGATGGTCACGTTCATCAACGTCAGCATTGAAGATGAAAGTCAGATGGACGCAGCAAAATTTCAAATCGAAAACCTGCTGCGCTTGCGACATAACATTACCGATGAAGACGATTTTACCGTTCGCAGTCAAAAAGACTTACAAGAAACGACGAGCGCTATTACCGGGGCATTGACCGTATTGTTAGCAGCCGTGGCCAGTATCTCTTTGCTGGTGGGTGGCATTGGCATCATGAACATCATGCTGGTGTCGGTGACAGAACGCACCCAGGAAATTGGATTGCGGAAAGCGGTCGGCGCAACCCAAACGGATATTTTGATGCAGTTTACGATCGAGGCGGTTTTGTTAGCCGCGATGGGGGGACTCGTGGGAACCGGAATCGGGATTTCCGGCATCTTATTAATTAGCCAGTTCACAAACTTTCAAGCGGGGCTGTCGATGACCGCGATCGTTCTGGCCACGGGCGTTTCCGGAGGAATCGGTCTGATTTTCGGTGTTCTTCCTGCCCGTCGGGCTGCCAAACTCGATCCGATCGTCGCTCTGCGAACGGTGTAGAACGGCCTCCCCTTCCTTCTTCTCCCCGGATGGCATCGTGAAGGGATGGGAAAATAGACCAAACCCGATCGATCGTAAGAAGACCGTGACTCGTTACACTTTCTTTTTCGGAGTCCTGTTGGCTGGGCTGTTTGCCAATGCCGCCAGCGCACAGATTCGCCTTGCTTCAGATTTTCAACCGAATCCGTACCGGGTTACGGGAACGTCTGGGGGAACGCAGTACACGCAAGATTGCGGTTATATCAACGGTTCCCCGAACTTCACGGTAACGCTGGAAGAAAACTTCGAGGCGTTACGTGTGTTTGTGGAGTCGAATGTCGATATAACGCTGTTAGTCGAAACGCCGTCAGGTCGTTTGTGTTCTGACGACGTGTCGGGGACACAACCGGAACTGTCGAGGCGTTGGGAAGCTGGAGATTACTATATCTGGGTGGGTGACTGGGGCGAGTCGGGGGAGTTTACCTTATATTTCGATCGATAGCTTCCCCACGCTCCCGTTGGCTGATGTGTGGCGGCTTCTTTCAACTCGCCAGTTCAACAGCCGGTTCAGCGGTTTCCGGCAGTGGCGGACGAAGGCAGAGATACACCAGCAACCCTAACAGGGGAACGAAGGCAGCCAACCAAAACGTCGATCGATCGTGCAGTTCCCGTCGTGCCATGTCGTCGTCGAGAAGGGTAGGAACGAGGAGACAGAGCATACAGAAATCGAGACTCATGACGTGGATAAAGCGGCTTGTTTGCCATTGTGTGACGAAATCTGCCCAATCCCCTTGGGTGAATCCGTATACGAGACAGACGATCGAAACCAAGGTCAGAACAACCCCTAAAATTCGCGAATCCCAAAATTTGAGAACGGCATTTTTTTCGCCGGTAAAGTGGGGGTTGGGTTGACGGAGGGCGAGGTAGGGCAAAATGGCGAACGCGCCAACCCCGAAAGATGCGGCAGCAAACGGCCAAGCCCCGATTTTTTGTCCGCGTCCGTCGGCGAAGAGAAGACAACCATAAGCGAAGGGCAAAACACCCATGAGGTTGAAAAGGGCAATGACGATCGGATTGATGCCGGCCCAGTTGCCGGAGGAAAGGTCGATAATTAGATCGAGGGTTTCGGGTCGATCGGGCGGTGCGAAACGAAAGGCATAGAGAATGCCGATAAGCCACAGTCCGCCGAAGAAGAGTTTACGAATCATGATTGGAGATTAAACGACCAGTTTTGCTGACGGGGTGCATCTCACTTTTGCGATCGTAACCCCTCCGTCTTCGGCGGAGGGGTCATTCTACGAAATTGAGATGCACCCTGCTGACAATTGTTTTGAGATTGTTATAAGGGAATTCTCGATCGTTTGCAAGTTTCTAGAAATCGTTTCAGCACTCGACCCAAAAGACTTCTAACTCAAAACGTTTGCGTGTCGTTCTCGCTCGATCGAGCTGAGGGCGATCGGACTTCTACTATTTGGGTTGAATTTTGATCGAGCGCGATCTAAAAAGAAAAACCATCTAAAATTGGCTCTCGTTTTTTGTCTGCAATTCCAAACTCGAGCCAACCCGCTTGGGCGAATTCTTATAGAGCTTTATAAAAAAGCAGAATAAAACAAAATATATTGTTTGTTTTGTGTTTATTTTTATAAATTCAATCGCTTAAATCTAGTCATTTCAAAATGAGTTTGATAAAGTATAGAAAACCCTAAGTTAATCCCTTATGAACGTTTTAAGTTTGTCGGCCACGTTTCCCTATCCTCCTGCACGGGGTGGAACGCAAGTCAGAACGTTCAATTTAATCAAATATTTGAATCAGTTTCATGCTGTCACACTGGTGACGCAACGTGACACGAACGTAACGGACGAGGAAATCGAGGCATTGCGGGGCTACGTCCGCGAACTGGTGGTCTTCGATCGAGTCCCTGCGACCGCAGCAACGCCCTTCGAGAAAGCCAGACGGTTCAGTGCGTTTCTCGCTGGGGGAACGCCGCCGAGCGTCCTGTCCTATCGATCGAACGAAATGCAAGCTTGGGTCGATGCCGCCGTGGCCTCTGGAAAATACGACGCGATGACCTGCGAACACAGCGTCAACGAAATTTTCGTTCGTCCTCAGTGGCGACAACACCTCAAAACCGTCGTCAACGTTCACAGTTCCATTTTTGGAACCTGTCGCCAGCAACTCGAAACGGGAGCGGCCGAACGTCCCCTGCGCGATCGACTCAATCTCCCACTTCTGTTTCGCTACGAAAACCGCTACTGTCAAAAATTTTCGAGTATCGTCGTCACTACGCCGGAAGACGGGGCGCAAATGAAATTTTTCAGCCCCGATAGCCGCATTACTGTCATTCCTAACGGGGTCGATCTCGATCTGTTTCCCCTACGTTCCCACGATCGAGGCGGCCGTCAACTCACCTTTGTTGGGGCGATGGACAATATCGCGAACATCGATGCGGTCACGTTTTTAGCCACAGAAATTTTTCCTCGGGTCAAATCTCAATATCCCGACGCGACGCTGATGCTAGTAGGGTCGAAACCCGTTCCCGAAGTGCAGCAACTCGGCGACATTCCGGGGGTAACGGTGACGGGGCGCGTTCCGTCGATGGCGGATTACTTACATCGCGCGACGGTTTGCGTGGTGTCGATGCGAATCGGATATGGGATTAAGAACAAAACCCTCGAAGCGATGGCAGCAGGAACGCCCGTCGTCGGAAGTGACTCGGGATTGGAGGGCTTGAACGTCGATGGCGAGGGAGTCCCGTTGCGGGCCTTACGGGCAAATCGCGTCGAGGAGTACGTTCGATCGATCGAGCGTTTGTTTGAAGACTCGCAGTTAAGGGAAACGCTTTCTCAAAACGCTCGTTCTTATGTGGAAACTCAGTTTACCTGGGAACGTGCCGGACAGTTATACGAACGGGCAATTTCAGCATCCTAGCCGTGTCGTCAGCCAATCTCAAACTTTCGACAAGACGAAAACACTTCCGACGTTACCCCGCCCGATGCGTAAATCTTTGTCGAGATAGGTGATTTCTAACCAACCGCTGCGCTCTCCCGGTTGAACTTTAAAATCTAACGCCCAAAACCGCTGACCCGATTCGATATTTTCGATAAATCGATCGAGGACTGGACTGCCGTTCGAGGAGGAGGTCGTTCCGAAAATGAAACGCTGCAATCCGACAATAAATCGCTCGAATTTGACGTCAACGCGGCGATTGGAAGTCGGCTCGAATGCCGCCGCAACGCTCACCATACCCTCGAGATACGGAATTCCCCGTAGTTCGGCAACATTGTAAATTTTGCGATCTCGAACGCGGACACATTGATAAATTTGTCCTAAATTGTATAGGGGAAATCGATCGATCCCGAGTAATTCCTGACTCGTCGTATACAACAACTGCCAGTTTCCATCGAGTAGTTCGGCAGCTTCGAGGGGGTTAGGGGTGGGGTTGCGATCTTCGAGGCGTGCCACCGCTGAAAGAATGGCAGCCTTATCGGTTTCCGTTGCTAACAAGCCGCGATTTTTACCTGCGATCGCCCGCAAGAGGTCGTCTTTTCCGAGTATCATGCGATTTACGAGGTACGATGTGCGATTGACAGTTTACGAGAGCTGAAAATTGGAATTTTCTAGGGCGAGAACGTCGAATTTAAGTAAATAGGAAATCGTGCGGTAGAGGAGAACGCTGTGAATCGATCGAGGGACGATCTGCCACTGCTGGCAAATTTCGCCGACAGAGATCGGTTGGCAAGCTTCGACAATTGCTAACAGTTTATCGATTTCTTCGCTGGAGAGGCGACGCTCGCTTTCAATATTGTTCGTCCAGAGGTCGAACAGTTTCGCACGAGCTTCTGACGAGGCCATTTTGCCCAACTTCAGACGCATTTGAGGCGTTAAGATGTCTGTCGCGTAGTGGGCAAAGGCGCGAAACGGATCGTCGCTGAGGGGATAGGGATGCCGATCTCGCTGACAGGGAACGGCCATCGGTTGACTGGCCCGCTGTCGGGCTAAGTCTAAAAACAGATCCTCGTAAGCTGCAACGACGACGCGCCAATCGTATACCTCTCTCGCCCGTTGTCGGCCGTTTTCCCCGAGACGTTGGCGCAACTCGGGCGATTGCATCAGTTTCAGCAGGAATTCCGCACAGGCTTCCACATCGATCGCTGTCGAGAGTGAGGTTCCCCCCACATAAGCCCCGTAGTTCGATCGATCGAGAAAATAGTCTAACGCCATATCGCTACCCGTTCCCGCAGGTGGAAGCAGCGTCGGCACCCGAAACCCATCGACCTCGTGGCGCACGGACTCGCGATAACCGTTCCAATCCGACACGACGACGGGCAATCCAGCCGACATCGCTTCGATCGGCGTCAGCCCGAAGGTTTCTTGAATGTTGTCAGACAGGGAGATGAAAATATCGGCCGTACTCCAAACGTTGGCACGAATGTCCGGCCGTCGCCCGTCTAGGAAAATCGCGTTAACTGAAGGACAATAGCGCCGGGCCCCTTCGCGAAATGCGTCTTCGTCGTGAGCGCTCTCGAACCATCCCGCTTGAATCAAATGAACGCGCTGGTTCGCTTGTCGGGCGGCCCGTTCGATCGCTAAATACATGGGAACGGGATGGGCTTTGGCGTAAGATATCAGCCGTCCCACGAACAGCACGACGAGATCTTCTTCGGCAATGCCGAGTTGCTGTCGGAATTCGCGGCGTGTCGTTAAGGCTTCGCCGCCTTGGAGAAATGCCGAGGTGTCTACGCCTAGGGGAATAATGGGAAGTTGTACGTTCGTGGGGGGTTTACTCCCCGTGCGCTGTGCGAGATATTCACCCCAACTGTCTAGTAATTGCTCGATACCCTGTTTGACCGCCAACGAGGTGCAGATGAGCGCGTCCCAAGGTTGGACAGGGGCAATGAGTAAGTCGCCGACCGCAGACATCACCGCTTTAGTCGCCGTTGTATGGGTGATACCGCACAAACTATAGGTTCGTTGGTCGGCAAAGCGGCGCTTCCAAGCCCATTCACCGAGGCCGGGAGCCGGATAGTACAGTGCGCCTGCCTGGACGATCGAAGTCGGTTCGTTGCTGTTCAACCACATCAAACTGCGTTTTCGATCGCTCCAAGGGCGAATTCGATGACAGAAGTCGTGAAACGTGCCCTGCGACTCCGTGAAACAGTACAAGGTCTCGGCGTTGCTGTAGCGAACCCATCCTTTTAGAAATCCTTCCCCGGCAGACTGACGACCGAGCAAGCGCTTGCCCCTCGTATCGTATCCGTCTTTGGCATAGAAGATCGCGGCCGAGACGTGCATAGCTGTTGAATCTTAAAAAAATCGTCAAGGCTTATTTTGACATTTTTGCGACGCGCTCTTAACGTCGATCGATCGGCTCGGGCTGCAAGCTGGATAGGTACGAAAACGCATTCTCATATCTTTAAGGGTCTCTTCGTCATTCGCCCTCAAATTTTTAGGATGTATCAGTTGTATGAAATCGGGACGACGATCGGAGTCAAAAGTTACTTTCCGCAACAATAAATGCACGCGCTAAACTTTCATTATAAAGCCTTTGCTTACAGTCTGACAACAAAAATAGGTATCTTTAAACAAAAGCTTGTTTTTTAAACAATACATGAAAACACATAAGAATACATTTAGTTTTGATAAAATACAAGCAGAGATTTGATTGAACACAAAGACGGCCGATCTGCCAACACGATCGTCCTTGTATTTACAAAAAAGATTCTAGACCTTTCGAGGAGAATTTGCAAAACCTCGAAAAACTGTCAAGCCCTGCATAAAAATAGACGATCGATCGTGTTATAATAATGTCTTAAAATAGTTGTAAATTGTATAAAGTAAAGTTAAGTATATCTTTAGAATACCTTAAATTCATATCGATAATAACTTGCTAAATCTAACAAATCACGCGCCAGTTAAATTAAAGCTTAATTAATTTTTGGAGAGTTTTCTAAGCGGAGTTCAGATTTTTGTATTTTGTTTTTTGCAACCATTGTAAATGGAAGAATGTTTGATGTTCCAAGACGATGACGTAAGAGAAAACCGATTGTTAATTCGTTTTCCCGTCGAGGTTTCCCAGCGCATTACACCTTACCTCGAAGTGGTAGAGTTTGAACTCGGACAGATTATTTACCAACCGCATCAGCTCTTTCAAGATGTCTATTTTCCCATTCGATCGGTTTTTTCTCTCGTCTTAACCCTCTCAAATGGCTCCACAACCGAAATTGGTTTAATCGGTAATGAAGGAATGTTGGGTTTACCGGTCGTTTTAGGGTATCGCTACACCATTCATCACGCGATCGTACAAGTTTCCGGAAATGCTTTTAAGCTCGATGCCGATCTGCTAAAGCAGGAGTTCGATCGAAACAGCGAGCTACACGGACAACTGCTACGCTATACTCACGTGCGATTGAGTCAGATCTCGCAAATTGCGGCGTGCAAATCCCACCACAGCATCCCACAGCGACTGGCTCGATGGCTCTTATCCGTTGGAGATTGCTTGCAGCAAGACTCCTTTGGTTTGACTCAGAAATTTATCGCTGAAATGCTGGGCGTTCGTCGAGCGAGTGTCACTGAAGCAGCTAGTGCTTTACAGAATGCGGGGATTATTCGCTACAGTCGAGGTCAGATCGAGATTCTCGATCGAGCTGCCCTAGAATCGTGGTCTTGCGAGTGTTATCACACGATCAAAAGCGAGTTCGATCGTTCGCTGAACCTAGATTAAATAAGTCGAAATTGAAACGAGAGTGCTTTGACAGTCAGCATTCTGGCAAAATTGCAACTCCACTCAGGTAGCTCTCTTTAGCTTATGTACGATAGCGTACAGACTCGATCGAACATCGCAGTATAATTTCGATTGGAATGTCATCAGTCTGGAAAATTATTCCTAAACTTCATTCTATCGATCGAGTCAAATGCTCTTGACATAGTGCAATCGAGTTGAGGAATAAATTCGTTCGGCAAGCGAACAACAACGACCTAAATTTCGAGCTTATTTTTCGCTTTTCTAGAGGTTCGATCGATTGAATCTACGGGTTCTTTTCTCGCTCTGGCTAATTGCATCGATCGAGTACAATGAAGTTTAGAATTCATATCTTTGGAAAGACATAAACATTATCAACTCAGATCGATCTTGAAAAACGTATGACTTTGATTTAAGATGATCGTCTTCATGAATAATTTGAGTATCTCCAATTGGAGATACTTTCTATGAATTGAGTAAGAAATATTCTGACGTAGAAACGTGGCAAAAGGGTCTCATTTTCAAGCCAATCAAATCCTGGAAGCTCTTCCTCCAGAAGAATACGAGCGCCTTGCACCTCATTTACAGCACGTTGAATTAACGGTTGGAGACGTTATTTACGAACCTTACGAACCAATTGAAGAAGTTTATTTTCCCAACCAAGCCATGATTTCTCTCGTTTCCTTGATGGCGGATGGTGCGACCACGGAAATTGGCTTAGTGGGAAATGAAGGAATGGTCGGTCTTCCTATATTTTTAGGCGGTCACTGTACGACGAGCCTCGCGATCGTACAGATTGCAGATAGTGCTTTCAAGCTCAAGGCTGAAATCCTCAAGCGGGAGTTCGATCGAGGGGGAGAGCTACAGCGACGGTTACTCTTATATACCCAAGCTCTGTTTACCCAAGTTTCTCAAAGTGCTGCTTGTAACCGCCAGCATACGATTGAAGAACGGTTGGCTCGCTGGCTGCTATCCGTTCAAGATTGCGTAATGAAAGACGAGTTACCGCTGACTCAGGAATTTATTGCGGCGATGCTCGGTACGCGACGCTCTGGTGTCACTGTGGCAGCGGGAACACTACAACAAGCTGGCTTAATTCGCTATAGCCGGGGCAAAATCACGATTCTCAACCAAGAAGCGCTAGAGGATACCGCTTGTGAATGCTATCGCGTCGTGCAGCGCGAGTTTATGCGTTTGCTGGGATCGAGACGAGGTTAGTTCGAGGTCAGTCTGTAAGTGTATACAGCGTTTCTCAACTTGATGAGGTACAGATTCCTGGCTGAAGTCCTTACGTAGCAAGGGAGAGGTGTACTTCACTTTCTAGAGCAGTACAAAAGTGCTTGGTGACTGTTCACTGCCCCCACTGCTCACTGTTCACTGCTCACTGTTCACTGTAAAAGGTGACTGTTCACTGCCCCCACTGCTCACTGTTC
>LWRO01000111.1 GCA_001657325.1 Geitlerinema sp. BBD 1991-9 | reverse complement strand
TTTTTGGATTCCCAATTCTCCTCATTGCGCTGGGAGGATTCGGGTCGAGCGCTGTCGCTCAAATCGCGGCGGACGAGACGCTGCCTTCAGCTTCCACCGTGACGCTCGATGGCAATACCTTCGTACTCGAGGGCGGTACGACAGCAGGTAACAACCTCTTTCACAGCTTTTCGGAATTCTCAGTCCCCAGCGGTACCGAAGCCTTTTTCAACAATGCTTCCAGCATCGAAAACATCCTCACCCGCGTGACGGGAGGACAAATTTCGAATATTGACGGCTTAATTCGCGCCAACGGAAGCACCAATTTATTTCTACTCAATCCCAACGGTATTGTCTTCGGTGAAAATGCTCGACTTGACATCGGCGGTTCCTTCTTGGCCAGTACTGCCCATCGCCTGGAATTTACAGATGGGAATTTCTTCAGTGCAATTGAACCCGAAACCCCATTACTCACCGTGTCCGTTCCCGTGGGGGTGCAGTTGGGCAATGCACCCGGTTCGATCGAAGTGGAAGGAACGGGTAATGTCGATCGATTTCCTAGCGAAAATTTAGGGTTATCTGTGAAGCCGGGACGTTCGATCGCTCTGGTGGGAGGAAACGTAACATTAGACGGTGGAATGGTCAGCGCAGCGTCGGGACGAGTGGAAATTGGAGGGGTCGTTGAGGGAAATGTCAGCTTTGACGAGGGTTTGACACTCAACTACGACGGCATGGGGAAACGTTCAGTTGTTGAATCGAGCGTCGGTTTTCGTGCCGACGAGCGAGGTGGAAAATCTTTCAAATACTGGAATTCAAGTGGTTGGGCGAGAGATATCGATCGATGGCTCTCAAGTTGCGACGCTGACGCCAAACAGCCGAGCCAGTGGAAACGTAGACATCCAAGCTTCAGAGTTGCTGAGTTTGGGCGGATCGATCGATACGTTTCCCTTTAGTGCTGCTGTGGAAACGCAAGTCAGCGAAACGGCAACGGGAAATGGCGGTCATCTCAACGTGACTTCGCCTCAAATCGCGATAAACGATGGAGCGAGACTTCAAACCTGGAGCTTTGGGGAAGGAAATGCTGGCAATGTTACAGTAAATGCCAATTCGATGGAGGTCGTCGGTGCTGCACCACCATCTACTTTTTCCCTGGACACGAACACTTTAATCGAACAAAGCACGGGGAGCCGAATTGCGAGTGAGAACTTCGGAACTGGGGATGGCGGAAACATCCGCATCGCAACCGACGACGTATTCCTGAGCGCTGGCGGACAAATCCGCACTTTAGTTGGTTCGACAGCCACCGGAAATGGTGGAACTGTAACTGTCAACGCCCGCGATATTAACGCAGTTAGCGCTGTTCTTTTAAATCCCGTCATTGTCAGCGGTATTGCCAGTTACACTGTGGGAGCTGGGGACGGCGGCCATGTCAGCGTTTCGACTCAACGAGCGAGCTTGCTCGACGGTGGTGAAATTTTATCGTGGACTTCAGGAGGCGGGAGAGGCGGAAACCTCTCGATCGAAGCTTCGGAATCGATCGTCGCACGAGGGGTCGATCCGTTTCTGCCTGTGATTCCCAGTGGGATACCTGCGAGTACCGTCGCAACAGGGAACGGTGGTGACATCGACATTTCGACCCCTCAGTTAATTTTGTCTGATGGTGCTGGTGTGACCTCGTTCGTCCTCGTTCAGTTAACGGGTTTACCTTTACCCGATGGTGGGAAAGGAAACGCCGGAAATATCTCGATCGAAGCAGATTCGATCGAACTCGTCGGAACCAGTCCCCTTAACCCCGAAAACTTTACTCAAGCTGGTAGCATCACCTTTGGAGCGGGAAACGCTGGCGACGTTTTCATCTCAACACGACAGTTAACAGTACGCGATGGAGCAGCACTTCTTTCAGCCGTCATTCCCTCACTGTCTACTTTGGGAGAACCCTTTGAGGGATCGGGAACGGGGAACGGCGGACGGTTGCAAATTAACGCTTCTGAGTTCATTGAAGCGAGCGGTACGAACTCATCTCTCGTTGCATCGAGTTTTATCGGCACTCAAACGTTCGGGATTGGCAATGCCGGTGAGTTCATCGTCAACACCGACCGACTGATCTTGCGAGATGGTGGATTTATGAGTACGTTTACAGGCGCAAGTGGTAACGCCGGTCAACTTCGTATCAACGCCTCAGAAATTATCGTCAGCGGTCGGGGAGATACTGGTGGCAGTTCGGGATTGGGGGCACAAGCTCTAGAAGCTGAAGAATCCTTACAACAGGCGTTTTTCATTCCACCCATTCCCACCGGCGAAACGGGTGCATTTATCATTCGCGCCGATCGATTGACGCTCCAAGACGGCGGTAGCATCAGCGTTCAACACGACGGCACAGGGAACGCTGGAATTATCGATATTCAGGCCTCACAACTCACGCTCGAAGACGACTCGAGGATTTCGGCCACCACAGCCTTCGGGGTGGGGGGGAACGTCAACCTTAAGGTGCGCGATTCGCTGCAACTGCGCGACGATAGCCAAATTTCCCTGTCAGCTTTTGGGGACGAGGGAGATGGCGGCAACCTCTCGATCGAATCAGCGACGGTAACGTTACTCGATCGAAGTTCGATTCAAGCCAACGCCGTGGGGGGAGACGGGGGCAACATTCGCATCGTCACCGAAGGCATTTTAGCCTCTCCTGAAACTGCCATTACGGCCAGTTCGCAGTTGGGTATCGATGGTGTTGTCG
>LWRO01000030.1 GCA_001657325.1 Geitlerinema sp. BBD 1991-9 | reverse complement strand
TCTCGCAGCACGAGCGCATCGTCGGTTATGAAGGGGAGACGCGGAAAATTTTGTTGGTGGACGATAAATGGGAAAACCGCACGGTGGTGGCGAATTTATTACAACCACTGGGGTTTGACGTTCTGGAAGCCGCCAACGGTGAGGAAGGATTGGAACGGACAACTTCAGAGCGTCCCGATTTGATAATTACCGATTTGGTGATGCCAGTTCTCGACGGGTTTGAAATGATTCGGCGTTTGCGTCAGAATCCCGAGTTCGAGACTATACCGATTATCACCTCGTCAGCCAGCGTGTTTGAGGCCGATCGATCTCACGCTCAAGAGGTGGGAGGAGACGATTTTTTACCGAAGCCGGTGCAGGTAGGCGAGTTGCTCGATCGATTGCGCTTGCATTTGCAGCTCGATTGGGTTTATTCGGAAACGCCAACCTCCACAGTTTCACCAGTGGAAACTGTGGAAGAGGCAACCGAACAGGAGTTGATTGTCCCCCCTTCAGATATGTTAGAAGAGTTATTGCATTTAGCTAAGCGCGGTCATTTGAAGGGGATTCGGAAGCAGGCGAAAAAACTTGAAGCACTTGATGAGAAGTATGCACCCGTAGCTCGAAGGATCGAGCAACTAGCGAAGAAATTTCAAGAACGGGAAATCATCGAACTGTTGAAACAGTTGCAATCTTTAGCTCGATCGAACCCAAAATCTGAAATTTAGATTGTACTAGATTTTACGATGTTGAATTTTATCGTCAGCTGAGCGGAGTCGCGAAATCCCAATGTACAAATGCCGTATCGTGACGGTAGGATGTCGGCCAATGCAATCACAACTCGAATACTCAGATTACGATACAACGATGAATGCTTGCTGAAATCCTATTACTGCCTGGGTTTTAGCCAAATTGAAGCGCGTTTTTTTCGAGGTTCCACGATGGTATCTGGACTGGGGACGATTCGATCGAACCCTAATTTTTAATCAATTTTTAGGGGTCTGTTGGAGTTAGTGCGTTCGCGAAGCGTCTCGGAACGAGAATCTCGCAGAGTTGATGAAATTCCGAAACCGTTGACGTCGGGGCGAACGGCCGTTCGCCCCGACAAGGGTCTTGGTATCATAGGCAATCCAATACCACCGCAATTCCAACAGACCTATTTTTATACAACTAATTTACTTTAAAAGTATATAAATTTGTGAATTATCAATAAACTTGAAGATTGCAACTTCTCTAAAAGCCGAGTGCGATCGAGTCTGTGAATTCAACCAAGATACTCATCTTTGATATAAGTGTTTACACATAAAAAATAAAGATTAAATTATTTCGGGCAAGTATAAATACTGATGTCAATCGAAATTCGAGGCAATTATAATAGATACAGATACTTAAACAACGATCGAATATCAATTGTAGAGGAAAATAATCCTCGATCGATAAACAATTTTATAAACAAATAGAAAACGTCGATGAAACTCTCATTACAGTCAATTCTTGTCGGCTCATTTATTTTTCAAGTTTCTATTGCTGTTGCTTTAACTAGCTACTTCACTATTAGAAATGGAGAAAAAGCGGTCGATGACTTAGCCCATCAACTTCATCAAGAAGTCGCAAATCGGGTTAGCGATCGATTAAATGACTATCTCGAGACCCCGCATCTGATTGCTCAAATAACAATCGATACAGTCGAACGAGGAGAGTTAAAGCTAAGCGAGCTTTCAAACTGGAAAATATTTTTACTACAAACCATTCAGAACTTTAATTCAATTTCTTCAATCAAAATTGGATCGCAATCTCGTCAATACTTAAGCATCAATCGACTGCAAGACGAGCGAGGTTTTTTTAGATCGGATCGCTTTGCCTATCGAACGCGCTTTGGAACAATTGAGCTATTTCAGGAAATCATAGATTCTCGAGGAAACTCTCTAGAAAAACCCACTATTTATTCTAACCATTTTAATCCTCGGCTTCGAGATTGGTATCGCCTTTCTATTAATACCCAAAAACCACAATGGTCTACAGTTAAAGTCGATTGGTATTCTAACGAACTCGCTATACATTTTAGTAATCCGTATTACGATCGATCGGGAGTGTTAAAAGCTGTACTCGCTGTAAAGCTCTCTCTTAATGACATAGACAAGTTTTTGAAAGATTTAAAAACTGGAAGGCAAGGAAAAGTTTTTATAATCGATAGAACTGGATTTTTAGTAGCTAGTTCTTCAGATGTTTTTCCTTTTGGGAACAATCAGACTCGATTAAAAGCAACACAGCTTGACGATCTTTTGATTCGCGAAACAGCTCGATATATCACAAAACAGTTTGGCGAAATCACAAATATTAAAAATATTCAACAATTTGAATTTGAAATAGCTGGAAAACCACAACGGGTTCAAATCACACCTTCTATTGATGAATTTGGTTTAGACTGGCTTGTCGTTGTTGTGATTCCTGAAGAAGACTTTATGTCTCAGATTCAGGAAAACAAACAAATGACGATTTTGCTGTGCTTAGGTTCGTTGGTTGTGGTGTCGATCCTCGGAATTTTTACATCGCAATGGATTAATCGTCCTATTGCTAGTCTGAGTCGAGGAGCATTAGCCATTTCCCAAGGAGATTTCGATCGGCGTGTTCGATGTGAAAGTATTAACGAACTTAGAGTTCTAGCTGATGCTTTTAATCATATGACTCAGAGGCTTAACGAATCGTTTCAGATTTTGTCGAAAAGCAACGAAGAACTTGAAAACCACGTTGCAGAGCGAACGTTGCAACTCGAACAAGCCAAAGAACTTGCCGAAACTGCTAGCCAAGCTAAAAGTGACTTTCTCGCCAACATGAGTCATGAGTTGCGAACTCCCCTTAACGGTATTCTCGGTTACGCTCAAATCCTCAGACGTAACGGCAATCTCAACTCAGAACAAGAAAAAGGTATCGAAATTGTCCGGCAGTGTAGTTCTCACTTGCTGATGATGATTAACGATATTTTAGATTTGGCAAAAATTGAAGCGGGTAAAATGGAATTATTACCCACTGAATTTCACTTTGCGGCATTTCTGAGTGGTGTTTCTGAGATTTTCCAAATCAAAGCTCGACAAAAAAAACTGACGTTTCACTCCCAAGTCACGACTCAAATTCCCGAGGCTGTTTGTGCTGATGAAAAGCGTTTGCGGCAAGTCTTAATTAACTTGTTAGGCAATGCCATGAAGTACACAAAACGGGGTAGTGTGACGTTCCGTATCGGCGTTATCGGCCATATCCGAGAACCCGATAATGACAAAGGGGCTGTTAACGTTCGCTTTGAAATTGAAGATACTGGAATTGGAATGAGTTCTGAAGACCTCGAAAGAATTTTTCAACCGTTCGAGCAGACTGAAGAAGCTTCTCGGACATCAGAAGGAACGGGGTTGGGTTTGTCGATCGCCCAAAAAATTATTACCCAGATGGGAAGTCAGATTCAAGTCCGAAGTACTTTGGGTCAGGGGAGTATATTTTGGTTCGATCTCGAACTCCCCCTATCTAGGGATTGGATGAGGTCGGGCGCGACGAGATACGACAAAATTGAAAACTATCAGGGTTTGCGACGGAAAATTTTAATGGTGGATGATAAATCGGAAAATCGAGCAGTTGTTGCCGATCTGTTAAAGCCATTAGGGTTTGAAGTGGTCGAAGCCGAAGACGGACAAGAAGGGATCGATCGAGCAATTTTAGAAAAACCCGATCTGATAATTACAGATTTAGTCATGCCTCGACTCGATGGTTGCCAAATGATGCAACACTTGCGTAGAATTACAGACTTTCAAAACACGCCGATTATTGTCTCGTCAGCCAGCGTGTTTGAAGTCGATCGAGATTGCGGTCTCGATGCAGGAGGCGACGATTTTTTACCGAAACCCGTGCAAATGGAAGAGTTGCTCGATATGCTACAAGTCCACCTCCAGCTCGATTGGGTTTATGCCGAAACGCGACAGCCAACTGTTTCACAATCTTCAGAATCTGAAGACGTTGAAGAGGAGAATTTAAATGCACCACCGCCAGAAGTATTGGAGGCGTTACTGCATTTATCCATGCGGGGTTCTTTGAAGGGGATTCGGAAACAGGTTAAACAGTTGGAATCGATCGATGAGAAGTACACACCGTTCGCGAAGAAGATCGATCGACTGGCTCAGAATTTTCAGGAGCGAGAAATTCTAGAGTTGTTGAGACGGTTCGAGCGAGAAAACCCTCATCCGATGCGATAACACCGAGTCGATTGAAAACACGGATCGGTATCCAACGAAGAAGTACACCTCGATCGATTGCTAAAAAAACCCCCTCTTCTGTTTCCAGAAAGAGGAGGAGGGATGAGACAAACTTGAAAACTTGCTAAAAACGAGGTGTCGTCAAAACTAGGTGTCCGCTGTTAAATGAAGCGATTTCACCAACCGCTTTTGTGCGACGTTGGCAAGAACGTAAAACACCGGCACGACATACAAACTCAACAGTGTCGAAACCAACATTCCACCCACAACGGACATTCCGATCGAAACCCGACTCGCAGCACCTGCACCCGTTGCCAGTGCCAACGGCAACAAACCGAAAATCGTCGAGAATCCCGTCATCAAAATCGGACGGAAGCGAATTTTGCCAGCCTCTAAAACTGCTTGAGAGATCGATAAACCCTGCTCGCGTTTCTGATTGGCAAACTCGACGATCAAGATTGAGTTTTTAGTCGCCAAACCGATCAGCATAATTACACCAATTTGACTGTAAATATTGAGATCTAATCGAGCGATCCATAAAGCTCCAAACGCACCGAGCAGCGATAGGGGAACCGCCAATAACACGACGATCGGGTCGAGATAACTTTCAAATTGTGCGGCTAACACGAGGAAAATAAACGCCAAGGCTAAGGCAAAAATAAATGCAGTGGCCTGCCCCGCTTCGGCAAATTCTAAGGATTGGCCGGCTAAGGCCGTCGTGATGTTTTGGGGGACGACTTCCTCCGCTAGAGTTTCTAATGCCGTCAACGCTTGACCTAGACTATATCCCGGTGCAGGACTTCCCTCGATCGTTGCCGATCGAAAGCGTTTGTAGTGTTCGATTTGCGGTGGTGTAGTCGTCGTATCGATCGAGACGATATTACCCAATGGAATCAACGTTCCCGCTTGCGTGCGAATGTAGAGTTCGTTGATATCCTCCGGACTCATGCGAAACTCGTCTTCTGCTTGTACGATCACTTCGTAACGGCGGTTTCCTCGGTTGAATTCCGTAATCTCCTGGCTGCCGAGGAGAATTTGCATCGTACTGGCAATATCTCGCGCCGTAATCCCCAATTCTGCGGCTTTCGATCGATCGATCGAAATCGTCAGTTCCGGTTGTGTCAGCTTTAAACTCGTATCGATGTTGACTAACTCGGGAAGCTGACGTGCGCGTTGCGCTAATTCTTCCGACACCTCAGCCAACTCCTCTAAATCGTTCCCCTGCAAGACGAACTGTACGGGTTGACTGAAACCCACGCCCGGCAGCGAAGAAGGATTCGTCGGAAAGATCAGTGCGTCGGGAATGCCCGAGAACTGTCCAAAAAACTGCCCGACCAGGGCCTGCTGCGATTGATTCGGCTGTTTCCGTTCCGACCAAGGCTGCAAGCGCACGAAAGTAATGCCCTGGTTGACTTGTCCCGGCGCACCCCGACCGAACGCTCCGACCGTAAAGTAATAGCGAACTTCTGGGATATCGCTGTAAAGAGCTTCAAGCTGACGCATGACTCGGTCGGTGTAGTCGATCGTAACGCCCTGGGGCGCACGCACGAACGTTAAAATTCGCCCTCGGTCTTCCGTGGGGAGAAACTCTTTCGGAAGTTGCGAAAACAGTACAGTCACTAAAGCCATTGAGAGGAAAAAGCCAACAACGACGATTCCCTTCACAGACAAGACAAACCGCAACGTTCGCGCGTAAAACTGTGCCGTCCCATCGAGTAGATCTTCGACTTTATCGAACAGCCACCCGTGCAATTGACTGTCGTGTTTGAGAACTCGCGCGGAGAGTGCGGGGGCAAGTGTCAAGGCGACGAACGAAGAAATAACGACAGAACCCGCGAGTGTCAGGGCGAACTCGGTAAACAAGCGCCCCGTCGTCCCCGTCGAAAATCCAACGGGAAGAAACACCGCCACGAGAACAACGGTCGTCGCAATGACAGCGAAAACCACTTCTTTCAACCCTTCCATCGCCGCGCGGTAGGGTTTCATATTTTCTTCTTCAATGTAGCGGACGATGTTTTCGAGAACGACGATCGTATCGTCCACCACTAACCCAGTCGCCAGGGTTAAGGCGAAGAGCGTCAGGGTATTGATCGAGAAGTCGAGGAAAAACATGATTCCGAACGCGCCGATGAGAGACACGGGAATCGTAACGGCGGGAATCAGGGTCGATCGCCAATCTCGGAGGAAGAAGAAGATGACTAAGATAACCAGAAAAACGGCGAGATAGAGCGAATACCAAACTTCATCGATGGCAAGTTGTACGAATTCAGAGTTATCGACCGCAACTTCATAATCGATGCCGGGGGGAAATTGCGATCGAAGTTCTTTCATTTTCTCTCGCACCCCGGCCGCCACCTCTAACGTATTGGCGGAGGAAAGTTTCACGATCCCCAAACCCACCGCCGGAAGACCGTTGAGTCGCACGAACGAGCGCTCGTCTTCCGCACCAATTTCAGCTCGTCCGATATCTTTCAAGCGCACTTGGCTGCCATCGGAATTTGTTGCGATCGTGAGTTCTTCGTATTCCGGCGGCGTTTGCAACCGTCCCAAGGTTCGCACGGAAAACTCAGACGTTTGACCTTCAATGCGTCCGCTGGGAATTTCCACGTTTTCCCGACGCAGGGCATCTTCGAGGTCTAAAACCGTTAAGTTTCGTGCAGCCAGGCGCTGTGGGTCGATCCACAATCGCATGGCATACCGCCGTTCGCCACCGATGATAATACTGCTGACCCCATTGACGCTTTCGAGTGCGTCTACGAGAAATCGATCGGCGTAATCGCTAAGTTCTAAAGTCGTAACACTTTCATCGCTGCCGTACAATCCAAACCAGACAATCGGAGAAGAATCGCCGGACTGCTTGCGAATCACTGGAGATTCAACGTCATCGGGAAGCTCGCCAACCGCCTGAGAGACACGACTGCGAACTTCTTGAGCGCCGACGTCAACATCTTCGCCCAAGTCAAATTGAACGGTAATCGAACTAACCCCTTCTCGACTTTCGGAACTGAGGGTTTTGATCCCTTCAATTCCATTGATTTCGGCTTCGAGAATTTCGGTGACTTCTGTTTCAACGACGCGAGGGTTCGCACCGGGATAAACAGCTGTAACGTTTACAACAGGAGGGTCGATGCTGGGGTATTCTTGAACGGGGAGACGGCCGTATCCCACGAATCCAATCAAGACGATCAGCAACGAACACACCGATGCAAAAACAGGTCGTTTGACAAAAAAGTTAGAAAACATCGGCGAGACAATTTGGGATTTACGATTTACGGTTTACGATTGAAGTAATTGAAAATTTATACTTTTTTATCTCTCCTTTGCTTCTCTGAAAATTTAAGAATTTTCAATTTTCACGCTTCACTGTAATTCTCCCATCGCTTCCTGAATCGGTCGTCCGTCGACGAGTTTTTGCAAGCCGGAAACGATGAGACGATCGCCGGGATTGATGCCTTCGATAATTTCCGTTCGATCGCCTTGGGAAATACCTAATTTAATCGGTCGGCGAACAGCAGTGAGAACTTCGCCGTTTTCTTGGGCGACAAAAACGAAACGACGCTCGCCTTGGAATGTAATCGCATTTGTCGGAACCACAACTCGGCCGGGGCGTTCGCGCCAGATAACTCGGGCCCGAACGAACTGTCGATCGCGCAGCTTTCCGTCTGTATTGGAAAACGTGACTTTGACTAAAACCGTTTGAGATTCTTCGTTAACTTGCGGAGAAATAAAGCTCACTCGTCCCAAAGCCAGTGGTTCTGGATTTCCTGTTGCGTCGAAGACTTCTACCGGAAGCCCCAATCGCAACTCGTTCGATCGTTCTAAGGGAATTGACAACCGTAATTCTAGGGTGTCGTTCTGGGTGAGGGTCGTGAAAACGTCGCTGCGCGTGAGGTAATCGCCGACTTTAACGGGAATGTCGCCAACGATGCCGTCGAAGGGGGCGACGATCGCAGTATCTTGTAACTGTACTTGCGCCGATCGAGCGTCCGCGATTGCAGCATTGAGTTCCGCTTGGGTTCGATCGATCTCTTCAATTCGCGCCCCGTTTTCGAGTTCGCGTAGCTCTTGGCGACGTTCTTCAACCAACGCGGACAGTCGATCGATATCGATATCTTGTCCCGCTTGCAGCTCTTCTAAACGCCGTCGTGATTCTCGAAGGGTCGCTTGGGCGGTTCGGTAACGCTCTTCCTGCTCGTCGAGATCGTCTGTCGAAACCGCACCTTCGCGTTCGAGCATCCGAAACCGCTCGACGCGAGAGGCGGTCAAGTTTGCCGTTGCTCGAGCAGCTTCGACGCGGGCGCGAGCTTGCGAAATTTCAGCAGGAGAAGCTCCAGAACGGGCGTTTCTCAGGTCGGCTTCTGCTTGTTCGAGGCGGGCGCGAGCTTGGGAGATCCGTTCCTGACGAGTTCCCGCTTGCAACTCGGCAAGTTGGGCTTCCATTTCGGCGACATCGGCTTCAGCTCGGGCGACATCGGCTTCAGCGGCTCGTCGATCGACTTGTGCCAACGTTTCCCCCTGTACGACGCGATCGCCGGGGCGAACGTAGATTTCGACGAGGTCACCGTTGGTTTCCGAGCGCAGCGTTGCCCGTTGCTGGGCTTCTAACGTCCCGACAAATTCAGACGAATCTTCAACAGTACTGGTGCTGACGGTTTCCAGTTTCACGGGAACGGGGGGCGGCCCGGACACTTGCCCGCTGTCGATCGATTGGCGCGACTGCCACCACTGCCAGCCAAAAACGCCACCACCACCGGCGACGAGAAGGAGAAGCATCAAAGCGTATCCCCAACGTGGATTCCGAGGCGGGGGAATTCGATCGAACGTTTTCGATCGATTGTTTTTCGCAACCGTTGATTTTGGCGACGGGTTATCTGTGGAGATTGCGAGCTTGGGAATTTTGAGAGACCTCATATCGCACCTCAATGCTGGACGATTTACGGGTGAACTTGGCAAATTTTTGGAAACACACTTAGAAACACAAACCAAAGAGCGATGCGATTCGATCGACAGATGAAGGTTTAGACTTTCGATCGCGTTGTGGGGTTCACTCCAAGAAGTAGAAAGTCAGAAAGATTGGATGGGTCGAACACCTCAGACTCAGAATATTCCTGGAGTTCTCTTAATAGCTGCACTTTGAGCCATTCAACTTCTCCATCGAGCATGGTGAAATGTCGCTCTAATGCAGCCTGAAGGTAAGGATTGTCCGAAAAGTCCTGGGCTTCAACGTACTCACGGCGCATCTGACAGGCCCTAATCCGCTGTTGGAGAAGTTCGATCCGCAGTTCTGGCTCGAGATCGCTAAAAAAGACGAACTTCACCATAAAACGGGAGCGACTCTTTACCCAACTGTCTCGGGGCTGCTCGAGCATTTTTTTTCGCCATCGAGCGCGGCCTTTTGGCGTAATGGCGTAAATCTTGCGCGTTGCCCCTGACTCGCCAGCTTCTTCAGTCAGTGTTTGGATATACCCCCGTTCTTCGAGGCGGTGCAATAACGGGTAAATCGCACCGTAGTTCACGCTGATACAACCGCTCATGAACAGCTCCAGCTTCTGCTTCAGGCGGTAGCCGTGCAGGGGTTCCTGTTGGAGGAGTCCGAGAGCGGATAACTCAAGCATATATATCAGACTGATACTTTAGGAGATGAAATCAGTATAGCGTATTTTCAGGCTGGGGAGAACGCCGACTCGATTTTTCCTCAATCGAGGTTCAGGTAAAATTGCAGACTTTACCTGAACCTCGATCGATAACACTCTCAAAGTCGCGCTTTTCTCGGCTTACCCATATTTGCGGCGATCTTCTCTAAAATTGTGTGAGTTTTTAAATGCTTTGTTATTCACTCAAGAAATATCTTTGTGAATTCACCTAAAAAGACAAAAAATCTCTTCTTAGGACTTCGATCCGACCAAAAACACAATACGAGAACAAACAAAAAACACTTTTTTAAGTTGAAATTTTATTTCTTTAAGCAATACTATGACGTTTTCGCGCCTCTTTGTAGGATGTTCCCACGTTTTTCAAGCCTGCTTCGATCATCTGGCGTTCTAGCAGAGAGAAAAAGCGATGTCTGTCACCTCCGCGTACCACCGCTTGATTGTGCGCTTCCGCCAACGTTACCGGATAGCCATATCCTTTATGCACCTGTCCGAGCATTAAACTCAAAGCAGTGTCCAACTGTTTCGGGTCGTCGATAACCCAAGCGGGAACGTCGATACGAGCAATTTCGGTTCCCACATGAACGTAACAAAAATAAACCCAATGTCGATCGCCGTACCGCTGCAAAATGGGAATTGAGGATTTCCACCAGCACCCCCGCTGTCCCGGTTGCAAATGTCCGCCCCAAAACACCGCATCGCGCAAGGGGTCGATAACTTGACAGGGTGCGCGTTTGGGTAAACCCTCGACATCTTCAGTGGGGTTATAGGAACAGTGTGTCGAACAGTTGGGTTCGTCGAAGGGACAGGCTTGAAACCGGAGGAAATTCAACGCTTCGCTGCTGCGAGACGCACTCAGATAACCCATCAACGGCACGCCAGCTAAGCGCATCCGATCCCAAGCCTCTAAAATAGGGGACAGAATTCGATCGATCGCCTCGTTCGGCAAACTTTCCAAAAACCAATAAATCAGCGAACCGTCCACCATCGCCAACACTGGAGTTTTGCGGCGTTTCGGACGGACTTCCAGGGCTAACCCCGCCAGTTCCTGGGCTTCTGACACTGCTCGACGATACCCCATCCACTCCTCCGTCCGAATTCCCCACTGTCGCGACACGTACAAATCTTCAGGGCGGTAAACCACTTCGGGAATACTATCGAGCAGGGGTTGACGGTTTTGGTTGTAATGGAGGGCGACGCGGCCGATATTGATCAGGTAACAATAGGCGATTTCGTGTTGGTTGGGGGCGATTTGCGAGCCGTCGGTGGCGATGACGGTGTGAGCTTTCGGTGGAGCTTTGAGCAAGACTCGCGTATCGAGGGGTTCGACAGGTGTAGCGGCGGAAAACCAGATTCGATCGAGCCATTTTTCCTGTAACTCAACCAGTTCGTCCTGACGCTGACGTGCTTGGAGAAACAACGCTTCCGCCCGTTCCATACGTTTTTTAGCGGCGGCGGCTTCTTCACGCAAGTGTTCGCCGATTCCCGGTAACAGTTGACTGATTTTGTTGAGGTCTAGCACGATGACTCCTGGTTTGAGAGAGCGATATCTCCCATGCTAATTTATTTCACAATACCGGCTTTCTCGCCCCATACTAAGAAATGCCTAACTACCGGATTTATCTAGATGTCTGTTGATTGAATCGTCCTCTAGACGACTCACGCCAAGAACGCATTCGGTTGGAGGCTGAGGGTGCAGCAGATGTCATGCTAACTACGGAATTCAATATCCTGTGTTCGTTTTAGAAGTTCTTTCGCTTAGCACAGAAGCCTTTGACAGAGGCACTAAATTCACCGATTATCGAAAATTGGAAACGTTACGAGAATACGTTATCGTGAGTTTCAATCGTCCCCAAGTGGAATGCTACCGACTCAACCAGGACGGTAAATGGGAATTACAAGCTTACGAAGCAGGCGAACGAGTCGAATTTGAAAGCCTAAATCTGAAAATTAAAATTTCAGAAATTTACGAATATATTTAAGAAAATTGAGTTTGTTGGGTTTCCTAGAGTAGCGGTACAGAAATAGGAGGATCGATTTTGTGATGGGGTTGGTACGTTTGCGGGAATTTAATGGACTGGACTTCCGCCGAATTGGGTTGCCTGAGAACACACTCTACGCGACTTTAAAATGGAATATCGTCAACAAGTATATTGTCAAAAAGTATTACTAAATTCCTAAATCTTTCTTTTATATAGGGATCTTGAACTAACTTTTGTCGGTCAGAAAAAGGGAGAGATTGAAGTAGTGCTTTTAATTCATCCTCTCTTTCTGTTTTGCCTGGAAGTTCATTTTTTTCTGAAATTTTGAAAATATTTTTGACGAGTGTAGGATTAACTTCATTTTGTAAAGCATCTCTTTTTAAAGCTTCCATAGCAATAGAAAAAGCTTTTTCAGGAAATTCGTCTTTCCACACTTCTAATGCTATCATTTCTAAATTTCTTTTGATTATGGAATCGTGCGAAATTAAAGACAGCCAAGTTTTTACATCTTCATGTTTTTTTAAACGAAACGCACTATCAGCAGCAATGGAAACTAATTCTAGATCGAAATTCTGTTTAAAATCATCAGTGTTATATATTTTTTGAGAAACAGCATAGCATTTTTCATGGTTGTCCAATTTAGAAAGTAACCTTGCAAAACTTATTTGCTCTTTAAGACTCAATCTTCCTTGCTCAAAAGCTGTGTCAATAATTTGGATTATTTTTTCTTTGTCTGTATAGCCAAATTGAGAAGGAGATATTGAGAGAAAATGCTCTGCAATGATACGCTGTGCTTCTCGATCGTTAGCAGCTAGATCTAATACCTTAAAAGCATAAGCGATCGTGTCTCCAATTTTTCCAGTCAATTTACAAAGCGACATGGCAGCTTTGTAAACATCAGGGTGAGGATATAAAGCGACTAAGTTAATAATTTCTTTTTCAGCTTCTTCGGGATTAATTAAAAGCTTACTGCTTGCCTTACTGATTTCAGATTGTATGCTTTGGTTTGCCAGATCGATATCCAAGCCATAAAACAGTTTTGCATAGTTATCCGTCAATTCTTCACTTTTTAATGTATCTTGGACTGCCAAGAATTCTTCGGTTTCGAGCTCGGGACATGAGAATAAAAAGAAAAGCCGATCTTCAGAAATTTCAAATTGCTGACATAATTGCTTTTTGTATTGATTTAAATTCTCTGGTTTGGGAAATCTGGAAATAACGAGCTTGACTTGAATTTGCTTTTCTAATGCTTTTGCGATACTGCTGGTTTCAATTAAGTTTTTAATATGCTTGGTTGCTTGCTGGCTTTCACGACTAAGAGATGAAAGCATCACCACTTCACTCGAAAGCTGCTGCGTGCAAAGCCCCGAAATTTCAGTGATTCCAGTTCTAGAATCAATCAACACAAAATCTGCTTGAATTTCGTTCTCAAGGCGATATAGAAGGTTTTGAAAAAATTCAACACCATTCCGTTGTTCGGAAAATATTTTTCCCCAACTTAATTGACTTAATTTTCGATTATAATCTTGCGATAAGTACTGACCTGCCGGAATCAACCATAAATTTTCCTGTAATCCCTCCAGTTCCTCAGAAACAACAGGAATGCAAATTTTGTCTAAACTTCCCGGATCGCGATTATATTCTTGGAACTCAAGAATATAATCGAGCAATCCTTGCTGATGTTCTGCTAAGGGAGACATCCCGAATTTCGCATCGATTCCCGGTGCTTCGAGATCGAAATCGACAACCACTATTTTTAGCCCTAGCTTGGCTAAATAAACCGCAAAGTTAGCAGCAGCAAGCGTTCGTCCAACCCCACCTTTATATGAATAAAAGGTAATAACTTTCATGCAGCCTCCGTTTGTCCCCAAAAACCATGAGCTAGGTGGACTTGATTCGCTCGTTGACACTTTTCTTTGTCCGATTCAGATAAATTAAAATCTGGGTTTTCTATCTCTTCTGTCGCTTTATCGTCTGTAGAGCCTGCTAAACCACTCGAGTTTTGAGGATCGGGTGCTTTTTCTGAATCCTCTCCAAAAATACATTGAATGAGCTGATCGATTTCCTCAGAAGACAGATTTAAACCCGCACGTACTCGCTTAGTATATCGATCGTCTAACAGTAGAATTGCTTCAAAATCTGCTCCGATCGCACTGAGATAAGCTAACACTGATTCAAAGGTGTGATCGTGGTTAGCACTCTCGAGTTTGGATACCCAGCTTTGTGTAACACCCAAGCGGTTAGCCACTTCTTTCTGGGTTAAGCCAATGCGCTTCCGCATATCTCGCATCGCTTGTGTTAAAGCAATCCGAAAAGCCTCTTGACGTTCTGTTAATTGTGACTCTCGATCGTCAGGAGTTAGAGAATCCAAAAATTCAAAGACATCCTGTTCGGAATGGTTTCGATCGTTCGTTGAATGGTTATTCATATTGCTCTCTCTCTAGTAACTGCTTGTATCTGTGACGAGCGATTGTTATTTCTTTTTTAGGTGTCTTTTGAGTTTTCTTTTTAAAAGCGTGAAGTAAAAATATTCTTTTCCCTGATAAAACGCAAAATATAATTCTTGGATTGTTTACTGTATTATCTATCCTCAATTCATATAACTTATCTTCCAGCTTATCTACAAGATCGGAACGCTCGACGATTAACTTTAAACCGCTATGGCTTAATAACCTCAGACGCACTTTAATTTTTTTGAGTTCTCCCGCTCTTAGGTTAGCGTTCTGGATAAACTCTCGAACGGGACTTATCCCATCGCGATCTCGAAAAAATCTAATTTGCCAGGTGTCAGTCACGTTTCGCCTCGGCTATTATAACATAAATAGAATATTAGGCTATGCAAAGCGAGCGATCTTACTCGGTTGAGCTTGGGGGCGGAAGGTATTACACAAGTCTGGCAGGCTATGAAATCTAGCAATTTGTGCGTTGATAACACGAATATCGGTCGTTTTCCAAGAACATTCGTGGGGAGCTGAGGCGGTATCTCCCGAACTTAAGACATTATGACTCCCCAACATGGCAAACCGTCGATCGCAAACAACATACTTCTCGTGCGTTCCCAAGAGTTTCATATACATTTGCCCTGAGTAACGATTCCTGAGCTTTGTCAGCTCAGGATAAGCACTATATCGATACATTTGTTTAAAACTACTTTGGATTAAAACTTTCCCATTATCTTGAATGTGAATAAGTCCTCCATAGGACTGAATACCGCTGATATCACCGCTATAGCCCCAACCGATATGCAGGCTACACCTCCGTCTGAGTAAGGCTTCCATCTGGGACAACAATTCGTCATCAACCCATCGCTTATTTAACCAAGGACTAACGATAATGACGGATTCCTGAGCTTGCGACAATGCCTCTAGCAGGAGATTACGGCTTTCTGCACGATCGGAAACAATTTCAGTTGCTAAAGCAGGTTGCTGGGAAGCCAAGGCACAAGTGCGGTTATATTCCTTACAGAAATTTTCGCCCGCTTGGAGAAACTCGACCGCGTCAGGACGATGAGCCAGCATCAACCAGAATGCTTCGTTCATGTTGGTTGCTCTTGTTCTTTGCAAAATAATATAAATATAGAATATTTTGGCATGAGTGTCAAGTCGTTTTATTCGATATTCTTCATCCTAATGGCATTGAGTATTCTATTTTGGAATTTAGGCTGTGTGGTTACGATCTCTGGAAAACTCGCCCATGCAATCGCTCACACACATTTGCCAAACTCCCCAAGTCATGAAAGAAAAACCCGACATCAGAAGAACTCGTGCGACTGGTAGCATCATGGCAGGGAGAAGCAGACGCTTGGTGAGATGCCGCCAGCGACACCTCCTCGCTTCGGATGGTGACAGTGGTAGCTTGAAACGCAGCAACCTTAAATGAAGGACTCAAAACTGCTGCGAATATCTCGAAGCGTCACGGTCAACTGACTTGCAAATTCAGGAACGGGAAGCGGAGTATCGAGGTCGTCAAAGACCTGAGTCGATCGATCGAGAAAGTAGACGAAAACGAGCAGTTCGTAAGGGTCGATTAGCCAGCCGATCTGCGTACCGTGTTCGAGACAGTGCAGAATATTTTGGATGACTTTGCTCTGCGCTTGTTGGGGGGATAAAATTTCGATCGACCAGTCCGGTGCGATTGTAAAGTGACGAGCGAGGCGACCGGTTTCATCGTGGGGAATGCGATCGGCCACAAACACGCTAATATCGGGAATCACGGAACGATCGTCGAACGTATAGCGCAATTCGGGAAAAGCCCGGGCGGTTTTCTGCGTTCTTAGGACGTTAATCGCCGCAGTCAAGTCGCCCTGGAGGTTGCTGTGTTCTCCTTGAGGTATCGGCTTTTGGACGACCCAACCCTTGATATACTGGCTGGCGGGTTTCGTTTCGGGTTGGGCGAGAAATTCTTCGAGCGTTAAAGACCGATCGAAGGTATGAACCATGACACGGCTCGAAAGCCGTCTGATGTCAATATGCCATTCACCATCAAACCTCAAACAAACTCACTTGACCTCGATCGAAGTCAAACCCGACGCACCACAACCCCTCGACTTTCATTATTCAATCGATCGACCGCACACAACGCAAACGTCCCTCGATCGATCTGTATTTCCAACACTTCACCGGGAACAATACGCTCGATCTCCCAAATATCTGTTCCAATCTGACGGTACAACGTCCAAGCTTTCGGCGTTTCCCCCTGAACTTTCCAGCGTAACGTTCGATTGTTGATTTCAACTTTCGCCGGAAGCGGCGGTGCACTCGTCCCTTTCCAACTCATTACAGGAGTCAACGCCGGACGGCGATAGAGACTTTTTTGAAACACGCTGTTAATCCCATCGCGATTTTCCATCAACGGCGCAACTTGATAAAAAATATTTCCCAGCGCCAACTGTCCCGATAAATCTCGCGTTAGGCGAATTTGTTCGAGAAATTCATCGATCGACCATCCCGACTCGCCCAATTTCACTAAATTATTTCCTGCATAAACGTGGCGCAACTTCTCGTTATTTTGCACCCACCAACGCAACAACATCGGGTAACTTTGTGCCGCTTGGTCGATGCGCCAGTACAATTGAGGGGCGATATAGTCGATCGATCCCTCTTGCATCCATTTCAGCGGATCGGCGTACAATCCCTCGTATTGATCGAAACCTTGTGCTTGAGGCGGTTGTCCCGGTCGATAAATGCCAAAAGGACTAATTCCAAATTTAACGTGAGGTTTAGTCGATCGAATGCCCTCGTAAAGCCGTTTGACCATCTGATTGACACGATCTCGCCGCCAATCTGCTAACGATAACCATCCTCCCGCATTGCGATAGCGTTGATATGTCGCCGCATCGGGAAATGGTGTTCCCGAAATGGGATAGGGATAGAAATAATCGTCCAAGTGAACGCCATCAATGTCGTAGCGGTTCACCACATCTAAAATGACGGCGTAAGTGCGATCTTGAATGGCTTTCGCACCGGGGTCCATCCAGCGAGAACTGCCGTAAGTGTAAACGAACTGAGACTCTCGAACAGCGGCGTGAGGCGCAACGGGGACGATTTGAGACGAAGTGCGGGCCCGGTAGGGATTGAACCAAGCGTGAAGTTCTAGGTTGCGTTTGTGGGCTTCTTCGATCGCGAATTCCAGGGGATCGTAGTAAGGACTGGGAGCTTTTCCCTGTTCTCCCGTCAGCCAAAAACTCCAGGGTTCCAAGTCGGAGGCGTAAAGTGCATCTCCCTCCGGGCGCACTTGGAGAACGATGGCGTTAAAGTTTAATTGCGAGGCCCGATCGAGAATTGCTAACAATTCCGATTTTTGTCGATCGACAGATAAATCGCGGCGAGACGGCCAGTTAATATTCCATACAGACGCAACCCAAAGCCCTCGGAACTCGCGAGTGTGGCTGACGCGAACCGTGGTGACGCGATCGACTTCAGGAAGCGGCGATTTAACGAGATAGGAAGAATCAATTTCCCCAGCGCGCCCCGTGGCGACTAATGCTTGATAGACCAAAACCGCTACTTCCGCCCGAGTTGCAGGTTTGTTCGGTGTCAGTAAATGGATATCGGGATAGTTCGCAACCAATCCCGCCTCAGTGGCGATTGCGGCGCGATCGATCGCGTAATTGGGAACCGCATCGGCGTCGCGGTAGTAATCTGACAACCGTGGCTTATCCCCAGAAATCCGCAAGCCACTCACCAGCGACACCAAAATTTGCACCTTGGGAATTTGCTGGTTGGGACGAAAGCGATTCCCCGGATAACCCGCGAGAAACCCCATCGCGTAAGCTTTGCGAACGGCATCTCGGGCCCAGTGATTGGAGGGAACATCGGTAAACGGGATGTAGTCCCATCGATTGGGAACGTCGAAAGCTTGACGCAACAAGGCTGCAAACTGTGCCCGCGTCATGGGCTGTTCCGGGCGAAACGTTCCATCGGGAAATCCTCTGACGATTCCCCGTTCCGCTAAGGCTTCGATAAAGGGCTTCGCCCAGTTTCGTTCGAGGTCGCTAAACATCTCGCTCGCACCGCGAAAGATGAGTTAATCCGATTTTAAGGGAGGAAGCGTACTGAGATCGGCACGATGGGATTTTGTTCGCACGTAATCTCAGACACGCATAATCACAGACAATCGATCGAAACATTGAGGTAAGAAGCGTCTATGAAAGTTACGTTAGAAATCGGTCATGGCCCGTATATCGATCGAAACGGATTTTCGGGATTTGAGAAAGGCGTTGAAGGAAACGGAACGACGGAATACGACGAAGTAGTCGTGATGGCAGAACTCATCCGGCGGAACTTGCAAAATCGCGGACACGCTGTTGAAGTTCTCGACCCTCAAGAGACACTGTTTAATATCGGACAACGGGCGACGGGGGATGTCTTCGTGAGTTTGCACCTCAATGCGTTTAACGGTTCCGTTCAGGGTTCGGAGGTGCTGATTCACCGCAACGGAACCCCAGAAGATTTTAATTTAGGAACGGCTCTGCAACGATCGATCGTGCGAAATTTAGGATTGAACGATCGAGGGGTCAAGCGTCAGGGTCTTGCTGTTTTAGCGGGAGTTCCACTAACGGTGAAAGCAGCCTGTTTGACAGAACCGTTTTTCGTCGATGCTGTCAATTCCGCAACGGCTCGACGCTACACCGAAAAAGCAGCGAACGCGCTCGCCGATGGAATCATCGATTACGGCTTAGACAGTGGCTTGATTTCGTCGAGTTCGGATTCAAAACCACTTCCACCGCCCGTGTTCGATCGACCGTTTCAATTACGCAACGTCGCAAAATACTATAAAGGTCTGACACACCAACGCGCTTCGCTCGATTGGCTGCAAGACCGACTCGACGATTCGACGGTTCGCGAATTTATCCGACGTTGGCGCAATCAGTAATCCGGAAAACGGCCGTATATTTGCTGTGTTTTAAACAGATTTCATCTGAAATTTTAACTCGTTTTAAGGTGATGCTCGATCGATTAAAATAAGCTCAACTGCATGGGCGGTTCGTCGATCGAATCCCAAGGCAACGGCGCGACGGGAACCCCACGTTTTTCGAGTAACCTTTGTATCGATCGAGCCGTTCTCGGTGAATAGTCTTCGATCGGACAGTGAACGAAGAAATAGACCCGAGTTCCCTGGCTTATCCATTCGTCGAGACGTTCCACCCACGCTTCTGAAAACGGCACGTTGACCTCACCGTCAGGATGTGTGATGAAACGCACGAAACTGAAATCCGTCGTCACGACTGGATGTAAGGGAAGCTTGGGTTTTCGTCGTTGAGAACGACGCTGAGGATCGTCATCGGTACTGTACACCGGGCGCGTATCGAGAATCACCCGTGCGACGTTGGACTCCCGCAGCAGCTCGTCGAGACGTCGCACGTGAGGTTCCCGAAACCAGTCGCGGTGACGGACTTCTAACGCCAAACGAACGTCAGGGAATCGACCGTGTAAAAATGCCTCCAAATCCTCAAAAGCTTCGGGGGTATAGTTGGGTGGAAGTTGCACGAACACCGGCCCGAGTTTATCGCCGAGACGAGCGACGTGTTGGAGAAATTCTCGCGTTGCGTCGATCTTCGGCTCGATCGATCCTTCATGTGTCAAATATCGCGGGAGTTTCAAACAGAACTCGAAACCGTCGGGTGTTTCGCTCGCCCATCGATCGAGCGTTGCCGCATCGGGAACCGCGTAAAAGGTCGTATTGCCTTCAACAGCAGTAAACCGACGACTATAGAGACTGAGAAAATCGCGGTTCCGGCTTCCCGGGGGAAACAGATCGCCCAGCCATCCTTTATACGCCCAAACTGCACATCCAAGTCGAAAATTCATCGCGTTCGCGCAACGGAGTCGAGATCGTTTTCCCATTTTTTCACGATCGAGAATCGATCGTCGAAGCAACACCGATCGCCTCCACGTATTCAGACGAGGGGTGCGATCCTTTAAACTAGAAATTCAGTTGTCCTCCCAAACCCGACCGGAGGAACGGAGCAGAACGTTAAAAACACTATGGCAGCGCAAACCTATTCGATCGAAAGCGAACGAGTATCCGAGTCTCGACTTCATGGCCTCGATATCAATAACGTCCCCTTTGGAAAAACTTTTAGCGACCATATGCTCGTCGCAACCTGCGAACAGGGTCGATGGAGTACCGCGAAAATCGTTCCCTACGGCCAATTGTCCCTATCGCCGTCGATTTCAGCGTTGCACTACGGACAGTCGGTTTTCGAGGGGATGAAAGCCTACAAAAGTGCCTCGGGAGAAGCGTTATTATTTCGTCCCCACGCTAACTTCGATCGAATCAACCGCTCGGCGGCCCGGTTGTGTATGCCCCCCATTCCCGAGGAAATTTTCATCGAGGGTTTAAGACAACTGATTTGCCTCGATGCGAACTGGATTCCGACAAAACCCGGTAGCGCCCTTTACATCCGTCCGATTTACTTCGCCACCGATGAATCGATCGGTTTGCGGCCGTCCGAACGCTATACGTTTGCGATTATCACGTGTCCCGTTGGCGCGTACTACGCAGAACCCGTCAAACTCACAGTCGCCCACGATTACGTTCGCGCCTTTCCTGGGGGAACTGGAGCGGCGAAAGCGGCGGGAAACTACGCGGCGAGCTTGCTGGCCGATCGAGAAGCCAAACAACACGGTTACGATAACGTATTGTGGCTCGACGGCATTCACCATCAATACATCGAAGAATGCGGCACGATGAACGTCTTCTTCGTTATCGACGATGTCGTCGTCACGCCAGCGTTGCAAGGGACGATTTTACCGGGAATTACCCGCGATAGCGTGTTGACGCTGTTGCGAGATCGCGGCGTCCGCGTTGAAGAAAGATCGATCGCTTTAGACGAACTCCTCAAAGCCGATGAAGCCGGAACGCTACAAGAAGCTTTTGGGGCCGGAACCGCTGCCACCATCGCCCACATCGAAACCATTTGCGTTGGAGATCGCATCCTAAACGTTCCCCCCATTTCCGAACGCAAGTACGGCCCGCAACTGTTAAAAGCCTTGGAAGAGATTAAAACCGCCAAAGTCAACGATCCCTACGGTTGGGTCGTTCGCGTCAGCGGAGCCTAGCTCGATCGTATCGATCGAAACCCAATCGTACAGGCGTATCGTACAGGCACTGTAACGAACGCAACCTCCAGCAATCCAACGGCATCGCAATATTACTCATGGTAGAAGAACGCAGTGAGACCTGGTTGTCTAAGATCGTTGAGGTTCCTGTCGGGTTTCTGGCGGGGGCGACATATCCCTTACGCGCGATCGCGATTTTAATTCAAAATCCCAAGCTATGGGGCTATGTCGTCTTTCCCATCCTGGCGAACGTTATCGCGGGAATCGCCCTCTATGTCGGGTTGCTCCTACCGGGGTTGCACGAAATCCGCGATTTAACCGTCGCTTTAGATAACCGTATCGCCATCTGGATTGCCAACTTACCAACCTGGTTGAGCTGGTTGGGATTTACGGGGGATGTCTTCGGTGGCATCTTGCAAGTACTGCTCGTGTTGCTACTGTTTCTCCTGACGGGATTCTTGTTAGTGCAGTTCGGTGTCATCCTCGGCTCGCCCTGGTACGGACAGCTTTCAGAACAGTTGGAAAAGCTGCGAACGGGCAAACTCCCAACCTATGAAGGAGGAGCGCTGGCAATTTTCCAAGACATTTGGCGAGCCTTAGCTTTTGAGATCAAAAAGTTGATTTTGGCAGCTTGTCTGGGCGTAATTTTACTCTTTTTCAATATCGTTCCGGGTATTGGTACCGCCATTGCTGGCGTTGGCGGTATTGGTATTACAGCAACGTTAATCTGTTTGGATTTTCTAGATTCTTCCTTAGAACGCCGTCGGTTGAAATTCCGAGATAAGCTAAAAATTGTCTTCGGCTTTTTTCCTGCAACTGGTACGTTTAGTCTCGTTTGCTTGGTCTTAGTCAGTATTCCGTTCGTCAATCTTCTGTCTGTCCCGATTTGTGTGACAGCGGGAACGTTATTTTTTTGCGATCGAATTTATCCAAAACGTTTCGCTGATATAGAAGGGAATGAAGAGTTAGAGAAATGAGATAGCGATGAAGATCGAGAGTATACTCTCGATCTTGAATTGTGAATTTCTCTACGGATTTACGTCTCGCCCGATCCAATCTCCGTTACTTTGGCATGTATAAATCCAGCGGTTTTGAGGCTCGCCGCGAAGTTGTAAAAAATCGACGACATGAGGTTCGAGAAGTAACAAACAAAACGTGTCGAGCGGTGTTTTAGCATCAGGTGGCGAAACCTGAAAACTCTCCAACGGAGAGCGCTCTCGCCCTGGAGACGGCCACGCGAAGCCCGATCGAGCGTTCTCTGACAGGTTCGCCCAAACTTGCTGTCTAGCAGCTTGCAGTTCGAGATCGGAACTTTCACAATTGACTAAAATGAGTGTTCCTCGGAGGCGAAACTGTTCTCGAGTTTTGGGGAAATACCAACAGGCTTCCGCGTGGCTACTTGATTCGATTTCTTCAATTTTCGCGCTTCGATTGTCCGTTACAATTTGGATTCGATCGCTGTTTTGCTGGAACCCCCGAAAGACAACCGTTCGATTTGCAGGGGTTCCATCTTGCCGAACGGTCGCTAACTGAAAATATTGGGCATAAACCAAACTCCGGTTGCGGTGTAATGCCGCAGATAGATGTGTTCTCCAAGGCGCAAGCATTATGAAATTGAGATCGATACAACGTAGTTTCAGAGTCGTTTCAGATCTAGAACTGTCCTGAAATTGGCAATTGTTCCAGATCGAAACTATAGCAGCCTTACTCTGAATGTAAAACTCGATCGCGTTCGTCACGTTCCGCTCTGAGGAGTCGTAGCCCGTTCAACGTTACCAATAACGTCGATCCTTCGTGTCCCAGAACTCCGACTGGAAGCGTAAGTTCGCCGAAAAAGTTGGCAACCATTAACAAAACGATCGAGGTGAGTGCGAGTGTAATATTTTGCTTGATAATACGTTGCGACTTCTGGCCGATGCGAATGGCTTGTTCTAACTTTTCCAATCGATCGGCCATCAACACGATATCCGCCGTCTCGAGTGCCACATCGCTACCGGCGCCTCCCATGGCAATCCCTGCGGAGGCTTGAGCTAACGCGGGCGCGTCGTTGATGCCATCCCCGACCATCACCACTGTCCGATATTGTTGCTGAAGTTGCCGAACGACATCAACTTTATCTTCGGGGAGTAGATCGGCATAAATGGCACTCACGCCAACCGTTCGAGCAACGGTTTGAGCTGTAGCCGCATTATCTCCGGTTAGCATAGCGGTGAACGGGATTCCCATCTGCTTGAGAGTTGTCAGAAGTTGGGCAGCATGGGGACGGACTCGATCGACCACTGCAATTAATCCTAGAATTTGCTGCTCTAAAACAACCCAGATCGCGGTTTTACCTTGGGCTTCGAGACGCTGACTCTCAGATTCTAGAAACGGATCGATCTCGGCGAACTCAGCCAGTGCAAAGGTTCCCTTGCCCAATTTGACTGGCTGTCCTTGAATGTAACCCGAGATTCCCTGTCCGACTTCAGCCCGAACCTCGATCGCGGAGAGTAAAGAAATATTATCTGTCTGCGCCGCTTGTAAAATCGCTTGACTCAGAGGATGCTCGGAATAGGCTTCTAACGAAGCGGCAATTTGAACGACCTCAGCTTGGTCATAACCCGACGCGGGAATCACATCGCTAACCTGTAACTGACCCGTGGTGAGCGTACCTGTTTTATCAAAGGCGATCGCGCGGACTTTCCCCATCGTCTCTAACTGCGCCCCGTCTTTAAATAAAATTCCCTGTCGCGCGCCTCGTGCAATACCCGAGAGCAATGTTGGCATAATGGCAGCCATCAGCGCACAAGGAGAGGCAACGATTAAGAAGATTAGCGTTCGATAGATGGTCGTTTCCCAATCCCATCCCAACAGCAGCGGCGGTAATGTCGCCAGTCCCAACCCCGTGAAAACGATGACTTGTGCGTAGCCTCGCTCGAACCGCTCTAAAAACTGCTGAGATGGCGGTTGAGAGGTTTTCGCCTGTTCGACTAAATAGATGACTCGTTGAATCAAACTGCTTTCGGGGGGCTTGTGCAGTTCGACGGTTAAGGCACCTCGACCGTCGATCGTACCGGCAAAAACTTCATCTCCCACGACTTTTTCAACGGGCATTGATTCGCCGGTAATCGGGGCTTGGTCGATCGTGCTATGTCCTTCTCGAACGATGCCATCTGTAGGAAACCGTTCTCCTGGTTTGACTAGGATTCGATCGCCGACTTGTAAAGTTTGCGTGGGAACGATTTGTTCCCGTCCCTGCTGCAAGCGTCTGGCGGTATCAGGTGTAAGCTGCATGAGACTGCGGATGTTGCGCTCGGTTCGGTGCATGGCAATGCTTTCGAGTGCGCCACTGACGGCAAAAATTAGGATTAGCACGGCACCATCGACGAGCAAGTAATAGTTCTGCTGCCAAAAGCCCAGAACGGCCGCTCCCAACGCCGCCACAATCATCAGCAAGTCCACGTCCAATTCGCGTTCTTGCCAAAGTGTTTGTAATCCCTCGCGAGCCGACTCGTAGCCACCAATGACGTAGGCTGACAGCAACACCCAAACGCCCACACCCAACCAACTTCCATTGAGGGCAAGCCATCCGACGAGCGTGAGCAACGCACAGAGCGCAGCCGCGATCGAGTCGGGATATGTTTTCAACCAATAGTGCAGCTTACTTGGCAGAGCAGATCTACGAATCACGCGAGTCACGAGCAGAACCTTTACGTATCAGCCCGCTTATGGTAAACCTTGACATTAATGTCAAAGTCAAGTGAATTCGATCGCGTCACCAGTCACCTTTTACAGTGAGCAGTGAGCAGTGAGCAGTGAGCAGTGAGCAGTCACCAGTCACCAGTCACCAGTCACCAGTTATCACTGAAGACAGTTTTCAGTTGACAGGTTCGTCCTTGTCTTTCCCGTCAATGCTTACGATTAAAGAACTCACCCAAGTGGTTGGATGCGGGACGACTCCGCGCATGGTGCGCCACTATCACAAAATTGGTTTGCTGCCCCAACCCGTACGTTCTCCGAGTAACTATCGCCTTTACTCTGATGCTGACGTTCGGCGTTTGCAACGTATTGTGTCGCTGAAGCAACAGGGATTTCAACTCGCACATATTAAGCAGATACTTGAGGTTTCGCCAGAATCGACTCAAGCGGATTCCTTAATGCAGCAGTTACAGCAGCAATACCAAACAGTTTTGCAACAATTGGCGAAATGGCGACAAACGGCGATCGCGCTAGAGGGGTTACTCGGACGAGACAGCTCTTGTCAGTCTACGCAGGCGGAAGCCTTGGCTCAACTTCAACTTTTGGAAGTTGAAACCCAAACCGCACAGTCCCTCAGTGAAGGACTCTGGCAGTATTTAGATGCTGCTGTCTGCGACCATCCCGAGAACTTTCAGGAAGCATTGCAACGTCTATTACCCGATCTGTCACAACGATCGAGCATTGAAGTGGATGTGTTATCTCACCTCGTTTTGGCCTGTGGCGATGTGAGCTTGGCGGCGTTTATGCGCTTTAGTCCCGACGCGATCGAGGCGGCTCGAAATACTCTCTCTGCAGGTTGTACGGTGATTGGTGACGTTCCCTCTGTCGTTGCAACCCTCGATCGAACTCGCCTCGCGCATTTAGGCTGTCAGTGGCACTCGCTCATCGATAATCCCCATGTTGACAGTGCCGACGATGCCGAGCAACGGTTTTGGCACGATCGACACTTGAAGCAAAAACTTCGAGATTCGATCGATGGTAACATCTGGGTGGTGGGTTACGCACCGTCGGTATTGCTGGAAATTTGTAACGCTGTAGAAGCACAAGCCGGCCGACCTGCACTCGTCATTGGATTGCCAATTGGCTTTAGTCACGCACCCGCTGCTAAGCGACGGTTAATGCAATTATCTATCCCGTATTTGACGAGTGAGAGTACTTTTGGAGGTGGGTTACTGGCAGCGATCGCGCTCAATCGCTTGGCAGCATCCTTAATCGAAAAGCCGGATTGTCACTGCTATCTGAGCAAGTCAGATTGAGTCGGGTGAGAAGATGGCGGTATTCGCTTCGCTTAAATCGCTTGTTGTTGATAATAGATCAATCGCCGTTCGTACACCCGCTGTAATTCTCGCTTCGCTTAAATCGCTTGTTGTTGATAATAGATCAATCGCCGTTCGTACACCCGCTGTAATTCTCGGACTGAAACTTCTGGTTGTCCGTATCCAGAACCAGGTAAACTCGACCACTCTTTTTGAATAGCCACTAACGCACCTTCAAAATCGCCTTGTTGAATTTTCTCCAATCCTCCCCGACGGCGAATTAATTCCACAGCAGCTAAATCCTGAGAGATGGGAGAAAAGTCCGCGAGTCCGAGAGGTTTGGCAACAGAATCGAAAGTGCTACTCAGCATTTGATAACGTCCAGCGGCATCGGAACACAATCGCTGTCCAGCGTAAACGGTGCAGCGAATGCGTCGGGGATGGTCGAAAAAGTTTCCAAAGGTGTCGAAGGTAAAGATCGTTTGATAGCCGAGTTCGTCGTGCGTTCCTTCCGCAAAGGCGATGGTATCGAGAAGGGCGCGCACTTGCGGGGAAAGGTCTTGCAAGGCGGTTTCGACGAACAGGTTAGAACGCGAACGGCTGACGCGAGGCTTAAACGTATCGGCAACCACTTCAACCGTGTGCTGAACTTCGCCGAAAATTGCCTGACGCGATGCCGGAAGAGAGATGGCAACGAGGGGAAGCGCAATCGCCGAAACGAGAAACACCTGTTTGAGAAGCCGTTGAACGCGCTGCTTCTGCTGTTTCCGACGCTGTCGCAGGTGTTGCAACCGAGGTGGAAGTTGGGGTTTGGAGCCGTTTCGTCGAACCTCCCCATTCTGGAAGTTCTCCGAGGTTGGAGCCGTTTCTGAAACCTGGTGGGGAGCGAGCCTCATTCGCGCTTGGAGTCAACCTTCAATTAACGCTCGAACTCTAGTTTACGCCAGTCTCAGCAACTTGTCAGTGAATCTCCGTAAGGGAGAGAATTTGCAAAGATTTATGTCTGCCTTCGTTGACATACTCTTTCAAAACGGTAAAATTAGATACAGAATAAACTCTGTTAATCACGAACAAAATCTAGGTTTTTTCATTTAAAGTCTAGATTTTAGCGCCCCCTCCTCGCTGTCACGACATTAGGAATCTCGAATTATGAAACTCTGTTATCGCGGCGTTCGTTACGAACACACTCCTCCGACGCTGGAAATGACTGAAAGCGAAATTCTGACGAAATACCGGGGTCAAGCCTATGCCGTGCGCTATCCTCGGCATATGATGATTCCGCAAGTTGCCGCTGAGTTTAAGTATCGGGGAGTTCCCTATCGCACGACGGAAATGGGCAGTCTTGAAGCTGTCGATCGACCCTCGATTCCCAAACCAGCCACCCAGACGGACGTTGCGTTAGTTGAAAGTGCGCGCATCCATCGGGAAAATCTGTGCAAACGGCTTTCAGAACGCATTGCTGCTGCGAAAGCGCGGGGTGATGCTAACTTGCTGCAAATCCTCGAACGCGAGAGCGAACAACTCGTTTGCTCGCGGTAGAACATCCTAGCATCGCGACAGCTACAGTCATTTGAATCGGTCTTTGGCTCCCCGTTTCTCCTAGAAAAGAGAGAAGCGGGGAGTTGTTGTGTGGGCGAACTGTCGCTGTAGGAGAATCGAGATACGTCCAGCGCTTTGAGTTAAATATCCACTTCACTGTTTTTTTGAGTTTGGACAATTCTGGGAATACAGATAGCTATATCTCTATTCATTAAATCAATTTAATATCAAATTGATATATCAGTTATAAACTCGATCGATCTGACTGCATCGATTCAAAAATGAAATGTAAAACTGACCGTCTTTGTTCGACAAAACAATTCCGTATTTTTACGTATAAAGACAGTCGTTTTTTACGTGTTTTTATCAACTTACAAAACCGTGCAAAATTCAGGTTTGAGTTGAAGCACTGAAGTTAGTTATAAGCTTGTTTCTTTGCGTAAAAACACTGGCTTTTTTCATCGATCGATCGACTAATCTATAGTCAGATCGGTCAATTATCACGCAAACTATTATCGATCTAATTCGATAATTATCAGAATGTTATCCCAAACCCGCCTCTTACCTTACGTAAATTTCCTATTTTCCCCGAGTACCTAAGCGTTTCGGCATGAACTACGCCTGTAAAAATTCAGATTTTGCCTTTTTCAGTGACCTGTCTACCGCTAAACAGCTATGAATAACAAAACACTGAGTATCGTTGTTCTCGACCCGCGCACTCGCGATCTCCAATATCGGTGCGATCGATTGGCATTTCTCTTCACTTGCCACATCCTCGATCGAAATCGATACCGAAGGCTTTAATCTCCATCTCCTGTCGTCAATAGTACCGCCTTGGATTTGAGGGAGGTGAAGCGCCCGCAGCACGCCCCCAATCCCAAACATCACTGCTCGCATTCTACTTTGAGTATTACTGAGTCGTCATATAAGGTTTCTATCCATGAGTATTCAAACCCTTCTGTTCGTCGACAGCCGCCTCAATATCGACACGACCCAAATCGCTTCCGGAACAGAAGTCGTCTCGATCGACCCCGAGACGAACGGTATCGACCTCATTTCCGAGACCCTGGCACAATATCGCCAACTCAACAGCATTCAGCTTCTCGGCCACGGAGACGAAGGGCGTTTGTCCCTGGGCAATGTCGAATTGAATGCCGAGACCCTGACGGAGTACGAAAACCAGGTTAGGGGTTGGAAATCGAGCCTCGCCGAAGATGCAGACATCCTGATGTTTAACTGCAACGTGGCGGCGGGTGAACTGGGTAAAACCTTCGTCCAGCAAATTCGCGAACTCACCGATGCCGACATCGCCGCCTCCACCGACTTAACCGGAAATGCGGCGGCAGGTGGTGACTGGGAATTGGAATATCAAACTGGGAAAATTGAAGCCGAACCCGCCTTACAACTCGAAACCCTGGCCGCTTACGACGGGGTTTTGATAGACGTTAACAGCGCAACCGCCCTCAAAAATGCCATTGACGGCGGCACGTCTGCAATCAACTTGACGGGCAATATCACCCTGTCGAGTTCCCTGCCCCTCATCACGAGCAATGTCGTCATCGACGGGAACGGCTACAAAATTGACGGGGGAGACCAATATCAAATCTTCACCGTCAAAAGCGGAGCCAGCGTGACCTTACGCAATTTGACCCTTGAAGACGGATTAGCTAAATGCGATTTTTTGCTAGATACAGTGGTTCGTTAAAAAGCAGATACACTATCGATCTCGTATTTTTTGAATTAGTCAAACTCCAGCTCCCTCTAAGATTCTTTTAACCCCTGCCACTACGACAGGGGTTTTGAGTGGCGACATTGGTCACTCCCTTGACACTACAATTGCTCTAGCTTCTCACCACCTTTGCAACTATCGATATCTCATCTGCAAGATAAGCAATCAGTATTGTTGGAGCAGATACGGAGATTAACCAAATAATAAGTTTTTCAATAAAATGTTATGAAATCACAAAATGTATATTAATTTTTGTAAAAAACAATATAAATATCTTGCTATTAATTGATTTTACGGAAAGGCAAGATAAAGTATTTGAAGAGACTTGAAGTGTTAAATTGTTTTTTCAACGATCAAAAGATCGTTAGGAAGAGCGAGTGATAATACAGAATTTTTCAACCTAATGATGTACAGATTTATAGCTGAAGTTCTTATATTGCAAGGGCTAGGTGTACTTCACTTTTCAGGAAAACGCTGTAACGATCTTCAGCCCTAGCTGTAAACTCAGAGTATCCCTTAATTCCATTATTGATTTCTAAACAACAGCCATGAATATTCCAGACAAATACAAAGTTGATAATCTGTTTTTGCTGATCGGTGAAAATCCTTTACCGAATTATGTCGCTGCCAGAACGCTTTTGAAAGAAGGTGGTACAGTTTATCTGGTCTTTCCATCTTACGAACACATAATTTATCGTAAAGATCTTTTAGAAGGTGTAGATGGTCTGAAGCCTTTTAATGTTAAATGCCAACCCGTTGACTTAGGGAAGCATGAATCCAACGCACGAGAAATTTATGACCGAATTCAAGACTCTATTCGAGAAGACGCACAGGAAGGTAAGGTTGGACTGAACTACACAGGTGGCACGAAAGCGATGGCAGTTCATGCCTACCGTGCTATTCAGGAACTCAAGCCGGATGCTTATTTTAGCTATCTCGATCCTCGACGGCTAAAAATGTGGATTAATGAAGGAGATCGAGAACCTATTTCTTATAATGTTCCAATTCAGCTTTCTTTGGAACAACTTTTTAACTTACATGGAACATATTGGTTAATTCATCATCCTCCTCGTACTGAGCCATACTTGCTAGACCTAGCTAAAAAAATTGCTGAACTTCATACAGATACAGTATCTGAAGAAAACTGGAAAAAAATACGCCAGGCTCTACGAGAGGGAAACCACTTAGAAGACTCACATACAGATTTCAAGAAGGTACTTAATCAGTATGTAAATTTTTCTGGAGATTCTCCACAAATAACCAGCAAAGCTCGAAAGGCAGGCTTGACAGATTGGAAAAGCTTTAGGGATCTCTTTACAGGAGAAGGATATTGGTTAGAAAACTATACTTTGGCTAAGGTCAAGGAAATCTCGAAAAAAATTGGCATCAAATATGAAAATAGCATGATGTCATTCCGTGTAGTTGATGACAAAAGAAAAGCCAAAACAAAAAACCAAAAAGCTAGTAAATTTGAGTTAGATCTTGCTTTTATTAGAGGATATCAGCTATTCGCTATTTCTTGTACAGTCAGCCCCAACAAAGATGTATGTAAAAATAAGCTGTTTGAAGCTTATTTACGTGCGCGAGAGTTAGGTGGTGATGAAGCTCGAGTTGCCTTAGTTTGTTGCTATGCCAATCCCGAAAAAATTGAGCAAGACATGGCTAAATTTGGTATCCGCGATTCTAAAATCAAAGTTTTTGGACGAGAACACCTAGCGAACCTTGCAGAAGAAATTGCTGATTGGGTTAAAAAATTGGATCGAGAGGCAAATCGAAAATGAATACTTATGTCGTTACACTTTTGGATACTACAGGCATTCAATCTTATATTTTTAACAGTAATCGCCTACGAGAAAACCTAGGTGCTTCTTATCTCATTAGTCAAGCAACTGGAGACGTAGAGTCAGAAAAAGACTGGATAAGAAGCAACTTAGAAAATCCAGAAATTGGAGTTTCCCAAAATAAAGTTTACGAACCGATCGATAAAAGTAGACTTAATGCCGAGTTAGTTTATGCAGGTGGCGGTAATGCCATGCTCTTATTTAAATCGATTGATATTGCTAAACAATTTACCAAAAAGCTCAGTCGGCAAATCCTGAAGCAAGCACCAGGTTTAAATCTCGTTGCTGCACATTTAGAGTTTGATTGGGATGACGACGGTAGCCTCAAGAAAAAAGTCAAGTTGCTCCAAGAAAAATTAGAAAAACAAAAGCGATCGAGAATTACTTCAGCGCCTTTATTGGGATTAGGAGTTACAGCAACTTGTCAATCAAGTCAGCTACCTGCTGTCAAGACAAGTGAAGAGTATATAGAAATTAACAAAGACGAGGAAGAAGACATATATCTAATTTCCAGAGAAACTGAGGCAAAACTCAGAGTCGTTTCATCTAAGCATGGAGAAGCAAGAAATGAGGCAAATCAAGCTCTAAAGAAAAAATTTAAAGATGTTTTAAACAATACTGGATATCAATTTCCTTACCGCATGGATCATCTGGGCCGGACAAGAGATGACAATAGCTACTATGCCATCGTTCATGCTGATGGTAATGGCATGGGAGAGCGTTTTAAAAAGTACGTTGAAAATAGTTCGGGAAACCGCGATTACATTCGTCGAATACGGAAATTATCTAAGTCTGTCGATCGAGCAGGATTAAATTCAATCAAAAAGGTTATTCAGACTTTAATTAATTCAATTTCAGAAGGCAAAGTTACGGGTAAATTTCCTATCTTTACCCAAGACAACCAATCTTACTTACCATTTCGTCCTCTTGTATATGGAGGTGATGATGTTACTTTTGTCTGTGATGGCAGATTGGGGTTAGAGTTAGCAGCTATATTTTTAAAAGCTTTACAAGAACCAGATTTGTATTTAGGTGATGGACAACCGATGACTGCTTGTGCGGGAGTTTGTATTGTTAAGTCTCACTATCCCTTTGCCAGAGCTTATGCTTTAAGTGAAGCATTATGTAATAACGCTAAAATGTTTGTTCGAGAACAGAAAAATAAATGGGGGCAAGACTTTTCAGCCATTGACTGGCATATAGCTGCTACAGGTTTACTTGGAACGCTAGGTGATATACGTCAGCGAGAGTACACAGTTAACCGAGACGATCGCTTGATAATGAGACCTCTACTTATTGACAGTAAAGAGACTCAAGATATTAATCAATGGCGCACTTGGTCAAACTTTATCAATATTATTGCATGTTTTAAAGGCGAACGAAATAAGAATGAAGAAGAGTGTAAAATGTGGATGAATAAACGCAATAAAATTATAGCATTACGAGAAAAATTGCGAAAAGGAGAAAGAGAAGTAAAGCAGTTCAAAATAGATTATAGAATCGAAAATTTGCCATCTATTAAAAATGGAAACAATGTCAATCTTACTTTAAAAAAAGGTGGATGGACTGAGAAACATTGCGGCTATTTTGATGCAATTGAAGCAATGGATTTTTACTTTCCCCTTAAATAGCAGGAGAGTCCGGTGATAGTTTACAGGTTAAAAATGAAACTGCTCAGTGACACGACCTTTGGACGAGGAGATGGAGTCGCTGGTTTAATCGATCGAGAAGTAGAACACGACTCCAATGGATTTCCGTATCTGCGAGGACGAACGCTCAAGGGACTGCTGCGTGAGGAGTGTGAAAACTTAATTGCTATCTTATCACCTGAACCTGACAATGTTCGCAAACATTGGAAAAATGTAGCTTATGACTTATTCGGTCAACCCGGTAGTACTTGTAAAACAGCTTCCAAAATACATATTGGGGATGCCTGTTTGCCGGAAGATTTGCGTCAAGCTGTCGCATATCAAATTCAGGAAGAGAGGAATTTAACACGAGTTGACATTTTAGAATCACTAACTACAATTCGTCGTCAAACTGCTATTGACCCCAAAACAGGAACGCCTGACGAGGGTAGTTTACGATCTTCTCGCGTTGTGTTGCGCGATTTGGAATTTACTGCTGATTTAAGGTTTGAAGCCAAACCGAGTGATGAAGCTTTGGCATTGCTAGTAGTAGGTACTTTAGCACTACGACGAGTGGGAAGTGGCAGAAACCGGGGACGCGGGTATGTGCGGTGTTGGTTATTTGACTCAACAGCAAAGGAAATTACAGAAAATTTAACTTTGGTGAAGCGTTTTGGTCTGGTTAAGGAGGAAGAACCATGAAAGCAATTACCTTTTCACTTCAGACCATACAGCCTGTTTTAGCCACTTCGTTTCAAGGCGATCCCAACAGTGATGTGTCCTATCCTTATATTCCGGGCAGCATGATTCGGGGAATGTTAATTTCTCGTTATTTAAAGCTTCCAGAAGTGCAAAGCCAGGATATTCTCAGCGACGAAGTTGCTAAACGCTTATTTTTTGATGGAACTAATCGTTACTTAAATGCCTATCTCTGTAGCAAAGAAAGGAAACGAACACTTCCAGTTCTCCTTTCTTGGAAAAAAGAAAAAGGAGAAGAGCTTAAAAATGAAGATACGAGAATAAAGGTTTATGACTTTAGTGAAGAAGGAATTACCGGCGATGAACTCAATACCCCGAAATCTATTTCAGAACTATTTTGGATAGCCACAGGTTCCACAATTACACTGTATGGTATTAACCGAAGAATTAATATTCATAACCAACGAAATCGCAGGAAAGGACGCGCTACAAAAACTGAAGGAGAGATTTTTCGCTACGATGCTATAGAGGCAGGACAAGCCTTTCAAGGTGTTATCCTTTTTCATAAAGCTGACGAACAGCTTGTTCAACTAATTCAAAACTTACTAAAATCGCCTGATGCTTGGTTGGGAGGATCGAGAAGTGCAGGATACGGTCATGTTACGATCGGCGATGTTAAACTTGAGGATTCTTGGAGTGAAGTAGAAAGTCATGTAGAACAAAGAGCTAAAAGTAATGTTATCAAAATCACTCTACTCAGTGACTTGATTCTCCGCGATGAGTGGGGACACTATGCAGCCATACCTCCAACTCAGCTACTGTCAGAAAAGTTAGGGAGTAAAGAATCTGAGGTTCAGTTAGACGATCCCAAATTTCCTCCTTATACTGACAGTGTTGTAATTGGTGGATTTAATCGAAAATGGGGTTTGCCTTTACCGCAAGTTCCAGCCGTCAAAGCAGGTAGCGTATTTGTTTACGAGAATTTTGGAATTACTGCCGAGCAAATTCGCCAGCTAGAAGCAGATGGAATTGGTGAGCGAAGAGTAGAAGGTTTTGGACGAATTGCAGTAAACTATCCATTAAGGGATAAATTTAGCGCCAAGAAAGCCAAACTCAATAATAATGCAGAGAAAATTGAATTAAGAAAAGAGAAATCTCAAAATTTAGCACGTCAAATGGCAATGCGGATTTTACACAAAAAACTAGAGCAACTGCTTTTAGAAGAACTCAAATATCACCAATTAGAAATTAATAAGATAACAAATAGCCAGTTATCTCGTTTGATGGTTGTTATAAGACAGGCTCTAGACGAAAACAGTTGTCAGCCTCTCAAGAACTTGTTAAAGCAACTTCCTTCTAAAGCTTGCGAACAATACAAACGTAGTAAACTCCATCAAAAAATTGAGGAGATATTAAAGGAAGATTGGATTGAGGAACGTGTTGAGCCAGTCGAAATTGCAGGAGAAGAAGTCACTCTTACAGATGACTTGAAAAGAGAATATAGCCTACGGTTAATTATGGCGATCGCCAAAAATGCTATGAAGGAGAAAGTCAATGAGTAACGAGCGTTTAAAACGTAGCCAACGTCACATCATCGAACGTATTATTGTTCGCGGAACTTTAGTGTTAGATACACCCACCTGTTTAGGAAGTGGCGACGCTGAAGGCGTTACTGACTTGATGCTTCTGCGCGACAGCATTAGTTCTAAAGCTCTCCTAACTGGAGCCTCGATCGCGGGTGCTTTACGAAACTATGTTTATGAATATCAGTATGGATACCCAAAAAGAAATAATGACCAAGAAGATGAGCCAAAAAATCCAAATAACATAGCAAACTTGGCAACTTATTTATTTGGGGCAGAACGTAAAGATGAAAATGGCAACCAAAGTCCTTTAATTATTCATGATTCAATTAGCAGTGAAGTTCCTAAAGTTGAAATTCGTGATGGATTGAAAATCAACAGTCAAACGGGAACAGCAGATGACAAAGCTAAATACGATCTAGAACTCCTAGCTTCTGGCACTGAATTCCCTCTCCGCTTTGAATTACTGATTGAAGAAAAAGAGACAAATAAAAATTTGCTTCTTGAGGCTCTAGTCCTGGCATTACAAGGATTAGAAAATAATGAAATTAACATCGGCATGAAAAAGAACCGAGGATTTGGACGTTGCCATGTTGAAACTTGGGATGTTTGGCAGTTTAACTTACAAAACTATCAACAAAGATTGACATGGTTGCTTTTTGATCGAGAGTGTAATCCGAATTCCCAAGATTCTATTTGCCAACATGGAAAAATAGCAGATATTCTCAAGGTTAAAATCACAAGAACTGACGAGCGTTGTCGTTTTTTCATGAAAGCAACCTTTAAATTAGCAGGTTCTCTACTAATCCGCTCTGGTCATTTTTCGATCGATCCTGTTCCCGATGTCGTACATTTGAAATCTTATCGAAAAAATTCTCAGCAGCTAGAAAAACAAGAACTTGTTTTATCGGGAACAAGTTTAGCTGGAGTATTGCGGCATCGTGCCGAACGAATTGTCAAGACTTTAGGCGATCGTAATACTATAATTAACGATCTCTTTGGTGAAGTCGATGAAGAGCAAAAAAAGGCGAATTCAAGTCGTTTAGTTGTTCGCGAAAGTGTTATTCATAATGTTACAGAATTAGTCCAAAATCGGATCGCGATCGATCGCTTTACGGGAGGTGCTTATCATGGCGCATTATTCGACGAACAACCCATTTTTGGTAAAAATGGTACGCGGGTAACTTTAGAGTTAGAGTTACGTCAACCCAGTGATGCTGAAATTGGCTTGCTGTTGCTACTGCTGAAAGATTTATGGACAAGTGATTTACCTGTTGGCGGAGAAAGTAGTATTGGCAGAGGTCGTTTAGAAGGTATCCATGCAGAAATGACGAGATGCACACCAGAAGGTAAAAAAACTTGGACAATCAAACAAAACCAAAATCGTCATTTAAAAATCAGCAATGCTCGGGAATTAGAATTTTTTGTTCGTGAGTTTGTTGGCAAGGTGGAGGCGACGCGATGAATAAGCGAATATTTCTCTCCCATCTACCTACTGACGATATCAAAGAGAATAAGAACGATGCTTTAATAGCTTGGATAGAGAAGCAAGCTAAAGAATGGCAACTTAAATATGTTTTAGCTCATGCTGAAGATGGAGTGATTTGGGGTAAATTTGATAATAATTACAAGTTGATTACTGCTGACGAAGTGTTCGATGGCAAAATTTTTAGGGTAGATTTACCGAAACTCCGAATCTGTACGCTTCAGCAGTGCCGAATATTTGGAGACAATGGAGAAATCTTGCTGTGGCGTACTGATGAAGGCTGGCAATCTCGCATCATTCGGGATAACCTGGAAGATGAAGGATCGCAATCTCATATCATTCAGGATAACCTGGAAGTGGACTATCTTGAAGAATGCCAAATTCTCTGGGGAACTCAAAAAGAAAAAGGTCATAATCAAGAGGATGGCGAGAGAAATGGATTTACTCTTCTCTCCGATGGCTCTCAAGGACTGAAACACGCGGTTCCTATATTTGTAGGAGAAGATTACTTCAGTAGGAATAAACAGAAGCTACATCGTCCAGTGCGATTACTCGTTCGTCACTATATTGACTATAATGATTCGGGAATTGCTCGGATTTTTCTCAGTCGTCTAGTTAAGTTGAAACCTGTAGGAGAGAAAAAAAATGATACGTAAGCATATCCCTAAAGTTCCATACAATAAAAAAGCGAGCGCGCCTTATAATTTTATCGAACTGCCCGATAAGGTTGTTGAAGCACAAGCCCTACCTAATGGCAATCTCTATTACCCTGACAAGAAAGATAAGAAGTTTGAAATTCCTCGCCACACAGGTCGAATCGAATGCACTTTAACAACCTCATCTCCTCTTTACACTCGCTGTGGACTGACACCCAAGCAATTTCGAGATAAAATTGAAGCGAAAGATCTGCCAGAGTTTTTCTACATCGATGAAGAGACGAAACTTCCTGTAATTCCAGGCAGTAGCTTACGAGGAATGATGAGAACTTTGGTAGAAATAGCTAGCTTCGGAAAAATTGAGCGGGTATCTGACAACCAACGCTTATTCTTCCGTGCCGTTGGCTCAAATCCTAAAAAGGAATCTTGGGGTAAGGAGTATAAACAGTATGTTACCCCGAAACAAGTTAAAGCAGGTTATTTGCAAAAGGATAATAAAGGCTGGTATATCCAACCTGCCATGGAAAAGAAAAATCTGACTTTCGCCTGGGTTAAACAAACCGATATAAACTTGCCAGGATTTAAAAAATTTGATAATAAGAATTACGAGCCTCAGTATATTCGTGTTAGTTACAAACGTTTAGCATGGAAATTTAATAAGCAAGGAAAAGTAATCACTAAGCGCCTGTTTGCTGACAATGTGTATTCTCCAGATAAATATCCCCAAAATCAAGGGGTACTCGTCACCAGTGGCAATATGAAACAAGGTGACGAAGATTCACCTCGTCGTAATCACTGCTTGATATTTGAAATTGACAAAAATTTTGATAACCGATTAAGTCTAGATCGTACATCTATTGAACATTATCGTAACGCTCTAACTGATTTTCAAAAACAATCACCATTTGATAATGAGTGGGGAATTCTTCAGGAAAATGAAAATCGTCCTGTATTTTACTCTCCGCCTAAAAATGAAAGTAAAGTAATAGGATTTTTTGGACACAGTCCTAATTTTCGGATTCCTTATTCTCCTGAAGGTGATGGACACGCAACTACTGTAGTAGATTTTCTTCCCGATGATTTGAAAGATATAGCGATCGTTGATTTGGCGGATGCAATTTTTGGTTTTGCAAGGAATGAAAAGCAGCCAAACAAAGTGAAACAAAGTCATGCAGGACGAGTTTTCTTTAGCGATGCCAAATATAAAAGTGATGAAAATGGTATTTGGTATACTGAAAATAAAAATGACATAATAATTCCTCAAACTCTAGCAAGTCCTAAACCTACTACGTTTCAACACTATTTAGTGCAACCGGAAGAAACGAAAGCTGACAAGAAAAACCTCAAACACTATGCCAGTAAACCTGTAGATGAAACAGTTATTCGAGGACACAAGCTTTACTGGCATAAAGGGAGTGACCCTGATTTTAAACATCCAAATCCGGAGGAGTCATCTGATACCCAGTTAACTGAGATTAAGCCAGTCAAGAAAGGGGTAACGTTTGAGTTCACCATCTACTTTGAAAACTTGAGCGATGTAGAGTTAGGGGCATTAATGTGGGTTCTCGATATCGCTCGAGACGATAACTATCGCCTAAAGCTCGGAATGGGAAAACCTTTAGGTATGGGAGCCGTCAAGATTGAATCTAAGCTGTACTTGAGCGATCGAACTCAACGATACACTCAATTATTTGAGGGTAACAACTGGCACACAGCAAAAACTCTGGAAAACGAGCCAGACTACCCACAACTTTTTAAAAATTATATGCTAGAAAAACTTAGAATGCATGGGAAGTTTAAAGATATTTGCCGAATCCAGATGCTTCTAGAAATGCTGAAGTGGGAAGAAGATCCATCGCCAAAATATCTAGAACAAAGGCGCTATATGGAAATTGAACGAGATCGACAACCTCGCCTAGGAAATGACAAAAATGAATATAAAGATCGACGAGTTTTACCAACCCCTTTACAGGTTACAGTTTCCCTGACCAGTGAAGTACACATAGCCCTTGCTACACAACGAGTTAAGCCCTGAAGTCGTACCTCATCAGACTGAGAAACGCTGTATGGGTGATACAGAAAATTCTTGAAACTTACTTTTTATAGCTATCTCGATAATAACTACATCTTTAGCAACAAACAGAATAGTATTCTCATTGATTGTTCATCTCCCTATCGCTTTTGCTTGGGCATCGAACTCGATGAAAACGCCTCGGTCTTGTTGCAAAATGTCGATGCTACTCTTATTGATGCTATGAATCTCCTTGGCTTGGTTTGAGAACAGTGTGACCGTTTTTAATCTTTGAAGTTTTATTGAGCCCCTGTCAAAGTGACGGGGGTTTTATCTATAAATCGACCTTCCAATTAAAAAAATATGGTTTGTATGATGCGATCGATCTGATTAAAAAATACAATTCTTACATTTTGTGCCTACGTTAAGAGGCTATTCATAAAGCGATAAATTCAATTTAAATCCTGGCAAAACGTCTTCCCCAGATAACTCAATCGGGAGATTTCGCACATCTACGTTTTGTTCTAAACGATAAATTTCTACCTGTTGCTGTTGGGGATTGACTAACCATCCCAACCTTACCCCTGCATCGAGATATTCTTGCATTTTGGCACGTAACATTCCGAGATCGTCAGTTGCCGATCTTAACTCGATAACAAAATCAGGAGCGATGGGTGGAAATTTTCGCCGTTGCGCGGGTGTCAATGATTCCCAGCGCTCCCGTTGAATCCAAGCAGCATCTGGAGATCGATCGGCACCATTGGGTAACTTAAATATCGTGGAAGAACTGAAGGTATAACCGAGTTGAGTTTGCCGATTCCAGAGTCCCAAGTCAATAATCAGATCGGCTTCCCGATTACCACTTTCTCCTCCAACGGGGGGCATGATAATTAATTCTCCTCTGGCAGTTCGCTCGAATTGTAGATCGCGGTTATTTTGACACAGTTGATAAAACTGCTCGTCTGTTAAGTGTACGGTATCTAATTTTAATTTCAAAGTGTTCATGAGCTTACCTCATAATTTATGAAAAATAATTTATTAAAATTTGCTGAAATCAATTTTTGACAGGCAAGATATCTATACGACACGGAGGTTCGATCGATCCTTTTCTAGGGCTACCTTCGATCGAAAGATTTCGATCGAAGTGCGTAGTAAATCTTGCAAACGGGAATCTGGAGGAAAATGAAATGAGTTCGGCGATCGAATACGCCTTTTCATTGAGTCGATCGATCTCCAGCTCCCCTCGTTCTATATTGTCTCCCGATCCCCCACAATGTTTGGGATGACTGAATCGATAGTCTAGGCTAACCTCGATGACGCAACGATTTCTAACACTGTTGGCTGGAGTGACGGCCATCGTCCTTTTGATGTTTATAACCTTCGAGCCGGTCAAAGCACAAAAGCCAGATCTTTGGCAGATTTACGATACAGCCCTGAAGTCAGCCAAATATGTCGACTTGACCCACGCCTTCAGTCCCACGAGTCCGGTTTGGCCGGGTTTTGGGAATGCCACGTTTCAACCCACCCGAGCGGGGGTAAACATGCCCGACTATATCGACACTGGTGAAGAATATACCTATGCCGACCACGGCTTCATTGCCACAGCTTACCACCTACCCACCGATCAGTACGGAACCCAACTCGACCCCCCCGCCCATTGGGATGAATATGGCGCAACGATTAGCGATTTACCTGCAACCTATACCGTTCGCCCCTTGGTTGTCATCGATATTCACGAGCAGGTTTCTCGAGACCCCGGTTATCACGCGACAGTTGCCGATATTCGAGCCTGGGAAACCAAACATGGCAGAATTCCAGATGGTTCAGTGGTGATGATTCGATCGGACTGGTATGAGAAGTGGACAGATGTAGAACGGTTTAATCGAAAGCCTTTTCCCGGCGTATCGCTAGAAGCGTTGAAATTCCTTCACTTAGAGCGCGAAATTCTCTTTCACGGACACGAACCCTTAGATACTGACACGACTCCTAACCTCGAAGGTGAATATTGGTTGTTGCACAATCACTATTCTCAAGCTGAAGGGGTCGCGAATTTAGATCGAGTGCCTGAAGCGGGGGCTTTAGTTGCGATCGGATTTGCGAAACCGGAGGGCGGAACAGGTGGATACGCGCGATATATTGCAATTTGCCCGCCAGATTGGCCGTATGGGGTATCTGTCCTCGATACACCTGGGGTACCGTTACCCGTTCAACCTTATCCCCTGCGTCGCGATGAAAATGGCGTGTTAAAGCCCATGCTATCGGGAAGCTAGCGTTTTTCTCAGATGCGAACTCGATCTTCAACTCAGACATTCCGGATCGTATCTCTTCGATCGCGTTCAGTCTGTGTGCTGTTTTGAACCTGAAAGTAGTTTGAAACGAATTGAGCCGATCGATCGAGTCACTCAAAGCAAGCTTACACCCGATATAAGAGTACTCGATCGATCCCCATTGAAAATCCTACGCGCTATAGTATTTCGCCACGGAGTGATACACGACAAACGCCGTCGTCGATTGTTCGGGATACAACTGTTCGCTTTCGTCCATATACATTCCAATGCGATCGGTTTCCATCAACTCTAACTGACGGTATTGATCGGAGACGTTCGGACAAGCTGGATAGCCGAAACTATACCGAGATCCCTGATGGCGTTGTGCTAAAACATCTCGAACGTTATCCGGTTCCAAATGACCGTAACCCAACTCGCGGCGAATCTTCGCGTGAACCCATTCCGCCATTGCTTCCGCCACTTGAACCGCCATCCCGTGATAGTACAAATAATCCGTGTACTCGTTCGCTGCAAATAACTCGTGGGCGAATTTCGTCGCAATTTCTCCGACTGTCACCGCTTGCATCGGGAAGACATCGATATGTCCCGTTTCTTTCGGTGCGAAAAAGTCAGACAGACACAGCCGACGGAGAGACTTTTGACGAGGAAAGGTAAAGGTTACCACGGGTTCTGTCAACCGGCCTGCTTCTGCGTCCTCCGGCTTGTAAATATGCAGTGAATTTTTTTCAGCCTGACAGGGAAAGTAACCGTAAATTGCTTGAGGGTGCAGTAAGTTTTCCTCGACAATGCGTTTTTTCCAACGTTCTAAAATGGGATGTACTTTTTCTTCTAAGAACGCATCGTATTCTTCGCGAGATCGATCGCGCGGTTTACGGAATTGCCATTGACCTGCGATTAAGGCTTGCAAGTCTAAATACCAGTACAATTCCTCAATGGGGATATCTTCCGGTTGTAGGATTTTCGTTCCCCAGAACGGCGGTGTCGGACGCGGGATATCGATATCGACGGCTTCCGATCGACGAGTATCGATTTCGACAACCTTCGGCTTGGCTTCCTCGCTTTTCGCTTTAGACTGTTCGATCGATGCAGAGGCTTTCGAGTCGCCGTTTTGCTCGATTTCATTTAAAAATCCCTTCAAATCGTCCCATTTGCTATCTGCTTTTGCTGGCATGAGCTTATCCATAAAGTGCAAGTCAGCAAAAGCATCTTTTCCGTAAACGACCTGTCCGTTGTATGTATTTTGACAATCGTCGTGAACGAATTTCGGAGTGAGCGCCGCACCGCCGAGAATCACCGGAACGGTAATTCCTTCTTCGTTAAAGACTTGTAAATTGTCTTTCATAAACGCCGTGGATTTCACCAACAAGCCGCTCATAGCAATACAGTCGGCGTTATGCTCTCGGTAAGCGCGAATAATATTTTCGACCGGTTGTTTAATGCCGAGGTTGACGACTTTATAGCCGTTGTTGGAAAGAATGATATCGACGAGGTTTTTTCCGATATCGTGAACGTCTCCTTTAACTGTTGCAATGAGAAACGTACCTTTCCCACTGTCATCAGAGTCTTCTTTATCCATGTACGGTTCGAGATAGGCTACCGCTGCTTTCATCGTTTGCGCGGACTGCAACACAAACGGAAGCTGCATCTGTCCCGAACCGAACAACTCACCCACGACTTTCATGCCATCGAGGAGGAAGACGTTAATAACCTCGAGGGGGGGATACTGTTCGAGGGCTTGTGCTAGCGAATCTTCTAAACCGATACGTTCGCCGTCTATGATATGTTGTTTGAGGCGTTCTTCGATGGGTAAATTTTCGTCGATCGATTTCTCTTTTTTAGCCGATTTACCTTCAAAAACTGTCGTGAGAACAGTGAGGGGATCGTAAGTACAAACGTCGCCGTCGAACTCCCGTCGATCGAAAATTAGTTTGCGACAGATTTCTTGGTGTTCGGGATCGATTTTTGCCAACGGTAAAATCTTGCTGGCGCTGACGATCGCCGAATCTAAGCCAACCGCCATGGCTTCGTGGAGGAACACTGAGTTGAGGACTTGTCGCGCGGCGGCGTTCAAGCCAAACGAAATGTTGGACACCCCGAGGGTAATGTGACATTCGGGGAGCTCTTCACGGATGCGGCGAATGGATTCGATCGTGGCTTTTCCGTTTTCGCGATCTTCTTCAATCCCCGTTGAAATAGGAAGCGCGAGGGGGTCGAAAAAGATTTCTCGTGCGGGAATTCCGTACTCGATCGCGGCGTAATAAGCTCGTTTGGCGATCTCGAATTTTTTGTCAGCCGTTCGCGCCATTCCGTCTTCATCGATCGTTCCGACGACCACGCCTGCACCGTACTGTTTCGCTAGTTCCAACACTTTATAAAATCGCGGTTCGCCGTCTTCGTAGTTGGTAGAGTTGAGCAGACATTTTCCACCCGCCACTTTCAACCCGGCTTCCATTTTTTCCCACTCAGTCGAGTCGAGCATGAGTGGAAGTTTGACGTTGTTCACCAGGCGCGAAGCCAGTTCGTGCATATCGCGAACGCCGTCTCGTCCCACGTAATCGACATTGACATCGAGGATGTGAGCGCCTTCTTTTTCCTGCGCTCTCGCCAATGCGATCAGACCGTCCCAATCTTCTTTATTGAGGAGAGTTCGCGCTTTTTTCGACCCGCTGGCGTTCAGGCGTTCGCCAACAATTAGGAAGGAGTTATCTTGTTCGTAAGTTTGCGTGCTGTAAATCGAAGCCGCTGACGCTTCGTAGTGGGCGGTTCGTTCCTTGGGGGTTAAGGTTTTGGCGATATCTGCTAAGGCGGCGATGTGTTCGGGACGGGTTCCGCAGCATCCACCGATAACTTGTACGCCTAAGTCCTCGATGAAGTGCATTAAGGACATGCGGAGTTCGAGCGGCGTGAGTTTGTAGTGCGCCTGTCCACCGACGTTTTCGGGAAGTCCGGCGTTGGGAATGCAGGAGACGATGAAAGGAGAGTTTTCGGATAAATAGCGAATGTGGTCTTTCATCAAGTCGGGGCCGGTGGCGCAGTTGAGACCCAGGATGTCGATGTTGTAGGGTTCGAGGATGGCTAAAGCTGCGCCGATTTCGGAGCCGACGAGCATGGTTCCGAACTGCTCCATCGTGACGGATACCATGATGGGACGGCGTTCGCCTTTTTGGGTAAATACGTCTTCGATGGCGTTGAGTGCAGCTTTGATTTGGAGAACGTCTTGGCAAGTTTCGACGAGAAATAGGTCTACGCCACCGTCGTAAAGCGCTTCAGCTTGGGTGATGTAGGCGGTGCGAAGGGTGTCGAAATCGATGTGTCCGAGGGTGGGGAGTTTAGTTCCCGGGCCCATCGAACCGGCGACGAAGCGGGGTTTTTCGGGTGTCGTGTATTCGTCGGTGAGTCGTTTAGCGAGTTTGGCGGCGGCTTTATTAAGCTCGTAAGCTTTATCGGCGAGATCGTATTCGGCGAGGACGATCGAGGTTCCGCCAAAGGTGTCCGTTTCGATGACATCGGCTCCTGCTTCGAGGAAGGCGCGATGGACGGTGGCGACAGCTTCGGGTTTCGTGTGGACGAGATATTCGTTACAGCCTTCGTATTCGGGTCCGCCGAAGTCTTCAGCGGTGAGGTTTTGGACTTGCAGGTTGGTTCCCATCGCACCGTCGAACACGAGAACGGGACGGTTCGGACTGTGGAGTCGATCGAGGAAGGCACTTTTCATCTGTCACACATCAAACGAGGGGCTAGTCCTACAATTTTACATGGCTCTTTTAGAGTGAGTCCGAGCCAATACAGCGAGCGGGTCGATCGAAGGGAGATGACCTTCTAATTTTCAGAATTCGCTTACACTTCAAGCGCTGTGTCAACTCGAGCTCGATCGAGTAAAACCGGTCGTCAAGGCTTGTATATTGAGGAAAGAGTGCGATGGTGTAGCAACGACGATAAATCGCTTTCATCGATCGCATTAGTGACGCTGAGAATGTGGTGTCGATGGCGTCACAGGTATTGTTTGAGCTTTTCTGTGGACTTTTGGCTCTGTGCGATCTGGGCTTTACTGTATATCTCAACTCTATATCTCAGTTGTATCTCGCTCGTATTTTGAGTGCGCTGTTCGGCAATGTTTGCTGTGGCTCAACGGCCCGTTCTGGGGGGTCTATTGGCTACACGTTCTGTCGGATTTCTGATGAATTCAGGACGACTCAGAGATTTTCAACAAAAAGGGCGAGAATCCCTGCGCCTTTTGTTGAAAATCGGTCTTTAAAATTGAAATGAGTGATGGGTTTCGTTGTCGCTTTTCGTCTGAGTCAAAACCTTGTTGCCCGGGTGCATCTCAATTTTGCGAACTCACAAGTTCAACAATTTGTCAAGACCTTTCTCAATCGCTGCTAGAAGGAGATTCAATCTTTTAAGTATTTATGCTTATTGCAGAACTGAGATGAACCCTATCGCCCGGATATCCCGCTCGCGTGCTTCTTTTGGAGCTTACACGACGTTTTTTGTTTGTTCGGGCTGCTCGAGCTTTTCAGATTTTGACGGGGGGAAAACTAATCCTGCCGCTCGTCGTTTTCTGTGTCGATCGAATGTCAACTTACAATTAGTTTGACAAGATACCAACCATGTGCAAGGGCCCGTATCCCGTGAGGAGTTCGGCCATTAATGCCAAGAACCCTAACATGGCAAGGCGGCCGTTCCACATTTCAGCAGAAAGGGTGAGTCCCCATTCCCAACGCTCGGGGGGATAAAATTTGGTTTTCTTCGGTGGGTGGATGATGCTATCGAATTTGACACTGGGTGAGTTGAGGGATTCGAGCGTGAGATCGGCGAGATCTTCAATGAATACCGGATGCGTGTTGAGCGCCGGAACGCGGTGGAAATTGTGAATCCCCGCTTCTTCGGCGACTTCTCGGTACTCCATATCGATTTCTTGAAGCGTCTCGATATGCTCGGATACGAAGCTGATGGGAACGACGACGAGGGTATCGACCCCCTTCTCAGCGAGTTCGACGATTGCATCTTCGGTATAGGGTTGCAGCCACTCGACCGGGCCGACGCGACTTTGATAAGCGAGGGTGTAATCGTTGGGTCGATCGAGCGTTTGAATAATGGCTTTCGTGCAAGCTTCGATTTCCTCTTGATAGGGATCTCCCGCTTCGTCAACGTAGCTTTGGGGAACGCCGTGGGCGCTAAAGAAAATGTGGGCGCGATCGGGGTTGGGAAGTCGATCGAGTTCCTGCGCGATCGAATCGGCCATCGCTCGCAAGTAACCCGGTCGATCGTACCAAGAAGAAACAACGGTATAATCGATCTGCTGTAGGCTCGGATCTTCGTCCCAAATACGCTCGAGTAAGCGGAAGCTCGATCCGCTCGTGCTGATGGAAAATTGGGGATATAGCGGCAAAATCACCAACTTATCGAGGCGATCTCGCTGGATGCACTCGATCGCTTCTTCGGTGAAGGGATGCCAGTAGCGCATTCCAATGTAAACGCGAGTGTCACATCCCTGCTCTCGGAGGCAGTTTTCAAGGGCGATTGCCTGCTCCTCCGTGATCTGGCGCAGCGGAGACCCGCCCCCAATTTCCCGGTAGTTATTCTGAGATGTCTCAGCCCGCAAACTCGAAATGAGCCACGCTAGCGGTTTTTGTAACCACGGAAACGGCAGGCGGATGATTTCCGGATCGGAGAACAGGTTGTATAAGAACGGCCGAACGTCTTCAAGCTTGTCCGGACCTCCTAAGTTGAGGAGCAAAACGCCAACGCGACCCATAGCAGCTATTGTTTCTCATTTTTTTATATTCTTTACTAAGATTAACAGTTTCAGAGGCGATCGACAACCCTTTAAACCGTTCAACCTCAATGGTTTCAACAAATTTTGCCATTAATGTAACCAAACGTTACTTTTTTTAAATTTTCTCTAACAAGAGGTTGCCAAACCGCTCGATCTCGCTGTGGAGGACTAGGGCAGCTTGACCGACGAGTTTTTAATTGGCAGGGTACTGTCATGGACGGTACCGTCATGAAAGGCTAAATTAAAGGCAGCAATGCCCCTCATGGTCAAGGCGATGAAACGGCTCGCAAAACTGTCGGTCGCGGCCTTATGCAGTATTCTTTCTGTGCTGTTCCTGACGGGTCGCTCGCAAGCTGCCTCTCAGCAGACCGAATTGGCGCCCGCCCCGAACAAGCTGAAGGTTGAAGCGGCAGAAACTGAGGTACACCCCGACGCTTCAGAGGTGGAAAACCTGCCTTCGCCTGCTTCAGGTTCCCCTGATACCAACATAGAGTCAGATAGAGAGACTGAGACGGATATTGCTCCTGAAATCCCCAAATCGACCCCGATCGATCCCGAAAATGGGGAAGAAGACGATCCTCTCGCCCGTTTCGCCCCCGATCTCGATCGATTCCAAACCCTCATCGAAGCCGATCGACTCTATCTTGCAGGACGTTATGCCGAAGCAGAAGCCCTTTACCGAGAAGTGAAACCGCCCTTTGCCGAGGATTTAGCAGCCTTTAGCGTCCGCCCCGCGCCGTTTTCCGATCCCGAGTCCCTTTCGCCCGCAGGTGCAGTATACTGGCGCGAATCCACTGCCGGCTTAGAACAAGGCTTAGAAACGCGCATTTTCGTTCCTCTCGAACTCCTCATCGAAGAACATCCCGAATTTATCCCCGGATATCTACGTTTGGCAGGGGTTCTACGAGATCGAGACCGTCACGAGGAAGCTCTTGAGATTCTCGAACGAGCCGCATCGTTGTATCCCACAGAACCCGCGCTCGTGGAATCCTATATCTACCACCTCGCCGACGAAGAGAAATGGCTCGAAGCCTCGATCGCGGCACGTCAGTTTGCAATTCTCCTTCCCGAACATCCCAACGCCGAACGATTTCGCGGGTTCGCCGACGAAATGTTTGAAGAATTTCAGCGAGATTTACGGGCTGATTTGCGCGAAAGTGCTATTGCCTCAGTCTTTACAGGAGCGGTGGGCGTTTTCGTCACCGGATCGCCCCTCGCCGCACTTCCCACACTGCAACTCGCTCTCCTCTTACTAGAAGGTGAAGATCGCGTCGGTGAAAAATTTGTCGATGCAGCTCGCGAACAGCTTCCCCTCGTCGAAGACACGATGGTGACAGACTACGTCAACGACATCGGACAGCGTCTGGCCAGTTTGACGGGGCGAGAAATGGATTACGAATTTTACGTCATTCTCGACGACAGTATTAATGCGTTTGCGCTGCCCGGTGGGAAAGTGTTCGTTCACGCAGGCGCGATTTTGGCGATGGAGTCGGAAGCCGAACTGGCGGGCCTGTTGGCGCACGAACTGTCTCATGCGGTATTGTCCCACGGATTTCAGCGCATTGTCGATGCAACGATGTTTAGTAACGTCGTCGGTTTGGTTCCCTATGCGGGAGGCTTGCTGAGCGATTTAATGTTTTTCGATTACAGTCGAGATCAGGAGCGCCAGGCGGATATTTTGGGAACGCGAGTTCTCGTTTCGGCGGGATATGCCGCTGATGGATTGTGGAACGTCATGGTGGAATTGCACGATCGAGACGAATCGCCTTCAATTCCCAGTTGGGTATCTACGCACCCTGCCACGGACGATCGAATTCGATATTTAGAAGAGCTAATTGTTGAAAACGGTTACAACCGCTACGCTTACGAAGGCGTAGAAGAATACGCTCAGGTTCAAGCGCGTGTTGAGAAGTTAATGGAAGCGCACTTAGAGGAACTCGAAGCACAAGAACAGGCAGCCGACTCTGAAAACGACGAATTGCAGCGCCAAATCACCCGAGAACGAGGTTGGGAAACCCTCGATCCTTTCGAGTGGTATGGCCGGCCAGGGGATCGATCGATCGATCGGCTACCGAGATTTTAAACCGCTCTTCTAAAGGGCCACTCGACGTTCAGGCGTTGCCCCTCGATGCAGCGTTTTAACCCACTTCAAACGTTTGGGGCGAACGGCCAGACGGGCTGTCGTACTCGCCATGACCACGAGCCAGTGCATCATATAGAACGTCCCGCGAATCGATTGCAAGAGAATGAGCCAGAGGGGTTGATGTTTCCCGGCCAGTCGATGGACGCGCCGCAACCCCAAAAACATCCAAACCATCGACGCGCCGATCGTCAGGGTTGTTAAAGGACTGAGAATCGGCAGGCGAAGGCGTACGATCGACACGATTAAATCGGGAACCGCCGCTGTCGGAAGCAGATATTGCACGAACAAAAACACCAACAAATCCAGACGTTTCGAGAGGCTCAGCCGCCCCCCGAACAACAGTCGCCAGTAGTCGAGATAGCGTTGGTAGCCTCCTTCAGCCCATCTCGATCGTTGATGCCACAACGCTACAGGTTGCGTTACGCCTTCTTCGCGCACTGTGGGCATCGTCACGCATTCGATATCCCATCGATCGAGATGTAGCCGTAGTGTGATATCCAAATCGTCCGTGATCGTTTCTTCGTTGAAATAACCACAGCGTTCGAGGGCAGTTCGGCGAATGAGTTGGCCGTTACCGCGCAGTTCCCCAATTCCCCCCACGGCGACTCGCTGTTCCTGGACGTAAGCATCCAGGATCATTTCCACCGCTTGACCCTGCGTCCAAAAATTTTCCGTTGCGTTCGCGATCGCCTTGCGAACCTGAACCGCACCGACATCGGCCCGATCGAACAGCGGTAAAACCTGCCAGAGCAAATCCGGACTGACTTGCGCGTCAGCATCGAATACGGCTACGATGTCGCCCTCAGCGAGCTTCAAAGCTTCGTTGAGCGCCCCAGATTTTCCCCCACTCGCCGTTTCGTCTCGATGTAAAACCCGCAGTCGATCGTACTGCACGGCCAATCGATCGAGCAGTTCCGGCGTGCTGTCGCTGCTGTTGTCGTCGATCGTCCACACCTCGTAACGGTCTTCGGGGTAGTCGATCGTGCAGAGCATTTCAACGAGAGACTCGATCACGGCCTCCTCGTTTTTCGCCGCCACGAGAAACGACACGTAAGGCAATTCCGATCGATCTTCCCGCGAAGCGGGAGAATGGGAATGGGGTTTGCGCAAAATGAGTCGAATTGCATGTAATCCAAACAGTCCCGCCAGTCCCAGAACCAACCACGTTCCCCAGGAGAGCAGGTGCAGCGCAATCGTTCCACCCCAAACGAGCGTTAACACGAGAGCGGCTTTACGTCGCCGCCCCGTGTAGCCGCGATACGACAGCGGCATTTCGTCACCTTCTAAGCCCTCCCCATTGCATTCAAAAAGCAGTGTGTGAAGCGGTTCCCACGTTCGAGATGTCTTTCGATCTTGCGTGGGTTGCGTAGCCGTATCAGACTGAAAATTTGCAGGCATAGTTTAAGTTTGTGCGAGCTGCATTCTCTCACTCGGACGGATGTAGAATCGATCGCCAGTAGCTGAAATAACCGAGTAAAGTATAAAGGAGCGATTAGTATTATGGTATGTTCTCGACCTCCGTTTTCACCCCGGGTGGTGAGGGTCGATCGTCAAACTTCTGGATATCCAAGGGCATCCGAGTTGACAATTCGCCCGACATTGGAGGTCAGAGATCGCCCTTCACTCAAGCACGCCACTGTAGAGAACAGTCGTCATCATGTCCGCATTAGAAAGCTTGCAACCCGCTCCTAAAGGGAAAGTCATGGTTTACTTACCCTACTACAAAACCAACAACCAACGGAGTGCCTTACCCCTTGCGATTGGTTTGTACGAACGTGGCAACCTCGAAGGCGAGCGGCAGGTCGAAGGCGGAAAAAATATTCCGTTTGTTGCCACCTGGAGCGTATCGAGTCTTCCTGCCGATCGAACGCGCTGCCGCCTACAATTCGACGGAAACGCCGATTTAAGTTACGAAACCACAATCGAAAACTGCGAATTTGTCAACTATTTAATCGATCTGCTATTTCTCTATAAAAAACACCGATTTATCGACTTTCCAAAAGGCTTTTATCGCAAACTGCTCGATGTAGATGAGTGACGCTTGTCTGGCACTGAGGGGATGAGGGGACGAGCTGTCGATCGACAAGTCCAAAGATAAAATCGATCGATTCTTGACAAATTTAAATTCATTGAGCTGGAGTCGTTCTAAAACCGTTTTTCTACAGTTTTAGCAATCGAAACATGACAGTCGATTTGTTGTTTGGTGAATTGAAGTTGTCTTCGAGAAATACAAAGTGTATGATACAGGCTTATCAATCTCGTGCTATTTTCGATTGCCCGTTAAAGCATCTCGATCGAGTCAGTCGCATCGCCCCCGTTCGTCCAATGGTTTTTAAAACGGCATCCGAAACACCAACACGACAGACGGGGGCGTTTTGCCGGTTAACGCTTGAAGCGGGACTGCTAATCTGAAACAAAGGTTTTGCGAAACAGAAAAAGAGGAGTGTCAAGCGTGTCTACATCCGCCAAGTACCTGATCGTCGGGTCAACGGAACCCCACAGCGGTAAAACGTCGAGTCTGTTAGGACTTGCCCGTCACCTGCAAAACAAAGGCTTCAAAATTGCCTGCGGACAGCCTTTGTCGTCTGGAACGAGCGATCCTTGGCTTGGCAGTCCTCCCCAAAACGAAGTGCAGTTTCTTACACGAGAACTCCACTTGAGTCTCGACTGCGTGCAAGAACCCATCTTAACGACTAACGACGAAACGATCCGCAAGCGCCTACAAGGAGAAGACACCAACGATTACCGTGCAGCGGTGACACAGTTGTCTGTGCCTGATGTCGATTTCGTCCTTTGGGAAGGTGTCAGCAGCCTCGATGAAGGCAGTTTGTTCGACCTGTCCTTACCTCAATTAGCGGACACGGTTAACGCTGCCGTCGTATTGGTTTTACGCTACAGCTCTCCTGCTGTTATCGAGAAAATTTTAGCAGCGAAACACCGTTTGGGCGATCGACTCGTTGGTATTATCCTCAACGACATCCCCAACGACGAACTCGATACCGTCAACGTACAGGTGCGACCGTTTTTAGAGGCTCGCGATCTTCCCGTCATCGGCGCGATTCCCCACAGCGCTCTGTTACGTGGTGTGAGTGTTGCCGATGTCGTCGCGCAACTCGATGCGGAGGTTTTGTGCGGAAAAGACCGCCTCGATTTAATGGTCGAAAATATCCAGATCGGGGCGATGAGTGTCAACTCAGCCGTGAAGTACTTCCAGCAAAGCCATAACAGTGCCATTGTCACTGGCGGCGATCGCGCCGACATCCAACTCGCCGCCTTAGAAACGTCCGCTCACTGTTTGATTTTGACCGGACACCGATTAACGCCTCCCCATCTCGTTTTAAACCGTGCCGAAGAAGTCGAAATCCCCGTGATTTCTGTCGAACGCGATACCCTGACAACCGTTGAAATCCTCGATCGAATGTTCGGCCGCACCCCTGTGCGCGAACAGCTCAAACTAGATTACATTTACCAAACCGCCAGCGAACACATCGAGATCGATCGACTCCTCGCTCTCCTCGATCTCAGTTGAGGAGAGCGAGGAAATGAGGTACCAACCGCCAACCACTCACTACTCACTGCTCACTGCTCGCTGCTCACTGTAAAAGGGTATCTGTTACAATAGCTGGGTCGTTCAGTTCCGACCGTACAGTCTTTGAGTCAAGTTACAGAGACCTCCGATAAAGTCGATGTTTTCCTGCAAGAGTTAGCTGCGATCCAGCAGTCTGGCTCTAAGCGAATTGCCATCTTGGGATCTCGTCACGTTCCCATCACACACCAGCACCTCATCGAGGTGATGAGCTACGCCCTCGTCCTCGGGGGCAATCGGCTAATCACCTCGGGTGCAACTGGAACCAACTCAGCCGCCATCCGCGGTGCGATGCGTGCTGACCCCAACCAACTGACGGTGATTTTGCCCCAAAGTTTAGAGCGCCAGGGAAGCGAATCTCGCAAGCAACTCGAGAAGGTCATGCACCTCGTCGAACATTCTGAAAACGACCATCTTCCTTTGGCTGAAGCGAGTGCCTTGTGCAACCTCGAGATCGTATCTCGCTGTCAGCAATTAATTTGCTTTGCCTTCCACGACAGCCATACACTACTCCAAACCTGTCGAGATGCCGAAGACCAGCGTAAGATCGTCACGCTGTTCTATTTCGACTGATCCTTCGTTCTCTCAACTGTACGAACTATCATGGCGTGGTCTGATTCGACGCTGTTGCTGTACGCGATTGCCGTTGCAGCTGTTTCCATCTATTTTCCCTATCTTTTCGTCGCCTACGCTCGGTTTCGCGTCGGGTACGATCTTTCCGCGCCCCGTGCCATGTTCGACAAGCTTCCTCCCTACGCTCAGCGAGCGATGTGGGCGCACCAAAACGCCTTTGAAACCTTTGTAACGTTCCTCGCTGCGGGATTAGTGGCTTACGTCACGGGGGTGAGTTCCCCCTGGGCCTCGAGTGCGGCTGTCGTTTTCATGGTCGCGCGATGGCTGTATTCAGCGTTTTATATCCTCGATCTTCCCCTGCTTCGATCGACTGCGTTTATTATTGGCAGTTTCGCTACTGCTACCTTGTTTGCCTTGGGGCTACTGTCGGCAACTCTTGCCTAACGTTCGTTCTCATGTGTGGTTCCATCCGGCATAATCGCACGATCGAGAACGGCATCGCGGAAATTCGTTTTATAAATTTTGGCACTCATCAAAATCGCTTCCGTGAGAACGGCCCCCGTTAAATTCGACCAGTTGAGTTTTGTACGATAGAGACTCGCATTTGTTAGGTTCGCACCTCGGAGCGTGGCCCAACTCAGGTTTGCGGCTCGTAACTGGGCGTTCGTAAAATCGATACCGGCCATGTTAGCGCCTTCGAGTTTGGCAAAACTCAAATCGGCCCGAATCATCTTCGCTTGGGTTAAATTAGCTCCGTTTAAAATTGCTTTCATTAAATTCGCATCTTCAAAATTCGCCCCCGTGAGAACGGCAATCGTGAGATTTGCCCCTTCTAAGACCGCTCCAACTAACGAGGCGTTACTCAAATTCGCACGACTCAGATTTGCTTCCCGCAATACAGCTTCATTGAGATTCACGTCACTCAAGTCCGCTTCGTTTAAAATTGCTTCTGTTAAATTCGATCGAGCCAAGGAAATTCCTTGCAATTTTGCACCGCGCAAATTTGCTTCGACCAATTGCACGTCTGACAAATTCGCATCGAACAACTTACAAGAAATTAAATTGGCATTTTGTAGGTTTGCCCCTTTAAAATCCGTTCCTTGCAACTGACACTCGCGCAGGTTTACCCCTCGCAAGTTCGCATCTTGAAAGTTCACATAAGCCAAGTTAGATTCCCGCAGACTCGCCCCCTGTAAGTTCGCTCCGGCTAGAACGCTATGAGCGATGTCGATCTCGCGAAAATCTCGTTCTCCGGCTGCGTATCGCTGTAAAAGTTCCCTTGTGTTCATGCTGGTTTGCCCCCTAATTTTCGCATCGATGACGTTGACAGGTTTCCCCCTTTGTGATTAGTTTTTCGAGTTGAACGACGAGGCCGCACACATCGAGAAATCGTGATTCTCCCTGAGTTCGATCGACTATTGTTATTGTTGCTGCTAAAGGTCGAATATTCTGACACAATCGAAAATAAGCGGTATCTCGTCCGCCGGTTTGAGGAAACACAGCGATCGCCTATTCTACTTCTTACGTTCAGGGAGAACAAAGAAAATGCCGGATAATTTTCGCAGTCGAGTCGTTACCCAGGGAGATGCCCGAACGCCCAACCGAGCCATGCTCAGGGCAGTGGGCTTTGGCGACGAAGATTTTTCAAAACCGATCGTTGGTGTTGCCAACGGTTTTAGCACGATTACTCCCTGCAACATGGGTTTAGACGATTTGGCGAAACGGGCTGAAGCTGGAATTCTCGCGGCGGGTGGAATGCCGCAGGAATTTGGCACGATCACCATCAGCGATGGGATTTCCATGGGAACCGAGGGGATGAAATATTCTCTCGTATCTCGGGAAGTCATTGCTGATTCGATCGAAACCGTTTGCAACGGCCAGAGTCTCGATGGTGTCATCGCTCTTGGAGGTTGCGACAAAAATATGCCCGGTGCAACGATCGCGATCGCACGCTTGAATATTCCTGCCGTTTTCGTTTACGGTGGCACGATCAAACCGGGACATTACGACGGCCGCGATCTCAACATTGTCAGCGCCTTTGAAGCGGTGGGCGAACACAGCGCGGGCAAAATCGACGAGTCGGAACTCAAAGAAATCGAACGTCACGCTTGCCCCGGTGCGGGGTCTTGCGGCGGGATGTACACCGCGAACACGATGTCCTCGGCCATCGAAGCAATGGGGCTGAGTTTGATGTATTCGTCCACCATGGCCGCCGAAGATGTGGAGAAGGCAGACAGCACGGAAGAAGCGGGTAAAGTCCTCGTCGAAGCGATTCGCCAGCAAATTCTGCCCTCGCAAATCTTGACGCGCAAAGCCTTTGAAAACGCGATCGCCGTGGTGATGGCTGTAGGCGGTTCCACGAATTCCGTCCTGCACTTGTTGGCGATCGCCAACGCCATCGGTGTCGAACTGACCATCGACGATTTCGAGACCATCCGCCAGAAAGTTCCCGTGTTGTGCGACCTCAAACCGAGCGGTCGTTATTTGACGGTGGACTTCCACCAAGCGGGAGGCGTACCGCTGGTGATGAAGATGCTGCTCGATCGAGGGTTGATTCACGGCGATGCCATGACCGTGACGGGCAAAACCGTCGCCGAACAACTGGCCGACATTCCCTCGGAACCCAGCCCCGACCAAGATGTCATCCATCCTTGGGACAATCCCGTTTACCAACAAGGTCACCTCGCTATCCTCAAAGGCAACTTGGCCACCGAGGGCGCAGTGGCGAAAATCAGCGGCGTGAAAAATCCCCAAATCACTGGCCCGGCGCGAGTCTTCGAGTCTGAGGAAGAATGTCTCAAAACGATCCTCGCTGGCGAAATTAAAGCGGGAGATATCCTCGTCATCCGTTACGAAGGCCCGAAAGGCGGCCCGGGAATGCGGGAAATGCTCGCCCCCACTTCGGCGCTCATTGGTGCGGGATTGGGCGATTCGGTGGGCTTGCTGACGGACGGACGCTTCTCGGGTGGTACATATGGCTTAGTTGTCGGTCACGTGGCACCGGAAGCGGCAGTGGGCGGAACCATCGCTTTAGTGGAAGAAGGCGACTCCATCACCATCGACGCGCACCAACGGCTTTTACAGTTGAACGTGTCCGATGAGGAGTTAGCGAAGCGTCGGGCGAACTGGCAGGCTCCCGAACCCCGCTATCGTCGCGGCATTTTGGCGAAATATGCGAAGTTGGTGTCTTCGAGTAGTGTTGGTGCAGTGACGGATATGAATCTGTAGGATTCGCGAGATGGGAGTGGGAAATCGTTTAGACTTCCAACCTCCTCATCTCTTCATCGAGGCGAACGATCGATGTTCGCCTCTCGATCGTTTCAAGGTTGGCAAAGCTCTCCTAAATTTCGATTTGGGTTGGCAAGAAGTGGCGAGAGCTTTGAGGGATGGGCTGACATACAGTTAGGACGGAATTACTGAGTCTTTCCAGAGGGTGCTGCATCATCTTCATAAATCTCTCTCTGGACTTTCCAGCTGTAGAAATTGAACGTGTCCGCCGACATCTCCAGCAACAATAGTTTGGCCGTCTGGAGATATGGCACAGCTACCCATGCCAGGATCGACTGTAAAACTCCCAATCTCTTTTCCCGTTTGTAATTCCCACACCTTCATCATGCCGTCATGCGACCCTGACAGCACGATTGAGCCGTCTTTCGTGACTGTCACTGAATTGACACGGTCACGATGACCTTTAAAACAGAAACGTGCAGTACCGGTTTGCAAGTCCCACACTTTCACTCTTCCGTCATCTAGACCCGACAGTACCGTCGAGCCATCTTCCGTCAATGCCACTGACATGACTTCAGGATAGCGACCATAGAGGCCCAAGACTTGAGATTCTGAAGACCTCGTTACAGTCCAGGAGCTTTGACCTCTGAGGGTGCAACGTTCAATACCCGTTTGCAAGTCCCAGACCTTTATCGTTCCATCTGACGATCCTGACAACCCAATCGATCCATCTTTGGTTAACACCACGACCTTAACTGGACTGCTGTTACCTGGAAGACTGAAGCGTTCAGTACCCGTTTGTAAGTCCCAGACTTTTATCGTCTTGTCATACGATCCTGACAATAGGATCGATCCATCTTCCGTCACTGCTGCCGAACCACGAATATTAAGACTGAAGCGTTCAGCACCCGTTTGCAAGTCCCAAACTTTTATCGTTCCATCTGACGATCCTGAAAGCGCCATGGAACCACCTTCTAAAACCGCTATTAAATAAACCCATTTGCTATGACCGTAGACAGTGAAACGTTCGAGACCTGTTCGCAAATCCCACACTTTCACGGTTCCGTCACGCGATCCTGACAGTACCGTCACGTTGTCCTCTGCCACCGCCACTGACGTGACGGCCTGATGGTGGCCCTCAAGGCAAAAGCACTCAGCACCTGTTTGCAAATCCCAGACTTTTACCGTCTTGTCAAACGATCCCGACAAGACCCTCGAGCCATCTTTCGTCACGGCTACGGATGTAACGGCACAGCAATGACCCTCAAGACTGAAGCATTCAGTACCCGTTTGCAAATCCCAGACCTTTACCGTTCCGTCACACGACCCCAACAACCCTATCGAATTATTTTTCGTCACGGCTATAGACGTGATTGAATTGCTATGACCGCTTAATGTTTGTCGTAACACGCCACCCGCAGGATCTAAGCTGGTGGTTCTCGGACGTACCCAGGATTTGACTTGACGCTGTTTCGCTTTGGCCAGTAAGCCTTGAATTGCTGGCAAGTCGTACAACAACAATCGACCCCACAGTTGTCCGGCAAGTTGTGTTATCTCCTGTATCAGAATGTGTGCCGACAGTCGCAGCGCGCCTTGAATCAGTTGCAGCACTCGCACTGTTTCTGGCTCGAGATTTGCCGATATTTCTGCATCCTTCAACCCGTTGTAATCTGCAATCAGCGCGTATACGCCAAATTCGGGATGCTGCACCTTCGCTGCAATAAAGTCGTAGTCAGACAACAGCGCGCCGTACTCCTCAAACCGTTTCTCACGAACGAGTTTAGCCGGACGCTGTAAATATAGCTGAAGATCGAACTTTTGGTTGAGTTGTTTTCCAAGCTGCTCTAGCTCGTTGCCTTCTTTTCCTTCAATGTTAAATTTTTGGTAGATTGCTTTGAGTTGGATGTTGTTTGTTGTAGATTTATTTAGGCTTAAATTCTTGGCTTGAGATCGATCGATTTTCCTATCTTGATAAAGAACAGTTCCAGGTTTAGGAAATACGACCAGCAAGGTCTCGACTTCTTTGGGTGAGAGCCTTGCATTTGCTGCCTCATGTTTCAGAAAATCTTGCCATTCCATTAGCTTTAAAAAATTTTGTTTTCTTAAATTATAGTCGATCTCTAATTCAAGAAAGGCGAATTACAAAAGTTTCTATAAAAAGCTATAGAGAATAGGAAATAACACATCAACAGCATAGCAAGTCTCAACGAGTTGTATCGCCTCATCGCAGAACGCCCAACTCAAGCCAGATTGCTATATCATGGTGTGTCTCGACAAATCCCAACCCAACCTGAATTTTCCCAGAACCCCCGATCCAATGGATTCCATTCAAATTTCCAACTTGCGTTGCTACGGCTACACGGGATTTCTACCCGAAGAACAAGTCCTCGGCCAGTGGTTTGAAGTCGATTTAACCCTGTGGGTAGACTTAGCCGCCGCCGGTCAAAGCGATCGAATCGAAGACACCCTCGACTATCGCGCCGCCATCGCCGCCGTCAAACACATTATTAGTACGCAAAAAATTGCCTTAGTCGAACGCTTGGCGCAAGTTATCGCCGACGCACTTCTCGACCTCGATCGAGTCGAAAAAGTCCGCGTTCGACTAACGAAACCCGCTGCACCGATTCCCGATTTCGGAGGGAAAATAACGGTAGATATCACCCGACCTCAGTGAAGCGAGGAGAAGAGGCGGTGAAGACGTTAACTGACCCAGTGAGTGACGACACGCGCATGATGACACCGAACGAGTTTGAGTATCTCATCCGTAAAACCATTGTCTATCTGGACTTTCACGACGACGACACCGCAAAATCCCTAGCCGCTGACTGGCGGCGAGTCCTCCCTCGGGTTCGCACCCTGACAGCAAAACCCTTAGAACGAGATCGAGAGTCTGGAACGAACGCCACTCAACAAGGTGACGACGACTGACGCTTCAACAACTCCCGCGACTCCTGACGGATTTTTCCCTGCATCGCCGCCTGTTGGAGCTGCAAAAATGCATTGAAGTCGTCGAGATCGTATTTCTGCGTCAGGCGCTGGCGCAATTGTTCCTCAACTTCGATCGAAAGATAGCCGGTTTCGAGGATTTCTTCCACTAACTGGCGAATTGAAATCGGATGTTGTTTCAACGTTATCTATCCTACAGAACTGATTTCTCATTCTTGATTATCGGCGTTACCGAGTGTTTTCGGCGTGACGCGATCCCAAGGGCGATCGTGAGATTTAAGGGGCATTGTACGGGGATGAGTCACTCCAATTTTGTGATTTCGATCGCGTTTTTGAAGTTTTGTATCGATTTTGCTCGGTAACACAACTTTTCGGAACTTTTCTAACCGTAAGCTAGTCTTTATTCCGACTTTCTGACTGAGTCTCGTTTGTCCCCGTTTCGCCATCGTCCTCAGTCGCGTCAGCACTCGGGTCAACTTCCTCGGCAATGGGAATTTCTGGCTTTTCAGAGGAAATCGGCTCAGCTTCAGTTTCGTCTTCCTCAGTCGCAACTTCTTCGGTAGCGCTTTCTGGTGTCTCGATCGATATCTCTTCGTTCTCGATCTCTTCGGGTTCCGAAGCCGCTTCTGATGTTTCGATCGATACTTCGACGTCCTCGATCGTTGGCTTCTCTGTCGAGTCGTTCGTAGACTCTTCCTCGATTGCTATGTCTGCATCCGAAGTTGCTGTATCTGTTCCTTCCGCTTCCAATTTGACCTCCTCATCAAACTCGTCCTCGTCAAACACATCCTCAGCCACATCTTCTGAGGTGGTTTCTGAGGTGGGTTCTGAGATTGGCATCGAAGAAGGTTCTGGAGAAGGAGTTGGCGAGGGACGGCGAAGCAAGCGACTGACTCGATCGAAGAATCCCGATTTCGGTGTCGCCACCTCGCGCACCTGAGGAGCAATTTCTTCTTTCGTCTCGGTTTCCTCGGAAGCTTCCTCGTCTAAAGCTTCAGGTTCTGCTGTCTCTTCGGGTTCAACGGTTTCTTCAGTTTCCGCCGCCGCTTCAGCTTCAACTGACTCAGATTCAACAGTTTCTTCTAATGCTTCCTCTGCTTCCTCAGAGATTTCCTCAGATGTTTCCGGCGTGACCGCTGTTTCTAAGTCAGTCTCAACGGGTTCGGGAGTTTCTGCGACGGCTTCAGAGGGTTCAGTTTCTTCTGGAGGTTCCGCCTCAGTTCCAACCGATGCAGCAGCGTCTGGGGTTGGCGCTTGAAAAACACCCGGAATTTTCGAGGAGATCGAATCCGTCGGCGTTTGCTGTTCTTGGGGGGTCACTTCCCGGCGCAACTGGAGCGTTTGCCATCCCAACCAGCCAATCAAGGCGACGCTGGCGGTTTGACCGAGTAACACCGCCCCCGTGAACTGTCCCGCACAAAACCACAACACCAGCGCATAGAAAAAGCCTACGCCACTCCAGACAAAATCTCCCTTCCGATAGACTTCTGGAAAAAAGAACGCCGCCACGAACAGCACAAAACTTCCCAAACCGACCGTAACAGCAAGAATATAGGCAAGCATTACGTCTGCGATCCCTCAATCTCTCTACTGCACTATTTTACCGATGGGGTGTCCTTTCTCTGAGGGTTTGGGAGATTGAGAGATCGATCGTCGCCGCCGAGTCTTAACATCTTCTTCCCAATCTTCCCTAGAGGATCGGGCTACCCTGAAAAAGAATCAAAATCTCCCTCAACCAGTCGAGTTCACGCGATACAGTATGGCTTTACAGAATTTTGGGCTTATCGGTCTGGCTGTGATGGGTGAAAACCTCGCGCTCAACGTCGAGCGTAACGGCTTTTCCGTCGCTGTCTACAATCGCACGAGCGAGAAAACCCAGGCGTTTATGGAACATCGCGCCCCAGGGAAGAACGTTACACCCACCTACAGCTTAAAAGAGTTCGTCAGTTCCCTGGAGCGTCCCCGCAAAATGCTCCTGATGGTCAAGGCAGGTAAACCGGTCGATGCGGTGATCGACCAACTCAAACCCCTTCTCGAACCGGGCGATATGATTATCGACGGTGGCAACTCACTGTACGAGGACACCGATCGCCGCGTTGCTGCCCTAGAAGCTTCGGGATTGCGCTTCATCGGAATGGGGGTGAGCGGCGGAGAAGAAGGCGCGCTCAACGGCCCGAGTCTGATGCCAGGTGGAACGAAAGAGGCTTACGAAGCGATCGAACCCATCGTCACGAAAATTGCCGCTCAAGTGGACGACGGACCCTGTGTCACCTATATCGGACCCAAAGGTGCGGGACATTACGTCAAAATGGTTCACAACGGCATCGAGTACGGCGATATGCAACTCATTGCCGAAGCTTACGATCTTTTGAAAAACGTTCTCGGTTTGTCAAACGATCGACTTCACGAAGTCTTCGCGCAGTGGAACGAAACGGACGAACTCAACTCGTTTTTGATTGAAATCACCGCCAACATTTTCAAGAAAAAAGACGATATGGGAGATGGCTTCCTCGTCGATAAAATTATGGATGCGGCGGGACAAAAAGGAACGGGACGTTGGACAGTAGTGAGTTCCTTCGAACTCGGCGTTCCCATTCCGACAATCGGGGCAGCGGTGAACGCTCGAATTATGTCGGCATATAAGGAGGAACGAGTGGCAGCCTCGAAGGAATTATCGGGGCCGACCGCAAAATTCGCGGGCAATTCGGAAGAATTTATCAACAAAGTTCGCGATGCACTGTACTGCTCGAAGATGTGCTCTTACGCTCAAGGGATGGCCTTGTTAGGTACGGCATCTCAAGAGTTTGAATACCATCTCAATTTGGGCGAAATCGCGCGAATTTGGAAAGGCGGTTGCATCATCAAAGCGGGATTTTTGAATAAAATCAAGCACGCTTTTGATGAAAATTCTAATTTGGCGAATTTGCTCCTCGCTCCGGAATTCAAACAAACGATCCTCGATCGACAAGCCGCTTGGCGAGACGTTTTAATGACGGCGAATCAGTTGGGAATTCCCGTTCCGGCGTTTAGCGCGTCATTGGATTATTTCGACAGCTACCGCCGCGATCGATTGCCTCAAAACCTCACGCAAGCACAGCGGGATTATTTTGGCGCTCATACCTACGAACGCACGGATAAAGCACGGGGTGAATTTTTCCATGCCGAGTGGTTTTAGCACTATTTCGATATCTCGATCGAGTTGATTTTCGAGTCTACTCAGCCGATGTAGAGACGTGCCTCATCACGTCTCTATTATTTTTGAGGCTAGATTGACTTTAAAAAATTACAAGATGCTTGTCGTTAGAAAACAATAAAAGTTAAAATATATTTCAAGAAGATTGAAAATCGATCGAATTTACTTACAATATATTATATTGATTCAAAAAACGTACTTTTAAATCTCAAGAAGATCGCAAAAAAAAGGAGATTGGTATAATGTCTTTTCCTCCCTTGTCTCCTGAAGACTTTCAAAAAATTTGTTCGGGGCGAGACTATTGCCTTATGATCGATGAAAGCCTGTCTATGAACGTTCCAGACTGTCCGGGGGCAACGAGTCGCTGGAACTACACCCAAGAAGTCATTAGCTTCATCGTCGCCAAGGCCACTGAATACGACCCAGACACCAGCATCGATCTCGTCTTTTTCGGCGGAGAACCTCGCCTCTACGAAAACGTCACCCCAGAAGCATTCTCCCAGTACTATCCCGAACGTCCTACAGCAGGAAGTACTTACTTAGGACGCGCCCTCGATCTCGTTTTCAAACAATACTTCAGTAGTCCACAAGCCCGTCCGATTACCTATCTCGTTTTGACTGACGGCGAAGCAACAGACCCTAAAGTTGTCGAAACCGCCTTACGCAATGCCGCCCAAGCCAGCGGTTCGGGCGAACAGATCGCTGTAGGATTCTGGCAAGTTGGTTACGATAAAGGGGCAACGCGCTTTCTCCAACATCTCGATGACAACCTCGGCGAAGTTGACATTGTAGACACGCAAACGATGGATACTGTCGTTGAAAACTTCGGTTCACTCGAACGTTTACTCGCCGCCGCTGTGATTGACTGATGTGATTGACTGAGATAAACGATCGATCGATTTATGTCTGACAACCCCTACTTAAAGCTACAACGGGAAAACTCAACACGCGAAAACCCCTATCTGCAAGCGGCGAAAGACCGAGAAGAAGATGCCCGAATCATGGTGCATCTCAGTCGTTTGGTTCCTAATTCTTCTACATCACAACCGCTGACTTCGGGATGTTACCAATCCGCGATCGATTCGATTCAAACCCCTCCAAAACCCCGTTCGACTCCTGCTTCCCTTCCTAACTTCAAGTCCAAATCCAGTGCGTATCGTTCTCCGGAAGACGTTTTACGGGAAGAAGAAAATCGCAAACGCCAAGAACGAGATCGATTGCGTCGCGAAGAGCAAGAAAAACAGCGGTTGCAGCAGGAGCGGGAACAGCAAGAAATTCGAGAGCGCCATCAATTGGAAGAACGGGCAAAGGCGTTTTTAAAACAGTTGGATAAGCTCGATTCGTTAGACAGCGATCGAATGTGGTTTGATGCGTTCGCGCAATTGTGTTCGAGTCGTTTGGAAGCTGCGATCGAATTTGTAAAAACTGTTCGGTAGGAATCAGTCACCAGTCATCAGTCACCAGTTAACAGTCACCATTTGAGAAAATTAGGGGTTTGTTGGAGTTAGGGGGATAAGTAGAGTTGATGACGTTGCAAAACCCTTGGTGTAGGGGCGAACGGCCGTTCGCCCCTACTTAGATTGATGTAGAACGCTTTTTTTCAAAATACTGCTGGTGTTCTTCTTCGGCTAGGTAATATTCTGAAGCGGGTTCGATAAACGTGACAATATTTTTCTCGTATTTGCCCGATTGTTGCAATTTCAATTTCGATTGTCTGGCGAGTTTTTCTTGTTTGGGGGTGTGGTAAAAAATAATCGATCGATACTGCTCTCCTCGATCGGCACCTTGTCGATTTAAAGAGGTCGGATCGTGGATGTTCCAAAATATATCTAACAGTTGTTCGTAAGATACGATTTCACCATTGTACTCGACTTGAGTCACCTCAGCGTGTCCCGTGATGCGCGCGCACACATCGAGATAACAGGGATTTGGGAAATGCCCACCCATATATCCCACCGAAGTTGAAACAACACCTTTCACTCGGCGAAAAGCTGCTTCAACACCCCAAAAACACCCAGCTCCAAAGGTTGCTGTCTCAGTCATTCGTCTCCAGTCATCCGTTATGAATGAGTTTTGCGGGGAATTTGAATCGAAAATTGTTTATCTCACAGTTTCAGTATCTCTCAAAATCGTCATCTCCCCAACGCCTTGCCAGATCGTATAACCGACCATAGCAATTAAAAGTAATCGAAACAGTAAATTGACCTGTTTTTCTGGGATTTTGGGTAACACGCGAGTGCCAAACTGTGCGCCGATCGTGCAACCCATGCCCAGTAACGTGCCTTGTAACCACAAGACATTTCCTTGAATCCCATGACGTGCCAAAGCTGAGATTGCAATAAATACGATCGCCCCTAAACTCGTTCTCACAGCTAACTTAATGGGCATTTCCAACAGCAGCATTTGTAAAGGCACCATGACTAAACCCCCCCCGACACCGAACAATCCTGAGAGTAACCCCGCAACGCTCCCAATTCCGAACATTTTAAATTGCGGGGACGTTTCGATAGGGACTGGCTGTATTTGAGTAGGCGAACGTACCGCGAGCTTGCGACGCAATCCCATTAAATAGATCGCCAGGAGTTGCAATCCAGCAAAGCAAAACGCCAATATGGCAGCGGGAAGTCGATCTCCCAACCAAGCCCCCACTTGTGCCAGTGGAATTCCTCCTAAAGCCAATGCGAAAGAAGTCGTCAGGTTGAGATCGCCAACACGCCAATTTCGCCAACTTCCTGAGATAGCACTCAGTGTAACGCCCACTAAACTTGTCGCAGTTGCATTCAGAATTCCCACTCCCGACAGCATCAAGACGGGTACCATTAGCAAACCGCCACCGATACCCAGTACCCCGGACAGTGTTCCGGTGATAACTCCGACAAGCAGTAACGAAAACACCATTCAAACAATTGACGATTTACGATTTTTCTACCTCCTCATCACCTTACCTCTTCACTTCCCAAACTGGCGCGAAAAATCTGTTCGGCAAAGGCGGGATTTTCCACCATACGCTGAAACAGTTTGGGCATTTCTCGATAGTGCTTTTTGAGAAATTCCTCGTATCGCTGTGGCGTTCGCCCTGCCAAAAAGACTAACTCTTCCTCATCTAAGTCTAGGTGTTGGGCGATCGATCGAATGACATCTTCTTTGGCAGCATAGCTCGCTCGATCGTTCTCTAACTTCGATAGATACGTAAAATCGACGCGTAGCATCTTCGCTAACTCTCGTTGTGACAATCCTAAATCCACACGAGTGCGGCGGATGACTTGTCCGAAGGTTTCTTCCACAGTCTTTTTCCTGGATAAACACCTATAAATCGGGTAAAAGCCCGATCCCACCAGCATTTTAGCGAATGCTTGACAAAAAAATCAACGAGCGCTACACTGAAGTTGGTTGATTTTTTAATCAACTTAGCGAGAACGATGCAGCAGATCGGTCGGGTCAGAGACTCCCAAGGCTTATCTGGCCTGACTTTCCCCCACTATTGCTCGTCCGTTCGATCTGTGTAGATAGCCTTTTGCGAAACGGAGATTTCAAATCGTGACTCAAGTATCCTTCGACAACAAAACACTGCTACTACAGCAGTTCCAAAAAATTCTCACCGAGTGCAAGCGCCAAGAGTACCGCGTTGCCACCAAAGAAGAAGAAGCCGAGAAACAGGAAAACAAACAACTTCTCGACGTTGCGTCAACCTATACCCCTGACAGCATCGTTCGCGGCTTTGCGGATTTGCAGTTAGAGTTCGACACCACCGTAACGACGCTATCCGAGCGCCTCGAAGCCGAAGCGGGGAAATTAGAAGAGCTGCGAAAAGCGATCGAAGTCGAAACCGAAAATTTGGAACAGTTGCGAAAAGTCGGGATTGTTGCCGATGCGTTACATCTACTGCGACGCGAACATCAAGAGCGACTGCGTGCGTTGGAAGACGAAGTATCGCGTCAGCGGGAAACCTTGGAAAAAGAAAGCACTCAAACCCGCAAAACCTGGGAAAAAGAACAACAAGAATTCGAGACGCAGGTGGCGGAATCAGAAGCAATGTTGCAGAAACAGCGTCAACAGGAAGAGGCTGACTATCAATACGAATTGCAGCAACAACACAAAATCGACGCGGACGAATACGAACGGCAACAACGGGAGTTAGAGACGAACCTGGCGCAGCAAACTCGTGAAAAAGAGAAAGATTGGACAGAACGGGAAGCTTTCTTGACTGCAAATCGCGAAACCTTTGACGAGAACAAACAGCAGGCAGATACCTTCGAGGCACAGTTAAAGCAAGCCTTTGAGAAAGCGAAAGAAGATGCCATTCGCGATGTGAATCGAGACGCAACCGTTCAGGCAAACTTGCTCGAGAAAGAATGGGAAGGCGCGAAGCAAGGGTATGAAGTCAAAATTGCAACATTAGAGGCGACCATTCAACGTCAAGACGAGCGAATTGTCGAGCTTTCTACACAGTTGCAAACGGCATCTCAACAGTCTCGAGAATTGTCCGTACAAGCATTTAGCAATCGAAATTAGGTGTTCTAGAGCAGCGGTACAAAAGTGCTTGGTGCGTTACGCGAAAAGCTCATGAACGGGATTTCCCACCCATTTTTCGTCCGCGTAACACACCCGACCATTACTTCTGTACTGGCGCTCTAGGTCTTACAGGCAGAATGTTTGTATTTGAAATCGATCGTCGTTTTTCAAAAAATAACAGACTCAATTCTGTACTGCCTGGGGTAAAAAGTCACAGACAAAGTCAACAAAAATCTTGAGGTGAACGATCGTGGTCAAGAAAGTCAACGCTCGCAGCACAAAATCTGAAATTTGGGAAGCGTACCAAGAAGCTCTGAAGGAGAAAAAGATGCTGGAACGTCAGGCAAAACAGCCTTCATCTTCAGGTAATGGCAAAACAGCCACGCCAGAAATCCAAGGATCTCCGTTAACGCAAGAAAAACTCGATCGACAGCAAATCCAAGACACGATCGAACTGTTGATGCAACTGAAGTTGGGATTTGGCGGTTCGGTGAGTCAACTCTCGGAAAAACTCACTCGAGAAGCCTCGAAGTTGGGAGAAGTTGGGAGTCAGGTTGCAGAAGAAGTCGATCGATTGCAGCAACTTCACGAGCTATCCGAGATCGAAGACGACACACTCGATCGACTGGTTCGTGAATATGAAGACAGTTCCAAGACATTTTCCGAAGAATTCGAGGGACAACGGGAAACCTTAGAGCAGGAATTTTCAGCGATTCAACAGGCTTGGGAGAAAGAGCGGGAAACTCGCAAACGCTCGATCGAAGAACGGAATCTCGACTATCAAAAGCTACGCCAGCGTGACGAGCGAGAATATTGCTACGATCGAGAGCTTCAACGGAATACTGAAGCGGAAGAATACCAACAGCAACAGAGTCAACTATATCGCGACTTGGAAGAAAACCGCCAGCAGCAAGAGAAAGCCTGGGAAGAGCGAGAAAAGTCGATTTCCGAGCGAGAAAAAGAGTTTGAAGAGGTGAAAGCCAAAGTCGAAGCGTTTCCCGCAGAAAAAGAAGCACAAGTCAAGCGGGGGAAAGAAGTCGGGCGTCATATTGCCACCGCACAAGCGAAAAACAACGCCAATTTACGCCAGAAAGAAGTTGACGGAGAGAAGCAACGCTATGAGTTACAGGTTCAGGGTTTAGAAGCTGCGATTCGAGATCGAGAATTCCGTATTGCTAATCTCACCCAACAGCTCGATGCGACACTGATGCAAGTCCAAGAACTAGCGGTGAAAGCGATCGAAGGGGCGGCGAACGAAAAATCCTTGCAAGCCGTGAAAGACATCGCACTCGAACAAGCGAAAAACCAACCGCGAGGAAAGTGATTTCAGTCACCAGTCACCAGTCATCAGTCACCCGTACAAACATCGCTTAGTTGGGGTCATTCTACGAAATTGAAATGCACCCGTTTAGTTGATTGTTGTTGAGGGGTGTTTTGAGTTGAGATCCTGGTGTTTGTTCGAGACATTGTATTGAGGAACGATCGAAAGAGTTTTTTGACCGTTTAGTTTTTTTTGCAAAGGCGCGAGAAATCGCGTCTTTTTAAATGGGCGAAATCTGTGTGACTTAAAAGATTTACGAGAAAGATTTACGAGATCGAAAAATCTTTGGCCGGAGTGAGACGTGTAACGATCGATTTTCGAGAAACGTGAAAGGGTTGAAAGCGCTCGATCGATCTTGAAGGAGCTCTGAGTCTAAACAGATAACCGATCGGACAAAGTTAAAACCAGTTGTCTGAAAAACTTTGCCGTTGGCCGGGTGACAATGCCAAGATATAAAAATAGCAAGGGGCAAACTGCAACCCAAATAGCGGCTTGGCATTGGCAAGGGAGTCTCATCACCATGGCAATTGAAGACGAAGAACTGCGCGAAATTTTTCAAGAAGCAAGTACAGAAGAGTTGAAATCTCTCGAAGAAGGATTGTCCCGCCTTCAACAAAACCCAGAAGATACCAGCTACCTCGAGGATCTCGTGCGAAGCGCTCATTCCCTCAAAGGTAATGCGGGAATGCTGGGACTCAAAGATATCGCCACACTCACCCACCAATGGGAACATCTTATCGTTCAGATTCAACAGGGTAAGGCCGAATGCTCTAGATCCTTGCTCGATCGACTTCAGCAGGGACTGAATGCCCTTCAAAAACTCATCCACGAAGCCGTTACAGGCGAACCATCGGGCGTTCAAACCTTCTACGTTCTCGCGCTACTCATGGGAGGAGAGTCAGCCGGGCCACCGTCCACCGAGGCTGGTGCTGAAAAAAATGCCGAGATCGAGGACTCGCGGGAGACAGCCGATATCCCGACACTTCCTGCGACTAACAGTCGTTCAGAGGTTGACGAGGCCTCAGATGGGGAACTCCTGCAAATCTTCCAAGCAGCGAGCGAAGATCGGCTTCAAAAAATCGACGACGGCCTATCGTATTTAGAACGACATTCCGAGGAGGTTGCCAAGTTCGAGGAAATTTTACGAGAAATTCACGGTCTCAAATGCGATGCGAGGATGTTTGGTTTCGATCGAGTCGAGCGATTATCCGACGAATGGGAACAACAGCTTCGTTCCATCCAGCAAGGTGATATTTCCCTAACATCCGAATTATTCGATCGACTCTATGGCAGTCTCGACGTGATTCGCCAACAAGTCACAGAAATCGTAACGGGGGCATCCCCAGAAACTACTGCCCCCACGCTCGACACATCGAGTCACGAACAGCCTGCAACACCGATACCAATTCACGAGCCGAGTGCCGCCGCAGTATCCTACATCGAAGACGAGGAACTCCGCGAAACCTTTCATCGTTCCAGCGAAGACCACTTCCAAAAACTGTACGACGGTCTGCTACGCCTCGAACAACATCCCGAAGACCGCACGCCGATCGATGCAATTCTCCGAGAAATCCACAGTCTCAAAGGTGATGCAGGAATGTTGGGGGTCGAGGTTGTGGCGAGTTTGGCCCATGATTGGGAGCAGCAAGTGGTATCCGTCCAAGCCAGAGAGCGAGACATTTCTTCAGACTTGTGCGATCGATTGTTTCGGGAACTCGATACCCTCCGCCAGCGGGTTGACGAAGCCGTGACCCCAACGTCCAAGCCAGCACCTCAACCAATCCCCCAACCAACGCCTCCAGCGCCCCAATCTGCTGCTGTCGAAAGCCTAGCGGCAAGCAGTCTATATATCGACGACGACGAACTGCGTCACACCTTCCAAATTGCCAGCGAAGACCACCTGCAAAAACTCGACGAAGGACTGCTCCACCTCGAACAACATCCCGACGATACTGCTCAGCTCGATCGATGTTTGCGGGAAATTCACAGTATTAAAGGTGATGCAGGAATGCTCGGTGTTGGCGTTATCGCTCAAGTCGCCCACGAATGGGAACAACAGCTCGTTTCCGTCAAAGAAGGGAAAATGCAACTGAACGCCGATCTCGATGAGGGAACTCAAGGAGATGGAGACGCTTCGCAGAGCGGGAACGAGGCTCGGTCTTTACTCGATCGATTGTACGCAGGACTCGATGCCATCCGCGCACTGGTTAACGAAGCCGTCACCGGAAGAGCCGGTGGTCTCGAGGTCGATGTCGTTCTGAGACGATTACAGGGAAAATCCGAGCGCACGCCCAAGGCCAAACCCGCCGCCGCTCCCCTAACGTCGACCACTCAAGCCCCTGACGATGGGAGCTATCGCATCGATACCATTCGCGTGGCAACTCGCAACCTCGATGCGCTGATGACCCAGGCTGGAGAACTGACCGTTACCAAAATTCGGATCGCCCATCGCTTGTCAGAAATTGAAAATATTGTCAACTTTTGGGAAGAATGGAGTCGCGAGGCTCATACGGCGAACCGTTTTCTGTGGGAAGAATTGCAGTCCAACGGTAGCGGCTTTCGCAAAAATGCCGTTCAACAGCTCCAAGCCTTTCACCAACAAAGCGAAGAACGGCTCGATCGATTGGGAACGCTCCTCAACAGCCTTCGCGATACCGTTGCCGAAGACACCGCGCGGCTCGACAATATCGCCGACGAAATTGAAGACGAAGTCCGCCGTTCGCGACTACTGCCCTTGTCTACAATTTTCAATCTGTATCCGCGTTTAGTTCGAGACCTCGCGCGCTCCCAAAACAAAAATGTCAAGCTCGTCATGCTGGGGGGAGAAACCCGTGCCGACAAGCGCATCCTCGAAGACATGAAAGATCCCCTAACCCACATTATCCGCAATGCCATCGACCACGGAATCGAATCTCCCGAAGAGCGCCGTCAGTTGGGAAAGCCGGACACCGCCATCGTGACCCTACGTGGGTATCAAAACGCCAGCCACATCGCGATCGAAGTGTCCGACGACGGACGGGGACTCAATCTCGAAAAAATCAAAAAAACAGCCCTGACCCATGGATTGTGTCGGCCCGAAGAACTCGAAGCCATGACGACGGCGCAAATTCAGTCGTTAATTTTCATGCCGGGATTTTCCACCCGATCGTTCGTGACCGAAGTCTCCGGACGGGGGGTCGGTTTAGATGTCGTTCGCGCCAATGTCGAACGACTCAAAGGCTCAATTCAAATCGAATCCGAACCGAATCGAGGCTGTACGATTCAACTGCACCTCGGAACGACACTGGCGACCGCCCACGTGTTGCTCTTCGTCCTCAACGGACGGCCTTACGCTTTACCGGTGGAGTGCGTGCAAACTGCCTGTATCGTCGATCGAGCTGAAATTTTCTCGATCGAAGGACGAGACACGATCCTATTCGACGACCAACCCGTTTCGATCGTGAAATTGGTGGATTTACTCGAATTGCCCTCGCTCGACAACAGCCGTTCCGATGAAGGTCAACAGTCGTGCATCATCGTCAAAATGGGCGAAGATCGCTTGGGATTGATCGTCGATCGACTCCTCGACGAACAAGACACCATCCTCAAACCCCAAAGCAAACTGCTCGCGCGAGTACGCAACGTATCGGGTGCAACGATTTTAGGCACTGGGGAAGTCTGTATCGTACTCAATCCCGCTGATTTAGTGAAATCCGTTCCCGAGCATCGCCGCCAGTCGTCCTTCACTACCGACGTTTCATCCAACATTACGGCGGTTCGAGGGGAGAGTCATCTATCAGAAAACGTTTCCAAGCAAACAATTTTGTTAGTCGAAGATTCCATCACCACTCGAACCCAAGAAAAACGGATTTTAGAGGCGGCGGGTTACGAAGTGATCGCGGCAGTGGACGGGTTAGACGGCTACAACAAACTTCGATCGTCCCATTGCGATGCCGTCGTCTCTGATATTCAAATGCCCAACCTCGATGGGTTAGAACTGACGGCGAGAATTCGATCTCAACCGCAGTACAGCGAACTTCCCATCATTTTAGTCACCTCCCTCGCCACCGACGAAGACCGCCGCCAAGGGGCAGAAGCCGGGGCGAATGCCTACATCACGAAAAGCAGTTTCAATCAAGCACTACTGGTTGAAACGCTGCGGCGCTTGATTTGAGATGATGGAATATGGGACTCCTTCAAGTTGTGGGTGGAGAAACCCTGCCCCAACCCGATCGAAAATGTCGATTCGCGTACTCGTTGTAGAAGATTCCCCCGTTGCCCAAGCGATTCTCAAACGTATCCTTGTCAACTGCCCGGACATCGAGCTGGTGGGGATGGCGAAAACGGGGAAAGAAGCCTTACACCTGCTGACTCAGGTGCGCCCTGATGTCATTTGTACCGACCTTCATATGCCAGAAATGGGAGGGTTGGAACTGACCGAAGAAATTATGGCGACAAGGCCTCATCCGATTTTGGTGTTGAGTGCTTCCGTGCAAGCTGAAGACACTCAAAACGTCTTTCGCGTTTTAAATGCTGGTGCTGTGGATGTCTTGCCCAAGCCAATTGCCAGTACGTCAGGGAATTGGGAGGCCCTGAAACAAGAATTGATCTCGAAAATTCGCGTGTTATCGGGTGTTTCCGTGTTTACCCACCGACGTTCCTCTTCTGCTTCGTTGATGGTGAAGACAGCACCCCAACAATATTTCACCCACGAACGAGAGCGAGTCCGAGTTCCCAAGCCACCGCTGAGCGTTCGGCGGTTGTCGTATCAAATCGTCGCGATCGGTGCATCGACAGGCGGCCCGCAAGCGCTCCTGACGATCTTGTCTGCCATGCCGAAAACTTTACCCGTCCCGATCGTTTGCGTCCAACATATCAGTCGCGGGTTTTTAGAGGGATTGGTGAAGTGGCTTGATGCTGAGTGTCAAATTTCAGTCAGCATCGCCGAAGCGGGACAGCGAGCCAAACCGGGAACGGCGTACTTTCCACCGGAAGACAGACATTTAATTGTCGATCGATCTCGATGTTTCTGCTATTCTGACGCGCCCCCTCTAGCCGGACATCGTCCGGCGGTTACGATGACGTTTGAATCGGTTGCGCGACACTACGGTCGTCAGACTTTAGGGGTATTGCTGACGGGTATGGGGAAAGACGGTGCGTCGGGATTGTTAGAGATCGATCGAGCTGGGGGACTGACGATCGCCCAGGACGAAGCCAGCAGTGTCGTGTTTGGGATGCCGAAGGAGGCAATTGCACTGAATGCCGTGCAACAGGTTCTACCGCTGAGCCAAATTGCACCGACTATCCTCAAACGGGTAGCTCTGGGTTAACCTGACCTGAAAACCATCCGATGAAAACTGTTGTCACTGGTAACTGGTGACTGATAACTGGTGACTGATAACTGGTGACGGGTGACTGATTCTCGCTCTTTCGACCTTTCAAGGAAACGCTGAACGATGTGGACAGACGTATTGGATTTCTGGTTTGGCAAATCTGACGATCGAGCTTACGGAACGCCTCGATCGGTTTGGTTTGTTAAAGATCCGGACTTTGACGATCGAATTCGATCGAACTTTCTGGACGTCCACCGACAGGCGGCAGCGGGCGATCTCGACGACTGGCAAGCCGAACCCCTGAGTTGTCTGGCGTTAACGATCGTCCTCGACCAATTTTCCCGCAACCTGTTTCGCGGTACGCCTCAAGCATTTGCCACGGACGATAAGGCGTTATACGTGGCAGAAATGGCAATCGATCGAGGGTTCGATCGAGCCGTTTTACCCGTCCAACGTTGGTTTTTGTATTTACCGTTCGAGCATAGCGAAAACCTCGATCGACAAAAACAATGCGTGCGTTTATTTGAAACCCTCAAAAATGATTTACATAGCTCCGAAACCATTCAATACGCCTACCAACACCGGGATATTATCGAACGTTTTGGACGTTTTCCCCATCGCAATTCCATTTTACATAGACAAAGCACTCCGGCGGAAATTGAATTTTTAAAACAGCCAGGCTCGACGTTTTAGATTGAATTAGATTGGCAAAACAAGAAGGATTTGGCGGGTGCATCTCAATTTCGTAGAATGACCCCTCCGCCTTCGGCACCTCCCCTTAGTCAGAGGAGGATGGGTGGGGTTTCGATCGCAAAAGTGAGAGGGTGTATCTCACTTTCACAATCTATCCGATTTCCGATGCCCTCATCCCCCAACCCCTTCTCCCAAGATTGGGAGAAGGGGAGCTATTTTCAAGTCCCTCTCCCAATCTTGGGAGAGGGATTTAGGGTGAGGGTTACAGAATTGAGATGCACCCGATTTGATAAGCAAAAAAGTTTGAAACCTAAGAAGAACGAGATAAAAAATCGAGATTGGGGCGAGCGCGTATCGATCCGAGGTACTTCTGTAAATACGGCGAAAAAACCTCATAAATCAAGGTTAGCGGTTGACCGTGATGCCAAAACAAATAATGCCGTCCCCAAAACGGCCCCGTTTCCTCAAATGCAGTTTCCAACGCCGGACAAGTGCCGTAACAGAGACCGCGAACGTCCCGATAGAGTTCGGCATGAATGCGCGATAGATTTTCCCAAATTGGCAACGATCGATTTTGTAAATAGTTGTCGATATGGCTGGCTTCCCACCAGGAAACCGCGTAGGCTAATCGCTGACCCGAAGCCGTTCGCAACCAGACTTGTCGCCGCAATCGCGGACCGGGCAAGGCTTGAATTAAGGCTGGTGCGCCGTCCGCATCCATCTCGATCGACGACATATCGATAACGTCAACTTCCGTCGGTTCACCGGTTAACAATTTGAGATGCCGCGTAGGCGATCCATCTCCCAACAGCAAAATTTGCCAAGCGGGTGCGAGTTGATGGTGGGGCAAACCATCGCGCACGGCGTCCTCGCCACCTTCCCAAATCGGATCGAGTGCGTGCCAATCGCGGGGAGTCGTTGCACGGTCGGAATGCTTGAACGTCGCAGTCAATTTTCTTAACAGAACTTAACTAACTGCTCTTATCATAACGTCGATTCGTTTTCCCCTTTCTCAAATCGCGGATGAATGGCTCCCCACCCCAAGGTTAAAACGGACAGAAAATCTGAGTTAGGCTAGAATTGCCGGCCGATCTGGCATCGCCGAGGCGCTTTCCGCTCGCAATTCACGACTCGCTCTCACGACTCGCCGCTTAACTGTAATGCTGTCATAATGTGTGACTCTGCCCTCCTGCAACGATTTGTCAAATCGATCGTTCAGCAAACAGGATTGTACGTTCGCCCCCAAGACGAGCGTGGACTACTCGCCAAAATTCAGGCGAGGATGGAATCCATCGGAATCTCGTCACTAGAAGATTACTACCAACTACTGAGTGCCTCCTTCAACGGTGCGTCGTCCCAACAGAAGGCACGCAGCCATCAAGAATGGCAAAAACTCATTCAACGCCTAGTCGTCACCGAAAGTTATTTCTTTCGAGATCGAGGTCAATTCGAGCTTCTCCGGAGTCGCATTTTACCCGAACTGATCGTCAAAAATCGCAACCTCGCGGCCCGGGCGAACTGCCCCAAACCCCGCTTCAAAGTTTGGAGTGCTGCCTGTGCGTCTGGAGAAGAACCTTACTCGATCGCCATCTTGCTGCGGGAACTGCTCCCCGACTTACAGGACTGGGATCTCTCGATCGTCGGGACTGATATCAACCACGAAGTTCTCGATCGAGCGAAACGGGGACATTACAATACTTGGTCGTTCCGCCAAGTCGAACCCCATCTGCAACAGCAGTATTTTCGTCGTGACGGAGATCGTTACCACATCGATGCACGAGTGCAGGAGATGGTGCAGTTCCAGCCCCTCAACCTCGTCGGTCACGACTTTCCCAATCCCGAAATCGACTTACACGAGATCGATCTGATCCTGTGTCGGAACGTTTTTATCTATTTCGATCGAAGATCGATCGATCTCGTCCTACAAAAGTTTTACCAAACCCTTGCCCAAGGGGGATATCTCATCGCGGCCCATGCAGAACTGCAAGGACGATCGATCCAACCGTTTCACGTCCAACTGTTCCCTCAATCCGTCGTTTACCAACGCTGCGATCTTCCCGAACTCGACAGCGTCTCACCCACAAGCGATCGAGCCTTTATCTTCGAGCGAACCTCTAGCGGAGACTCGACAGACCCGACCCTTTCCTCCTCTCGGATCGATACCTTCGATCGATCGTCAGCACTTCCCCTCGCCAACCCGAGCCGAACGATACAGTCGTCTTCCCAACTCAAACAACCATCACCCCAAAGTAGCTGTAGAAGCGACGCTTCACCCTCCAACGGGGGACGAACGCTTTTCAACGCAACTGAGTCAGCCAACGCTTCCCTCGATCGAGATTTCGATCGAAGTTGGAACGATGCCCTCCACGACTTTCAACAAAAGAACTACCCCGAAGCCATTCAACACGCGGAGTGCGTGCTTTCCCAACAAATCCGCCACCTCGACGCTCATACCCTCATCGCTCGCGCTTACGCCAATCTGGGCGACTATCGAAAAGCGACCTATTACTGTATGCAAGCGCTCGAAATCGAATCCCTCGCCGTTGTACCGTACTACCTCCTCGCTACCATCAGCGAATTACAAGGCAATCCCAGTCGAGCTAAAAACTTCCTTAAAAAAATTGTCTACATCGATCCCCACGCCCCTCTTGCGTATCTAGAACTCGCTCAGATTTATTACGCTGAAGGCGATCTCCATCGCGCCCGTAAAATGCAAAACACCGCGATCGAAATTCTGAAAACGCTTCCTGCCACAAGCTTTGTCGATCTCGACGGACAACTCACCGCCGGTGGATTGTTAGAGCAAGTTCAACAGTCATCTATAGCGGGATAATCTATAGCACGATACAAAGCGGTCAGCATTATTGAGAATGCCATGGAAACCTATCCTTATCTTTTATTCGAGCTAAACGATAGTCAATACGGACTCGATGCACGTGTCGTCCGAGAAGTGTTTTTTCTCCCAGAAATTACACCCATTGCCGAAGCACCTCGTTATATCGTCGGCATTTTTAACCTGCGGGGTGAAATTGTCCCCGTGATGGATCTCAATCTTCGTCTGAGCTATCGAGCGAGAGAGTACCACCTCAACCACAGCCTGATCGTTATTGTGTGGGAAAGTGTTTGTCTTGGCATCATCGTCGATCGAGTGTGCGAAGTCACCTCGATTTTGGCTGACGATCGAACGGAGAATCTGTCCTACAGCTACGATAACCCCCACAAACACCGTTTCATTCAAGGGGTCGCACAAGTTCAAAGTGGACTCATTGCCCTCCTCGACTGCGAAGCTTTAGTTCGGGAATTCCCCGATCTCAATGCACTCGATAGCATCAGCCCAGATCTTCGCGATAGTATGGGCGACTACCGCGAAGCGCCAGAACTTGACGGTGATGCAGACTCTGACGTTCGCGAACTGCCCGTCTTTTGCCCCAACGCAACCCCAGAAGAACGAGAAGTATTTCGCCAGCGGGCAGCACAACTTAGAATTCCAGACGACACCCAAAACTCCCAAAATCTCGTATCCTTGGCTGTTGTTGGATTTCAAGGAGAGTATTTCGGGATCGACCTGAAAACGGTGCGCGAATTTGCCGAAATTCGCGACGTTACACCGATTCCCTGTTGCCCTCCGAGAATTGTTGGCAATATGAATTTACGGGGGGAAATTCTCACCCTCGTAGCCATCGACGAACTGCTCGAATTGCCCATCCCAACCCGTAACAGCGCCCAAGTTCTCATCGTACAGGTCGAGGACATCGTTGCCGGTATTACAGTCGATGAGGTGTTCGATGTCGTTCAAGTTAGTCCGACTGCGATCTCGGCCATTCCGACAGCCGTTCGTTCGATTCACGACGAATATCTACGGGGAACAGCACTCTATAAGGACAAAGCGCTTACCGTTCTAGATATGTACAAAATTTTAACGAAGGGAGAATTGGTGGTGGAGGAAGAACCCTGATATCGTACCTGATATCGTACAAAAGCACATGGCGTGTGAATTGTGATTCACCTAGCAACACAGTATCCCAAGCGATCGAACGTTTGAGGTGAGGTTCGAGATGAGTGTGTCGATCGCTCGTGTTATATCGCAAGAAGTTTTCTCATGAAAGTTTTAGTTACGACTTGGGATAAATTCAAGGTAAGATATGCCAAAATCCTGAAAAAATTGGCGATCTTTTGTTTGGCATTTTGGATCGGGATCGGTCTATTTCGCATTTCAACGGAATTGCTATTTGAGGAAATTCCGATTTTCGGATTTCACGATATCGTCGATTTGAATAATCCCAAGGAACAGCCTCCCAACCGACCAGAATTTAGCAGTGATTATACCAAAGCCGACTTTGAGATCTTTTTGACTCAACTCGTTCGGAAAAATTACTGGTTTCTCACCAGTCAGGATCTCTACGATTACTTTCTCAGCGATACCCCTAAATCGCTTTCTCCCGAACAACGAAAGCGAAAAAAAGTCGCGATCGCGATCGACGATGGTTATCAAAGTGCAAACGATAACATTTTACCGATTTTAGAAAAGCTCGATCGAACTTACGATACACCCATTAAAATTGTTTGGTTTGTTAACCCTGCTTTTATGGGAATTCCTGGAACGTATCTCGATCACGCCAGTTGCGAAGATTTTCGCATCGGTTTGGAAAAAGGTTATTACGATATTCAATCGCACACCTCCAACCACGAAGATTTAACTCAACTCGATGCAGAAGGTTTAACGAAAGAACTCCTCGGATCGCAACAATTGCTTCGTGAGTGTACGAAAGGTTTAGATCCAAAAGGTCAAGTTGCCAATCACATATCATATCCGTTTGGCAAAGTCAATAAATTTGTGTTAAAAGAAGTCAAAAAATATTATCGATCGGGCTATCTCTACAACGGCAAAACTTTTCGATTAGACTGGTTTCGCAATCGCTATTTTATTCCCAGAATGACGGTTAGTCGAAGTCACACGGTCAAACAACTTTTAAAAATGGCATCAGGAGGATGGCTTTAAAAAATTTACAAATTTACAATTGAGGCATTGAAAAATTTAGGGATTTACAATTCATTTAATGAACGATCGACGACCTCAATGACTTCCTCCCCATTACCCAAACGGGCTGATGCACTCGATGCGTTGCGGGGGCTTGCCGTTCTCGCAATGGTATTTTCGGGGATTATTCCCTTCGGTGGTGCGTTGCCAACATGGATGTATCACGCCCAAGTTCCACCGCCCGAACACGTTTTCAATCCTGACATTTCCGGTATAACCTGGGTCGATTGGGTATTTCCAATTTTCCTGTTTTCCATGGGGGCGGCAATTCCCCTCGCCCAATCGCGACGAGCTGAAAACGGATGGCGATGGTGGCGAATTGTCCCGTCTATTCTCTGGCGAGGCGTGTCGTTATTAGCATTTTCAGTGTTTTTACAACACCTGCGCCCGAACGTTTTAAATCCCGAATTGGGCGATTTGCGCTGGTGGTTGGCACTGTTGGGATTTCTCATTTTAGGCTTAGCATTCGGACAGTTTCCGAAATGGGTGCCGAGAATCGTTCAAAACGGCATCAACTTGGCGGGTTGGTTGATGGGGATCGGGTTGCTGTCGCGGTTGCAGTATCCCGATGGCAGTGGATTTTCATTCGATCGAAACGACATTATTTTAGTCGTCTTGGCGAACGTTGCGATTGTGGGGGCATTGGTGTGGTGGTTGACGCGACGTAGCGTTCCTTGGCGGTTGGGTACGATGGCGTGGGTATTGGCGCTGCAATTTTCCCAGACCGAACCGGGGTGGGTGCAACAGGTATTTTCGATTTCCCCCATTCCCAGCTTGCTGAACTTCGCCTATTGGAAATATCTATTCATTGCGATCCCAGGAACGATTATCGGTGATGGAATTTTGCGGTGGATGAAATCGTCACAACCCGTTCCTCCCGCCGACGATCCCGCCGAACGTTTGCAGACAACGTCCGAATCAGAATTCAAAATCCAGTGGAAGCGGTGGCAATACGGATCGATCGTGCTGTTGGGAGCGGCGGTGAACCTGATGGTTTTAGTTGGATTGCAGCAACGATGGGTTTGGCAAACGACTCTCGCTTCGATCGTCCTCAGCGTTCTCCTGTGGCGGTTAGTGCGCTTTCCCAGCGATGCAACAGAACGCTTGTTAGCAACGTGTGTTTGTTGGGGCGTGTACTGGCTGGCGTTGGGTTTAGCCTTTGAACCCTATGAGGGGGGAATAAAAAAAGATCCGGCAACGTTGAGTTATTTATTCGCGACGGTGGGAATGTCGGCGCTGTTGTTGGCGGCGTTGTTCGTCGTGTCTGAAGCATTTCGTCAAAAGTGGGCGCTACAGTTGTTCGTGGCGACGGGACGAAATCCGTTGGTGGGTTACGTGGGATACGCCAATTTACTGCTACCGATTCTGACACTGACGGGATGGCGAGAAACGATCGATGATTTGACAATGTCACCGATGCGAGGTGTTCTTCGGGCTGCAATCTATACGTTAATTGTGGCATTGGTGGCGAGTGGGATGACGCAGTTGCGATGGTTTTGGAAAACATGATTTTGCCAACACTTACGAAATCTGCTGTTATCACCCCCTTAAAGAACGGCCCAGAAACTCATCTTTAAAGAAAACACAACCGTTGGGGTAAAGCAGGATAGACCATCGGATTCGTGCTAATCGTTGCCCTGTCAGGGTTAATAGTGTCTTACCCTCAACAAGCATTCTGTCAGCAGAGCCATAACGTATTTTCAAGTCTCCTTTTTCAGGATACTATCGGCATACCACATCTTTGAGAAAGTTGCCCGATAAGGGCGATACCCAATCGAGTTACAGTCAGCATCGTTGAAAGCTTCGCTTTTTTTGACTTATCGAAGACTTCCTCTAGTCTGCGACAAATAAACTTCGATCTCTAGATTCCGCATAAGGCTTGAATCTCATTCGTTTCAGTCAATTGAGTTAAGAAGCTTGAGGTACTGTGGAAACTCGGAATATAGGGACATCTGGCAATCGCCTACGCTATCTATCTTTTTCCCTAGTTGCATTTGGTATTATTGTTCGATTAGCCCAGTATTTCAGTAAGCGCTCGTTATGGCATGACGAGGCCGGCTTGGCGTTAAATATTTTGAATCGCTCTTATCTGGAGTTACTCGGTACACTCGATAACAATCAATCAGCCCCTCCTCTATTTCTTTGGATAGAAAAGCTTTTTATTCAAATATTCGGCATCAACGAATTATCGCTGCGACTTTTTCCGTTACTTGCTGGTATTATTTCTATCTTTCTCTTTTACACATTTGCTCGTCGGTTCGTGTACGGCATTACTGTACCCTTAGCGATTGCCCTGTTTCCCTCACTTAAATATACGGTCTACTACACTGGAGAAGTGAAGCCTTATGGTGTAGACCTTACAGTTGCTTTGTTGCTTTTTCTAATTCTCGCCCCACTTTGCAAACAATATTTGAATGTCAGAAAAAATATAATTTTGGGTGTGCTAGGAGTGATTGCAATTTGGCTATCGTACCCGAGCGTTTTCGTGCTGACAGGGGTTGAGCTTTGGGGGTGGTTTAATACTCCACCACGAAAACTTAAGTCTGTGTTTTTCAATCGATCGATCGTGTATTGCTTTTGGTCGATCGGCTTCATGAGCCTCTATTTTTTAGTTATCAAGAAAACATTAGACAATCCTGGATTAGTTGAAAGTTGGGCAACTCGATACCCAGACTCTTTTCTAGATTTTGTTTGGCTATTTGATGCCTTTGGTCGTTTTTTCTACCGACCATTAGGATTTCTAGGTTGGAGCGATGGAATTGCAATTTTTGCGTTTTGCTGTGGATGTATAAGTTTGTACTATCGAGATAAGTCAAGTTTAATTCTGTTGAATATGCCTTTAACGATCGCCTTATTGGCAGGGTATTGTTACCAATACCCATTCCGAGAACGTCTCGTACATTTTTTAACCCCTTTTGCGATCGCGATCGTCGCTGAAGGGATTGTATTTCTTATCGTTGGTCTTAACCAGAACTATCAATTCATAAAAATTTTAGGTGTCATTGTTCTCTGTACGCTAGTCATTCCACCGATGGTTCGTTCTAGCCAGCAAGTTCTCAATCCACAGCTATTTCTCTTCCATCATGTCAGACCTGTAATTCAGTACGTTCGGGAAAAATGGCATCCTGGCGATCGACTATTTGTATTTCCCTCTGCCCACGCTCAATTCACTTACTATAATTCGATCGATCCTTTCCATCCTGAAGATTACATTTTCAGTCAATACAACTTACCCAATCAAAAAAATGCTGCTAAGCTTTCCTCTCTAGTCAGTGAAACTTTCCAAAATGAGGTTTCACAGCTTCAAGAGAAGGAGCGCGTTTGGTTTTTACTCTCAGCACGGTCGCTAATCATACAAAATGTACTCTTGATGGAATTAAAGCAGATGGGTCGTCAACTTGATGTTTATCAGCAGCCTGATGCATTAGGGTGTCTCTATAATTTGAACGATGAGTCACCCGATCTACAGAATTGAAATAATGTATTGAAATAATATCGTCACGAGTCAGACCCACCGAATGCTGCCACTAAGTTTTTTCGGGTTGATGGTGAGGCGATGGGGTGTATCTCACTTTTGTTATCGGAACCCCACCCATCCTCCCCTGGCTCAGGGGAGGTGCCGAAGGCGGAGGGGTCATTCTACGAAATTGAGATGCACCCAGGCAATGGGCGATCGCAGGAAGCTGTTCGCGAATTTCCCTTATCCTAAAACTCACAATACAATAAGGGAAATTCGGCTTTTCGAGTCAAGAAGAGTCAGCATATCCGATTTAGGATCGGCTTTCTTCCTCAACTGTTGTTAACGGACTTTGCTCCAACTATTGATTAGAGCGATAGGTTGTTGTATTCCGAGTGGTATTCCGAGGCCACTAACATCGAACCGATTCCGGCATCAGTAAAGATTTCTAACAGGAGTGCATGAGGAATACGTCCGTCGATAATGTGGGCAGCGCGAACGCCTTGGGCGAGCGATCGAACGCAACAATTCACTTTGGGAATCATTCCACCTGCGACGATGCCATCTTCGATCAGTTGTCGCGCTTGCTGAATGTCTAATTTATGAATTAGCGTTGACGTATCTTTATAATTCTCGAGAATTCCCGCCGTATCGGTAAGTAAAATCAACTTGGCGGCGTTGAGAGAGGCAGCAATTTCCCCCGCGACGGTGTCAGCGTTGATGTTATAAGCTTGTCCGGTTTCATCGGCGGCGACACTCGACACGACGGGAACGTAACCGCTTTCTACCAGGGATTCGATGAGAGCGGGATTCACCGAGGCTACTTCGCCGACAAAGCCGATTCCTTCTTGTCCTTGGGGACGAGCTTGGATGAGGTTTCCGTCTTTTCCACACAACCCCACCGCCGAACCACCGGCTGCGTTGATGAGGGCGACGAGTTCTTTGTTCACCCGTCCGACAAGCACCATTTCCACGACATCCATTGTCGGAGCATCGGTGACGCGCAGTCCGTCTTTAAATTGGGGAGAAATACCCAGTTTTCCCAACCATGTATTGATTTCGGGGCCGCCACCGTGAACGACGACGGGACGCAAACCGACGCAGGAGAGGAAGACAATATCCCGCACGACTTTGTCCTTGAGGTTGCTGTCTTTCATGGCAGCACCACCGTACTTCACCACGATCGTTCGTCCGGCGAACTCTTGGATATAGGGAAGGGCTTCGCTGAGAACGCGAACTCGTGTTGCAGCTTCTTGTTGTAAATATTCGTGTTCCATCCAACGGCATCGCGATCGACATTCAACCGAGTATACCGGAATCTTCTTCGATCTCACTGTCAGGAGGGAACACGCACAACATCTGATTTCCCCCTTTTTGAAATTCGTATTTCACGTCCTCGATACAAACGCCGTAGCCTAATTCTCCCAAGCGCTCGATCGTGGCGTGGAGGTGTGGTGAAATGTCTCCAGCAAAGTTCGTGAGGAGGGGGAAGACGCGAGCTTGTTTGGCGACGCGACACATTTCTCGGATGGCGTTGATGTGAAAGTCGAGGTCGAACTGTTCGGAGTAGGAAAACAGCAGGTGAGCGCACAAGGCGAGGTCGAAGGTTCGATCTCGAAACGGTAAGGCGGGTAAGGATTCGACGAGATAGCGTCCCTGTTCTTTCCCAGTTGGAAAGTCGGCGAGAAATTGTTTCATGTTGGCTAAACGCAACTGTCCCAAGTGTTCGGGGGTGGTGATGTCTCGCCAAACGAACTTGCCTAAATTTGCATCGAGGGCTTCGAGAATGAGGGGATAGGTATCGAGAATTCGTCCGTTAATTTCCTCGACGGAAAATTGGTAGAGGGGATCGCAGGATACGACCCGAGTTCCTGCTTGGGTCGCTTCGGCGTTGAAACTGGACGGCCCGCCGCCACAGTCGAGAATCGATCCGTTGAGGTCTTCTTCGGTGAGGTTAAACATCCGAATGTAGTCATTGAGCGATCGACCCCAAGGAACGACTTGTTTCAGTGTAAGACCCATTAGATAGTTAAACTCGTGATTTTAAGACAGTGGGGATGTCGTTGAAAATGCGTTGGGCGATCTGTGCGGGGGATTCGCCGTCTTGGAAAAGGACGTGTAAATCGGCCTGCTCGTATTTCGATCGACGTGCCGCTAAAATGGCTTCGAGTTTGGCCAAGGGATCTCGATCGTCTAGTAAGGGTCGGGTGCTGTCGCCTCGCAGTCGATCGAACAGGGTTTCAACTGGGGCATCGAGCCAAACGACCAGTCCGCACCGTAAATAACTCCAGTTTTCGGTTCGGATGACGATTCCGCCCCCAGTGGCGATAACAGAATGTTGGTAGGCAGCGAGTTCGCAGAGAACCTGGTGTTCGAGTTGGCGGAAATTAACTTCGCCCTCGGTGGCAAAAATCTCGCTCACGGTTTTCTCTGCCACGCGCTCGATCAGTGTGTCGGTGTCGAAGAAACGATAGCCGAGGTGACGGGCGAGTTCTTGTCCGACTGTGGTTTTTCCCGATCCCATCATTCCGACGAGATAGACGTTAATCCCTTGGAGAATATCGTTCACGCGCTTGGTTCGATCGAGTCGTTGTCGTCATCAATAGGGGCGAACGGCGGTTTGTCCCTATTGTTTAGTGTATCGGCAATGGGACGCTGGGTCGATCTCGGGGTGCTACGATTCTGTTGGAGCAAGAGAAGGGGAGCTTACAGGGCTACGTCTATACGATAGGGTTTCGTTGTTTTGATGGGAAGACGATTTAGAAGACAATTTGAAGGCAGTCCAATCGGTTCGCTGGTTTTTCGGATGTTCGCGAGATACTCGGGAACGTCTACACTGTGAGCGGTTTTGAATTTCCCAGGGCTGTACGAAGCGAAACATTAAAGACTCACATTTCTTGAATTGCAAACTGTAAATTCTAGAGCGAACATGGTTGTCAAACTCCATATCGGCGGAAAAAAAGCTCACCCAGACTGGAAGATTTTTGATATCGAACCGCGTCCTGAAGTCGATTTTGTTGGTAATGCAGCGGATTTGAGTCAGTTTGAAGATAATTCGATCGATGCAATTTATGCCAGTCACGTCCTCGAACATTTTTATCACAGTTTAAATAACGAACTCATCGATACGTTGACGGAATGGCATCGGGTTTTAAAGCCCGGTGGCAAGCTATTGATTAGCGTTCCCGATTTACAGACGGTTTGCTGGCTGTATCTCAATCCCAATCTTTTGCCGTTCGAGCGCTTGCATTTGATGCGTGTGATGTTTGGTGGTCAAACCAATGAATTCGACGTTCACAAGGTTGGATTTGATTTCGATATCCTCGCTTTATATCTCGAAGAGGTAGGATTTTTTGAATACGAGCGAGTGATGGAATTCAATTTGTTTGACGATTGTAGTAGTCTGAGGCTTTTAGACACTCTAATTAGCTTGAATGTTATCGCCACGAAAACAGATGAAGGAGAAGAAAATCTACAACTAGAAAACGACGAAAATTGTGAGAATTCAGAAGAGAAAAAAAATATTGAAGCCGATCGCTCGATCGAGGAAAGTGAAGAAACCGAGTTCAATCGTTCGGAAGAAGAATAGCGTTACCTTATCTCAGCGTCAGTGGTAAACGCTGCCACGTCCAACGACCGTCTTGTTGTTGCCATCGCAGCAACTGCCGCACAGAACGCCCGACAAAATCTGAAGGTAAATCGATCGACTGTCGCGGAGAAACCGTGGCTAAGCGAATGGCTTGTTCGATATTGCAAATTCCCCACTCGACCAAGTTTAAAACGCCATCGAGGAGCGATCGAGTGGTTCCGGCAAGTGTCCCATCGGAAAGTCTGGCTGTGCCGTCGATTACCTCAATTTGCCGAGTATCCCACGGATAAACACCATCGGGCAATCCCAACGGGGCTAAGGCATCGCTAACGAGAAACGTTCCTCGATCGAACTGTGCGGCATTGAGCAACACCCGCAACATCGTCGGTGAGACGTGCTGTCCGTCGGCGATAAACCCGCAGCGCACCCCCTCGCGCACAATGGCAGCACCGAGTAGTCCCGGTTGGCGATGATGTAGCCCCGGCATCGCGTTAAAAGCGTGCGTGATCGTCGTTGCCCCTCGATCGAAGGCCTGATTGGCTTGTTGTTCTGTGGCGAGGGAATGTCCCAAACTGACAACGATCCCGAGATCTCGCAACATCTCGATCGACGTTCCGCTCTCATCGAGTTCGGGGGCCAGCGTCATCACGTTCACGATGTCGCCAAATTCCCCCAAAACCCGCCTTACGTTTTCCACCGTCAGCGGTAACAAAAATTCTTCTGGATGCGCTCCTCGCTTTTCCCAGTTGAGAAACGGCCCTTCCAAGTGAACACCGAGAACTTGTGCCGATTCTCCTAATGGTGGCTGAGATGCCATAAACTCCGCCAACACCGACATCGATCGACTGAAATTCTCTAAAGAAGTCGTCACCAACGTCGGTAAATAGCCGTCGATCCCGGCTTCCCACAAAAAACGCCCGATTTTCTTCAAAACACTGCCGTGTTGCACTGTGATTTCTGGAAACGCTAACCCCAACGCCCCATTAATCTGCACGTCCACGCCACCGAGAGACAACCAATTCCCGGCCACGTCGATCGCCTCCTTCATCTCGTCGGATGCGGTCATAGGACGAACGGAAGCAATGCACTCTCCCCGGATTTCGATCGACTGTAAGCCATCGCACCCCGGAACCTTAGCGTTGATAATGTTCAAAACCATTGCGATGAGGTTTGGGTTTTCTCGCCTTCTCTCGCACCCAAACTGAGGTGAAGAACGAGGACTTCGAGTTTTGGGTGAAATTTTGTTTGAAGTATCGACATTGGAGATCGACTGACAACGCTTTAGGATCTAACTTGCCAATTCACCCAAAATTCAACCACGAATCATGAGCGACCCACAACCCCAAATCGGCATCATCATGGGTAGCGATTCCGATTTACCCACGATGAAAGCCGCCCTCGAAATTTGCGAACAGTTCGACGTCCCCTACGAAGTTGCCATCGTATCGGCCCACCGCACGCCCGAACGCATGGTGAACTACGCCAAAACTGCCCACGAACGCGGTCTTAAAGTCATTATTGCCGGAGCGGGTGGGGCAGCACACTTACCGGGAATGGTCGCATCTCTGACCCCATTACCCGTCATCGGCGTTCCCGTCGCCACCCGACATTTGGGGGGATTAGACTCCTTGTATTCGATCGTTCAAATGCCCCGAGGTATTCCTGTTGCCACCGTCGCCATTGGCAACGCCCAAAATGCCGGACTTCTTGCCGTCCAAATCCTCGGATCTCACGATCCCAACTTGTTACAACAGGTGCAAGCCTATCGATCGAACCTAGCAGAAACCGTTTTAGAAAAGCAAACTCGCCTCGCCGATCTCGGACATACGGCTTATCTCGCCCAAATGTAACGCCAGACCATCTATTCAACCATTCAACTTCAACCATTCAACGAGGGAATGACGCAGAAAAGCCAGACCCGTAGAGATTGACTGGCGAATCTATCTCTCGATGCGTGACGTGGGCATTGGATTGACGCCATAGCAGCCAACAGACATTACCCACGTCGCACGTCCGACACGACGTTAAGACGATCGATCGAGTGACCAACCGTATTTTCAAATTTGCTTTTCAAACTTGCTCTTCAAATTGGCAGAGAACGCGAACGGCTCTCGACGCTTGAAACGAGTCGCGTCAATTCCGTACCGCTCCCGGTCTTGTTGGCTTTGCCTCATCTTACCCGTAACCGAATCGATCTCCAGATCGACGTTCTGGATATTCCCGCAAAACTGGGAAAAAGAGGTTTGAATTGTGGGGATTTTCCGGGTGTTCCTAGCCGAACTCGATCGAATTGTAATTTTCTATACAGAATCAACCCGATAAGAATTGGTGGAATCAATGTGACTCAACCGCGTCTCTCAACCATCAGTTCCTCTGGGGGCGCAACGGCATGGCAGCTTTGGACAGACTGGGAGTTCGCCAAGCGTTCCCCGAGGTGTTGTTGTTAAAAAACGAACGGCTCTAACCCGATTACCGGAAGAACCGTTCGGGACTCGATCGAGTTCGATCGAGTGTTCGCATACCAACATCCAAAGTCTAACAATGACCTCTCAGCTTACGCTTAGAAAACGCAACCGATCCAAACAGCGATCGAATCGCGGTCTTGCCCGTATTCCGTTGTTTGGCAGACTCATTTCTCTCTTCAAGCGAATTCCAATTTACTGGATCGCTTGTATTCCCCTGGCTGCCCTCATCGTGGCAGTGTGGGATTTGGCAGCAACAGCCGCCGACCCCCAAGCCATTGAAATTCCTGAAGACATCACCGATCCCGCTTACGTCCAAGGGGTTCTCAACACCGTTTGGATTCTCGTCGCCTCTGTCTTGGTCATTTTTATGAACGCCGGGTTCGGGATGCTCGAAACTGGACTGTGTCGTCATAAAAACGCCGTTAACATTCTCTCGAAAAACCTGATCGTTTTTGCCCTAGCAACGGTTGCGTATTGGGGATTCGGCTTCTCCTTGATGTACGGTTCCGGCGGTAACGGCTTCCTCGGCTTAGGCGGTTGGTTCCTCAGTAGCGGCGATCCGGCCACCTACGGACTCGATCCCTTCCCAGCGGGCTTGCCCATTTCCGTCTCGTTCCTGTTCCAAGTCGCCTTCGCTGCTACCGCTGCAACCATCGTTTCGGGTGCAGTTGCCGAACGGATCAAATACGATGCGTTCATTATTTTCAGCCTTCTCCTCACTGGAATTTCCTATCCCATCTCCGGTCACTGGGTTTGGGGGGGTGGAATGCTGTCTTCTTTCGGCCCGGACGGAGCTTGGTCGTTTGCTGACTTTGCCGGATCGACTGTCGTACACTCCGTTGGAGGCTGGGCAGCTCTCGTCGGTGCTGCCATCCTCGGGCCCCGTCTGGGCAAATACGAAGACGGACAACCTCGTGCGATGCCCGGTCACAACCTGAGTCTCGCCACACTCGGATGTTTGATCCTGTGGATCGGCTGGTTTGGATTTAATCCCGGTTCTGAGTTGGCAGCTACGTCCAACATCGCTTACATCGCCGTGACCACGAACCTGGCTGCTGCCGCTGGTGGTGTGACGGGAACCTTTACGTCCTGGCTCAAAGACGGCAAGCCCGACCTGACCATGACCATCAACGGTATCCTGGCTGGTTTGGTTGCGATCACCGCAGGCTGTAATGCCATGCCCTACTGGGGGGCTGCGTTAACGGGTGCGATTGGTGGCATCCTCGTCGTTTACTCTGTGTCCTTCTTCGATAGCGTTGTCAAAATCGACGACCCTGTCGGTGCGATTTCCGTCCACTTAGTCAACGGTGCTTGGGGAACCCTGGCTGTCGGCATCTTCGGCGGTGGCAACATCATTGCCCAAGCCATCGGTATTCTGACTATTGGTGGCTTCACCGTCTTGATGAGCTTTATCTTCTGGTATGCCATTAGTGCCGTCGTGGGTGGTATCCGAGTCGGCGAAGAAGAAGAGTTCAACGGTTTGGATATCGGCGAACACGGCATGGAAGCCTACAGTGGATTTCTCAAAGAAACGTCCTCAAGTGGAATTACCAGTTCGATGCCGAGCGGTATGCCTGGCGATCGAAGCATGATGTAACACTTTAACGTCCTCAAACTAAACCCAAAGAACCCCGGTATCTCGAGAATACTGGGGTTCTTTTGCAGTGAGCAGTGAGCAGTGAGCAGTGAGCAGTGAAGAGTTATACAACAGAAGTCTGTAGGGACAACCGTCTCGGGTTGCCTAATCTCAGCCGGAAGACGCTGCTTACTGCCTACTCCCCACTGTTCACTCCCCACTGCTCATTGCTCACTCCCCACTGCTCACTCCCCACTGTTCACTGCTCATTGCTCACTGTTCACTGCTCACTCCCCACTGCTTACTCCCCACTGTTCACTGCCCCACTGTTCACTGCTCATTGCTCACTGTTCACTGCTCACTCCCCACTGCTTACTCCCCACTGTTCACTGCTCATTGCTCACTGTTCACTGTAAAAGGTGTACGATCGAAAGCAAATAGCATTTTCGATGAGAGCCAGTGCCTACACCCTCGACGCACTTTCCCGCTTGGGCGGCGATCTCCCTGGCCACCAACGGTGTTTTAATGGCTACGGTCAGCGTGCTTCTGTGGCGAGAGGGAAATTGGTCGCCAGCAGTGCGAGCTGATGCCTCAGTTTCCACCGTCCGCGAAACGCCCGTACCTCAGCCAACACCCACGCCGGAAATTGGAGAGAAACAACATCTTTCCTATGAAGATTGGGTGGCCATCCTCGAAAAGGAAGCGGACGCCGTCGCCGCTGAACCCCCCGAACGCTTGTACGTCCTCGCCGGGGATTCTATCAGTTTGTGGTTTCCCAACGAACTTTTACCTCCTGGCGTAACGTGGCTCAATCAGAGTATTTCCGGGGAAGGCTCTGGCGGACTCTACAAACGCCTACCTCTCCTCGACGAGACAAAGCCTGAAAAAATTTTCGTAACCATCGGCATCAACGACCTTTTAAGAGGTGTTGACGACGAAACGATTTTGGAAAACCACCGCAAAATCATTAAAGATATTCTCTGGATTCACCCAAAGGCGCAGGTGGTGGTTCAGTCGATTCTGCCCCATAGCGGTGAAAACGCCACTTGGGAAGGTCGCGAGAAGTTACTTGCCATTCCGAACTCCCGCATTCGCAACCTCAACGCCCGTCTCGAAGCGATCGCCGAGGTGGAAGGTGCAACGTATCTCGACCTGTATACCCTATTTAGCAACGATCGAAGCGAACTGCGAACCGATCTCAGTACAGATGGACTCCACCTGAACCGACGCGGTTATGAGATTTGGCGCACGGCCTTAATCGTCTTCGACGCTCAGCATTCTCAGCCGTCGAACTCGGTAGAATAGCAACACTGACGACACCAAACTCGCGCCAAGCAACTATGGACACGAAAGCTTTCAAACGCTCGCTACAACAATCCGAAAACTACCACCGTCGCGGTTTCGGTCGCGAAGAGGAAGTGGAAGGGATGCTGAAAACGGAGTACCAAAGCAACCTCATCGGGGAAATTCGCGCCAATAACAACACGCTCAGGCGCGGTGACGTGACGGTTCGTCTGGCGGAAGCCTTCGGGTTTTGCTGGGGAGTCGAACGAGCGGTAGCCATCGCCTATGAAACCCGTACTCAGTTCCCGAACGAGCGCATCTGGATTACGAACGAAATTATCCACAATCCAGGGGTTAACCAACGCCTAAGGGAGATGAACGTCGGGTTTATCGAGACGATCGAGGGACAAAAAGATTTTTCGAGCGTGCAATCTGGAGATGTGGTGATTCTCCCAGCTTTCGGAGCAACCGTTCAGGAAATGCAACTGCTGAACGATCGAGGGTGTACGATTGTCGATACGACCTGTCCTTGGGTCTCGAAGGTTTGGAACAGCGTCGAAAAACATAAAAAACGCGATTACACCTCGATCGTTCACGGAAAGTACAAACACGAAGAAACCCTCGCTACGACTTCGTTTGCCGGCAAGTATTTGGTCGTTCTCAACCTCACGGAAGCCCAATATGTTGCCGATTACATCCTCAACGGCGGCGATCGATCGGAATTTTTGGCAAAATTCCAGAATGCTTGTTCGGAAGGTTTCGATCCCGATTTCGATCTCGATCGTTTGGGTATTGCGAATCAAACAACAATGCTGAAAAGCGAAACAGAACAGATTGGGAAATTGTTTGAACGCACGATGTTGCAAAAGTACGGGCCGACTGAACTCAACGATCGCTTTATGGCGTTTAACACCATCTGCGATGCAACTCAGGAACGCCAAGATGCGATGCTGGAATTGGTCGAAGAAGATATCGATTTAATGGTCGTTATTGGCGGCTTCAATTCGTCGAACACCACGCACTTACAGGAAATCGCCATCGAACACGGGATTCCTTCGTATCACATTGACAGTGCCGATCGAATCGGACCGGGAAATCGGATCGAACACAAACCCCTCGAACGAGATATCGAAGTCACAGAAAACTGGATTCCGGAAGGAAAGCTAGTCGTTGGGGTTACATCGGGAGCTTCGACACCGGACAAATCAGTTGAAGAGACGATCGAAAAGATTTTTCAGCTTAAGGCTGTGGCATTAGTTTGATTTTTGTGTTGTTCGATCGAAAGCTATTTTGAGTTGGGTTAATTTTTTTCGATCCAACTCAATACTCTTTATTACAGATACCCTCTAGAGCAGTGGTACAAAAGTTGCGTAGGGTGTGTTCGCGGGCAATCGAATTTGGTGAAAGTCCAGTTCGTAAAATTCCCGCCAACGCATCCACCCCATTACAACATCAAGTCTCCTGACTTCTGTACTGGCGCTCTAGGTTTTAACGATCGAGATTTTATCGGATTTCCTCCAGCTCGACCTATCATCCCTTTTTTGTTATTTTCGGAGTGAAAATCCCGATCGCAGTTGTTTAATGCTTCTCGAGAAAAGGGGTTGGGAAATATTTCGACTTGAATTCTACAATTTGTAGACTTTTGGTGAATACAATCTCCCAAGTTCACGTCCTTCAAGAGCTACAAGATCTTTTTCTAACAGGATCTCACCCCGATCTGACAGAAGAGAGATCGTACCCAATCCGATTCCGGAAGGGTGTTTTTGCCTGCTCGCCTGAAACCCCGTAGAGTCCTTGCATACAAGGACTCTACGGGGGCAATTGGATTCGCTAATTTGAGAAGTGGATTTCGGATCGATCGCCCTTGCGCCCTTTCAGCCAATAGGTCTGCATTTCTCCTTTTCCTTTAACCTGTATCGCTCCTCGCGCTTCTAAAATGTATTTATCTTTGAGTATTTCGTAAGTTGCTTGCGTCACTTGAATTTGCCCGGGTTTTCCCGACGATTCCATGCGACTAGCTATATTGACTGCGTCTCCCCAAAGATCGTAAATAAACTTTTTCTGACCGATCACACCTGCCACCACAACGCCGGAATTCATACCAACACGAATTTGAAACGGATGGCCGCCTTCGTCATGAAATCGCCGAACAGCTGCTTGCATCTCGAGGGCCATTTCCGCAATCGCTTCAGCGTGATCGGGACGAGGTAATGGCAGCCCCGACGCCACCATGTAAGCATCACCGATGGTTTTAATTTTTTCTAAATTCAGTTGTTCGGCCAGTCGATCGAACGTTGAAAACATCCGATTGAGCAACTCGACTAACTTAATGGGGGTTAACTGGGCGGACAGTTGCGTAAAGCCGACGATATCGGCGAATAAAATCGTCACTTCGTCGAAGTTTTCGGCGATCGCGCTTCGATCGTGTTTGAGTCGATCGGCAATGGTTTCAGGCAAAATGTTTAAAAGCAGATTTTCCGCCCGTTCCTGTTCTTCTGCTAAGGCTTTTGCTCCGATTTCTAAACGCTCTAACATTCCATTGACGGTATGGCCGAGGCGACTGAGTTCGTCGTTACCGCTTTCGTGTACCCGTAGCGATAAATCGCTGCGGTTGCCGATTTGTTGAACGTCGGAACTGAGATGACTCAGGCGACGTAAGACTGTTGTTTCGAGGAGAAGTAAGACAGCAACGCTCAGTAAGAGACCCACCAGCAACAGCGAAACGACTAAATACCGAAGGGCGATTTGCCCCTGTTGGTAAATATCGCGGGGAAGTTCGACGCGCAAGAGAACGATCGGCGTTCCAAAAATATCTTTGAGGAGGGTATAGCCGACGATCGAATCTTCATTGAGAGCTTCGATAAAAACTGGGGTCGGATCGTCGCCGTTCCCACTACCTTTCACCGGCCCGAGTTTCGATCGAACCCGTAGGACATCTTCAGGGATATCGTTTCCCTCACGAATCGTTTCGACGGGCGTATCGAGACGGTATAGGGAAAGATCGAGTTGCGTGCGCCGGGCCAACTGACTCGTGCGTTGCGTGTCCCAATAGCGCCCCATCACGAGCGTTCCTCGCCTCGGACCGGTACCTTCGCTGGTGAGGATGGGTTGAGTTGAGATCGTGAGAATTCCCTCGTCTAGCAATAACAAGCCGTTGACGCGAGTTTTCGGATCGAGTCGATCGACTAAAATGCGCTGAGGAAACAGTTTCCGCAACAGGTTTTCGGGAACGGGGGCTGAACGTTCTCGCCAATAATCGTAACCCTGCTCGAACACCACATCACCGTCAGCCTTCAACAACAACAGTAGGTTGAGTTGAAGGTTGACAAATGTATTTTCGATGAGATTATTGCGCCGGTAATCTTCATCGCGAGTTTCGATATAACCATAGGTGTCATCCCAGGTCGCCCAATCTTGGGCCATTCGATCGAGCGCCTCGATTTCAGCTTCTAACGCTGCCCGGGCCCGCTCGACGTTCCGCTCGGCGTGTTGCCGTTCCAACCGTGCAAAGCTTCCGAGCAAAATCGTCGCGAGGCTGGCTGATAATGCAACGATCGAACTGACGAGAAGCACCCCAACGAGCAGCAGCGTTTTTTGACGGAGACTCATATCGCCCGCTCAATCGATGTTGAGTGTAAACGGCAATCGCGTATAAGCCCCGCGAGGATCGTTATAACTCGAGAGGTCGGTGAGGCTCGATTGCATCTCCTCCCACAGGCCTGCCAGAGGTTCGGGTAACACCGTCTCGTCGGGAACGCCAAACAAATCCTCGATTAGCTGTTCCTCAAAACTCTTGACGCGGGGATATTCCCGAACTGTCCAATCTTCCCCCAATTCGGCCCGTTCTGCGGCCGCTGCAATTGCCGTTTCCAAACCGCCCAATCGATCGACTAACCCGTTTTGCGACGCATCGAACCCCGACCACACCCGGCCTTGGGCAATTTGCTGGACGTTTTCCAGGGGTAGCTCTCGCCAGTTGGAAACCTGTTGAATAAAACGCTGATAAATGGTGTTGACGAACTTTTGTGCTAACGCCAATTCTTGCTGAGTTTTCGGACGGGCGGCGGTGTCGAAGTCTGCAAAGGGACTCGTCTTGACCACGTCCCAAGTGACGCCGTTTTCGTTACCGAGTTCTTGGACGTTGAAGAATACGCCGAACACGCCGATCGATCCGGTCACTGTATTCGGTTGCGCGACGATCTCGTCCGCTGCCATAGAAATCCAATAGCCTCCCGATGCGGCGACGTTCCCCATCGAGACGACCACGGGTTTGACTTCCCGAATCAGTTCCACTTCCCGCTTGATGACTTCGGAGGCGACCGCGCTGCCACCGGGACTGTTGACGCGCAACACCACGGCTTTCACGTCGTCGTCGAGGCGTAACGATCGAAGTTGTCGGGCAAATCGATCTCCACCAATCTGTCGAAGGCCCCCTTCGCCGTCTACGATGGGGCCTTCGGCGTAAATCACAGCGATTTCGTTTTCACCGACGTTGGCAAAATCGCCGTTTTCGGCGGGATTGGTGATGTCGATGTAACGGCTCGTGCTAATGCGCCGAAACGATTCGTCAGACTCGGTGACGTTGGTGATTTCTTTCAACCGCGTCACGATTTCGTCGTCGTAGGCAACTCGATCGACCAGTTGGGCCGTTACGGCTTCGTTGGCTAAGAGCAGACCTTGGGTATTGGCGATCTCGCGCACTCGATCGCCTGTCAAATCTCGATCGGGAGCGACGGTGTTGGCGAAGTGATTCCACAAATCCGCCAGAATTCCTCGGAGTTGCTCGCGGTTTTCCTGGCTGTAGTTTTGACGAGTGAAGGGTTCCACAGCAGATTTGTAATTCCCGACACGCACCACTTGTACGCCGATGCCGTATTTATCAAACGCTCCAGCTAGGAAAGAACTTTCGGCACTCAAGCCGTCGATAACGACTAAACCCAGGGGATCGATCGAGAGTTCGCTGGCGGTTGAGGCGAGGTAATATTCTCGTTCCGTCCAGTCTCGATCGTGGGCAATGATGGGTTTACCAGCATCTCGAAATCGCTGGAGCGCCGCGCGAACTTCTACCAAATTGGCATATCCGCTGGTCATTTCTCCCGGCGTGCCTTGAATGAAAAGTCCGACGATTCGATCGTTGGTGGCGGCGTGGTCGATGGCTTTGACGACATCTCGCAAAGTCAGGGTTCGGGCGTCTTCGTCTTCGAGGGCCCGCTGTAGCGCTTCGCCAGTGGTCGAAGTGGGCTCGGTGTCGTCGATGCTGACGGCGAGATCCAAAACGAGTAAGGAGTCATCTTTCACTTGGGGGGCGGTTTCTCGCAAGGTCGCACTAACAACGAGGAAGATTAACCCGCCCAAGCCGATCGCAGAAAAGAGGATTAAACCAACAACTGTGGCAAGAATGTTTTTAAAAAAATCGCGCATAAATCCGGGAGATGGCGAGCAGTTGGCTGCGTAAAGACGGCCGTGATGCGGCCGACGAACGATCTTAGGACGATCTCATTGTAGTGGGTGCAAACAGTCTGCGCGTTTGAAGTCCTCGATCGATCCCTGTCCAGTACAGAACAACACGGTAGTCATTTCGGCGATCAGCACTTGTACCAGTTCGTCGAGGGCTTCGACGGAGTCTGCAGCAGCTTTGAGGAACGGAGTCGCGAGACCGGCGAGATCGGCCCCGAGCGCGAAGGTTTTGGCCGCATCTACGCCATCGCGCAACCCCCCCGAGGCGATGAGGGGAACGTCGGCACTGACGGAACGCACCCCCAAAACGCAGTCAGCGGTGGGAATACCCCAATCGGCAAAGGTTGCTCCTAAACGGCGCTGTTTGAAGTCCTTCGCCCGTTCGGCTTCGACTTTCGCCCAAGACGTTCCTCCGGCACCGGCTACGTCGATGGCACTCACGCCGGCTTCGATTAGCTTTTTCGCCATTTCCGTGGAGATGCCGTTGCCGACTTCTTTGGCGACAACCGGAACGGAAATCTTAGAACACAAAACTTGTATTTTGTCAAGCAATCCCCGAAAGTTTTTATCTCCGCGTGTTTGCACGCATTCTTGGAGGGGATTGAGATGTAAAACGAGGGCATCGGCTTCGATCGATTCCACCACGCGCCGACATTCATCGAGACCGTAGTTATAGTTCAGTTGTACCGCACCGATGTTGGCAAACAGTAGGATATCCGGTGCGACGGAACGCACGGCAAAGGTATCCGTTACGTCGGGATTTTCCACTGCGACACGCTGAGACCCGACCCCCATAGCGAGGCGATAGTGTTGTGCGACGTGGGCGAGACGAGTGTTGATGGTTTTTGCGATGTCTGTACCGCCAGTCATGGAAGAAACGAGCAGCGGTGCGCCGAGGGATTTGCCCAAAAATTGTGTTTGGAGGTCGATCTCGTCGAAATCGAGTTCGGGTAAGCAGCAGTGCGTGAAGCGATAGCGTTCTAAACCGTTCGTTGTTTGGCGAAACTGCACGTCTTCCTCCAGGCAAATCCGCAGGTGATCGGCTTTGCGGGCTTGGGTTTGCGTTGCGAGATCCGCCGAAGCGTTGACCATCATTTCAGTCTCGATCGATAACGAAAGACTTCTGATGTAGGATACCTTATTACTTTGAACCCTTGAAAACGATTTTGAGAGTGCGGGTAGGCTATGAACGTCACGGACGACAAAACAATTGTTAAGGAATATTTCAACTCGACGGGATTCGATCGATGGCGGCGAATTTATGGTAGTGGCGAGGTGAACAACGTTCAACTCGATATCCGTCAAGGACACCAGCAAACCATCGATAAGGTGTTAGGCTGGTTGAAAGAAGATGGAAACCTCAGCGATCTAACGATCTGCGATGCGGGGTGTGGTGTGGGAAGTTTGAGTGTTCCCCTCGCCCAACTCGGTGCAACCGTTTACGGTAGTGACATTTCCGAGAAAATGGTTGAGGAAGCGAAGGAGCGCGCTGCCTCGGAACTCGAAGATACCAGTCGTTTGACGTTGGAAACTCGAGATCTCGAAACGATCGACGGTAGCTATCACACGGTTATCTGTTTAGATGTGTTAATTCACTACCCAGATGACGATATGGACGAGATGATTTCTCATCTGTGTTCCTTGGCACAATCGCGGGTCATTTTGAGTTTTGCCCCGAAAACTTGTTGGTTGACGATTCTCAAGAAAATCGGCGAACTGTTTCCCGGGCCGAGTAAGACGACGCGCGCTTATCAACATCGGGAAAAAGAGATCGTCGAAATCTTTAAGAAAAACGGATTTTCGATCGAGCGCAGCGACATGACGAGTACGCGGTTTTATTACTCTCGACTCGTAGAAGCCGTTAAGTCTTAAAGTCTCAGATCGTCGTAGCGGGTCTGGGGTGAATGGGAAGGAGAAATGTGTCGAGCGATCATCTTACCGGTAACACACCCGGCCGCTACGATAAGCTGACTTGTTTGAGCTAGACCGGCTACGGCGATTCTAAAATAATGCAATATAGCTAGTCTCATCGATCGACTCGATCTCACATTGCCGAAAACCGTGTAGCACGGGCTTTCAGTCTGTAGAGTCCGCTTACAGCTCGAATAGCATCGCTATACACTATGGTTTTACCGTTACGGGCGATTGCCTGTCAAATTTTATTTACGTTCATATCGGTGGCGATCGAAGCGGGTGTTCTCCAACAGCGACTCGGACTAACCCGGCGCACGAGTACCTATTATGCGGCAATCGCCAACCTCATCTGTGCTTTCTTTGGCTGGATTGCCTTTTTTTACATCGTTTCGATTTTCCAAGACACCCAACTCATGCAACAGCTCGTGAGTTATATCTTCACCGGTCGATTTACCGTTGACAGCGAACCGATTGAGATTGCAATTGTTGTGGGTGCGATCGGAATATTTTTTATTGGATGGTTTGTCAAATCCTTGAGTTTGTATATTTTTCAAAAAATATGGATTTTACCGATCGAAAATTTAAGTTGGTACGAACAGGTTGACAAAGCTCATTCCGAGCGTTTAGTTCGCTATCACATCAAAAGCGCTCAAGATCGAGCGATTTTAGTCGGTCATGCTATGAGCCACACGACAATCTTATTTTTGCTAATCTTAACGATCTTTGTCTTTTAAACCTCGTCGTCTCATCCTTTCGATCGATCCTCATGGAAAATTGGAAATGGCTTCGATCGCAGCTCCAACCGCCGAAACTCATGTCTTGGCAAACTTTAATGCTGGCTTGCATGGGAACGTGGTTGCTTTCGTTTCTCGTCGTTCTTTCCGATCCCAACGCCCAATTTTCCAATTCTAATTGGACGCGCTTGGGATGGGTTTTATTTATCTTATCGGTCACGTGGTGGCAAACGGTCGATCCTTGGAAAATCTGGAAAGTTTCGATCGGCCCTGGAATTATTGCCGCTGTATTGTGTTCGATCTTTTTTCGCAACGATTTTAATAATTTACCTCGCGTTGCATTTTTGGTTTGGCCGCTTTTAACAAGCACAATTGCCGCAATTCCATCGTTCGTTGGCAAAAGTAAGAATTGGCGAGTTCCTCCTGTAGACGAACGCCCAAAACTGTTACTTCAAACGTTACTTGCACTCGTTGTTACTTGTTGGATTTCCTTAACATTTCTCCTTCAAGATTGGATCGTTCAATATCCGGGGATACTGTCTGCTGACTTAACGCAAAGTGATTTCGTCGTGCGTTTGGGAACTCCCATCGAGCTGCGCGGTTATCGTATTGAACGTACCATTAAAGCAGTCTTGGAGTCTCAAATGCGAAATAAAACCTGGTCTGAGATCGAACGTTTTTTACTCGAGGTTAAGAAAAATCCTAAATGGTTGGAGGATACGGTTACGGGTTCGTCGGAAAATCGAGAAGATCGATCGTTGCAAGTCACCTTAGATATTTACGGAGACACCGACGATGAATACCAATTAAGCGTCACATTTTTCTGGTGGAATCGCTGGTTTCAGGATATGCAAGGCTCGATGGTGTTGACGTGCCGCGTTCGACGAGAAGACACTTCACCCGCGTTTTCGGCCAATTATCGCGATACAGGGGGTTCGATGGAGTGCAATACTGACAATCAGGTGATTTTTTCGACGCAAACCGAAGATATTCAGGAGGACTCCAACGAATCGCCATGATGCCAAATCCACGATCTCAGGCTATTGTTTCTTCTGTCAGTCTCAGTCGTCTCTGGACGATAGCTCGCAATGTTTTTCGAGAAGTCGTGCGAGATCGAATTCTCTACGTCATTGGATTCTACGCTCTCGTCCTCGTTCTTGCAACGCGCTTACTTCCAGAAGTTTCTGCGGGCGCTTATCCCAAAATTGTCCTCGATTTAAGTTTGGGGACAATGGAATTACTATCCGTGCTAATTGTGGCGTTTGTGGGGCCAGCTTCGATTCATAAAGAAATCGACAAACGCACGATGTTGGTATTAGTTTCTAAACCCATTAGTCGTGGTGAACTCATCGTCGGTAAATTTTTGGGCTTGTGGGGGGTCTTACTGGTTGCAATTGGAGTGATGACCTTAGTGACGTTCCCCGTGGCGCTGCTCAACCAAATTGATATACCCGTGGCGAGTTTCTCGATCGCTGTTGGATTCCTGGGTTTAAAACTGGCAGTCTTAACTTCGATCGCCATTTTATTAGGTGTATTTACGAATTCAGTCCTTGCAGCATTTTTGACATTGGGCTTTTATTTGACGGGTAGTTTCAGTCAGGATCTATTGCGCTTGGGAGAACTCTCGGAAAATGCAAGTTTGCAACCCATTGCTACGGCATTATATTTGATTGTTCCCGACTTACTCCGTTTGGATTTTAAAAACGAAGCGATTTACGGCATGACTATCATGCTGGATGGCATAACTGTTTGGTTCGATGTGGCTTACGGCATAGCTTATACAGTGTTTTTCTTGGCAATTGCTATTGCCATTTTTAGGCGACGGCAGTTTTAAATCAGTCTTGCTAACTGCCCTTCTCGATCGATGTTGAGAAGCACGCGATCGAACTGGATATTTCAAGCGTTAGTAACGCGGTCTCGATCGATTCTTTCGTTTATAATAGAAAGATGTAATTAAACGAAAAAAAACTTTCTCAATGAGGAGACCGGACGTATGTTCTTTCACTGGTCTGTCATCGTTTTAATTCCGGGTATCTTGTTGATGATGTGGGCGCAAGCACAGATTCGAGGTACCTACGAACGCTATTCCCAAGTTCAATCGAGTTTGGGAATGACAGGAGAAGAAGTCGCTCGCGCTATCTTGAATAAGAAAGGAATTCACGATGTTCGTGTCGAACCCGTCGCGGGAGAACTCACCGATCACTACGATCCCAGGGCGAAAGCGGTGCGCCTGTCCTCAGGCATTTTCGGGGCGTCGTCTCTTGCTGCGGCGGCGGTTGCAGCTCACGAATGCGGCCACGTCATGCAAGACAAGCAGGGCTATCAGTTCATGAACCTGCGAGCGACGTTGGTGCCTGTGGCGAACTTGGGCGCGAACTTCGGCCCTATCCTGGTGGTTGCTGGAATCTTTTTGAATATCACCGGATTGACGACCATCGGAATTGCTTTTTTCGTAGGCGTGATTGCGTTCCACATCGTCACGCTTCCCGTGGAATTTGATGCGTCGCGTCGCGCGTTGAACATCGTAGACGAATTGGGCATTCTTCAAGGTGAGGAAAATAAAGGTGCTCGAGCGGTGTTGCAAGCAGCGGCTTGGACGTATGTCGCCACGGCTCTTTATGCTGTTCTGCAACTGGTACAGCTCTTGTTGATGCGTCGCGATTAACGGCTTTATCACAAAACCCGAGTTTTACGGGGTGATGGGGAAAAACACGAATGACTCGTAGCGGTGTTGTCCTCAACACCGCTTTGAATTTTGTTCTCATTTCCAAGATAAATTTGAAAGTTTGCAATTGCCAATCGTCGATTGTCACTTTAGAATCGTAAATCCCAATTGCTCGAACTTCAGGATTACCTTAAAATTACAAGTAGATTACAAACGGAATTTAACGATCCTACCTTGATTCTCGAAGAAACCCTAAACCTCCTAGAATGGCCTCGCCTGTGCCAACATCTCTCGACCTTTGCGGCGACGAAGTTAGGTGCGATTGCGGCTCGATCGTTACGGATTCCCGAAAATCGAGCAGAAAGTTGGCATCTGTTGACTCAAACAAAAGAAGCCTACCAGTTGGAAATGCAACTCGAAGGGGGTCTACCGTTCGGGGGAATTCGGGATATTGGTGCGTTGCTCGATCGAGCGGAAATTGGTGGTATTTTACCGGGCGACGCGCTATTAGACGTGGCGACGACGCTTTACGGCGCGAGACGACTGCGACGATCGATCGACAATACGGAATTAGAAGTCCCCGTTTTAAAAGACTGGGTGTCGCAACTGCGGACGTACCCGGAAATCGAACAGGAAATCCATCGTTGCATCGACGATCGCGCTAAAGTTGCCGATCGCGCCAGTCCGGAGTTGGAATCGATTCGCCACCAAATCAAACAGGTTCGAGATCGAATTTATCGAACGCTCAACCGCCTCATGCAGCGTCAAGCCAGTGCGTTGCAGGAACCGTTAATTACAACGCGCGGCGATCGATTCGTCGTTCCGGTGAAAGCACCTCAGAAAGACAAAATCCCTGGCATCGTCCACGATTCTTCGGCGACAGGAATGACGCTCTACGTCGAACCGAATTCGATCGTCAACGACAACAACCAACTGCGAACGTTGCAACGGCGAGAACAAGCCGCGGAAGAAGCCGTTTTGCGGGCGTTGACGGAACGAGTTGCTGAAGTGAAGCCGGATTTAGAGCGGTTGTTGGCGATCGTGACGACGTTGGATTTGGCGACGGCGCGGGCGCGATACGGCTTGTGGTTGGAAGCAAACCCACCGCGATTTACGGAAGCGGGAGAAAATACGACGCTGCGACAGTTACGTCACCCGCTGTTAGTGTGGCAGCACAAACACGAAGACGGGCGTGAGGTGGTTCCTATCGATGTTACGATGTCGCCACAGATTCGCGTGGTGACGATTACGGGGCCGAATACTGGGGGAAAAACGGTGACGTTGAAAACCCTGGGATTGGCGATGTTGATGGCGAAGGTGGGAATGTTCGTTCCGGCGAGAGAGCCGGTGGAGTTACCTTGGTTTTCGCAGGTTTTGGCAGATATCGGCGACGAACAATCGATCGAGCAAAACCTATCGACATTTTCCGGTCACGTTCGCCGTATCAGTCGCATTTTGGATGCGGTGAGCGAGGAGAATCAGACGTTGGTGCTGTTGGATGAAGTGGGGGCGGGAACCGATCCCTCGGAAGGGAGTGCGCTGGCGATATCGCTGTTGCAGTATTTGAGCGATCGAGTGCAGTTGACCGTGGCGACGACGCACTTCGGCGAGTTAAAGGCGCTGAAGTATCAAGACGAGCGATTTGAGAACGCTTCGGTGGAGTTCGACGACGCGAGTTTATCGCCGACGTATCGGTTGCTGTGGGGAATTCCCGGTCGATCGAACGCGCTTTCGATCGCGCGGCGTTTGGGGTTAGCATCGGCGGTCGTGGATGCGGCGCAACAGTCTGTCACCTCGGGAACGAGTGTTGATGTGAACGAAACGATCGCCCAGTTGGAAGCGCAACGTCGGCGACAGGAAACGCAAGCCGACGAAGCTAGTCGAATCGTGGCGCAAGCAGAGCGGTTGAACCAAGAGATTAGTGAGAAAGCCGAACAGTTGCGCCAACGAGAGGAACAGCTCAAACTCGAACAAGAACGGGCGATTCGGGAATCGATCGAGGCGGCGAAGGGAGAAATCGCCAAAGTCATTCGGCGGTTGCAACAGGGAACGCCCACGGCGCAAGACGCACAGAAGGCGACAGCAGCGATCGATCGACTCGCCGAACGCAACTTACCCTCACGTCGGGAAACGCCGAAGCCGAAACCTGGTTTTCGTCCCAAAACGGGCGATCGCGTCCGCATTCCTCGATTGGGACAAACAGCGGAAGTCCTCAACGAACCGGACAAAGATGGGGAATTGGTGGTGCGGTTTGGCTTGATGAAGATGACGGTTTCGTTAGCGGATGTGGAGTCACTATCTGGGGAAAAACCCGATTTACCGCAACCGAAACCTAAAGCAACACCCACGGTCACGCAGAAAACCGCTCCCATTGTCAGAACGTCTAAGAACACGTTAGATTTGCGAGGAAATCGCATTCACGAAGCGGAACAAACCCTCGAAAATGCCATTGCGGAAGCGGTTCCGATTGGCGGTGCGCTGTGGATTATTCACGGAAAGGGAACGGGGAAATTGCGGGATGGGGTGCATGAATTTTTGAGTCGATCGCCCCATATCGATCGATTTGAGTTAGCCGCACAAAGCGACGGCGGTGCGGGGGTGACAGTGGCGTATTTGAAATAGAGGATTTGAAATAGAGGATTTGATAGCCTTTTCCAAAGGTCATGCAATAGATGTCCGTAGGGGCAACCGTCCCTGGTTGCCTAATTCAAGCAGGGGATCTATAGCAGGGTTGTTGAAAATTGGCATGAAAACGTTCAATTCAGTTGAGATCGATCGAAGGGGTCTGTTAGAGTTATAGCGATCGGCACAAATGGCATCAAGAAAATGTCTGGCAGGAATAGAATTTCCCCTGCCTAGATTTCCCATAATCTCACTCTTTTAAAAAACTGCCAATAAAATCAGGGTTTAAGTTATGGTCGTGTTTCACAGAATGTGGTTCTCACTTATCATTAAATTAATTCCATCGAGGATTTTATCTCTACAGGCTAGAAAGCCATCCGGCATGATTGGCCACTATCTAATGACCGAAATATTTAATAATGTTAATGCCGATCTGAACTCTTTCATCAAAGAGATTCTCGATCTTCACAAAACCGATAAAATTTTAGAAATTGGATTCGGATCTGGAAAGTTAATCAATGAAATGGCGAACATTGCGACTGAAGGAGTTGTGGAAGGAATTGATTTTTCAACAGCCATGTTAAAACAGGCCAGTAAGGTCAATAAAGAGCATATTTTAAAGGGTAAGGTAAAATTGCATCAAGGAGAAGGTTGCTCTCTTCCATTTGACAATGAATCGTTTGATAATCTGTGTTCTTCAAACACCATTTATTTCTGGAAAAATCCAGATCGATACTTCAATGAAATGTTTAGAGTTTTGAAGATAGGGGGAAAAATAGCGATCGGATTTCGAGATGCAAAGCAAATGCAAAATCTAGATCTAAGTCAAGATATTTTTAATCTTTATTCGCAAGATGACGTTATGAGCTTACTATCAAGTGCTGGCTTTTCTGACGTACATATTGCAGAAAAGGAAGGAGAGCCATTTGTTTCATATTGTGCAGTGGCATATAAAGCGATAGCAAAGCAGAATACAGCCTCAGAGATTTCCTAGAAATGACAAATCGGTGCAGGTATATCTTAAAATTGCTAACATAATCGCTCTAAGAAACTCGGTATTTTGGAAAGAATCGGTTTCGCTCCCGTACCGATGAGTACGTTTTTGAGGGTTAGGGTTTGAACCTGCTCCGAGGAGATGTAACCCCGTGTGGCAGCAGATCGATCAGCCCGATTTACAATTGTTAATGTGGTGTTAATTTTTCCAATTTGCTCGGTAGACATGATTTTTGCCTCCCAATACTTTATCACTATCATGAGTCTAAAAAAAATCGATCGCAAGGTTGAAACAAATATCAAATAGTATTGAATTAGAGTTGACACGATGACATAATCTAAATTCTTGTCTTATCTCAGAGCAGCAGATTACTTGGGATTCAAAAAATTGAGTTCTATAAAGCATGAATATATTAACGGAAGAATTGATTTAATGGCGGGAGAGAGTGATGCTCACGGAACAATTGTGGCGAATTTAACAGCGTTGCTACGCCCTCTTTTACGAGGAACTTCTTGCTACCTTTATCCTAGTGACATGAAAGTGCAAATTGATTCTCGAAATTGCTATTATTCTTCAGATGTATTGGAGATGTGCGATTCGCTCGATCGAGCGAATACTTATTTCAGACAGTATCCAAAAATAATTGTTGAGGTGTTATCGGAGAGTACAGCAGCCTTCGACAGAGGGGATGGCACTGGTCATCTAAAGTGGGAGACGTAGTCTTCCCGAAAGCCACACCTGAACGGACTCACTGCCACAGTCGTGAACTACCACTCATCATCGCGAGGCGATTGATGAGTGGCTTCCAGCTTCAGTGGGAATTGCCTCGGGAAGTGTCGAACGAATTCGACC
>LWRO01000029.1 GCA_001657325.1 Geitlerinema sp. BBD 1991-9 | reverse complement strand
CCCAACCCCTTCTCCCAATCTTGGGAGAAGGGGAGCCGTTGTGAAGTCTCTCTCCCAAGGTGGGGAGAGGGATTTAGGGAGAGGGCTGCATCAACCTCCACCGACGACTTGCCCACCGCCCCCGCCACCGACTCCATCCAGCGTTCGTGAATCGGGGCCGCCAAAACATCTCGCCAACTGCCCCCGAAAGGCGTATCGCCCCGTTCCCACAACGCCGGAAACGCCAAAACCAACAAATTCAACGCCGCCTCCCGTTCCTCAAACGAGTTACTCGGCGGTTGCGCCGTCGCTGCCACCACAAACTCAACCCTGGCTGCATCGGGAATCTCAGGAAGGGCGTACAGTTCCCAAACCCGACTGCGCCCACTCGAACCCAGTTCAAAATACCACCGCCGCAACACCGCCAAACTCTCATCGTCGAGTCGGCGATATCCCTGCTGGCGCACCCCCGCCGCGAACGCACTTAGAAACTGTCCGAATTGGTTCAAGCGGGCGTTTTCGTTCTCCTCGAACTGGGTTTGAATTGCAGAAAACACGCGATCGAGCCGTTCCCCTTGTTTTTCCGGCAGCCTCACCAGCCAAAAGCTACAGAGTTCCACGGCTTTATTCGCAAACGCCGTTTCCACGTTTTCCAACACGCCCACCGCCAGCCGCCACCCCAACTCGCCCCGTTCCAACGATGCCGAGTTCGCCACCACCAACAGCGTTTCGCGATAGGTGCCGTCTTGAGTTTTCGCCCAATTCAGCAACCCGTCCAAAACGCTGCCCGTTTCCGGTTCTCGACGCGCCATCGCCGCCAATGCCAACGCCCGAAACGACAGCAATTCCGCCAGGGGAACCCGCGCACTCAGCTTTTGAAACTCTGCAAACGACACCAAAACCAGCAGTTGGCGAAAAATCGTCCAGAGATAATACGGAAGCCGATCTTGTGCCGCCACCCGATCGATCGCCTGTTGTTTTTCCGCCTCCCCCTCCGCCGTCTGCGTCAGCCAACGGGCGATCGCGTATTCCAAAAAGGTTTGGTGAAAAAAGGCAATACGTCCGTTACCGATGTCTTTGAGAACGCCGTCGCTGCGGAGTGCGCGATAGGCGTCTCCTTCGGTTTCGTCGAACTCGCAATCGGTATCGTAGAGGAAATCCCGCAGGCGATCGATCGACTGGCGATAAAGCTGTCCCGCGACATTCAAACACAGCTTGACTTTGGCACGTCCGATGTGGGGTTCGTGTTGTCTCGATCGCGCAATTCGCCAATTCCAGTAAGTTTCGTACAGTTGACTGACGGTTAAATCCTCGGGAACGCGCCCCCACTCGGCGAACAAGTCGCAAGACAACGCCAACAACAAGGGATTTCCGACAATTTCCCGCAACGACGTGCGATCGGCAGACAACGCCAACACGCCATCGGCAAAGGCTTCCCGCCGTTCTAGGTCTTCGTAACCCGCTTGTGTTGCCAGAAACGTACAGACTGCCGATCGCACTTCTGCCTCGGTAAACTCGGGAACCGTGCAACCGCCACAAAGCGCCTCTCTGACTCCGGCGAAGCTCTCGTGATAGGGTTCGAAGAAATCTCGATAATCTCGATCGCGACAGGTAAACACCACCGTTACGCCTCGTTCCAACCAACGGGTTAAGGCTTGGCGAAACATGGGAACGAAAGCAGGCGAGAGAATCAAATCCAGCGTGTCGAGGAGTAAGACACCCCGCGAGTTCAACCGTTCCACCACCTGCGTCAATGACTCCCGGCGATCGCTTAACCGTTCTCCCAACTCTTCTTCAAAGGTTTCCGCCGTTTCAATCAAATCGTCGCATCGCGCCAAGGCTATCCACTTGTTGGGTTGCGCGTCTTCGAGGAGTCGATCGTACAGCATTCCCAACAGGGTACTTTTCCCGTATCCCGCCGCCCCCAAAATCGGCATGATGCGCCGTTTTCCGTCTCGCCAACCCTGTTGAATCTGCTCGATGCAGCGATTTTCCAATTCCTCCCGTCGGATGGGTTGCAGAATATAAGGATGCAGTGCGGCTCTGGTGCGGTTTGAATTTTGTCGAAGAGTTTCTCGAATTGTCTCAACGAGGCGGTTGTCTGTAGTGGTATCGGTATCTTCGTCAGTCGATTCCAAAATCTCCGATACGTCCGCAGGTTCGGGCATTTGCGCCACGTCTTCCCACTCCAATCCCAAGGCTTCGCAGATTTCGGTAAAAATGCGTCGATCGACCCCAATTCCGTTAAAAAAATGGTTGACAGTAGAGTAGGCAATTTCTAACTCTTTGGAAAAGGCTCGCTGGCTGAGATTGCGAGAGTTGAGTTTCGCCAGTGCTGCTCGTCGTCCAACAGCCGATATCCTCAGCGATCGCTTCGACATGACTTCACGATTTCAAATTTGAGCCGTCGTTGTTGACCGTTGTACCACAACTTGCCTCCAGATTCCCCGTTCCCTCAAAAACAGACTTTCGGAATTAGATTGAGTATGAATTGCTCGAACTCAGATCGGCCGCCATAATATTGAAATCGAAGAAGACCCAATGGGAAAAGGGAGATTCGATCGAGAGGAGAAAAATAAATGAATCGGGAACAGGTTCTGCAGTTATTACAAAACCATCGAGAACAGCTCGATAACTTTGCTGTGAAAGCCCTGTTTCTGTTCGGTTCAGTGGCGCGAGGTGAAGCAACATCGAAGAGCGATGTCGATGTTTTGGTGGAGTTTAAGCATCCAGTGGGGCTGTTTACACTATTGGGATTGCAAGCCTATCTAGAAGACTTATTAGGCTGTTCGGTGGATGTGGGTACGCCGAGTTCGCTTCGTCCGCATTTACGAGAAACCGTTTTGAAGGAAGCGATTCGTGCCATCTAGAGAGTTTAAACTGCGGGTGCGAGATATCTTGTTTGAGATTGCTGTGGTGGAAGAAACCATCGATGGCTTGAGTTTTGAGGCGTTTGCTCGCAACCCGCAAGCGTTACGGGTTCTGTTGTACAGTTTCGCGGTGATTGGGGAGGCGGTGGCGAGCGTCATTACCGATTTAGAAGCGGCAGACTCAACTATACCTTGGCACCAGATTCGAGGAATGCGAAATGCTGTCATTCACGAGTATTTTCGAGTCGATGTCGAAATAATTTGGGAAACGGCACAATCAGATTTACCCGTTCTTAAAGCAGCGTTGCAGCGGATTTTGGAAAATATCGAAGCCACAGAACCCGAGTCGTAGGATGCCGTAACGTGGTTTCCAGATTCCCCGTTCCCCGTTTCCCGTTCCCCGTTCCCTCGAACTCAAACCACAACTCAAATCGCCCTGTGGAGGATAGAGGATATCTGTTACTTTGTGCGAGTTCGCCGCGATTTCAACATGACGATTCCTCTCTACATTACCGAACAGGGAACCTATCTCAGTCTCAAACAGAAACAACTCCAAGTCTGGAAAGGCGATCGACTCAAGGTTTCCGTTCCCCTACAACGCCTCAGTCACATTGTCATTTTCGGACGCTGCACCCTGTCTCACGGTGTCGTGAACGTGGTTCTCAAACAGCAAATTCCGGTGATGTTTCTCACGCAGTCGGGGCGATATTGCGGACGTTTGGCGGCGGAAGGAACGGCGGAGATCGATCGATTGGTAGCGCAAGTCGATCGAGGGCGCGATCGAGAATTCGTTCTCGCACAAGCGCAGCAGATTGTTTATGGAAAACTCCACAATTGTCGGGTTTTATTGCAACGGTTGAACCGTTCCCGTCGCGATGAGGAAATTCGAGCCTGTATTGCGACTTTGAAAACTTGGCTCGATCGAGCCTTGGAATCTCCTACAGTTGAAGGATTGCTCGGTTGCGAAGGACAGGGAACTCGGGTATATTTTCAAGGTTTAGGACGCTGCATTCAACCGCCGTTTACCTTCGACGGACGCACCCGCCGTCCTCCTACCGATCCCGTTAATTCGTTGCTGAGTTTGGGCTATACGTTACTCTATCAAACGCTCTTTTCTCTAGTTTGCGCCGTGGGACTCCATCCTCATTTCGGCAACCTCCACGTTCCCAGTTCTCGCTACGCCAGTTTGGTGTCGGATTTGGTTGAGGAATTTCGCGCCCCCTTGGTGGATTCGGTGGTGGTGTCTTTGGTGAATCGCGGCGGTTTGCAGTTGGATGATTTTTATCCCGCCGACATTCGGGGTGCGGTGTATTTGCGTCCGACGGCGTTGAAAAGCTTTTTGAAAGATTGGCAAGAACGCCTACAAACGCCAGTTTCTCACCCGCAAGTCAGCGAACAGATTTTATATGTTCGAGTACTCGAAATTCAGGTGTGGGAATATGTGGCTTGTTTGGTGGAAGATCGATCGATTTATCGTCCGTTTTGTTGGAAGGTTTAAGGGTTAGAATTGAGAGAATGGGTTTTGAGGGGTCGATCGATTTTCTCGAAAGATTAGCTTCTATTATAGTTTTGTCTCGAATCATAAGCATCCGCAGGGGTCAGGCGATGGCTGAAACCCTAATTCTGTCGTTGAGTGCCACAAATTCCTTGCGCCAACTGGGTTTGAGGTCAATCGATCGGCTCGTTATTGCGTCTAATTCTCAGTTGTGGAGGCTAAATCTTGACCCCCTCGGATCGATGGGGTTAAAATGTATGCCTAGAGCGGGTTTCAAATGCCTGCCCTGACAGCTTCTTTTGAAGCGGAATGAATGGAAATTTTGAAGAGGGGTTTGAAATTCCACAACTTCCGTCTGACAGCTTCTTTTGAAGCGGAATGAATGGAAATCATACCCATATCTCCTTCATACACTCGAGGGAGTGGGGCTGCTGACAGCTTCTTTTGAAGCGGAATGAATGGAAATATCACCTTCTTGTCCGGGGAGGACCATGGAGACCGACGACGCTGACAGCTTCTTTTGAAGCGGAATGAATGGAAATGTTCGGGGGACTCTCTTCTCTATTTCAGATATTTCAGAGCTGACAGCTTCTTTTGAAGCGGAATGAATGGAAATGTCACATTCCTCACCTCCTTCTTCAAATAATTTGTCACTGACAGCTTCTTTTGAAGCGGAATGAATGGAAATTGGTAATCACACCCCCTCCTAGAAAGAGGATGAAAATCTGACAGCTTCTTTTGAAGCGGAATGAATGGAAATCGGGATGTATTCTTTAGCTACAGAGGGCACGCCTGCTACAGACTGACAGCTTCTTTTGAAGCGGAATGAATGGAAATCTGGGGTGTATTCTTTAGCTACAATCGTGGGGGTGGCGAAGGACTGACAGCTTCTTTTGAAGCGGAATGAATGGAAATTAATCGTAGGATCTAGACCCTCGTCGGACTCCTCTTCTGACAGCTTCTTTTGAAGCGGAATGAATGGAAATTCGTTGTCGTAGACAGCAATACAGTCAAGCACGCCGTTGCGAACACTGACAGCTTCTTTTGAAGCGGAATGAATGGAAATGCTAATTACCCGATACGACCCGACCCGCGATGGGCTTCCTGACAGCTTCTTTTGAAGCGGAATGAATGGAAATATAACTTGGAAAGTTCAGTAAGAAACTGAACCCAAAACTGACAGCTTCTTTTGAAGCGGAATGAATGGAAATAAATCATCGCAGCTTTCATATTCTACCCCGAAGCGAAGGGCTGACAGCTTCTTTTGAAGCGGAATGAATGGAAATTCTCCGCGAAGTCGCAAGACGAGGTATGGGGGCTGACTGACAGCTTCTTTTGAAGCGGAATGAATGGAAATAAGACGGGGTTTTCCCCTTCTAACGAGCTTGGAATGGGCTGACAGCTTCTTTTGAAGCGGAATGAATGGAAATAATGGGGGGTATGTCCCTCCTCACGTTTCCACTGACAGCTTCTTTTGAAGCGGAATGAATGGAAATTTTTCTCCCCGTCGTCATCATCATCATCAAACAACATAACTGACAGCTTCTTTTGAAGCGGAATGAATGGAAATTTCCGAACGAAAAAGATTACGACAGCGATGAAAAGCTGACAGCTTCTTTTGAAGCGGAATGAATGGAAATTGAACTGGGCTTGCTACCGTCGAGGTAGCAAAGACTGACAGCTTCTTTTGAAGCGGAATGAATGGAAATTTATGGCATACGATACCCCTTGAAGCTAAATAGCAAGAGCTGACAGCTTCTTTTGAAGCGGAATGAATGGAAATGCGATGTCGTGCAGCTCCTCATCTTTAATTGCGACGGCTGACAGCTTCTTTTGAAGCGGAATGAATGGAAATAGCAGATAATATGCTGCCGTTCCGTCAAATAGCATGACTGACAGCTTCTGCGGAATGAATGGAAACGAGAAAACAAAGGCCTCCATGAGTATTAATCACCATTACGCTGACAGCTTCTTTTGAAGCGGAATGAATGGAAACAATAGCATGATCGGCCGTCACTGATGGCGATGACGTACTCTGACAGCTTCTTTTGAAGCGGAATGAATGGAAACGTGAGGAGGGACATACCCCCCCATTGTAAATTGCGGCTGACAGCTTCTTTTGAAGCGGAATGAATGGAAACATCAGTCTCATAGACCGGTCCCGGGCTACAGTAGCCCTGACAGCTTCTTTTGAAGCGGAATGAATGGAAACTTGTTTTCCAGTCTTTGGGTCGGTAATGAAGTCAGTATACTGACAGCTTCTTTTGAAGCGGAATGAATGGAAACAAAACATAGCCCCTGGTTGCTGTTGATAGCAACGACGCTGACAGCTTCTTTTGAAGCGGAATGAATGGAAACTCTAAGAAACAAGAGCCTTGCTCGGTGTTGATTGCAAGAACCTGACAGCTTCTTTTGAAGCGGAATGAATGGAAACATAGGCGTCGCTAACGTAGCGTTAGCGATACCGAGAACGCTGACAGCTTCTTTTGAAGCGGAATGAATGGAAACCATCGTAAATGGCGGCTTCGGCGGACTCGTAAGTCCCAAACCTGACAGCTTCTTTTGAAGCGGAATGAATGGAAACCCTCTCGGCTACGGGCTAGCGCTTCCTCACAGGAACTCTTTGACTGACAGCTTCTTTTGAAGCGGAATGAATGGAAACATCCAGCATGAATTGTGTCTTCGGGAGACAAATACTGACAGCTTCTTTTGAAGCGGAATGAATGGAAACTAAGTTCCGGGGAAACGGGTTAGCCCGTAAACGTTTTCTGACAGCTTCTTTTGAAGCGGAATGAATGGAAACCATGGATGGCGTCTTCGGCAGTGAGGTAAGTTCCCGCTGACAGCTTCTTTTGAAGCGGAATGAATGGAAACCATGGGATTGGGATTGGGATCGGGGCTTTCTTGGCCCCTGACAGCTTCTTTTGAAGCGGAATGAATGGATTTGGTTAACCAAATTGCCCGTTTCCATTCAATTGATTTTGCTGATTCCAAAACAAAAATCGTTCTGCGAAGCCAAGAATTTCCACACTTAGCTTTGCAAAACGATCGACTGAGACTCAAGACGATCGAAGGCACACGATCGAGTCTCCATTCGTATCCTCACACTCCGGTTCTTGCAACCGCGCGACTCCTCCAACCCACACCAACCACAGCAGCAGCATCACCGAGCCGTACCTGTGCATTTCCATTCCTCCGAGTCTTGCCCTTCGCTGATGTCATTGCAACGCAAAACTCAGAGCTATTTTTTTGTTCTATGCGAACAACACAGAATCCTTATTCTGAACGCTCAAACCACTTCAATTCTTGTAACGCTCGTTCGCGCCAGCGCTCCTCATCTAAATCCAGCGAATTCGCACCCTCAGCACATTGCTGCCAAAAGTCCCTCGCCTCCTGCCTCAAACCAAGATCGTTTGAAATTGCACCATACAAACAACGAGCTGCCGCCACCTCTTTTGGAGAAGTCAGCACCTCATCCAACAACACCGTCGCTTCCGCCACTAATCCCTGCTGCCACCGCGCCCATGCCAACGTCGTCAACAGTTCCGCCCGCCCCGACTTTTCCGGTGGCAAGTCCGGCGACAACAGCGCCAAACCCCGCTCCGCCCAAGCTGCTGCTTGACTCGCATCTCCCCCACGCCGAAGCATCAACTGCGCCAACTTGCGATACGCCACAGGTAAACCTCGCCGCGCAGCCTGTTGGTACAATTGCTCCGCCGCCGCCTCATCCCCAGACTGTTCGTAGAGATGTCCCAACATCAGCAACGTCGCCCGTCGCTGAGGATTGACACGCAACGTCCACCGCCACCACTCCTCAGCAGCAGCTTGTTCTGACGCGCGATATCGATCCCATCCCTGTTGGTGCAACCAACCACCCAAAGTTTCTCGCCCCCATCCGTTCAGCACGATCGACACTCCCACCATAGCCACACCCGCGATCGCTTTTCCCGCATTTTTCCTCACACGTTCGCGCCAGCAAGTCAAAATGTCATTTCGATCGATCGACGGAGATCGCCAAACCGGAGGCACCGCGTCAGGATGCTGCACGATCGCCGGAAGCCAACTGGCGCAGGGAAAACGATCCTCCATTCCCTGCAACCGTTCCCTCGCCTCGCGAACCGACGCATGAAATCCCTTTCCCTGAGAAAACGCCGCCAGAAATCCCTTCAAAAACGCTTGCGCCACGGCATCGGGAACCTTCTCGCGCATGACGATCGTATGGGGAATCGCGCAATCTCCTAACGCTTTCGCCAAACCCAAGCCGTCGCAGGAGTTAAAAATTGCCAGTTGCAGCCCGCCCGTGATGGCCTTTTGCAAACCGTAGCGCAATTCGTCCAGCGTCAAACATTCGTCGCGGTTGATGTAAATCGTACCGATGTCGTTTTCCGTTTGACTGTGTCCGGCGAAAAAGATGATGTCCCAGTGTTTTTCCCACAGTCGATCGTGAATCGCTTGACGTTGTGGCGAAACCAGAAAAGTAATCTCGGTTCCCGGTAGAGTTTCGAGGAAACGGCGATCGGCTTCGATATCAATCCCGTCGTCGTTGCCTAAGATTGCCAAGATTTTCAAAATGGATTCTCGTTCCTCAGACGACGAGATCGGTGTAGTTCCCGTCAGCGGTGCAAACGTGGCTTCAACATTCGGATAACGGCGGCAAAAATCCCACAGATGCCACGGCAATTTTCGGAGATCGGACAGGTCGCTGGCAATGGCCAAACGAATCTCCTCATCCGGACTTACCGCTTCTCGCAACCGTCGATCGATCTGACGAAACGTATCAGAAGCCAGCCACGCTTCAAACTGTCCTTCCAGTTCCTGCGCCAACGCCAGACATCGATCTCGCTCGTTGCCATAACTGATCCCTTTGGGTTTCAGTCGCCTCAGACTGCCTCGAGCGCGATCCAACACACCATAACAACTTTCCCAATATTGCAAAGTCTCTTGCAATTGAGGATTCGCCGGAAGCGTCCCCCGTTCCCTCAATTGCGGGCGTTCTCCGACTTCTCCAACTTCCAAAGTGGAGTCGAAGCCACGATCGATCGAATTGCCGATCAGTTCTAAAACAACGAGCTTAGTCATGCTCTGTTTTTCAGCGTTGCGCGAAAGCGAGGGCGAGTAAATTTCGCTGTTGATATTATGTTGATATTATACGGAGATCGATCTCCAGAACCACGAACTCTCTTGCGGTTAAGACAACTCATTGCAACCACTGGCGATCGATCGAGTCGGGTGCATCTCAATTTCGTAGAATGACCCCTCCGCCTAAGGACTCCGTCCCGCTACCGCGAACGGCACCCCCCCTGAGCCAGGGGAGGAGGGGTGGGGTTCCGATAGTTCCGATAACAAAAGTGAGATGCACCCAATCCGGGTCTGTTGGACTTAGGGTGATAAGCAGAGTTTATGGGACTCCAAAGCCCTTGTAACGATATGGGCATCGTAAGCAACCCAATACCACCGCAATTCCAAGGGAACCCAAAATCCTTCGAGCCTAAAATGAAACCTAGATGTTACGCTCGATCGTACCTGTTTGACTCACGCTAAGTACGATACACAAATCGATACATCGAGTAAAAACCCTGTTGTAGCTAGGTTTTAAGGATGGGGGTGGTGGGACTTGAACCCACACGACTGTCACCAGTCAACGGATTTTAAGTCCGTAGCGTCTACCATTCCGCCACACCCCCGAATCTGACATTCGGCTTGCACTCAAGCAAGTATCCGGACATCTCTCCATTAAAGCATTTTGCATTGTATTTTTGCAACTCCCGATCGATGTTTTTCCAATATGCTCGATCGAATCCCCATGCATTCCCCCTCAAATGACGGGAAAGAGCGGGATTTCAAAAAAACTGGTGGGATTGCCCCCACCAGTGGATATCTAGCAGGTTCGGAGACGCAGTTGGAGAGTTCCAAACAACAGAGGTTTAGTACACGATCGAACCTCCTTCGCGGTTCAATTGGACAGCACCATAGACGTTGCACGGGTTCGGGAATCGATCGATCGCCGCTTAATTGCCGACACTAGGTTTTCGCACGAGTATTGGCAAAGCACAGGGTTCTGTTTTCGCCGAAGAGTAAAACGCCATCCCCCAAACTTTCGAGAACTGTGTGAAAAAATGAGGTGTCTAAAAAAATTTCCGGATTGAAGTCCGGCAAGTCACGATCTAAGCTGCGAGAAAATACGTAAGTCACACGAAGCGCCCCCGAAACAGCCGATACCCCTGTATCCGTGGGGGTTATTGCCATTGTGTTCGTGGCGTCCGAGGAGGTGCAATGAGGGAGGTGTGCGTCAGATCGCTGAGCTTTTCTACGTGGATATACGGTGAATTTAATCGAAGATGCGTGAAGTTTGTGGTAGTTTCCACGAAGTGCGTGAGAAAATAGAACAATCGTTAAATCTCCACGTATTTCACTACGAACATAATCCCCGTGTCTGAAGCGTTTACCTTATCTCCCTGTCCCCAGAATTTCGATCCCATGTCGATCGATCGATGGTTTCCCCTCGAACAACAACGCCAGTATGTTTCCCGACTCGTCGGACAAATCGGCTTGACGCGCCGGCGAGCTGAGTACTTCGTGCGATTGTGGGGCTATTTGTGGCTCAAACAACAAGTTGCCTGGGGTCGATCGATCGACCCTCCGCTTTCCCATCTCGACTTTCCCGATGGCTTCGTATCTTGCACCCATCGCGAAGCTGCTGCTTTGTTCTACGCCGATCGAGAGCGGGGAAGTACCCGAGCCGCTGGGATGATGCTCGACAAGCTCGCGGACTTGGGATTGATCGCGAAGCAGTTTGACGGTAACACCATCTGCATTCAAATCGAAGCACTGCCGCAACTCGACGGACTTTCAGAAGATCCCACCCAAATCTCAGTTCGCGCAGACGACTTCAATCCTCGTACAGATGCAATTCCCGTTGCGAGTTTCCTCGCTGCGAATTACAACTGGATGAACGACAACACGGCATCCCCCCATCATATCGCCCGACAGTTGCGGTGTTGGGCCCGGCAATATCCCTCTGGCTCCCGCGTGTTGCGTCGCTGCGACAACCTCAATCCGATTGGATTTTACGTTCTCTATCCGACCGCAGCAGTTTCGGAAAAGCACTTTTTCTTACCGCCGGGTCAGAGTTTGCATCTGATGTCGGTTCGCGAAAGCGGGATGGAGTCTCATCGAGCCGACGATCCCTTTGTCATGGCAAATCCCGGCGATCTGTCGTGTACGTCGGTATTCGTTCGCAGTTGGGCGCTCGATCGAACCTATCTCCAGCCGTCTATTGTCTGTCACCTCATCGAAGATACGCGCGCTACGCTCGAGCGGATGCAACGAGACTTTCCGAATTTGTGCGATCTCTACGCGCTCGGCTACCATCCCGTCTACGAGAAAATTGCTCGTACCGTCGGTTTCCAGCGCACGAGCCAAGATTCGACGATCTCGATTTTCTGGTTGTATATGTCGATCGATCGATTGCTCGAACTCGACATTGCGGAAATTGCCGATCGGTTGACGTTTTAACGCCGACATCGATCGAAGATCGATAGCGGCAACTCCGCCGGATCGATCGCCAATAGCTCGATCGAACCGTCTGGACGAACCGTCCAAGCATTGGCTTCGACGAGTCGCTCTTCGGGAATCGTTGGGTTATCGTGACGTTCCTCCGGTAACTCGTTCACCTCGATCGATCGCAAATCGCGCCAAAGTCGCCGACCCTCGATCGGGACAAACGGATCGTTCGGCATTCCCCCGCGACCGCTGATAATAAACTCGCTACCCGAACGCAACGCATAACAGGGATCGTTGACGAGGGAAGCGACGTCCACTGGTTCGACGTGAAGGCTGGGCAATCCCACGTTGGCTTCCATGTTGAAGCCGACGATCTCGATGGAGCCGTCGATTCCGAGATTCGAGCTGGCCGTAATCGCACTGTCCGGCGAAACAAAAACCCCGTCAGCTATAACGCGCACGTTTCCCCCATCACCGTCAAAGGCGTTTGCAGCGAGGGTACTACCCCGCTCGAGGATGAGGGTGGTTGCCTCGAGCGAGATATTGCCGCCATTTCCCATTCTCCCAGCTGTGGCGGTCACGCTGCTGTTTTCATTTAGGTGTATCCCATCGCAGTCCAACTGTAAATCCCCTCCCAAACCCGAGGCCGTTTCTGCAGAAATCTGCCCGCCGCGCTCGAGTTGCAGCAAGCTGGCGCGGGCATTCAGCTGTCCTGCGTTGCCGACACCGTCATGCTGAACGCTAATCCGACCGTTGTCTGAAATCGTCACAGTATCGGCGCGTAAGTTTAACGTTCCCGTGTTGCCAGTCGGAACCTCTGGCAGAAAGAATGCTGTTCGTGCCGTTTCGCCTAAAATTTGAGCCTGAGCGGAGATGGACGAGTCTTCCCCACTGACTGATATAGAAGAAGCCTCGATCGAAAGTCGTCCTGCATTCCCTCGCCCGAACGTCGAAGCTGCAATGGTGGCGCCGTCACTCACCCAAATCTCCCCTGCGACAATATCGGTTCGACCGCCCGTACCGTTGCCAAAGGTTGACGTACCGATCGTACTCGGCTTCGAGGGGTTCTCACTTCGACCGGCCACGGATAGGGATCGATCGACGCGCACTGTTACGTTTCCACCATCACCCGTTCCCGAGAGCGGCATCGGTTCCCCAAGACTCAATAGCGATAACGCCGATGTTGAAATCAGATCGGCACCGTCGCGAATCTCCAACTGTCGAGCGGATACCGTCACGTCGCCTGCACGACCCGAGCCAAAGGTCACGCTGCCGATCTGACTGGGATTTTCGCCGGCCGCCCCAACGATCGAAATCGAATCGGCGGCAACGGTAACGTTTCCGGCATTGCCCGTTCCCGCAGCGGGAAATGTTGTATCGAGCAATCGTATCAACACCAGCGACCCCACTTGCGCTCCGCTTTCCAAGTGCAATCGCGACGCTGAAACTTGAATGTCTCCACTTCCGCCTGCACTCCAAGCTGTGGATAAAATGCCGGTTGAGAGTACTGGCGCAAAAGGGTTCGTCCCCGATGCAACGATCGAATCCCGAACGTTCACCGTCAGATCGCCGCTGCGGCCAGAACCTTGAACGGCTGACTGGATCTGAGCGCCATCTTGCAACGTCACTCGATCGGCCGTTACGATAAGTGCACTACTGTCTCCTTCCCCAAAGCTGAGCGAGGCAACGCCACTCGTAGCCAGCGGTAAAAATGGATTGGCTCCCGACGCTTCGATCTCCCGGGCAACGATTTCAACCGTGCGATCGCCCGCTTCCCCGAGATTGGCCACGGCACTGGCGACAATTCCACTCTCGCGAAGGATCAGTCGATCGACCCTCAGATCGATATTGCCGACTGCTCCCGTCCAAAAACTACCCGTTCCAATCCGACTGGCTGGGCTATCCAACAGCAAGGTTGTCGGTTTCTCTCGGTTAAATCCTTGTAGGATAACGGTGTCAGCTTCGACCCAGATATCTCCGGCATCGCCCGAACCGAGACTGAAGGTTTGCACGAAACTGCCATCTGTGGCGGATAACTGCTCGGCTCGGATTTCGATCGGGTTACTGTCAAACGGGCCGATGGTCGCACTGGCAATGCGAGACCGACCGGCTAAGTCAATTTTCCCGGCAGTGACGCGCACGCGAGCGTCGAGCGTCTCGAGTTCTGCCGAGTCGAAGACGGCCGCACGTTCGCTCAATCGTAGCGTTCCGAATTGCTCCACGGCGTTCGCGTCGATCTGCCATCCCGTAGCGGCGGGAGTTAATTCGACCGTTCCCTCGATCGCGCTCGTGAGGTTCAACTGACCGGAGGCTGTTCTCAAAACACCGCCGACGAGATCGATGTTTCCACCCACGAGGGCGAGCGTTTCCCGAGGTGAAACGTGCAATCCCGTATCTCCCATGGGAAAAAATTCGGTTTCTCCGACACCTTCAACGTGAATCGAACCCGGATGGCTGCCGAGTTGCAGTCCGAGCGGAACGTTGACGCTCAGCAGGGGAGTTTCTGAGGCTGTACTCTTAAATTCGATTCCGTCTTGAAAAATAACACCGTTCGCACTACTGGCAATGAAAGAACCGCCGACGTCGAGACGGGCGTTTTCTCCAAAGACAATTCCGTTGGGATTGATGAAAAATAAATCGGCAGTTCCGTTGACTTGAAGCAATCCGTCGATCGTTGAAACGTTGTTGCCCGTGACGCGGGTAAACACGCGATCGAACGCTTCGGTATTTTCAAAGCGAGCGGTTTCTCCAGTCAGAACGTCGAATCGATCGAAGCTGTGAAAGAGGTTGGTTCCGGCCGCCGTTCCCCCTGTAATGTGGTGGAGGTTCTGCTCGGTTTGGACGGTTGAAGGCTCGGGAAGTGTGGCATCGGGGACGATTTCAGCGAAAGCGGGCAAAGCAAAACTTACGTTGGCAACTACTGCCCACGCGATCGATCTTACTCGTTTTCCACTATTCGGTAACACAATCGCTTTGGTTTCAATTCGGCTCGACTCGATCCCCTGAGTCCAATTTAACAGGATGGCAACTCAAAGACATCTGTGGTTTTACGAGTTTTTACAAATCTCGATGGTTTAGACAAATTCCTTATGGAATCTCATTTTTTCGGTAATGGATAGTAATTTTTGGGGTGGATTGCCGAAAGACTCCGTTGTTCGATCGATGAAATTTTGATGTTTTTCACACTCTGCAATCGATGTGAGTTATCATCAATCGACTTCTCGATGGAGGTTTACGAGAGAAATTCGATCGACTCACTCTCCTTAGGTCAGGTTTTTCGGTGATTTAGCTTGAATGACAAGATGTTCTCTAAGGATATAAAAACGTTATTTAAGTTTTGTAGACTTCACGAATTATGAAGATGATGTTTCCATCTTGAGCTAATCAAACACTCGATCGACCGTCAAATTTAACTCAACCTTCTCTAATACCATTTCTCGATAATCCTGCTAGAGATCTTCGGCTGAACTTGGGCGAACACCGTTCGCCCCTACAGACATTTATGGCATGAATTTTTAAAAATGGTATAAAACCCTCAATTGCATCGAACCCTCACACAACATCGGCTCTTGCTGAGGTTGAAACACCAAAATCGATCGATCGTCCGGATCGGCAAGCCAACCCAATTGACACCCATAATGCAAGCAATGTAAAATCTTGCCAGCAACGCGATTTGCGCTTTGCTGTGGCGACAGAATCTCAATAACCCAATCTGGCGCAATCTCCACATCGTCAATGGGTTCCCCTGTCTCATCGAAGGCGATGCGTTCCCAGCGAAACACCGCAAAATCGGGAACTAGAAATCGATTTCCGAAGGTACAGCGCAACTCCAAAAAACCCGTAGGCGATTTGTGCGTCTTCTGCCACTTCGCTAATTGCCTGAATTAACTTGTTTTGGAGTCGCGAATGACGTGCCTTCGGCATGGTTTTTTGGATAACTTTCCCGTCGAGGTACTCGCTGGCGGGTTGGGTTTCGGGGAGTTTTAAAAAATCTTGGAGATCGATCGCATTGTATGGCGTAACGGTCATACTCACCAAACCTCCAATCGTGTTAGCATACAAAGAACGCGATCGATCTCCTCGTAAAATTAGATATTACCGATCGCATTTTTCGCTTCTGTTGCCAGATTTTCAATTTTTTGTATCAAAAAACGGGCAAAATCTAAAACTTCCTCTCGTTTGTCATCCGAGAGTCGATCGAGAAGTGCGATCGCTTTTTCAGATGCCGTTAGCCATTGTTGTTCGATCGACCTCCGAAATCGGTTGTCGTAGCTTTTCCAGCAAGTTCAACGTCGTTCGACATTCCTCACCGAGTTCTGCCAGCAATCGATCGATCGTTGCATCCATCCTCACACCTCAAATGCAATTCCCTCGTAAATATCACGCATCGCCACTTCGAGATCGATCGCCCCTAACTGCACCGTCATCGCCAAATCGTCGTACACTCGCAACGACCATTCATTAACACCCACTCGAACGAACTGTTCGACACGAGCGTCGTACTGGCTGACTAACAGATATTCCTGAAACTCAGAAATCGATTGATAATACCGAAACTTATCGCCTCGATCTCGTGCCTCCGTTGAATCCGACAACACCTCAGCAATCAAACAAGGATTGAGAATCTCATCTCGACGATTCTCGTTGAATACCGGAGCGCCTGAAATAACCAACACATCGGGATAAACCGCTTGTCGGTACTGAGGAATCCACAACCGCATATCTCCCGCGCGGACGTGGTAATTTTTGCCTCGTAGCGCCACCTTGAGGCAAGTCACCCAGTTTAACGCAATGCCGTTATACTCGTAGGTTCCCCCCGTCATCGGGACGATTTCCCCATCTCGGTATTCGCTCTTAAACTCCGAAATTTCTTCCGCCGCGCGATATTTATCGAGAGAAACAAGGGTTTTCCCTTCTGTCGAAACTGCCATCGCCATTTGTCCCCATCGCGGCCATCAAAAAAGGGGTGAGCAAGTCTCACCCCTAAATCTTAACGATTACGCCTTCGCCACGGCTTTCTTCTTCGCCTCTTCCGAAGCCAAGAACTTCTCCAACTCCGTCAGCGCGTCAGCATCCACCTTCGTCTGCATCGGACAGAATTTCGGACCGCACATCGAGCAGAACTCAGCAGTTTTGTAAATATCCGCCGGAAGGGTTTCGTCGTGGTACTCCCGCGCTCGATCGGGGTCGAGTGCTAACTCGAACTGCTTGTTCCAATCGAAGTTGTACCGCGCCGCCGACAGTTCGTCGTCTCGATCGCGCGCACCGGGACGATGACGAGCGATATCCGCCGCGTGTGCTGCAATCTTGTACGCAATCAACCCTTGGCGAACGTCTTCCGCATCCGGTAAACCCAAATGTTCCTTCGGCGTGACGTAGCACAGCATCGCCGTACCGTACCAACCCGCCATCGCTGCACCGATCGCCGAAGTAATATGGTCGTAACCAGGCGCAATATCCGTCACCAACGGCCCGAGAACGTAGAAAGGCGCTTCACTGCACTCTTCCATTTGCTTCTTCACGTTAAATTCGATTTGATCCATCGGCACGTGACCGGGGCCTTCCACCATCACCTGAACGTCGTGTTCCCAGGCGCGACGGGTGAGCTGTCCGAGGGTTTTCAACTCCGCCAGTTGCGCTTCATCGCTGGCATCGTGGGTACAACCGGGACGCAGAGAGTCACCCAAACTGAAGGAGACATCGTATTTCTTGAAGATTTCGATGATGTCGTCAAAGTGGGTGTAGAGGGGATTTTGTTTGTGGTGGTGCAACATCCACTTCGCCAGGATACCGCCACCGCGAGAGACAATCCCCGTGATGCGACTGCGAACGAGGGGCAGGTGTTCCATGAGGATTCCGGCGTGAATCGTCATGTAGTCCACACCCTGCTGAGCGTGTTTTTCGATGACGTGCAGGAAGTCGTCCGCCGTCAGGTTTTCGACGCTGCCGTGGACGCTTTCAAGTGCTTGGTAAACCGGAACCGTGCCGATGGGGACGGGAGAGGCTTTGATAATAGCGGTGCGGATGACATCGAGATCGCCGCCTCCGGTGGACAAATCCATGACGGTATCAGCACCGTATTTAACGGCGAGTTGCAGCTTGGCAACTTCTTCGTCGATGTTGGAAGAGTTGGGAGATGCACCGATGTTGGCGTTGACTTTGCATTTGGATGCGACACCAATGCACATCGGTTCGAGGTTGGGGTGGTTGACGTTCGCGGGAATAATCATCCGTCCGCGAGCCACCTCGTCGCGAATTAGTTCGGTGGGCAGGTTTTCGCGTTTGGCGACGTAATCCATCTCTTCGGTGATGATGCCTTGGCGAGCATAGTGCATCTGAGAGACGTTGCTTTGACCCCGTCGCTTGGCTACCCAGTCTGTACGCATATTGAATTTCCTCTAAGAACAGCTTCCCTTCGCCGGTACTAACCGGACTCAGGTTCTAAGGGTGTAATCTCAGCCTGACGACTCAGGCACCCCTAGCTACTTAAAGTCTGGATTGTAGCATTTTTTATGGGGGAAGGGGAAAAAGGCAATCGATAATTTACAAGGTTGCCTTTTGGGGATGTACTGAATTGGTTGTTGGAGAGAGATGGAGAAAGTGAGGAAGACGAACGGATGCAGATATTTACCTTCTATTTGATTGTCGTGCAAAAATTACGATAATAGAATCAATAAATTATAAAGCTTGCGTTTGATTTAATGATTCCAGGCGAGAGAGCCAGCTATCGAAATGAGGACACTTTTGTCGAATAACAGGTAAGCCAATTAACTCCGCTAAGTCAGATCCATAAAGTCGTTTTTTATAATTGGGAAATTGTTCGATAATACGTTGACTCGGTGATGTTTCCTGTCCATCGTTGATGAACTCGGGCGTTTCATATTGACTTGCAATCGTTTTAAGCGCCTCGATTTCTCGATCGTGCTTTGGATAAAAGTACTCAAAACCGGTTGGATCGAAAAAAAGGCAAGCTTCATACTCATGCAACTGAATATAAGGAATAAATCGGCGATCTCCAATGTCTTCAGCAAAGCATTCCTCTAAAAATTCGACTCGATCGAACGGTTGGTTTTGTTTAGATGTAGACTGGTCAAACCCTGGAAATTCTGGAGGCATTCTGAATAAATCAAGCATCGTTGTAAAAAATACGTCTGAATTTTTATTTTCTTGTAGAGAGCGAAGAATATCGTTTTTCATCGGAATATAATTTACAAATTCTCCGCGATGGACTCGACCTTTTTTTCGAGCATGAGCAATCAAACGCGGGCTGTGCATAAATACGCCGTATTGTGCTAAATGTGGCTTGAGTAAAGTATCTGCAAAAGTTAGTTCAGTTTGTCCTTCAACAAAAAGGTAAAGACGAACCATTAGTGAGGACTTCCACCAATAATATTTTTTTTCCAGATTTCTCCTAGGCTATATTCTTCGAGCCAAGCATCTAATTTCGACGGACTGAGTCGCTGAAACTGCGATGCTTGTCCCTCTAAATTGACGGTGATAATATTTTCAGGCGCGAAATTATCTATCAATAAACTCGATTGGGTACTCATCAAAATCTGGGTATGGTGTGCAGCCTGAGTAAACAAGTCTGCAATGATATTGAGTGCATAAGGATGAAGTCCAAGTTCTGGCTCGTCTACAATAATCATCTCGGGGCGTGTTTCTTCGGGCTGCAAAAGCAGCGTAATCAGACAAATTGCGCGTAAAGTTCCATCCGAAAACTGATGGGGCCAAACACTCGATCGGAGTCCTTAGTCTCCCAATTCAGCAAAACACGCTGAGAAGCATCGGGTTCGAGAACAAAGTCTTTAAAAAAAGGTGCGATCAAACGAATTGTTTTGACAATTTTTTGATAAACTAAATAATTTTCGCGACGAAATTTGAGGAGTAAAGCCGCTAAATTTCCAGCATCGGGCATGAGCCATCGCGTGTCACCGACGTAACAAGACTGTCGCATGGCTGATGTTCCCGATGTATCGTGAAAGTGGTAAACTCGGCAGTGATTTAGCAAGAATTTCAGCATTTGTGCAGTGACGATTTTTCCTTCTGCTGCTTTTGGTATTTTAGTTTCTAGATGTCCGACTTCTAAAGAGTTGAGTTTCGGAGATGTATAACCTGTTTGTAAAAAGCTTAAAGTCTCTTCCGCAAAAACGAGGGTATCGTTCGCTGCATGGAATAGCCTTATAGAATAGGTATCGACACCGTTTTCAACTTCAAACTCTAATCTTGCTTCAATCTGTGGTGTAATTTTGAGTCCAAAATGCAAAATGGATGAGGCACGCCCAGATATGCTAATATATTGTTGAAAGCGTCCCGCCATCATCTCATTCAACATTTTGAAGAAGGAAACGAGATTACTCTTTCCTGCTCCATTCGCCCCAATTAAGATATTCAATGGATGAAGTTCAAGCTCCATTGACTGAATCGACTTGAAGCCTTTGAGTGTTATTTTTTTGAGGAGATTCATCCGTTAATCCTCTCTGCTTATTGATGGTTTTCAAAAGTCTCTTTCGGCGAGATCGTCAATTTTAACGGGAGCGACATCGGCAAAGGAATTCATGGACGATGAAAATACGCCGAGTAATCGATCGACTGCTTTCGACCAGGTATAATTTTGCTCCACAAATGCAACACCAGCATCGGAAGCCTGTTGGCGAAATGCAGAATCCTCGATCGATCGTTCCATTGCAGCAACTAACGCATCGAGATCGGGATGGAGAATCAGACGGGGTTCGTTGCTAATTTCTAACCACATCGGTTCGCTTGCAACGGATAAAGCAAAGTTCGATCGAGTAAAATCATCCGTCGGCCCGCCTGCGGTACAAATGACGGGATTTCCACAGGCGATCGATTCCAAAACGGGCAGATTGAAACCTTCTGCTAAATAGGGCGAAATATAAACATCAGCGGCTTGATGCAACCGAATAACTTCCTCAAACGATAAATCTTTCCCTACATAAGACAGTCGCGGAATCACCCGTTCCCGTTCGGCTTCTGTCAACACTTCATTAAACGCATCGAAAATATGTTTTCGCGAATCGTAAAGCGAAGTCGTTCCTTTTAAAATTAATCGCGCGTCGGGGTATCGATCGACCACTTGTGAAAAGGCTTTCAACAACGGACGAATACCCTTTCGCGGATGCAACGAACTCACGTTGAGAAAGACGAAGTAATCGTCAATCCCCAACTTCCGACGCAACGCCAAACGCTCTTCTTTCGGAAGCGGACGACATCGCTTCGGGTCTACTCCCAACGGTACCACCACGACGCGACTCGGTTCGGCCCCACTGGCGATAAATCCCTGACGCGACCATTCCGAAGACGTGATAATGACAGTATTCGTGTCGCCGTGAACTTTTCTGAGATGCGAAACGTTCATTGCTTCCAACATGGCGTTGTGAATTTTGCCGTACTCCGTCAAGCCAAAGATGTAGGTTTGAGTGGCTTCTGGCGACGGCGTGAAGTCAAACGGCATCTGCATTCGCAACAACGCATCTGCTTTACCAAATTTTGGCGGTTTGGGAATGTTGCGTAGCGCCATCTCTTCGTCCAGTGAAAGTAATCCCGTCGTCGGTTTCCAATCCTGTAAATACGGCATTTCCCGATGAAACAGTTCGACATGAGATCGTTTCAACAGTTCGAGAAGTTGGAATTGATTGACGACGGCGTAGGATTGAGAAATAAACCGCCAGCCTTCGACGAAGAGTTTCATGTTTTAGAGCGCGAGGAAATATAAGACAAGGAGGACAGGGGAGATAAGGGGGGTAGGGTTGTCGTTGGGTGCATCTCACCTCATCATCTCCTTATCTCCTCAGCGACCCATTACCGCCGCGCGGCCCGGCGCATTGCCGTTACAATTTGGGCATTGGGGAAGATACCGTCACCTTGCATTTCGGGGAAGGGGGGAACGATTTCGACTTTGAGGACACGATCGAATCGAATTGTTACACTTCGATCGAGCAAATGAAACGTCAACAGGGGCGAGTCCATCGCCAGTTGCAACTGTTGGTAAACAGCTTGGGGGGTCATGGGAATGCTGAAGGATTCCTCGTGACCGTTTTCGTAAGAGAAGGTAACTTGGGTTTCTGTATATTGACTTTGCATGAGAAACCAATTGAACTCAATAGCGTTTGAATCTCGATCTCGGTCAGTTGCGACACACCACCTTTACGCAGATCTTAATCGCTCAGTTCCGCCTGCGACGGGGGAAGTTGACTCATCTTTTCCAAATCCAACACCTTCGCCAATTCGGTTTCGTCCATCAATCCCTTTTCCAAGACAATTTGACGTAAGGATTTGCCAGTTTCGAGGGATTCTTTGGCGACGGCGGCGGCGTTGAGATAACCGATATGGGGATTTAACGCGGTGACGAGGGCTAAACTCCCTTCAGCATAAGCCCAGCATCGATCGAGATTTGCGGTAATTCCGTCAATGCAACGGGTGGTTAACGCCGATAGCGTGTTGCCCAGAATTTCGATACTGTGAATCAAGTCGTAGGCCACCAAGGGCATCATGACGTTTAATTCTAACTGTCCCGCTTGGGCGCACAGGGCGATGGCTTGGTCGTATCCCATGACTTGGAAACACACCATCGAAGTCATTTCCGCCATGACGGGATTGTATTTCCCCGGCATAATCGAGGAACCGGGTTGGACGGGGGGAAGTTGAATTTCCTTCAATCCCGTTTTCGGGCCCGAATCCATCAACCGCAAATCGTGGGAAATTTTTACCAAATCCTGCGCCAAGTTGCGGAGACTTCCCGACAAGCTGACGAAGGGGCCGAGACTTTGCATCGCCGCCATCAGGTGAGGGGCGCTTTGCAAGTTCTGTCCGATGTATTCTGAGAGCAGTTCGGCGACGCGGAATCGATAGCGGGGGTGCGTGTTGAGTCCCGTTCCCGCAGCACTTCCACCCAATCCCAAGACTTTCAACTCTTCTGAGGCGAATTGAACGTGACGTTTGCGATCTTCTAAGATCGTCGCCCAGGCGCGAAAGTCTTCCCCCAAACGCACGGGGACGGCGTCTTGCATGTGGGTGCGCCCGGATTTCACCACGTTTTGGAATTCATCTGCTTTGCGATGCAACGAAGCGATGGCAGAATCTAGTGCAGGAAAAAAGGTTCGATCGAGCGCTAATAACGACCCGATGCGAATTGCTGTCGGAATCACGTCGTTGGTTGACTGACCGTAATTGACGCGATCGTTGGGACTGACGCGGTTGTAATTTCCTTTTTTGTCGCCCAATAATTCCAAGGCACGATTGGCGAGAACTTCGTTAACGTTCATGTGGTGAGACGTTCCCGCCCCCGCTTGGTACACATCGACAACGAACTGTTCGCGCAATTTCCCGCTTAATACTTCGTCCGCAGCTTGCACGATCGCGGCGGCGATGTCTTGGGGAATGCAACCGAGTTCGCCGTTGGCGGTGGCCGTTGCTTTTTTAATCAGCACGCACGCATCGATGTAAGTCGGAAGCGGCTTGAGTCCGCTAATGGGAAAGTTTTCGATCGCCCGTAGCGTTTGAATGCCGTAGTAAGCTGTCTCGGGGATCTGGCGTTCCCCCATTGAGTCTTGTTCGGTGCGGTACTCTGTCATCTTCTCGATCGGGCGATCCCCTCTCTCTCTTACGGTCGGTTTCGATTTTACCGTCTCACGGGAAACATCGTTTTAGAGGAAAATAGAGTTACGGGGTAATCTCTAACGCCGATACTGTCTAGTTCGGTAGGGCTTGCAACACTGTTACTCGCGGCTTGCTGTTGGCTGTTCGCTGAAAAAGGAGAAGTTTACGTGAATTTAATGAGTAGTCGTCTCACGCCGTATTTGGAATCGCGATGGGAAGATTACTGGTTGTGCTATCACCAAGGAGAGAAATTCTTAGATAAGGGCGAGTATACCGCAGCTTTAGCGTGTTTCGATCGAGCGTTACTTGCCCGTCCGGACGATTATTGGTCGTGGTACAACCGGGGTAACGTGCTGGTTGAGTTAGGCGATTACGAAGAGGCGATCGACTGTTTCGATCGAGCGCTCGAACAGCGTCCTCACGATTATTGGGTTTGGTACAATCGCGGTTGTATTTTGTCGGAGGAATTGGAAAAATTCGAGGAAGCCATTGCGAGTTTTGATAAGGCGCTTCGGCTGCGTCCTCACGATTATTGGGCTTGGTTTCGTCGCGGCGATGCGTTGCGCTATTTGGGAGAATATCGAGCGGCCATTGCGAGTTATGACGAATCGATCGAAATTCGATCTCGGGATTTTTGGGGGTGGTTCCGCAAAGCAGATTGTTTGCGAAAATTGGAAAAATACGAGGATGCAATCTTCAACTATCGTCAGGCGTTGCGCCGAGATCCGGAGGATTTTTGGACGCGGTATAAATTGGCAGAGATTTATCGTTTGATGGGAGATTACCGACAGGCGATCGCGCAATACGATAGTTGTCTCGATCTCGATCCGGAAGATGGTTACAGTTGGTACAATCAAGCCTGTTGTGCGGCTTTGACAGGAGATGTAGAGGTAGCATTAGAATCGTTGAAACGGGCAATCGAACTCGATGCGAAAACGTTCGTCCTCAAAGCTTTATCTGATTCCGATTTGGATGTGTTACGAGATCGATCGACATTTCACCATCTTTTACAGTTGGATTCTCCCCATTCTGATGAGAACTTCAATTCAAAATTCTAGCCAAATTTTTATAACGCCAACCCCAAAAATTGCTTTTGTGACTGAAAGTATATTTTTTGGGTCTTGTTTGTCTTGAGTTCCTAATTTATTTTTTCTAGCTTTGATTTATTGTCATATAGCTTTATATGTTGTTTTGTATTTTTTCGATTGGTTGTTTTGCTATGAATCTATCGTATTTTGAATTAGAGCGACTATTCTCGTTGATGTCGCAATTCGACTGGGTTGAGAAATCTAGTAACAGGCTTCTAGCTTGCGCTGCGGCGATCGATCGAGTCTAAGGTTTAGGATGTATTGAGACTGGCTCTAATTTTGGCAGTATAATACTAGGTAGTAGTAAATTGCAACACGGATTTTACGCTTAAATCCTTACCAAAGCAGGTTTTTAACAGAGCAAAACGATTGGGTGCAACACAACCTGTGATTACTACACAAGTCACGATGAGTTGTCGTAGCCGTTCGGGAGAAAAATATACTCTTGAATTGGCGTTCACTTAAGTCATGGGTTATATTTTAGAGGGATAAAAATCTTCAAAAAAACATTTGATCTGTCGATTTTTGTCAATGTAGATCGAGTCGCGCTAACTTTAATGTCTCCTTCTGAAATTACAAAAAAACTGACTTCCGATCGAAACGATTGGGTCTGTTGGAGTTAGGGTGATAAGCCGAGTTTATGGAATTCCGAAACCGTTGGCGTCGGGGCGAACGGCCGTTCGCCCCGACAATGATATTGGTATCATAGGCAATCCAATATCACCACAATTCCAACAGGCCCAAACGATTGAATGATGAATTTATCGGGCGTTTATTCAAACGTTTGATATCAAGATTTTTTATGTTTTTATTACGACATCTCAGTGTGGATCGACTTCCAAAAAAGTAAATACCTTATCGATCGAACCTTGAACTGCTTCTATTCTTCATCTGAAAACCATGAGTTCCTTACACGAACCAAACGACATCGTTGCAGATCGATACCGTATCCTAAATGTATTAGGAAGCGGTGGAATGGGAACGACGTATAAAGCTGAAGACACCCACGAGAGCATTCGAGTGGCGATGAAAGTCGTATCGCTACAACGAGTGACAGATTGGAAAGTGCTTGAATTATTCGATCGAGAAGCGAGAGTTCTCTCAAATCTCAACCATCCCCAAATTCCGAACTATCTCGCCCAATTTAAACTCGACACCGACGACGATCGGCGCTTTTACTTAATCCAAGAAATCGCCCCCGGACAATCCCTCGAAACTCTCGTCAAACGGGGTTGGCAACCCACAGAAACGGAAGTCAAACGGCTATTATTCAACGTTTTAGAAATCTTGGATTACCTCCACAGTTTACACCCTCCCGTCATTCACCGCGATATCAAACCACAAAATATCATGCGTGACGACGACGGAAGCGTGTATTTAGTCGATTTTGGAGCAGTTCAGGATGTTTATCGCAACACGTTGACGCGCGGTGGAACGTTTGTCGGGACACTCGGATATATGGCTCACGAACAGTTTCGCGGCGAAGTGTGTGCGGCTTCGGATTTATATGGATTGGGTACGACAGCATTGTTCGTACTTTCAGGGAAACCACCCGATTCGTTTCCGCAAAAACGGCTCAAACTTCAGTTTCGAGATCGAATTTCTGTTTCACCAAAATTCGCCGATTGGCTAGAGAAAATACTAGAACCATCAGTCGAGGATCGTTTTGCTTCGGCGAAAGAAGCTCTTAACGCATTGCAACGTGCGTCAACAGTCAGTCAAAGTCCGATTTCCTTGAATTCGATCGATATCGATCGAACGAATAGTACTTGGGGTGGAATGCAGAAAACCGATGGTTATGTCGCATTTGTACTACCTTCCAATCGATTAAAAGCTCGAACCATTAAAATTTTATATTTTATTGTTTTTATAGCTTTTGCAATTTCTTCGATTTCATCCGGTAACTTTGCTGCGTTTAGTGCTGTTACGCTCATGTCTTGGATACTTGTCGGTTTGATTCTAGTCGTTGCTTTTGGTACCGATCGATGGTTGATCGTCGATCGAAAACAATTTCAGTTGAAGTGGCGCTTTGGAAAATTCACGTATTGGAAGAAGCAAGGTCAATCTGAAGATCTCGATCTCGTGGAAGTTGAAGTTCAAACGTTTTCTAGTAAAAAAGGAAAGACAACGATGAAACCCGTTTTATGTCTCTGGGAAGGCGTTCGTCCGCACTACTTTGGCTCGGGATTGTATTTTAGCGAACTGTCACTCATCGCACAAAATATTCAAGATTTTTTGGGACTCGATCCTCTATAACTCGATCGGCAATTTGCAATTGGGAATTATCGGCAATGGCAGATCGCTCTTTACATCAATATCGCATTTTATCAACCCTGGGGAAAGGTGCGTTTGGAATTACCTATAAAGCGCAAGATTTAGAACACGATCGATGGGTTGCAATAAAGGTCTTGTCTTTAAAGCAGATCGACGATTGGAAAGCTGTTGAATTATTTGAGCGAGAAGCCAAAGTCTTATCGCGCTTGAACCATCCTGGAATTCCCAATTATATTGATTACTTTTATGTCGATACTCGTAAAGACAGGTTGTTTTGTCTCGTGCAAGAGCTTGTCGAAGGTCGCTCTCTGGCAAATTGGGTAAAACAGGGATGGCGAGCCGAGGAAGAACAAGTTCGAGATATTGCCGTTCAAGTCTTAGAAATTTTAGACTATCTTCACTGGCAAAATCCACCAGTTATTCACCGAGATATTAAACCTCAAAATATTATCTTACGTCAAGATGGTAAAGTGTTTCTGGTAGATTTCGGTGCGGTTCGAGATCTTTATCGAAATAGCCTGATAAAAGGCGGAACTTTTGTCGGAACGTTGGGCTATATGCCTCCCGAACAATTTCGCGGACAAGCATTTCTTGCCTCAGATTTATACGGCTTAGGCACAACCTTACTCTTTGTTCTCGCCCATCGTTCTCCGGAAGAACTACCTCACGTTCGTATGAAAATTGATTTTCGGAAGGTGGTGCAAGTTTCTGAATCTTTTGCGGGATGGTTAGAAAAGATGATAGAACCTGCCCTCGAGGATCGCTACAAATCTGCACGAGAAGCATTAGCTGTTCTTAAAGGAAAACGCAAACTCGATCGAAAGGTTTCTCACCTCACAATTCTTCCTCAGCGTCGTCAGCCAAAAGGATCGCGAGTCAAGGTTCAAAAAAAGCTCGATCGATTCGACTTGAAAATTCCCCCAAGTGGCGTTAATTTTAACAACCTCGGCTTTTTCCTATTTGTCGCATTTTGGGATTTGATAATTTTCGGTATGGTTTTGATTGCAATCCTACAACAGACTTGGCAAATCTTATTCTTTGTCGGTTTGCACGCTTTAGTCGGCGTAGGATTGACGATTGGGAGCTTGTGGGCACTCGCGAGTTCTGCGAGATTGACGATCGATCGAGAGCGATTTCGCTTTTGCAAACACTGTTTGGGCGTAACGTATCAAGAAAATCACGGTTTAACTTCAGAATTAGAATTGGCTTCTCTGGAAGTTAACGCCGATGAATACGGACGAAAAAAAGTTCGCTGTATGCTGTGGGAACACGCCCACAACTACGAAATTGGCGAGCGACTCACCCCCGTTGAAAAGCGGTGGTTAGCCGAAGAAATTTCGGCGTTCTTGCAACATTTGAAGCAATAAACGCTCTTTGCCGCTTTCTACACGGGAAAGGCTCTCTGTGATACTGCGATACGAGAATTTATTTTAAGTTTCAACCGGTTTAAGTCCCAGCTAATTTAAGTCCAAGCCCGATAGAACGTTAATTCCTCCCAATCGGCTGCAGTGCGTTGTGAAATTGCCACCATCGCTTCCTCGTCCAACAGTTCGAACTGGCGAGCCAGCGTGATGTTTTGTTCCAACTGAGCCAAGTTCTCCACAGCAACAATGCACGAGTGAACCCCAGGAACAGAAAGCGTATACCCTAGGGCTTGGTGCATTCCATCGAGAAGACCGGGTTGGAGCAAACGCCCCCAGGCTGGGACTTTCATGGCAATCGTTCCCAAATTTTGCTCCCGAGCAACCGGCATGACTGTAGACACGAACGAGTGAGGATGATGAATTTCGACTGCGTTCACTGGAATCAAGGTAGTATCGAAGCGGTAGCGGCGTAACCCTTCGACAATCACATCTGGGTCGTGGTGTCCGGTAATACCCACCAACCGAACGAGACCCTGTTCCTTCGCTTCCTCAATGGCGTGAATCGCTCCCCGCTGACTGAAGATTTCCTCGTTTTCTTCAGGTAACGAGACGTGGTGAAGCTGCCATAAGTCGAGATAATCCGTTTTCAAACGCCGTAGGGAACGCTCCAATTCCCGCCAAGCTCCATCGCGATCGCGAACCGCTGTCTTACTAGCAATAAACAATCGATCTCGGTAGGGGGCGAGTACTTTACCCAAATTTTTCTCGCTCGGGCCGTAATCCGCCGCCGTATCAAAGTAACGAATCCCTAGTTGCAAAGCACCTTCAATCAGGTCTTGGGCTTCTCGTTCTTGTCCTTCCTTCGACAACGGGGTTCGACCAGCTCCCCCCAAGCCGAACATCGGGAGAACCACTCCGGTTTCTCCCAAGGTGCGCTCGGGAATGGGTTCGACTTCAGGAAGAGGTTCGGGGGGTTGGGCGTTTTTTTGGCGAACTTGCTGGAACACCCGGACTCCAACAACACCAGCAGCAGCCGCAGCCCCGGTTACTAGAAAATTCCGTCGCGTATTTTTGCGTGTCATGGTTTCTCGGGCTGTGCCATTGCCCTTGAAGAATTGAATTTTCCCTTATTGTAGAACGAGCATTTCGATCGAGCGATCGATCTCGAACTTCAGTTTGAGGCTGCTAATATCCCTAGCAGGGTGTTGGCTAACGACAAGTGGGATCGAACCAACGATTGCTAACTCGTTCCTCGTGATGCTGCCAACCCGTCGCTTCCACGAGAGACGGAGGCTCAAAGCTTTCTTCCTGGTCTTCTGCCTCGTTCGGTAGACGTTCGATCGCTCGATTGGGTTCGAGAATCTCCGACAGTCGCATATCGCTCCAAATAGACTGACTCCTCAAGACTTCCATGGGATCGGGTGGCAACCCCCCGCTCTCCGTTACGATAAGCGTGTTCTCCACTGCCACCCCACAAGCAGAGAGGAAATGTACTTTGTCAGCCAGCCCTAAGTGGTGCGTGAGAATAATTTGCTGGCTTTCCTCTTGTCGTGAGGTATTTGAGAAGCTTGGAGAATTTCACTTTACAGATTTTGTTTTATAGATCGTTCGGGATAACTAAATACATTTCGATCGAATCAATCGAAAGCTTTATAAAAGTGTAGTCATAAACAGCTTTATTGAAAACTGAAAACAACTTTTTACATCATCTGTCACGCGAGCTTGGCTAATTTTCGGCAATATCAAACATTTTGCGGGTGTTTTGCTCGAATGCCCAAGTCGTCAAAATCTAACGATTTACAGCAGGTAGAAATACAGGTTTGTAAAACCTGCGGCGAGTTAGCATAATCAAAACAACGGGATTAACGAAACACTTTATCTAACTCAGGAGATTTTGACATGAAACGCTTTGCTATCGCACTATTTTCTATCTGTCTGGTTTCAAACGTTGCCACGCCAGTCGCTCGATCGAGGACGAACCCGCTCGATCCCTTCCAACTAGCAACCATGGCTTATCAGGGCTACTTCTCCGAACAGGGCATCGCCAGCCACGGCCAGTTAGTCTCTCATATTGAAAATCGACAAGTGGAGGCAGAAGATATCGTTCGTGCAGCCATCGATCGAGGTCTTTTAACTGCCGAAGCCTTAAACGATAAAGAATACCTCGAATTAGTCGAATTTCAACTGCATCATCTTAATCTCCGATAGTGATATAGCGCGGCTACTGGGGTTGAAGGAATCTCAAAAAACGATGACAATCCGAACCGATCGATATCAGAACCCGCCGATCGCGAGTAAAAACTTCGGATCGCTGTGTCCTATCTAAATTGCGCTCAACCTCAACAGCACCTGAAGCTATCGTTTCAGCCGAGCGAACGCCTGATTTGCCGACTGTTTAATTCGTTCTGCCTCCGCTGTCGCCGTCGTACCGGGTTCGACTTTATCGAGTTGATTGAGAATATTTTGAATTAAACTGACCAAGCGAGGATCGCGCGGATTGGCAGCTGCCAGAGATTGCCATTCCGAAACCAAACCTTTAGCTCGATCGAGTGCTTCGGCCGAATTGCGCTCGTTGGCCAAGCGAATGCGAGCCTGTGCCAAATTCGATCGATACTCTGCCAGTTTCATCTGAGCTTCCGCATAACCGGGATTGTCAACACTGATGTTTTCCAACCGAGAGATGGACTCGTCCCACAATTGAACCACCTGCTCCCAAGTTGCTGCGTTATGGGGGGGATTCTGCGACAACTGCGCCGCTTGCAAAGCAAAGGCTTTCGCCCCGTCCAGTAAGCTTCCCGTGCGCTGACTCCCTGCCGTCGTTCCCACCACCGCTTGAAAATCCCGCTGTGCCGCTTCCAGTTGTATTTGTGCAGACCGTTGGGCGAGGGTGTTTGCAGGAACCTGGTTTAATCGATCGATCGCCGCTTGCCATTGAGCGATTGCGGTCGATTTCTCGTTGGCAGTCGTCGCTTGCTGATGTCCTTGCTTCGCAGCTTCCAAAGCACTTAACGCTTCGTTCAAGGCCGTCTGAGCGTTGTTTTCCTGAAAGAGTTTGGCCTCCATTCGCGCCACTTGTTGCCGTGCCGCTTTAAATTCGTCGTAAGTGAAGCGCCAGGTACAGCTAAAAAAGGTGCAGTACGCCTTGGGATAGTAATCCAGAAACCAGACGGGGAGTTTATCGAGATGGCGCTGTGCTTTCGTGACCTTTTCGGTTCCCAACTCTAAATCCGCTGCACTGGTGGCTTGATTGACGAGTTGGTCGGCTTGTTCGGTGAGGGCGATCGCTTCCCGATAGCTGTAATCCATCTGCATGAAACTCGGAAGCAGCAGAAGAGGAGCCGCTTTGGCAACGGGGCGGCGAATCATCGGATAGGGCAGATTGGCAATATAAATAAAACCTACACCACCGACGGCTAATAACATCGCCCATTTCAAAGCTGAGAGCAGGCCGGGGGGATGGTTGACCTGGCTGGCCTGTTTTAAAGCCTTCTTGTCAAAATCGGGATAAATATCTGTGACAGCGTTTTTGATTTCGTCGTAAGTGGCGTATGCCCCGAACGACAGATTCATCTTTTCTAACCGCTTGGCAACGATATTTTGACGAACGCGATCGGCTGCATCGCGACAGGGTTTTTTGTTCAGCGCTTTGCGTAAGATTTGGTAAGCTCGATCGTTGAGGCGACTCATTACAAATACTGGGCGGAGAAACGACTGACTGATTGGGGAAACTACTTCCAGTATGCCCCAGTATCTCATTGGTCGATACCTGGAGATACCCGAATTCGCCCAATTATTAATTTTTGTCAGCAATCGCTGCAATCTCGAAACTCCACAGTCAAAATGAAAGCAAAAACGCGCCTTTAAGGGGCAACGGTCGTTTGCCATCAGGAGTGAGTGCATCGTGAATTCCTCGGAAAACACGCAAATTTCGGCCTTGATGAACAATCCGAAACGGTTTCTCGAAGTCAAAGGTGCCCCCGGACAGTTGGTACGGGGAACGATCGTTCCGAATTTCGGTGGTAAGACGACCGTTCGCATTGAAAAGGATACGCTCCACGAACAAGCTCAAATCGGTTCGGAGCGACGGGAAACGTTTACGCGCATTCGGTCTATCGATCGAGTCGGTATTTACCAAAGCTCGATCGGTGTTTTGTTGATTGTTGGCTTAATCTTGTTTCTCGTTGGCATCGTTCTGTTATTGGTCGATCCGCTCAAGTATAAAGCGTTTTCTTGGGGGTTTTGCTTGGGTTCGATTATTTTTGCCTTGTTATATTTTTGGGTGAAATATAAGTATCTCGTTATTTCCAGTCCTCGCAATACGATTATTGTGTTTTTTACGAAGTCTCCTTACGAATATCGTCAGTTTGCCATTACCATTCTCGATATTGCGCGCGAACTCGAACGCGGGAGGCGCTCGGAACGTCGTAAACCTCGTCCGTCGGGATCGTCTCCTCAATCTGAAACCACCTCCTAAAAACAGATTCGATCGAATACGAAGACACTCGGGTTTTAGAATTTGTTTAAATCTCGATCGACCCTTTTAAGATTGCTGTGTAACTAAAGAGTTAAGCGGGAAGTGAAGCGGTTGTCGAAAACTTCGATCGACTCGACATCTCGTCCGCTCCCGAGTACAATTCGCGACGGGCGCGTGAAACAGATTGAAGTCGATCGATTCGATCGAACGCGAACGCTAACTCGATGTAAGGAACGACAACAATGAAACAACGTGGTGTTACAGTTTGGTTTACGGGTTTGAGCGGTGCGGGAAAAACGACAATCAGTAAAGCCGTTGCCGAACGCTTGCGGTCGTGGGACTGCAAAATCGAAGTCCTCGACGGGGATATCGTCCGTCAAAATCTGACGAAAGGACTCGGATTTAGCAAAGAAGACCGGGATGAAAACATTCGTCGCATCGGTTTTGTCGCCCATCTGTTGACGCGCAACGGTGTTATCGTCTTGGTCTCGGCGATTTCTCCCTATCGGGCAATTCGCGAGGAAGTCAAAGCGCGAATTGGCGATTTCGCCGAAGTGTTTGTCAACGCCCCCCTGTCAGTCTGTGAAGATCGAGACGTGAAAGGCTTGTACAAAAAAGCGCGCTCGGGCGAAATTCCAAACTTTACGGGAGTTAGCGATCCTTACGAACCCCCGCTCTCACCGACGGTGGAATGTCGCACGGATCTCGAATCGGAAGAAGAAAGTGTCAATAAAGTCCTCGATACTCTGAAATCGATGGGTTATCTCGCTGACGATTGACCCCCTGCACTCGGAAAACGGCTCGAAAGCAGGAATCTGACGCATACGGAAGAACACAGAAAAAACACTTTTTCTGTGTTCTTCCGTCGGGTTCTTGTTTGCCGCGTCCCGACGCAATGTCAGTCAAATGCGTTAAAAAGGTTGGCGGTTTCTAGATTCCGGGCAATCCGGAATCTAGAAACCGTCGGTCTTTTGCGCAATTTTCACAAAAAGCGTTTTCGATCGAGTAGTAGAGACGGCCAGCTTGTGAAGATCGGATCGATGAAAGACGATCGGGACTCGATAAAAGCTCCACCCAAAGCCTGAAGGAGAAAACCGGGTGGAGCGAACCAGATACCTTTATTGTCGCTCAATTGGTCAAGAGATCCGGATATTTATGGGGTATCCGATACGTGCAACGTTGCCAAAAACTCCTTGAATCGCCACAAACTGAACGTCTGTCCCAAATTCAACGGTAACAGCGACACCCCTTCCAAGCGCGACTGCACCCAACCATCGCCCCAATACCACTCGTGAAACCCGTCAATTCCTTGACTGAGTAACATTCGCAAACATCGATCGCTGGCCACTTCGACGTGATGCTCGATCGAAACGAACCCGATCGAACTCGTAAACGTCAACCCTTCCGACAACTTCTCCGGTAAACCCGGTGATAACTGCTGCGGTAGCCACTTCTGTAACTCGATCGGATACAACAAACACCGCCCGATCGACTTCGCAGGCGCGTCAACTTCAATTCGCAGATGACTCGCTTGAAACGTTCCCAGCATACTTCCGACTTTCCCCAGCAAGCGCACGCCAGTATTATGACGAATTTCCGCACGCGATCGCTAGGTCGTTCCTCCGATCCCCAACAGCGCTCGATCGTTACAATAAGTAAAGTTGAGACGATCCCTAAACCCACAAGACTTCATGGCAGACCAGCTCATACGCGCAACAGCAGCGGACGGTGGCATCCGATGTGTTGGCGCGATTACCACGCGACTCACTGAAGATGCTCGACAACGCCACAATCTTTCCTACGTCGCCACCGCCGCCCTCGGACGTACCATGAGTGCTGGACTCCTCCTCGCTTCCAGCATGAAAAAACCCGGTTCCCGCGTCAACCTTCGCGTCCGTGGCGACGGCCCCCTCGGCGGAATTCTCGTCGATGCTGGCTTGGATGGAAGCGTTCGCGGCTACGTCCACAACCCCACCATCGAACTCCCTCCCAACTCGATCGGGAAACTCGACGTGGGGGGTGCAGTCGGTTCCAACGGCTTCCTTTACGTCGTCCGCGATGTGGGCTACGGCTATCCCTACTCCAGTACCGTCGAACTCGTCTCTGGCGAAATCGGCGACGATGTAACGCACTACCTCGTCAACTCCGAACAAACCCCATCTGCTCTCGTTTTGGGTGTTTTCGTCGGTTCGGAAGGCGTAACCGCAGCCGGAGGACTGTTGTTGCAAGTTCTACCCAAAGCGGCTCGCGATGAAGCTCTCGTCAGCACCCTCGAATCCCGCATCGCTGGCTTGTCGGGTTTCACACCGCTCCTCAAAGAGAAGCATACCCTTCCAGCTATCTTTGAAAGTCTCCTCGGCGATCTCGGCTTACAACTTCTTCCCGGCGTGCAGATGTTGCGCTTTCACTGCGGCTGTTCCTGGGAACGCCTCCTCGGTGCTTTGAAACTCCTGGGGACTGAAGAATTGCAAGACATGATTGAAAAAGACGGCGGTGCAGAAGCCACCTGCGAATTTTGCAAAGATGTCTTTCACGCCAATGTCAGTGACTTGCAACGTCTGATCGACGATTTGCAAACTGAGTCGTCTGCTCGTTAAGCAGTTCTTTGGTTTCTCGCGGGTTGCTCGGGTTCTCTCGTTCCCAGGTGAAGTCTGGGAACGAGAGCAATTCTTTCCGTTTCACGCTTCACGGTACGGCTCGCCCATCTGTACTCGCCACAATCCCGTGTAAATTCCCTGACGTTCCAACAATGCTTCGTGAGATCCCCGTTCGACGATATAACCTTTGTCCATCACGTAGATACAGTCGGCGTTGCGAATGGTACTCAGGCGGTGGGCGATGGCGATGGTGGTGCGATGTTGCGTAATTCGATCGAGCGATCGCTGAATCGCCGCCTCGGTTTCGTTGTCTACTGCTGAAGTTGCCTCGTCTAAAATCAAAATCGGCGGATCTTTCAACACCGCTCGCGCAATCGCTAAGCGTTGGCGCTGTCCCCCAGAAAGCTTCTGACCCCGTTCGCCAATCACCGTATCGTATCCTTGGGGTAACTCGGAAATAAATTGATGGGCTTCTGCGATCGCCGCCGCCGCTACGACATCTTCATCTGACGCCTCGAAACTTCCGTAGCGAATGTTTTCAGCGACGGTTCCGTGAAATAGAAACACGTCTTGACTCACCAAACCGATCGATCTCCGCAAATCCTGCAAAACAATTTGCTGAATGTCGATGTTGTCGAGGGTAATACGCCCCGATTTAATCTCGTACAGCCGCAACAGCAATTTGACGATCGTGCTTTTTCCCGAACCCGTCGCTCCAACGATGGCGATGGTTTTCCCCGCCGGAACCTGTAGCGAGAAATCGGCAATGACTGGAGATCGATCGAGATAACCAAAGGTCACGTTGTCCAATGCGATCTCGCCTTTCACCCGTTCTACGGGAAGCGGTTTGTCTCCTGGATGTACGGTAATCGGCGTGTCGAGTACTTTAAAAACCCGTCGCGTCGAAGCACTCGATCGTTGGTATAAATCTAGTGTTTCCCCCAACCGCGTTAACGGCCACAATAACCGTTGAGTTAAAAAGACCATCGTGCTGTAGGTTCCCACCGCCAGATTGCCCGATGCCGCTTCGAGTCCACCCAACAGCAACGTGGCGGTAAAGCCCACCAAAATAATAATCCGAATTAACGGTACGAAGGCAGCACTTAAGGCAATTGCCCGTCGATTGCTGTTGCGATAGTCATCACTCAATCGATCGATCCGTTGGATTTCGTAATCCTCAGCAGTAAAGCTCTTAATAGTGGTAATTCCCGTTAAATTGTTCGTCAGTTGAGCGTTCAACCAACCTACCGCTTCGCGTACTGCTGTATATCGGGGAGCCAGTCGTTTCTGAAACGAGATCGACCCCCATAAAATGAACGGCATGGGCAACATTGCCAACCATGCTACGTTCGGTGCGAGGAGGAAAAATGCCCCGCCAATGACGATAACCGTCGTCGTAACTTGCAAAATCTCGTTTGCACCGCCATCTAAAAACCGCTCGAGTTGGTTGATATCGTCGTTGAGAACGGAGAGTAATTCCCCCGTACTCCGTTCTTCAAAAAACGACAGTTCCATCTCCTGCAAGTGCGAATACGCATCGAGGCGCAGGTCGTGTTGGATTGACTGTGCTAGATTTCGCCACAATCGCTGATAGGCGTATTCAAAGAGCGACTCAAACCCCCAAATGAGGAAGCTCAGCAGCGACAACACGATGAGTTGCGCCAAAACACTTTGAATTCCCCATCCTGCGAGGAACGAGCTGTCCTGTTGGACGACGATATCGACAGCTAGTCCGATCAGAGCGGGGGGTGCGAGATCGAAGATTTTATTGAGGACAGAGCAAGCGGACGCTTTCCAGATTTCAAGGCGATATCGATCGGCATATTGAAACAATCGCTGAAAGGGATGATATCGTTTTTGTTTCACGAGTTTTTGAGGAAGTAGGTAATTTGTTTTGTTTTTTTGAGGAACTATTTTAATAAGACGATAACCCAAAAAACATCAACAATGATTTGAGTTTTTCAAAAAAATGTTTTTTATAAAAGCTTTATGTTTTGAATTGCATTGTATTGCGTTCGATTTTCTAAAAAAAACGATCCTCTTGCTTGTTTTGCACGAGATTCAAGGATTCAAAAAATATTTCGACTTAGCGACACCAGAATAAATATAGCTGAAATTCACTCAGGACGATCGATGGGTCGGCAACTCCAAAAGAGAGGGAAGCTCGGGCTACTGCGAACCGCCACAACGGGGAACTGACTGACCCGGCAATATCGGGCAATATTGACTAAGTCGATTTGGACGAGTCAAATCCACACCAGGATCGAGATTTCAGACTTCGATTTGCTTCCCCTTTCAAAACCGATCCAGATTTTGTAAAAAACATCGCCCGGTCAACCTCGCTCTCCCCAGGTTTACCGCGTCCTACTTCACGGCAAAGCGGGGGTCAGTGTTAAAATCGGAAGGTTGAAAATCCGTCAGTCTCGTCCTCGATGCAAAACCGGTACGGGACGTTTGGAACAACAACCGATCGAGAATTGCGTTATTTCAATCGAGTCTTAGTATGACCAGTCAATCCCCCATCCCTGTTGTCGTGAACGGTGCGGCCGGAAAAATGGGTCGCGAAGTCGTCAAAGCCGTCGCGCAAGCCGAAGACATGATGCTCCTCGGGGCGATCGACAGAAATCCGGACTTGGCAGGACAAGACGTAGGTGAAGTCGCCGGATGCGGGCCCCTCGAAGTCCCAATCTTGAGCGACTTGCAAAGTACCCTCGTCATGGCGACTCAAGAACAGCAACAGGGCGTGATGGTGGATTTCACCCACCCCGATGGGGTTTACGATAACGTTCGCGCTGCCATCGCTTACGGGGTTCGCCCAGTCGTGGGAACGACGGGTTTGAGTCCCGAACAAATTCAAGATTTAGCCGAGTTTGCGGACAAGGCGAGTACTGGATGTCTGATCGTCCCGAACTTTTCGATCGGCGTTGTTTTAATGCAGCAAGCTGCCATTCAAGCCTCGAAGTATTTCGATCACGTCGAAATCATCGAACTCCACCACAACCAAAAAGCCGACGCACCCTCGGGAACCGCCATCAAAACCGCCCAGATGTTGGCTGAGCTGGGTAAAACCTTCAATCCGCAAGCTGTCTCCGAAGAAGAAAAACTGAAAGGGGCCCGGGGAAGCGTTGGGGACGAAAACATCCGCATTCACAGCGTGCGCTTACCCGGACTGATCGCCCACCAGGAAATTATCTTCGGCGCACCGGGACAAGTTTATACCCTGCGCCACGACACCACCGATCGAGCCTGCTATATGCCAGGTGTCCTGTTAGCCGTTCGCAAAGTCACCGAACTCAAATCCCTCGTATACGGTTTAGAGAAAATTCTCTAGCAACATTCGTGCGGCTGAGTTGAACTTATTGTTTCATCGATCGCGAATTCCCTCTCGATCGAACGAGGTCGCTGAATCCTAGCAACTGTTGTTTTTCGTACACTAGAAGTACAACACATCCTCTAACCGAAAATCCTCTAACCGATCTCTATCCCGTCATTTTCGCGATTGCGATCGGGATTTTTCCGCCCGAGTTTGGCAAAGAGGAAGAGAGGCGATCTCGAATCGGTGAAGTTATGATTGCAATTCTCGCCGCACTGTCTGCATCGGCAGCGGCTGGTCTGAGAATCGGTTTACCTCTCCTCTTGATTGGATTAGTGAAAACCAATCTCTGGAAGGACGTGCCGATTTTATCGAATTTTTCGCCTCAAGTGGTGGTCGGCGTACTCGTCAGTTGGTCGCTGTTCGAGGTCTTCGCCTCGAAAAAGCTGCTGGGGGCGCGTATTTTACAACTGGTTCAACTCGTGTGCAGTCCCATCGCCGGAGCCATCGTCGGCATGGGCGTATCGCAATTGACGGGTGTTGAAGCGTGGCTAGTGGGATGGATTGGCATCGTCGGAGGATTACTCGCTCTCGTATTGCAACTCGTCCAAACTGGGTGGTTTTTCCGCCTGCGCGGATTTCCCTTATGGGCGATCTGGCTGCAAGACGCGCTGTGCGTGATTCTCGTTCTTTTTGCCTTCGACGCGCCCCAACAAGGCGGACTCATCGCTCTGTTACTCTTGTGGCTGGCAGTTCGGAGTTCTTCAGCCTGGTATCGTTGGTATCAAGCCGATCGACGACAACGCCGCCAAGCCGAAATTCAGCGTTGGGAAGACGATGGAACGATCGGGTGATAAGGTGATGGGATGATGTCGGGATCTGGCAGACAACATCCCGACTTGTTTTCAATTACCAATTCCCCATTGGGTGAAAATTCGTGAGGGTTCAGGAGTTAATCGATCTCGCTCGACAGGGCGATTTAAAAGCGATTGCCGTCGTCCTCGCTCGCACCCTCCCAACGCAAAACGTGAAAGTTCGCGTCTACCGTGAGGGGGTCTGGCTACAAGTTTTGTTGGAATCTATCCCCGCTCCTGAAGCGAGGATTTCTGTATCTTCGATCGAGCGAGGATTGCATCGCTGCGAAATCTCTGACGTTCGAGCAGTGGTCGTCTACGGACGAGAAATTGGCGAAACAGCCCCCGCTTGGACTTATAAATTCAGCTGGCAACCGTTGAGGAGACGGACAACATCCACCTCACAGCCGCCGAGGAGACCGGAAACCTCCACAGCCAAGGGATCTCGAGCGCCCCATCACCCAGTCAAATCGCCCCCAGTCCGAGGTCGATCGAACCTTTGGGTCTTCGCGTTGGGATTGTTCGGCTTTAGTTTCGGCGGGTTTTGGGGATTGTTCGATCGCCAAAGCATCCCGGTGCAATTCGCTCGACTTCGACCGTCGATCGAACGATCGATCGGACGAGCGATGGGAAATATGGAAAAGACCGTTGCCACCGTTATCCCGCAACCCGTCGCCGTTCGTACCATCAAAACCGATCTCGCTCGGGTACTCCCCCCACCGATCGAGATCCCCGATCCCTACCCCGCAACCATCACCATTAAAGCGGTCGGCGATATCGTTCCCGGTACGAATTTCCCTTACCCCAAACTTCCCGCCAACCCCGATATCTTTTTTCGCGATGTCGCCGCCGATCTTCAAAGTGCCGATCTCACCTTTGGTAACTTTGAAAGCGTTCTCACCGACTATCCTTACAGTGCTAAAGATATCAGTCGCGGAACTGTTTTCGCCTTTCGCGCCCCTCCGGAATACGCCACGCTCTTTCAAAGCGCGGGTTTCGACGTCCTCAACATTGCCAACAACCACTCAATGGATTTCGGCGAAGCAGGCTTAGCCGATACGGTGCGGCATTTTGGCGATGTTGGCATTCAAACGGTCGGTCAAAAAAATCAGATTTTATATACGCGCGCGAATACCGTTCCTGTGGCGTTTATTGGTTTCAGCACTTACAACTATCACAACTGGGTGAACGATTACGAAGGGGTCAAACGCCTCGTCGCCCAAGCCCATCAAAATGCTGAAATCGTGGTGGTTTCCGTTCACGCCGGCGCAGAAGGAACGGGAGCGATGCACGTCCGCAATCGACAGGAATTCTTTTTCGGTGAAGATCGCGGCAATATCGTCCGTTTCGCTCGAACAGCTGTCGATGCCGGGGCCGATCTCGTCCTCGGACACGGACCGCACGTTCCCCGAGCGATCGAACGATATAACGGCAAACTCATCGTATATTCTTTGGGAAATTTCGTCGGTTACGAAACCCTTTCAACGGACGGACAATTGGCTTATTCGTTGATCTTAGAAGCCAAGCTGGATCTCAACGGTGATTTAGTTTCCGGCAAAATCATTCCCGTTTACTTGGGAAACGATGGCATTCCTCGGATTGACAATTGGTTTCGTTCTGTTGGTTTTATGCGAGATCTGACCCGATCGGACTTTCCCAATACGCCAATTTCGATCGACGATAACGGCCACATTGTATTGCGTTAACCGGCTGAGTCGAGTTTTTCCAGTCTCGAACCTTCGATCGCGTTTCTGAGTTTCTCGAGCAGTTGTACAATAGTCCTAGCGGTTTGAGGTGTGGCGTCCCGAGCGATCGAAGCGCCGGATAACACGTCTCAACCGGTCTCAAACCAGCACGTTCGAGACAGCTCGAACACTGTCCGATTGTAGAGCGAGCGAACGGTAAAACAGCTATGTATCTCGTTACAGGTGCTACCGGAGGACTGGGAAAACGGATCGTTCGACTGTTGCGAGATCGCGATCTTCCCGTAAGAGCGTTCGTTCGTCTGTCGTCGAACTATGCCGAACTCGAACAGCGCGGTGCTGAGATTTTTATCGGCGACTTAAACCGAGAACGAGATCTTCGTAAAGCTTTTCGCGGCGTGCGTTACGCGATTAGCACTCACGGCTCGAGGGGAACGGGAAGCCAAATCCAAGATATCGAGTACGGTGCCAATATCGACCTCATCGATTTCGGGAAAGAAGCCGGAATCGAACATTTCGTCTATATTTCCGTGTTAGGTGTCGATCGAGGCTATCGCGATTCTCCGGTCTTCAAAGCGAAACGGGAAGTGGAAAACTATCTCCAAACCAGCGATCTGACGTACACGATTTTGCGTCCGTCGGGTTTCGCGTCTAATTTGCTTCCGCTGGCCGAACGGTTTCGCTCGACGGGGATTTACTTGGCGATCGGCGATCTCAACAATCGTACTTCGATCGTCAGCACGGACGATCTCGCGCAAATTGCGGTAGATTCCGTAAAAGTCGAAGCGGCGAGCAATCGAATTTTCGCCGTCGGCGGTCCCGAAATTATCGCTCGTGACGAAATCCCCAAGATTTTCGGGCGCGTCTTTAATAAAGAACCCATCGTCTTGAACGTTCCCCTCACCGTGTTTGACGGCGTGCGGACGGCGCTCGGTTGGGTGAACCCCGATTTGCAGCAATCGCTCGGAACGTTGCGAGTCTTGCTGGCCAATGAATTTTTCTGTACGTCAGACGAAATTCACACCCTCGAATCGACGTTTGGAATTCACATGGAATCGCTCGAAAGTTTCTTGCGTCGCTACCTGGTCAGTCAAGAGTCTTAGTGTTTCAAAAGAACACCGATCGAAGGCTCGATCGGTGTGGGGAAATCGTCTCTCAAACTTAAATCGGCGTAATGTTCGATAGAGATTATTGCCAAACGGCATTTTGATATCGATCCTTACACGTTTCTAAAATCTGGCGATTGCTGTCACTCAACGATTCGATCGGATAAAATCCTTCAAACTCCGGTTCGATCGTAACGTTCGCTTCGGAAGCGATTGCTGAATCCTCTAAAGCCACTGCATAGTCGTAAGCCGTTCGATCGTAGCTGTTCACGACGGTCACCTCGAGCGCTCGAGGGCTGACACGACCGTAAAAACAGTCGAACGACGAATGGGGCATAAAGAACGCTCCGACCGCTTGGCTTTGCCGAAGTTCAAATACCATATAAGCCGTTCCGATCCGATCGGATGCTGGCGCTTCACCATAAAGATATATCCCGTCAGCGGTGGGCATTGTCTCGCTTGAGACTGGCATTTGAGCGATCGAAATCGTATTTTGTGGTAAGGGCATTCCTTCGGAAGAAGCCGCGATGGGCTGAGCTTTCATTAGTCCCGTTACGACGAACAAAGCGACCGGCAGAGTCGCAAAAGACCACACAGAAAATCCGTTTGAATATAATTTTTGAAAAAATCGATCGAACACCCTGCTAAGCTCCTCTTCCATAGGTCTTCTCTTTCCTTATCTTAAAAAGAACCTCAACGAGGGGGATGAAGTTTACGGAAGATTGTTACAACACTTTATGAGATTGGGGAGAAATGTCACTCGAACGCCATGCTATTGATTCGATTCGCGCTCTGCGGAATGCCGAGAACGACTGCTGTAGCAGAATGATATCCTTCGATCGTTGGGATGCGTTGATTCCTCTCAAAGAAGACTTGGCGCGGTGAAACGACTCGGGCTAGACTATGCCCGGACGCGCCCTTCTGTGATATTGTCCTTAACCCTCAAATCATGAAAAAGTCTGCTATTGCGCGCCGTCTCCCTCCAAAAAAGCGCCGTATTGCCCAACATCCTAAAATTCGCCGTCCGTTAATTGGTCTTCACTGCGAACCGGTTCGCAAAAAACTCGTGACGACCACAGTATTCAACTTGGGCTTTCTGCTCTTGGCATTCCGGCCGCTTCCCCAAGATTTAGTCGGAGCGTCCCAAGCTCGACCTCAGCCCCTCCCGGAAACGAAGACTGTTCGCGTCCAAGCCAGCGTGGCCCATCACGCCCAAACTTCTCTCCAGCAAGTCGATCGCATTTGGGCATCTACCCAAGCGCAAATCGAACTCGATCGAAATCCGCCCATCACATCTCACAGCCCTCCGACCGAGTTTCAGGGACAAACGGTTTATCAAGTTCCGCTTCCCGAGCAAGATCGCGTTGTGGCTTTGACCTTTGATGACGGCCCTTGGACGAATACCGCCCAAATTCTCGATATCCTTCGCAAGCACGATGTTTCCGCCACGTTTTTCGTTGTCGGCAGTCACGCGACAGAACGCATGGCTCTCTTACGTCGCATTGTTGCAGAAGGGCACGAATTAGGGAATCACAGTTGGAATCATCGCTATCACAATGTCAGTCCCGCCGAAGCCGTCCAAGAGATCGATCGAACCTCTGAGTTTATTTACCAAACCACAGGCGTTCGGACTCGATTTTTCCGGCCACCGGGCGGGAACCTCACCAACGGCCTCGCCGCCCACGCTGCCGATCGAGATTATGCGGTGATGATGTGGTCTCTCGACAGCCTAGACTATGCTGTTTCCGTCAACGAAATTGTCAACAACGTCCTCAGTCAAATACAGCCCGGTGCTGTCATTCTGCTGCACGATGGAGGTGGAGATCGATCTCGGACTGCCACGGCCCTCCCCGAAATTCTCAAGCGTTTGCAGGAACAGGGCTATCGATTTAGTACCCTCTCGGAGTTGATGGAACTCTCGGTGTCGCGGACTCAGAAAGGTGTGGAAGCGCCAAAATAACGCAAAAGTGAGGAGCTGCAAATACTTGTCCGTGTCGCTCGATCGGTAAACTGGTTTACTATTTTAAAAAGAGTACCCCCGAACGCATTTTCGCCGTTTTCCGTCCGATACGCACGATGTCGCAACCACTTTTCAATACCCACATTGCCAACTCGCAGGTTCTCTTAACCCCTGCCGAGATTAAGGCTAAGCTTCCCCTCACCGATCGAGCCGAAGACAACATCTATCAATTTCGCCATCAAATCGAAGATATCTTAGACCGTAAAGATTCCCGTTGCTTTGTCGTTGTCGGTCCCTGTTCGATTCACGATGTCGAAGCTGCCCGCGAATACGCTCGACGACTGAAAGAACTCGCCGATCGCGTGCGCGATCGCCTGTTTTTGGTCATGCGCGTCTATTTCGAGAAACCCCGAACCACCGTTGGCTGGAAAGGGTTAATCAACGATCCCGACATGGACGATTCTTTTCACATCGAAAAAGGATTGTTGCAAGCCCGTCATCTCCTCGTCGATCTCGCCGAGTTGGGGTTACCCGCCGCGACAGAAGCCCTCGATCCCATTGTGCCGCAGTATCTCAGCGATGTCCTATCGTGGTCGGCCATCGGGGCGCGGACGATCGAATCGCAAACCCACCGCGAAATGGCCAGCGGTTTGTCCATGCCCGTCGGCTTGAAAAACGGTACGAACGGCAGCATTGAAGTTGCCCTCAACGCCATGAAAGCCGCCCGCGAACCCCACAGTTTTCTCGGGATCGACGAACTCGGGCGCGTGAGCGTGTTCAACACCAGTGGGAACAATTACGCCCACATTATCCTGCGAGGGGGTGGAGGTCAAACCAACTTCGACGCAGAATCGATTCGCCAAGTCGAAGCGCAACTGAAAGCTGCGAACTTACCGCCTCAAATCGTTGTCGATTGCAGTCACGGGAACTCCAACAAAGACCACAAGCGTCAGGCTGCCGTGTTTGAGGATGTCGTTCGCCAGGTGTGTCAGGGGAATTCCTCGATCGTGGGGATGATGTTGGAATCGAACTTACACGAAGGCAATCAAAAAATTCCTCAAGATTTGAAGGATCTTCAATACGGTGTTTCCGTCACCGATAAATGTTTGGGATGGGAAGAAACCGAACAATCAATTCTAAACGCTTATCAAACCCTCAGTTGCCGTCCGGTTTCCGTGGGTTAAGTTGGGTGCATCTCAAAAATGTAAATTGAATGTAAATTGCCAGAACCCCGGCATTTCCAAGATGCCGGGGTTCTTATACTGTATATTTTAGCAAGTTTGAGATGCACCCGGCCGATTGCAGCCTATCAAACAGGAATTGAAGATCCCGTTGCATAAATCACCTGGGCTGAGGAAAGGATTTTGTGACGACATAAGTAGTTGCGACTGGTTTCAATCCCTTCACGATTAAGTATGTCAACCTCTCGATGGAAAAGAGTTTGCAACTCGGTTCCCATTTGGTCTAGGGTACGAAAGATCGGACGAGCATCTGGGTGAAATTGCACCATTACGTCAAATCGCTGTCGAGGCGGAAGTCGTCGCGCAGGACAGAGCCAAACAAAGCAAATTCTATCACCTGCCATTTGTGACAAAATTCTGCAATGTTTTCCATCGGTAGTCATGGTAGGGTGTGTTACGCGGACAAAAATGGGTTATACCATTTTTAAAAATTCATGCCATAGATGTCTGTAGGGGCGAACGGTGTTCGCCCAAGTTCAGCCGAAGATCTCTAGCAAGATTATCGAGAAATGGTATTAGAAATCCAGTTAATGAGATTTCCGCGTAACGCACCAAGCTTTGGTCTCCGGTGGGATTTGGACATTGTAAGGAGGCTCGATCGATCTCAAAATAATCGATTCTAGATCTAATCGTAACGCAGGGTTTCCCCAGTAAGAAACAGTCTGTACTGCGATCCGAACGTCTTCATTGAAGAACTGAACGAACAGGATGCCCAGGGGTGAGTGCTTCCGAACGTTCTCAATCAGCGACTGCCAGCAAACTCGAACTCAACATCAATAGCTTTCAACCGTCTGCTACGTTGGGGTTGTTAGCTCTAATCTATCTGAGCAATCCTCTCAAACCCTCAGATATAAAAAATTTGATTTTCCATTTCATCGGCTGTCGTACTATTTAGAATAGTAAGCAATCTTTGCACAATTTCTTGATAGGGATTTCTGACAGCAATAATGATTCCGTAGTGCGGCTTTCCTCGATCGAAGTACCCTCGTGCCAGATCTTCAAAATCAATTCGATTATGGGTGAGGATAGCTGCTCTCTGACTCACAGCATACTCCAGTTGCTCGGAATCAGTTTTGCCAAGTTGTCCTGCTTGATGTGCTGTTGTCGCCTCAAACCCACGAGAGCGTAAAAGAGTCGTCACCAGTACATCAACATCTTCATCTAAATAAACATGAATAAAAATGTCAGTCATACTTTCCGAACTCGCGCATCGATTAATTCATCAGGAATTCGATTACGCTCGATATATTCGTTGATTTCTTCTTGACGATCCAGGTAATAGCTAAGAGCGTCAAAAACTTGTGACAAAATAAGATGCGGCAAACGCTGAGGAATCTCTTCAGGTGAAACCCCAAGCCGCCACATTTCCACGATCGCGCGAACTGGAGTCCTTGTCCCTCTGATAATCGGTTCACCGCTTAGAATTTCGCTGTCTTTGACAATGTGACAGTGTTCCGTGGATTGAAGTATGGAGTTTTTTTCTAGTCATTCCATGCCTATTTTAGCTCCATCCGAAATGGCTCCACCCAGTTGGATATGGAATCTTTTATGGCAATAGATCGACTATAGATTTGAGATAACTGAGATTCTGAGGCAGCTAAATATGGCGTTTCTCATTCCATTGGCTGACGGGCAATACTTATTTTTTACTTGAAAGGATAAGCTTACCAAAAGCTTCGATTCCCTTTTTATCAAAATCTGATGTGGGAAGAACTGAATGAATGTCGTGCAAGGAACAGTCACCACTCTAAGCAAAAAATAACGCTGGATTTCCTTACGTCAACCCAGCCTACAAGATCGGCGATCGCACTGCGGCTTCACGATCGGCTTTATTCAATCCGCTGCACCAGGCGTGTTATACAGCGTCAACTATCCATTTCGACCATTAGATGAGAGCCTCCTATAATGTTCCCTATTAATCTCAATATTTTGTATAGTAGGTTCCCCATCACCTTCTCGAACAACATGGGCAACCAACAAATACTTAATTCTGCCTACTACTCCAGCTTTTACCGCTGAGACTAATTGACTTGAAAAATCTAAATCCAAACCTTGAAGATAACGACAGCAAAGTTTATAAGCTAGTGGAAGTCCCAGCAAATTTATTTTTCTTATACGGCGACGAAAAGCTAAGACATGGGGAGTCGGAACAACAATAGCTTGAGTAGATTGATAAGGCTTTGAAAAGCAAAGCTGACAATATCCTTGTTTCAATAAATTCATTATGCAATCATTTGTCGGTCGATCGTCGTAGAGCAATACCTGATGATTTGAGACTTGCGAAGACTGATATTCAAGCTGCTTCCAATTTAATTTCTTATACCCCGAACTTCCATAATTTCGCTTTGCTTCAAGAAATGCTACACCAATCAGCGTTTTTTGCTTGGAAAAAGCGAGTCTTACGAGTATGGCTATATCGCCATGTTCTTCTTCTAGATCTCCATCAGCCTTGTAAGCATCCCATGCCATCGAGAAATGACTAGGAATGTCGGTTATAGTAACATCTCGAAAGTTTTTCGTTAAGCCTTGAAGCCAGGAATAGCTAATATGGTCTTCATTCCATGCTCTTGGGCTGCAACTACGAACCGAGGAAGAAACAACACTTCAACCTCTTGCAACCAGTCGTAGAATTTCAATTTCTTCATTCACATTGAGCAGTAAACTGAGTACTGAGACGACAGCTTAGCTTTGACTTCACCACAAATCACTCTAAAGCATTTTTCAGCCGACGATCCTAAGGTAATTCGACTTTGGCACTGACAGATAAATTTGGCTAAAGCCTCAGCTATAGAACGATCTGTATAACTATATATTAGACCGAAAGTGCAGTGTAATTCCTCCGATCGACCTGTTGTCAAGCCTTTACGATCGAATTTTAATATTTCCTTCATTTATCCCGTCATCTCTCTCAACGCCCGATCGATCCCTTCGCCCACTGCAAATCAACCATTTCGTGAGTACAGCTGAGAGAAAACCGCACTCTGGCGTTATTCTGAGGAACCGAAGGATAAATAATAGATAAAGCGTTGATTCCCCACTGAAACAGAATTTGCGACAGTCGAACCGCCGCTAATTAATATTAAAAAAACTCAAAACCCGGCTTTTAGGTAAAACCCGGGTTTGTTTTAGGGGCTATTCAGGCAATTTCAAGTACGATCGAACTAACGCCGCGCTAATTTTTTAGCAGGCATTTTCCGCAACCGAATCGATTCCGGGGTGATTTCCACCAACTCATCCGCGCTGATGTATTCCAACGCCCGTTCCAAACTCATTTCCATCGGCGCTTGTAACTGTACTAACTCGTCACCTGTTGCCGAACGATGGTTGGTCAACTGCTTCGTTTTGCAGACGTTGAGATCGAGATCCTGCGGGCGGTTGTTCTCGCCGACGATCATGCCTTTATAAACCTTCGTTCCCGGCGTAATGAAGAACACGCCGCGATCTTCGCCGTTTTTCAAAGCGTAGAACGTCGCGACTCCTTCCTCAAACGAAATAATGACTCCGTTGCGGCGAGTTTCCACGTCTCCCGACAGCGGACGGTATTCGAGGAAACTGTGGTTCATGATGCCGTCACCGCGAGTCAAGCGCATAAACTCGCCTCGGAAACCGATCAGACCTCGCGCCGGAACGACGAATTCCAACTGAGAACGACCGCTTCCCATTCGCATATCCTGCATTTCGCCTTTGCGTTCGCCGAGGCGTTCCATGCAACCGCCCACAGCTTCTTCAGGAACGTCGAGAACGAGCAATTCAAACGGTTCGTAAGGCTGTCCGTTGACTTCGCGGAAAATCACTTGCGGCTGCGAGACTTGGAATTCGTATCCTTCGCGGCGCATGGTTTCGATGAGAATGCCCAGGTGCAGTTCTCCCCGTCCCGAAACGGCCAACTTATCGGGAGAGTCCGTTTCTTCAACGCGCAACGCAACGTTGGTTTCGAGTTCTCGAATTAATCGATCGCGCAGTTGGCGAGAGGTGACGAATTGACCTTCTTTTCCGGCGAAGGGGGAATCGTTCACCAAGAACATCATTTGTAACGTGGGTTCGTCTACCTTAATCAGCGGTAGCGCTTGCGGTTCGTCGGGACAGGAAATCGTTTCCCCGATGTTGGCATCTGCAAAACCCGCCACGGCAACGATATTACCTGCCGACATTTCCTCGACTTCGACGCGGGCGAGTCCTTCAAATCCCATCAGTTTGCTGATTTTGGATTTGACGGCGCTGCCATCTTCTTTTAATAATGCTGCTTGCTGTCCGGCGCGAATCTTGCCGTTGTGGATGCGTCCGATGACGATGCGACCGAGATATTCCGAGTAGTCGAGCGTCGTAACTTGTAGCTGAAGCGGTTTTTCGGGATCGCCGACTGGGGGCGGAACGTGGCGCAAGATCGACTCGAACAAGGGCTGCATATCTTTGCCCTCGTCGTCGAGGTCTTCTTTGGCAAAGCCAGCCAAGCCAGAGGCGAAAAGATAGGGGAAGTCGCACTGATCGTCATCGGCACCGAGGTCGATGAACAGATCGAGGACTTTATCGACAGCGGTATGAGGTTCGGCTTGCGGTCGATCGATCTTATTAACGACGACGATCGGACGCAATCCTTTTTCTAAGGCTTTTTTAAGGACGAAGCGGGTTTGCGGCATCGGGCCTTCGTTGGCATCGACGATGAGGATGCACCCGTCTACCATACCCAACACCCGTTCGACTTCGCCGCCGAAGTCGGCGTGTCCGGGGGTATCGACAATGTTAATCAGCGTATCTTTGTAGCGAACTGCTGTATTTTTCGACAGGATAGTAATGCCCCGTTCCCGTTCGAGGTCGTTGGAGTCCATCACGCAGTCCGGAACGTCCTCCCCTTCGCGGAAGATGCCGGATTGTTTGAGAAGCGCGTCCACGAGGGTGGTTTTGCCGTGGTCGACGTGGGCGATGATTGCGACGTTGCGGATTGGGAGAGACATAAAGAAGCGTCCAGACGGTGCGCTGTAACATCAACGATAGATTTCTTTACAATTTTAACCGATTCGTTGGCGATCGAAATGGCAAGATGCTAGAGGGTCTCTTGGGCGTTCGAGCGAGATCGCCGGCACGATGACAGTCAATCCCAGAGAAATTCGCTGATACGTCACACCAGACGGTCGAATTCCATTGATTGCTGGGTTTAACTCGTTGCCGGATGCTGCCATTCAAGCTCGGATTGAAAAACGTCTCGATCGAGTTCGTTTGGGAAATTTGAGAGATTATCGATCGATCTCGAAAGGTGTTTGCGAACTGAGAATTCATACGAGAAAAGGATATCGCGTGTATTTCGGCCAATTGGGGGCAACGGTGGTTTTGTTGCTGTGCGGTGGTGATAACGGAACGCAAAAACAAGATATCCGTCAGGCGATAGAATACTGGAAAGCTTATCGGAGCGAGTCAGATGCCTGAGCTTGCCTATCGTCCTTATAGAATTAAGAACCTCAAAAACCCAGAACACGCAGCCGCTTATCTGACAGCGATCTTGGCACGTGACAATGGTGATTTTGAAAGGGGGCTTTTGCAAGCTGCGCTGGCAGACGTGCGAGAAGCGGTAACGGGCGAAACGCCTGAATCCTCAGCAAATTCTCTGCTGACGGGTACGGAGGAACCGGCGATCGATCGACTCCTCCAAATCCTCGATGCGTTAGGCTTTCAACTGACCGTTATCCCCAAATCGGAAGACTTCGACTCTCGATCGAAATCCCAAATCCCTTTGAACCCCAAATCGTAAATTTCATGACTCCCGACTGGAAACGGATTGCCAAAGCCTTTGAAGAGGTGGTTGGAAAAAACAACGTCGTTCGGCGGAAAGAAGAACTCCTCACCTACGAATGCGACGGCTTAACCAGCTACCGCCAAAAACCCGCCCTCGTAGTTCTCCCGCGCACCACCGAACAAGTAGCCGCCGCCGTCAAACTTTGCGATCGATACGAACTGCCCTGGGTCGCACGAGGTGCGGGAACGGGTCTGTCTGGCGGTGCGCTTCCCGTAGACGATTGCGTTCTCATCGTCACCGCCTTGATGCGGAAAATCCTCGATATCGACTACGACAACCAGCGCGTCACGGTCCAGCCGGGAGTCATTAATAACTGGGTCACGCAAGCTGTCAGCGGCAAAGGCTTCTACTACGCACCCGATCCCTCCAGTCAAATTATTTGCTCGATCGGCGGCAACGTCGCGGAAAACTCCGGCGGCGTTCACTGTCTCAAATACGGCGTGACGACCAACCACGTTTTAGGGCTGACAGTCGTACTTCCCGACGGTTCGATCGTCGAGTTAGGTGGTGAAATTCCCGAAATGCCCGGATACGACTTAACGGGATTGTTCGTCGGTTCCGAAGGCACCATCGGCATCGCGACGGAAATCACCCTCAAAATTCTCAAAACCCCCGACTCGATTTGTGTCGTTCTCGCCGATTTCACCAGCATTGAAGCCGCCGGTGCTGCTGTTGGCGATATCACCAGTGCGGGCATTATCCCCGCTGGTATGGAAATGATGGACAACCTCAGTATCAACGCCGTTGAAGATGTCGTCGCGACAGGATGTTATCCCCGCGATGCCGAGGCAATTTTGTTAGTAGAACTGGACGGTTTAGACGTTGAAGTTGCCACCAACAAACGGCGCGTTGCGGAAATTTGTCGGGAAAACGGGGCGCGAAATGTCACCTGGGCGAACGATGCTGAAACCCGAGCCAAAATGTGGAAGGGACGCAAAGCTGCGTTTGCCGCTGCCGGCCATATCAGCCCCGATTATTACGTCCAAGATGGCGTGATTCCTCGCACGCGATTGGCGGAAGTGCTGAAAGAAATCGAAGCCCTCAGCGAGCGTAGCGGTTACAAAATTGCCAACGTGTTTCACGCAGGAGACGGCAACTTACATCCGTTAGTGTTGTACGACAATGCCGTCGCGGGAGAATTGGAAGCCGTGGAAGAATTAGGCGGCGAGATTTTGAAACTTTGTGTCAAAGCCGGAGGTTCGATTTCTGGAGAACACGGAATCGGTGCAGACAAACGCTGTTACATGCCGCAAATGTTTGCGGATGTCGATCTCGAAACGATGAAATGGGTGCGAGATGCCCTGAATCCCAAAGGGTTGGCGAACCCCGGAAAAATTTTCCCGACACCACGCACCTGTGGTGAAGCGGCGCATCCGAAAGCGAAAGCCTATCCAGGGGTTCCGCAGTTTTAGCGTTTGTGCCACGGGAGACACCACGGGATACAATAACGTTCTGTCAGTGATGGTGGCGACCGTCTCGGCGGTCAGTGTTGGTTGATGTTTGCAACTCAAAATTGCGACTCAAAATTGCGACTCAAAATTAAATTGCAACTCAAAATTGCAACTTAGAAATTGCGACTGGAACTTTTGATGTTATGAAACCCGATCCGAAAGCGTTACTCGATCGATTGATTGCCCTCGAAGCCGATCTCGCACAACTCGTTACAGTGAACGATCGAACGACACTGGGCGAGTTGAAAACGCTGTTGAAACAACAGCAGGCGACGACCTCGGAAAACCCCAAACAAACCGTTCTCGATATTCTCGATCGATTTTTAGCCCTCGACCATTACGACCAACCTGGATTTCCCCCACTGGCACCGTTCAAGCAACAGGTGCGCCAGTTCCGCACGCAAGTCGAAAATGCCACCGAGTCGAACTTACCGCCAGATGCAAACGAAGTCCTCTCGGGTAAACACATCGTCACACAACTTTTGAAAGCCGTTGAAGAAGGCGATCGACTCACGGACGCTCAGTGGTCGAGTTTACAAGCAAATTTGGTCAAAGTATTGGGTCAGGCGATTTCGATCGCAGCCTCCCGTGGCAAACTCTACGTCGCGCCAAAAACTGCCCAACCGTCCGCTCCCACTCCCAAACCCGCCGCAGCAAGCCAAGATTTGCTCATGTGGGGGGATGTCACTGAAAAAGCCGCGCAACCGTCCTCAGCTTCCACGGATGACGAACCCCTCATCGTCTTCGGGGCGAAAAGCTTGGGTATGGAAAACCAGCTCAGTGGTACAGAGGCGCTCAACGTTCTCGTCCACATTCAAGGTCTCGGAGACCGACAGTTCGGGGCGCGTGAGTATGCAGGAACGCGGGGTCAATCGAAATCGCTACAGGGATTTCAAATCAGCTTTGCTTCGCCGATTGCGGGATTGAATATTGAATATCTGGCGCATTTAGCGGGTGTCGGCGATACCCCCTGGATGTCGAGTGGTCAGTATGTGGGAACGCGAGGCGAAAACCGCAATCTCGAAGGGTTTGCCGTTCGCTTGACGGGTGCGAAAGCCAGTCAGTACAGCGTGTGTTATTCAGCGCACGTGCAGAATATCGGCGACACGCCTGTTTACGCCGACGGTCAGTTTTGTGGAACGCGGGGTAAGTCCTTGCGAGTCGAAGGATTGCGTGTTTGGGTTCAGGCGAAAGGGTAGCGAATTTCCTCCTCAGGCGCTGTGCGATCGGTACAATAGGCGGTAGTCGGCAATCGATCGATCGAGTCGATCGACCCATTCGATTCTCCGACCTTTCGGGCGAGGAGGCCTCGCCCCGACCCGTTCCTCACTCACTGGAAAAACGAATCGTGACTGTCTCCTCTCCCCAAATTCAACCGACGCAAGTTGTCGAACTCTCGCCGAGTTATGTCATTCCGGCTGTTCTGGTGTTGGCAGCAATTCCGCTATTTCTCGTTCGACCTTGGATTGCAGGGATCGTCGCACTGTTTGGATTGTTCCTGATGGTGCAAGCGGCGACGATTCGACTGCGATTTACCGAAAGCGATCTCGACGTGTATCGATCGAATCAACTCATTCGCCGGTTTCCCTATCGCGAATGGCTCAACTGGCGGATTTTTGGGCAACCCGTCCCGATTCTGTTTTATTTCCGCGAGGTCAAGAGCATTCACTTTCTGCCGATTCTGTTCGACCCCAATACTTTACGCGCCTGTCTCGAGCAACGCTGTCGCTGTTCGTAGAAGGTGTTGTCGTTGTTAAGCTTTAACCATTTTCGATGAATCCAGAGGAAAATCCAACGCCTGAATCTCAAGAAAACGCCGAGTTTCAAGATGCCCAGGTGCAACCCCACGATCGAGCGATCGAGCTGGACTCGGACGGGGTTGAAGAAACCCCGGAAGCGGTAGAAATCGATCTCGCCCCGACAACCCTGGAAGCGTCTGTCGAACCGGAATCGATCGAACCGGAAGCTGAAATGATGGAAGCGTCTGTCGAACCAGAATCGATCGAACCGGAAGCTGACGCGATCGAAAACATCGTGGACGTAGAATCGATGGAAGCCTCGATCGAACCTCAACCGTGGGACGAGAAGACACCTGAAGAAGCATCTGAGGGAGCGGAACCTGTCGAAACGGCTGAACCCGAATCCGCAGCGATCTCAAACGAGATCTCAGAAACGACAGAACGAGAGGTGAACGCGCTCGATCGTCGAGCGGCAGAACTTCGGGAAGAAATCGCCACCCTCGAAGCGACGAAAGCGGAGTTGCTTCGCGATCGATCTCAAATGCAAGCGGATATGGGACGGTTGATTCAAGAAGGACTCAGCGAACTCGAAAAGCGCAAGCAGCATTTAACCGTCTCGATCGAAAAACTCGAACGTCGTCAGGAGCGAATTCGCAAAGAAATGCGAACCACCTTCGCTGGCGTTTCTCAGGATCTCGCCGTTCGCCTTCAAGGGTTCAAAGAATACCTCGTGGGAAGTCTCCAAGAGTTAGCCGCTGTCGCCGAACAACTCGAACTCGCCCCACCCCCGCCATCAACTCCCGCGCCTGCTCCCACTCCCTCGAGACGTTCCGCCGAACCGGAGACTGCACCCACCCCACAGTTTTCCGAGCGGGCTTTTCAAGAACAACGGCGTTTGATTCGTCGCTTGCTCGAGCAGTATCGCAACGCTCCGGATTACTACGGCCCCCCTTGGCAACTTCGCCGCACCTTTGAACCCGTTCACGCCGAGCGCGTTGCGAATTGGTTCTTCAGTCAAGGGGGACGAGGGGCGCTCAAATCCACCAACAGCCGTTTGCAAAATATCCTCATCGCATCGGCGATTATTTCGGTGTTACACGCCATCTACGGAAAACGCCTGCGAACGCTCGTATTAGCGAACGCCCCAGAACGTTTGGGTGAATGGCGGCGCGGTTTGCAAGACTGTTTGGGGATCGCGCGTCCGGATTTCGGCCCCGATCGAGGAGTGGCCTTGTTTGAGGCACCCGAACCCCTCGCGCAACGGGCCGATCGATTGGCGCAGTCGGGATTGATGCCACTCGTCATTGTCGATGAGTCGGAAAGTCAACTCAATCTCGCACTGTTGCAATTCCCCCTGTGGTTGGCATTCGCCCCCGATCCCGAATCGGCTTTCGTGCGAGAGTGGTGATTTACAGTTGCCAGTTACCAGTTACCAGTCGCCAGTGGAAAGTGTTTTCCTCGTTCCCAGACTCTGCCTGGGAACGAGGGCGAACGAAGTCGGTGATGGGGGGATGGGGAGAAAGCGCGAACTCTCAACTTCCCCACTTTTCACGTTTCACGCTTCACTGTAAACACCTCCTCATACGAAATTCACTTCTCAAATCAGTGAATAAAATTGCCCCCGTAGAGTCCTTGCATGCAAGGACTCTACGGGGGTTCAGGCAAACGGACAAAAACACCCTTTCGTATGGCGGATTCCGTATCACCCCATAACGAGGAGAATAAAAATTCCAAAGGCGACGCGATACCAGACGAACAACCAGGTACTTTGCGTTTGTAAATAGCGAATTAACCAGGCAATTGCTAAGTAAGAAAAAATACCAGCGGAAATCAACCCCGAAACAAGCGGCATCCAACCGACATGGCTGCTAACTTCAAAGGCATCTTTTAATTCAACTAAGCCAGCAAGGGTAATAGCTGGAATGCCGAGTAAAAATGAAAATCGGGCAGCTGTCGCTCGATCTAAGCCCAGAAACAAGCCCGATGTAATTGTAGACCCAGAGCGAGAAACGCCAGGAACGAGTGCGAGAGTTTGAGCGCACCCCATCAGAATTCCGTCTCGGACTGAAAGATGTTGAAAATCTCGTTTGTGACTGCACAATTTTTCAGCAAGTCCGAGTAAAACTCCCATAACGATCGAAACAATTGCAATCACGGTCAAACTACGAACGTTTGCTTCGTAAAACTCGCGAAAGACAAATTTAATCAGCAAACCGACGACGACGATCGGTAAGGTTCCAAGGGCGATACCCAAGGCGATGCGAAAGTCGGGACTGTCGTAATCTGACTCGGAAATCGCACGGATCGAACCCCCAATGACTTGCACGAGATCCTGCCAAAAATATCCGAAGACAGCAACGATACTCCCGAGTTGAATAACGGCGGAAAATGCCGAACCCGGATCGCCCCAACCTAACAATTCGGGAACGACTTTTAAATGAGCGGTGCTGCTGATCGGGATGAATTCTGTTAATCCTTGTACCATTCCCAATACCGCTGCTTGGAAAACGTCGGGTGTCCACGAGACGACATTGGAAGTTGCTTCCGTCGCATTGAGGGGAACGGCGAAAGCGACACACAACGCCGTTGTACTGACGAACAAAAGAGTCTTAAGTTGGCTCATCGGTTTGGGGTCTATTGGATTGAGGATGAGATTTAGAGTTCGCGATGGTTGTTAAGGTGATGAACTGGGGTACGATCGACATCTCGATATTCTGCTCTCCTTCGATAGATTAGGAAATAGATTCGGGATGAATCGCGGAGCAGTGGGTCAATACAAGCATATCGACGCGATTGCTCAGGGACAAGATTGACGCTCTCTAGCACCCAGGTATCATCTTCCCCGTTCGCGATTCCGGCTTCCCGACACGCCATTTCCTCGGTCAATTCGGGCGATCGACGCTCCCGTTGGCAAGCAACAATCCCGATAGCGGGTCGAGATCGATGAAAGTGTTAGGGTAAAGGCTCGATCGTTGAGATCGAACTCGTGACAGATTCGAGTGCGCTGCGATCTCGATTCCCCTTTTTTAAACCCTGAGAACCCTTCACGAACGAGTTTCCCTTTCGGTATCCTCCCCGTCGAGCGACTTTCACGAATAAAATATCCGCGAATAGAATAATTAATTGTTGGGAGTCTGGGGAAAAACAGCCAAGATAAACCCAACCCTTCTGAGATCACCTCACTAACGCGCTTGCTCTCTCAAAGACTATGGCATCACACGGCATTTATATTTTGGCGAACGACATCGTCTTCGACCAACTCGTCGCTTTACTCAACAGCATCGAGGTCAATGTGAGTCGAGATCTGCCAGTGTGTGTGATTCCCTACGACGATCGAGTCGATCGCGTTCGAGAGGAACTCACCCGCCGTCCCAACGGATTTCTTTTTGAGGATCTTGCAGCGCTCGATCGTTGGGAACGCTTTGCATGGGCGGTTTGGGCCGTCCATCCCCGTGCGAAACAGCGGCGTTCTCGACCAGGTTGGTATGGTGGTCACTTGCAACGACGACTCGCTGCTTTTGACGGGCCGTTCGATCGATTTGTGGTTTACGATGCAGATAGTTTGGCCATGAAACCTGTGGACGATATATTTGCCAAACTCGACGAGTATGAATTCGTATTTGACGATTGGGAACATAAAAAGCCGATTCCCGTTGCTCCGTTAAATATTCCTCACCTCGAAGCTATTGGACGTTACACGGAAGCCGAACTGCGTCCCCAACTTCACTGCATCAGCTTTTTCGGTGCCAAGCGGGAGTCCTTTTCGTCGGAAGATGTGGAAGCTATGCGAGAACAGCTCGTCGATAAAGGCGAAGTCGTTTGGATTAACGGACAGGGTTGGTGGGACGATGCGTTTTTATTCAATTACATGACCCTGTGGCGCGATCGACCGATGTTTAACTATACGCTCAGTCCGAATGGGTTCGATCGAACGGGAAATTGCGCGTTAGCCGATCCGTTTATCAACATCGATAACGTCCTCTACAACGCTCAGGGGAAAAAACCGATTTACCGCTTACATTATATGAACGTTCCCTCGATCTCGTTTACGCGGTTATGTCAGGGAGAAGATGTCGATATTCCCTATCGCGAGGTCTTTTTACACTATCGTTTTCTCAAAGATCCCGAACAACGCCCAAAAACGTTCCGATCTCCTTCACTGCTGACAAAATTCAGCCGTCGCGTTCAACGCGATATTAAGCGAATTCGCAAACTCAAACAATATTTACCGGAACTCGAACGACCGCCCTTTGACGATCTTCCACAGTGAGGAGATGAGGAGAAGGGGAAATGGGAGAATTTTCGTTAAGTTTGTGAATAGACTCGTCCTTTCCAATTTCCGCCAATGCCGAACAGATGGCGAACGGCAGAATCGATCGTCATTAGCGTGTAAAGAAAGGCGATGAAAGGAAGGAATAATCCCCACAATGGCGATCGACGGTATAACTGCAAGGTGGGAAGCATCGAAAATGCCATTAACAACCAAGTGGCTAGAGAAATTAAGGTGATGAATCGATCTCGCTCGAGAAGTCCCCACATGAACCCCGCAGGCGGAACTAAATAGGTCACTGTCATTCCCAACACCGTCACCAGTAATAGTAAAGGCGAATACTTCAGTTGCGTGTATGCCGTTCGTGCCACCATGTTCCAAATACTCCAAAGAGATTTGTAGGGGCGCAAACTACGGGTTTTCCTTGCCAGTCCCAACCAAATGGGATAGTGTGCTTTGTCGTCGCCACACTTGACGGCATGGGCGAGGGTACAATCGTCGATCAGGGCGTTTTTGAGAACTTTTAAACCGCCAATGCGCTCTAAGGCTTCGCGACGGATGAGGATACATCCTCCAGCGGCGGCGGCGGTTGGGTTGTCGATCTCGTTAACCCACTCGAAGGGATAGAGTTTTTGGAAGAAGTAGACGAAAGCTGGAATTAGCAAGCGTTCCCAGAAACTCTGACAGCGTAGGCGCACCATCAGCGATACGAGATCGAGGCGCTCTCGCTCCGCTTGGAGGATAAGTTGGCGGAGATTCGATCGATCGTGTTCGATGTCGGCGTCGGTGAAGAGGTAGTAGTCTGGAGCGTAGCAGTTGGCGTGACGAACCCCTTGTTCCATCGCCCAGAGTTTTCCCGTCCACCCTTCGGGCAAAGGTTCGGCGGTTAGGACGTCTAGCATGGGAGGCGTATGGCCCATTTCTGTAGACATCGCTCGAGCATCTTTGGCCGTCGTTTGGGCGATTTCGGCCGTTTGGTCGGTGCTGCGATCGTCGACGAGAACGATGCGAAAGGGACTCGTGTAGTCTTGAAGACAGATCGATCGAAGGGTTTTGGGAATGAGGTCGGCTTCGTTGCGGGCTGGAATCACCGCACAGACGCTGGGCAATCGATCGATATTGAGGGGAACTGGCATCAGTCGAACGTTGGAACGCCAGAATTGTCCCCGAAAGGCCAGTAAACCAATCCAAGTTAGCAGTGAGAGCAGGGTGAGTCCCAGCGCAAGCGTCTCCATATTTGGGCTTCTCTATCGTCACGCTGACTCAGTTTACCGTGTCTAGCCGAAGCCCAGGTTGAGAACGATCTTCAAAGCAATAAGGGAAAGCGTTCTACCTCTTTTACAGTGAGCAGTGAGCAGCGAGCAGTGAGCAGTCGCCAGCCACCAGTAAGGGTAGTGTGGTGCGGTTAAAAAATGGCCTTGAAATCCAGTCAATGAGATTTCCACGTCACGCACCGACCCCTCGTCCCCAGTGGCCAGTATCCTCTTGAGTAAGGCTCGAGCTGCGAACCGTCAGAAGATCGCAAAAAAGCACAAATCGTGCGAAAAAGATCGCGAAAAAAGCGTAAATTGTAGTCGATTCGGCCGGTCACGGACTGAAGGAACAACAAGATATAAATGCCGCGAACCCCGATCGCTCGTGTTACAAATGTGCCTTACATCAACCGGTTACTTCATCTCGATTTGTTTTAAAAAGTCGAGTACCTGTTGGTGAAATTCATCAGTTGCTTTCATATAACAAGCGTGTCCGGCATTTTTTAAGATAACTTTTCGTGCGTTTTTCATCTGTTGAATAAAAATATCGGCTTGAGAGTTCGGAATGATTCGATCGCTTTCTCCCCAAAGGGCTAAAGTTGGAACGTCAAGTCCTCGAAGCTGTGTTGCATATTTTTGAATGCCGACAGGTGCAACGGGAACGTAGCCGAGAAGTTTATCGGGATATTTGACGAGAAATGGCAAGCTGTAATTTCCACTCATTGACGGTGATATAATGACAGTCTTAGCGATTCCAATTGAATTCAAAAACTCCACTAAAAATTCATTACGATGACCTAAAATTCGACTCGACCTTCCATAGCTTGGCAGGTCTAAGGCGACCGGTCGATACTCGTGCATCGCAAAGAATTCTAGACTTCCAATTTCTTTCCACGTCTGCGACGTAAAGCTCGCACCGTGCAAGAATAAAATAACCGGGGATTCAGGATCTCCAGCTTCTTGAATATAGACGTTTTTTCCAAAAACAGAAATAAATCGATCGAGGATTTCAAGTGTCACGATTTTTTCCTTTTTGCGTTTCTCAACTTGATGAGGTACAGATTCCTGGCTGAAGTCCTTATGTAGCAAGGGCCAGGTGTACCTCACTTTCCAGGGAAACGCTATATTTCAAGCTTTGCCTCAAGCAGCGAGGTATAAATTGACAGGTGGACGAAAGGAATTAAAAAATACCTGAAGTCACTTTAAAGCGCATTCTACCCCCGAATCTTAGCTGAAGTCTACAATGCAACGATCGATCTCAACCCGCGAACCAATCGATCGATCCCCGCTTCCACCGTTTCTTTTTGTAACGCCCCATACGCCACCCGCAGATAACACCCGTCCTCCATCCCGAACGTCGTCCCCGGAATCGCCGCTACGCGATATTCGCGGATCAGTCGTTCCACTAATGTTAACGAATCGATCGAGGTTTTAACCTTCAAGAACACGTAAAATGCTCCCGTAGACGGCTCGATCGAACAAATATCTCGTAACGCTTCCAATCGTTCCAATACCAATTGTCGCACTGCTGCCAATTTCTGAAGCTGTGGCTCGCAGTACTGTTTTCCCACCTGCAACGCTCCTAATGCCGCATATTGTGACACGACTGGCGGACAAATCAAAATCGTATCTTGAATTTTCTTCACCGCATCGAGCAGAACTTTCGGGAACACCATATAGCCGATGCGCCAACTGGCGAACCCATAGGCTTTCGACAAACTAAACAGCGAAATTGTATGCTTCGCGCTATTCGGAAACGATGCGGGCGAAACGTGTTTGACACCGTCGTAGGTAAAGTATTCGTAGGCTTCATCGTGAATGTGGTAAATTCCCCGTTCCCGACACAGGCGATTGACAGTTTGTAACGCCGCTTCGGGATATACTGCCCCCGTTGGATTGTTCGGTGAAATCGTCACCACAGCGCGGGTTTTGTCAGTAATAGAATGCTCGATCGCCTCGGGACGCAATTGATATCGATCGTCGGTATTCACCAGGACTCGACGACATCCCGCCATCATCACCGCCATTTCGTGATTGAAATAATACGGCGTTTGTAAAACGATCTCGTCGCCGGGTTGCGTAATGGCGAGAACGGCGTTATTAAATGCCATGTTGCCCCCCGCCGTGACGACAATGCAGTTTTCGTCTGTAATGGCGATATCGTTTTCGGCTTGCAACTTAGCTTCGATAACTTCGAGAAGCGGTGAAATCCCCTGTACGGATTGATAGAGGTGATTGGTTCGATCGTTGAAAAATTCGGTCAGTTTCTCCGTGGCTTCCGGTGGTGGTGGATAGGAAACAACCCCTTGTCCCAGGGAAATCGTACCGGGATGCTGGCGAATCAGTTCGCCGACGATGGGAATAATCGGCGATTGAACGGCTTGCATACGAGTCGGTTCGAGCATGGAAGATGGAGAGATGAGAGGGTGATGAGATGATGGGTGAAAGTCGCGGGGCTTAAGAGGGGGATAAAAAATTCACGACCCCTTGACGTTAGCTTCTCGGCGGGAAGCTCCGCGTCTTCAGACCGGGGTGAGCTTACCTACGCGCTTTTCCCTGCCTCCAACATCTCCAGCAGGGAGTTGAACGAAACGAGCGACGCATTCCCTCACCTCGGAACAGGTGGGGGTTAAGGAACGACACAGTCAATCGTCAAAGCCTTGGATTATCATAGCCTCAAGGGAACCAGCTCCGACCGCCGCGACGCGATTCTCATGGGGTTCGACGCTCCGGCTCGACGGCGACGCAGAGCGAACCCCGCTTCGGCGTATCGATCGATGACTGAGAATTATTGAAAGTCTACACGTGCGAGAACTCCGGGTTCCAACGATCCGGTTACACCTTCCATTATATGTACGTCGCGTCACGCGAGCTGTTCGATCGAGCTGTGGCATCTCCTCGCGTCACGCGAGCTAGTCGATCGAGGAGTCAGACCGGTTGACCTCTCGTTTTGTCCCCGAGCTGACTTCGACCAGATTGGCGGCCCCGACAAATTGATGCTCTGGGGTGGTCGTCTTGAAATTTGGAAGCTCTGCTGTAGCTACGTTTGACCAGATTCGAGGAGGCTTGAAAGTGGTGGTCTGGGGTGCCGCTGAGGTGATAGCCCTAACACTTAAAACCCCCGCCGTGACTACGTTTGACCAAATTGCGGATGCCCGCAAAGTGGTTGGCTGGCTCGTCGAGCGAGCGATCGAAGCTGGGAAGAGTTCGCTCGCGGCCTCTCGATCTGCGACCGACTGCATATGTACGGTCCGTGAGTCCGACCGGCCCGCCTGCCGTTGCCGCGTCGCTTCGAATTCCGGATACTGGCAGAAGGACTGGGTTACAGATTTTTCGTCGATGTATGCGCCCTTCTCCCCTGAGTCTGAAACTGATGGACTTCGTTTACAGAAATTACTCCTTCCCAAGGCTGTTCTAATAAATCTTGTCGCGTTTTGCTAAAAGTTGCCGCTGCGTTTGCATTGACATATAAAATTTTTGCATCACAATTGAGTAACACTACCCCTATCGGCAGTGATTCAATCAATTGTGAATACTTAATTGAGATATTTTTTCCTAAATCTGGAGAAAAAAATCATCTTCTAAAACCATGATTTCTTATTCGACGCTTATCACCACTCATGTAATTACAGAACTTTTGTTTAGGCACTATATCACTAAGTAGACCAAGCTAAATTCTGTTCGTTTTGTATCGCAATGTAAATTCTTTCAGGCTCTTCCGATCTCGGTATGTAGGGTCAATATCTATAGCCTTCATCTGGAAAGAGATTTCGCAATTTTAGACCCCTTTTTATAAGCTTAAATTGAAAGTCCTAATTTGTAAAAGTTTTAGCGATTTCTTGCATAGTAAGTTCGGAAGAGCCGTAGGTTTTAGCCTTGAGATAATTTCAAAAAGGTCATTGGTTTCCGGTACACTGTCTTGTCAGACAACACGACTATCACATTACTTTAAACTCTGAATATTAGAATTATTAAGAGGACAGATGTCAGGCACGCAAAAAGTGTCCTGATTGAATTCCACAGATTCCAACGTGGTTCAAAATCAATACGAGCTGCTTTATATGTCGTTTCATTCATATTATCGATATTCAGAGTTTGTAGTTTGTTATTCAGCGGGACGTTAATCGTGAAGGTCGGCAATTGGACACCGAGAATATAAGCGAGCGAGGCGAGGGTTACGAGCAGATGCCCAACTCTATCCAATTGCCAAATGCCAAGCACAGCCGAAGTCACCAAAACCAAAACTGAACCGACCCAGACCAACACGAAAATTGGCTGATTATTTTGGATAATGCGATCCATCACCTGAAAAGTTTGAATAAACTCTCGATTATTTAAACTTTTTATACCCGGCATCACCACTAAGGCAAAAGCAAACAGGAAGCCTGCTACCAGAGAGCAAAAAAATGTAGCCAAGATCGATACAATCTGAAAAATTGCTTCTGTTGACATGGAAAATTTCCCTTTATTATGAGTCCCTCAAATCACTGTCTTATTGCGAATTACCCTCTTCTCTAAGTGAGTCCATAAACTCTTCCCCCGTGAGGTCGGGACGATTGCCTACTAAGTCATACAATGCAGGCTTTTTATCAATATCGCAACTCCGAGTTGGACGAACGGCAATTGCCACAAACGGTTTGATACCAAATCCACTTCTGAAAGTAGCATATTACTATTCCCTGTAATTTTTGCCAAGAAAAAATTTGAGGGATTCATATAGTGATGCTATGACAACTGGATTTGGCATGAAGGGCGTGCGTAAGCACGTATCGCTCAGTGACGATCGGTGTCCCCTCATCGTCTCTGACAAACGTATATGTGGACGCTGCCGAATCCCCCGATCTCCCTGTCTTCGCAATCAAAGCCACGATCTTCAAGGAGTTTGCCTATGTCCCGAACGATGTCGCCCAAGTATTGCCAAAAACCAATCAGTCGCATTCCCAGCCAATTGCGATCTGTCGGGTAATTCACGTCGATTAGAACAAGCCGTCCGCCCGGTTTGAGAACACGTCGTATTTCTGATACGGCGCGTGCGCCATCGGGGTATCCTGAGAACGCCATGGTGTCGATGACCGTATCGAAGTATTCGTCGGCGTAGGGCAGCTGCTCCACGTTCCCCTGCTTGAGATCGGCGTGTATCCCACTCTTTTCCAGGTTCCTCCTGGCGACGGCTACCATACGAGCGTTGAGGTCAACTCCGTGCGTCTCGAATCTACTGGCATACTGCATCAATAGGTATCCGGTACCAAACGATACCTCCAACACCCGTTGACCTTGAATGTATGGGAGTGCCTGCTTCAGCCAGGTCTTCCACACCGGGAGAACCTTCACGGCAAGGTCGTAGAGCCTTGCCGTCCTCGTGTAGAACTCGTCAAAGGACTCCTGAAATCCCTTTGGATCGGCAGGCCCTTCTGACACGACCGATCTCGAACCGAAGCCAATCATCTCGACTCCTTCGTTCCTGACTTTTCCCGTTATCTTTTGGAGAAAGAAATCCCGCTCGATTTTCATAGACTGTAAGCCCTGTAAGCTCGTTAACAGTTGTCAATAGCATTAGCTTATTGACCTTCACGATTCCCCCCAGACCCCTTGCTATTAGGGAGTTGCAGGACTTAGCGGGAAAAGTCAGCTTCGTTCCCTGCCAACTGGGAGTGCAACAGAAACCGATCTCTACTTTTAAACTAACCGCCTCTATACCGAAACAGTGCTGCGATCGCGTGAGTTGGTGCGTTTCTTAACAGACTGGAGATCGACTCTCCTATCTCTACAAACTTTTTTGACCGATGCAAAAACATGCAACCTCGCAATTTACGAGGCCAACCACAAAAATCCCCTCGATCGATCCAACCGAGGGGACAATTCAACCTAAGCGCTCTTTCCAGCCTCCAACATCCCTAGCAGGGCATTCAGTCACGACAAACGGGTCGCTCGAGCCAACGATTCCCCAGTTGTCCTTGGGGGGTGACGACTAACTCCACCGTTCCGTTCTCGTGACGCTGCCAACCTGTGGCTTCGACGAGAGGCTGAGGCTCGATCGAGCTATCTTCTTCCGAGCTGTCTTCTGCCTCGCTGGTGCTGGCTTCGATCGGTGCCACCTCGAGATCCTCGGAAAGTCGCGTGTCTACCCAAACGTCTTCACCCCTCAAGATACCTGTGGGATCGGCTGGCAAACCCCCGTTCCCCGTGACGATAAACGTGTTCTCCTCAGCGATCGCACAAGTTGAAACGATCTGAGTCGTCGGGTCGATGGGATTGTCGCTTAGCGAAACCAATGCCGAACTGGTATCGACTTCGGGGTCGGTAACGGTGACGATACCGTCTACGCCGAGTTGGGAACTGGCAGTAATATTGCTATCTGGGGAGAGAAACAGACCTTGCGTGGCGATTTGGATGTTGCCTCCGCGACCTTCAAAGGCGTTGGCACTGATGGTGCTGCCTTCTAACAGCGCGATCGTGTCCGCCGAGAGCGTCAAATTACCACCGTTGCCAGTTCCCCCAGCTTCGGCCGTAATTTGACTGGCGCGGCGCAGTTGTAAGGAGTCGTCTGCGCGGAGGATGACGTTGCCTCCTTCCCCCGAGGCAGTGGCGGCCGTGATGCCCCCTTCATCGTTGAGGAAAATCGAGCCCGCATTGACTTGCACAGAACCCGCATTTCCCGTCCCCGGATTCGCCACAGTCACTTGCGCTCCATCTGTGAGGCTCAACACGGGCGTGTTTATCGTCACATCTCCAGAGGTTCCACTCACTACGCCAGACAGTCCCAAGTTTTGTTGTAGGATTTCAGGGGCCGGCTGGGCATTGGAAGTCACTCCAGCGGGGAAGCCCGGTAACAAAGAGCCACTCGCTTCGATGGAGGAGGTGGCATTAATCGTGATGCTTCCCGCCTGTCCACTGCCAAAGGCGGAAGTGGTTACCTGACCTCCCTCCTGCAACACTAATCGGGGCGTGTCGATCGTTAGGTCGCCTCCATCTCCGACCGTGACAGTTTGACCAGTCAGACTACTGGGAAAAGTCCTGAGGTCTCCTCCAATCACTTCTATAAATTCAGTCGCATTCACCGTAAGCTTTCCTCCAGTACCCAGACCGAAAGTGGCAGAGGATATGAGACCCCCATCCCTGACTGAGAGCCGAGCGGTTGACACCGTGGTATTTCCGCCATCTCCTAGACCCAACGCATTTGACGAGATGGTAGAGATAAACCTGGGATCGATGGGCGAAACCCCGAGCACTTCCACGGATTCTGAGACCTTCAGATCTATATTGCCCCCCTGGCCCGGACTAAGAGTTCGAGCGGCGATCTCGGCCCCATCCCGAACAACTAACTGTCGAGTAGAAATGGCAATGTCTCCGCCACGCCCAGTTCCGAGAGTTTGAGAGTACACAGAGCTCTGAAAGGTGGCATCTGGACGGAGGCCGAGCACCTCCATCGACTCCGAGGCATTAATGCGAATACTCCCAGAGGGTTGTAGTCCGATGTTTTGAATCAAAACGACCGAACCCTCCCCCAGGGTGACTTGCCGACCCACCATCTGGATCGCACCGCCGCCCTCGCCACTGACATCGGCTGCCGCCCGTTGGGAGAGCCTCAGATCTTGAAAGCTAGGGACGCCTTCATAGTCCAACATCCATCCTAAGCCTGTTGGGGACAGGCCCACTCGACCTTCAGCCACGCTCCCGAGCTCGATCCGTCCTTGCTCGGCCCTCAGCGTGCCTCCCTCTAAGGTGACTTCCCCCCCCACCAGGGCGAGGGTCTGGCCCGGACTGACCCGCAGACCCGAGTCGCCATTTCCTCTGATAATGGGTGTGAGAGCCAAACCGGGAACCGCAAACGAGAAATTGTGACCCGTCCCTTGCACCCGAATTGCTCCGGGATTTTGATTGAATTGCAAGCCGAGGGGAACACTCACACTGAGCAACGGTTGCGCGTTGGCAGAGGTCGCGCTGAATTCTAAACCGTTTTCAAAGACGAGACTGTTGGCGGTCGTGGCGAAAAACGAGCCACCAACGTCCAGACGGGCGTTTTCTCTGAAGACGATACCGTTGGGATTGAGCAGAAACAGGTTCGCCGTTCCGTTGGCTCGTATCAATCCGTCGATATTGGAGATGTTGCCCCCCGTCACACGGGTGAGGATGTTTTCAACGGTCGTTGTTGAAAAAGGCTTCGCTGCCGGTGGGGACGGAAAAGTCTTGGAACGAGTGGAAGAGGTTGCTTCCCGCTTCCGTTCCGCCTTCAATGGTGTGAACGTTTCCATCAATGGTCACCTGAGAAGGAACGGCAAGAGTATTGTCTGGGAGGATTTGTGAAAATGCGGGTTTTGAAGATAGAAACCCGAACAATAATAGCTGAGTACTCGAAGCAACTGCGACAGCTAGAAATCGATACGATATGCTTGGCCAATTTTTAAGGGTCATGATTAGTATTTTTTTCTGGGTTTTTGTTAAAATTTATATACTCAAAAAAAAGAACTCTTTTGTCCAATATGACATGGGCTATTGGAGATGTCGATAGCCGATAAGACACTTGAGTTGAGAGTTAAAAAATGAAAAAAACATACGTATTTACACGCATAAAACACACGATCGAACGTATATAGAAACTTGAAAATTTGCAATAAACACAAAGGATTTTGTGAACTGACGTAAACATCAGAGTCGAGAAACGGATCGACCTCGAAAATTACGAGTCCAACCACAAAAATCCCCTCGATCGATCTAACCGAGGGGATAATTCAACCTAAGCGCTCTTTCCAGCCTCCAACATCCCTAGCAGGGCATTCAGTCACGACAAACGGGTCGATCGAACCAACGATTGCAAACTTGTATGTGTGGTGTCACTTGAACCAAGTTTGTTTCAGAGCCTCCTTGTCCCAACTGGCTAAATTGGCAGCGGCTTCGTAGGTACTTTCGAGAAAACTCAAAAGAGCCCGGTCAGGATTGTCCGCTTCGCGTACAGCATCGTAAGGCAGGATAAACTCACCCAGCCCTTCATGGAAAAACGCAGATTCAGGCTGGACGGGGGCATCTTTGAAGCCCTCGGGAGTGGGGTAGGCGTAGGAGTAAAATGCCGGATAGCCCAGTCCAGCCCCCGGCCAAAAGCCAGCGCTGCTGACCTCCTGACAGTAGGCTTCTTTCGCTACCTCATCGGGGAGGTTGGGGACGAGGTGGCGTTGGGCATCGCCGTCACCGAACCCCAGCTTTTCGGAGAAGAACGCTAGGGATCGATCGACGAGAATCCCCTAATCTGGAAAAGGTAGTGCTGCACTGTAACGATAACTCCCTGCTGGGGATGTTGGAGGCTGGGGAAAGCACGTAGATTCAGTTGTCCCCTCGGTTGTTGGGATCGATCGAGGGGATTGTTGTGTGTGGATTCGTAATTTGCGAGGGGGTCTTGCTGAATTCCAATGATGCGTCGATGGAGAAAATGCCCTAACTCACCACCGTTTTTGCCATGACAACCCGATTGCGTCCAGCGGTTTTAGCACGATAGAGGGCAGTATCTGCCGCGCGTAAGAGAACGTCCCACGTTTTTCCACAGTCGGGAAACCCTGCTACACCGAACGACGCCGTTACAATCCCCAAAGAACGCCCACTTTTGCAAATTTTTAAATTGCAAATCCCCCGGCGCAACGTTTCAGCCCGCTCGTAGGCGACATCGAGGGAAGCACCGGGAAGAACGAGGGTGATTTCCTCGCCTCCATAGCGACAGGCAATATCCGACCCGCGCACGCAATCGAGTAAAAATTTGCTGAGGCTTTCCAACACGGCATCACCCGCTTCGTGACCGAACGTATCGTTGAGCGTTTTGAATCGATCGATATCGAGCATGACAATGCTAATGGGATACCCCTCGCGAGCAGCGCGGCGAAATTCTCGATCGAGCGTTTCTTCTAGATAGCGGCGGTTGTACAGTCCGGTCAGGGGATCGCGGATACTTTGATGCTTGAGGATTTCACGCAATTGCAAGTTTGATAGGGCGAGGGCGAGTTGTTCGGCCACCGTCTGGGAAAACTGTCGCTTGGCTTGGGTCAAACTGCCCGCTTCGTCAGATCGAACGTGCAGCACCCCCAACGTTTCCCCTTGGGCGACAATTGGAACGCATAAACATTCAGCGGGAGGAACGTCATCGCCAATGTGGTGACAGTGCAAACCCGGCAACGCTTCCTGGCTCCAATGCAAGTGTCCCAAGCGTAACGCCCAACAATCATCCGAGGTAAAGGCGTTCGTCGTCTCAGAGGCTTTGCCCCACGTCGAAACCGCTTTCAACTCCTCACGCTCGGGACACACGAGAAACAGCCCTCCCGAACAACCGGGAAATAAGGGAAGCATGAGATCGCCCAAGGTTTCGTAGGCTTCCTGAAGAGAAGAACAAACTTGTAAAAACTCGCTCATTTGTCCGAGTCTGACCAGTTCCTGATGGCGACGTTTGAGTTCGGATACGATGGCAACGAGTCGGGGGTTGGCGCTTTTAGGTGCGACCTCTACCTGTTTTCGATCGCTGAGGTCTTCGATGGCGTACAACAGGTTTTCCGGTTGGCCTTGAGCATCTCGTAGGACAGATGCCGTAAACTTCACCCAAATCGCCTTACCATCCCGACGCACGTAACGAATTTCTCGCGCAAATGTTGCCAGTTCGTGGCTGAGGAGCCGACCTATCCCCTCCGACCACTCCGATCGATCTTCCGGGTGAACGAGTCGTGCGACAGAGGTCGCGTTCAAGTCTTCTGGGCAACAACCGCAAATATCGGCGAATTTGGGGTTGGCAGTCACGATTCGACCGTGGCTGTCCGCGTAAGCCAAACCGATGGCGACCTGCTCGAAAATCTGACGGAATGGTTCGGCGCTTACCGGCAACGCTTTTTGTGCTTGCTGTCGTTCAGTCACGTCCCGACCGCACATCACGATTTCCCAACGTTGAGATTGGGCGTCGTACAAGCGGTTGAAATTCCACGAAACCTCTCGCTGGTTTCCATTCCAGTTGAGAACGGGATGCTCGAACTCGCGCATCGATTTCCCAGCTAACACGAGATCGAACTGGGCGGTGACGTTGCTTTGCCAAGCGGGAGGGACGCATAAAGTCAAGTAGTCTTCGCCGAGTAAGGTCTCTCGAGGCCAACCGCACAAGCGTTCGGCTTCCTCGTTCCACTCAACAACCTGCTTGTCGCTGGAGAGGACGATAACGACGCTGCCCAGCGTGCGAACAAGGGTGTGAAAGTATCCTTCATTTTGACGCGGGTTGGCTCTAACGCTGTCTCCTTCTTCAAAGACGTGCTTTCGATCGCTGATATCGAGCAACACCCCCAAGAGATATTTAGAAAATCCGTCTGACGCTTTCACGATCGAAATCGTGAAGTGTGCCCAGACGATCGAGCCATCTTTACAGATCAGCCGCTGTTCGAGAGTGTAGATTGGGTTCTCCGTTCTTTCTAACAACCGCTCGAGGTTGTCTCGAACCCGATCGAGGTCGGTAGGGTGGGTGATATCTGCTATACCTAACTCCAATAGTTCGGAGCGGCTATAGCCCAAGAAATTACATAATTTTTGATTGACCCGGACAAAGCGACCGTCTAGCTCGAGTAAGGATACGGACGCAGCCGCTCGATCGAAGAGGGCGTGAAACCGTTCTTCACTTTCCCACAATATCCCTCCGGTTTCTAACACCGACCGAACCGGGTTAAACTCGGGATCGACTCGATCCGAAGTTGCCAAAGCGTTGCCTTCAGATAGAAAGGTAATCGCTGCTAAGGCTTTATTGTAGATCCGCACCCAATCTGCCATAGATTGCGGTGCGTTGTAGCAGCTATTCAGAAATTGAGCCTCGGAATTCTTTAGACCGTTGAACCAACCTTCTGCTCGATCTCGATCTGTTTGTAAATTCGTCATCTTAACAACTCTCAAAATTCATAGTCTTGTATGGCTTCAAAGCCATATTTATCTGTTAAGTTACACGGCTCATCGAAACGGTTTTCGCAGAAAGGAGGTATTTTAACTGGACTTTGCAGGTAGTCGATCGCACGACAGCAGACGACAAAATCGCTAGAAGCCTTATTTGACATCCTCACCGCCCTGGAAGGACGGTGATTCCCAAACCTCACGATTTAGGCTCGGAGTTTCTTCCCCTTGGGGTTTTTCGCAGTCGCTCTCGGGAACAATGTCCTTCAAGTCTTACACTCGCTCCACAGGCAGTAACGGTGTGTCCCACCGCTTTTTCAGTGAGCAGTGAACAGCCAACAGTGAGCAGTGGACACTGCTCTCTGCTCGCTGTTCACTGTAAAGGCGGGGATTTTTAACTTTTTTGCCGTATTAATAAATTCATACCTTGGACAGAACTTCGTCCAATTCTCGAACAAATTCACCCCCAAGCATCGCCTCAGCAATGTTGGGCGTAAACCCTTTGATGCGATCTTAATGTTTGAGTTAATTTTGTTACAAAAACTCTTCAATCTCAGCGATAAAGAATTAGAATTTCAGGTCAACGATAGATTATCATTTATGAAATTCCTACATCTGGGTTTTGAAGATTCTATTCCGGATGCAACAACCGTTTAGCTTTTTCGAAAAAAACTCACCCAGCAAGGATTAATTGAAGATTTATTTAATCGATTTAATGACTATCTAAATGAACAAGGATATGAACAGGGTAAGCTCATCTAATTTTGTAGCCAATTGACTTGACAAAAAAACTAAAACATACATGAGACGGAGTTGAGTAAATTTGGTTAAGATCGAGATGCATCCAAATTGAGAGTGTTTTGAATTCAAGATTATGGCTAAAGGTTTTGCCCCCAGGCTTGAAGCGAAGAACAAAAAGACCGGGACTCGACTTCAATCCCTTCCCTCTATCTCTGAAGTTCAAGACAATTTATTGAGTTATGTTGAAGAAGTGAAAGACCCTCGCTCACCTCGAACTCAAAAACATTTATTAAAAGATATTTTAGTGATAGCGATTTTAGCCGTTATTGCCGGTGCGGAAGGGTGGGAAGACATGGAAAGTTACGGACTTAGCAAATCGCTCTGGTTAAAAGAGTTTTTAGTCTTACCCAATGGAATTCCTTCCGATGATACGTTTCGGCGGATTTTTGAACGAATAGACCCGACTGAATTAGAGCGAATATTAGCCCGATGGCTTCAAGGTATTCTGGGGTCTTGGGTGGGAGAAGTGGTCTCGATAGATGGGAAATGTCTTCGAGGCTCTTATGACCGAGAAAAGGGCATTAAAGCCTTAAGTTTACTGACAGCTTGGGCGGGAAAGCAACAATTGATTTTAGGACAAGTCAAGGTCGAAAATAAGTCCAATGAAATCCCAGCGATTCCCACTTTATTAAAGTTATTAGACCTTCAAGAAGCTGTCGTCACGATTGATGCCATCGGAACTCAAGTTGAAATTGTTCGACAAATTCAAGCCCAAAAAGCTGATTATGTTCTCGCTTTAAAAAAGAATCATCCTACTCTTTACACTCAACTTGAAGAAGAGTTTAAATCTTTAAGAAAATCTCCTGACGATTCGAGCGAATTTAGCGATGAGCAACGCCTTGAAAAAGGACTTCATCGCCTTGAAAAACGTCGAGTTTGGGCGATTTCCGTCTCAAAATTTACCCATCTTCATCATCAAGAACAATGGTGTGGACTTCAAACGATTGTCGTCGTCGAACGAATTCGTCATCTCTGGAACAAAACGACTCGGGAAGTCCAATTCTATCTATCTTCTCTTTCAGCTAATGCTTCCCTTTTCGGCAAAATTATTCGACAACACTGGGAAATTAAGAACCAAGTTCATTGGATTTTAGATGTAACTTTTAATGAAGATTCCTGTCGGATTCGTTCCGGTCATAGTCCTCACAATTTAGCTTTACTCCGGCACTGGGCTTTGAATGTTCTTCGTCAAGAAACCACTCTCCAGCGTAGTTTGCGACAAAAACAAAAACGAGCCGCAATGAATAACGATTACATGACCACTATTCTCAAAGCCTTTTGTCAAGCCTGATTGAGATGCTCTTACCCTGCAGCTTGGACAAGGAGGTCTAGAATCAAAGGTTGACATCGTTTATCTAAAAGATGAGAAATTGAATTCTAAGAATTTATCACGATTGCGGTGTTTTTAGTGTTGTTTGTTCGTTTTATGGCATTTTAGTGATTTTTTGCAGATCGTTGAAATCTGTGAATTTGCCTTCGATAATTGCAGTTTCACAGTCGCTTTTTCTGTAGAATGAATTGGGTGTCACTACTTCTTGGTCACTACCAAGATCCGTCGCAGTGCTCCGCCCATAGCCGAAGGCTTGGGGGGTGGTGAAGCGGCGGGCGACCGGAGGGAGCAAACAAGAAAGC
>LWRO01000028.1 GCA_001657325.1 Geitlerinema sp. BBD 1991-9 | reverse complement strand
TCGATCGATGCTTCGACATGATGTCCTACATTGCAAATTTTGGAGATCGACAGATTGCCTTTCGCTTTCCCAAAAACGCACTCGATCTCGAAGTTCTGCAACCCTATGCAATTCCATATTGTATCGAGTTCAAAACCACTCAAAAGTCAACGATCGTTAACATTGCGTTGAGTGCTGAAGATTTCTATGGGGGTTGGATTGACGAAAAGCACGATGGACTATCTCCGTTATTACCGTTATACGACGATCTCCTCATCTGAGCGTTCTTTATCTCGCATGGCATCGTGCCGATACCTGCGAAGAAATTGAAAAACCCGAGAGTTCGATCGAGTTACCCGTTCCGCCAAGTCTTGCGAAGCCTTCACCGGCTCTTCAAGAATATATGACATTCTTTAACATCCAGTTATGAACTCTCTTTTTTTCACAATTTTGGGATTCTGTTGGCATTGAGGCATCCGCACAAATTCGACAATAGCGATCGCTGTAAGGGTGGAATTTCCCTGCTCTGGGGGGCAATACTGCCAATTGCCAATTCTTTATCTTAAATTCCCGCCAATTCAAAAATAAAACTGTTTGATTTTTTGCCGGACGTTATGAGGAAATCGTTGTGAAAAAAGTAGCGGTGTTTGGAAATGCAGGAGGTGGTAAGTCTATGCTCAGCAAACGTTTAGCAGCAATGACAGGCTTACCGTTAGTTGCACTAGATCTGTTGAAATATAGACCCGGTGGCGGTCAAGTTCCCGATAAAGAGTATAAAGCTGCTCATGACAAACTTCTTCAACAAGATCGATGGATTATTGATGGTTATGGCTCGTTGGATACGGTATGGAAGCGCCTAGAAGTTGCAGATACTCTAGTCTATCTAGATATGCCAGTTCTTCTACATTATTGGTGGGTTACTAAGAGATTTTTAACAGGGTTTCTCGTACCGCCTGAAGGTTGGCCTGAAAATAGTCCGCTGTTGAAGGGCACTCTAAACAGTTATTACACGGTTTGGCTGTGTCATCAGAAGCTCACTCCAAGGTATCGAGAATATGTCAATAACGTAAAGGGAAATGCCAATTCAAGTCAGAAGATTCATCATCTGAAGTCTCCTAAAGATATAGAAAGATTCTTTAAATTGATTGAAGGAGAGCTAACAAAGCAAGAAATTTAGCTTGAATTCTAAAAGGGTGCATCTCACTTTTGCAATTGAAACCCCTCCGCCTTCGGCACCTCCCCTTAGCGAGGGGAGGATGGGTCATTCTACGAAATTGAGATGTACCCTTCTAAAAAGCCTCGATCGTAGTGTGTGATTTCAGCAAGCGCTAACCCAGTGCAAACTCCGTATGTCGTCGTAAACTGGGATGTTGAAATGCCAACACGATATCCTGTTTCAGACCCCCCAGTTCTAACAATTCTTTCGCGATTCCGTATTCGGTTCCGTCGTACTCGATCCAAATTTTGCCGTTTTTGATATCCATGTGAATCAAGCAGCCATACATTCGATATTCCTTGTGCCAACCTGTTGAAATTAGCAAGTATCGATCGGCTTTTTCGTCAAAAATCGTGTACTGGTCGATCTCTCCATAGGAAGGCTTGTATCGATTGTGGTGGTTGATAATTTGCTTAACGATCTCGCGGTATCGATCTAATTGATCCATTGGACAATTGCCTCCTGGTCGGAGTCAAATACAATAAGTTTCAAGTGATAGTCTTCAAAGCCAATTTGTGGAATTTCTTCAACAAAAAATGTCCGGTAAATGTTCAATGTGATAGCGAAATAAAGAGATCGATCGGGTTCTAAACGTTGCAAAACCGATCGATAGGTGAGAAATTGACCGAGTGCCGCGTAAAATTATGTAACGATCGAGAGTCCAGCAAAACTTTTAATTTCAACAGCGATACGTTGACCTTCTTTTTCGGCAGCTAACAAACGTTCTGCCCCTAAATCTACCATTAACTGCCGTCCGCCAAACCTCAGTGTGAGCGGATCGTCTGTAATTATCCATCCCTCTTTTTCGAGGGCAGTTTTAACAGTATCGTGGTAAATATCCCGAGCTGGCATGGGAAAAGTCGTATCCTATTGCCAAGGGGTAATTATTGTTGCTTATTTTCATAGTAGACTATTCCGCTTTCAAAACCCCACAAATCGACCCTCAGCCACAGTCCCCAAAGGCAGCAACACCGAACCATTCCACTCGCCAAACAAGGCGATCGATCGACCACCACTCACAGCCATTAACGGCCAATTCTGCTCGAAGGACGGCGAAATCGGTAGCGTATATTCAAATTTATCGACAACTCGCGTTCCAGCTTCGATGGGAACTACCGCAGACAACGATAGAGGAAATCGATCGAGCCAGGGATTTCGCCCCAACGCCTCAGCATACGCCTTTAATCCTCCCTCGATATCCAAAAAACCTGGTAGCTGCGTCACGGGTTCGATCGCGTCATCGCGGGATTTCACCAACGCCCGCAACGGAAACGCCCCATCGTAAAATACCAGTTCTCCCTTCCACGCCGTACCGGGAACCAACCGGTTATCCAACGCTTGGCGATGGTGAATGTAGTTGAGAATTAACGCCCATCGATTGTTTTTTTCCCCAACTAGCCAAATTCGCTGTACCTTTAACGTTGTCGCCCCCGTATGTTCGTTTTCGACGGATTGTCCGACAACTCGCCATCGATCGATCTCTCCATCCCGCTGCAACAACGTCTCCTGACGCTGCGTCCACCCGATTTGAGTGCGAATCTCAGCTTGCATCGCTGGCGGTAATCGATCGATGCGCTGGTAGCCTTCCACCACGAGCCACAACAATCCTAACTGTTCCAACAGTCGCTCGTGCCATCCCTCTCCCGTGTAGGGAATTCGGGCCATCGATCGAATCTGCTTCGCCATTCCCGGCGCTTGTGCGTCCACCATTCTCGCCGCTACGGTTTCCCAGTACGCATCCGTTTTTCCCTGCACAGAAGCGAGTCCCTCGCGCATCAAATCTCGCAGCCACAGCGACAACGCCTCCATTCCCGCGTTGACGTTCGCCGTTCGTCGATCGATCTTTGTCGTTGCGTTCTTCGTCGTTGCGCTGGGCGAATTGGTATTTGTTTCTTCCTTCGCCGTTCGATCGTCACGACGTTGCAACCATTGCGCCACCCAATCTGGCGGTGTCTGTTCCGGAATTTCCTCGGGATGCTCTGCAAGCAGGAACAACAACCCCAAAGCGTGCTTGCAGGGGAACTTCCGACTCGGACAGCTACATCGAAACGCCGGTTCGCTCAAATCGACTTGCGTGCGATAGGGCGTTTTCCCGCTTCCGAGACACTCTCCCCAAACGGCTCGATCGATCTGTCCGAGGTTCGCCCAGTGACTTGGCGTTGCTAAACCTCGCCCTGCTTTCTGAGATCGAGTATCCGGGGCTAAACTCGCAATGAGATCGATCGTCCATTCTGCACTCATGCTGGGCGTTTTTTAAACGGCTCTCCAAGTATAAATACTGGTATCCCAACGACAAAACTTTAATTTTTATAAAGTCGTTTTGAGGCACGCAATTCTCAGAACCCGGCGTAATCTCCAATCTAGCTGGGTCTCGACAATGTAAACGATGTGAGTGTTCGATCTCGACCTCCCAAAAATCCGTATTAGAGTGAAAATGGAAAGAGAAAAAACTGAGATCGAGTCGTGGCACTCTCACACCTCTCGTGTCGTCTCGATCGATGGTTGAAGTGTTAATTTATTGCAGCATCGGCTATGAGCGCTCCTACGTTTGACACACATTCCATCACTTGTCCGATCTGCCATCACACGGACAAAGTTCGTGCGGGAAAGTTGTTTAACGGTTTATATACCTGTCCGTCCTGTCAAACTCGTCTCGTCGTGTGTTGGAGCGGTCACTACGTTCGCGATCCGTTTTCGCTGGGCCGTCTCGATTTCGCCCAGATTTTGCGCCGTCAAAGTCGCCCGGTTTCTCGGATGTTACGCGATGTCGGTCCATTAAAGTGGATGGCGGCTCTCGGTGTTGTCGCAGTGGGAATCACGATGATTTCACTGCACGCCGCACAGTCGAACAATTCGTCCGGTTCGAGATGGCTGCCTTTAGACTCTTCAATCGAAAGGTTGGATTAATGGGGATATAAAACGGTTTGAACTTTTCAAGAAATTTGAAGAAATTTGAAGAATTTTAAATTTTGGGTCGATCGATCTCTAGATGCTCCACAAATCGATCGAGGTTTGGGTGTTCGTGACGACACAGTAGATACCAACCTTCCGCCCGATCGAGAGCGTCCGCCTTGGAAAGCAAAAGTGCTTTGAGCGCCAATCGATCGAGCAACAAACAGGGGTTTGACGTTTCGTTCCACTGAGACCGCAATCCTTGCAAACTGGTACTGTAAACAGGTCGATCGGCGTAAAAATTCAACGAAGGTCGATCGTAGGGATGGGACGTATGCAGTACTGGCGCATCCGTTGCCTCCCGAATCATTGCAGCAACAGGCTTCACGGCATAATCTTCGTTCACTTCCCAAACCCACTGCGACGACGTTACAAACAACAACATCGATAGATACGATCCCCATACCAACACCACCACCATCTGAGCGTCCCGTTGCAGCATCAAAAAAACAACGAGGGTCATCGTCAAAGCTAACGTCAGCAACGCCAAAACGAGATTTGCATCGACTGTTGGCATTTTGAGGAAGTACTGTCGCGCCAAAACGAGACTCGCGCCCCACCCAACCAGGGCTAACACGCCAAAGATTCCCAGCCAGACTTTTGGATAGGGTTTGGGTGACGTATCGGGCATTCCCCAAAACGTGGAATCTCGCCAAAACCCATCGATCGATACGCCACACAGCAACGCCAGTGCTGGATAGAGGGGCAGCACATACCAAGGAAGTTTCGTTCCCATCACTGAAATGGCTGCAAAATAGACACTACCCCACACCAGCAGCAATTTCGCCCAACTCAGGTTTCGCTCGAGCCATGCTGTTCTGAACCCCTCGGGAACGAAAACCAACCCAGGAAATCCGTATTTCAGGAGTTCCAGCAGGTAATACCAGGGCGGCCCCCCGTGGTTTTCCACCGACGACCACACCCGTTCGGCAGACTGAGAGAGCAGGTTACCGTTCCAAAATGCCAGACCGTAATGTTGGAATTGTGCCGCGTACCATCCCACCGCTGGAAAGCTACCCAACATCAACCCCCCCCAAAACCAGGCACTTTGTAACAAACGCGGTGTATCCCAGAGCAGGAAGCCAATCACGATCGATCCCAACAGTCCCCCCAGCAACACCCCTTTCGTCAAACAAATCAGTCCGAAGGCGACGCCAAGCCCCAGGGTATAGCGCAAATCTCGGCGAGATCGAAGGGAACACCAAACCAACAGCGTCCAAAAACACAACACGGCCCCGTCGAGCATAGCTAAGCGTCCGTGACGAACCACGGGAAGCCAGGTCAAATAGACGAACGCCGCAAAAATGGAGATCGATCGTCGATGCCACAATTCCCGTCCAATTCCGTAAACTAAGGGAACGGACAAAGCCGTTAACAACGCTCCCGGCAATCGTGCCATGCTTTCAGTGACACCGCCAAACTGATAGGCCAAGGCAATCAGTCCGTGAACCAAAGGCGGTTTGTTGGTGTAGGGCATTCCGTGGAGAGTCGGGTGCAGCCAGGATTGAGGGTCGCGCCAAATTTCTCGAGCGACTTGGGCCACGGTGCCTTCGTCCCAGTCCCGTAGCGGTACGTCGCCCAGGTGAATTCCGAACAGCAAGACGGCCGCCCCTAAAAGCACCACCTCCCACATTCGATCGATTTGTCGCTCGGTCGCGTGGGGGGTAAAACCCTGTATTCTCCATCGGAAGTGCGGACGCCTTGTCATCGAAACAAATTTGTTAACAAATGGAAGAAATTTGGGAATTTCGCTTTAAACTTGGGCAAAGGGCAAGACTGAAACTTTGCTCGCATACTTTACAATAGGTTCGCATCGTTTCTAGATCGATCGAGGCATAACCGATGAATTTACCACTCGTTGTTGATATTGCCATTGGCCTTATTTTTATTTATCTCATTTTAAGCTTATTAGCTTCAGAGATACAAGAACTCATAACAACTTTATTTCAATGGCGCGCCGAACATTTAAGACGTTCGATTCAAGTATTATTAGAAGGAGGCGGTAAAACCCGTCAATCCGATCGCTCCGAGCAACTTTCAAAAGAGGTCGATCGACTGACAGAAACTCTCTACACCCATCCTCTGATCAACACGCTCAACCAAGAAGCAAAAGGCAAATTTGCCAATCTCTATCGAGGAATTTTCAATACTGTCATCGGTGGTTGTTATAAATCCGCTTCTTGGCTGTATCAATTTCTCAATCGAGCGTTTGGACGCAAAGTCGAACCCATCGACAATCCGTTCGACAAACAACCGAGCGCACCATCGTACATTCCGGCGGAGTCCTTTGCTTCTACCGTGGTGGAAACCTTTCAAATGTCACAAGTCGGGCGCGTTGTCACCCTATCGCGTTTAGAAAAGTTCGAGCAACGGCAAGTTTCGGACGTTCTCAAACAGATTCGTTACCTTAGCGACCCGGAATCGCGGCGGTTGGCAAACGAACGGTTGCGTCAAGCAGTACGAGAATGGAATATCGCTCGTGAAGATTTCTCGAAGCAGTTAACCACGCTACAAGCAACGATCGATCGGATGGAACACACCTTCAATGCGTACATTGGTTATTGTAGCGAGTTTATCCAAGAACCTGAAAACATCAAGAAATTCTTCATTCACGAACTCCAGTTTATCAAAGATAATTACTATAGCATTACTGAAAAACCAGCCGTTCTCACAGCGTTAAAGCCGAGCTTAAACGAATTAGTCGATCTGATTCAAAACAAGCCAAAAATCTATCAAGAATTGGAAAATGCCGTTCGCGACAAAAACAGTCCCACCTATCAAAAATTCGCACAAATCATCGATAGTTTGCCCGACTTGCCCGCTCCCGTACAGCAAAGTTTGAGCGCCCTCAGCGGTCGCATCAAATCGCAAAAACACGATCTCGAAGAGGAGTTGCAAGACTTACAAAACGAAATCGAGCGTTGGTTTGATGCCTCTATGACTCGCGCTCAAGGTGTGTACCGACGCAACGCCAGGGGAATTGCAATTGCTATTGGTTTTGTGGTCGCTGTGGTGACGAATACCGACACGCTGTTTATGGTGGATAGTTTGTCGAACAATCAAATTTTGCGCGATACTGTCACGGATTACGCCAAAACTCAATTGGAGCGCGATCCGAGTCTCGCGGCGGTGAAAGAGAACGTCCGACAGGAACTCCGCGAGATGTCACTGCCCTTGGGGTGGTCGGAGGAAATCAAACAGCAGCAAATTCCCGATGACGTTCAGACCTTCGCTGTTCCCAATACACAGTTTAAATTCAGGAGTCCCATGCCATACTTACGTCGGGCGTTTGGCTGGTTCGTGACGGGGATTGCAATTTCCATGGGTTCGGCCTTCTGGTACGACTTGCTGAAGAAAGTCGTCAACGTTAAGAATACCGGGGGGACGGGGAGTGACGTTAAGGTACGTCGATCGTTCGACCGACAGACTGTAGAAATTGACAATTTGCGGAATAATTAATGGTAATCCAGGGGTTTCTGAGGTTTTCGAGACAAGGCGACTTGGCGATCGGAGATCGCCAAACGGTAAAAGCCAACCAATTTTCGCTGTACACCCGCAGGGCCGAACTCGGAATGCTCCCGCTAGAGCGTCGGTACAGAAGTAATGGTCGGGTGTGTGACGCGGACGAAAAATGGGTTTGAAATCCCGTTCCTGAGATTTCCTCGTAACGCACCCAGCACTTTTGTAGCGCTGCTCTAGCGAAAACGGCTACCGAGCCAAACAAACCTTCGACCCAGGAACTTCGATCGAACCTCTAGCCTTTGGCGATTGCACTTTAAAGGTCGGGATGGTTTTGGACGTTTAACGCTCGATCGACTCGGTAAATGTTCTGTGTCGCCAGACGCGAACAGATCTTAGACGGTAACTCCCCAGGTTTGAGAACACGACGAGCGAGTTCGCCTTTGAGGTTCGTCATCGGGTCAACGCCAGGGGAGATGAGAAATTCGATATATTTAACGCGCTCCCAAGTTGCCAAGCGATCTAACAAATAAGCAACCGCCTTCACGTAAGGATGACTACAGTCTTCGTACCATTCCGACTGCGCGAGATGGGGTTGGTCGAACCCGAGATGAACGGTCATCGCCGGTTGTCCGAATAAAGCCACCGTCACTGGTCGCGTTTCTTCCTGTACCAGTAAATGCTGGGCCTGCGCCAACTCTCGCAGATCTTCGAGTAACTCAGAACGAGCCTCGGCCGCCAGCGGTTCGTCCTGTAAGTGCATCGCCACCGTCACGAGGTAGGTTTGCAACAGCATATGACCGAGTTTCTTGGCTTTCGTGGCCAGATAGACGGAGTTGTAATCGTTGGCTTCGATGAGTAACGGCACTCGATCGACCACTTCGATACCGTATCCGCGCAACCCAGCGATCTTGCGGGGGTTGTTCGTCAACAGGCAAATCTGCTTCACCCCTAAATCGTTAAGCATTTGCGCGCCAACTCCATAGTTGCGCAAGTCGGGGGGAAAGCCGAGGCGCTCGTTGGCTTCCACGGTATCTAATCCCATATCCTGTAAAGAATAGGCTTTAAGTTTGTTGATCAGACCAATACCCCGCCCCTCTTGGCGCAGGTACAACACAATCCCTTCTCCTCGCTGTTCGATAGTTTTCAACGCTGCTTGCAGTTGCATCCGACAGTCGCAGCGCAACGAGCCTAAAGCATCTCCCGTCAAACATTCAGAGTGAACGCGCACTAAAACCGGTCGATCTCTGAATTCCTCGGGATTGCCTTTGACGATGGCGAGGTGTTCGGCATTGTCGAGTAGGTTGCGATAGGCGTAAACCTGGAAGTTTCCGAACTGCGACGGTAACGCGGCCACAGTTTCCCGCTTGACGAACCGCTCGTTTTGCAGGCGGTAACTAATTAAATCGGCAATGCTGATGAGTTTGAGATTGTGGGTTTGAGCGTACTCGATCAATTCGGGCAACCGCGCCATCGTCCCGTCGGGGTTTTGGATTTCGCAGATGACACCGGCCGGGTAAAGTCCCGCCAACCGCGCGAGATCGACCCCGGCTTCCGTGTGTCCGGCGCGTTTGAGAACACCTCCCTGTTTGGCACGTAGGGGGAAAATGTGACCGGGACGGCGTAGATCTTCGGGTTTAGTATGGGAATCGGTCGTCGCCAAGATCGTGCGAGCGCGATCTTCGGCGGAAATCCCTGTCGTGACCCCGAGGTGAGGTGCTGCGTCGATGCTGACGGTAAAGGCGGTTTGGTCGGCGGCGGTGTTGCGTGTGACCATCAGGGGTAAATCGAGTTCGTCGAGACGTTCCCCCGTCATGGCCAGACAGATGAGACCTCGGGCTTCGACTGCCATGAAGTTGACGATTTCGGCAGTTGTGAACTGAGCCGCACAGATGACATCTCCTTCGTTTTCGCGGTTTTCATCATCGACGACGACAATACACTTGCCAGCTCGTAAGTCGGCTAGGGCAGCTTCGATCGAGTCGAACTTAAAGGAATTGGAGGCGTTGGGTTGAGGCGATTCCACGGACGTATAGGTTTGACTACTCTAAACTGTAAACTTTCTTAAAGTATGCTTAAATTGTAGCCTGTTTAGCGTTCGAGCGTCTGACCCCTGCCGACAAACACCCGGTTCCCGAACCCGTTCGGAAAAATTGCGGTAAGCTCAAAGCCAACGAACCGTTTAATAGAAGGATCGACATGGAAATTCCAGCATGGATGGACTGGGTGGTTGTAGGCTTTGCGGCTTTGATTCTCTTGGGGAGCGGATTGGTCATGTCTAACGGTGCCGTAGAGGCTGAAGAGAAACTCCAACGCCAGAAACCGAAACCCAAAAAATAACTACCGCCAATTCTCGGCTGCTCGATCGAGGACGTAAGCTGTGACGTCTGCTATGTCCTCGTCGCTGAGTCGATCGCCGTAAGCAGACATATTATTCTTTCCATTCTTCACGAGATCGGCGATGGCTTCGGGGGTATCGCGTCCGTAGCGGCGCAACGCTTTCAATTTGAGATTTTTGCCCCGTCGGATGATATTTCCACCGTTGACGTGACACCCGACACAGTACTGCTCGAAAATCGCTTCGCCGTTTGACCCGTTGTTTTTTGGCCAATTGGCGTTTGACAAATCTGCCGCATATACGACGGGTGCGAGGGCCAGCATCCACACCAACACCAGCGCCAAAAGCCTCGTGCTGTGAGTCGCAAACCACGAGCTGCAAGCCGTGAGAACCGTTAGATTTTGACGGTTTGTCTTCATCGTCACCTCCTCACTCCTCCTTTCCCGACAGGGTAACACGACGAGCGATGTCGTTCCCCGTCTGGCTTGGCGTTTGATGGAGATCGAACAACTGCATCGCTCGTCAAATGCTCGATCGAGTGTCCTCTGGGGAATCGGTTCTTTGGCAGGAGTGCCAAAAATACCGCCACAGAGGTTGATTTCGACGGAGATCGTATCGTGGCGCAGGGTGGGGGAGATCGAACTGTCAAACCTCTCAACAACACCGACACCGGACGCGCGATCGCCAACCTCGATCCGCCAGATTCCCCAGGAAACGATCGTGTCAAGATTGAGTTTCCGACGAGCTGCCGTTTCTCCGCATCACCGTTGAAGATTGATTGAGGTTAACTCCTAAGAGCGCGAGAACATAAGTCCCGCGCTGTATGCGAAGCATCAGCGTCGGGATACATGGAGTCTCGCCGATTGCTGAGTGGGGTTCGATGCCCCCGAAGCAATCATTTACCACTGCGCTTTATTCAGAGTAAAAAGGCGCCATGCTGACGATGAACTACCGATACAGAATCTATCCAGATGCCGTGCAGCAGACTGAACTGCTGGAGTGGCTTGAGACGTGCAGAGGCGTATATAACTACGCTTTGCGCGAACTCAAAGACTGGGTTGCTTCGCGTAAGTGTTTGGTAGACAGGTGCTCGCTGGAGAAGGAATACATCATTCCCGCCAATGAGCCGTTTCCGTCCTACCATCGTCAGCAAAACAATCTGCCCAAGGCTAAGAAACAATTCCCGCATTTAGGCAAGGTGCATTCTCAGGTGTTGCAAACTACGATTCGTAGACTGCACGATACCTGGGAAGCGTTTCAGAAACGGGGGCATGGATTCCCGCGCTTCAAAAGGTTTGGTCAATTCAAATCCTTTGTATTTCCCCAGTTCAAGGTCAATCCTATCAACGGCAACGCTATCAAGCTGCCAAAAATAGGAGAAGTGTCCATCAACCTGCATCGCCCCATCCCCGAAGGGTTCAAGGTCAAGCAGGTTAGGGTGTTGTCCAAGGTGAGAGGAACGCAATGGTACGTTGTTGTCACGATTGAATCGAGTGTGTTGGTTCCCGATGCTCCGGTTCATGGTCGGGCGATTGGAATTGACCTGGGATTGGAGCGATTCTTGACAGCTTCGGATGGCAGTTTCCAGGAGCGTCCTAAATTTTTCAAGTCGATGCAACGCAAGCTGAAATTGCTGCAACGCAGAGCGGTACGAAAACAAAAGGGATCTAAAAATTGGGAGAAGGCGCAAATCGAAGTGTCCAGACTGCACCATCGCATTGCCAACCGTCGCCAAGACTTTCACTTGAAAACTGCCCACAAGCTTTGCGACCAAGCGCAAACCATCTTTGCGGAAGACCTCAACGTCAAAGGGTTGACACGGGGAATGCTGCGAAAGGATTGTGTAGATGCTGCCTTCGGACAATTTCTGTATCTGACAGAATGGGTGTGCTGGAAGCGGGGGGTGTACTTTGCTAAGGTCAACCCCAACGGCACCAGCCAAACCTGTCCTAATTGCCTTGCCACTGTCACCAAAGGATTGGAGGTCAGAGAGCATCACTGTCCTGAGTGTGGGTATCGAACGCATCGTGACCATGCAGCAGCAGAGATGGTATTGCATCGTGGACTAGAGAATGCAGTAGCCCAGGGACTCTGGGGAACGGAAACCGCCTGTCAAGTCGAGCGAGCGGATGCCGAACCGAGTTCGGCATCATTCGAGTCGAGCGTCGGTCTGTCGGGGGTCTATGGCCTAGATAAGTGGCGTGGGGCAGGAATATCCAATCGTGAGGTTGGGAAGCCCGCGCTGTACCCGTAGGGTCAGCGTCGGGAGGATGTCACATACCTGGCTTGACGATACTCCTGCGGTGAAGTTGAGTTAAGGGGTGGGATAGCAACGAGATCGATCGAGCCAACGGTTCCCCACTAGATTTTGTGGCACGGCCACTAACTCCACCGTTCCGTCATCTCGAACCTGCCAATTGCTCGCTTCTAGCAGTCGTGGCGGTGTAGCACTTTCGCTTTCAGGAGAGGGGGAGGGTTCTGCGCTGCTTCGAGATCGATCGTGAATGCTGGTCAATCGAGTATCGACCCAAATCGTTTGACCTCGCAGAATTTGCGTCGGATCGGGGGGTAAACCGCCGTTTCCCGTGACGATAAAGGTGTTATTAGCTGCCGTTTCACACGCTGAAACGACCTGATTTGCGGGATCGACGGGAGTGCTGTTTAACGACACGACTGCCGAACTGGTATCGACCTCCGGTTCGGTAATGGCAACGATACCGTCTACCCCCAGTTGAGAACTGGCAGTAATTTGACTGTTGGAAGAGACAAAAATGCCCTCGGTGGTAATGAAAATATTACCGCCCGCTCCTCGAACGGCATCCGCATTGATGCGGCTATTTTGCAAGGCAGCCAGGACGCTCGTATCGATGTTAATGTTTCCACCCGTGGAAGTACCGGTCGCATTGGCAGCAATGGAGCTATCTTGCTGCAACACTAAAGCATGGCCGACGTTGAGGTTAATGTTTCCCCGAGATCCCCCATTGACTTCGGCGCGCAAGCGACCGCCATTATCGAGAGAAATGTTGCGAGCGGTAACATTGAGGTTGCCGGAATCCCCCAAACCTTGAGAACTGACATTAATTTCCGCTCCGTTTCCAACGCTGACGCGATCGCTGGTAATATTCACCGAACCCGCAGCAAAATCTGTTTGAGAGCGTGCAGTAATACTGCTGGAAAACTGACCGTCCTCAGAAACGCCCTCAACCTCAATATCGTTAACATTTAAGGTAATATTTCCCGCATTACCCATTCCTAGCGTTTCTGCTGTCACCTGTCCTCCATTCGAGACTCGCAGACGATCGGCATTGACAACTAAACTGCCCCCCTCTCCTGTCGAAGTCTCGCTGACGTTCACCGCCAGCCCACTAATCGATCCGTTGAAGTTGATAAAGACCCCACTCACTTCTACTTCAGTTGCCTGGATTGAGATATTTCCCCCATCCCCACCGGCTAAGGTATTGGCTGATATCTTCCCCCCATCCACAACTTGCAGAAGATTGGTTTCGAGACTTAAATTGCCACCATTCCCAGTCGCTTGTTGGCGCTCCACAGATGTTAACAAGCCACTGGAAATAAAATCCCCGATGGTTCCTCTGATTTCCACGACCTCAGACGCTCGGACGGTTAAAGTTCCTGCATTGCCAGTGCCAGTTGTTGAAGTTAAAATTTGGCCTCCCGTGAGGAGTGATAGATATTCAGTATCGATCGTTATATCGCCGCTATCTCCAAGGCCCGATGTAATCGTTTGAACGAGGGCGGCATCGCTAAGGGTGAATCGCGGAGTCTCGATCGTGAGATTTCCACCATTCCCAGTGGCTCCCAACGCAACTTGGCTAGAAAATCCTGTTGGAAAAATTGGGAAATTGCTATCGAGGAGTGTAAGTGACTCGGAAGCTCGGATTGCAAACAATCCGCCATTTTCTGCGCCGAGGGTATCCGCTAAAACGATCGAGGTTTCCGTAAGAGAAATCTGCCGTCCCTGAAGTTGGATGTTACCTCCACCCGCTCCACTGGCTTCCACTGATGCGGCTTGGGAGAGTCGGATATCGCCAAAGTTGGTAATGTCGTCATATCCGAAGGTAAATCCATCTGAAGTAGAAATAAGGGAAACGGTTGAGGGTTCGGCAACGCTGCCGAGTTCGATGCGTCCTCCTGCTGCGGTGAGGTTACCTCCGTTGAGGGAAATGTTGCCACCAATCAGAGCGAGGGTTTGACCGGATGGCACCTGCAATCCCGCCGGGCGATTGTCGCGAATAAAGGCAAAGGTGGGGATATCGAAGATGAGTTGATGTCCGGAACCGTTGACTTGAATGGCTCCGGGATTGGCTCCCATTTGCAAACCAATCGGAATGTTGAGCGTCAATAAAGGTGGTGCGTTAGGTTCCGTGGCACTAAAGAAGCTGCCATCTTCAAACAAAACGCGATCGGCTGTACTACTGAGAAAAGAACCGCCAATATTTAAACTCGCATTCGCTCCGAATTGAATGCCGTTGGGATTGATGAGAAATAAGTTCGCCGTGCCGTTGGCGCGAATCAATCCGTCGATGTTGGAAAGGTTGCCTCCCGTGACGCGGGTGAGAATGTTTTCAATTGTTGTGGCGTTGTTGAAAAACGCTTCAGCTCCCGTGGGAACGGAAAAGCTTTCAAAGGAGTGAAAGAGGCTGCTTCCAGCTTCAGTTCCTCCTTCAATGGTGTGAAGATTTCCGTCAACGGTCACCTGAGAAGGAACAGGCAAGGTATTGTCGGGAACGATTTGGGTCGAGGCGGGATTTAGAGATAAAAGTTCGCAAACCAAGAGCTGGAGACTCGACACACTTGCTAAGAGCAATAATTGATTAAGAGATGTTTTATGAAAGTTAAATGCCATGATTTCAGGGTTGTTCTAGTGGATAGCACTCTAAACGATGTGTAGGGAAACCTGAATTCAACCCTTTTAGTATGGCATGAGAATGGGGTAAATTTGACTTGAAGTATACAAAACTTATATAACTAATTGAACTGGTTTGTGAAAATATATTAAGTCGATCGCGCCAAACAAAAGGGGCTATAGCGAGTCTAGTTAACGACTCTAGTTAAAATGCGTAGCAGGGCTAACCGATCGAGGTTGAGATATGGCTCAATAGCTCTAGAGATTCCCCCCTCCTGTCGAGCGACTACGTACAGCTTCTTATACAGATTTATGGTAAATTTATGACAATTTTTTTCTCGAAAAGAGTCAAGAAAGTCAAAAAATAAACAAAAAAACATCTCGTTTTGAGAGATCTAAAAACACGCTTCGTCAACAAATTGCAAAATTTGTTCTAAAAAATTTCGCGTTTTCTGAAAAATCAGCAAATCACATCGGGGCGATCTTGACTTTTCTTCATCATTACCATGAATGCATACAAGTTCAGTCTTGACATCACTACGTTTTGACCACTACCCCGAGATGAACTCCATTGAGTTGGAGTGGAAGCATCTCAAGCGCGATCGATAGCTCGGTCAGATATTTGAATCGGAGTTAGAATTGGCCGGCCACGTGACCGTCGGGCTTCAAGCCCGAGGAGAACGTAACCGACATGAGGTAGGATAGGTCAACCAGCGTCAGACGAAACTATCCTGTACATGAGCCTCTTTTTTTCTCTGGGGCTACTTATCATTACATCTTATCTATAACCAATTGCCTTTTTACCCCTCTCGTTCTGTAATTTAAAAATATACGAATTGGCTTCTTAATATGACTTCACAATGGCAAAGTTTTCTTCGCAATCTCGGGGCTTGGCGAGGTTCGTTCACGCGGATTTCTCCCAGCGGCGATCTCGTCAGCGATACGCCAACCCTAGTAACGTTTGAAGGGTTAGAAAATAACAAGCTCGTCAAACAACAGGTCTTTAAGTATCCCGAGAACGATCCGGAACCACCCCCGTTGGTGTTGGAGTATCGGACGTTGGGACGCAATATTCTGTTCTTCGAGGATGGAGCGTTTTCGATCGGTTCGATGCAGTTTTCCCCCGTTTCTGAGTTCGGGGTGGAATTGGGATCGATTCACGGCGATCGAAGACTGCGTTTGGTGCAACTCTTCGATACTTCGAGCAATTTTTCGAGCTTAACGTTGATTCGAGAGTTTCGCGAGGGAAGTCAGGCTGAGGAATTTCCACACCTAACGGTCGATCGACTCGTCGGCGATTGGGAGGGGAGGGTCACGACTCAATATCCCGACTACCGTGAGCCTGAAAGATTTTCCAGTCGCCTATCGATTCGCTTAGACGGAGACACGTTAACACAACACACGCAAACCGACTCCTTCGCGTTTTCTTCCACGGGACGAGTCGATGGAGCGCGAATTCTATTTGATAGTGGAAAGACTCAAATTGCCGTTTTGTTACTTCCAGACGGTGCGTCCTGTAACGTACCGCTAACGATCCCCCGACAAACGCCGTTTTTCTTGGAAGCGGGATGGTTGGTTGAAGAAAATCTGCGCTATCGCTTGATTCGCAGCTACGATTCGACTGGGCAATGGCTCGGTGTGACTCAGGTGGTGGAACGAAAAATCTAGTCGACGGTTTGACGGTTCGTTTTTTGAAAACATTGAAAGCACGTTTCGCCTGTTTCAAAGATCCAGTCGATCGAGTTGATTTCTCTCCCCTTTTTTCTTTTTATTTTCTACAGTTAGGGCGGGATTATCCCGCCCACGATCGAACGACCCTGTTCTCACTCATCTCGCCTCCCCGGGAACTCAGTCATCGGGGGGTTGTACGGACGCAGTCGCCCCGTTTTGGGGAGGACTTGAGTGCAATAATCTACTCTATGATTGTTTGTTCAGATAGTTTTGAATTTGCCCCAAAGCGGCTTGAGCGATGTTGAACAACGCCCAACCCAGAGCGATCGCAATCGGGGCGAGAACGACCAGTAAACGCCAATCAATCATTAGACGATCTCCTGTTGTAAAAAATTATTAAACGGTTCTCTTCAGGAATTCATTATATCTTTAGATGCCCCGATAGATGCCGAAATTACGGATTTGTGCTAAAGCCTAAATTTGTTCCCGTTCCTGCGTGAACCCTTGCAAGACGTTCGTACTTGCGAGCGTGTTCGATCAGATCGGCGGCTTCCTCCTCAGAAACCGGACGCACGATCTTACCGGGAACCCCCACCACTAACGATCGAGCTGGAATATCTTTCGTCACCAACGCCCCCGCACCGATAATACTGCCGGCCCCGACGCGCACGCCATTGAGAACGATCGCGCCGATGCCAATCAGCGATCCCCGCTCGATATGGGCGCTATGAATGACAGCCGCGTGTCCCACCGTGACGTACTCTTCTAAGACCAGCGGTTCGCCGGGATCGCCGTGTAAAACAGCACCGTCTTGCACGTTCGAACAGCGCCCGATCTCGATCTCGACGACATCGCCACGAAGCACCGCGTTATACCAAAGACTCGCACCTTCACAGACCCGCACGTTGCCGAGAACGGTGGCGTTCGGTGCGACAAATGCTGCATGAGACAGATCGACAGATTGCCAATAGGGGGATGTAGCCATCGTGTTGAGAAAATTCAATCGTTTCACGATGTCCTATCGATTTCGATTTCGATAGACACGTTAAAATAAAGAATACACTGGGACAGATCGCCGTTTTCTGAAAGCGACTCGTTCTAGTGGGCAGTCGATTCGAGCGACCCTTTAGATGGACTTTCCCACCGATCCAAGCTCTCAGTATCCTATCTTCGGACCGGAAATTAAGTGTCCTCACTGTCGGCAGACCATTCCCGCCCTTACGCTGACAGATACCTACCTCTGTCCGCGTCACGGTGCGTTCGAGGCTGACCCGAAAACGGGAGAACTCGTCCACTTACAATCGAACCGACATTGGCGAATGTGGGATGGGGAATGGTATCGACAACACACCCACCCCGATGGCATTCGCTTTGAAATTCACGAAGCGCTCGATCGACTTTACACCCAAGGCTATCGAGCCACTCGGGTGATCGTCGCTCAACGCTACAAGGAACTCATTGGTGCGTATCTCGAGCGCAGTAACTCGTGGCGGGATCGATCGGACGCGCCACCTCCCAAACTCTACGGTCTTCCTGTGGAATTCAGCCCGACCCCAGAAGACGATCCCTGTTGGGCAGTGATTAATTTCGATCTCGAAAAGGAACCGGGCGTTCCCGTCCGCTATCCCTATTTTCGTCTGTTTGAATAACGAAGCAGCGAAATGGGGGGCAACGGAGACAATCGATAACCGACGAGCTGAAAACCGTTTTCACTGGTAACTGATAACGGGTAACTGGTGACGGGTAACTGAGTTATGCATCACGTTTCGATTTGCACTGCTGACATTCACCGGGCGATTGCATTTTACGAACTGCTCGGTTTTACCGTCTGCGAACGGTTTACGACAGGTTACACCCTCGCCTGTTGGATGGAAGGACTGAACGGCCGAATCGAACTGATTCAAATTCCCGAACCGAAACCTGCCCCAGATGCGTTTTCCGACGAACACTACGTCGGGTATTACCACCTGTCTTTTGACTTAACAGACACGACTGAGGATCTCCCCGCCTGGCTCGATGCGCTGAAAACGCGCTTTGAGTTAGCCTCACAGGAAAACCCCGAAGCAGTCCGTCCACTTCGGATTCTCCTAGAACCTCAGCAACAACAGATTGGCAACACAGTTTACGACGTGGCGTTTGTCGCCGATAGCGATGGATTGCCATTGGAATTTATTCGCCGAACGGCTGAAATTTCCCGTTAACAGGCTTCTTGGAGAGCCACAGCCAACGGTTTGCGTGCCTCGACCACCTTGATGGGAATTTCAATAGTAAAGGTCGTACCTTTCCCGGGAAGGGAATCACAGTGAATGTTGCCCCCGTGTTTTTCGACGACGATTTGATAGCTAATCGACATTCCTAAACCCGTTCCCACACCGATATCTTTGGTGGTGAAGAACGGGTCGAACATTTGCTGACGCACGACTTCAGACATCCCCGTTCCGTTATCGGCAATGACGATACAAACTCGATCGTTTTCTTTGAGATAGGTTTCAATAGAAATGGTGGGTAGGAGGTGGGGCTGTGAAGGAGAGCGCAGAGACAAGCGACGGCGTTCTTCTAGGGCATCGATGGCATTGGCGAAAACGTTCGTAAACACTTGGTTGAGTTGTCCGGCGTGACACTCGATTTTGGGGATCTGGCCGTAAGACTTACTCAATTGAATTTCCGCTCGATCGAACTTGGCTTTGAGGCGGTGTTGGAGAATTGTGAGCGTGTTGTCGAGACCTTCGTGAAGATCGACGGCTTTCACCTCGGCTTGGTCGAGATGCGAGAAATTTCGCAACGATCGAACGATTTGTTGAATGCGTTCAGTACCGACTCGCATCGAATCCACAAGCTTCGGTAAGTCCCCTTGAATAAAGTCGAGATCGATTTCTTCGATGGTTGCTTCAATGTCTGGCGACGATGCGGGTAACGCCTGTTGGTACAGTTGCAGCAAGTCCATGAGACTGTTGGTATATTCGGAAAGATGGGTCAAATTTCCGTAGATAAAGTTGACGGGATTGTTGATTTCGTGGGCAACCCCTGCCACGAGTTGCCCGATACTCGACATTTTGGCCTGTTGCACCAGTTGCGACTGGGTTTGCTGGACTTGCTGAAGTACTTGGGTGAGGAGTTGCGATTTTTCGCGGGCGGTGGCTTCGGAGGCTTGAAGTTGTTTTTGCAGTCGTCGCTGTTTGAGTTGGTTCTCGATTCTGACGAGAGCTTCAGCGAATTGGAATTGTTTGCAGATATAGTCCGCACCGCCCGCTTGGAACGCTTTGATTCGATCGATCGCCTCTTGGCGGGCGCTGATGAAAATTACGGGAATGTTTCGGGTTTCCGCCGTAGCTTTGAGCTTTTCGCAAACTTCGTAGCCGCTCGTTTCCGGCATGATAATGTCGAGCAAAATTAAATCAGGGTCGAGATCGGCTGCGATTTGGCACGCCTGAGTGCTGTCGGTGGTGCTATGCACGTCGTATCCATATTTCCGCAGCATGGCCGCAAGCAGGTACGGCGAATCGTCAATAATTAAAATTTTTTCGTCGGAGAGTTCGATCGGACGACTGAGGAGTTCGTCGATATGAGATGGAGTCAACCGTTGAGTATTCATGGGAATTCTTACCGTAGATTTTTATGCTGTAGGGGGTTGGCATTTACGTTTAAGAGTGTTTACGAACGATCCTAGGATTCAGCAGATCGACGCTTTGAAGTTAGCCTGACAATCCGCATCGTGAATTCAAATTGGATTGAATTGATATTTAACAAACGAGTGAATGAATAGATGAATTTTGAGCGCATTGAATCCCCTATATGTAGGATTTTAGGCAATTTCAGACGGTTCTGGGAAGTTTATACGTAAAAAAAATGTAAAACTCCAGAGAACGCCAATACACGACTCAAATATTTTTGACAAAAAATTGCAAAATGCCACTCAATAGACGATCGGAAATATAAGCCAGTCTGTAGACGTGAAGAATTGTCATAAGATATTAACGATTTTGAGTCTTTGTTTATTTTTTGACATAAACCATAGACTTAAAAAGTAGCCGACTTAACAAAAGTTCGATTTTTCTTGGTGCTGCTTCAATTTTATATCGTTCGCTTCAACGGCTGTCAACCGCGAGAACGTACACCTCAAAATCAGCAAAAGTATGTGTCTCAAATATCGGCGATCGCACGCAGAAGCACAGGTAAAAATACCGAAGCTTTGTATGTGTATCCGAGGATTCAAGATCGCAAATTCCGTACCGCTCTGCTCGATCGAGTGCGACAATGGATCGCAAACCCGATATGAGTATGGAGAATACGTTCGTGACCGTATCGTATTTATGCTCGATCGCCCAATCGATCGTCGTTCTTGTCCTCGCTGTTGCCGTCAACCTCTTCAATACCGGTCAGGTCATGGCGGCTGAGTTCGATTTACCCACCTCGATCGCCCGCGTCAAGGCCACGGAAGTCCGAGTGAGCTTGGGAAACGCTGCCAACGAACTCAAATTTTTCCCCAATTCCTTTGAGTTTGCGGCCGGACGCACCTACAAACTCCTGTTAAACAACCCCAGCCCTCAAAAGCATTACTTCACCGCAAAAGACTTTGCCGATGCCAGTTGGACGCGCAAAGTCGAAGCTGGGAACGTCGAGATTAAAGGGGCAATTCACGAGTTGGAACTCAAACCGGGGGCCGAAGCCGAATGGGTGTTCGTCCCCGAAAAACCGGGAACCTACAACCTTCGATGTACGATCCCCGGCCACACCGAAGCTGGCATGACAGGAAGAATTCGCATCGTCGCACCCCAACAGTCTGCGTAGCTACGAGATTCGGCTCGATCGAGTCGAATCTGTTAACTTAAATAAAGACCGCGTCTGAGCGAACGACTCGATCGAACTGTACCCAGTTGACCGATTCCGATTGCATTGATAACTTTTCGCAGTTACATTCGCCGTGAGCGGTCGGTGGTAGGACTCTCCCATCAACAATCGATAGGCACTCGAAAGCATCCCCATGAATATTTTTAGCGATTTACTAGCGACTTCAGCTCAAAAACCCAAAACCCAAAAAAAATCGCAGCTTCCCGGTTTGAAGAAAGAACGTCGTCGCATTGAAATCAAATCGAAACGCGAAATCGAGATTATGCGACAGTCGGCGAAGATCGTTGCCACTGTTCTCAAAGAAATCTCAGAGATGACCCAACCGGGGATGACGACTGCCGATCTCGACGCTCACGCTGAAAAACGCATTCGAGAAATGGGTGCTAAACCCAGTTTTAAAGGGTATCATGGCTTTCCTGCTTCGATTTGTGCCAGTCTGAACAATGAAGTCGTCCACGGTATCCCCAACAAAAAACGGGTTATTCAAGAAGGCGACGTGTTAAAGGTCGATACGGGAGCGTTTTTCCAAGGTTTCCACGGCGACTCTTGTCTGACGATTGCAGTCGGACAAGTTTCACCCGAAGCTGCAAAGTTAGTTCGCGTGGCGGAAGAAGCCTTATATAAAGGTATCGAACAAGTGAAAGCTGGGGCGTACCTGCTCGATTTAGCAGGCGCGATTCAAGACCACGTCGAAGCCAACGGATTTAGCGTCGTTGAAGAGTTTACGGGACACGGGGTCGGCCGCAACCTCCACGAAGAACCGTCCGTGTTTAATTTCCGCACCCGCGAAATGCCGAACGTCAAACTGCGGGCGGGGATGACCTTGGCCATCGAGCCGATTCTCAACGCTGGCTCGAAACACACGCGCATTCTATCGGATAAGTGGACGGCTGTAACGGTGGATAATTCCCTATCGGCGCAGTTCGAGCATACGGTTTTAGTAACGGAAGACGGTTACGAAATTCTCAGCGATCGAAGTCTGGTTTAAAGCTCGATCGAAACGAACGATACAACTGGTGGGGGGAAGTCTCCATCAGTTTTTTGTGCTGAAAACGCGGTAACAGTTACCCGTTACCCGTCACCCGTCACCCGTCACCCGTTGTGGGTGAGGAGATATTTACGCTCGCTCGAATAACACTTCTCTCGTCACTCATCCTCAAGTTATCTTCCACTCTCACCACGAGCGATATTGCGAGATAGCTAAGATAGTCATATCGACCTCATTACGATTTCTCAAAATCGCCAATTGTAAATTCCATGTGCGCTCGGCTTCGTTCGTTCTCGACTGCTTTTGCCACTCTCGCGACAGTGGCCGTGTTTCCCGCTCAGATCGCAGCTCAAATCGTTCCCGATGATACGTTGCCCAATGCTTCGAGGATCGATCGAGTCGGTGAAATCCTCAATATTACTGGGGGAACAGAAGCCGGAACCAATTTGTTTCACAGTTTTGAAGACTTTAACGTGCGCACGGGAGAAACCGCTCGGTTCGATAATGCAACTTCGATCGACAACATTATTACTCGCGTAACCGGTGGGCGCGTTTCAGAAATCGACGGACTCCTCCAAGCCAACGGAAATGCGAATTTATTTCTGATTAATCCTCGAGGTTGGATTTTTGGCGCCAACGCAAGCCTCGATATTGGCGGTTCGCTGTGGGTGAGTACGGCGAATGCGTTACAGTTCGATGATGGTGCGATGTTTAGTGCGATCGAGCCTCAAACGCCGTTACTGTCAGTGAACGTCCCCGTGGGATTGCAATACGGTCGTTCGCCGGCTTCCATTCAACTCCAACAGGCGCTGTTGAGGTTGGAACACAATCGAACCCTTTCTCTACTTGGAGGAAACGTTCTTCTCAACGGAACGACGATCGAAGTTCCGGGGGGATCGATCGAACTCGGTGGATTAGCAGATATGGGAACGGTGGCGTTGAACGATCGATCGATGGTGGTGAGGTTCGACGAAGGTGTCGATCGAGCAGATGTAACGTTACTGGACGGAGCGCAAATTGACGTTCGCGACGATCGCGATGGACAGATTTCGATCGAAGCTCGCAACGTCAGTTTAGAAGCCAGTGCGTTACAGGCGGGAATTGTCGAAGAACGCGGTGTTCCGGGTGCGAGCGCTGGCGATATTGACATTCGTGCAACAGGGCGATTTTCGGTATCACAAAATAGCAAAATTGTCAACCAAGTCTCCGAGAACTCGTTGGGGATGGGTGGCGATATTTCGATCGAGGCGGATTCCGTATTTTTGAGCGATTCGGCCGTTTCCGTAGCAACAAGGGGTCGCGGCGATGCGGGTCATATCACGGTTCGATCGCGCGAGAACGTCGTGCTAACCTCCCAGATGGATCGATCGTCCGGAGGAATGGGAGCGCCTCCCATGATGGGAAGCCGGCCGGGAAATCCGCAAAATCCCATGCCCGATACACCCGCCAATATGCCAATCGGTCTGTTTTCATCGGTCTTATCGAATGCAACGGGGAACGGCGGAAACATCCACATCGAAACACCCGAGTTGCAAGTCGAAGGAGGCGCTCAGATTTCTAGCGATACCTTCGGTGCGGGACATGGGGGATTGGTTCGCATTAACGCCAATCAGTTGACGGTTCGCGGAAGTAATATTTCGGCAGTGACCGATGGTGTTGGAAATGGCGGACAGTTAGACGTTCGCGTGCGAGATCGAATCGAACTGGCTCAAATCTTGAATTTGCCGACTCGCCTCGATAGTGTCGTTCGATCGAATGCCACGGGAGACGGTGGCAGCATTATCGTTGAAACGGGAGAACTCGCCGTTCTCAATGGGGCCGTGGTCACCGCCGATACGTTTGGTCGGGGAAATAGCGGCAATATCACGATACGAACCACAGAATCCGTCACGCTGTCGGGGAGATCGGGGGCGCGAACGAGTGCAATTCTGGCAGCCGTTCGTCCTAACGCCGAAGGAAATGGCGGCTATATCGACATCAACACGCCACACCTCTTTCTCATCGATGGTGGCAATATCGACACGGGAACAGATAGTCTCGGAGGGAGTGGAAATATCGTGCTTCGGGCGACGGAATCGATCGAATTAAGCAGCCCCAACAGCAACACTCCCAGTACGATTCGGGCGCAGGTCAACACTCGCGGCACGGGATCGGGCGGAAACATTACGATCGAAACGGTGCGGTTGAGCCTACGCGATGGCGGGCAAATTTCCACAGCGACGTTTGGTGACGGTGTGGGTGGCAATTTGGAGGTAAGAGCGACAGACTCGATCGAAGCCGTAGGCCTTGGTGGAAACGTCCTGAGCGACAACGGAAGTGATGGCAGCGCGATTCCCTCGATCGTCACCGATGCCGAAGGTAACGCAATCAGTGGATTGTTTGCCAGTTCTCCCGGTGTGGAAGATGCGGGCGCTCTTGTCATTGAAACCGATCGATTGTCCGTTCGCGACGGGGCGCAAATTTCCGTCAGTAGTCGCCAACAAGGCACAACAGGCGATCTCAATATTCGGGCCGAGCGATTGTTACTCGATGGCGGAACCCTCAGCGCTCAAACCGTTGAAGGAGATAATGCCAACATCCCGATCGAATCGCGAAATTTACAGTTGCGCCGAGGCAGCAACATTACCACCAACGCCACGGGAAGTGCGACGGGGGGCAATATTTCTATCCAAACCGATACGCTCGTGGCGTTGGAAAATAGCGATATCAGCGCGAACGCAGAATTCAGTTCGGGCGGACGAGTCACGATCGAGTCACAGGGAATTTTTGGCACCGCATTTCGCGATCGAACGACATCGGAAAGCGATATTACAGCAACCTCCCTTCTCGGTGCGGCATTTAGCGGGACGGTGGACATCCGAGAACCCGAAGTTGAAACCACATCGGGATTGGTCGAATTGCCGAACGAACCGATCGATATTTCAGGATTAGTGGTCGATCGATGTGCGGCGTTGCGATCGGGAAGCGAGTTCGTGGTCACGCAGCGGGGCGGATTGCCGGAAGATCCGATCCGAGGATTACTGCCGCTGCGTCTTTGGCGAGATACGCGGCCGTTGGTGGTTTCGGAAACGGAGTCGAGTTCGTCGATCGAGCCAGTGGTAGCACCTGACACCATCCAGGAAGCAACGGGATGGCAGGTGAACGCGGACGGTTCGGTGGAATTGGTTTCCGGTCGATCGACCTCGCTCGCGTTGCCGAGTTGTCGGGATCGAGGAGTGGCGATCGATCGATAGCCAGAATCGATCGTCGACACGGCGAGATCGATGCCAGTTGAAGAAAGAAGAAGAGCAAAATTTTTTTCGATCGACAAACCGCCTCAACACAAACAGCCGAGACGGTTTTAGCACTCGGTTTAGTCGAGTTGACGACCTGTGAGTTCCACGAAGATATCTTCTAAGTTAGACGATCTCACCATCATTCCCGTTTTATCCGGCTGTCGATCGAGATAGGCATTCGCGTCTTCAACCGTTGCGAAGAACTGATAATCGAGGCGTTCTCCGGCTTGCTTGACGACAATACCTTCACCGTGTTTAGCCCGAAATTCATGGAGCGTTCCGAGTTCGATCAGTTTCCCGTTATCCATGACGCCGATGCGATCGCACAAATATTCGACTTCTTCCATATAGTGCGTCGTCAAGAGCATCGTCATGCCTTGTTTGTTGAGATCTAAGATAATTTCCCAAAGCCGGCGTCGCGTTTGAGGGTCGAGACCGACCGTTGGCTCGTCGAGAAAGAGGATTTGCGGTTCGTGTAGTAAGGCGCGAGCGATTTGCAAGCGTCTTTTCATCCCACCCGATAGCGTTTTAACCAGTGCGTCTCGACGATCGACCAGTTCGACGTACTCCAACCATCGATCGATCCGACGTTGTCGTTCCGGGTTGGGGATATGGTGCAATCGTCCGTGATACTCCAGATTTTCCCAAACCGTGAGATCGACATCGACACTCACCTGTTGTAAAACCACACCAATACACTGCTTGGCGTATCGAGCTTGGCGCACGACATCGTAACCTGCCACCTGAATGTGGCCTTCCGTGGGTTTTGTCAGAGTCGTCAGCATCCGAATTGTAGTCGATTTGCCCGCACCGTTCGGGCCGAGCAATCCGAACATTTCTCCACGATCGATCTCGAAAGATAAATCGTCAACCACGGAAACGTTGTTGTAAACCTTGCGAACGTTTTGAAGCGATACAGCAGTATTCATACCGTAAAATTGGCGATCTTGAAAAAACGGATACTTTGACTTTTGCCTGTATAAATACTAGCAAACAATTGTTTATCGGCTTCTAAAAAAAGAAAAATTAACGAGCTGTAATACCGGTTAAAGCCTTGAATGAAACAGCGAGCTTGACACAGATTTACGAAAAAACTATAATAAATGATAGGAACAAACAAAACATTTAAGGCATTTAAAAACTTATCCTTTCATTAAAAAAACCTGAAGTCACCAAAGGGGGTTCTGGGTGAAGTTGAATCCAGCGGAAATTCTAGCACGATCGACCTCTGACGAGGGTGAGTTCGATCGAACAGCATCGATCGCCCAAGCTCAACACACTGGGTATGAAAAAAACGCTTCGGACGATGCGATCGGTGCGTTTTTCAAAGAAATGGCGAGATATCCGCTGCTCAGTCGAGACGAAGAACTCACCCTGGCCCGTGAAGTTCGCAAACTCACCGATATTCGGCAAAAACGCGGAGAACTGGCCGAAACATTAGGGCGACTGCCAACCCTCGCAGAACTCGCCCAGACAATGGCATTCACTGAAAAACAGCTCGAACGACAATGTCGTCGCAGTTATATCGCACAGCGCAAGATGGTTCGATCGAACCTGCGTTTAGTCGTTTCGATCGCCAAACGATATCTCAATCGCGGCGTACCGTTTCTCGATCTCATTCAAGAAGGAGCATTAGGATTGAACCGCGCCACGGAAAAATTCGATCCTGAAAAAGGGTACAAGTTTTCAACCTATGCTTACTGGTGGATTCGCCAGGGTATTACGCGCACGATTGCCAACGACGGACGAACGATTCGTTTGCCCATTCATATCGTTGAAAAACTCAACAAACTCAAAAAAACCTATCGCTCGCTCGGGCAAAAACTCAACCGACAGCCAACAGAATCCGAACTGGCTAACGCACTGGATTTGTCCCTCAAGCAACTCCAACAATTGCGAAGTATCAGTCAACGTTCCTTATCGCTGAACCACGTCGTCGGCGATGAAGATAACACCGAAGTTCTCGACCTTCTCGAAGATACGAAAAATCCTTCCCCAGACGATCGCGTGACCGAAAATCTCATGTGTCAAGGGATTCGCCAGGTTCTCGACGAAGTCCTAACCGAACGAGAAAGTGAAATTATTTCCCTACGGTACGGACTCGACGGCGGAGAGCGTCAAACGCTTCAAGAAATCAGCAATTTATTCGAGCTGTCGCGGGAGCGCGTCCGTCAAATTCAAACCACTGCCATGCGGAAGTTGCGCCGTCCCCAAGTGGCCAGTCGCCTGCGGGGTTGGCTGCATTAAACCGGGAAATACAGAAACGGGAAATTGCCCCCGTAGAGGCGTTGCATGCAACAGCTCTACGGGGGGGGGTTCGAGTGAACTACCCGACACTGACCTACGGTGCAGCACGGGCTTCCCCATTCATTGGCAATAGCCACCAGAACTCCGGAGTTCTATTGGTCTTACATTGCCTCCAAGGGCAGGAGTCCGGGTTCCCCAGACCCATACTTTTTCTGGCCACCTGTACCGATTAGCTTGGTTTTCGCTTATGACATGGAGGGCCAAGATATACCAATTCTACCCAGTTTTTGCTCGTTTCCTCATCCACCCCGCCGCTGTTCCACGCTGCGCTTGGAATTCGACTCGGGGATGGAATCGTCAGTCAACTCGCTCGCATTCATCCCGACGCTCGGCTACGCCAGAGCGCGGTGCTTTTGCTGTTTTAGCTAACCCTTAACGAAATAGTTGCGCGTCCCTTTCGCTTCTAGGGCTTCACCTAACCGCTGCAGTGCATGGACGTAAGCAGCTGTTCGGAGGGAAACCGACAGATCGCGAGATTGCTGCCAAATACACTCGGTTTCCGCCTCCATTTTCGCCTGCAAGCGTTGCTGAACGTCTTCCAGGCTCCAATACAGTCCGCTTCGATTTTGCAACCATTCAAAATAGCTGACCGTGACACCGCCTGCGTTAACGAGGATATCAGGAACGACATAAATGCCTCGCCGTTCCAAAACGCCATCGGCTGACGAATCGATCGGCCCGTTGGCAACTTCAAAAATATATTTCGCCCGGATGTCGTTTGCATTATCCAGCGTGATTTGGTTTTCCAAGGCTGCGGGAATTAGAACGTCCACATCGAGGGTCAAGAGTTCGGCATTGGTAAGAATTTCGTGTTCGGCGATATTGCAAATCGTGCCTTCACAGTAAACCGCTGTAATGCCTTTATGAGCTTCGCGATAGTGACGAATGCTGGGAATGTCGAGTCCTTCACGACAGTAAATTGCACCTTTAGAATCGCTGACGGCGACGACTTTGTATCCCGCATGGTGCAAGAGTTCGGCTAACACCGATCCCGCATTCCCAAAGCCTTGAATTGCAACTGTGGTTTGCTGAGGAGGTCGATCGAATTTCGACAGGATCGCGTTCGTGACGAAAAACGCGCCTGTTGCCGTTGCTGTTTCCCGTCCCAGACTACCACCAATCGCAGTGGGTTTTCCCGTCACCACCGCCGGACAGAGCTTGCGCTGGATGATGCTGTACTGATCCATCATCCACCCCATCACCGTTGGGTTCGTGTACATATCGGGGGCGGGAATATCGATGTCCGGGCCGATAAAGTCTGCGATGGCATCGATATAAGCTCGACTGAGTCGTTCGAGTTCCATCCGAGAGAGCGCTTTCGGATTGACCGAGATGCCCCCTTTCGCGCCACCGAAGGGTAACTTGAGGGCAGCACATTTGAACGTCATCCAAAACGCGAGAGATTGCACTTCATCGAGATTGACGTTGGGATGGTAGCGAACGCCACCTTTCGTGGGCCCTCGGGTATCGTCGTAGCGAACGCGGTAACCTTGAAACACCTTGAGGTCACCGCGATCGAGGCGAACGGGAATCGAGACCGTGAGACTTGCTTTGGGATATTTGAGGCGTTCGATCGCGTCGTCAGAAATCGACACGTATTGCAAGGCTTTGTCCAGCCTTGTCATGGCATCGGCAAATAAAGATTCAGGCATGGCCCGTCAAAATTTGAGTGAGGACACTCTGGCATTTGGGGATATTGGAGCGGCAAACCGGGCGATCCCCACTTCTATTTTGTCACGATCGAGCGAGATTTGTTGTTCGGTGATGTAACGCTCGATCGTTGCATTTCATTTTTGAATCGGCGCTTTTCGATCGAGAACGGACAACCGAGAAACATCCAAAAATACCGATTCAATCCGATATCGAACGGGTGAAATCGACCACTAAATGATTCAGCGTATCCATGTCAATGAGAAACGCATCGTGTCCGTGGGGCGAATACAGCCATTCGAGGCGAGCGTTGGGCATGAACTGGGTGAGTTCTTGCTGTTCGACCGGAGGATAGAGCAGATCGGAGTCAATGGCAACGACGAGCGTGGGTTGGACGATCGATCTCAGAACGTCGTAATAATTGCCCGTTCCTTCTGAAATGTCGTGCGTGTCCATGGCATCGATCAACGTCAAATACGTATTGGCATCAAATCGATCGACCAATTTTCGCCCTTGATAGTTGAGATAGCTCTTAACCGCAAATTCGCCCGTCGGTTGAAGCTTCCGTCCGAAGCGCTTTTCAAAACTGCCGTAGGCGCGATAAGAAATCATCGCGATCGTGCGAGCCGTTGCCAAGCCCTGGGCGGGGGGTGCATCTTCCCGGTAGCGTCCCCCCTGCCAGTTCGGATCGGCGTAGATCGCTTGTCGCTGAGCTTCACTGAGGCCGATACACCAAGCCGAATGTCGTCCGGAGGCAGCGATCGAAACCACCGACTCGACGAAATCCGGGTAGAGCTTGCCCCACTCCAACACCTGCATTCCACCTAAAGAGCCACCGATGGCCATTTTCAACTTCCGCACGCCCAAATTTTGCAACAACGCCGCTTGCAGGCGCACCATATCGCGCACGGTAATGGAGGGAAAGCTCGGGCCGTAGACCTGTCCCGTGGCCGCATCGATCGAAGTCGGGCCAGTCGTCCCGTAACAACTCCCGAGGACGTTACTGCAAACAATAAAATCGCGCCCTTCGTCAAACACTTTCCCCGTACCGAAGAGCGGGCCCCACCACAGATCGGCATCAGCACTTCCCGTGAGTGCGTGACAAATGTGAATTGCGTTGTCGCCATTTTCGTTTAACTGACCCCACGTTCGATACGCCACCTCGACCCCAACTAACACGTCTCCCGATTCGAGGACAAACGGCTCTGTGAGTTTCTGAAATTGCGTGTCTGGCGAGATCAGATGCAAGTATTTCATCGAAAATTGGCGATGGGGAATTGCTGAAAATTCTAATCGATGGAGCTACGCTCCGCTACCGCAAACGACGGCTAGGGACGAAACCCGAACGTCCCCCTCGCCTGCTCCAGTCTAGGAAAAGCGAGAGGGAACGCACGATCGTGATGCTGGAGGGTCGGCACGAAGCACCGATCCTACTTCACCTTAGCGAACGCTCGATCGAAGTCAGCTTTGATATCGTCGATGTGTTCTAAGCCCACCGACACGCGCACCATTTCGGGGGTAATCCCAGCCGCTTCCTGTTCGGCTTCAGCCAGTTGTTGGTGTGTTGTCGAAGCGGGGTGAATGACCAAAGTTTTCGCGTCGCCGACGTTGGCCAGATGGGACGCGAGCTGAACGTTGTTGATGAACGTGCGTCCGGCTTCCATCCCGCCTTTGATGCCGAAACTCAACACGCAACCGAAGCCGCGCTTGAAGTACTTCTTCGCCCGTTCGTGATCGGGGTGGTCGGTCAATCCCGGATAGCTCACCCATTCGACTTGAGGGTGTTCGTTCAGCCACTCGGCCAAGGCGAGGGCGTTTTGGGTGTGGCGATCGACCCGTAAGGAGAGGGTTTCGAGACCTTGTAACAGCAAGAAGGCGTTAAACGGGCTGAGGCAGGGGCCCATATCCCGCAACCCTTCCACGCGGGCGCGAATGATAAACGCAATGTTACCGAACGGGCCGTTGGGGCCGAAGACTTCGTTGAAGTTCAGACCGTGGTAGCCGGGAGACGGTTCGGTGAAGACGGGAAACTTGCCGTTCCCCCAATCGAATTTTCCAGAGTCCACGATGATACCGCCGATGGACGTTCCGTGTCCGCCAATCCACTTGGTTGCCGATTGCACGACGATGTCCGCGCCGTATTCGATGGGACGACAGAGGTAGCCCGCACACCCGAAGGTGTTATCGACAATGAGGGGGATGCCGTTTTCATGGGCGATGTGAGCGAGGGCGTGAAAGTCGGGAACGTTGAATTTGGGATTGCTGAGACTTTCAACGTAAAGGGCTTTCGTGTTGTCGTCGATGGCTGCGCGAAATTCTTCGGGATCGTCCCCACCGACGAATTTTACATCGATGCCCATGCGGGGAAAGGCAACTTTAAATTGGTTGTACGTTCCCCCGTAGAGCGTGCTGGTGGATACGATGTTGTCTCCCGCTTGACAGATGTTGTTAATCGCGAGGAATTGGGCGGCTTGTCCGCTGGCTGTGGCGAGGGCGGCAACGCCACCTTCGAGCGCGGCGATGCGTTGCTCGAACACGTCGGTGGTGGGGTTCATAATTCGGGTGTAGATGTTCCCGAATTCTTTGAGGGCAAATAGGTTTGCCCCGTGGTCGGCATCGTTAAAAACGTAGGATGTGGTTTGGTAAATTGGGACTGCCCGTGCGTTGGTGCCGGGGGCAGGCGTTTGTCCGGCGTGAATTTGTAATGTCTCGAAATGATACTGATTCGCTTCTGTTGACATGAACCGTTCCTCGATCGTGAGTTGCGTTTGGGGTAGCGGGGTTTGCGCCAGAGCTTTTGGAGTCAAATTATTCTAGGACATCCCGACCCCGCTCACAATTCAAAACGGTTCCGATGATAAGTTTTGTCACAAAAAAGTAAAAATACTCAAGGATAAAGACGGGTTTTACGTGAGGTGAGATCGATCGAGAAAATAGATTGACGACGCAATCGATCTCAACCCCACACCGTATTCACATATATCGATCGAGTGGTTCGATCGAAGGGTTGAGTCCGAGACGCAGGGACAACCAAACTGATGACAATCCCCCGAAATGTTCCTAGGATTTTAGCTTCGATGTAATGGCTCGCAATCGAGTCCGAATTCCCAGTTGATTTCGCATTTTTTGCAAGCCTTTTCTAGCATTTTCAGTGTTGACGGCTAAATCACAACGTTTTAAGTAAGCTTGTTGGACGATGGCGGGAGAATTTCGCCAATGTTGGTAAGCCGGAACCGCTCGATCGAGTACGAAGTTTTGCCACTGCTTGACGAGATTTTCCGGCTGGGTTTCTTCAGCCCGCCGCCGCCCGTTTTCGATGACGGCGTGACGGAATTCCAGATCGTCTCGCAACCGTTTTAAGGCGGCAAGGGTTTCGTCGAGGGTATTGACTTCGATGTAGTCCAAATGGCTGCGACGTTCTAAACGATAGGCCGACTCGCCCCGGCCGAGAATTGCTGGAATGCCAGCGTGCCAAGCGTTGTACAGTTTGAGAGCGGGCTTCCAGGCGTAATCCGCCGTATTGTGAAACTGACGAACTGCGATAATCGTATCGACGTAGCTAAAGTCGTTCCAGCGATCTCGCCGGTTTCGATCGACCAGATGCCATGTTAGTCCCAACTCGTTGAGGTGTTCGAGCCAAGACGATTCTCGCAGTTCGGGGGCGACGTTTCGTCCTTCACCAAAAAAGGCAACGTTTTCAAATCGATCGCCCCGTTCGGGATCGCGCGGGATCAATCCCGGTTGAGGCCAGTGTGGAATGTAGTGTCGATCGTTCGATAACAGCCATCGATCTCCAGGAACGAGACTTTGGGACTGTAAGTCGAGTGGATTGCCCACAACGTGCAACTGAGCGTAAGGGTGGCGGTTGCGTTCGGCTTTCAAACAAACGAACAGGAGGTTCGGCCCGGGCTTAAAATCGTCGGGAATCGATCGACGGTGAGAAAAAAGAATCCCCTCATCGGGCAGTTCTCCCACGAGTTGACAGGGTAAACCGTCCGCTTTGAGATACTGATAGGTTTGCACCGTCCAGGCATAAACCCCAGCCGTGATCCCTCCTCCGAAATTTTGCCAATAGACGTTTGGCGTTTCGGGAATGCCGTCATCCGGCCAGTCTTCTCGAGGAATATAGAAGTAAATCGGCGGTAAGTCAGACAGGTTTGGAGACACGATCTTTATCTCTATTAAATGCCAGTGAGTGCTAGAAACGATACGGCGGCATCTCAAGACTGTCAAAATCGTTGTCGGTGCGTTACGCGGGCCTCTAATTCATCTCGACTTCAGCCGAATTTTGTCGCCCGCTCACACACCCTACGCCTATTAAATGCCAGTGAGTGTTGGAAACGATACCGCTCGGGAATTTTGCAGAACTTCCAAAATTCTCACAACTTCCAAAATCCCTAAAGTCCCCAATCACGATGACGAAACATATCCATCAGGATAGCGTTCGATCAATTCACGAGCAGCTCCTTCCACTTCCGAAATATCTTTAACAAACCTACAATAGGGAAGTTCGGATGTCCACGTCTCGTAAAATCCTTGATTTTTGTGGTAAACATTAGCCAGGAAAACATGGGGGACGCGCATCATGACGGCGAGAATGTGACCGTGCAAGCGGTTCGTGACGATCGACTTGTATTTTTGAAACTGCAAAATGCCGCTGTAGGTAAATCCCCAACTCCGATGTTGGAGATACGGTTTATCCATTTGCTTCAAAAGCGGTGAATCGGGATGGAACTGTTGCCATTTCTGGCGGTCGAACCATTCTTGCCAAACCCCCGATCCGTGAATTCGGCTGCTGTAAGCCATCCGACGTGCGAGATTCAAAAGGTTTTGAAGCGACCAATGAATGGGAAGATCTTTATACTCATAAGAAATCCATTCGCTCAAAAACACTCGCTTTTTATAGGCTTCCCAATCAGAAACCTCAACATTGGGTAAGTTAAGTTCTATCGGAGACGAATTCCGATTGAGTTCTTTGTCACTTCGACAATGATATAAAACTGAACGCTTAGGCTCCGAAGTTTGGTTAGACAACCCCGAAAGTCCGACCAAATGAAAGGCCAGATCGGGGCATTTCAAAACACGACATCCATCGAAATAGCGTTGAGCGAGTTCGTAGCTGTAATTATCGCGAACGCAAATCGTCAAGTTGGGATGACTGTTAAAGACTTTTGCGATGCGCTTTCCACTTTCTTCGTCAGAAAGAAACAGGCTCTGCGGCAGAATGACGATCGGACGATCTCGATACTGGCTAATAATTTTTTCCCGAAATGATTGATGGCGCATCCACAAATCACCCAAACTACCTCCCCCAGTAAAAAGGATGGGTGCATTGCCGGCTGATTTTTCTAATTCAGATTCTGAAAACTCTTCAATACAAGCAACATAGTCGATCGACGCATTCTTGAGTTTCATTAAATAAAACATACAGCCCATCCAAATCAGATGGTCTCCTAAGTTGCGCGTTAGGGGATAGTCTAAAACGGCACAGCGGCTAAAATCTCCGATCTGACTCAAGGTATCGTGCAGCGCATCGCGGATTTGTTCCGGAGTCGTGATGGTTGTCGTTGTCACCGAATATCTCCTCAGATTCAATACAGGTTCAATACAGGTCGTACCAATACGGTTTTTACGCTTGGATAGCGATATGAAACAGCGTTTGTAGGCGTTCGTAGGCTGAAACGCCGTTTCAAACACTATTACAGGCGATTTCCAGTAAAACCCGAAGATTTCAGCGAACTGGCGAAGCCGATCGCGAATCCATTAGAGTTCTAACCGCCTCGATTCACCGATCGCTCCTCGCTCCTCAGAACGACTCTTTACTCTGTTATATCACTCTCGTCTTTCCGTACCCTCCCCCTCCAGGGGTTTCGATAACAAAGACATCTCCAGCTTCCATATCCACGGTGGCGGTACTTCCGAGGATTTCGATCGATCCATTTCGACGTTGCACCCAGTTTCGCCCCATCGCCCCGTTTTCGCCACCGTGTAACCCCGCCGGGGCAACCGTTCGGTGACTTGACAGAATCGATGCCGTCATCGGTTCGAGAAAGCGGACGCGACGGACGACCCCGTTTCCGCCGCGAAATTGCCCGTTTCCGCCACTGTTTGCTCGGATGGCAAATTCTTCCAAAATTACGGGAAAGCGCCATTCTAAGACCTCTGGGTCGGTCAAGCGCGAATTTGTCATGTGGGTATGCACTGCATCAGTTCCGTTAAATCCATTACCTGCCCCAGAGCCACCGCAAATGGTTTCGTAGTATTGATATTTCTCGTTGCCAAACGTGAAATTATTCATCGTTCCTTGAGAGCCAGCTAAAACCCCTAACGCCTGATATAAAGCATCGGTGATGATTTGAGAGGTTTCGACGTTCCCAGCCACAACGGCCGCTGGGTATTGAGGATTTAACAAGCAGCCCTCGGGAACGATAATTTCGATAGGCTTCAAACAACCGTCGTTGAGTGGAATATCGTCGTTGACGAGGGTTCGGAAGACATAGAGAACCGCAGCTTTACAAACTGCCGTTGGTGCGTTGAAGTTACTGTGAAGTTGTGCAGACGTACCCCAAAAATCAATTCGAGCAGACTGTTGGTCGGGATCGATCGAGATGTTAACACGAATCTTTTCACCCGTATCCAATGCTCGATCGCACGTGCCATTTTTTAATACAGAAATTGCCCGTCGAACCGACAATTCAGCATTCGATCGAACGTATTTCATGTAAGCATTGACGGTTTTGAGTCCGTAACGATCGACCATCCTCAAAAGTTCGGAAACGCCCTTTTTATTGGCGGCAACCTGTGCTTGCAAATCGGCAATATTATGGTTTGAATTCCGAGCGGGGTACGGAGCGTTCTGTAACAAATCGAGTAACCGTCGGTCTTGAAAAATACCGTTTTCGACGAGTTTGAAATGTTCGATGAGAATGCCTTCTTCGTCAATGTGGTGACTGTGGGGGGGCATCGAACCCGGCGTGATGCCGCCGATGTCGGCGTGGTGTCCGCGAGAGGCGACGTAGAACAAGGGTTGGGGGAGTGTTTCCGCCCCTTGGCCAGCAACATCTCGATTCGAGAAGGGGAACACAGGGGTGACAACCGTGATGTCCGGTAGATGAGTCCCGCCGTTGTAGGGATTGTTGAGGACGTAGACATCGCCCGGTTTGAGGGTTTCGCCCCGATCGGAAATCAACGCTCGCACGCTTTCACTCATCGAACCCAGATGAACGGGGATGTGGGGGGCGTTGGCGACGAGCTGACCCTCAGCATCAAAGACCGCACAAGAAAAATCGAGCCGTTCCTTGATATTGACCGACGTGCTGGTATTTTGCAGCGTCACCCCCATCTGTTCGGCGATCGATCGAAATAAATTATTGAAAATCTCTAACATCACGGGATCGGCGTTTTCCGTGTCGATATCAGTGGTCTGGGGTTCAGTCGCCGATGCCACATCCCGCCGCGTCAAAATCAAGTCGCCCGAATCGTTGAGTCGAGCTTCCCATCCCAGTTCCACCACGTTAGTCCCCGTTGGCTCGACCAGAATCGCCGGGCCTGAAATTCGATCGCCCGGTTGCAAATCCTCTCGTCGGTAAACGGGGGTATCTCGCCACGCATCTTGAAAATAGCTCGAAACCGTTGCGATCGAACCTCGCCTCGACGTTCCCTCAATCGACGGTTCTTCGGGCGTTTCGCTGTGGCGGATGACTTCGACGGAAACAGTATCGACGATTAAAGGCTTATCGATCGTGACGAAGCCGTAACGCTGGCGGTGAATCGCCGTAAATTCAGCCTGCATGGCCGCAAGATCGGCAAAATCGACCGATAACGTCGAATCAGTCCCGCGATATTTCAGGAGAACTTTGCGAACGATCGATATCTCGGAGATCGCCGGGGGTTTCCCAGATGTCGGCGCGAGGAGTTCTCGCTTAGCTTCCGCTTCTAAATCCGCAAAGGTCGATTGCAGAAGATCGATCGTCTCTTCCGTCAACTCCGCCTCCACCGACGTTTCCTTGAGATTGCGAACGTCCGCGAGTCCCATGCCGTAAGCAGAAAGTACGCCTGCGTAGGGATGAATCAATACGCGATCGATCCCCAACGACTCGGCGATCGCGCAGGCGTGTTGTCCCCCCGCACCGCCAAAACAACAGAGGACGTACTCCGAAACATCGTATCCCCGCTGTAGCGAAATCTTCTTAATCGCGTTCGCCATCTTTTCCACCGCAATCGCGAGAAATCCCGCCGCCACTCGTTCCGGCGTGCGAGCGTCCCCCGTCGCTTCGCGAATTTCCCGAGACAGTCGATCGAACTGCTCCCGCACCACTGCCACATCCAGCGGCAAATTCCCCTCCAAACCGAAAACGGCCGGGAAAAACTGCGGTTGAATCCGGCCTAACATGGCGTTGCAATCCGTTACCGTCAGCGGCCCGCCTCGTCGATAACAAGCCGGGCCGGGATTTGCCCCCGCAGAATCCGGTCCGACTCGATAGCGAGAACCGTCGAACTTCAAGATACTGCCACCCCCAGCCGCCACCGTATGAATTGACATCATCGGCACTCGCATTCGCACCCCCGCCACCTCAGACTCGAAGGTGCGCTCGTACTCGACTGTCCCATCAGGTTCTCCGGCATAATGGGCCACATCCGTCGAGGTTCCACCCATGTCAAACGAGATGATTTTGTAAAAACCCGCCCGGCGGCTGGTTTGAACCGCACCGACGATCCCGCCAGCCGGGCCCGATAAAATGCTGTCCTTACCTTGAAATTGAGAAGCCGGAGACAGTCCGCCGTTCGATTGCATGAATTCGAGTCGATCGTCGCTGGGAGATGCAAACAGGCTGCGGCTGACGCGATCGACGTAACGGCGTAAAATCGGAGACAGGTAGGCATCGACAACGGTCGTATCGCCGCGACCGACTAATTTCATGAGGGGACTGACGGCGTGAGAGGTGCTGATTTGAGTAAAGCCGATGCCCTCAGCAAGATCGGCGATGCGTCGTTCGTGTTGGGGGTAGCGGTAGCCGTGGACGAGGACGACGGCACAACTGCGAATCCCGTCGTTGTAAGCGTGTTGGAGTTGGGCAGCGATCGCCGTTTCGTCGAGCGGCGTTAAAACGTCACCCCGAGCGCTGTAGCGTTCTTCGGCTTCGATAACTCGTTCGTACAGCATTTCCGGTAGAACGATCTCACGAGCAAAGAGATCGGGACGGTTTTGATAGCCGATACGCAAGGCATCGCGGAAGCCCTTCGTGATGACGAGAACCGTTCGATCGCCCTTGCGTTCGAGTAGGGCGTTGGTGGCCACCGTGGTTCCCATGCGGACTTCGAGAATATCAGATTCGGGAATGGGGTCTTCGGGGCGCAATCCCAGGAGATCGCGAATGCCTTGCACTGAAGCATCGGCATAGCGTTCGGGGTTTTCAGAGAGGAGTTTGTGCGTCACGATCGAGCCGTCAGGACGTTTGGCCACCACATCGGTGAACGTTCCCCCTCGATCGATCCAAAATTGCCAACCCGTTTGCTCCGCCATCGCCAGCGATCCTCCTGATGTTTGCCCGATTTTTACGGGCTCGATTTTTAATTGTGGCGCAATCGGAGAAGAATATAACGAATGCTAACGAACATCAGTGATAGGTTGCCCGCCACGCTGGCAATTGGCACGGGTAACGGGTAATCGCAATGGCTTCGTTGGGACTATTTACCAAGTCGGATCGATGTAGAGATCGATCGTAATGGCCGATTTCCCAGCCGGTACACCACTGATACAGGAACAGATGGCTTCACCGTCAAGTTCCACTTCGCAGGCGTGACACGATCCCATCAAGCACCCCGTCGGAATGTCAATTCCCGCTCGCTTCGCCACGTCGAGTAACGGTTCGCCTGCTTTGGCCTCGATCGTCACGTCGTCGGGAAGAAATCGTACTTTTACACTCATTGGCGTTTGAGATCCTGCAAGTTCGTGGGTTATAGCGTGTCCGAGCTGACAGACAGAGCGGATTGGTGTATCACAATATAGTGGCGAGAATAGTAACGAGCAAACCTCGCCCCTTTCAAACTTTATTGTGCCGCATTGTGCCGCAAGGTAATCTTTCATAGCTAGGGTGGGTTGACCCCGCTTATACCAGTAATGACGCGATCGAAGAATAACGTGGGAAAAGTCTATCTCGTCGGTGCAGGTCCCGGCGACCCCGGTTTGCTGACGGTGAAGGCGAAAACCCTTCTCGAATGTGCTGATGTGGTGCTGTACGATGCTCTGGTCAGCGCACCGATTTTGGCGTCAATTAATCCTCAAGCCGAACGCATTCACGCAGGCAAACGCCGCGGCCGTCACTCGATGCTTCAAGCGGACACGACGCGACTTCTCATTGAAAAGGCCCGAACTCACGCCGTGGTCGTGCGCCTCAAAGGTGGCGATCCTTTTGTTTTCGGACGGGGGGGTGAAGAAATGGAAGATTTAGTCGCCGCCGGCATTCCTGTCGAAGTCGTTCCCGGTATTACGTCGGGCATTGCCGCTCCAGCTTACGCTGGAATTCCCCTGACCCATCGCCATTACAGCTCCTCTGTAACGTTTGTGACCGGACACGAATCTGTCGGCAAATATCGTCCGGCTGTCAACTGGGAGGCGGTGGCTGACGGTTCGGAAACGATCGTCGTGTATATGGGCGTTCGCAACTTACCGAATATCGTCGATCGATTACTGGCTGCTGGCAAATCTCCCGAAACCCCCGTTGCCCTGATTCGTTGGGGAACGTGTCCCGACCAAGCAGAATTGCTGGGAACGTTGGGATCGATTGTCGATCGAGTGGAAGCGTCGGGATTTGAAGCCCCTGCCATCGCCATTATCGGTGAAACCGTTCGTTTGCAATCTCAGTTGTCTCACTGCCGACCTACATCGATCGTTCCAGAAACCGAGTCGCTTCCTCCGCGTTGAGGGGAGGCGCGAACAAATAGCCTTGACCGTACTCGCAACCGAGATGGTGCAAGATTTGCTGTTGCATTTCGGTTTCCACGCCTTCGGCAATGGTGGTCATACCCAAGTTATGGGCAAGGGCGACGATCGCTTGCACGATCGAAGACGACTCGCGCCCGGTTTTCAAGGTGCGAACGAACGAACGATCGATTTTCAACGTGTTGAATGGATAGCGGTGTAAATAACTCAGCGACGAGTACCCCGTTCCAAAATCGTCCATACACAGTTGAAAGTGCCGCTCTTGCAGTTGCGCGATGACCTGGGTGGCAAAATCGGCATTTTCAATGAGGACACTTTCCGTCATTTCCAACTTCACGCGCTCGCCGGGGACGTCTGTAATCTCCAAAATTCGATCGATCTGCGGGAGCAACTGCGAATCGAGCAGCTGATGGGCGGATAAATTCACGGAGACGCTCAAGGGAGCGAGGTTCGGAAAGTGTTTCTGCCACTGGCACAATTGCAAACAGGCGCGATACAGCACCCAAATGCCCAACGAAAAGATATCGCCGCTTTCTTCAGCAATGGGAATAAATTGACTGGGAGAAATCGCACCGCGCTGGGGATGATACCAGCGCAAGAGGGCTTCAAAACCCACCACGCGCTGGCTCGATAGTGAGAGGATGGGCTGATAACAGACGCGAAACGGAGTGTCGGAACGTGGCGGTTGATGAGTCTCACTCTCCGCCACTTTGTCAGTCGCTCGAAGCGGGGTCTCCTCGACTGGACGAACGAACGGTTGTAAAGAGGCGATGGCTTGTCGCAGGTCGTTTTCGAGTTGGTGGCGCTCTAGCAATTGCTGGTACATCGTACTGTCAAAAACCTCGTATCGCCGCCCCTCCTGCTTTTTCGCATGGCACATGACGATATCGGCATCGCGGAGAATCTCTTCGGCTTGGGTATACCGAGCGGCACTGGGGGCGATGCCGATGCTGACGGTGAGGTAAATTTCTCGATCGCTGAAGCAGAACGGACGAGATAGGCAGTCGTGAACTCGATCGGCCATATGCTTGGCATCATCCGAGTTGCGAACGTCACGCAGCAAAATCGCAAAATCGTCTCCCCCGATACGGGCCACGAGATCTCCAGGGTTGAGGCAAGTGAGAAGGCGCGATGCCGTTTCGACGAGGAGCTTGTCTCCAAAAGTGTGGCCGAGACTGTCGTTGATGAGGGTAAATCGATCGAGATCGACAAACAACACGGTAAACCCCATCCTTGGGCTTTCATCTTCCCGGCCGTCGTGCTGGCTGTTATCGATCGAAGCCTGAAGCTGGTCGAGCAGGAGCGTTCGGTTGGGAAGTCCCGTCAGCGCATCGTGATACGCATTGTAAGTCAATTGGCGGTTTACCGCTTGCAGTTCGGCCGTGCGTTTCCAGATGCGGTTCTCGAGTTCGGCGTTCGATTGCCCGAGTTCGACTCGAGCCTGGTGGCGTGCAATGGCAACACCCATGTTACCCGCAGCTGCCTTGAGGATATTTTTTTCGCCTTCCGACCACAATCGATCGATTTGGCATCGATCGAATCCCAAAAATCCCCACAATTGCCGATCGACTGAAATCGGTAGCATTAACAAGACCCGAACGTTGTGAGCTTCGAGGAGCGCTCGCTCGAGCGGCAGCAAATCGCAAGTCCGCACCTCAACCATCTGATTTTGCGCGAGAATTTTGAAGAGGTCGTACAGTGTCGATTCGTCAGGTATATTTTGAAAATAGGGATCGTTGCCCAACCCAGATACGCCCCCCTTCACGATCCACTCGCGACGCAACTTCATCACCACCTGACCGGTCAGGGCATGGAGATCCTGTTGGAAGAGGTAGGCGCGATCGGCATCAGCTCCCGCTCCCAGCTCAGCCACGGCTTGCGCGAGGGCCTCGTCGAGATTGTCAAACGTTAGGAGCGTCGTGGTTGCCTTGGCGACCCCATCGAGGAGTCGATCGCGTCGGGCGAGGTGTTCTCGCGCTTGGTGGCGGGCGATCGCCGCCCCGATACTCCCCGCGACCGATCCGAGAATCAGGAATTCTGTCTCTGAAGGCGCACCACGGTCGTGGCGATATTCCAACCCGAGAAATCCCCAAAATTGGCCTTCAATTTCGATCGGGACGATCGTAACCCGCTGCATTCCCTCGAAACGGTAGCGCACGGCGTCCGAAAGTTCTGCAACGCTCGTACTATGGGAGCGACCGCAACAGAGGATGTCGTACCACTGGCAGAAGTCTGCCTCGTAGAGAACGGAGTGCCATTTGGAATCGCCGCGTCGGGAGAGCTGGCGCTTCCAAACCCATTCGTAGCGATAGTGCATCTGTGCTCTCGAACAATAGGAAGGGCAAGGTTCCCAAACACCGAACTGGTTTTCAACGACGTAAACCCGTTCGGCAGACACGGCTGTCCCCAATAGCTGTAAAGCCTGATGGATGCTACCTTCAAAATCTTCATGCGTCCGAGTTAGCAGCAAGTGGTTCGCCCAGTTGACCCCGTCGAGCAGTCGATCTCGTTCGCTGGCTTCAGCGTTGGCTCTGGCTCGCACGATGACGTTGCCAAAGTCGATCGCGGCTCGGCTCAGAAGTTCTCGTTCCAGTGGTGTCCAACAACGGGACGTTCGAGCCATTTCAAGGCTGGCAACGCCCCACAATCGATCGTCAAGGAGAATGGGGAGCAGCAAAATGCTGGTCGTATCGCTGTCGAGAAAGGCACGCCGTTCGACGTCTGACCAGTCCGGATCGTCACTCGAGATCGAGTGTCCTTCTTGGAGAGATTGGAAAACACGCTGGAGTTGTCCGTGGAGATGGAGCTGCGTCGCGTAGGGCCGGGGAAACTCTGTTTCGCAAGTTTCTCGCATCCAGTTTGCTTGAAGTTGGAGATGGGAGCAGCCAGCATCGAAGGCTGGACTCCACTCATAGAAATAGATTCGATCGACCGCAGCGGCCCGTCCGAGTTGCGAAAGTGCAGGTGTCGGTTGCTGTGGTTCGGAGAGAATGCGGTGGAGGGTATCGACCAAGCCGTGGAGGAGTCGATGTTCGGTCTCGGTCGCTTCGCTGTCGGTCAAAGCTGGATTTGAGGCGCTATCGGGAGGCACAGACAGGGGACGCTCGAGACAGAGGACGAAGGACGGAGCAGTTGGGTTGGAGCAAACGAGATGCAACTCGACGTGATGCCAGCCAACCCGCACGGCTGTGGCCGTGCAGATCGTCTCGGCGACCAAGGGTTCGCGAAGGAGTCGATCGAACAACTGTCGAGGCACTTGCGGATCGACGCATCGATCGAAAAGGGAACACGCTGTCACCATATCTGTATCGGCTCGGTCATCTCGACGACTTGCCGAATCTTGCCAGAGGAGCTTTCCGTCGCCAGTGTACAACGAGAGAAGGATGCTCTCGTCCGGTTGCGTTGTTTTTCCGCGTGCGATGACGAGCCTCCCGACCTCGCTCAGTGTGGCTGTTTCGTATTGAAGGGAGCATTTCAGTCCGTCGATCGTCGTTTCTAACTGACCGGAAGGCGATCGGACAATGCTGTTCCAAAGCGGTTTCCAATCGGTACATTGGGATGGGAAGGAACGATTTCCGTCGTTGAGATCGCGAATGGGTTCGCATTCTGGGGTCTGATGCTTCCATCGGAGTTGTTGCCGATCGAGATCGAAAATCCAGATCGGAACGCTCGAGTGGGGATCGATCGAGTTGGCGTTAAAGTCTGGACGGTTGGCAGGCACCACAGATCGTTATAAAAAAGTTAAGATTTGATTATTGTCTGTTTAAGGGAAGCAAGATCGCTTGCTGACCGATCTCGAATACGGAAGGTCGATCGTGCGTACATCGAGTTTCTCGATCGAAAGGAGTTCTCGACGTAGCTTGATACTCACTTGCTGTTCTCGCGATCGGATATTGCAGCCACGCGACTGTTAATTTATCTGTCCGTCAGATCTATCATAACGATTGACCTCCTGGCTTCAGTTGAGGGGCTGCCTGCAATGTCTCTACTGTCTCGAGTCCAAGTGTTCGGCTCGTTGAGAATTAAGACATTCGATCGGTTTTTTCTGTATTTCACTATACGAATCAATCTAAATTCCGGTTGAATTTGCAACAAAAATTACAATCCCTCGATTGAAGTGAATGGACTTCTCCCTCCCGTTCGTCCTTGCAATGCAGATTGCAAGTCTCTTGAATTCATCGACCACAATTTCTGATGTATGTCTGCGTGAAAAAGTGTTGAAGATGTTGTGTTTTATTATGACTTAGTGAAATTAGCGATCTCTCCCGTCTTACAGCCTTCAATACCATGCCACTAGACTATCGACTATTTTCAAAAAAATTTGGATTTTCAAATAAAATTTAAATGACTAAAATTGTAAATCCAAAAAAATGGAAGTTGTGTCAAATAGAAATGACAGCTAACTTCTATTTTGATAGAGAAGTGAATTTAAGTTTTGATTTTTTGAATCGAGTCTATACAATTTGTTATTTCTTGATTCTCGATCGATAGTATTTATATTGAAATGGAGTTCATTTAGAATTGGATATAGCTTCTAAAGCCATAGACGATCGATGTTTTTTATTTTTAAAAATATTGAATTTCCCGATATTTAAAGAAGCCGGTTTAAATTGGATTCAACTCGAAATTCTTCACAACATCACATTCTACTCGCAGATTCGCTCAATAATATTTATAGATATTTCAAAAATACAAAGATTAAATAGCAAGGCGATCGCGGTTTCCCAAAGGGATCTTTGCGATCGCTACCTTGCGCCAGAAACACGATTTACCGGAGAGCCGGAACGAGTTCTTTTTCGACATCCGATCGATCGACCGGATGAGAACCTATTTCTGACTTAAACCCGCGCGGGAGTTCTGTAACTTGCACTTTTTGGGCTTGCAGCGCTGAGATTAAAAATTCCATGGCTTTTTTAGGTTCGCCCTTACCACAGAAAAACAGATCTGCCGCAAAATACCCAAATTCAGGCCAGGTGTGCAGAGCAATGTGAGACTCTGCCAAGGTAGCAGTCGCAGTTACCCCATGGGGGCTAAACTGGTGAACGCAACAGTCGATCAACGTTGCTCCTCCTGCTGAAACCGCATCCAAGAGCGCCCCACGAATACGCTCAGGGTCGTTGAGCAGAGCCGTGGGCGATTCCCATGCATCAACAACCAGATGGGTTCCAATTTGTTTCATCCTATCAACTATGCTCCATCGAAAATAACCATCTTATTTTTAACACAAGTTCTCCAAAATTTGTAAAAACTACCCAAACCGATCGATCTAAATCGACGAGCTGTCACTGAGTGAAATCACTGTTTTTGGGAACGGGTGACGTTGTTTTTTCACGTAATAATGCTGTTGTTTTCGATCGATCGAAGTCACGTTCGATGCTCGATCGAGAGATGACCCGAGTGAAAACTATAATTTTAGAACCAGCAACTCGCATTAAGCTTCTGCTGTTCGCGGTTTCCCGTTCGTTGTCAAAGCGTTGTCATTGACTTCAAAATCCCAAACGCAATGCCAAACTCGGGGTGAGCGGAATCAACGTCAATAACATGGCCAATAACGCCACCAATCCCACAATCGCTCGCGTGTCGTTTGGTTCCGTAATTTCGTTAAAACTCGGCCGTTCTAAATCCCGCTGAATCACTAAAATGACGATCGCCCAGTACAGTGCCAACGGGTTAACGAAGGAGGCAATCGCCAACACGATTAACGTCGCCACCGTCGATCGAGCGGCAATTTTTCGACCGTAGATCGCCTGAATCACCCGTCCACCGTCTAACTGTCCAGCAGGCATCAAATTGATCGCGTTCACCACTAACCCCAGCCAACCGAGAACGACCAACGGATGAACGTCCACTAACGTCTGTTGCAAGACATCTCCCAACAAGATTTTAGCCAGCAAAGCGACTAGCACCGAACCTCGGAAAAACTCAGTTGGGAGCTGAAATAAACTGCCTTCATGGGACAGTATCAAACCGACGGTTAACAGCCCCAGCGAGAACAGACCGCCAGCAACGGGACCGGCGATCGAAACGTCAAACAACACCGATCGATTGGCAGGAATCGACTCAAAGCGAGTAATCGCCCCAAACGATCCGATCTGCCAAGTGGGGAGAAAAAACGGCGGAGACAGGCGAACACCGTAACGACTTGCCATCATGCGGTGTCCGAGTTCGTGAACCAACAGCACTGCCCAAATTCCCAACGCCAGCGGGATCGCCTCCTGCCATCGTCCAAAATTCTCAAAGATGTCGAATCCCAAAAAGATCCCCCCCGTCTCTAACGAGGTGGCGATCGTGGCGACGAACAGCGCCACGGCTAACAGTTGTTGGCTGAGGGTGAGCGGCTTGGGGTCGCTTTCGCTCGGCAAGACCACAACGACAGGCTTGCCTTCAGGATTATTAATTAAGAAGAGACGGTATCGCTCGGCGAGTCGATCGTGAAGCTTTTTCGAGAGTTCTCGGTGGGCGACTTCTGCGTCAGCCCGCAAGTTTCCCTTAAAAATCGCCCCCGATTGATAAGGAACCGTCTCCGTGCAGAAAAACGTATCGATGCCGAAAATCCCTTGAATCGCTTGTAAATCCGGGTCGGGAATAGCCAAGTCTGTTTCGAGGTCTTCCGGTAGCTCTTCCAAGGCTTGTCTGGCCTTGTCGGACAGCGATTCGGACGTCGAGTCGTTCGGCGAGTCGTCCGTCTCTGAGAGGCGCTTGGCCTTCGCCAACTTTTCCAAAATTGCCCGTTGTTCGGGATCGACTGCAGCAGCGCGCAGCATTCGTCCTAACCCAATGTACGTTAGCACTGACACCACGATCGACAGCAGCACAGCCGCAAAGTTCACGTAAATTCCGGCAGAGAACAGTGCAAAAAACAACAACCACGGTGCTGTCACTGATACCGATTGCAACCACGACAGCAAGCCGATCTTGCCGTAAGGCCGCGCGCGGAAGTACCCCCAGATTAAAATTCCGGCAGCAAACAACCCGATCGAAATCGGGGCGATGTTTTCAGTGGCAATACCCATCGACTGTACCTGTGTTGGTTCCCAAAGCGCTCTCGTCGGCGCGTCGCTGACCTGTTTGACAGGCCTTGACATTTCTTTAATGTAACTCGTTCGGGAGGGCAGGAGAAAGACGTAACTGTTTTGCTAAATCGGGTTCTCGGGCTTGGTAGATGTCCGTTTAGGCGAAATGCCACAATGGATGGGAACTGCTTTTGAGTCCCCTCGTATTACTCGATGAAACCCGTTTCTCCGCTTGCGTCAATGGCTGCTCTCGCCGCCGGGTTAGCCGTGGGTATTGGGGTGATGGTTCTCGATTCGATCGAAGCTCGACGGTTCGATCGACAATATCGCCAAACGGTCTTAACGCAACTCAACATCTTTCGCGCCACTCTCGAGGGGGAAATTCACAAACGCCTCGTTGCCACCCAAAATTTAGCCAATCTTGCCGCTAGTCGATCGAATCTGACCCCCGAACTGTTTGAGTCCTTTGCCCTCCAAACCTGCGATCGGTGTCCGTTGTTAACTGCCGTGATTTGGCAGCGCGACGATGGAACGCGCCTCGCTTATCCTGCAGAATCGAACGACTGGCCCGCGAACTTGAACGCAGAACGACCTCGTCTTGACGTATACGCGCGAGCGGACGGTGCGCCCCTCGTTTTCGCCCTCGCGCCGGGGAAAGATCCGTTTCTGGAAAACGGAAGGGTGAAAGGTACGGCCATCCTCGAAATCGATGTGGCGATGCTGATCGAAGCCAGCGATCTCGACGAGCGGGTGTCGGATTTGCAGTTTAGCGTGCGAGCGACCGACGCGATCGGCAAGGAGTTGGCGATCTTGTTCGGCGATCCCGAGGTATTTGACGCACAACCGGTCACGGGTGACGTGCAATTTCCGTCGGGGGCTTGGCAGATCGCAGCCGTTCCCGCATCTGGTTGGTCGTCTCGGTCTCCGTTACAGGGGTGGATTCGCTTCGGTGGGGGATGTCTCACGCTTGGGGCGGGCGTGCTGGCATTTAAAATCGTTGGCGAGCGGCAACACCGAAAGAACGAGATCGATCGAGCGACGGTTGCGCTACAAAAACAACTCGATCGCTATCGCGAGATCGTCGAACAAGCGAACACGATTCTCGTGACGTTGGATTTAGAAGGACGCACGACCTTCGCCAATCCCTACGCCCAACACTTTTTTGGATATGCGGAAACGGAATTTTCGGGCCAGTCGTTTGCCGATCTCGTGTTGGCCGACGATACACCTCACCTGGATGGGTCGATGAAGCGAATGGGAATTGAGGCTCGTTTCGACAGCGATCCCCCCTGTCGGCGGCGTAATGGCGAACTCGTTGCCGTTGCGTGGCACACGGCAGCGCTAGTTCACGACGGCGAGCGCGTCGGATGGCTGTTAGCCGGTCGCGATGCGACGGCAACCCTCGCCGCAGAAGCGGCCTGCAAGCAATCGAACGATCGACTACAAACACTCGTTTCGTCCATCACAGAGCGGGTCGTCGTGCTGGATCGCGACGGTCGCTGTTTGGATCGGATGCCAACTCGTCTGGCCAGCGAGCGTGGGTTTCTCGATCGAGTGTTGGTCGGTCAAACCCTCGAAGAGGTGCTTCCTCTCGATCGCGCACAGTTGCTCCAGCAGTCCGTCCGCGAAGCCATCGAATTCGGACGAGTCTCGTCGTTTGAATTTGACATCGCGCAAGACGATCGCAGGGTTTGGTTTGCGGCGGTGGTGTCTCCGTGCGTTCGCGAAACGTCTCGGAGCGAGCTTCGAGATACGGCTGTTCTCGTCGTTCGAGATGTCAGCGATCGACATCAGATCGAAGCGGAACTGAAATCGACTCAAGCGGAGTTAGAACGCCGGGTCAACGAACGAGCCGGACAAATTCAACTGGCGAACAAACGCTTACAGCAGGAAATCGTCGAGCGGATGCAAGCCGACGAGGCTTTGCGCCGCAGTGAGGAACGGGAACGAGAGAAGGCGCAACAGCTCGAACGCACGCTTGGCGAACTCCGACGAACTCAAGCACAGTTGGTTCACACGGAGAAAATGTCGAGCCTCGGACAACTCGCGGCGGGGATGGCCCACGAAATTAACAATCCCGTCAATTTCATCCACGGCAATCTTTCGCCTCTGAGCGATTACGCTCGGGATTTGCTGAAGTTGGTGCAGCTTTACGAGCAGGTCTATCCGAATCCTCCGGACTCGATTCGAGACTGGAGCGAGGAAATCGATTTGCCCTTTTTACAGGAGGATTTTTTTAAAGTCGTCGCGTCCATGCGAGCGGGAACGGAGCGCATCCGGAAAATTATTGAGTCTTTGAAAAATTTTTCGCGTCTCGATGAAATGGGGATGAAGCGTGTCGATCTTCACGAAGGGATCGAGAGTACGCTGTTGATTTTCCAAAGTCGTCTGCGCGGTCGGGGCAATCGTCCGGAGATTGAGGTGGTGAAGGTGTTTGGCGATTTGCCGAAAGTGGAGTGTTTTGCCAATCAAATCAACCAAGTCTTAACGAGTCTCATCGATAACGCCATCGATGCGATCGATGCGCTTTATCAAGGCGAACACAATTCATCTGTGGAGACCGATACGACACCTATCTCCAAGACACGCTCGATCGACGAAACCCCGAAAATTGAAATTTTCACGAAATCGATCGATCGAGATTGGGTCGTTGTCTGTGTTCGAGATAACGGGAGCGGTATTCCCGAGGACATTCAAAGCCACATTTGCAATCCCTTTTTCACCACGAAACCGGTTGGGCAAGGGACGGGATTGGGCCTTTCGATCGCCTATCAAATCGTTCACGAAACCCATGGCGGCCAACTGGCCTGGGTCTCGCCCCCCGGAGGCGGAACGGAGTTTAGCATTCAACTTCCCGTGCGCCAGAACGCAGATGAGGAGGTGGGGGAATGAGAAGATGGCAAAGCTTTGTTTTGAGCCTGCCCTCTCGAAATGGCTAGAAATTTGTCTTCTATGGCGATCGATCGTTGTGTTGCCAGAACTTTATACAAAATATAAAGATTTTATAAAATACAACTTTATTCCTATTTTTTGTGGTATAGAGTCCATGGCAATGAATCGTTCGTACTGAACCGCCATCACGAATTTCTCAGTTTATGATGTAGGAGTCGGAAAGCATCCTTAATAAATAACAAAGTTTTTTAGAATTCGTGCTTTGGTATAAATGTTTGGGCAAGTCGAATTAACCGAGCGACAACAACACATCCTATGGGCAACGGTGCGCCACTACGTGGCCACAGCGGAACCCGTGGGTTCGAAGGCATTGGTAGAGGAATACAATCTCAGTGTCAGCTCGGCGACCGTTCGATCGGGAATGGGAATTTTAGAAAAAGCCGGCTTGCTTTATCAACCCCACACGTCAGCCGGCCGAGTGCCGTCGGATTCAGGCTACCGCGTTTACGTCGATCGACTGATACGGCCGTCGGACACCCTGGCCGAGCAGACCGAGCAGCGTTTATCCCACCGCCTCCACTGGGAAACCAGTAGCTTAGAAGCCGTTCTCTGGGGTGCAGCCCAAATCCTTTCAGCCCTGAGCGGCTACATTGCCTTAATTACGCTCCCGCAGTCTCAAGCAGCGCACCTGCGTTACTTGCAACTGTTACAAGTGGAGCCAGGTCAGGTTATGTTGATCGTCGTGACAGATGCCTACGAAACGCAATCGACTCGCGTATCGTTATCGAGTTCAGAAGACGATTCTCAGACCCCAACCGATCCGGAGATCCTCGATCGAGAACTGCAAATCCTCTCTAATTTTCTCAACGTTCAGTTGCGGGGACAGCCGATTTCTGAACTCCCCCATTTGGATTGGGGAGAACTCGATCGACAATTTCAACGCTACGCCGATACCCTAAAAACCGTTCTCGCCGATCTCGTGAAACGGCTACAGACCCCGACCGTCATGCCAATTGCCATTAGCGGGATCGCAGATGTCTTGCGACAACCGGAGTTTTCCGAACTCCAACAAGTTCAACCGCTGATGCATCTCCTCGAAGACGAACAGGATCGCTTGTTTCCGTTGGTCTTCGAGCCATCAGCGTGGTTTAAGGACAAGCGAGTGAACATTCGCATCGGCGCGGAAAATCCGCTAGAGCCGATTCAGAGTTGTACCTTAGTCTCTGCCACCTATCGCCGAGGTTCGGCTCCCGTAGGGAGTGTGAGCCTCCTCGGGCCGACTCGCATGGCCTATGAAGAAGCGATCTCGATGGCGAAAGCAGCGGCGAACTATCTATCGAGTCGCTTGGGGAATGGCTAATCGATACCTTTCATTGGCAATTCTACTCGCCAGTCAAGCAGCTTATCCGGTTCTCGCACAACCGAGATCGTCCGATCGATCGAGCTACCGCGAAATCGAGATCGAGGCATTTTGCCAGCGTTACGATATCGTTGCGTCCGATCTGCACGCGATCGCGACCCAACTCATCGAACCATCAGAATTCATCGAAGGCCGACGGCGAGAAATTCTTTCGATCGAATATCCCCGCTTCGATCGAGAACACGCCACGATTGAATACACGAGGATCGGACTGCCAGACGATTCAGTTCGCAGCATCCACCATCGCCTCGACCTCCAGCAAACCCCAAACGGTTGGGAAATTGAGTGGGTGGGCGCACAATACCAATGTCAGCGTTCGTCCGATCCTAACCTTTGGACGAATCAACTTTGCCCGTGACGTTTCGCCAGAAGCTTCAAACTTTCAGAGAAACTTTAGAATCCAAAATTCAGGGCGCGGTTTCCGCGCCCCTACCCGTCATCTCCTAATTTCATCATGGCATTATTTCGGCCGATCTGGGAAACTCATAATTTTATTGTCACCGCCTCACCTCATCCCCCCACGGCCTCACCTCCTCCTCCCCGCCAGGTGGTACAATGCCGATCGCGCCCTTGGAAAGGCGAAGACGCTGCATGGAGAGTCCGACTGTGGTTCGAGTCCCCCTATCATCGAAAACCGAACGGTTGTCCGATACAACCACGACGAAAGCTCGCGATCTCGCTGCTTTAGAAGTTTGGTTAAACGATCTCGCCGATCGCATCATTTCAGGAACGTCGATCGATCGAGACACCGCTCTAGAACTGACACACCTCGACGCTCGAGATGAAGTTTTGCTGCTGTGTGCCGCTGCCGATCGCGTGCGTCAAGCGTGTTGCGGAAACGTCGTCGATTTGTGCAGCATTGTCAACGTCAAATCCGGTAGCTGTTCCGAAAACTGTGGGTTCTGTTCGCAATCGGCGCATCACCCCGGACAAGGTTCGCCCATCTACGGATTGAAACCCCAAGCCGAAATCCTCGAACAAGCCAAAGCTGCCGCCGCCGCCGGTGCCAAGCGCTTCTGTCTCGTGTCTCAAGGCCGTGGTCCCAAATACAACAGCCCCAAATCCCAGGAATTCGAGGAAGTTCTCGAAACCGTTCGCCGCATCGTTGCCGAAACGAACATTAAGCCCTGTTGCGCCCTCGGAGAAGTTACGCCAGAACAAGCTCGACAACTCGCTGAAGCTGGGGTGACGCGCTACAACCACAACCTCGAAACCTCAGAAAATTTCTTTCCTGAAATTGTCACGACTCACAGTTGGCAAGATCGCGTCGAAACCGTCAAAAACCTCAAGGCTGCGGGAATTCAAGCTTGCACGGGGGGAATTTTAGGGATGGGTGAAACTTGGATCGATCGCGTCGATCTGGCATTTGCGCTGAAGGCGTTGCAAGTCGAATCAATTCCCCTCAACCTGCTAAATCCCCGTCAGGGAACGCCCCTCGAAGAGCGCAACAAACTCGATCCCTACGAAGCCCTCAAAGCCATTGCCATTTTCCGTTTGATTCTCCCCGATCGAATCCTCCGCTATGCTGGCGGCCGGGAATCGGTCATGGGCGAACTCCAAGCTTTGGGTTTGAAAGCCGGCATTAACGCGATGTTAATCGGCCACTACCTCACCACCCTCGGCCAACCTCCGGAAAAGGATCGCGAAATGCTCGAATCGCTCGGTTTGCAAGGTGGAGAAACGCCGGTTCCGAGCGATGATGAAATGATGAGATGAGGAGATGGTGAGATGAGGGAATGATGAGATCGTTAAAACCTCTCCCCACCCGGTAATTTCCCCATCTCCTTACGGGGTCGTCTTTCCACGATCTTCTGCTCGAGGTATATACGGTGACCGAATCTTTCACCTTCGGAACGCTATCTAATGCCACCGAGGCCGAACGGCTGAGTACTATTCTGGCTCAGTGTTTCGTCAGCCAGCCTGCATTAAGTAGCCGGTACGTCGATCGAGTTGGAACCGAAAACTTCGTTGTCGCTCGTCAAGGCAGCGAGATCGCAGGTGGACTGGCGACCTTGGAGATGGGACAGTGGTTTGGCGGGCGTTGTGTTCCCATGACGGGGATTGCAGCTGTGGCCGTCGCGCCTGAATATCGCGGTCGCGATGTCGCGATCGAACTCGTCCGCTACACGCTCGAGCAACTGTTCGATCGAGGTGTTGCTCTCTCGACCCTTTACCCCGCAGCTCAAAAACTCTATCGTTTGGCAGGATACGAACAGGGCGGATGTCGTTGTGTTTGGGAAATCGCCACAGAACACATCCACATCAGCAAGCCCTTACTTCCCGTCCGTCGCGCTCCCGCCCAAACAGAGTCCGTTCGCGATCTCTACCAACAGTACGCTCGACGGGATAACGGGACGCTCGATCGACATCCCCACGTTTGGCAGAATATCTGGAACAACTTATTCGTCCCCGACGACGGCGACTCCCTCTATACCTATTTATTCGGTTACAGTTCCGGTTTTGAAGGCTATATCACGTTGAGTCAAAAACGGCTCGATCGAGGAACGATTTTACACGTTCGCGATTATGCCGTTCTGACTCAAGCCGCCGGACGGAGTTTTTGGGGTTTCTTAAACGCTCATCGCTCCCAAGTCGATACCGTTCGCTGGCATGGAAGCTCGATCGATCCCCTCACGTTACTTTTACCCGAACAAGGGGCTTACCTGACCGACTGCCTGAATTGGATGACGCGCATCGTCTGCGTCGAAACTGCCCTCGCGCAACGGGGTTATCCGCTTTTATCTGCCGAACTGCACCTTCAAGTTGACGACGATCTACTCCCGGCGAATCGAGATCGCTTTATCCTCAGTATCGCCAACCGACAGGCCACGGTGACGCGAGGGGGACGGGGCGATCTCAAGCTGACTGTAGCGGGACTCGTACCGCTTTATACGGGTTTAATGTCCCCCCAAGTTTTGCAGCGCTTGGGTTATCTCGAAGCATCTGAGGAAACGTTAGCCCTCGCTCGTCAGATTTTCGCCACTTCAACGCCTTGGATGCCGGACTTTTTTTAAGGGATTTTAATTTTAACGGGTTTTAAAGCTTGAACGAGTTTTACAGCGTTTGAGTTTTGAAAAACTTCAACCAAGCATCTAACACGAGATCGTATTGTCCCGCCTGTTCTGGGGGAAACGACCCTGCTTCAATCTGTTGGATAATATCGGGTAAAGCTTCTAGAAATTCCGGTGCGCGGGTGTTAGGATGCACCGTCCACGCTTTTGGCGAATCTGCCACTGCTCGCACGTATTTCGTTTCTTCAAGACGTTTGGAAACCATCAGTTCCCACGAGTCGAGTTTGCCCTTGTGCGTCCAATAGTTCAAGCGGGTTTTTAAAGCGTTGGGTAGTGCATTGAGCCATTTGTTACGATACGACGTCCATAGGATCGGCATCGGAAGTAAACTGTCAAACCGTTTTCGATCGATTAAAAACGCACGGCTCCCAAAAAATTTAAAACGGTAAAATCCATCTGGATCTCGATCGTAGGGCTTCGTCTGATGCATGGAACCATCAGATGTTGGCGGCCCGGTTAGCGGACGCACAGACATGACTTCAGGATGTTGCTGCATTAACTTCATCCCTTCCTCGATCCAGCTGTACCCCGCTTCTTGGTACAGCATCATGTCGCTATCGTAGTGTAAAACGTAGTCGCCTTTGACTTCCTCGAGGTGGAAAATACTCCCTAAAATAGGATATCCTTTCCAGTTGTGGGTCTGCCAAATTTTCGCGCCGAAGTGTTTTTGATAAATGCGCTCTCGGTATTCGGGAGAGTAGTCGAAGTAGATGATTCGATCGATCAGTCTTTCGTTGGTTAACTGCTGACATCGATCGAGGAGTTCTTCCATCGTTCCCACCCCCGGACGGTTCACCTTATCCCCCGATAGAGGTGCGGTATCGACCGCTAACACCCGTTCGCAAAAGTCGAACTGACTCATTTTGACCAGGTGGGGGATGGTGTGCATCATAAACGGTAAATCCGTCCGTGCCACCATAATCGAGAGGGCGCAACTCGGTACCATCTACACAACTCCGCTGTTTGGGGTACTTGGGATTGCAAATCGAATCGCCCCCATTATACTCACGCGATCGAATACATCGGAAAACAAGGATAGCTGGCGACTGGTAACTGGTAACTGGTGACTGGCGACTGGTGACTGGTAAAGTGGGATTTAACCTCTAAGAGCGCGAGAACATAAGTCCCGCGCTGTAGGCGAAGCCTCAACGTCGAGATACATGGAGTCTCGCCGTTGGCTGAGTGGGGTTCGATGCCTCCGAAGCCAGCATCTACCACTGCGCTTTATTCAGAGTAAAATGGCGCCATGCTG
>LWRO01000027.1 GCA_001657325.1 Geitlerinema sp. BBD 1991-9 | reverse complement strand
ATTAACACCTTCTGTTGCAATCCCCGAAAGAGCGAAACACTGAAAACTCCCTAAACTGCTCACTGCTCACTGCTCACTGCTCACTGCTCACTGCTCACTGTAAAAGATGCGGCCGCTTATTCTCAGTACCTCAGATATCGAAGGCGGAGCGGCCCGAGCCGCTTACCGACTGCACCAAGGCTTATGCTCGATCGACGTTCCGTCCCAAATGCTCGTTCGATCGAAATCGAGCGGAGATCGAACTGTTATCGCCGACAAGAGTTTGAAAACGAAGTTGGGGCCGCCCTCGACGGGTTTGCCACTGCGAAAATATCCCAAGCGGGAACGCAAACTCTTTTCAACCCAATGGTTTCCTGACAACATCGCCACCCGAGTCAAAGCGCTCGACCCCGATATCGTCAACTTGCATTGGGTGTGTAACGGATTCGTGCGTGTCGAGACGCTGGCGCAGCTTAACAAACCGCTGGTGTGGACGTTGCAGGATATGTGGCCGTTTACCGGCGGCTGTCACTACACGGGTGACTGCGATCGATACCAAAACAACTGCGGAAGCTGTCCCCAACTCAACAGCTCGCAAGACAAAGACTTATCGCGCGACGTGTGGCAACGCAAACAGAAAGCCTGGCGCGATGCGAACTTAACCATCGTTACACCCAGTCATTGGATGGCAGATTGCGTCAAAGCCAGTTCGCTGTTTCGCGATCGACGAGTCGAAGTGATTCCGTTCTGTCTCGATACCGACGTTTACCGTCCGATCGATCGAAGCGTAGCGAGAGATCTTTTGCGGCTTCCCCAAGACAAACAACTCGTCTTGTTTGGTGCGCTTTCCGCCACCGCCGATCGGCGCAAAGGCTTTCACTTATTAATCCCAGCTTTAAAGCGCTTGAGCGAAGCCGGATGGAGCGAGCGCGTAGAACTCGTGGTTTTTGGGTCAGACGAGCCGGAAAATCCTGTGGATTTGGGTTTCAAAGCCCACTATCTCGGCAGTTTCGGCGACGATCTATCCTTATCGATCGTGTATTCCGCCGCCGATGTCACGATCGTACCGTCGTTGTACGAATCTTTCGGACAAACCGCTTCAGAAGCGCTCAGTTGCGGAACACCTGTCGTGACGTTCGACGCAACGGGGCCGAAAGATATCGTCGATTCCCACCAAAACGGCTATCTCGTCAAACCCTACGATATCGAAGACTTAGCTCGAGGAATTGCCTGGGTACTCGAAGACCAAGAACGTCACGAAAAACTGTGTCGCCAAGCCCGTCAAAAAGCTGAAGTTGCATTTCCCCTCGATCGACAAGCTCGCCTTTATCAATCCCTATTTAACCAACTCATTGCGGACGATTAATCCTAAAACCGTCAACAATTCCCTCAACGCTCGTCAACGTTCACTGCTCACTGGTCACTGTCCATGCTGTTCAACTCCTACGAATTTATCTTTGGATTTTTACCCATCGCATTGATTGGCTTTTTCGCAATCGGACGCTGGGGATACGCCCGCATCGCGATCGGTTGGCTGGTGGCCGCGTCGCTGTTTTTTTACGGGTGGTGGAACCCGCCCTATCTGCTACTGCTGCTGTTTTCAATTGGATTTAACTACAGTATCGGCCGCGTCTTGAGTAGCGATACCATGAGTTCCTCCCATCGAAAATGGGTGTTGTTCGGTGGGATTGCGACGAATTTGGCACTCATCGGCTATTTCAAATATGCGAACTTCTTCGCCTCGATCGTCAACGATCTTTTGGGAACCTCGATCGATTTCGGCACGATTGTTTTGCCTTTAGCAATTTCGTTTTTTACATTTCAGCAAATCGCCTATCTCGTCGATGCGTATCGAGAGGAAACTAAAGAATATAATTTCCTGAAATACAGCCTGTTCGTCAGCTTTTTTCCCCAGTTAATTGCCGGGCCGATCGTCCATCACGACGACGTTATTCCGCAGTTCTCAAAACGAAAAATCTTAAGATTTGACAGTGACGATATGGCGATCGGACTGACGACTTTCTCGTTGGGCTTGTTTAAAAAAGTCGTTTTTGCCGACACGATCGCCACCTATGCCAACCCCGTATTTACAGCAGCATCCAACGGTGTAGAAATTGGTTTCTTTCAAGGTTGGATCGGAGCGTTGGCTTACACGCTACAACTGTATTTCGACTTCTCCGGCTATTCCGACATGGCGATCGGTGCGGCTCGGTTGTTCGGAATTCGACTTCCGCTCAACTTCAATTCTCCCTATAAATCCGTGAGTATTGCCGATTTTTGGCGGCGTTGGCACATGACCCTGTCTCGATTTTTACGAGATTACTTATACATTCCACTGGGTGGAAATCGCAAAGGGGAAGTTCGCCGCTACGTTAACTTGATGGTAACGATGCTGTTAGGTGGATTGTGGCACGGTGCGGGGTGGACGTTCGTGTTGTGGGGAGGGTTACACGGTGCTTATCTCGTCGTGCATCGTTGGTGGGAAAAAACGACTCCCTCGATCGAAACCTGGTGGTATCGCTGGAGTGCGCGATTGGTAACGTTCGTAGCTGTCGTCGTGAGTTGGGTTTTGTTCCGAGCGATCGATTTGTCTTCCGCCCTTGCGGTATTACGAGGAATGGCAGGACTCAACGGTATTCGTTCGATCGAATCCTGGGATGCTGTGGTTTGGGTTGTGGCATTACTCGGCATCGCATTCTTCGCACCCAACACCCAAGAATGGGTTGCAGATACCCTTCCCGAACTCGAACAGGCTGTCGAAGCCGTTCCCCGCAAAACTCGGCGATGGCAGTGGACTCCCGATCCGCACTGGGCTTTAGTCGGTGCGACTGCTTTAGTTGTTGCGGCATCCTTTATTTCTCAGGAAAATGAGTTTATTTATTTCCAGTTCTAATTTGACTTTCCAACTGTTGTAAATCGATGTCGTAAACCGATGATGAAACCCTCACAAGCCTACGTTCGCAAATACCTAACCTTTGCCGCCACGGGATTTTTAGGTCTGGCGTGTTTCAACTTCATTGTCGATCCACAACATTTGTTTCGCGCCGTTAAAATCGACCAGTTCAATCGAGAAAAATACCAAGTCTCAGAACCCGTTTTGCGAACCGTTAAATCTCTCGATCTCGAACAGGGAAATTACGACACGCTGATTTTAGGGACGTCGCGAACCCACAACGGCATCGATCCGTCGCATCCCGTGTTTGACGGATCGTCAGCATACAATGCGGCACTGGAAGGATCGCATATTTTTGAAATTCGTGATGTTTTACGGTTTGCGATCGAACATCAATCGTTAACAACCGTGGTGCTGGGCTTGGATATGGGAAGTTTTAGCGTCGGTTGGACTCATGGCGAAGATTTCAGTAAATCTCGGTTTTCCGATCGAAACGTTTATTTGACGTATCTCGATCGACTGATTTCTCGCCAAACCACGATCGACTCCCTGAAAACCATTGCGAAAAACGTCCTCGATTACGAACAGGACATTATCAAAACCGATCGGGGCTTCAAACAGCGCAAACCCAGATCGATCGACGCTCGCCAACTGTTTCGTAAAGAGTTAAACTACTCTCTCGCCGACATCAGCGAAATCGACTCGTCCAAACCGGCGTTTTCCAAAGAGACGCTCAACGCCCTACGGGATATTATCATTGCGTGTCGGGAAAACGATATCGAGCTGCATTTATTTATTTCTCCCGTTCACGCCCGACAATTGGAAAAAATGCAAAGTTTGGGCTTATTTGCAGACTTCGAGCAATGGAAACGGGAAGTCGTAGCAATTGTGGACGAGGATCGTTCCGCACACCCTGAAAAAAACATAATTTCCGTTTTGGATTTTAGCGGTTACAACAGCTTTACAACCGAAGCCGTTCCGCCGGAAAACAGTTCCGAACAAATGCGCTGGTATTTAGAAGCCTCGCACTATAAAAAAGACCTCGGCGACATCGTTCTCGATGTGGTGTTAAACGACACTGCACGATCGAAGGAGATTCCTGAAGACTTTGGCATCGCGATCGATCGAGATAACATTGAAACCCACTTAGCCCAGATTCGCAGCGACAGAGAGCGTTACCGACAAAACTATCCCGACGAAGTTGAAGAAGTCGCACAGGCCGTTCGCAACGCACTCGGACAGCCATTTGACGAAACCGTTCGCGTCCCGTCGTCTCCAACACCATCGATACGCTGAAGGGCCGTCGAACTCACTCAACACTTCCCAGAACCCCGCTATCGTTTCAGATAGCGGGGTTCTGGCTTTTCGATCGATCTCGCGCAAAGGATACAGCTCGCGGACAAAAGTCAAGGTTTGGAAATTCTTTTTTGTAAAGATCCTGTTAGTGTTCGGATAGTTATTGTGAATTTTTGTATAAGTTCCGTAAAGATACGGAGGAACTCTCGACCCGATCGACGCTTCAACTCAAAACAGTAACTCGAACAGTCTGACAATAGCGCTCGTGCGAGATCGCGTTCTGTCGTCCGCCAGCAGCACAGCACGAATTCACAAGACCACCGCTCTCACAGACGGTGAGTCGATCGTTAAAACAGCACCATCACATTCTCTCTAGGCGCGGGAACACTATCGATCGCGCAGTTGGAACCTAGTTCGCACGTTCTTCACCTCCACAGAACTTATGAGTAACGGCATCGGTCTCACCGGATACTACTACGACCACAGCGGCAAGTCCCCCGATTTTGCCAACCTCGTTTTCACCCGCATCGACCCCACGATCGATTTCAACTGGGAGAACGAAACCCCCGATCCCAGACTCGACAACAACACGTTTGCGGTTCGCTGGCTCGGACAAATCGAACCGCTCTATTCCGAGGAATACACCTTCTACACCACCAGCAGCGACGGGATTCGCCTGTGGATTGACGGAGAACTCCTTATCGATGACTGGAATATCCAAGCCCCCACGGAAAACCAGGCAACCGTCACCCTAGAGGCTGGCAAACAATACGATATCCGCATCGACTACCACGAATATCTCGAAAACGCCGTATCGCAATTCGAGTGGTCGAGTACTTCCCAAGCTCGAGAAATCGTTCCGAGCAGCCAACTGTATCCCGACACGCTCGATCGAGGGAATGCCGGAGTCCTCGAACTGACCGCTTCAGAATTCAGCTACAACGAAGACGGAACGTCAATCGCAGCGGTGACCGTCAGTCGAACTGGCGGTTGGAGTGGTGAAGTCGCAGTCACGCTCAACCTCAGCGACGAAACGGCTGCGAGTCCCCAGGATTACGACAGTACACCGATTACCGTTCGCTTCGCCGACGGCGATACCACCGACAAAGTTATCACCCTTCCCATCATCGACGACGATCTCGTTGAAGGCGACGAAACGTTACAACTGACCCTGAGCGATCTAGTGGGTAGCGCGTCAATTGGTACGCAGGACAGCGCCACCGTCACCATCGTCGATGACGATTTTGTCGCGCCAACTCCCCCCGGACGAGGAAGCGGGTTAACCGGCTACTATTACGACTACAACGGTGCAGTTCCCGACTTTTCCAACTTAGTCCTGACGCGAACGGATTCGATCGTCGATTTCAACTGGCAAAACGACTCCCCCAGCATCCGCTTAAACGACGACTCCTTCGCCGTGCGCTGGCAAGGACAAATCGAGCCACGCTATTCCGAAGAATACACCTTCCACACCACCAGCAGCGACGGAATACGGGTGTGGGTCGATGGAGAACTCCTCATCGACGATTGGGAAATCCAAGCCCCCACCACCAACAGCGGCACCATTACGTTAGAAGCGGGGCAAAAATACGACGTTCGCATCGATTATTACGAATATCTCGGGCGTGCAGTGTCGCAGTTTGAATGGTCGAGTCTGTCTCAAAAGAGAGAAATCGTTCCGACGAGTCAGCTTTACCCCGATCCTCAACTGCCTCGAGGCACGTTAGCATTTACCGCGCCTGAATTCAGCCTCCGCGAAGACGGAACGGCGGTTCTCGAGGTAACGGTGAGCCGTACTGGAGGAAGTACCGGGACAGTTAGCGCCTCGATCGATCTCGAAGACGGAACCGCCACGAGTCCCGAAGACTACGACAACACGCCGATTACCGTCCGGTTCGACGACGGCGACACCGCCGACAAAACGATCTCGATTCCCCTCATCGACGACGATCTCCTAGAAAGGGACGAAACCCTCAATCTGACTTTAAACCGACCCACCGGTGGCGCAACCCTCGGAACTCAGGACACCGCCACCGTCAATATTTTCGATAACGACGATCGACCCAGTTCGGGAACGGGTTTAACGGCTTATTACTACGACCACGACGGACGATTGCCCGATTTCTCAAACCGAGTCTTGACGCGCACCGATCCGACTATTGACTTTAACTGGAACGGTGGCGCACCCGATCCGACGCTAGATGACAATACTTTTGCAGTTCAGTGGTTCGGCCAAATCGAACCCCTCTACTCCGAAGACTATACGTTCTATACCACCAGTAGCGATGGCATTCGGTTGTGGATTGACGGAAAACCCCTCATCGACGATTGGGACATTCAAGGCCCCACCACCAACCGCGCTACGGTAACGCTGGAAGCGGGGCAAAAATACGATATTCGCGTCGATTATTACGAATATTTGGGACGCGCCGTGTCGCAATTGGAGTGGTCGAGTCCGTCTCAACGACAGGAAATCGTGCCGACGAGTCAACTGTATCCCCTGTCGGCGAGTCCTGGCGTGTTGGAATTTCAAGATCCGGTATTCCGAGTTAACGAGGACGGAACGTCGATCGCAGCGGTGACGGTGGTTCGCAAGGACGGTATCGAGGGTGAAGTCAGCGCGACGATCGATTTCCTCGATCGCAGTGCGGTTTCTCCCGACGACTACGACAATACGCCGATTTCTGTCCGCTTTGCCGATGGCGACAACCAACCGATAACTGTCGAAATTCCCATTAAAGACGACGATCGAATTGAAGGGGACGAAGCCCTCATCCTGATGTTAAAGGATGCTGCGGGACGTTCGGCGACCATTGGCACCCAAGACACCGCCGTCCTCAACATCGTCGATAACGATTCGATCGATGCCAGCGGAACGGGTTTGACGGGACAGTATTTCGAGGGGACGACGTTCGATCGATGGGTTGAAACGCGCACCGACAGCACGATCGATTTCGACTGGGGGCCAGGTAAAGCTGTAGACGGTTTGGCGGAGGATCTCTATTCCGTGCGTTGGACGGGAGAAGTCGAACCGCGTTTTACCGAAACCTACCGATTTAGTACCTTGTCCGACGATGGCGTGCGGCTGTGGGTCAACGACGAATTGATTATCGATCGATGGCAATTACAAGGGTTGACAGAACACGCCGGAACCATCGACCTCGAAGCGGGCCAGCGCTACGACATCAAACTCGAATATTTTGAAAATAAAGGCGATGCCACGGCTCAGTTACGCTGGTCGAGTCCGTCTCAAGTGCCGGAAATTATCCCCCAAAGTCAGCTTTACACCTATCCCGAACTGACGGTCAGCGACGCGGAAGCCCTCGAGGGTCAGGCTGGAACGACGGGGGATTTAGTCTTTACGCTGCGTCTGTCCGAACCCAGCAACGATCCGGTCACGGTGGAGTATGTCACGACAGACGGAACGGCTGAAGCTGATGTCGATTACGTGGCGACTTCGGGAACTGTGACCTTCGATCCCGGTGTGGTGGAAGAAACGGTGACGGTTTCCCTCAAAGGCGACGGAACCATCGAGGCGGACGAGACGCTTTCTCTGACGCTGCAAAATCCGACGGGATCGATCGCGATCGATCCTCAAGCGGTCGGAACGATTTTAAACGACGATGTCAGTCCACCCGGCCGCAATTTGCCCGACGGAACGGGAATCGCCAACGTGCGAGACTACGGCGCAACTGGGGACGGCGTAACCGACGACACGGCGGCGATTCTGGCGGCGATGGCGGACAACCGGGCGGTGTATTTCCCCAACGGAACCTATCTCGTCAGCGATACGTTAAAGTGGAGCGACGATCGACGTTTGTTGATGCAGGGAGAAAGTCGTGATGGAACGGTCATCAAGTTAGCGGACGATCTCGACAGTTTTGGCAATCCCGCCCAGCCAAAACCCCTCGTCGATACGTTTTTGGGCAGAAGTACCGGTCAAGCGTTCCAGAACTCGATTTTCGATTTGACCCTCGATGTCGGGGTGGGCAATCCGGGGGCGATCGGGGTTTCGTTCCAAAACAACAACCAAGGCGGTTTGCGGGACGTGACGATTCGATCGAGCGATCCCGAATTCCAAGGTCACACGGGTTTGGCATTGACGACTCCCTGGCCCGGGCCGTCTCTGACGAAAAACGTCAGCGTCGAAGGCTTCAATGTGGGCATCATGACCGACCACAACGAATACAGCAACGTCTTCGAGAACGTCACCCTCTCCAACCAGCGCGTCGTCGGGTTCCACAACGAAAACAATATTTCGACGTTTTACAACCTCACTAGCAACAACAGCGTCCCCGCCATTCGTAATATCGATCGATTTGCAATCGTCACGCTTGTCGATAGTACTCTTGAGGGTGGATCGCCGGATCGATCGGCCGTCGAGATGAATGCTGGAAATCTCTACGCCCGCAACGTCACCACCTCCGGTTACGCATCGGCTTTAAAGAATAATAAGGTCGTCGTTCCTGGCGACACGTTGGACGAATACGTCTCGAATCGCGTTCACAGTGCCTTTCCTTCCGCGCAAACCTCGTTAAACCTTCCCGTCGAAACCATGCCCGATCTGGTGTACGACGACGTGGAAAATTGGGTCAACGTCGAGAATTTCGGGGCAACACCCAGCGACGGAATCGACGATACGGCCGCGATTCAAGCAGCTTTGGACACGGGTGCAACGACTGTGTACTTCCCCCAAGGCAATTACAACATTAACGATACGTTGGTGGTGGGCGACGGCGTGCAGACGATTACGGGGTTGTCGTATCAGACGATTTTCTCGATCGGCGATCCGCTGAAAAGCCAAGACAAGCCCGTATTCCAATTTGAGGGAACGAGCGCCCCAGTTGCGATCGAACGGTTTTGGGGCAATGCAGGCGGTGGCGATTTCTATTGGTTCGAGCAAGCCACCACACAACCGCTGACGATCCGAAATGTCCTCACGAGTTCGGGAGAGGCCTATCGTAACAGCGTCACGGGGGGCAAAGTATTTATCGAAGACGTGACGATGAGCGGTTGGGAGTTTAACCAACAGCAAGTTTGGGGCCGTCAAGTCAATACAGAATTACCCGAAACGAACATCATCAATAACGGTTCGGACGTGTGGCTGTTGGGTTTGAAGACCGAGAAAGAAGGCAGCGTTCTCGAAAATCGCAACGGCGGACGAACGGAAATTCTCGGCGGGTTGATTTATCCGTCGGGAGGTGGAAATCGTATTCCAGTCGATCGACCCGCTTTTATCAATGACGAGTCGCAACTGTCGATCGCGGGTATGGGAGAATCGCGGTATCGAGTCGGCAGTTACGAGATTCTCGTCGAAGACACGCGAGACGGGGTCACGGAACAAATCCTCAATAACTTCTCGTTTACGCAACGGGGGACGGGGATTTTATTTCCCCTCTACGCCAGTTCGAACGAAGGTGCGGAAACCCTAAGCGGGGATATCAACGACAACACCTTAAGCGGCGGTATGGGATCTGACACGATCTCCGGTGGCGGCGGTGCAGATACCTTCACGTATAAAACACCAGGGGAAGGAGCCGATGTGTTGGTCGACTTCGACAGCGACGATACCATTCAAGTATCGGCTGCTGGATTTGGCGGCGGATTGCAACCGGGAGTTGTGCAGCGTTCCAGGGGAAGCAAAACAGGCTCACTCGTCAGTGGAACCAATGCCAAACCGACGAGTAGCAATCCGACGTTCCTATACGATACGGAAACGGGACAGTTGAGCTTCGATATCGATGGAACTGCGGCCGGGGCTTCGGTAACACTGGCAATTTTGGAGGGAGCGCCAACCCTGACCGAGCGCCAAATTGCGGTGGTGGCTTAACGAAAGTCCAATCCGACTCGATCTTGTCCAAAGTCCAGTTGAAAGCTTTGAATTTTTTTGGGGTTCTGTTGGGGTTACGATGCGATTTGCATTCCTGTTAGACCAATTGCAGACCAATTGCAGTTTTCGGGGCGAACGGCTACTCGTCCCAACTCCAATTATCGGGAATTGCCATGAATTTTATTCACCAATCTAACCTCAACAGTCCTATTTTTAAAACATTTGTAAGCTTTATCGATTGGGTTTCAATTGAGTTTCAATTCCAAACAGTTCCAGAATTAACGGCTGGGTTCGATACCAGACAAGATCCGGTTCAAGATGGGCCTGTTGGAATTTCGGTGTAATTGGATTGCCTATGATACCAAGGCGAACGGCCGTTCGCCCCTACGCCAACGGTTTCGGAATTTCATCAACTCGGTTTATCACCCGAACTCCAACAGACCCTTCAAGATTCGATCGTTTTGTCGATATAGTTGGGCAATGCGATCTCAAAAATAGCTCCCTGGGGTACTCTATTTTTTACGGTAATTGTCCCTCCATGTGCCGCAACAACCATTTTGCAGAAGGCTAAGCCCAAACCAATTTGTGAAATTCCTGGCATTAAAGTTCCAACTTCATATGTTTCAAAAATTTTCTCCTGTAGGCTATCTGGAACGCCCGGTCCGGAATCGATGACTTGAATTCTAGAACCTTCAGATTTAAGGCATTCCAGCCTTGCGACAATTTGACTGTTTTCTGGTGAAAATTTGATGGCATTTGAGATTAAGTTATCGAAGACTCGTTGGATCAAATCAACATCAACAGAAACTGTTTTTTTACTTTCTTTTGGGTATCGGATGACTAGAGACTGATTTTTTTGGGTCGCAATATCTTTTAGGTTTAACATGGAAGATTTGATGATATTGTCGAGATAGACTTCTGTTCGATCGAGTTTTATTTTTCCTGCTTCAAACAAAGAAATATCCAGTAAATTGCCAACTAATTTTTGTGTTCTTTGAGTCGATAAATAAATTTTAGATAGCTTTTTTTTCTGCTTTTCTGGGGGATACTCTGTATTTAATAAAAGCTCTAAGCCAATTGCAATATGAGTGAGGGGATTTCGCAAATCGTGAACGATTGTTTTAACCATATCTTCTCGAAATTTTATCAAGGATTGCAGCTCGTCATACTGCTTCTTGATTCGTAGCATCGAACGAACTCTCGATCTCAGTTCGATCGAGTTTACAGGTTTACTAATAAAGTCATCAGCTCCAGCGTTGAGACAACGAGCGAGATCGGATTTTTCACTTAAGGCTGTTACCATAATGATGGGTACATTTTGCCACTTGGACATCGCTTTAATTCGCCGACAAGTTTCAATGCCATCCATCTCTGGCATCATAACATCGAGCAAAATTAGATCGGGTTGAAATATACTGAGATTCTCGATGGCTTCTCGACCACTCGCCGCGTAGTACAACTGATAGTCTGGCTCGGTAACGGTCTCAGAACTTGACGAACTCAAAAGCGTTTCCAAGACATCAAAGTTGTCGGGATCGTCATCAACTATTAAGATCGAGAGTTGTTTCATGAATTAATGAGAATCTAGCAACTTTTGAATACAACCAGTTAATTGCTTTAGCTTGAAAGGTTTGCTGAGATAATCGTTCGCCCCAGCAGCCAAACAACGCTCTCGATCTCCCACCATAGCAAGAGCAGTTAGAGCAATAATGGGTACGTCTACCAAGTTCGGATAACGGCGAATCTGTTGTATGGCTTCTAGTCCGTCTATCCCGGGCATTTGAATATCCATGAGAATCAAATTCGGGTGTTTCGATCGAGCCAATTCAATAGATTCGAGTCCGTTTTTTGCCAAAAGAATACAATAACCCTTTTTTCTCAGGTAGCTCGAAACTGTTTCTATGTTAGCTTTGTTATCTTCTACCAGCAAGATGACGGGACAAATTTCTCCTTCGCTTTGTTTGAGGTCGAGATTCAGTTCCGATGGAATTTTTTGAGGAGGAGAGGATCTCGTTGAAGTACTACAGGGAAGATCGATCGAGAAACAACTTCCCACGCCAACTTGACTCGTAACCTTGACAGTTCCACCGTGGAGTTCGACCAGGCGTTTGACTAAAGCAAGTCCCAAACCAGTTCCCGTATATTGACGGTTCAGAGCGCTATCAATTTGGACGAAGGGCTTAAACAGTTTTTTGATATTTTCCGAGCTAATCCCGATACCCGTATCGATCGCGGAAATTCGCAGAAATTCGCCCGTTTTCGCCCTGGCTTCTCGGGGTAGCGGGAAGGTGACTTTTAGGGCGATCCGTCCGCCTTGGGGCGTAAATTTCACAGCGTTATTGAGCAGGTTAATCACGACTTGACGAATGCGTCGTTCGTCTACCCATAAATCGGGGAGGTCGGGAGGCAGCTTAATCTCGAGTTGAATCCGTTTTTTGAGAGCTTGTTGTTTGATGAAAATCAGACTGGAGTGGCACAGTGACGCCACAGATGTGGAGGCATGATGGAGTTCTATCTGACCGGCTTCAATTTTGGAAACATCGAGAATGTCGTTGATTAATTCCAGTAAATGGGAGCCACTCCGTTCGATGGTCTGTAGTGCTTTAATTTGTTTCTTATTAACTTCGCCAAAAATCCCCTCTTGTAGTCCCTCCGTCATTCCGAGGATGGCATTGAGAGGCGTGCGGAGTTCGTGGCTCATGTTCGCCAAGAATTCATCTTTCAGGCGGGTAGCGCGTGCGAGTTCTTCGTTGGTTCGATGTAATTTAATCTCTGCTCGTTTGCGATCGGTAATATCACGACAGACACAAATCAAAAGTCCGTCGTCCGTAAGGGTCAGCGATATTCCCTCGACAAAAATGGAGCCGTCTTTGCGAGTGGCGCGAACCTCTCCCTGCCAAGCTCGTTCTCGTTCTAACACTGGAAAAATTTCTCGATCGAACCGCTCTAAATCTTCCGGAGAATACAAACACCTCCAAGATTGTCCGACTAACTCTTCAAGGCGATCGTACCCAAATAGTTCGAGATGCGCTCGATTCAAATAGAGATAGGTTTCCCCTTGCAAAATGGCAATACCATCAATCGCAGCTTCGATCGCTGCCAGTTGTCGCTTGATGGCCACTTCAGTCGCTTTTCGATCGGTAATATCTTGAAACGTACCGACCACGCCAATCACTTGACCCTGCCAATCTCGCAGCGGAACCTTATTGGTTTCGAGCCATCTCCGCTTGCGATTCGGTAATGTAAATTGTTCTTCCCTATTGAGCCTGGCCTTACCCGATTGAATAACCCATCGATCGTGGGCTTGATATTTCCTAGCTTCCGCTTCGACGGTAATGAGATCGAAATCTGTTTTGCCGACAATCTCATGGGGAGATTTGAAGCCTAGTGTTTTAGCAAACTTTTGATTGCAGCCCAAATAAACCGATTTTCGGTCTTTCCAAAAGACCGAAACGGGAACCGTATCGAGGACGATCTGAATAAACTGTTTGGACTCGAGTAGATTCTTTTCTGTTTGTGTTCGATCGATCCGAATATTCTGATAGGTTCCCAAAACACCTATCACTTGGTTGTCGAAATCGTAGAGAGGAATTTTATTCGTTTCGAGCCAAGCCTGACGACCGTCAGCCTGTACCTGAGTTTCAATAATTCCAATTTTGGCAATCGCCGAGTCCATGACCTCCCGGTCGTCTTTGCGATAGGCTTTGGCCTCCTTCTCAGTCCAGGGCAGATCGTAATCCGTTTTGCCAATAATTTCCTCGGGGTTCGCCAGACCTGCAACCCTAGCAAAGTTCTGATTGCAACCCAAATAAACTGATTGTCGGTCTTTCCAGAAGACGTAAACGGGAAATGCATTCAGAACCGTTTGCAAGAACGATTGAGATTGACGTAGGGCATTCTCTGACGCTTTACGATCTGTAATATCTTGTATCAGCGCGAGAACGTAGACAGTCCCGTCCTGACTCGATAGGACAGATGTAGAAATGGAAATCGTGCGTTGCTGTCCGTCTTTACGCTGGATCTCCCATTCCTCCGCCATCAGATTATCGCCTTGCTGCATCCGTTTCATGCGCTCGATCGCCTGTTCTCGGACGTTCGGGTTGGGATACAGACTGTGATGCCATTCCCGTTGGTTAATTTCTTTTAAGGTGTAACCCGTAATCGCCTGCATTTTCGGGTTCCAGACCGTGAAGCGAACCCAGGGAAACGCAGCCTCTTCGTGGAAAACACACAATCCTTCTGTCATGTTTTCGACGATTTTCTGGCGAAACGTATTTTCCCGCTGGATGTGAGTTTCAGCCAGCTTGCGGGCCGTCACGTCAATGCGAATGGCGAGGTATTGGAACGGTTTCCCTTTTTCGTCCAGAAAGGGGACGAGCGTACTCTCGACCCAATACAAACTGCCGTCCTTTGCCCGATTGCAAATTTCTCCTCGCCAAATCTGTCCGCTGCGAATCGTGCGCCATAGATGTTGGAAAAATGCAGGGGGATGGTAACCCGAATTAACGACGTGATGAGTTTGACCGATTATCTCGTCGCGAGTGTAGCCAGAGATCGCGCAGAAGAGATCGTTGACATAGGTGATGACCCCTTTCGCGTCCGTGATGGCAACGATGGCCGATCGATCGAGGGCTAACTTAAATTTGGATAACTCTTGAAGGAGCTGTTGGCGCTGCTGTTGAGCTTGTTTGTAATCGCTAATATCGATGTTGATCCCGATCATTCGTTCGGGTTCGCCTCGATCGTTCCATTTGACGACCGCGTAGGCTTCTACCCAGCTAAACGAACCATCCGGACGCACCACGCGGAATTCTACGGCAAATTCCTTTTCACCCTGGAGGGCTTGTTGGACGGCTTCGCTTGCCCGATCGGCATCCTCGGGATGTAAGCGTTCTTGCCAAACTCGAAGCGTCCGGCTCGGGTCAATGATATCCGTTCCATAAAGTTCGCAAATTCGATCGTCCCAGGTGAGGCGATCGCCGATAATATCCCAGTCCCAGATGCCAATTTGGGCAGACTGGACGGCGAGTTGCAGTCGATCGGACAGATTGCGCAGCTGTTCTTCGTGCTGTCGCTGCTCGGTCACGTCCCGAAAAATCGCACGGGCGACTCCAGGACGATCGTTTTCTAAGCGAATGTCGATCCCCCCTTCAACGACAATTTCTCGTCGGTCTTTGGTTAGAAAAACCAGTTCGAGCCGATCTCGCTTGCCCGTTTGCCCCGCTCGGAGCTGGGTCATACGGTCGAGATAGCGGTCGCGATAGTCCGGATGGAGAATATCGAGAATCGTCAGGGTTTTAACTTCGGCTTCACAATACCCGAGGGTTTCCCGCCACGCCCGGTTGACGTATTCAAACTGTCCGTCTTCCAAGCGAATGCTCTGGATCAGATCGCTGGCGTTATCAAAGAAATCTCGCAGTCGAGCTTCTTGCTCGCGCAGTTGAGCCGTGCGCCTTTGTACCCGCTCCTCTAACTCGGCATTCAGGCGCTCTAACTCGAGTTCCGCCTGCTTGAGACCCGTAATCTCTTGTACTGTTCCCTGGGAGAGAATGGGGGTATCATCTTCGGCATAGAAGGTTTCACACTGTTCTCGGACGTACTCGATCCGACTGTCGGACATCAAGAGGCGGTACGTCATGTCATAGGGAACGCGATCGTTGAGGTGTTGCCGATAGGCTTCGCGTACCCGGTCTCGATCGTCGGGGTGGATCGCATTGAGAAACGCTTCATAGGACGCGCCAAATGCTTCGGGGTCGATTTCAAAAATATGAAAGATTTCACTCGACCAAGACAGACGATCGGTCTGAAGGTCTAACTCCCAGTTTCCCAGGCGAGCAATCCGTTGCGCTTCCCGATATCGTTGCTCCGTTTTCCACAGTGCGTTTTCCGATTGCTTACGAGCGCTAATATCCGTAATCGTGCCGACATAGCTGATAATTCGTCCGGTGTTATCTCGTTCGGCAACGGCCTGACCGTACACCCACGTCACTGTTCCGTTGGGATGTCGAAAGCGATATTCAAAGCGGAAGGCACGTTCTTCTCGGATCGATCGCTGCCATTCAGCGACGACCCACTCGCGATCGTCGGGGTGAAGTCTCTGTTGCCATCCCTCTCCGAGCGCGGCGTTTTGGGAAAGTCCGGCGATTCGACACCAGCACTCATTAACGTAGATGCAACGACCCGCAACGTCCGTGCGAAAAATCCCCACGGGAGCCGCCGCAGCTAAGGAGGCGTATCGCTGTTCGCTGGCTTGGAGGGCAGCTGTCCGGAGTGCCACCTGTTGCTCGAGTTCGGCGGTGCGACTTTCGAGCAGTGCGATCTTTTGCTCTTCCAGACGCTTGACCTCGGACACCAACGCTTCCGCCAGCTTGTAGAGTTCCAAAGGGTTAAAGGTTTGCAATACGTGGGTCTGGGTGACAATTCCCAATAGCTCCCCCTGCGCTCCCGTCACGGCTAATTGATGGACGAGGTGCTGTTCCATCTTCTGCTGTACTGTCCAGAGGGAGTTCTCCGGCTTCACGGCCAAAACCGGCGTACTCATGACGGCCTCAGCCGTGCAGTTTTCGAGATCTAAGCCCAAGGCTCGAGCCTTAACGAGATCCCGTTCGGTCAGCATTCCCACTGGAATGTTAAAGGATTCAGAATGACGGACACCCGGTTCGACAACCGGTTCGACAACCACGACAGAACTGACACAATGGCGTGCCATGAGTTGGGAAATCGCCAGCAGGGATCGATCGGGCGTCACGTCGATCGTCTCGTGGAGCGTCAAGTCAGACACGCGACGCAACTGCAACAGGTCGATCGGTTGGAAGGTTTGGCGCAGTGTCGCATCGGTGACGAACCCCACCAACCGATCGAGATCGTCGAGAACGGGCAAATAGCGAAGGTCGTGTTGTTGGAGCAGGTGAATGGCAGACAGCAAATTGGTGAAGGCAGACTCGTGCAGGGTGACAACGGGATGTGACATAACGTGTTTGATTGTCAAGCGATCGATCGGTTGCTGCTGAGCGATCGATCTCACCACCTCCCGCGCCGTCAAAATGCCAACGACTCGTCCGTCTTCGACCACAACCGCACCACTCGATCGTGCGTCGAGCTGGAGGTTTTCGAGCCGAGATCCAACTGTTTTCAAAGTGTTGCAGACCGAACGCACGTCGCTCATTTGAGCGATTGCTTCGATGAATTTTGTATCGGGTGATACGACTAGAGGATCGCGAACGATGGCAGATGTGAGTTCCATCGGTTTCAGGGTCTTAAGATGGGGAAGCCAGAGTGAGTGGGTTTAGATGAGGAAGTCAGAGTGAGTGGGTTGCTTCTCCCATGATAAAAAATTTCCTTAGAGCGTGCTGGAAAGTCTGGCTGATGCAATGGTGTTGCGTCCGCCAATTTTCGACACTTCCAGTAATATGAATTCTTAGACTTGGGAGTCGTCAACAGATAATTTTCACAGCTCGATAAAATCTACAACGTCCGTTCGGAATATCGATGTCACAATAGAAGGGGAATTCAGCGGTGCTTTCTGTCTTCCCAACCCTATTCTCTGGTATTATGTCTAGTCCGCAATCGTTTCATGCCGAACGATGGAACGTAACGCTTTCGTCAGTAGAGGTTGAGGCTTGCCTCGATCGACATCCGCCCTGTGTATCGCCCCAGACCACCCTGCGCGAGGCATCTGCCCGTTTGGATAATTTAGAGGAGGCACGGGGCGGATACCTCTGTGTTACGGAGGGAAATCGATGGCTCGGGGTCGTTACGGCGACGATCGTTCTGGCCGCGCTGGTTCGGGGAGGCGATCTCGATCGATCGACCGTCGGCGAGGTTGCCCATGCACTTGAAACCGATCTGATTCTCGAAGATCTCGAACGTTTCGATCGAGCCATCGACCTCGCCGAACGCCATGCGATTCTTCCCGTCGTCACCCGAGAAGCCGATTCCAGCCCACCTCAACTCGTCGGGGTGCTGAACGGACGGCAGTTGTTAGCCCGCATCAACCGACAACTGCGAGAACGGGATCTGCTCGCCCTCAAAGTTCAGTCGTCGGAACTGCAACTGCGACAACTCCTCGAAGCTATAGCGAGTGCCGTGTTGGTGGTCGATGCCGACGGGAATACCATTCAAGTTATCCCCACACAAGCCGTACTCGACGAGTCCTCCAGCCCGAAAGACAAGGCCGAAACACTCGTCGATCGAACCGTCGCTCAATTCCTCCATCCCGATCGAGGTGCGCAGTTTCTCGAGCCAGTGCGCCTGGCCTTACAAACCCAAAACGTTCAGACTTTTGAATACGAGGTATCGATCGGCGATCGACAAGTGTGGTATTCAGCCGAGGTTTCCCCCATCGCCGAGTCCGACTCGGCCTTGTGGGTTGCTCGCGAGATCGTTCCGTACAAGCCGATCGAGCCGGGTCTAGCCGACCTGAGTGGAGCGATCGAGCGTCGAGTTGCAGCGCGCACTATTGCCTTGCAGGAGGACAACGACAACTTACAGCGAGAACTGAGCAAACGGCAGCAAGTTGAAGAAGCCCTGCAACGCAGTGAAAAGCGGTTCGAGATCGCATTGAAACACTCTCCCATTTCCGTCTTTACGAAAAACCTTCAACAGCGCTACACTTGGGCGTACAATCCACCAGACGGTCTCGACAACGAAGTGTTCATCGGTAGATCCAACGCGGAAATTTTTTCCCTCGAAGACGCGCGATATTTAAACAATCTCGAGCGTCGAGTACTCAGCTCGGGAACGGGAACGCGCGAGGCCGCGTTTGTCACGATCGACGAGCGATTGCACTACTACGATCTGACGGTCGATCCCCTGCACGACCGACAAGGGAATACCGTGGGGATTGTCTATGCTTGGATGGACATCACCGATCGAAAGCTCGCCGAAGAAGCCCTCAAGACGCTCAACTACGAACTCGAAAGCATCGTCGAGGAACGCACGGCGCAACTGCAAGCGACCAATACACAACTGCTGCAAGCCCTTGCCGCAGCCCGGGAACTCAACGATCTGAAATCTCGCTTCGTTACGATGACCTCTCACGAGTTTCGCACGCCTCTGACAACGATTCTCGGTTCGGTCGAGCTGCTCAAACATTACAGTCATAAATGGAACGAAGCGAAAAAGCAAGTCTATCTCGATCGCATTCGCACGACAGTCGGACATATGACGTGTCTGCTCGATGACATCCTAACCTTAAACAAAGCTGAGACGGGGCAATTAGTCCTCTCTCCGGTTGAGTTGAACCTGCTTGAACTTTGTCAAGGTATCGTCAAAGGCTGTGCGGACAGCAACGATCGAAGCCATCCCATTCTTTTGACACACCGGGGGTTAGGTGATGAATCTTCCCCGCGTAACGTGAAACTCGATGCGTGGCTGTTGCGACAAATCCTGACTCATCTACTCTCAAATGCGATGAAGTATTCGGAACCGGGAACCCCCATTGATTTTAATCTCGTTTTAGAATCTGAATATGTTTCGTTCGCCATTCAAGATCGTGGCAAAGGCATTCCCTTGGCAGATCGAAAACACTTATTTGCATCGTTCCACCGTGCAAACAACGTCGGGAACGTTCAGGGAACGGGACTCGGCTTGTCGATCGTCAAAAAAGCCGTTGACTTACATCGAGGAACGATTCAGATTGACAGCACCGAAGAGGTCGGAACAACCGTAACTGTGACGATTCCATTGACACAGGAGGAATAGTCGTGACGACGATTTTAATCATCGAAGATGAGGGGGACGTACGCGAAATTCTCTCGGATCTGTTGTCTGTGGAGAATTTCAACGTCCTCGAAGCTGAAAATGGCTCGATCGGCTGTCAACTCGCGCGGGATTTCCAACCGGATTTAATTCTGTGCGACATTATGATGCCAGAACTCGATGGATATGGCGTGTTCGCAACGCTCCGCGACAATCCGGAAACGGCAACGATTCCATTTATTTTTCTATCGGCGAAAGCCGATCGAATTGATTTTCGCATCGGAATGGATTTAGGGGCGGACGATTACTTGACGAAACCGTTTACGCGCGACGAACTTCTCGCTGCCATTTCAACACGACTGAAGAAACATTTGTCGTTGCAACAGCACTACACCGTGCAACTCCAACAGACAGAACAAAATTATAAAAGTCAATTACAGCAAGCGGCAAAACAGCGCCAGTATTTGCTGTATCACGATAACTTGACCGATCTGCCCAATCAACTGGCGCTGCGGGAAAAGTTCGATCGAATTGTCGCCAATTTAGGGAAAATCAGCGATCGCACTAGCAAGAAACCCGTATTCGTACCGGTTTGCTACTTGGATCTCGATCGATTCGCCCGTGTGAACGAAGAACTCGGGTATGAAGTTGGCGATCGCTGCTTGAGAATGACGGTCGATCGCATACGGGAGTGTATGGGAAACCCAGCGATTTTAGCCCGGATCGGAGGTGACGAATTCGCACTCTTGCTCGAACCCGTCGAGAGCAAGCCCATCGCCGAACAACGCGCGGCATCGATCGTCGAGCATCTCGCCCCGCCCATCAGCATCGACGATCGAGAGGTCGTCCTTACGGCCAGTATCGGCGTGTCGTTCTATCCTCGCGACTCCCGACAACTCGATACCTTACTCAATCAGAGCAAACAAGCTATGCGTCAGGCGCAGCAGCAAGGGGGCAACCAAGCGAAGTGTTACAGCGTGGCGTTATCCGTCGGGTCTCCCGATCGTCTGGCGTTGGAGACCGATTTGCGTTATGCCTTGGAACGGGCAGAGTTTGCGTTGCACTACCAACCTCAAGTTGATTTGGCAACGGGGGAAATCGTCGGTGCTGAGGCGCTGCTGCGCTGGCATCACCCAACGCGCGGCGCCGTGTCGCCAGCTCGATTCGTACCGATTGCTGAAGAAAACGGCTCGATCGTCGAAATCGGCGAATGGGTGTTGAAAACGGCCTGTCAGCAAAATCTGGAATGGCAACAAATGGGATTGCGACCGATCGGCATGGCGGTGAATCTATCCGGGCGACAGTTCGATCGACCGGATTTGTGTCGGCGTTTGAAACAGTTGCTCGGCGCACTCGACTTCGCACCTCGGGATCTGGAGTTGGAACTGACGGAAACGATTTTGGTGTGCAATCCGGAATTCAGCGTTCGGGTGCTTCAAGAATTGAGAGCGTTGGGAGCGAGCATCGCCATCGACGATTTCGGAACGGGCTATTCTTCCCTAGGATACTTACAACAGTTTCCCTTCGACGTGTTGAAGATCGATCGATGTTTTGTCTGTGGACTCGATCGCAACCCCAAAAACGCCGCCATCGCCAATGCTCTTATCGACATGGCACACCAAATGGGTTTGACGGCCGTTGCTGAAGGGGTGGAAACGGCTGAAGAACTCGCATTTTTACGCCAGCACCACTGCGATCGAATCCAAGGCTACCTGTTTAGCCGCCCGCTTCCTGCATCGGAATTCGCGGCACTCCTCAAGCAAGATCGACGGCTCGAGCTTCGGTAAACCTGCCAACTGCAATCCAATTTCAAGTATCGGAGTACGAAAAACAGCGATGGAGACGATTCTAATCATTGAAGACGAACGAGACATTCGCGATATTATTGTCGAAATCCTGACTGAAGCAGACTACCAAACCCTCGAGGCAGAAAACGGTGCTGTCGGCGTCAAACTGGCGACGAAACACCGACCGGATTTGATTATCTGTGACGTCATGATGCCGGAACTCGACGGTTACGGCGTACTGCAAGAACTCCGGCAAAATCCCAACACGCAAACGATTCCGTTTATTTTCCTGACGGCCAAAGCGGAAAAAAGGCAAGTTCGCCAAGGTATGGAACTAGGGGCGGACGATTACCTCCCGAAACCGTTTACGATTGCAGAACTGCTGGGAACAGTCACCGCACGCTTAGAGAAAAAAGCGACGGTCGATCGAGTCTCTGAGAAAAAATTGGACGAACTGCGCCACAACCTCACGCGATCGCTACCCCACGAACTCCTGACGCCTCTCAACGGTATCTTCGGTTATGCAGCGTTTCTGCAAGAGGATGCGGACAGTCTGGAGATCGAGGAAATTCGCGAGATGGCGGAAAGCATTGGCCATTCGGCCAAACGCCTCCATCACTTGATTCAAAATTTTTTGCTCTACGCGCAGTTGGAATTGGTCAAGGGGGACTCGGAACGGATGCGGACTTTGTTGAATGGGGAAACCGCGTCAACCGAGACGGTCGTGTCTGCTGTGGCGATGGAAAAAGCCAAGCAATTCGATCGAGTAGATGACTTAACTCTCGAACTTTGCGATGCGAGTCTCCCCATGTCGGAGAATTGGACGGCCAAAATAGCCGACGAACTGATTGATAACGCTTTTAAGTTTTCTTCCCCTCAAACCCCCGTCCTCGTTCGGAGTGATATTGAGGACGATCGATTTGTCTTGCTCGTCGTCGATCGCGGTCGGGGGTTGCAACCGTCGCAAATCCAACAGGTGGGGGCTTACGAACAGTTCGAGCGGAAAATTTACGAGCAACAAGGGTCGGGACTCGGTCTGGCCATCGTCAAACGCCTCGCCGAACTCAACTGGGGAAACCTGACTATCGAAAGCGTTCCCAACCAACAGACGACGGTACGGGTGGAATTACCCACCGTTTCCCCCGAACGTTCGTAATGGGACAATGGGGGGAAACAATCCCGAGTCGTTGCCCTGAGTGCGTCGTGGGTTATCCTGAGACAGTGAGATGACGACTCGAATCGAACCCGATGGACGATCGATTGTTGCGGCGTTTCCTAGCACGACTGTCTCCAGCCGAAACCACTGACCTGTCGTCTTGGTTGGGTTGCGCCGTGGCGTGTTTGGAACCCGAGGAAGTTTACTGTCAGGTGGGCTGTTCGTCGTATCGGGTGGGGAAAATCCCAAGGGATGGAACGACTCCGCCTCTACTGGTCTCAGCCTTGTCAGAATCCCCCGAGGCGCTCGCGTATGTGGTGGAAGACAGTGACCTCGACTGGGAAGCGTTGGCAGATGCGATCGCAGATGCAGGACTCGACGATCGCGTGATGTTCTGCGCTCAGTCGATCTCGGACTTTTTCTTCGATTTTCAGCACCTCGAGACCCGTGAAAAAATCGGCGTTTACTTATACGACGGAGCGAACGACTATCGATCGATCTTGCTCGGTTTGTTGTTCGTGCGTCCGTTTTTAGCGGATTCGGCCTTACTGGTCGTGCGTTCCCATCACCTTCCTGTCGCGCATCAAGCGATGTCTGATTTTCTCGCCAGTCATCCCCAATGTCGTCGCGTTTCGGACAGTATTTTTTCGGATACGGTCGCAGTTTTGCAATGGACGGCGGACAGCGGACGATCGAGAGCCTGGGATTGGGAGTCGATCGCGCAATTTCGACACGATCGAGTCGTTCGTCAGCTGCAACACTTAAAGATGGACGCACCAACCGTCGAACAACTGTTTGTCATGGCGGTTCGCGATTATGAAAACGGCAATTATTCAGCCGCCGAACGAGGGTATCGGCAAATTTTAGAGCGCGAACCGCAAAAGTTCGAGGCCTGGTTTAACTTGGGGATGTTGTATTACACCCTCGATCGAGGCGATGCGGCAGTTGTTGCCTTGAAACGCTGTCTCGAATTAGAGGGAGATCGTGCCAACGTTTATTACGGATTGGGGTTGGTTTGGGAGCAAGTGGAAGATTTCGATCGAGCGACTGAAGCTTACCGCAAATCGATCGAACTCGCACCCGAGTTTCTCGATGCTTATACGAATCTCGGCAATGTTTATTACTATCAAAGCCAATACCAAAAAGCCGAAGAGATTTATCGTCGAGTTATCGAAAAATCTCGTTCGTTTGGTGGATATTTAAATCTTGGCAATGCCTTGATGATGCAACGTCGTCTTGAAGAGGCAATTTCGGCGTACCAGATCGCACAAAGCCTCGATTCGGACGATAAAAAACTCAATTACAATTTGTCGATCGCTCGCATTCAAAAAAAACTACAATTGCCCGTTCTTTACAATTCTATTCAAGACATCGAACGCTCGCGAAAAACATTTTTGAATGCTTTAGACGAACTCATTCAAAAATCTTCTATTGAGAATCCAGACGACCGAAAAACGGTTTTAAACCAACTGAGTTGGCACGTTAATTTTTTCTTGGCGTATCAAGGTCGAAACGATTTAGAAGTTCAAAAAAAATACGGTAATTTCGTTCATCAAGTCGTTGCCGCCAACTTTCCCGACCTCGTCAAACCTCGATCGATGCCCCCTAGAACCGAAGCTGGAAAATTCCGCATTGGCTACGTCACCTATTTTATGAAACAAAGTTCGATCGGAAAACTCTGTTTGGGATGGTTGAAACACCTCGATCGAAGCCAATTTGAAATTTACGCCTATCACCTCGGGGATAAAAACGACGAGACAACAACAGTATTTCAGGAATTAAGCGATATCTTTCGTCAAAGTCCTTACGATCGAGTCGAGGATATCGGCCGCCAAATACTCGTCGATCGACTGCACGCCCTCGTTTTTATCGATTTAGGAATGTACGCCAAAGCGACGATTCTCGCAGCCATGCGTCTGGCCCCAATTCAATGTACGACTTGGTGTCACCCCGTCACGTCGGGGCTTCCGACTCTGGACTACTTTCTCTCCAGCGAACTGATGGAACCGGGCGACGGTGACAGTCATTACAGTGAAAACCTCGTTCGACTCCCCAATATCGGTGTTTCTTTTGCCAAACCCAACGTTCCCCAGCCCACACAACCTCGCTCTCATTTTCACCTCACAGAGGATTCGATCGTCTATCTTTCCTGTCAATCCCTTTACAAATACCTGCCCCAAGACGATCGTATTTTTGCCCAAATTGCCCGCCGAGTTGCCAACGCTCAATTTGTATTTCTTGCCCACGACAATGCTAACGTCACCGAACAGTTTAGCCGTCGGTTAAAACGGGCGTTTGCCGAACTTGAATTAGATAGCGATCGATTCTGTACGATCGTTCCCCGTCAAGATTCGATCGGGTATTGGAACCTCAACCTCACCGCCGATGTATTTCTCGACAGTTTCAGTTGGTCTGGCGGTGTAACGACCTTAGAAGCGATCGCCTGCGGACTTCCCATCGTTACCTGTCCCGGCGAATTCATGCGCGGCCGCCACACCTACGGTATCCTGCAAATGTTACGTGTGACCGAAACCATCGCCGCCACGAAAGACGAGTATATCGACATTGCCGTGCGCTTGGGTTTAGATGCCGATTGGCGACAATCGATCGCCGCCAAAGTCCGAGAAAACCAAAACCGAGTGTACGACGATCGATCTTGTATCGAGGCATTAGAAGCGTTTTTTCAGTCATCCGTCATCCGTTATCCCTCACCAGAGATCGAGACTTAAACGTTATCATTTCCTCAAATGCCTGTTCCATCTCCCGTGTAAACTGTCTTGCGTTCCACAACGGAGCGCTGCGACGGGCGAGTTGCAGTTTTCGCGTCACCTGTCGCCGCAGTTCCGCATCCTTTCCCAAACGAATCCCCCATTCGACATATTCCTCAGCGGTAAACGCAATCCCTTCCTCAACACCGACATTTTTGAGCAAGGTATAGCCTTGGCGACTGGCGAATTGCTGTCCCACTCGCGTCACCACGGGAACGCCCACCCATAAAGTTTCGAGGGTGGTTGTCGTTCCGTTGTACGGATAAGTATCGAGAACCACGTCGGCGATGGCGATGTTCGCTCGGTGTACCATCTCCGACTCGGCGACGGGAAGAAACCGCAATCGATCGCGAGCAACGCCTTCCGCCTCCGCTAATTCCTCAAACGCGCGTCGCACGGATTCCGCGTCGGTGTACAGCCCTTTGATGAGAAAGTAACTGTTCGGAACGCCTCGCAGAATTTGCAATTGCATCCTTGCGTCATCTGGGTTGCGCTTGTATCCCGTCTGCGAACTGAAGTACACCACCGCATCTTTGGGAATGCCCAATCGATCGCGCCGTAACGTCGGCACCCCGATCTCGAAACCATCGACGGCGATATAGGTTTGAGGCAGTCGCCAAAGGGTTTCCCCATAGTATTGTTGTGCGTTTTCGGGAAGAACGTAAGGATCGGCGATGAAATAATCCACCGCCGGAAGTCCCGACGCATCGCACCCCAGCCAACTCACTTGAACGGGAGCGCATTTGAGGGCGAGGGCAGAACAGCCACAGTTCGAGGTAATGCTATCGAGATCGACGAGAATATCGATGCTGTCTTGGTGAATTTTATCGGCGACGTTGCGGGCAGAATAGGGCAACTCGTGAAAGTTGGGGGCTTCGGCAGCGGCGAAGGTTTGTTGGAGTTCGTCTCCGGTGTGGTGGAGGGAATACAAGTGAATCTCGAAACGGTTTCGATCGTGGTGTTGGAACAACCAGCGAACCAGCCAACCGACGGAGTGCTTGCGGAAACATTCTGAGAGATAGCCGATTTTGAGAACGTCGCGACGAGTCGATGGGGTGTGGGTTTGGTATCGATGCACGAGATCGACTAATTTCTCTTGTAAGTGATGCTGACACACTGAGGCGATCTGGTTTCGCAGTTGGCGATAGCCGGGGAGATCGTCCGTAAAGTAAGCCGTCATCGAACCGGCGGTGATAATACGGGAGGCGAATTCTAGAGAAATGTCGTCAGTTTGGGTGAGGAGCGCTTCGAGATAGCCTCGGTGTTGGGCGTACATCGCCTCCGCCCGTTCCCACTGTCCCCCCGCCCGCATGAGTCCGCGCAACTTGAGGTGAGAGGCGAGGATTTTTTCGGGAAGGGTTTCGGCAACGGCAAGGGCACGATCGAGATAGTCTATACTTTCAGCGTTATCCCAATTGTTTTGTAAAAAACGCGCCGTTTCCACGAGGGGACGAAATCGATCTCCGCTGAGTTCGACGCATACCTGTCCGAGTTCTAACGCGGCTTCAGAGCGATTGGCTAATTCGAGGGTTTTGGCACGATCGAGCAGTCGATCGACCCATGGCACGAGATCGCTGACTGCCATCGCCGCCACTTTGAAGAATTCTAAGCTACCTGGAAGATTGGGAGTTTGGGGTAATAGTCGATCGATCGTCTCCCAGAGCGTTTCTTGGGGAATTTCACTCGAACTCAAGGCTTGCAGTCGCTCTGCAATCTGTTCGAGTAAGTCATCGTCCTCTGAAAACCGTTGTAACTCTAACGACAGTTGCAACACCTGCAACAGATTTTCTAAATCATTGGGGTCGATTTCCCGCAAATGCTGTCGTAGTAACCAAGTCCGCTCGGGGTCAGTTTGTTCTTCGGCGGACTGACGGACAATTGCTGAGAGTTGTAAACTCCAAGCTTCCGCATCTCCTTCGAGTATCGGCGTCATCCACGCCAGTTGAGCTTCTGCTTCCTCGCCGCGCAATAAATACGCCAAGCCGAGATAAGCATAGTAGCGGGTTTCCGTGGGACGTTCGACAACCAGTCGATCGAACGCCGTCACCGCGTCGTCGTACTGTCCGTGCTTCAGGCTCTCGAAAGCCTGGTTTTCCAGAGAAGATCGATCGATCAAGGTCAGGACTCCGCCCCGCTTACGCGAACGGACTCAGTGAGCCAACACAAGTATCCATACCAAAAAGCGATCGAGGGGACAAGAACCTCTCGATCGCAACGATAGTGAATTGCTTGAAATACAAAAACTCAGGTCTAGACGACGATCCTATTTCATGTCGTTGTCCGTGGTAGCGCATTGAGCTGCCGAAGCGGCATCGGTTGCACCCGTGTTCAGGGTCACCGTGGGGGGCGTACCGCTAGCTTCAGTCGTCATGCAAGCTTTGGCAGCGGTTTGACCGGAACCGTAAACGACCACGCCACCTGCATAAGCCCGCAGAGCTGCTGCATCTTTCGGGTAAGCGTTGATCAAAGCCGTGGTGGTAACGTCGGTCTGAATTTCGTAGGTGTAGTTCGCGGTTTCACTGGGAAGACCGGCTTCGAGTTCCACCATGTCCGTGGAGAATTGGCCTTTGTCCAGACGTTGGGCTTGTTGCTGACGCATCACAGCACCAACCGTGTTTTTCGCTTCGGACTGCTTCGCTTTCGCGGCTTGGTTGAGGAAGGACGGCAGCGCGATAGCAGCCAGAATACCGATGATGATGATAACGACGAGCAGTTCGATCAGGGTGAAACCTTCTTCACGCTCTTTTTGGCTCAGGTGTTGGATGAATTTAGCTTTAAATTCAGCTTTCATGGGCTTTGCTTCTCCTTCAGGCTTGGAATGCTTGACTTTCCGCTTCTATATGTAACCTACCCACTTTGGTAAAGTTTGATATCACCCCTGCGAAAAATTTTTGGGATGAGGAGGTGGAGAGGCGAGGAGGAGGGGAGTGGTTCTCCCATCATCACATCGTCAGGTCATCACGCGGTCTCTCGTTCCAGCATGACAAAACCCAAATCTTCCAGCGTCACCAACAGATCGCGAACGGCATCAAAGGCTTCAGTTTCCGTTCTCGGTTGTAACGTCATGGGCTGGAGGGGATAGACGCGATGCCAAAATGCCACTAACTCCGACATCAGTTGCGGCGTGTCGAACAGGGGTAGCAGACTCGTCGCTGTGACGCTATCGATAAACACGTTGGATACGCCGGGTATTGGAAGATGCTCGCTCGCGGCAAATCCCCGATGTTGTTGCAAACAAGCCACGAGAGCCGCTTTCGTCTGAGGTGTTTTCAGCAAGGGGTGGAGGTGAACGCGAGTTTTATCCCATTGCGTCCAGTCTTCGAGGGAAATACGCGGTTCGGTAACATTAGGATGTCCGCACCAAAAATCCAACAGCCGATGAATCGGATGGATGAGTTCGTAGAGGTGGAGGCGTTCGGCGATCGAGGTTTCCGGTAAACTCATCCCTAAAAATACCGGGAGATCGTCGGGGTTGACAAACAAATCGAGGGGGTTCCACTGTCGCCAGTTCACCATGCTGATAAATTCTAATCCCACGGCATCGAGCATCTCGAACAGTTGAGGAATCGTAAATCCTTTGTCTTCCCGCAGGAGGTAGTTGGCGAAAATTCGTTCTTCGTCTGTTGAGAGTTTGGGGGTCCAGGTTTGCACTTTGAGTTTGGCGAAGTCTTTGAGGGCGTGCATGGTATCGCGCACGAGATCGATGGCCATCTCATCGGGAACGTCTTCCCCCATCAACCCCATCATTTGAAAAAGCTGTTGTGCGCGGAAAAAATCGACTCGTTGCAGAGCGCTGTGAAGGTTTCCGCGAAGAATACCGTGGGGTTTGAGAACGGAAGCCAGCGATCGAAGTCCCGCCACTGGATCGCTCAATAAGTAGAGCACTTCATCGCAATTAATATAATCGAAGGTTATGCCCAAGCTTCCGATCTCTTCCAGGGGCATCGCGTAAAATTCAACGTTTTGCACGCCGCGATATTGCAACCGATGTTGCGCTAGATCGATCGAGGCTTCAGAAAAGTCCACGCCGACGATCGAAACCCCTGGATTCGCCATCGCCAACGCCAAGGCTTTATATCCACTCCCGCATCCGGCATCGAGAACAGTTAAGTTTTGAGGGTCGACAACTTTTCCATCTCGTTTGTAAAACGGCGTAACGAGGGTGTGTTTGTAAAGCAAGTCCAGATCGTCACTCGGCGAGCGATCGAGCGGTTGTCTGGGAAACGGAGCGCGATCGAATTGTTGGCGAACGGATTCGGAAATGTCAGTCATTGTATCTGGCAGGGAAGACAAGGAAGATAAGGGGGACAAGGGAGACGATCTGATGGTGTGAAATCACCTCACTGCCTCACCGCCTCATCTCCTCATCACTTTGCTGTCGGGCTTTGTAGAAGGTTTCGAGGCTGTCTCGATCGCCGACAAACCGCCAATGCCAAGGTTCGTAGGCAATGTTTTGGGAATTGTTTTTCGGAAACGATAGCTCGAAACTATAGTGAGCGGCGTTCTTTTGCAGCCATTCAAACGCTTTCGTATTTTCAAAATCAGGTGCGAGGTGAGTGGCGGGAACGTCCCAATCGCCGATATCGATGGCGTATCCAGTATGGTGTTCGCTGTATCCCGGTGGGGCGCTCACTTCAGCTCGTTCGGTGGCCACTTGTCCCCGTTCGGCTTTCACTTCAAAAAATAGATATTGTTGGTCTTCGATCGATCGAAAGGCGGAAATGGGGACTAATCGCACGCCATCCGCTCTCGCGTCAGCTTCCATTTTTAAATACGCTTCCGCTGCCGCCTGACGCAGTTTGAGGCTTCCATCGGCGAGAATGGGTTCGAGATCCTGTGGAGGGGCTTCGTCGTAGGGCAGATGTCCGAGAAGATCGTCACCCGATATCGCTTCAGACGTTCTGTTATCGCGGGTTTCAGCCGTTGCTTCCGACCGCGCGCTAGACTGCGCGTTAGAACGGGTGAGAAAGGCGCGTTCGGACTGCCAGACAAACCACAACACGCCTCCAAGTGCGAGAATTCCCACGCCGGACAGTGCCATTAAACTCCCCATCGCCCAAGCCATTCCTCCTTTGGCAGCCGATGGCGTGACGGATGCTTCGGTGGGGGCATCTCGTAAGGCTTCGGGAATATCGTCAACCACCGTTCGGGAGGTCGTCTGCGGTGATTTGCCGGACAGACTTGCTTTCTTCAAAACCCCTCTCCTACATTCAATCTGGACTCTAGATTAATCCCAATAAACCTGAAATGACAGATGTGTTTCTGGGTTGGCTTTCCACTTCAACGGTGCTTCTGAGTTCTGTTGCACTCGCGAGCGATCCACCTCTTAAGTTTAAGGTGTTACGACAGACAGATGGCGTGCGTCTCTATGGTAACGGTGTCGATTTCGTGCAGGAAATCGACCTCGGTTCGGGGGCGTCGTTGCAACTGTTCGACGATCGATCGATTGTGGATTGGGCGGAAAACCAGGCGGACGATTACGACCATTTCCCTCAGTACGATACTGGGGTTAGCGTTCGAGTCGAGTCGCAACCGCTTCAACAGCATTGGGAACGTTTAGTAGAACGTTGGAACGATCGAGCGTTTTCAGTGTTTAACGGTCAGTTTTTCGGATCTTCTCCGCTTCAACTCGCTTTTCCGGTGAAAGCGAACGGGACGATCTACACGGGTGGCTATGCCGGGGATGGAGAATATCCCGATCGAAAAGTCATGTTGGCGATCGAAGGGGACGAGGCGCAAATTCTCCCGTTTCCCGAAGTGGGCTATCCCGACAACCCTCTGTTTTCGACCGTTCCCGATTTGATTGTCGGGCTGGACGAATTGGCGGATAAGGGGATTAAGCGCAATGTCGGACGCACGTTTGTCGGCGTTCTCGATCGAGATGGGAATGGGACGACGGAAACTCTGTTCGTTTTAACGTCACCGAGATCGACTCAACTGCGGGCTTCTCGAACCCTTCGAGCTTTTGGTGCGTCGGATGTGATGATGCTCGACGGGGGCGGTTCGACCCAACTCATTGTCGGGGGGGTGGAGTTCGTTCGATCGAGCGATAAAATGCGACGAGATATTCCCCATTCGATCGGTGTCATTTTACCGGAGGGCAAGTTACTGCAGGACGAGTCACATTAAACTGTTCGTTAGAAGAGAAATGAACTATGGAGATTGCGAACAGTTAGATGGAACGGGGAATCGAGCAAGGTTTACAGTAAGGACGAGATCGAGAACCGGAATGCGAAATTTCGTTTGTTTTGCGTTTGCTCGATCGTCGTTTGGGAGGAGTCGATTCTCCATTACGCGATCGCGTTCGTCAACTTTCTCTTGACGATATTGAAGCCTTAGGAGAAGCTTTACTCGATTTCGAGACTGAAGCGGATTTAATCAAGTGGTTGGCGCAATATCCACAATCGGAGGGAGAATAACGTAAAAACCTCGATCGACAAACTCAAAGATAGGGAATTTTTAAATTTTGAACGGCTAATTCCTCAAACCATGGAACTTCAGCTCGAAAACGTTACCCTCGCTACCCCCGTTGGATTGAAAAACTTACTCGAAAATATCTCGTTCGAGATCGATCGAGGCGATCGCGTCGCCATTGTCGGCCCGTCCGGTGCTGGAAAATCACTGCTATTGCGTCTCCTCAACCGTCTCGGCGATCCGACATCGGGAACGATTCAATTTCGAGATCGAAATCTACAAGAGATTCCCGTCCTTACCCTTCGCCATCAAATCGTTCTCGTTCTCCAAGAATCCAAGCTTCTCGATATGACGGTTGCAGAGGCGATTTCGTATCCCCTCCAATTGCGCGGGCTGAAAAAAACTGAAATCCAGCGACGAGTCGATTATTGGTGCGAACAGCTTCACGTCCCCAGTGAGTGGATGGGGAAAACTGAGGTACAGCTGTCTGTGGGTCAGCGCCAACTGGTTTCGATCGCCCGCGCCTTCGCCATCGAACCCCCCATTCTCCTTCTCGACGAACCCACCTCTGCCCTCGATGTCGGCCGCAGTCACACCCTCTTACACGTCCTGACCGAAATCGCCCCCCGACATAACATTACAATTCTCATGGCGAACCACCAACTCGACATGGTTCGATCCTTCGCCACTCGTTTGCTCTACCTCGAAGAGGGGAAACTCCTACAGGATCTCGATGCCCAAAATACAAATTGGACGGCTCTCCACCAGCAACTCGTCGAAGCCGAACGAAAAGCTGGGCGAGAATGGGGCGAAAGTCCGTAGAGCGAAGTCTCCTCGTTACAATTAAAACAACTGCCAATCGTGCGATCGAAGTAATTTCAGTTGTTCTAAGCGTTGCGTAAAATAACAATCATCGAGACGGCTATAGCTGTGCAACGTGGCGTTTGCAAGCGAGATCGACCAACACCAGAAATGCGCGGCTTGGACGAGTGGCTGCAACATCTCGATTTCTCGTTCGGTCAGAGGATTGACGTGCTGGTAGCTTTCTAAAAACGCATCTCGCACTTTTTTACTAATACCCGTTCGCAAAGCGATATGGAGGAATTTTGCTAAATCGAACGTCCGCCAGCCATAGCCGCACTGATCGAAGTCGAATAGCGTCACGCAGCCGTCTTCAGTAAAATGAGCGTTGCCGCTGTGAGGATCGCCCCAACATACCACCCAATACGGTTCGGTTTTGGGAAAATCGCGCAAACAAGCTTTACTTTGTTCGATCGACCCTCTGAGATAGTCGAGATCGTGGGGGCGGTGGTAGAAAAATGGCGAAATCGACAACAAAGATCGATCGAATAAATGCTCTAAGGATAGATCGTCTCGCTGGAAGTTCGATCGAAATGACAGGGAAGCATTGTGCAGTCGTGCTAAGATTTCGCCGAGAGTGCGACTTTGTGAAACGTTGAGATCGCCTAAAGGAACTTGCCCTTCTGCATACGCAAATAAGGACGCATATCGTTCGCCTTCTGGAGCGTTAATCGTGACGGCTAAGCGATCGTCAACGGTACGAAGTGGATGGGCGACGGGAAGCCCTTGTTGTTTGAAAAATTCTAACAGTTCTAACTCGAAATAAACTTCTGATGCCGAGCGCCAGTGGTGGTGCGACACGCGCAAAATATAACGTTTCTGAACCGTTTGTACCAGATATATGTCGCTTAGACCGCGATTCCAAAAATAGCAGGACACCACGCGATCGATATTGTATTTGGGGAGAACCTGCAACGCTAAAGCATCAGCGGACAAACTCGAGTAAACGGTGGGGAACACGCTAGAGGCTCGGACAGCAGGATGGAAAGCAGGAGACAGCGAGACGTTTTTCGATCGAACCTCTGGAGAAATTCGATCGAGTTGAAGGGTTCGATCGATTTGAGTAGCCATAGGAGTTACAATTTACGATTTATGATGGAAAGTGCTAAGTCGATCGATCGACTTAACAAACATTCGTTCGACCCCTTCGATCGATCTGACGGACTGACAAAGCAGTACGCATATCGATCGATTTCTGATGTGGTGTTTCCCCTAAGAGCGCTTAAGCTCGTATCGCGCAAGCATCGTTAGCCGGCTGGGACTCGACCACTTAATTCAAGTTGCAATAAAAAATGAAAACTTTTGGATGGGACACGCTAATGATTCTAGAGCTTATATGTACCTGACGTACAGTCTGTAAGATGTGTTTGTCAAGGTTTATTAAAATTTGCCAAACGATCGCGATTCTTTACACTAAACTGTAAAATATTAGACAGTTTATATATGCCATTAATGATTTAGGATGAGTAAGTGTTTTTGCAAATTTCTCCGCTTCATCATTCCAAACGCAAAAACGATCCACTAAAATGGCTTGGGTGTCCTGAATTCCGCCGAGGGCGACATGGGCTTGCATCCTATCCCGCAGATCTTCGATGACACCGACGTGCAACACTTCAGGCGAGCGTTACTCGACTGGTACGTTCGTAACGGTCGAGATTTACCCTGGCGACGTCATCGATCGCCCTATCGCATTTGGATTTCCGAAGTCATGTTGCAGCAAACCCAGGTGAAAACGGTCTTACCGTATTTCGATCGATGGTTGCAACAGTTCCCCAGTATTGAAGCCCTCGCGCAAGCGGACATCCAACAGGTTCTCAAAGCATGGCAGGGATTGGGATACTACGCCCGCGCCCGCAACCTCCATCGCGCCGCACAGCAAATCGCAAACCAACATGGCGGCGAATTTCCCCAGCAGTACGATGCAGTCGTCAACCTACCGGGAATCGGGCGCAGTACCGCAGGCGGAATTCTCAGCGCGGCGTTTGACATTCCCGTCGCGATTCTCGACGGGAATGTCAAACGGGTATTAGCGAGACTGACCGCATTACCCGTTCCCCCCTCAAAAGCATTAAAAGACTTGTGGTCGCTATCAGAAACTATCCTCGATCGAGACAATCCTCGAGATTTCAACCAAGCATTAATGGATTTAGGCGCGACGATTTGCACGCCCAAAAATCCAGCCTGTCTGCTCTGTCCGTGGCGCGAACGCTGTCAAGTCTATAATTTAGATCTACAAGCGGAGATTCCCATGCGCGAGACTCGCAATCCCATTCCCCACAAACACATCGGCGTTGCTGTCATATGGGGCGATGACGGACGAATTTTAATCGATCGTCGTCCTCCCAAAGGCCTCCTCGGCGGAATGTGGGAATTTCCGGGCGGAAAAATCGAATCGGGTGAATCGGTCACTGATTGCATTCGCCGTGAAATCAAAGAAGAACTCGACATTGACATCGAAGTCGGCGAACACTTGATTACCGTCGAACACGCCTACACCCATTTTAAAGTCTCGCTCAATGTATACCACTGTCACTACGTTTCTGGCGAACCCAAGCCTCTCGAATGCGACGAAATTCGCTGGGTCACACTGGACGAATTAGACGATTTCCCGTTCCCCAAAGCGAACGTGACCATCATCGAAGCGTTGCGCCAAGGAAAGCGTGAGGAAGCCATGGGGTGAGAAGATGATGAGATAATCGGATGATGAAGCGTTATCTCACCTCCTCACCTCCTTCAAAGTAACTGTTGCGTGTTAACTGGTAGACTTTTAACTGTTCGCTGTAAAAGCCTTCATCCTCCTTCAACAGACAACGTGGCGAACAATTTGATGCCAAATTCTTCTTCAAACGCATCTTTTTTGAAGTCAAGACTCCAGCGTTCCAACTCGCACGGATCGTGTGGGTCTTTCGGATACAGATATAAATTCAGTTGTTTGAGATCGCGTCGATAGTCACAGCGTACCTTTGAGATCGCGCCGATCTGACGTCGATCGAGGGCGATCGCCAACCGCATGAGCGCACTTAGCTGGCGGACTAACAATCGATCGTGACTCGACAGATTAGCGTAGGAGTCGTGTTTTTTCTTCGGTGTACTCTTGCGGTGGTATCGCGCTAAATTTGCAATTAACTCAATTTCCAACTCGGTATACCCGAGAAGTTCGCCGTTACGAATCAAATAATACGAGTGCTTGTGATGGGCCGAATGACTGATATACAATCCGCAGTTATGCAAGATCGCTGCACCCCAAAGTAATTCTCGGGGTTGCTCGTCCCAATCGTGAAGTTCTCCTTGGAGTTGGTCGAACAAACCGATCGCAAAATCAGCAATCCGTTGACTGTATTCGAGATCGACTTGGTACTTTTTGGCAATTTTCAGTGTACTGCGTTCCCGCACGGAACTTTGATAGCACAACTTATTTTCGATTAGACCCCGTTTGAGCATCCAATCGACGATAACGCCTTCTCGTAAGGCTCGTTCGCAGACGACGAGTTCTTCTATGTCCAATATCGACATCGCTTCTTGCAGAACTGTCGCCCCCGCCAGGATAATTTCGGCGCGGCGTTCTCCAATTCCCGGAATTTCGAGACGTTCGTTGTAAGAACTTTTGCGGAATTTCTTCACCCACTTTTTCAGGTTTTCGAGTTTCAAGTGATAGCCGTTGAGGGGAATGGGAATCGAACCGGTTTCTGCAATCGCATCGATCGCGGCTAGGGTTTCGATCGTCCCCGAGGTTCCCACCAGTCGCGGCGTTTCACCCGGCTTGAGGTGAGCCTGTAACTCCTCCACGGGACGTTCGAGCATTCCACGCACGTAACCTTGAAGTGCGGTGTACTCCGTTTCGTCGATCGGATCGGTCGTGACCAATTCTGCGGTCAGACGCACTGCACCGACTTTCGTACTGCTGAGGGTTCGCGGTTCCTGTCCGTCGCCGAGGACGAGTTCGGTCGAACCGCCTCCAATGTCGATAACGATGTGGGGTTGGCGCTCGAATTCCATTCCCGACAGAACGCCAAGGTAAATACGCCGTGCTTCTTCTTGTCCGGAAATGAGATCGATCGAGAGGTCGAGTTCGTCTTTGACGCGCTCGATGAAATCTCGGCCGTTGGGGGCTTCTCGGGTGGCGCTAGTGGCGACAGCGACGATCTCTTCAGCGTTGAGACTCCTGGCGATTTCTTGGCAACGACGAAGGGCTGAGATCGATCGATCGATCGCTTCGCTTCTGAGATTCCCGTTTTTGGGATTGCGATCGCCCAAACGAACTGTTTCTTTTTCACGTGTGATGATGGTAAATGCAGGAAGTTCGGGTTGAATCTTGACAACGACCATGTGAATGGAGTTTGTACCGATGTCGATCGCGGCGAGAACAGTATGAGATCGGAGTGAGGAGTGATTCGATCGCTCCATCCGAATTGGATTAACGGGTTTAGCATCTACCATATCTAAAAACCTCGAACACTTGACACTGTGTTTCCCAAAAGACGCTCCCTTACAACAAACCTTTTTGATTTTATCGCGTTCGGGAGTATACGAGAGCCTTTTTGAAATGAGGCTTCTGACGAGGTTCGTATCAATTCTTCACGGTTTGAGGATTTACTGTTAACACACATGGCGATTTTCAAATCATTTTGTGATTATTTAAGCATAATTTTCTCGAATATTGTCATTTTAGATAGGCAGATGATAATCGATTAAATAATGCCTCAAAATTCAAAACTCGAGCAAGTAAGTTCGATTCGTTTTTGTCTGAAAGGACAAACAATCGAAGCAATTGTTTGTCGATCGAGCTAATTTCAAACTTTCTTTGATTCTTCAAAGATTAAAATGAGTCTTCAATCTGAGTGATTGGCTATATTTAAATTTAGTTGGGTTTCATGAGATCGACCTTGAGAGTGCATCTAAGCCTGACGTGTAGTCGTAAAGCCCTGCAACTCTCATCTGGGGAAAGATTTCACGGGTTCGATCGTTGCCTTTGATGGTTGAAGCCAACAACAAGGAACGGTAAGTTTTTTAGTGTTTTTTTTCAGAAACAGTTAAAAAATCAATCTTCTTTAATTATCCACGCAACACAAATATAGGGTACATAATTGTGTGAGAAAGTCAAGTATTCTGGGTTTGGGAATAGGCCAGTATTTTATCGCTTGTCTCGAACGCGATAGTTTAGAAAATTCCATGCTTGCTAACAACCTAGAACGCAAACAGAAGGACGATACACAGCAATACAGACTCTATATCCTACACATTTCAGTGCAAGATTCGATCGAAAAATGCAAGACGAGTCCAGTGAACCCGTGACAACCCATCGATTCCTCCGACGGAAGCACCAGAGATAGGAGGTTCGCGGAATCCATCGATCGGTTCGACTTTCGTCTGGAAGGGGATGTGTGAAGAAAAGATAAAGAAAGAGTGAAGCGAGCGGAGAGAGGGAAACTTTGGGAGTATGCTATGGACAATCATTTGTCCGCCATTCTCCCCAAGTCAGTCAGGATCTAGGATAGTCCTGATCGGTGTAAGGTCAGCCTTATCGAGGGTACTCGGTTCGTCCAGTCTGTTAAGACAGTGGAGGCGAACCCGAGTCGATCGAAGCGATCTTCTTCAATTGAGTGATGTCGTGCTTTGTACTCGACTTTGCTCGTTTAATGCTTTCTTCACCAGTATTCTCTCACCGTGAAGCGTTTTCATGAGTTAGCGCTAAGCTGTCAACCCTCAGTAAGCCTGGGGGTAACCCTATTTTCAGACTGAAATTGAAAAAACTTAAATTTTTTTCAATTTCAAGCAAAAATATAATGACAATTGACCATAATAGACGTAGCATTAAACCGTACTGTTTGCTTGTAAACCGTATGTGTCACGGCGAGACTCAGCAAGCTCGCACGCCAGCGATTGAGTTAAGGAATGCTTGTAGCAGGTCGAACTCACGTTTTATAATTGAGCTAACTGCGTGCGTCTTCCTCAGTGAGTCCGGCTATCGGTAGCCTCTATGCGACTTGCGGCATACTCCATTCTCTCAGAGAGTTACTGACATGTCCCGAAGCCTTGTTAAGTCCTCACAACCTGCTGAGTTGCTTTCTCAACTCAACAGTGGACAGTTGCTGATGGTAGATAGTCGTCGCCGGAATGGGTTGATTATCTACAAGCGCTATCATGCCGAGTTTGCCGGTCCGGGAGCAGCCGTCGGTGGTTTTTTTGACGTGGGGACGCAGCGAACGATCCCCGTGGGCGATCTCGCCCTCGTCGCTCCGGAAAAGTACGAGCAACGGCAAAAAGCCTATTCGATCCGTCGTCACTGGATTCGTCTGACCGAACAACTGACTGAAAATCCCGTGCCGCTCCAAAGGGCGAAAATGCTTCTCGCTCAGTTCGAACATTATTTCGATTCGGAAACGGTCGACGAGTTGCCAGATGATGCCCTGGCGAGTCTTGTCGGCGTTTTACCCAGCACGATTCGTGTTGTACGACGCCCTAAGTCGGTCAAGCAGAGGCAACTCGTTAGCGTCTGAGGACAGCGAGTAACCCATGGTGCTTCGGCTTGACCTTGCCCTCCCCCTATTGCAGGAGGTTGTTTGATTGGCGTTTTGTCGTGTCAGAAAGTTTTTTGAGGTTCATCGATCGAGTATCGCACGCAATCGCTCGAGCGTTCGGGTGTTTTCCTCGGGACTACCCACCGTGATGCGTAACCCGCCTCCGGTGTGGCGCACGAGAGTTCCCGCAACAAAGAGCTTTCGCGCGAGTGCCTCGTTGGAGAGCGTGTCGTCTGTCGATCGAAGGTAAATGAAGTTGGACGAACTCGGCCACAATCGCAGGTGAGGCAAGGTTGAGAATTCGCGCCACATCCGATCTCGCTCTTGCTGGATTTCCGAGATCGTGGATAAAATCTCACTCCGGTGAAGCAAGGCCGCTCGCAGGGCCGCCTGAGAAAAACTCGGCAGGTTGTAGGGAAGGCGGATTTTTTCGAGAACGGCAGTTAAGTCCGGATCGGCAATGGCATAACCGAGTCGGTGAGCCGCGAGGCGGAACGCTTTCGAGAAGGTTCGCAACACGACCCAGTTCGATGGACGTTCCGAGACCACCGTTTGCTGGGAGAACTCAAAATAAGCTTCGTCAACGACCACCAAAACCGTATCGGGCAAGCTTCGCAACCAATCGAGTTCGGCATCCGTGAGCGGATTGGCCGTCGGCGAATTGGGATGAACGACGAACACCACGCGAACGGGTGGATTTTGCGATCGATCGAGTGCTTGTTGCGCCGCCTCGAGGTCGATTGAGAAATCTGTTTCGTTCCGTTCCACCGACACGACCGGAATGCCGAGAGTCTGTGCCAAAATGGCGTACATCGAAAACGTCGGATTGGCAACCAAAATCGATCCTTCGCCGTTCGAGCAGGTGGCGATGAGGATCGATCGAATCAGTTCGTCCGAACCGTTGCCAATAGAAATATTTTCGGCGGCGACGTGCGATCGATCGGCTGACTCGCAAACGTATTCGGCGATGAGTTGGCGTAAATCGCCGTGACTGCCATCCGGATATCGATTCGCCTCGATCGATTCCCAATACGCCATCGCCAGCTTTTGTTTCAAAGCGAGGGGTAGATCGTAAGAACATTCATTCGCATCACACCGATCGATCTCCGTCACACCAGAAACCGTTTCCTGACCGTGGCCGGGATTCGGCGTATACGCAGTCAAACGAGCGAGATCGGAACGAACGAACGGCAACACGATCGACTCTCAAATGAAGGGTTGGCAATCGCGATCGAAGACTTCGAAATCGAAGATCGATCGAGACTTTTCATCATAAACCTTAGCCTTCCCCCAGCGCAAACCCTCACGCCGTTCGAGCAACTGAAGGACACAAGTCCGCCAACACGCACGCTTCACACTGGGGCGATCTCGCCTTACAGGTCGATCGACCGTGATAGATCAGTCGAATCGACCAATTTTCCCATTCCGATTGAGGGAGTAACGGCATCAAATCCCGTTCCACCTTCACCGGGTCGTCGTGTTCCGTCAATCCCAGGCGACGACTGAGGCGTTTGACGTGAGTATCGACTGTTACCCCAGCATTAATCCCAAAAGCGTGAGCCAAAACCACATTAGCCGTTTTCCGGGCGACCCCAGGCAACACCAACAACAACTCCATCCGTTGCGGGACTTCTCCGTCGAACTTCTCCACGATCGTCCGACAAGCCCCTTGGATATTTTTCGCCTTGTTCCGATAAAATCCCGTCGGGCGCACCAACAGCTCCAACTCCGATAAATCGGCCGCCGCCAAAGCGGGTGCATCGGGATAGCGGCGAAACAATTCCGGCGTGACAGCGTTCACTCGCTCGTCCGTACATTGCGCCGATAGAATCGTCGCCACCAGGAGTTGCACCGGTGTCGCATAGGTCAAACTACAAGTGGCATCCGGATAGCGAACCTTGAGGCGCGTCAGAATTTCCAACGCTCGCTGACGATCGATCGATCGCTTGCGCGTTACGCTCGACATAGTCACCCCATTTCTAGCGCGTTAGCTGCTGAACCCATTCCAACTGTGTTGTATCGCGAACGATCAGGAAAATTCCCAAGCCGAGCAAAAACAACAACCCCGATTGCATGACCCCATCCTGAATGTGGACGGGAACCGGTTTTCCGCGCAGCCCTTCCACGAGGAGAAACGCGAGCTGGCCGCCATCGAGGGCGGGAAGCGGCAAAATGTTGATAATGGCGAGGTTAATACTGACGACGGCGGCAAAGACGAGCAAGTTCACCGCGTCCCGTTGAGCGGCATCAGCCCCCTGAGCGACAATACCGACGGGGCCGGCCAGTTGTCCGGCCGTCTCGCTAAATTGAGTGATCAGCCGATAAAAACCCTGGAGCGTCGTGACGAAAATCGACTGAAATCGCTCGGCGGCGAGGGCGACCACTTCCCCGATGCCATTAGGACGACGGTAAACCGGATCGCCGTGGGGGGCGAGCTGAACGCCAATCCGTCCGTTCCCGTCCGCGCCAATTTCGGGAATCACACTCAGCGATAAGTTTTGATATTCCTGTGTCCCGTTCTCCTGGGTGGGACGTCGAACGCTTAGCGAGAGTTCGCGCTCCGGATTGTTTTCAACCGCGTGCTTGAACGCCCAGATCGCATCTTCCCCTTCGCCTAGGGACTGGCCGTCGATCGAAAGAATCACGTCTCCTGCTTGCAATCCCGCTCGGGCCGCAGGGGATTCGACGGAAACGACCTGGGGAATTTCAATTCCCGGTTCCGTATTAAAGCCCTCCGGCACGCCAGTCGAGCCAATTTGAAGGACTAGAACCAAATACGCAAAAATCAAATTGGCAATGACACCCGCACTGATGACGATCGCGCGATCGAGGAGGGGGCGGTTGCGGAGTAAATTGGGATCGTCTTCGGGAATGGTGCTGTCCGGGTCGTCATCGGGGAAACCGACAAAACCACCGAGGGGAAACGCACGCACAGCATATTCCGTTTCGGCCCCTTGATATTTCAAGAGAATCGGACCGAAGCCGATCGAAAAGCGGTTGACGTGAATACCTTGCCAACGAGCCGCCAAAAAGTGACCTAACTCGTGAACGATGATGAGAACGGCTAAAACTGCGATCGCTGCCAGAACGGACATGAACTCTCGGTGATGAGTAAAGGTTGACGGGTAACGGTAATCGGGAGCCGGGAGTCTCGTTCCCACGGTGACTGCTCGGAAACGAAAGGATTCCCCGAACCCCGATTACCCCTTCAACCATTGTAAAACCCGATCAACCGGTATTTCGCATTCCTGCTGCGATTCCATTGAGGGTCAAAAGCGCACCTCGCAACAACTCACCTTTGCTATAGCGCGATTGGATGACACCAGGGGTCGAGCTAACCCCGTGTTGGCGCAAGCGTTTGAGGAGCGAAACCTGTAGCAATCCCAAGGGAACGATCGTCGAGTTGCGAAGCTGCACCGACCGTTGCAACGCCGGATCGCCATCGAGGAGCCGTTGGTGTCCTGCAATGGTCAAAACGAGTTCGCGGCTCAGGTGGTATTCGTGAGAGATGAGATCGAACAAAGTCGAAAATCGCTCGAAATCCTCCGGACGACTCAGCTCGCGCACGTAATGCTCGGCAATTTGCAAATCCACCTTCGCCAAGGTCATTTCCACCTTCGAGACGACCATCTTGAAAAACGGCCACTTCAAATAGAAATAACGCAACAGTTTCAAATGTTCTTGAGGCTCCTCCTCGAGAAACTCGTGCAGTGCCGTCCCGACACCGTACCAAGCGGGTAGGAGAAAGCGACTTTGCGTCCAACTAAATACCCAAGGAATCGCCCGCAAGCTCCCGATATCTTTCGTTCCCTTGCGCCGACGAGCCGGACGAGACGAAATCTGTAACTGACTGATTTCCTCAATGGGGGTCACCTGCATGAAGAAATCGATAAAATCCGGTTCCTCATACACCAGCGATCGATAGTGTTGTCGAGATCGCGTGGCTAATTCCTCCATAATTTCGTTCCACGGCTGGATATCGTCGAATCCCGCACCCAGCAAACTCGATTGAATCACCGCCGAGGTCACCGTTTCTAAGTGATAAGCGGCCAACTCCGGTAGCGAATATTTCGAGGCCAGCACCTCCCCTTGCTCCGTAATCTTGATCCGTCCGTCGATCGTGCGACCCGGCTGCGCCAAAATTGCATCGTAGGCCGGGCCGCCCCCTCGGCCGACTGACCCCCCGCGACCGTGAAAGATCCGCAGTTTCACGCTGTAGCCAGCCCCGACCGATTGAAGCGCCTTTTGCGCCTTGTGAATTTCCCAGTTACTGCTGAGAAAGCCCGAATCCTTATTGCTGTCAGAATATCCGAGCATGACCTCTTGTAGGGAAGTCGTCGGTTGCTGTTCTCCCTGGATTTCTCGTCCGTAGCCCCCTTCGAGCAACGCCCGATACAGTGGTAACTCGAACAAGTCTTTCATCACCTTCGGGGCCCGTTTGAGGTCTTCCACCGTTTCAAATAAGGGAACGACTTGGAGCGTCCCACTTCCCGTGGCCGGATCGTAGAGTCCAGCTTCCTTGGCCAGCAGTAGCACTTCCAGCAAATCGCTGGCTTGGCGGCTCATACTGATAATGTAGGTTCGACATAACTCCGTGCCGAACTCCTGCTGCAACAGGCGCACGATCCGAAACGTTTCAATGGTTTCCTTGGTGACGGCGGAGAAGGGCAGTTCCGTTGGAATCAGGGGGCGGCGCGTTTTCAGTTCGTTCACCAGCCACTCGACCCGCTCGTCTTCCGTCAGATCGTTGTAGGATTTCGGCAGGACTTGCAAATAGTCCGCAAGTTCGTCGATCGCATCCGAATGGCGGGAAGATTCCTGTCGAATGTCCAAATGAGCCAAATTGAAACCGTAGATTTCGACCTGGCAAATCAGCGTATCGAGTTCGCTACAGCTAAGTCCCGTTTCCATGAGGTTGCGCTGAATCAGCTGTAGTTCGGCGAGAAACTCAGACCCAGAACGGTAAATGGGGAGAGTTTGCGACTCTCGGATTTGCTGTCGCCAGTTTTCTGCGTGGTAGAGACTGAGATTTCGATCGAGTGTATTTTCTAACCGTTTTTGAATGTAAGCCAACTTGAGGCGGTACGGTTCTTGACGGTAGCGAATCGCGTGGCGGTCGTACACCTCGTTCATTTGTAAGCGATCTTGCTCCACCGATTCCAGCAATTCTGGCAAGACCTCGCTCCAGTGCAGCGACAAGCTTAGAGATTCCGTCAAACTTTCAACCGCGACAATGTACCTTTCCAGAACGAGATTACGCTGGTAACAGGCCGTTTGCCAGGTCACGCGCGGCGTGACCGAAGGGTTGCCGTCTCGATCGGCCCCGACCCACGAACCGAACTGACAGAAGTTGTAACTCGGCGGTTCGATATAGGGAAACGAGCCTTTGAGCGTGCGTGTAATGCGTTGATAGAGCTGGGGAACCGCATCGAACAGCACTTCTTTGAAGTAGTGCAGCGTATACTCCACCTCGTCGAGAACGGTCGGTTTGAACTGGTGCAGTTCGTCCGTGCGCCACCACAGGCGAATTTCCTCCATCAGCTGTTTTTCGAGGGCATCGGCTTCTAACGACGATGTCATACCCACCGATCGAAGCCCGTCTTCTACTCGATCGAGCTGACGTAGAACTCTCGCAATTCGGCGTTGTTTCGAGCGGATCGTCCGGCGCACGATTTCGGTCGGGTGAGCGGTAAACACCAAACGGATATCGAGCTGATCGAGGAGTTTCTGAATCAGTTGCGGGGGAACGTTCAGCTGGCGCAACTTCGGAAACAAAGAACTGAACGTTCCTTTTTCCGGGCGAATCGTCCCCGGCGTGAACCCTTCGGTCTGCAAGCCTTCGCCCACCTCCTCAGCGTCGACGCGCGCGATCGATTCTTCCGTAAACGTCAGGTTTTTACTGACGTTGGCTTGCTGTTGGTCTCGCTGTTCGTAGTGTTGCTCGACGATATTAATGAGTTGGAAGTACAACGCAAATCCCCGTGCAGCCCGGATCGCGTCGTTGAGGTCGAGTTGTTCGATTTTCGAGACGACCGGAGACTTTCTTAAATCAGGGGCTTGTCCCTCCTGCGATTGTATGGGATTGAGTTCGCGCAGGAGATCGACCATCTGCTGACCGCATTCGGTTCGCAAGACCGACTCCCACAAGTCTTCGACGACTTCGAGACGGTGACGCAGTCGCAGTTTCTCATTGGAGGCAACGTTGAATTGGCGTTCGGTTCTCTCAAGTGTTGGACTCATTCTGGTTTTCGAGTTGAGCGGGCAGTTACAGTGAAGAGTTAAGAGGGCAGCGTGAAAAGTGAAGACAGGGAGTAGTGAGTCGTTGGGAATCGTCCTCAACCGTTACGGGAACACCGATCGGGTGTTTGAGCTGAATTTCTCCTCAAAGCATCTCATTGTGCGACTGAAGTGTCTTAACTTCTGTAGTTTTTGCCACGTTTCTCGCGGGTGAGGAGATGAGGCGGTAAGGGGATGACCGGGTATTGACCGTGAAAAATGTAGAAACCGTTGTCAGTTGAGTTCTTCCCATCTTCGATCGTCACCTCATTACCTCATCACCTTATCACCTCACTTCCCCATCTCCCCCTTCGACGGGAAGTTCCAGAGTTGGGAGGCGTTCGCCGCGAAATAATTCTTCGCTTTCGCGTCCGAGTTCGATCGACGCTTCGAGTAACGCGCGAATTCCCCAGATCCCGACCAGAACGGGAGCGGTGGTGAGACTCAGCAATACACTTGTCGCGCTACGGCGACGTTCCATGCCCATCTCAGGCGTGCGGGTCGTTTCCATGGTGATTGTCTCCTTCGATTCGCGAGTCGATATGCCAAAATATGGCCAGCGCGTGCTATTTCTAGATTCTAGATTGCACCCGAGAAGGAATCCGTCAAGTCAGGACGTAACCGGTGGTACTCAATGCAGGTGACGTTCCCCGCATGGGGACGACCGTTGACTTAACTGAATGGGCTTACGCCGCACTGGATGTTCCCGGTGTCTGCCTAGCCGCCGAGGTTCGCGGCACCGATCTGCACGTGTGGTGCTGGGGGACAATTTGCCCCGAGGCTTCCTCTGTGATGGCTCGACTCTCTCAAGCCATTCATCAAGACTTCCCTATACCACAAAATATACCAAATGTCAATCGAGTGTGTCTCTACGGTCGTTCGATCGACGCACTGCCCGACTCCCGCCCGCCTTTTGACCCCCCTGATTGGACTGTACGCTTTGCTGTGACTCCTGTTTCTTCCCCTTCAAAACCCACGCTGCCCGACGATTCGGCTTCCCCGCAACTGATCTCCGATCTCTCCCCGGCCGAGATCGATCGCGCTCTACAAAACATTGCTAAAGATGTCTGGATCGCGGTTAAAAAAATCGAGCCTCTCGCTGGAACGAACGCCCGCCGTTTGTGGGTGGTTTGCGAAGCGGCTTACGCCCCCGATCCGACGCTGCTGGCACGGCCGATCGCCTGTCTCCTCAGAGATTTGAACTTACAGGGCTTTCGCGATGCCGTCCTCTTAGGCCAGGTGAGCGGCGAAACCCGTCCCGAATGGATGCTGCGTGTCGATCTGACCCCTTCCGATCGAACAGTAGAAGCCTGGGCGCGATGGGGCGACGTGGGGGCGATCGCGTACCGTCTCAACCAATCGATCGAATCCCTCGGACTGCAAATTTCAGCCGTCCTCAAAGAATCTACCCTACACCTCGTTTGCAGCCCACAACCGGCTTTCGTCTCGAAGACGAACGCAGTTAGTCCCAACCAGACCTCGGTAATGGGGAAACTCGAATCCGTCCTCAACGCCATCGCCCCACGCGGCATTCAGGGAATCGTCGCTTACGGGATGGACGTCCCTTACGAAGCGAGTTTTCCCGAACCGAAAACCCCGCTGTGGGTGACGTGGTTGGACTTACCTGCCAAACACCGTCCCGATCTCGTCCCGACCGCGTTCGATCTCGCTCGCAACGGCAATCTGAGCGCTCTGACCTTCGGACTCGAACGCCTGCTGAATCCGAATTTAGACGAAAAGCTCGCCACCGGTGGCATTAGCGTCCGTCTCCGCCTCAAAGGCGACTTGCTCCACGTCATGAGCGAAGGGTTGGCCTGTCCGGCACAAAACCGCATCGGTCCCTTGGTGGTGAAGTTTTTACGCCAAGCTCAACTGAGCGACATTGCAGGGGTGCGCGTGTACGGTCGTCGGAGCGGCCAGCGAAAACCGCGCTGGCACTACGGCGTTGATTTCAAGCCCCGTTCGGACGTTCCGGCAGAAATTCCAGATTTCTCGAAAGTCGAACCCCTCGATCGAGAACCCCCCAGCTCCCCCGTCGAACGGGACGCAACAGCCGTCGCGGCTCCGGCGCCCGCAAAACCGCCAAGACAGCGACGGTCGCTCCCCCAACTGCTGTGTGCGACGAACTTGTTCCGCCCGGCTCAGCCGCTCCCCGAACCCGTTGGCGAACCGACACGCCGCCCCGATACGAGTGCGCCAGCCGCTGCGGTATGGGTCTTATTAGGTTTGCTGCTGACGGTACAAGCGGATTGGATCGCCAGCGAAGTTCTCGATCGCCGGGAACGAGCGATGATGCCACCTCCCGAAACGACAGATGTCGAAAGCAGCCCGGACTACGCCATCGACGTGCCGGAACTGCCGGACGTCAACGTCAAGCCGGAAGGGATTTTCGACCCAACGGGATTTACAGCGCCAACTCACGCGGCCACGGTGTTCAAACCCGAACTGAGCGGTGAGGCTGCCATCGTTCCTGCCCCCGAGCCGACGTTCCCCACGTTCCACAGCGAGCAGATGGATCGCCAACTGGCGCTCTACCAAGCGTATATCGACGAGTTCGGCGTGCCTGACGTGTTGGTGGTGGGGAGTTCTCGATCGTTGCGCGGCATCGACCCGCAGGTGTTGCAACAGTCCCTGGACGAACAGGGATATCCGAGCGTGCGGGTTTTCAATTTGGGGGTCAACGGTGCCACAGCGCAAGTGGTGAATTTTTTAATTTCCGAAGTATTGCCCCCCGATCGACTGCCGAAATCGATCGTCTGGGCGGACGGCGCGCGAGCCTTTAACAGCGGTCGGGAAGACGCAACGTATAACGCCATCGTGCGATCGCCGGGATATCAAGAACTAGCGCGAGGTTTTCGTCCGGTTGAAAGTGAACGCGACAGTGAGGGTGAAATCGTCGATCGATCGTTTTTTGAAGTCTTTGCCGATGGATATCGCGTCCTCGACGACAATCTCAACGAGCTGTTTTCCCAGTATTCGGCCACCTATCCCAAGCGAGACGTTCTCAAAGTCTACGGTAAGGCTGCGCTCTCCAACCGAGAGGTCACGATCGCGCGTCCCGACAATCCCACACCGAGTCTTGCCGAACTACCCGAAGACGATCCGATCCTTCACTTCAACGGCTTTCTCGCATTTCCCGATCGATTCGATCCGACCCGCTACTACCTCCAGCACCCGCGTGTCTCGGGGACTTACGACGGTGATTACACGAACTTCCAAATGCAGGGGGGTCAAGCCAACGCCCTCGCCTCGCTGGTCGAATACGTGCAATCTCAGAAAATCGACTTGGTGTTCGTCAGTTTGCCCCTCACCCGAGACTACCTCGACCCAGTTCGCACTCAGTACGAACAACAGTTCGTGCGAGAAATGCTCGCTCGATCGCAGCAATACGGTTTCGTATTCCGCGACTTCGCCCAGATGTGGCCGGAAAAAAACGAGTATTTCTCCGATCCGAGTCACCTCAACCGCTACGGTGCCGCCGCCGTCTCTCATCGCCTCGCCCGCAGTCCCATGGTAAATTGGACGGGGAATGCAGAAAAATAAAGCGTTAAGCTGGAAGAGGAATTTCGCGACCCCCCACCTCGATCGCGTTTGTTCGTTCTTCACCTCGAATCCGTGACGATGCCTAAATCTGTCCGTTGGAGACTCGCGCTCCCCTTGTTGTTATGGTCGGCGAGCTGGACTCAGCCAGCTCGGGCCAATCGAGTTCCCTTAAAAAACACGACGACTCACTGCTCGAAATTCGCGCCTCGCTGTAAAAATCTCCCAGTTGCAGAAAAAGCCGAGGCAGCCGAAACGAAACCCGCACCGACTCAAGACACCGCCGCGACTTTTGACGATGTGGTGAGTCAGACCCGTCACATAGAGGGATTGTTCGATCTGTACGCCAACGACGAGACGGGGGAGCTGTACTTAGAAATTCAGCCCGAACAGTTCGTTTCGGCGGACGAGCGCCTGCGAGATGAGGGAAAGAACCGCCCGTTTTTGTTGGTGATGACGCTCTCGCAGGGATTGGGCGAATTGGGTTTCCTCGAAGGAATGCCCCTCTACGACGTTCCGTTTTACCTCCAGCGTCAAAACGATCGCGTGTTCGTGATCGTTCCCAACTCCAACTTCCGCATCGCACCGAACGATCCGCAAGCGGCCTCCGTCGGTCGATCGTTTAGCAACTCCATCCTGTACTCGCTACCCGTTATCGCCACGCACCCCGAACGGCAAAGCGTTTTAGTCGATCTCAGCGAGTTACTCGTTCAAGGCGATCTATCGGGGTTGAGCGCGTCTCTCGGCGAGCTGTCTTACGGTTTCGACGCCGATCGATCCTACCTGTCGCAAGTCCGGGGATTTCCAGAAAACTTGGAAATCGAAGCGATCCTGGGTTTTACAGGTAATCTCGATGGACTGTTTCAAACCGTCCCTGACGGGCGGGCGTTTTCCCTCGGCGTGCGCTATAGCATCTCGCAACTTCCCGAAGTACGAGGCTACCAACCGCGCTTAGCCGACTCCCGCGTGGGCTATTTCGTCACGGCTTATCGCGATCTCAACGATCGAAGAACTAGCGATCCCTTCGTTCGCTATATCAACCGCTGGCGTTTGGAAAAACAAGATCCGAACGCCCCCCTCTCACCCCCGAAAAAACCCATCGTCTTTTGGATCGAAAATACCGTTCCCGAAGCCTACCGCGAACCCATTCGCGAAGGAATTTTACTCTGGAACCGAGCCTTCGAGCGGGCGGGTTTTCTCAACGCCATTGAAGTGCGACAAATGCCCGACGATGCGACTTGGGACCCAGCCGACGTGCGCTACAACGTGATTCGTTGGTCGACGTCGTTTCAATCGGGATTTGCTGGCATCGGCCCATCTCGGGTCGATCCCCTGACTGGGGAAATTCTCGATGCCGATATTTTGATTAACGCCGATATCGTACGCTATCTCTCTCGGGAATACGACACGTATTTAGGGGGAAGGTCGCAACGGCTGTTTGTGGATTTGCCCGGATGCGAGACGGCGGACTGCGCCTCGTCCAATCCCTTGAGTGGGGAAACGGTTGAATCCCCTCTCGATCGACTGAGATCGCGCTTTGACCGGCATCGTTTGGGCTGCAACTGTCGCGAATGTACCCGTCAGTTTCAAATGGGGGCGATGGCGCTGTCGCTGTTGCAGGGCGTTTTACCGGACGACGCGGAAATGCAGGAATACGTCCACCAGTACCTACGCTATTTGGTGGCGCACGAAGTCGGCCATACCTTGGGGTTGCGACATAATTTCCACGGCAGTACTCTGTTGGGCCTCGGCGAGTTAAATGACTTGCAAGTGTCGCGAACGCGGGGCTTGAGCGGATCGGTGATGGATTATTTACCGCCGAATATCGCGCCACCTGGAGTGGAACAGGGGGACTATTTCCCAAATATTCTCGGACCTTACGACACATGGGCGATCGAATACGGTTACACGCCGATTCCCGCGGCATCGCCCCTCGACGAACGCCACCGACTCGACGAGATCGCCCGTCAGTCGCCGCAACCGGATTTGGCTTACGGGACGGACGAAGATCTGTGGACGGAAATCGATCCGGCGGTGAACTGGTTCGATCTCAGTGGTGATATGCTCGAACACGCCCAATCTCAGATGGAACTGGCGCGTCAAATGTGGAAACGGCTTGAAGCGGGAATCGTCCTCGATGGAGATCCGGACGATGCGCTGCGGGTTCGTTTCGATATGGTTATGGGGTTTTACTTCCGTCAGGTGCGGGTCTTGCTCAAGTACGTAGGAGGTCAGTCGTTCGATCGATCTCATCTGGGCGAACAGTTCGCCGAACCGCCGTTCGCTCCCCTCTCAGCGGAGGAACAACGGGCGAGTTTGGCGGCGTTGCAGCAGTACGTTTTCGCTGAAGAGGCGTTTGCATTTTCGCCGAACCTGCTCAATCAACTGGTTCCGACGCGCTGGTATCACTGGGGTAGTACGCCACCGATGGAGCGTCTGGACTATCCGATTCACGATTTGATTTTTTATTTTCAACAGCAAGTGTTGCGATCGCTGTTGGCGGGAGAGCGCTTGAACCGTTTGCGCGATTTGGAGTTGAAAACAGAGCCGGGGGAAGCGTTAACGGTGCCGGAACTCTTCGATACCGTGTATCGGGGAATTTGGACGGAGGTGTTGCAAGGCCGCCGCATCCCGACTGATATTTCGAGTATTCGCCGTTCGCTGCAACGAGAACATTTGAACTTGTCGATCGAGATGGCATTGGGCGGGGGGGAATTTCCCGAAGATTCGCGTACTCTGGCTCGATTTTACCTTCAAGAACTCGGCGAGGAGATTTCAGTGGTACTGCGAAGACACGAAGACGACCTCGATACCTACACCCGCGCTCATTTGGAAGACACGCGATCTCGGATCGATCGATCGCTCGACGCGCAATTCCTCGGTTTGTAGTGTTGACAGCTATCGTGTATTGAAAGAATATGTTCGCATCTCAAAGTTAGGGGTTAGAATTCAAGTTACCATTCAGGATAATTTCAATCGATCGTTCCGTCGAATCGCCAGAGACAGATGAAACGATCGCGCAAGCTGAGTTTCTATCGATTTTTAAGTTTTTTATTAGTCAATCGAATGCTCGCGTCCTCAAGGCATTCAGCTATAGTTCCAGGTATATTCTTGAGTCACTCGATCGTGAAAATCTGTACAATGTTAAGTAACAGGCAGCCGGAGATATCAATAATTCTGTTGCAGTTATTTGAACAAAAGAAATTTCTTTTAAAATCCAATGGTAACTGAGTAGATCGCCATTCTTGTAGATTTATATTGAAAGATCGTGCTATTGACTTTTGTGTCGAAAATTCAACTTTAACTCTGACTCTGCTATCCTTCTGATAATATCTATATGCTCTGAATCCATACAAGTTACCAGGGGAGCTAACTCCTCAAATACATCAACATGACCACCCCTAGCTGCAAATGATAGAGCTGTTTCACCATAACAGGTTTGAATATTAGGATTCGCACCTGCACGTATAAGATTCCTAACAATCTGAATATGACCTCTGCCAGAAGCAGCCATCAAACCTGTCAAGGCTTCATCCCAAAACTCTTCTTCTAGAAATTCGTCTATATCAAGATTTATGTCACTTCTATGTTTTATTAGCATTTCTACAATTTCCAAATGTCCTAATTCACAAGCTAGGACAAATGGGAGCTCAATACAAACTCCCTCTTCTGTTGGAGAAAAACAAACCTTACAATCGATTAGCCTTTTTATGAATTTTCTATCGTTATTTTTTATGGCACTATTGATTTGAGAAAATTTGTTACTCAGATGAGGATTTATAGGGTGACCAAAGTTCATAATTCGTTGGAGATCCGATTTAAACAGGTGGTAATATGAGGTGTGATTTATAGATGAAATTTGTTAAAAAGAAGAATTGAATTTCACAAAAGCACCTAGTTTTTTTATTCGTTTAAAATTTCAACCAATGCCCATTCTGCTATTTTTCTAATCATTTCAAAAGCGCATAATTTCATTTGTTTGACTTCAAGTTCAGTGGCTTTATTCTCAACAATTATAGATTCAGTTATTCACTCGTCATTTAGACTGAAAAAATTGCTTTCTAAATCTAAAATCCGCCAATTCAAAACTGAAATGCAACACCGGCGGGTTTACGAAGAAAGGCTCATCGGCTACAGGGTAAGCTCATCAAGTCAATAAGGTGCTAAAAAAACGCCTCTTATTGCAAAAAATCTCAATAGCTCAGTTCTTATTGAGACTGGTAATTCCATATATAGCGTAGTCATTGAATCTAAAACTCTATATATAGAATTGTCCGAATTAGATGAGCTTACCCTGTCATCGGCTATACTTCGATCTTTCAATAATAACTACCTAGGGTTTGCTGTATAAAACTGAAATGCACGAATGGCAAGGGTTTTGAGGATTTTTTTGACCAGATAGTGCAAGGTTTTTAGATGGAGATGCTCAAAAAGCTTGCATTTTCGCCGGCGATGGCCGATTTAATGAGGAAGCTAGAGTCCAAAACGGCCATTGGGCAAGCTGTACGGCATCAGAATTCGCCCTGTTAGTTTTTTTCAACAAGCCCTACCTAATTGAAAATCGACTCAATGAGCCGTCACCATCTTACCTCATCAGAGCGTGTTGAGATCTATAAACTCTTCACTCAAGAAAAATGTTCGCAAGCGGAGATCGCTCGTCATCTGGCTCGAGATCGTTCCTCGATCTCTCGAGAACTCCGACGCAAGGCGACAGAAGAAGGTTGGTATTTGCCCGATACTGCTCAAAAGAAAGCGAAGGAAAGGCGTCAAAACGCTAAGGAGAAATTCCAGAAAGCTTCGGAAGAAACCCTCAAAGAAATCCGACGAGGACTTCAGCAATATCACAGTCCTGAACAAATTGTGGGTCGGCGGAAGCGAGAGGCGAAAGAAACGGTCAGTCATGAAACGATTTATCAAATGATTTACCAAAATTATGGCGGCTTAAGAAGTTGTTCTCAATAGTTGAGGCGACAACGCCCCAAACGCCGTCTTCGTCAAGCTTCTCCGTCAAAACGTGGTCGAATACCTAATCGAGTTGGGATTGAACATCGTCTCCCAATTGCTGACTTAAAAGTAGAGATTGGTCATTGGGAAAGTGAGACGATGATTGGGGGACATCATGCGGGGGTTTTAGTCACTCATGTGGATAAAGCCTCAAAATTCTTGAGGGCCAGGCTGGCGAAAAACAAAACGTCTAAGGCCATCAATCGAGTTACCCTAGAAGAGTTTTTACGCCTTCCTCAATCTCATCAAAAAACTCTAACATTTGATAACGGTAAAGAATTTAGTGGTCATGAAAAACTCGCCCAAAAACTTGAGGTAGACTGCTACTTTGCTAATCCCTACCATTCTTGGGGACGCGGACTAAACGAACATGCAAATGGAATGCTTCGATAATTTTTACCCAAGGGAAAAAACTTCAAAACTCTGCCCCCAGAAGCCGTTCAAAAAAACGTTGACTTGCTCAACGATCGTCCTCGAAAATTTCTTGACTATCGAACCCCTTCTGAGGTATTTTGGAATCGGAGACCGTTGAATTTCAGACTTGAATTAGCGATTAATTATCGCATAAATTGAGCTACACAACTAATTAATCGAGGTACCCAAAAGCTTCAGCGCATTCGTGAACCCAAACGTCGCTATGAGTATCTGCTTTGGTTTGCTAAGCGTATACCGCCCTTTCCAGAAGTAGATAAGATTCTTGCCTATCGAGTACCTGGCTGCATCTCTCAGGTTTACCTTACTGCCAACTTGCAAGATGGAGGTATCGTTTACCATGCTGATGCTGATGCTCAAATTCCTAAAGGATTGGTAGGGTTGTTAATAGAAGGACTCAATGGTGTCGTACCAGAGGACATTGTGCAACTGTCCCCAGACTTTATTCAGCGAACCGGCTTGGATGTTAGCCTCACTTCATCTCGCAGCAACGGATTTTATAACATTTTTAAGACTTAAGACTATGCAGCAGCGGGCGATCGCTCACCTTGCCCGTGCAAGTGATTATCCCAGAGCAAGTTCCCCCAAGCTTCAAAGTGGAGATAGAAGCCCTAACAGCACTACCCCAGATTCAGGAACAGCGAATCCTCGGTACCTTGGGGGTGTATAAAGAATACGCAGTTGACGTGGGCCATATCGCCCTGGCTTTTTGCCAAAGGCAGGGGTAGTAGGGCTAGGCGAGTGAGGAAAAGCGATGAGCTTCTTTGAGCAGTGTTGGTACAATCCGCTTACTTGCTAGCTTGGCTCCAAACAGGTTTCGTGCCACAGGTCCCAATTGCAGTGCTGCCGCTCCTCCCATGATAAACAGGTTGCAACCTGCCCAGCGCAGATGAGGGTCGAGGATCGGTAATCCGTTGACCAGGGGCAGGGGATGACTTGTACGGATATCGGACAACAGCGACCAGTGGTTCACATTCAGTGTGCTGCCAGTTGCCAGCCAAATGCGGTCGATGGGCAGGTGGGCAATGCAATCATGGTCATCCGATTGATTACAGGTGACTTTCCAGGTATCTCCCTTCCACTCTGCTGACTGGACTTCGCACTGTTCGTAAAAAGACAGCTTGCCTTCCCATTCCAGTCGTCGCAGTTTGGTGAAAATGGCTGGGGTGAGGGATCCCCCGTTGCGGGCGGATTGAATCATGTGCCAGCGGGTTTGCCAATCCGGTTCAGCATGAAACCCTTTGAGATATTTGGGACCGAGCCATCCGGGTTCGGCATCAAACAATTTTTCATAGAATTGCCGTCGAGCCATCACGATCGCCTGTGCGCCACGGGCGATCGCCCCCAATGCTAGATGCCCACTGGTGAGTCCACTACCCACAATCAACACCCGTTCGCCCACCAAACGCAGTCCTCGCAGATCGATCTGGTGGGAATGTAGCAGGCGATCGCGCAGATAGGTAAACGGCAGAGTTCGTACCCATTCAGGGAGGTTGGGCGTACCTCCAGCGATCGCCAGCACCACCCGTTTAGCAATTAGCCATTGACCATCGGCCATCCACAGCCGAAATCGTTGCTTTCCGTTTGAGTCAAACACTTCCAACTGCTGTACCGTTCCTGGAATGACTCGATCTCGAAGTTCCCACCGTCGAATGACATCCTGGCAAAACTCTTGGAATAGCTGAGTTCCTGGCAAGTCATAGGGCGGAAATAGCTCATCCGATCGCCTTTCTGCAAAGGAGCGAAGCGCGTGGGGATTGGGGTCGGGATGATGCACTGCCGGAGAACGAAGATGGGGAATCTCGAATGCCGCAAACTGGTGGTTCCAATGGTGCATCCAGTCCCCAGCCGGGTCGATGACCACAAAACGGTTGCGCATCGACTTCTTCTTTTGCAGCAAATGGGTGACTAGGGTTAATGCTTGTGGCCCTGCACCCACAATGGCGATATCAACTGATTTTGGCAATAGTGGTGTCTCTACGGGCAGTCGCATGGTTAAAAATCGAAGGATTGCACTGAATACCTTAACTCAATATGATAATGATTATTATTCTCTTTTTATACTCCCACTTTGAAACAGGATCTATATGGATTCCATTGCGTTGACTGCGGTGGCAGGACCGCCCGGTAGTGGCAAAACCACCTGGATGAGTCAGTTTCTCCAAGACCAGCATCGTCCTCTGTTTTACTGCTGTCCAGGGATGGGAGTGGGTTCGGTGGATCGGGCACGGATTGCATATCGCTTTCCCTGGGTGCATTTGCTTCCTGAACATCAAACGCCGCAGGTCTTCGCCAACCTGCCAGACCAGGCTTGGGTCTATCTGGAGCTGGGCTTTCACCTGGATTTAGCCTCGCCATTTTTAGCGTCGCTGCCCTGCCATCGGGTCGCAGTGCTACCTCCTGGTCTGAAAAGCTCGGAATGGCATAACTGGGCCGACGAGGTGGTTCCAGGCAATGACATTACAGTATCTGCTGCCAATCCCTTACCGGAGTTGTGGCGATCGGCTTTGACGAGACAGGTCTTCGATCCCCCCAGTTTGGACGAGATTTTGATTGAACTAACAGGCGGCGCTTACGGACAGGTGCAGCGCGTCAAGGGGATTTTTGAACTGCCGGATGGGCGAGCCTTCCACATTGATTTTGTCGAAGGCTTGCCCGGAATTGAATACACCGAATTGAGTATTCCTCGCTGGCTAGAAGGCCGTCCCGATCGCTTCAGTGGCCTTGAGGTGGTGGGCTGGAACTTGGAAAAGAAAATTATTGCCCAAACCTTACTGGCTGGGTGCTTATCGGATGGCGCGATCGCCCACTATCAGGAACAGTACAAAGCCCTAATTTCTAGTGAAACTAACCAAGAGGAGAGTGTCCTGAAATGAAACTCGCCGTCATTTCCTGCATTCATGGCAACTATGAAGCGTTGAATGCAGTGTTATCTGATATCGATGCTCACAAGGCAGACCAGATTTATTGCCTGGGCGATCTCGTCGGTTATGGTCCCCATCCCAATGCCGTGGTCGAAATGATTCGCTGCCTCGATATTCCCACCTGTCAGGGCTGCTGGGATGAAGATATTGTCGAAGGTTTGAATGCGTGCGAGTGCAGTTACCCTTCTCAGCTCGCGGAGCAGCGAGGACGACTGGCCCATGAATGGACAAACAACGTCATTCATCCCGAGGTGCGGGAATATCTGGCAACACTCCCGATGACCCTGCGACTGGATAATCTTTGCTTTGTGCATGGCAGTCCCAATAGCCAACACGAATACCTGCTGCCCAGCATGGATGGCTTTGCTGCACTAGAACGAGTCCTTTCGGCAGAGGCGGATGTTTTGTTATGTGGTCATACCCATGTTCCCTACGTGCGGAGCCTGGAAGATGGAACCTTAACAGTACGTGTTCAACAACCGGGCAAAGATGAGCTAGAAACCCAGTTCAAGACACCCTTGAAGCAAATTGTTAACGCTGGATCAGTGGGTGAACCCCGGCATGGTCGCCCGAATGCTACCTATGTCCTCTATGACACAGATACGGCTCAGGTCATCCTGCGGGAAGTCCCCTACGACTACCAAAAAACCTGTGCAGCGATCGTCGATCGGGGGCTGCCAGCTATTTTTGCCTGGCGTCTGGCAAGGGGAATGGAATTTGCCGAGCGGGCCGACGATCCTAATCACGTCTGTCAACGTTAGTCGTAAGGAGAAAAGAGCGATGCCAATTTACGTGTATCACTGTCCAGACAATCAAAAGACCCTCGAAGTGCTGCATTCTATGCACCAGACGATCGCTACCTGGGGAGAATTATGCCAGGTTAGTGAACTACCACTCATCATCGCGAGGCGATTGATGAGTGGCTTCCAGCTTCAGTGGGAATTGCCTCGGGAAGTGTCGAACGAATTCGACCT
>LWRO01000026.1 GCA_001657325.1 Geitlerinema sp. BBD 1991-9 | reverse complement strand
GGGTTATTTGTACCCGTCAAATATGTAGTTTTGTTAACCTTGCCTGCCGTCCCTCGGGATTTATCCCGATTTAGGCAGAACGAATCGCACGATACGCCTGGTTATGTAGCGCCTCTTGGCTAATTTGCTCCGCCATACACATCGACACTTCCGGTGCGGTGATACTCACTTTCAACTGCGGTAAATTCACCGTTTGCACCGAGTCGAGAAACGTCAAATACGACAGCACACCGTCAAACGCACGTCGTTCGTCCGGTGTTAAATTGACGTAATCTGTCACGTCTTGGGTAATATCGAGCTTTTCGCTAATCCAGAAGTTTTCTCGCATCTGACGGTATAACCCCACCGCCCAGTCATAGCGAACGTCGTTCAACTGCATCAAGTTGGTCGTCTCACCAAACCAGATCGTGCGGTGATAGGTATCGTCGTTTCCCTGGGGGTTGAAGATGGGATTGACAGGCATTCGCCCGATGTTTCGATCGAAAGTATGAGTCATGGTGAAGTACCGCTGGGTTAGAGAACAAACGTTGACCCCTTCCTCGCTCGGGAAGGGGTAAAAAGTTCGGCAATTTCAACCGAACCCATTCAACCGAACCGATTGGAAGTGCGAGCTAATTCGCACAAGCGACACAGTCGTCGCCGAACTCCTTGAAATTGTCTTTCTGAACGGTGCGGATATAATAGATGGCTTTACATCCTAGCTCCCATGCTAAAACGAGAGTCTCGAAAATGTCCTTCGCCTTAATACAGCGATCGGGTTCGTCGGGGAAGTAAACACCTGCATTGAGGTTGAAAATCAACTCCATCGAAATTCCAGTGTCGATCCACTGTTGCATCGTCGTAATAACCCGGACGATTTGTCGCTGGTCGATCGATTTGTTTTCGGGATAGTACCAAAACCGTTCCTTAATATAAGGAGGTGCGATGGGAACTGTCCCTTTTGCCCATTTGTCGTAGAAAAAGCGGCTGTAGGTTGGCAGCACGCTGGCCGTACAACCCTGCACGAGTGAGGATGACGTGTTCGGCGCGATGGCGGTAATGTGAGAGTTGCGAATACCGTACTTCTGGATGTCCCGAGATAACTCGACCCATCGCTGCGGCTCTTTGGCGTTCTCTTCAAACCAAGACAAGGGTTTCGCACCAATGAGGTGGCCTTTACTCCACTCGCTTCCCGCAAACGCCGGATAGGGACTCCGTTCCTTCGCCAATTCCATTGAAGCGCGGGTGCAGTAATACCCAATTTCCTCGAACAGACGATCGATCGACGTCAAATCGTTGTAGGAGGAACAACGCTTCGCCAACCAATCTGCTAAACCCATCGCCCCGACGCCAATGGTGCGATATTTGTTGTTGTGAACGTTACTGGCCTCGAACGGTACGTGAGTTAACTCGATCGTGTTGTCGAGGATACGAACGGCAATTTCGCAAATTTCGGGAAGTTCGTCATTGTCGATATTCGCCAAATTCAAACTATCCAGATTGCAGGTGTGCGCTTCCTGTCCCGGTTTCACGTTCGACCAAGATTCTTGACAGAGGTTTCCACCAGGAATATAGCCTTCGTGTTGGTTGGGGTTGGCACGGTTTGCGGTGTCTTTAAACCACAGGTAAGGCATTCCCGTTTCCACCTGGGTTCGCATGACGTGCTTGAACAAGTCTCGCGCGTCGATCTGTTTGTATAGCGTCAGTTCCTTTTCGAGACTCGCTTCGATAGTTCGGTATGCTTCCTCAAAGGCTTCACCCCAGAGTTCCGCGAGTTCGATGCCGAGTTTTTGGCGCACTTCGTAGGGGTCTACGAGCGTCCAGGTTTCGGCGTTGACAACCCGCCGCATGAATTCGTCGCTGATGACGAATTGGGGAAAGATGTCGTAGGCTTTGCGCCGTTGGTCGCCGTTTTCAGTCTGACATTCGAGGAATTCGGGAATGTCGAGATGCCATACGTCTAGGCTAACCGTGACGGCTCCAGCTCTACGTCCCCCTTGGTTGACGGCAATAGCAGTGTCGTTGAGCAGTTTAATCCAGGGAATCACACCACCGGAAGCGTTAGCTTTCCCCATGACCCAACTTCCTGTGGCACGGATGCGGCTGACGTTAACCCCCACACCACCACCGTTTTTGGAAATTCTCGCCGTGTCGGTGATGGTCTCGAAAATGCTTTCGAGGTTGTCGTCCATGGCGGCAATGAAGCAAGATGAAAGAGAGCCGTTCGGAACTCTCAGGTTGGCGAGAATCGGAGTTGCCAGGGAAATTTTACGCTTGGCAATGGCTTCGTAAAATCGCTTCGCCCATTTGAGCCGGTTTTCGGGGGCTTCGGGAACGGCAAGGAGCAACGCACAGGTCAGCAGGGCTTCTTGGGGCAATTCGTTGGGGATTAGGTAACGCTTCGTCAGCAAGACGGCTCCAGCGTAGTCGTAATCCATGTCCCAGTCGGCGTTAATCCACGATCCGGCTTCTTGCAGCTCGTCGAGTGTATAGGTCAGAATACGAGGGTCGTATTGTCCAGCTTGTACTTTGGCAAAAACAGTGCGCGGATAGTCGCCGTATTGGTAGCCGCGACTGACGAGGGTGTCTTTCCACAAACTCCAGATATGGAGCCGTCCCGCAACGTATCGCCAATCGGGTTCGGCGGGAGAGCACATCTCGAGGGCGCAGTTGATGAGGTTTTCTTGAATTTCCCGCGTTGTCACCCCCGTCCGCAGTCGCGTGGTCAATCCCGCTTCTAAGGTGATGGGATTAGCGTCTAGACCCTCGCACGCCCACTTGACGACTTTACGAATTTTTGTCACGTCCAAGGGGGCAAGAGACCCATCTCGTCGCACGACGGTGATTTTCGCAGCGTTTGCCGGTAGGGGGTTGACTTCTAGGGTTGGGTGCATGGGGTGAAACTATACTCGAACTCTCCATAGTGTATGATAAATCTCCCTACTATGGATAGTGTATGAAGTTACAAAAACTTTCTTGAATATGCTATATGTAGTGTCTAAATGTGTAACGGGTTTTCAGGAATTCGATCGAGTGAATTGAATTAAAAAACAATATTCGCGTGTACTCAGAATTGAATTAAAAAACAATATCGCGATCGATCGTTTTAAGTTTGTTTCTATAGGATTTTAGTACGAAATTCTATTGTCGATCGACTGTCAAGGATAAAAACTCACCGCATCGATCGAGTGAGTATCTTTCTATCAGACGAACCGTTTGAGTTCGTTTTTGGGAAGTGGTAAAGTTCGTGCGTTGAGGGATCGATCGAGCCCTCCGCTCTCGTATTTCTCGACACCAACGAACAATTCGATCGAAAACTCTTTTTGCCACAATGGACGTAGTTGCGTTCAATTGATAAGACATTGATAAACAATGCGTTAATTCCGATCGATGGCGTTGAGGCGATCGGTCGGTTGGGATTGAGTCTAATTCTCGGAGCGATCGTCGGAGGCGAACGAGAAACCAAACACAAAGCAGCGGGATTGCGAACGAATATGCTCGTGTGCTTTGGATCGGCATTAATCGTGTTCGTTCCCATTCAGCTGGGAATTGCCCAAAACAGTCCCGATGGATTCATGAGAGCCGTTTCCGGCGTCATTTCAGGAATTGGTTTTATCGGTGCTGGTGCAATTCTCCGAGACTCAAAGATTCGAGGGTTAACCTCGGCCGCTGCGATTTGGGTATCCGCCGCACTCGGTATCATCGTCGGCAGCGGACTGTTAGGACTCGGTTTCACCTGTGCGCTCGTTACGTGGGTCGTCTTGAGAATTCTCGGGAAGTTAGAGCGACGTTGGTTAAAAGGTAGCACCCACCACCGCAAGACTCGTTCCAAGACACCACGCGAATGAAAAAATATTCCACCCCATAACCTCAGCGATCTTCCCAAACCGGTAAGACGATCGAAAATTGCGTTCCACCTGACGGTAAATTTTCCGCCCAAATCTGTCCTCCATGCTGTTCGACGAGGCGGCGACAGATCGTCAAACCGAGACCCGTTCCCCCCTTTTGACGAGAATCCGAGGCATCAATTTGATAAAACGGATCGAAAATGCGTTCGATCTGGTTTTCTGGAATCCCGCGGCCGCGATCGCGAATCTGAATACAGACCGATCGAGATGCCGCCACGTCATTGAGGGATTCCGAAAGCAAAGACGCCCGAACCGTTACCGTCTCGTGGGGGGGGGAAAACTTAATCGCGTTACTGAGTAGATTCGTGAGGACTTGAATCGCCCGATCGACATCCACCCACAGACGAATCGATCGATCGGCTTCTGATAGCGGCAGAATCTCCAAGCTCACACTATCTCGTTCTGCCATAGCCTGCATCGTTTCGACACTGCACGCGAGCAAATTTCGCAAAGAATGAGGCTGTCGATCGAGCCGCAGGCGCCCCGTCTCCAGCCGTTGAAAATCGAGTAGATCGTCAATGAGGCGGCCGAGGCGATCGGTATTATCGAGGGCAATCTTCACGAGCTGTTGACCTTTCACAGACAACTGGCCGAGTTTACCAGTCGCGAGCAATCCCAAGGCCGCGCGCATCGAGGTCATGGGCGTTCGCAGTTCGTGACTGACTGTCGAAACGAACTCGTTTTTCATCCGCTCGACCGCGTGACGCTCGGTAATATCCTTGAACGTCAACACCGCGCCAATCGTTTGGCCGTCGTAGCGGATCGGCGTACAGATGTAATCGACCGGAAAAACCGATCCGTCCCGTCGTCGGAAGACCGCTTGGCAAATTCGGTTGTTATCCCGAAAAGGCGGGACTCGAGCCACATCGAGATCGACCTCGCAAACGACCAGTGGAAACAGAGAAGAGGAGGCTGTTTCGATCGATTCAGACTCGACGACGAGATGCGAGATCGGTGTTCCGATCGGATCGCCGGGATTTGACCAACCGATTGCGATGGCCGCAGCGGGGTTGCAAAAAACGATCGTTCCCTCGGGGTCTAGCTCGAAAATCCCCTCCCCCGCAGACGTTAAAATCAGTTCGTAGCGGTGGCGTAAATTTTCAAGGGCCGCTTGGTATTGCTTGCGTTCGTGAATGTCTTCGAGGGCGCAGATAAAGTATTTCGGCGCTCCCGTCTCGTCGTGAACGAGAGAGGCGCTCGCGTGAACCCAGCGTAACAGACCGTTTTTACAGATGTAGCGTCTTTCGAGAGAAACCGAATTGTGACCTCGATCGAATTCCGCGACGCGGGTTCGATCGAGCAGGCCGTTCACGATCTCACTGAGGTGAGATTGATGTTCGGCGAGATCGCGCAAGTTGAGTTGGAGGAGTGCTGCTTGCTCGTAACCGAGGAGTTCGCTATAACGGCGGTTAACGCGCACCAATTGACCGGTTAAATCGATTTGAGCGATGCCGACGGCTGCCTGCTCGAAGGTGGCGCGAAAACGCTCTTCACTTTCCCGCAAGGCCGCTTCAGCCCGTTTTCGATCGCAGTAGTTATAGATGGTTTCACCGATAATTCGCAACCATTGCGCTTCCTCAGGCGACCAAGCCTTCGCCACCTCTCCCGAAACACTCAAACCGAGAAACCCCCACAACCGTCCGCTTCGATCGAGGATCGGAACGTCGAGGAGCGATCGAACTCCGAGCGACTGTAAAAACGACCGTTCCGAGGCAGCAAGTTCTGGCAATCGATCGACATCCGCAATTGCGACCGCTCGGTTGCTATGCAACTCTGACATCCACCAGGGAAACATCCCCACATCGAGGTCTTGTACCAAGAGAAGGTGCGATTTCACTTCGGGATCGCACCATTGACCGCTTTTCTGCCATCGATCGAGGTAGTCGTCGAGCTTGAAGAACTCGACACAATCGACTCCCAACGTTTGCCCGAGAACGCCCAACACGATCGACCAATCGACATGAGTCTGAGTGGCCAGTTCCCGAGAAATTTGAGCCAACGCCGTTTCAAAGTTCAATTGAGCCTGTAGCCGAGCTTCCGCCTGCTTTCGATCGCCGATATCTCGAACGATGCCCAAAAAGTCACAACCCGCCTCCGGACTTCCCGCTTGAAACGCCGAAATCGTCAACTCGACCCAGATGAGCGAGCCGTCTTTCCGAACGTAGCGTTTTTCGATGGAATAACTCTTGCGCGTACCGCATTCTATCGCGTACACGTACTGGCGTTCGAGCTTGAGGTCGTCGGGGTGCGTAAATTCGTGATAGAACATCCCAACGATTTCCTCGGGGGCGTAACCGATCAATTCGCCAAATTTCCGATTGACTTCCTTCACGCGACCGCTCAGATCGCTGATGGCAATGCCGACGGCAGCTTGTTCGAACATCGTCCGTAGCCGAGCTTCACTGGCTCGAACCTGACTGTAGAGATTGGCCTGTTGGAGTGCAATGCCCACTTGTGCAGCCAGTTGTCCGAGCATTTCCACCTCGCCGCTATGCCAATGTCGTATTTCACGACACTGATGGGCGATCAGCAGGCCCCACAGGGGCGCGTGTGCTGCTGACGGCTCTAAAATCGGAACGATCGCTTTCGATCGAACCCCCATCTCGCGCATGAACGTCAGCAAACAGGGAGCCAGGATGTCGCTTTCAACATCGGCGACGACCCGGGGAAAACCTTGACAGTAGCGTTCGTAGCAGTATTCGGGAAACTCTTCTTCCGGAAAACACATTCCCAAACTCTTCGGAAAGCCCGGCACGACTGATTCACTGACCACTTTACCGACCCGATCGGGAAATAGGCGAAAAATCAGGACGCGATCGGCTTCGAGGCACTGACGGACTTCGCGCACGGTTCCTTCGAGGATGTCTTGTAAGTCGAGAGACGCTCGAATGCGCTGTGCGAGGGTATTGAGCAGTCGATCTCGTCGGGCTTGTTGTTGGAGGCGTTCTTCGGCATCTTTGCGATCGGTGATATCGACGATCGCTCCGTCGAGATATTGGAGTTTACCCCACTCGTCCCAAAACCCCCGTCCTTTTTCATAAACCCAACGCACGCTGTTGTCGGCGCACAGGATGCGGTACTCGAACGCATAGGAGGTTTTTTGGGAGATTTGGGTATCGATCGCGTCGGCAATGCCATCCAAATCGTCGGGGTGGATAATTTGCTGCCAAAACGTCGGACAGTTCAAAAACGACTCGGTGGGATAGCCCGTAATGCGTTCGATCGCATCGCTGACGAACACGGTCTTCCAACATCGGCTCGGCAAACAGCGGTAGATCGCGCCAGGAACGTTGGCTACGAGGTTGCGAAAGCGTTCTTCTCCCTCTCGTACCGCAATTTCAGCCTGTTTGAGTTCGGTGATATCGCTGGTGATGCCATCGACACGCAGGGGATAACCGCGCTCGTCTCGCACCAATCGCGCTCGGCCGCGTAGCCAACGCACTGTTCTATCCGGGCGCACGATGCGATATTCGAGATCGAACGCTTCGCCGTCGAACAGTTCTTTCCAGGCTTGTTGGAAGCGATCTCGATCGAGGTCGTGAACCGTCTGTATCCATCGATCGGAATTTTCGCCAAATTCGATCGGCGATCGACCGTAAATCCGTTGGAGTGCAGGACTGACATAGAGAAGTTGTGACGTTTGGGCGCACAACGACCACACCAAATCGTCGAGAGACTGCAAAATATCGTTCAAGCGTTCTTGGCTCGCTCGCAACGCCGCTTCACTCGCCCGAAGTGCCGCTTCCACGTGCTTTCGCTCGGAAATATCTTCGGCTAAACCGGCCAGGCGCGTAATGTTGCCTTGCTCGTCTCGGACGGGAAACGCTCGATCGTGAATCCAGCGCAGGCCGTCCGGACGGATAATGCGATATTCAACTTCGATCGACACTCCGCTCGAAGCTTGCTCGATGGCGGCCAGAACGCGCGGTCGATCGTCGGGATGGATGGCCTCGAACCAATCGTCGGGATAGTCGTAAATTTGTGGGCAGGAACGTTGCCAAATGCGTTCGTAAGCCGGACTGACGTACAAGGTCGAGGAACGTTGGAGATCTCGCAACCAAAAAACACTTTCGATGTTGTCGGCCAGTTGCCGAAACCGCAGTTCGCTTTCCCTCAGCCGTGTTTCAGCGTAACGGCGGCGGGAAATGTCGCGCAAGGAAACCGCGTAAGCTGGAGCGCTCGACCATTGGGTTTCCGCAGCGACGATCTCGACATCGAGGCAACGGCCGGTGGGACGAACGATTTCGATTTCCATTGGCTCGTCGAAGACCAACGGTCGTCCGAATTCCGAGCCGATTAACGTATCGGACGTTCGATCGAGCAGACGAGTGGCTGCGGCGTTTGCGAATCGAACGACACCGTCTCGATCGAGAATGACGATGCCGTCAGAGGTGCTGTTGACCACCGTGTTGAGCTGTGACTCTCGTTCTTGTAGCTGTTGTTCGACTTGCTTGCGCTTGGTGATGTCGGTGGCAGTTCCTAAGACCTGTAACGGGATGCCGTCAGCGTTCCGTTGAAAGACCACATCGCGAGACCGAAACCAATGCCAAGATCCGTCCGCGTGACGCAGGCGATACTCGATTTCTCGGACTTCTCCATCGTCCGCCTGTCGCCAATCCCGCACGTATTGGCGCAATCGGGGGACATCGTCGGGATGCCAGGTACGATCGAAAATCCAATAGTCCTGTTGCAGTGGTATTTGGGGATTGTAACCTAAGAGATCGAAGATTTGGCGGTTGATGTAGGCAATTTGTAGGGATCGAATTTCCTCGTCCGTCCCGACCTCTTCGTCTAGCTTTAAGTTGACAATATAGAGCAATTGAGGCGAGGTGTTGGCCACCGCTTCCATCAACTGTTGGCTCTGCCGCAACGCTTCGTGAGCCAGATAGCGATCGGTGATATCGCGGTAAGTACTCAGGTAACAGTACCGCACAGTCTCCGTCGTACCGTCGCGCACGGAGAGGCGAAGATACGTCGTCGAGACGAGCAACCGTTTGAAGGAACCGTCCTTGACGCGCACGGTGGTTTCAACGTTGCGGAGACCGCCTTGTTCTCGCACCGCGATCAGTCGATCGAGGGCTTCGCGGCGAGCCTCTGTATCGGGGTATAGCTGCGCCAGAAAGTCCTGACAGGTGTTGGCTTCCGTGGCGCAATACCCCGTGATTTCCTCCATTTTTTGGTTGAAAATGCCAAAGGTTCCCGCCTCGTCGCTGAGGGTAATGCCATCGTCAATGGTTTCGATGACGGCGAGTAATCGTTTTGCGAGGTCGTAGAGATCGTCTTCGGCCTGTTTTCGATCGGTAATGTCGGTATCGGAACCGACGAACTGAACGGCTCGGCCGCTATCGTCGTAAACGAGACGACCGCAGGAGAGAAACCACCTCGTCTGGCCGTCTGGCCCGATCTTCCGATGCTCGATGCGGTAGGTGTTGGTTTCGCCGCTGAGATAGCGTCGGACTGCTTGGGTTACGGTGGCGCGATCGTTGGGGTGGACGCTTTGGAGAAACACCTCAAGCGGTTCGAGGATTTTGGTCTCCTCAGCCTCTTCAGTTAACTCGCCCCGACACAGGTTCGGAGATAGGTAAACGGCTCCCGAGATCAGGTGCCAATCCCAGATGCCCACGTGACTGCAATCGAGGGCGAGTTCGTAACAGTCGCGAGCGTAAGGGCAACTCTCGACTTGTTCCGGAATGGACTGAAGGTCTTCCCAAACGAGTAGAATTCTCGTATCGCCGTCGTCTAGGGAAACCGCAGACAGTCGCGCTTTGACCCATAACCGACGGCCGTTTTTCTGTTGGATTTGATGGCGAACGCTCGAGGGCGTCTCGAGGGGTTTCAGGGTTTCGAGCAGTCGAGCGAAAATTGCCCGTTCGCGCTCCCCTAACCAACGCTCGATCGATTGTCCGACGAGATCTGCTCGATCGCAGCCGAGCGTCTCGAGCGTAAAGTCGTTCGCCGAGAGAACCGTTCCCCGTCGATCGAGTTGCAGGTGCGGGACGGGGAGGGAATTGTACAAAAGACGATCCTGTTGGTTCTGAAAGACTGTTGCGAACAGAAGTCGTAGCAGAGCTGAATTCAGGGTCATCCCGATTGCGTAAATCCTGCTTACCAATATAGTCGATCGAATCGCTTGAGGAAGGAGGTACATCTCCAAGTTCGATCGGAACTTTCGATCGTGACGATTGTGATTGCTTCGAGCGGGTTGCCAACAACAAACGAGACCGCCTTCTTTTCACTGCCTGGTCAGTGAAAAGAAGGCGGTCTCGAGCTTTTCCAAAATTGAAAATTTGTTTTCAGTATCCTTCCGAATGTATGACGATTTTCAAATAACGCCTAACGACATGGTGCTGGTGATAGTCTATATCTTCCCTCGGTCTTGGGTATTGACTTAACGCAAGCTTCTACCCAACGAAGTCTCAGGCGCTGAGTCAGTCAGTTCGTTTGAATTTTGTATGTTTTAGCGAGATGCCTGGGCAAGAGCGGGAACTGTCGGATTTAAAACGTGGATCGTCGAAAAATCAGGCATTTTCTCGTGGCAGTGCGGGCAAAACCAATAAATTTTTCCGTGAGACACGTGGCGTAAGAGTTTAGAGGCACAACAAGGACATTCATTCATCTTTTTTAACCCGTTCTCATCTTGCTTGAAATGTTATTGCGATCGATACTATCTTAAAAATGTGAATAAGTTGTGAATCGATCGGATTGTAAAACAACGTAAACAATACTGAGCCTAAAACTTACGCTACCGATGAAGCCGTTAGTTCCACCGCAAAATTTGTCGGATCTGTGATACGAGCTGTAACGGGTTAAAGGGTTTGGAGATCGTTGCGGTTACGCCCAATTCTAACCACTCTTCGAGGGCATCGGACTGGCCTTTTGCCGTGAGAAACAAAACGGGGATCGATCGAGTCTGAGGATTGTCCTTCAGTCCTCCTATGGTGGCAATTCCATCCATGTCCGGCATCATAACATCTAACAAGATCGCATCAGGCCGTTCGCGTTCAGCTAGGGCAATTCCCTCCATTCCAGAACTTGCTGTCAGAACGTCCCAACCGCCTTCTAATTCTAGGGTCAGTTGGGTCACTTCTCGAATATCTTCTTCGTCGTCGATAATTAAAATGCATCTATTGCGGGTCATGATTTTTATACTTTTTGGATGTTTTTTATAATATTAGCCTTTAAGTTGGGAAAATACCCTAAAAAATTCGTGTTTTTGGAGATCGTGTTTTTGTTTTGACATCAAATCGACGTTAGCGGTTTTGAGACACCGCTTGAATTTGTAAAAAAATGGAGACAAGACGAATCCAATTCGACGTTACGCAATGGCACGTTGAACGTTACGTGCAAGCGCCCTAATGGGGGGAATGACCCAATGAGGGGATGACTGGGTGGGGAGATGACCCAATAATGTGATAGCCTAACTGTCTCCCCATCACCTCATCATCTTTCCGCCCCAAATGGCTCGATCGAGCCATGTCGAGCCAAAGAAAATCGAGTCAATACAATTGAGTGAATGCGAAGGCGCTATTCAAGGAGCTATTACTGTGGTTAAAATCGTTTCGCGTCAACGAGTGGGTATCGAGCGAGTTTATGACATTGGAGTGGTTAAAGACCATAACTTCGTTCTCAACAACGGAGCCGTGGCATCGAACTGCTTTAACAAATCTCACTCCATGGCATATGGATACGTCACCTATCAAACCGCGTATCTCAAAGCCAACTATCCCGTCGAGTATATGGCGGCTCTGTTAACTGCGAACAGTGGAAGTCAGGACAAAGTTCAAAAATATATTGCCACTTGTATGAATATGAACATCCAAGTGGAACCGCCTGACATTAATCGATCGAATGTCGATTTTACCCCCGTAGACGGCAAAAACATTCTCTTCGGACTCTCAGCGGTGCGAAACCTCGGACAAGGGGCGATCGACTGTATCCTCAAAGCGAGACAGGAAGACGGAGAATTTCAATCTCTGGCCGACTTGTGCGATCGAGTCGATCTCCACGCAGTCAACCGCCGTGCTTTAGACGCCCTCATTCAATGCGGTGCGTTCGACAAACTCAACCCCAATCGCAACCAATTGATGCAACACCTCGAAGCAGTCATCGATTGGGCGCAATCTCGAGCCAAAGACCGCGCCACGGGCCAATTTAGCCTGTTCGACCAAATCGGACTCGGTGGCGACGAGAACACCAGTGAGGACAACAACTTCGACGGTCTCCCCGATCCCCCCAACGTTCCCGATTTCGAGCCGATGGAAAAGCTCAAACTCGAAAAAGAACTCCTCGGGTTTTACGTCTCCGATCATCCCCTCAAAGCTATTCAAAAAAACTCCCGACTGCTCGCTCCCATTAGCCTCAACGAACTGGCCGAACAGCCCGAAAAAACAACCGTCAGTGCCATCGTGATGTTATCGGGTATTAAACCGATTATCACGAAAAAAGGCGATCGAATGGCCATCGTCCAAATCGAAGACCTCACCGGACAGGCGGAAGGCGTCGTTTTCCCCAAAGCCTACGAACGCATCGGACTGACGCTCGAAGCCGACGCGCGACTCATCGTCTGGGGAAAAATCGAGCGCCGCGACGAACAAGCTCAACTCATTATCGAAGATGCCGAACCCATCGAGCGCGTTCAGATGGTGATGGTGCAATTAACCCCAGAACAAGCCAACGACATTCAGGAGCGAAATCGCCTGCGAAATGTCATTCGCGAGCAAGTCGGCGAAAACACCAATCCCAAAGTTCCCGTCATCGGCGTGATTGCAGCGGGACACCAGCGCCAGTTCGTTCGACTGGGGGTACAGTTCCGCGTTCCCGACTGCAACTCCGCCGTCAATGCCTTAGTCCGAGAGGGATTCCCCGCACGCCCGCACGCTCTCGCCCCTCGTTAACTCGACTATCTATTCCTCACATTCTTAAAGTTTTAGTAAAGATAACAGGAGATAACGGCTAGGGGTGGTACGAGAAATCGCTTAGGTAATAAAACTGATACCATAGCAGATTAAAGTGATTAGCTGATTCGCGTTCGCCCTGCTGCGTTCGCCCTGCTGCCGATCGCGCTAAAAGGAGGAAAAGTCTATTGTCTCGCCGTTATTTGTTTACCTCTGAATCCGTTACAGAAGGACATCCCGATAAAATCTGCGATCAGATTTCCGATGCCATTCTCGATGCCCTTTTGGAGCAAGATCCGAAAAGCCGCGTGGCTGCTGAAGTGGTCGTAAACACGGGGCTAGTCTTAATTACTGGCGAAATCACCTCGAATGCCAAGGTCGATTTCGTGAAGGTCGCGCGGCAGAAAATTACTGAAATCGGCTACACGGATGCCGACAACGGCTTTTCCGCCAATAGCTGCTCGGTACTCGTGGCGCTGGACGAGCAATCGGCCGATATCGCGCAAGGGGTCGATGCCGCCCACGAACAGCGCGAACAAGCCAGCGATGCCGAACTCGATGCCATCGGTGCAGGCGATCAGGGTTTGATGTTCGGGTTTGCTTGCGACGAAACCCCGGAAATGATGCCGCTTCCGATTAGTTTGGCACACCGTCTGTCTCGTCGCTTGGCTGCGGTTCGCAAAACCGGCGAACTTGGCTATCTGCGTCCGGACGGAAAAACGCAAGTGACGGTGATTTACGAAGACGGTAAACCCGTCGGCATCGATACGATTCTGATTTCGACGCAACACACTGCCGAAATCGACCATCTCAGCGAAGAGAAAGCGGTTCGGGACAAAATTAAAGCCGATCTGTGGACGGCGGTGGTGCAGCCTGTCTTTGGCGATATCGACGTGAAACCGGACGATCGAACTCGTTTTCTGGTCAATCCCACGGGTAAATTCGTTATCGGCGGCCCTCAAGGGGATTCCGGTTTGACGGGGCGCAAAATCATCATCGACACCTACGGCGGTTACTCCCGTCATGGTGGCGGCGCGTTCTCCGGTAAAGATCCCACAAAGGTCGATCGAAGCGCCGCTTATGCTTGCCGTTACATCGCGAAAAACATCGTTGCTGCTGGATTGGCGGAAAAATGCGAAGTTCAGGTGAGTTACGCCATTGGGGTGGCGCAACCGACGAGCATTTTCATCGAAACCTTTGGCACGGGTAAGGTGGATGAAGAGAAGCTGTTGGAGGTGGTGAAGGAAAACTTCGAGTTACGTCCGGCGGGAATCCTCCAGACGTTTGCTTTGCAATATCTGCCGTCTGAGCGTAACGGTCGTTTCTTCCAAGAAACCGCCGCTTACGGTCACATGGGACGCACGGATATCGATATGCCTTGGGAGCGCTTGGATAAGGTTGACGTTTTGAAACAAGCCTTTAGTCCTGCGATGTCGGCGACGGCTTAAAGCGGTTTAGAACTGGTTTGATGCAGCCTGGAGCGTTGGCTTCAGGCTGATTTTTTTAGTCGAGGTTCAGTTGTTTTTTGAGGGCTTCGGGGACGTTTCTGGCAGTTTTTAAGCCGCGCACGCCTTGCCATTGAGTATATTTATCCCATCGAATATCACCAAATACATCGTTACTGAGGACTGCGCCTCTGAGGTGTGCGCCTCTGAGGTCTGCGCTTCTGAAGGATGCGCCACTGAGGTCTGCGCCATTGAGGACTGCACCATTGAGGACTGCGCCTCTGAGGTCTGCGCTACTGAGGATTGCCTTACTGAGGACTGCGTTTTTGAGAACTGCGTTTTTGAGGACTGCACCACTGAGGTCTGCGTTTTTGAGAACAGCGCTGCTGAGGTCTGCACGACTGAGATCTGCGTCACTGAGGTCTGCACCTGCGCCTCTATTACATACATTACTGAGGATTGCCTTACTGAGGACTGCGCCTCTAAGGTCTGCATCACTGAGGTCTGTGCCTCTAAGATCTGCATCACTGAGGTCTGCGCCTCTGAGGACTGCATCACTGAGGTCTGCGTCTCTAAGGTCTGCATCACTGAGGTCTGCATCACTGAGGTCTGCGCCTCTAAGGTCTGCGCCTCTGATATCTGCGCCTCTGAGGAATTGTCCGACGATCCGGGTAAATCCGGCAGGACGAATGACACAACTGTATCCAATAATTTGAAATAGGCGAAATGGATGTTGAGGTCGACTGTTTTTTAGTAACGTTCCACAAGGATAAAAATATAAATTTTCTTTTAAGTTGTTGACTTTTTTGCCATATCGATGTAAATCAAGCAACAAAATCATGATATTCAATCCTACATAAATATCAATCTGTCGCAATCCTAAACGCTCACTTTCATCAGGTCGCTGCTCTTGCAAACAACGCACGGTCTTTTGCGGATAATTTGTATCGGGGGGTGCGTCAATAAATTTCCCCTCACACCAATGCTCGTAAAACTGCTCGAGCCGTTCAAAAAGTTTAACGGGACGAAAATTTTCACGGGTGGTCAGCATTCCCATCAGATACTCGACAATTTCAGGGGTTAATCCACCATAGCCGAACAAATCGTAAATCTCCTCGGCCAGTTTCTCGTCGTTCAGCTCATATCCTCGTCCTCGGTAGTGTAGTTGAGTCCAGTCTTCCAAGCTTTCACACATTCGCTTGGCGCAGAGAAACTCACTGAAGCTCTTGTGAAAAAATTCAACACCACCCCCCTGATTACCTGCGGGTTTTAGATAAAACGCAGCCAGCGCATTTTTGAGTACATCATCGTTCTGAGACTCTTGAACCTTCTGAATTTCATCAACAATGTGAGGTTTATTTTTTTCTAAACGAGCTTTAATTGCATCGATCTTCGCGTACTCTCCACCAGACTGTATGACAGAGAGTCCGGCTTCCTTGAGAACACACCGAAAGTCTTCATTTTTAAGCCGAACAATTTCTTTTTGTACATCTTTTTTTCGTTGTTTGTTTAAAACCCAATTCAGAGACTTTTCGTAAATCTTTATCTTTGACTGAATTCCACTAATTCCTTCTAGGTCTTCTAGATCGATGTCTCCATCGCGGTGCATTGCACCCAGAAGATAGAGTAAAAGGGGTTCCCGCGACAACTCATCTTTAAGCGTGTTAGGGCAATTTTCTGCACGTAAGAAATCTTGAAATGAAGCTGATTTTTCTGAGCCGACTAATTCCTCCCACTTGCAAAACCATTGTTGCTGAAGTTCATCATCTAGTGGAAGAATTTCAATTCGATCGAGATTTGAAGGTAAATAGCTAATACCTTGTAAGGCTAACTGACGACCTGTAATGATGATACGATGTCCCATCTCAGAGGAATTGTCTTTACATTCTTTCTGAAACCTACCAACTTGTATAATAAATCGCTCAATTCCACCACCCGAACGACCTTCCATTCGTAGTTCGTCGAAGCCATCGAGCAAAAAGAGAAATTGTCGATTGCGATCGGTGAGCCATCCATTATCGTTTTTTGTAAAATCCCTATTTACCGCAGCCTGTAGTGTATTTTCAAAGCTCTGCTCAAATGCAGTAATATCTCGTAAGCGAATGACAATTGGTGTCCAAATTGGATATAGGTTTCGTCGCACCCAATCTGCAAACATCCGACAAAATACACTTTTACCGCGTCCGGGCCCGGCTTGCACGAACATCACTTGCTTGGCCTTGTCAGGATCGAGCAGGGTATTTTTTGCCCAATCTTCCAAAATAAAGGGGTTTACATCACATTTTTTGAAATCACCATTTTCATCTAAGAACTGAGCTTTTAACGAAATATAAATATCCTGAAACGTAAACTCTTCGTTGAAAACTTTATCTTTTGGAAGTTGTACAATCCGCTCTTCAAGATATCTTTCAATACTTTGATATTTTTCCAGTTCTTTGCGCCACTCACCCAACGACGATCGACCCCAGTAATTTACCGCCTCGTCTGACTCGTTCCACGCCTGGCTCAAATATCGTGGCGTGTCCCATGCGACTCGCTGTGTGAGGATTTTGGCTTCCTCTTCTGACAGTCCAGCCTCTACCAGTCGTACTTTTAAAACTTCACCAAACGCTTCAGCCAGCTTTGAACTGTGGAAACATACGACTACTTTTTTAGCTTCTTCCTCGTCTAATTCCAGATCGCCCAGTTGTTTGATTTTCTCTCGAACTGCCTCAAATGCGGGTTGGTCGTTGAACTTATTTTGCAAAACTTCGTCAGTTTTTAAAAAATTCCGAAAACTTGTTAAATACGCCCCTTGGCTGACCACCGAAACACAAACAGCAAGGCTCGGTTTGTTGCGCTCTTTCTGCGACTCGACATAGATACTTAACAGTGTGGTAGCAATGTTGACGAGTGGAAGTGACGCACCGATAACTTTTACCATCGGTAAGTTCAGCACCGTCAGAAGTGTTGAGATTTGATTGGCGAGTGGCGCAATTTCTGCCTTTGTACTATTTTTTTGAATCGTGTCGGCTAGTTTCAGGACAGCTTGTGCCGAATCGATACTGACTTGTACGCCCTCTTGCGTCAGTTCTCCAATGGGCGTATTCAGGGTTTTCCAAAGTTGCTGTAGTGTTGCAGCCATTGGTCAACTAGAGAATGACATCGATTTAAATCCATAATAATTTAAGGAATAGCGATCTGTCGCATAATGTCAGAGAGCGTTGACAGCCAACAAAATTTCTCAACAACCTGTAACATTTAGTCATATTCAAAGACTCCTAACCCAACGAACACACTAAGTTTCCCCATGCAAAACCGCATCAACCTCAACACCGACGATCGAAAGCGCCGACGCGACATCGCCCTCGAAGACATCGAACGGGCGAAACTCGAAGCCGAACAGCGCGCCCAACGCATCAACGAACTCGCCGCCGAACTGGGGGACGAAATCCGCGCGTTAAAATCGATCGCCGACGATCTCAGTCCGCTGTACTGGCAATATGAAGGAAAGCCGTTTATCACGGGATTTAAGCGCGTCACCGTTCCCGACGTGCGTTCTGACAGTGTCGTCTGGCGCGTCGTCAACCGCATCGTCTGAATCTGGGGCGGAAATCGCCAGCGTACAGTACGCGATCGAGGAAAACGGGTAAAACCAACAGGACGCGATAAAATCGAATCTGAATTTCGGATCGTCTTCAACATCCCTCGATCGAACCCTTCTCGGACGATCGACCTCAGATATCGCATCCATGATCGAAGTCGAACACCTCAGCAAAACTTACGGAACGACACAAGCCGTTCGCGATCTCACCTTTTCCGTCAAAGAAGGTGAAATTTTAGGGTTTCTCGGGCCGAACGGCGCGGGAAAAACCACCACCATGCGGATTCTTACGGGATTTCTCCCCGCGACATCGGGAACCGCCCGCATCGCTGGCTTTGACGTTCACGATCGATCGATGGACGTTCGCCAGCGCATCGGCTATCTTCCCGAAACGCCTCCTCTCTATCCTGAAATGACGGTGGAGGGTTTCTTACATTTCGTCGCCCGCATTAAAGGTGTGTCCGCAGGCGATCGCGCCAACCGCGTCAACATTGCAATCGATCGATGCGGCCTCGTCGAATATCGCAAAAGCCTCATCCGCAAACTCTCCAAAGGCTACCGTCAACGGGTGGGAATCGCCCAAGCCATCGTTCACGATCCCCCCGTCATCGTCCTCGACGAACCCACCGTCGGACTCGATCCGCGCCAAATCATCGAAGTTCGTAACCTCATTAAAAGTCTCGCTGGCGACCACACCATCGTCCTGTCTACTCACATTCTCCCCGAAGTGAGCATGACGTGCAGTCAGGTGGCCATCATCAATCGCGGACAACTCGTCGCCACCGACACCCTCGACAACCTCATGGGCGAACTCACCAGCGATATCATTTACGATATCGAAGTTGGCGGCGAACGAGACGATCTCGAGACTGCGGTTCGATCGAGTTTGGGAAATTTACAGAATATTCGATCGATCGAACCCCTATCGGACGAACATTTAACTGAAAATCGCTACCGGTTCCGTGTCAAAGCCGAACCCAGTCACGAACCCGGTTCGGACATCGCCGCCGCCGTTCTCGCCAATCAGCTACAACTGTTTGAAATGCGCCGAACTCGCGCCAGTCTCGAAGAGATTTTCTTGCAACTGACGATGCAAGAGCGAACTGAAACGATGCCAGCTTTAGAGACCCATTCATCTGAAGAAATTGAGGATTCAGATTTTTCTGAAGATGTCATTCCTGGCATTGAATCATTAGAGAAAGACACCGATCCAGATTTTTCTGAAACGATCGTGCCGGATGAAGTTTCCGACGATTCAAATTCGGAACCGTAAAAATATGAGGGGCTTTCTGAAAGATTAAGATTTTTTTCTCTAGGCTGGCATCTCGAACAAAATGTCAAGTACAACGTCAAAATGAGTGCATCTCAATTTTGTAGAATGACCCCTCCACCTTCGGCATCTCCCCTTAGCCAGGGGAGGATGGGTAGGGTTCCGATCTCAAAAGTGAGACGTCCCCGTCAAAATCGTTATAAATCTTCATCAAATTCAACCACAATGCGTCTCGTTCTCACGAATATTATCGCCATTTATCGCAAAGAGCTGCAAGGCTATTTTACGTCACCTCTGGCGATGGCTGTTGCGGGGATTTTCTGGCTGATTGCAGGTTTCTTTTTCGTAACCATTCTCCTCGATCCGCAACGAGGAATTCTCGCCCAAGTTGCCGCCCAAGCTGCTATGGAAGCTCAAATGGGAGTCGAAGCACCGCCCCTTGACGTTCCCTACGAATTCATGCAGTTTTTTCTCAGTACGATTGCCTCTCTCTCTTTATTTATTTTGCCCATTTTATCGATGGGATTGTACGCCGAAGAACGCAAGCGCGGTACGTTAGAACTCTTGGCAACATCGCCTCTTTACAACTGGACAGTTGCCGTCGGAAAGCTCCTGGGCGTTGCAACATTCTACGCTACGTTAACCGCTCCTTTACTCCTCTACGAAGCCATTACATTTAGCAGTTCAGAGCCGCTATTTCCGCCGACAATACCCCTTCTAGGACATCTCGGCTTAATCCTGCTCGCCACCAGCATTCTTTCGTTGGGAATGTTTATTTCATCTCTCACCGACAATACGATTTTGTCCGCGATTCTCACCTTTGGGCTGGTTTTATTTTTGTGGATAATTAATCTCATCGCCGAGAACATTGGCGGTACGTTTGGCAACGCCCTCGGACATCTTTCTTTACTCGATAACTACAACAACTTGATTCAAGGAATTGTCGATACCAGTAGTATAATCTTGTTTGCCAGCTACATCTTTCTCGGCATCTTCCTCACCGCACAATCGATCGAAGCCTTCCGCTTCCAACGCTAACCCACTATGCGCGAATTCCTCAAACAATACTGGAACGCTTTACTCGGGCTGGGTTTGTTTCTCAGCGTCGCTGGACTCTCGGCGGGGGCCGTTTCTGGCGTTTGGGTTCCCATTCCCCTCGTTCTCGTCATCGTGGGACTCGTTATTTTGGGCGTGTGGCTGATTTACCAAGGACAATTTAGCCGAGGGTTTTGGACGAGTCGATCGACTGAAACCGGAACTAACGCGATTTTTGCGACGGTTTCCGTTCTCCTCATTTTAGGAATCGTCAACTTCCTCGCCGTTCGGACTTCCGCCCGTCTCGACCTGACCGAAACCAAACGGTTCACCCTCGCCCCCCAAACCCAAGAGATCGTTCGCAACCTCGAAGAACCCGTTAAAGTCTGGGTGTTCAGCAATCAACCGAGTGGAATCGACAGTGGGTTACTCGAAAACTACCAACGCCTCAACCCCAATTACTTTGAGTTCGAGTACGTCGATCCGCAAACGAACCCCGGACTCGTGCGAGAATTTAACGTCGGACAAATTGGCGACGTGTATCTCGAAGCCGGAGAACAGCGTCAATACGTGCAAACCGTTGGAGTCGAACCGTTAACAGAAGCCAAGTTAACCAACCGCCTCGCGCAACTGTCGGGTGGAGATCGATTAACAGTTTATTTCCTCCAGGGTCACGGCGAACCCCCTCTCGTTCCAGGGGCTGAAGGGTCGGTACTGAAAGCCGTTCGCGCCCTCGAAGACCAAAACGCCTCGGTTGAATCGATCGAACTTCTCCAGGAAGGAAAGATTCCCGACGATGCAGATGTCGTCGTCATCGCCGGGCCCGAACAACCGCTGTTCGATCGAGAAATTCAAGCCTTACAGGACTACCTCGACAACGGTGGTGGCGTTCTCGTTCTCCTCGACCCCAACACGAACCCCGGTTTAGATGATTTTCTGGAAGATTGGGGCGTAACCTTAGACGATCGAATCGCGATCGACCCGGAACGCTGGGTTCAAGGGTTCGGCCCGGCGGCCCCCTTAGTCGTAGACTACGGTACGCATCCCATCACGGAGGATTTCGGAAGAAATTACTCGCTGTTTCCCGTGGTTCGATCGATCGAATACGATGAAGTCGAAGGAATTACCGTCTCGCCGCTGCTGTTTACCAGTAACGCGAGTTGGGCGGAAAAGAATCTCGAGGAAGGCCCGGATTGGACGTTGAATCCCGACGAAGATAAACCTGGCCCCTTGGTTTTGGCGGTGGCGTTGAGTCAACCGGTGGAAACACCAGAACCGACACCGAGTCCGGAAGCGGAAGCAACGGAAGAGAACACCGAAGAAGCCAATCCAGAAGCGGAAGCAACTGAGAACGAGACTGAAGACGAGAATGCAGAAGCCGAAGTCTCAGAAGAGAACACTGAGACGACGACAGACGAAGCAATAGCGGAAGAAACAGAAGCCAACGTGGAAGAAGAGACGGATGCAGAAATAGCGGAAGAAACGGAGGAAAACGCCGAAGCGGAAGCGGAAGAACCGGAAACCGAAGCGGAAGAAAACACCGAAACCGAAACGCCTGAAGAGGAGGAAGCCGAGAACGAGGCGCGATTAGTGGTCGTTGGCGATTCCGATTTTATGACCGATTCGTTTTTCGACGGACAACTCAACAGCGACTTTTTCCTGAATTCCATTCAATGGCTGAGTCAGGGAACGGAAGAAACCTTATCGATTCGTCCCCGAGAAGATGTCGATCGAAATATCGTCATGACACCGCAACAAGCGCGATTGTTAGGTTGGACGGCCTTAGTCACCTTTCCAATTGTCGGATTTGCTGCGAGTGCGATTTTGTGGTGGACGAGACGGTGAAGAATTTACCATCGAGGATCGTATTGAATTCGATAGATGCGATTGTTGGCTTCTTCCGTAAACAACACACTACCGTCGGGTAACACCAAGACTCCCACCGGACGCCCCCAAGTTGTCGGAATCTCAGGATCGAGGAGAAATCCCGTGAGAAAATCTTCGTAAGTTCCGATGGGATGACCGGCGTTGTCAAAGGGAACGAAGACGAGTTTGTATCCCGTTCCTCGATCTCGATTCCAACTTCCCCGAAACGCCACGATCGCCCCGTTCCGATATCGTTCGGGGAACGTGTCGCCGTCGTAAAATTGCAACCCCAACGCCGCCGAATGCGATCGAAATAGAACGTCTGGTGTTTGTGTTTTGGCGGCTAAATCCGGTCGATCGCTTTCCCCATTGGCTTGGGTTCGTCGAGGGTCGAGGAGAGTCGGCGTAAAATACGTGTAGGGCCAACCGTAGAATTCACCCTCTCGAATTCGCGTCAGATAGTCGGGAACGAGATCGTCGCCCAACCCGTCTCGTTCGTTCACTGTCGTATACAGTTCTCCGGTTTGCGGGTGAAAATCCAATCCCACGGGATTGCGCAACCCCGACGCAAACACCCGCGCGTTAGAACCGTCTAAATTCATCACCATCACCGAGGCGCGGGGAAGCGGTTCTTCATCGACGTTCGATCGAGATCCGATCGAAACGTATAACCGATCCCCTTCTGGCGCAACAACGACATTGCGCGTCCAATGCTGGCGATAACCCTGTCCGGGAAGATCGGCGATTTTCTCGAATTCTCCCGAAATTTCCATTTGACCGTTTATATAAGGAAAGCGAATCACCGCATCGGTGTTTCCCACATAAAAATAGTCCCCCGCAAACGCCATCCCGAAGGGAATATTCAAGCCGTCGTCTGCATCGGCGAAAATTCCCGTTTCGTCTGCAACTCCGTCGTTGTCAGTATCCTTGAACCAACGAATTCGCGTTTCTGGTGTTTCCGTGACTAAAACTTCCCCAGTTGGCGTTAGCGCCAACCATCGCGGACGCTTCAAGTCGGACGCGAAAACATTCACGCGAAAGCCGGGGGGAACCTCTAATACCGGATTCTCGGGAATTGGAACGACCTGCGGCGGCTTAGAAGCACTTTCGGTGTGGTACGGTTCGGGAAGATCGGAAATTTGAATATCGATCGATTCCGGCGACAATTGTACGGTTGGGATGCTGTTCGCAACCAGAGAAGGTGTGAGTACCGTTTTTGGCGAATTGGCGGCGGACGAAGAAGAACTCGACGAAGTTACAAAATCTTCCGGCATACAACCCCTCGTTGCGAAAATCGAAAGCAGTACAATAGAAAAAATTTTCGCTGACATCGATCGAGATCCTCAATTTGACGAATATTGATGACTGGAGGAGGAGATGACCGGTTATTGACCGTAAAGCGTGAGACGTGAAGCGTGGAAACTATTTTCAGGTTGTTCTCATCTCCTCATCACCACCTCACCTCATCCCCTATAAATTAGCGCTTCACTCAAGCCCCCACCATGCTGCATAATGGTTGAGTTTTCCAGTTTTGTCCTAGCGCGTTAATTCTACTGTTTCCACTATGCGAACCCACTATTGCGGCACGGTCCGAAAAGAACACATCGGCAAAACAGTAACATTCTGTGGTTGGGTCGATCGTCGCCGCGATCACGGTGGCGTGATTTTTGTGGATTTGCGCGATCGAACCGGAGTCGTTCAAGTCGTCGGCGATCCCGAACGGACTCCTGAAGCTTACAAACAAGCGGACGCACTTCGCAACGAATATGTCATCCGCGTTACGGGAACGGTTTACGAACGTCCCGAAGAGTCTTTAAACCCCAAACTTCCCACAGGCGAAGTGGAAGTTTATGCGGACAGCATCGAACTTCTCAACAGCGTTCGCAAACAGCTTCCGTTCCAAGTTAGTACCGCCGAAGCGGAAAACGTGCGGGAAGAGTTGCGGTTGAAATATCGCTATCTCGACTTACGGCGCGATCGAATGGCGAACAACCTGAAACTTCGCCACGAAACGGTTAAAGCGATGCGCCGCTTCTTAGAAGACACGGAAGGCTTTATCGAAGTCGAAACCCCAGTTTTGACGAAGTCCACACCCGAAGGGGCGCGGGATTATTTGGTTCCCAGTCGTGTCAATCCGGGTGAGTGGTTCGCACTTCCCCAGTCACCGCAGTTATTCAAGCAATTGTTGATGGTGTCGGGGTTCGATCGATACTATCAAATCGCCCGTTGTTTCCGTGACGAAGATCTGCGCGCCGATCGACAACCGGAATTCACACAGTTGGACATGGAAATGAGTTTCATGTCCTACGATGAAGTGATCGACCTCAACGAGAAACTCGTCGTCCATATTTATAAAACGGTGAAAGGGATCGATCTTCCTCGCCCGTTTCCCCGGATGACCTATCGAGAAGCGTTCGATCGATACGGAACCGATCGACCAGATACCCGCTACGGTTTGGAATTAGTTGATTTGTCGGATTTGATGAAAGATTCCGGCTTTAAGGTGTTTTCCGGCGCAGTGAAATCTGGCGGAATTGTCAAAGCTTTACCGATTCCCAACGCCAGCAAACTCATTTCCAACGTCCGCATCAAACCCGGTGGCGATTTATTTAAAGAAGCCACCGAAGCCGGGGCGAAAGGATTGGCGTACATCCGCGTCAAAGAGGGCGGCGAAATCGACACCATCGGCGCAATTAAAGATAACCTCAGTGACGAACAACGCCAAGAGTTGTTGACGCGAACGAACGCTGAAGCCGGACACTTGCTGTTGTTTGGGGCGGGCGATGCAGACACGGTGAATAAAACGCTCGATCGATTGCGTCAAGTTCTTGCCCGCGAGTTAAACTTGGTGGACGACAGTAAAATTAACTTGCTGTGGATTACGGATTTCCCCATGTTCGAGTGGAACGCCGACGAGAAGCGCCTCGAAGCGTTACATCACCCCTTCACCGCTCCCAATCCCGAAGATTTGAACGACCTCAAAACAGCACGGGCTTTGGCTTACGATTTGGTTTTGAATGGCAACGAAATCGGTGGAGGAAGCTTGCGGATTTACCAGCGCGAAATTCAAGAACAAGTATTTGAAGCCATTGGTTTGTCCCAGGAAGAAGCGAACGAAAAGTTTGGCTTTTTGATGGAAGCGTTCGAGTACGGAACACCGCCTCACGCGGGAATTGCATATGGATTGGATCGTCTGGTGATGTTGCTGTCAGGTGAAGAATCAATCCGCGATGTCATCGCCTTCCCGAAAACACAACAAGCCCGGTGTTTGTTAACGGATGCGCCATCGCCTGTGGGTAAAAAACAGTTGAAGGAATTGTATGTTTCTTCGACGTACAAACCGAAGGAGAAAGATAAAAAAGAATCTTAGTTTGTTTTGCAGGGTGGCATAGTTTCACCCTGCCATAAATGAAACTCTAGGGAGAGGGGATTGTCTAAACTCGACTTTAGCTAATTACGCTGCATAGCAAAGTAGCACAGACTAGAGCTTGAGTAATTCGACAGGAACTTTTGTAACGGTATGGCTTTCAAGCAATATCTTCAAAAAGAGATACTTAAGCTTCTTGAAGTGAGGAACAAGTTTACAAAATTTCGTTCATCCGTAATGGAATTTTCATTTCGCGTTGTAAGTCCTGAAGTTATGGGTTCTGTTTTTTTACGCGATTGAAGATTTGGAACACCTGGGATTTATCCGTCAATCTTCGGCGGACATTTATGGATATAAACTGATGTTAACTCTTAAGCAATAAAGCGATCGATGTTGCACCACCCGTGACAAGTTAAGAAAGTTAGCCACTTGTCACGGGTGAGAGCGAGGAGGAATCGACCAGTCGTTGTTGACTGGTGCACCGTAGTGCCAGTTGGCTCGCACGTAACATTCGCCCAATGACTCCCAATCCCCAGCTCGAGCTGGGTAAAACAAGCCTGATGTACCTCGCACGCGCAGCCAGGTCATTCCATCTTCTAGGACAATTGCATCGTTAGCCCAGTTGGGTTCCATCGAACCAGGGCTGTTCGGTGAACCGAGAAAGACCGCTTCGACGATTGCACCTGCTCGAACGTGGGAGCGAATTTCTCCATTGGGCGTGTAACGACAGTCGAGATTGGCATCGCGCGGGTCGCCACTTCGTACTACAACCAACCATCGCTCGTTGGCAGAATAACCACGATTTCCCCGTACAAACGCAGTCGTAAAATCGCCGTTGCTGTTAGGATAGGGGACTTCGGACACTTGGGCAGTCCCCACAGCAGCTCCTTGTAGGATCGGGACACAGGTAGAAATTGCGACGGTCAGTAAGTTCCTGATATTTTTGAGGACTGGAAAATTTGAGGTCATTACTAAATTATGTGTTTTCAAGATTTCAACAGTAGCATTACACGTCGATCGACTACCTACGTCTACCTGATGGACAGTATTGGTCAGAAAGTAGTGAGACAAAATTTAGCTTACGCCCGGAATGACTTTGAAATTTTGACTATCCACAACAAATTCATAGCTTAAAAATCATAAAAATGAATTAATTACAGTTCATAAAAAATTACTCATCGATTAGCATATCTTTTGCTTGCTCAGATTATCTAATTGAATTTATTATGGGATTTTTGTTTCTTGAAATTTAACACCGATCGAGTAAATTTTTAAGAGATTTTTGTCAAAAAATCAAAATTATTTAATGATAAAATACCGTATTTAAATGCTGGTCTGAAAATACAATGCCGAGCGACTTACCAAAGATTTGAAAGCGATTAAAAACACAGAAAATCCGCAAAAAAATCTCGCTTCCTCATCCGGACGAGAGATGATTATTAAAGAAATGTTAAATTAGACAAGTTTGTATGTGATGTATTCATGACGATCGAAGAACTCAAGGCGTTTTACCAAAAACACGCTCCCCATACCCTCTCCGCCGTCCACCTGCTGGAACGTTCTGACATCCCCGATCGAGATAAAGTCGTGATTCGCGCTAATCTAGAGCGAGGTGTCGAGCTGATCGCCCAACGTCTGTCAGCAGCTCGCTAACGAAACCGATGCTTGAATTTTTCACCGAAGCGTTACAGTTCGATTTCATGCGTAACGCTTTACTCTCCGGATTGCTCGTCAGTATCGCCTGCGGGGTCATCGGTACCTTCGTCGTCGTGAACCGCATTGTTTTTATTAGTGGCGGTATCGCCCACGCCGCCTATGGTGGAATTGGGTTGGGTTACTTTTTCGGCTTCGATCCCGTTTTGGGAGCCATTGGTTTTAGTCTCGCTTCGGCGTTGGGAATGGGAGCCATCCAACGCCATACGGAACAGCGCGCAGATACTTTAATCGGTGTCATGTGGGCGATCGGTATGGCGATCGGCATTCTCTTTATCGATATGACGGAAGGCTACAAAGCCGATTTGATGAGCTATCTGTTTGGAAGTATTCTCACCGTTCCCACCAGCGACTTGACGATTATGCTGGCCATCGATTTCGTTATCGTCGCGCTCGTTGTCGTATTTTATAAGGAATTGTTAGCAATTTCCTTCGACCCCGTTTTTGCGACAACGCGCAACGTTCCCGTAAACGCTTTGTATTTGATGCTGGTGGGGGCGATCGCGCTAACGGTGGTCATGGTCATGCAAGTGGTGGGATTGATTCTCACCATTGCACTGCTTACTATGCCAGCGGCAATCGCTGGACAGTTTGTCAAAGATATCAAGCAGATGTCGATCTTGGCGAGTTTGTTAGGAGTCCTGTTTACGACAACCGGCTTGTTTGTATCCTATGCGTTCGACTTGACATCCGGTGCAACGATTATTCTGGTATCGGGAATCTCCTATTTGCTGAGTTTTGGACTCAAGTCGCTACCCTTATCGATCTCCCGAGCGTAAGTCGGACTGGGTGGGAACTGAGGTGACGATGGCTTCGATCGATCTCTTCTTATTAGGAATTATTTTTTACAACAACAAGCTTGTTTTTCTACGATTCTCTCGATCTCATCGACAGCTCGAAGAACGATCGAGCGTCTAGATCTTTGTATTTGCTGATTTTTAGGGTAAAATTGCTGCTGTTGCCAAATTGTCGAGGCTCGATCGAGCTTGACAACGCCGCAAGAGTTTTGTCATTCTTATTGAGAAAGCTTTCTATTTAATATCGATCGACCTCGGCTAGTCTCTCGAGAGCTTGACCGAGTGCTTTGGGTTCAAATAAGATTGATTATCATTTTTATTAAAGCCCTCATTCGATCGAGTGTGAGCAGTGTGAGTGTAGTGAACGAGGAATCTATCGACGTGTCTCGAATTTTTTGGAACCTTTTAAGCCGTAGTGCCGGAGTGTTGGGAGTTTTCGCAGCTTGTAGTGCTGTCAACGCCCAAATGACGAGTGTAGACGAACTCAGCCACGATACCTCGTCTAGCACGATCGACCAAGTCACCTCCGTCTCCCAACTGTCCGACGTGCAGCCGACAGACTGGGCATTTCAGGCGTTGCAGTCTCTCGTGGAACGGTACGGTTGTATTGCCGGATATCCCGATGGAACCTATCGCGGCAACAACTTCATGACGCGGTACGAATTCGCAGCCGGTGTCAACGCCTGCCTCGACCAAATCGTTGCCCTCATCGGTGGCGGCGACACCATCGACCCCGCAGACTTAGCGACAATTCGCCGCTTGCAAGAAGAATTCGCTGCCGAACTGGCTGCGTTGCGAGGGCGAGTTGACGGCTTAGAGTCTCGCGTCGCCGAACTCGAAGCCAACCAGTTCTCCACGACGACCAAACTGGAAGGTCAAGCGCTATTTACCGCTTATGGCATCGCGACCGGTGAAGATGTCAACGGTGAAGATGTCGATCGAATTCCGTCCTTTGGCTATCGAACCCGGTTAGAATTTCTGACCAGCTTTACCGGGGAAGACTTACTGTTAACCCGTTTGCAAGCCAGTAACATTCCCGCCTTTTCCGAAGTGGCGACGGGTTATCCCGAAGGCGATCTCTTCTTCTCCGACGATAGCGGTAACTCCGTTGAAATCGACGCCTTAAACTACTCTTTCCCCATCGGCGACAGCCTCAACGTTATCATTTCTGCCAATGCTGGCGCGTCTGACGACTTTGCCTCTAGCGTCAACCCCTTCCTAGACGGCGACGGAAACTTCGGGGCGTTGTCTAAATTCGGTACCCGTGCTTCAATTTTCTACCTCATCGAACAAGCGGGGATCGGGTTTGAATACGCACTGACCGACTCCATTGCCCTGAGTGGCGGTTACTATGCCGGTGATGCCAACGATCCCAGCGAAGGATTCGGCTTGTTTAACGGTTCCTATGGTGCGATGGGTCAACTGACCGTCACGCCGATGGACGGGTTGGAGTTGGCATTAACCTACTTAAATTCCTACAACCTCGAAACAGGTACGGGAAGCAACCTGTCTAACTTCCGCAGTTTTGCTTCTGACGAATTCGGGGCGGATATGCCGATTGTCAGCAACGCCTACGGTTTTGAAGCCTCTTGGCAAATCGCCAGAAACTTCGCCCTCGGCGGTTGGGTGGGTTACGTCAACACGCAAACCCTTTCGACCTTAGACGGAACGATCGATCGCGGAAGCCTCGACAGTTGGAACTGGGCGGTCTCGCTGGCGTTCCCCGATGCGGGCGCACCGGGGAACTTAGCGGGGATTCTCGTGGGGCAAGAACCGAAAGTCACCAATATTAGTTCCGGCTTAGAACGCGGAGGGATCGACGAAGACGACGACACCTCGCTGCACATCGAAGCGTTCTACTCCCTGCAAATCGGTGAGAACATTACGGTGACGCCGGGATTGATTTGGCTGACCGCACCGAATCACGATGACGATAACGACGATTTACTGATCGGCGTGGTTCGGACGACGTTTAGTTTCTAAACGCACATCCTTCGAGTTTGCGAAGTGCGAGTTCGCACTTGATGTTTTCCCTCCCATCAACCCGGCTTCATGGTGAAGCCGGTTTTTTTTTCGAGTTAGGGGTGCATTTGCGGATCGTGCATTTCTTCCTCCATCGATTCGATCGAAGGCATTTCGTGGGAATGATTCAATTGCATCGTTTGCTGTCCGAAACCTATTAATCCCATTGCGACTAATCCAGAACTCACGAGTCCCATTGAGACCAATCCCACTGAAAAAACGCCCATTGAAATCAAACCGATCGAGATAATGCCGTGGGTGGACACGCCAATCGCGATAAATCCATGGGCGGAGATCCCGATAGCAACAGAACCATGGGCGATCGTTCCAACAGACAACCATTTCCGCTTTTCATTTTTGTCATGCTTGTCGTTCATGGGGTCAACTCCTGACACTTGCGGAACATCATACGGAAACGCACGGACACTCGATCGATCTATATTTTGAGCGCGAGATAGAGCAAGGACGCTCGGTTAAACTTTTAATAATCCCGCGTTTCTTAAAATTCTGCCAATTTATCAGCTTATAAAATGTAGCCCAACTGGTTGATTGGGGTGAAAATTTGAGAAGCTCGAACACTTCGTCAGTCAGAGTGAGATTGATGTTGAAACTCGATACCCCAAAGCCGAGAAGCGCAGTCGCTGAGAACGTCAATTTTTGCCTCAATCTGGAAACGAGCATCGCTCGCGTTGCGACAAACGGGACTCGAACAGTACTTGAACCCGATCGACCTCGATCGTTCCCCGGATGAAAATCCACCATCTCAACTGTGCGACACAATACCTCATCGGCGGATGCTTGGTCAGTGGACGGGGATCTCCCTTTCGTCGCGTTCCCATCGTCACGCACTGCTTGCTCGTCGAAACCGATGCTGGACTCGTTCTCGTCGATACCGGCTTGGGATTGCAAGATATTGAAAATTCCCAAAGATTGGGTCGATCGTTTCGTTTTCTCGCCCAACCGCAACTGAACCCCGAGGAAACAGCTCTGCGTCAAATTCAACGTCTCGGCTACCGTCCCGACGACGTGCGACACGTTATCTTAACCCATCTCGACCTCGACCATGCCGGAGGCTTGAGTGATTTTCCACAGGCGGAAGTTCACCTCCTCGAAGCCGAATATCAAGCGGGAACCCAAGGGAAAACGCGAATCGATCGATACCGCTACCATCTCGAACAGTGGCAACATCAACCTCGCTGGGTTCGCTATCGTCTCGCTGATGGCGAGTCCTGGTTCGGCTTCCGGGGGGTTCGCCAACTCCAGAACTTACCGCCCGAAATCCTCCTCGTTCCCCTCCTCGGTCACACCTACGGACACGCGGGAATTGCCATCCGAACCTCCACGGGATGGCTGTTTCACGCAGGAGATGCTTACTATGTTCGTGATGAAATCGACTCCCATCACCCACGATGTCCCCTAGGATTGCAACTGGTGGAAAACTTGGGAGCAGCGGATAATAGCGCTAGACGACACAATCAATGTCGCCTGCGAGAACTCAACCGAGATTGCGGTGAAACAGTCACCGTGTTTTGTTCTCACGATCGAGGGGAATTTCATCGACTCCGAGATCGATCGACTGACCGTTGATGGACTGAGTTGATGGACTGAGTTTCGATCGTCCCCAAATCGTCGATCGTCCCCAAATCGTCGATCGGAGCTTGCCATTCCCGCATCACGTCTTCCTCGGGGTTCGGCTCGATCGATTCCGGTGGTTCCGGTGGATTCAATTGTCCGTCCCACTCGCGAATTAGACGTTGGGCTTCTGCATACGCTTCGGTGTAAGACGGAACTCGTTCCGCGATCTCGATCGCCCGATTGGGATTAGAAGGTGCTTGTTGCTGAGCCAAATTGACTAACTGCCAACCCCAATCTCGAATGACGCGATCGGCTTCGCCCCGCCAACTTCCGTAAGACGACACACCGTTGGCCGTGCGAATGGCCGCTTCAATGGCTTCGGGAGATCCCCCTTGGGCAATTTCATAGGCTTCGTCGAGTAAATCGCGATCTCGCATCCGGCCCGACCACTCGGCAATTTGCTGCTGCGCCTCGTCGTAGAGGGGACTACTCGACGGAATTTGTTGTGCCGTCGCGATGGCATCGTTGAAATTACCCGCGTTGGCGATCTGTCTGGCCCGAGCGAGAATTGGCAGATCCTGACGGCGAGCGACTTGCTGTCGCCACTGGTAAATCCACTGTTGTGCCTCGTCGTACAACGCCCGAGATCGATCGATTTGACTGGCTTGCGAGATAGCTGCTGCCAAATTTCCCTGTCGTGCTAACTCCTGCGCCCGTCGCAGAATCGGTCGGTCTTCCGACGTTTCCAATCGATCGCGCCATCGATCGATCTCCTGTTGAGCCTCGTCGTACAGCGGTGTAGACGTTGAAATGAGTTCCGCTTGAGCGATGGCAGCTGTCAAATCGGCGACGCTTCCCGTGCGGGCAAAGTTTCGCGCCCGGTTGAGAATGGCCACCTGATCGATGCCTTGTCGCCATTGACCGATTAACTGCTGCGCTTCATTGTAAAGGGGACTGTCGATTTCCAACTTTTGCGCTTGTTCGATGGCGTTTTCCAAGTTATTAACCGTCGGTTGCCACGCCAAAAATCGCGCCCGCGCCAGCGTGACAAAATCTCGAGCTTCGTCTTTCTGTTGTGTACTAGCAGGAACGCGACGGGCGATCGAAATCGCTTCTGTCAAATTTCGTGCCTCTAACGCGGCTTCAGCTAAACCCAATAGCTGCCGTCCGTAGTCTTCGAGGGATTCCTGAGCGAGAGAATAGGCCGGACTTTCCAAACCAATTTGTTCGGCAATGGCGACCGCTTCGAGGATACCGTCTACATCCCCGCGATTGGCTAGGTTTTGAGCCTTAGCCAGCTTGTTCGTATCTTCCCGCGCCTGTTGAACGCGCTGGGTAATTTCCTGGTATTTCGTCGTTTCCCAATATTCGTTGCCCACTTCCAGCAAGTTCGTCGCTGCCCGAAATGCTTCGCCCCAGCGTCGGTTTTTGAGGTGAGTTTCAATGGTTTCGTAAATCTCTTCCGCCTCAGCCCATACGACTTTCCAAGCGTCGATGCGCTCTTCGATCGATCCGTCCAACGCTCGGCGGGATTGGGGAGGGAGGGTGTGGGTGGGAATTCGTCGAGCGGTATCGATCGCTTCGACCAGTTTGCCCTGTTGGAACGACTTTTCTGCTAAATCCAGTAATTCTTGCGTCCATTCCTCGAGATGTCGATCGATGGCGGGACGCAATTCGTGATCGGCGGGAAGTTTGTTAACGAGCTCGATCGCTTCGAGCAGATCGTCAACTGTTTTCTTATTGGCTGCGAGTTGGCCGCAATACAGACGCATTGAGGCTGAAGCCGTCGGCCAGAAAATCGCGGGACAGTTGGGAACTGTTGGCAGACGTAACAACAACGCCGTTGCCGTGATTCCCGTTCCGATAGCACCGAGTCCGAGCAAGACTGCCCAAATCTGCCAAACGGGAATTTGCCATTCTCGTTTAGATGAGTTCGATCGAGACGTTTTAGAAGACGAACGACGACGGGTTTGAGACGACTGCCGCGATGTCGTTTGGCGATCCGGAGATAGAGCCGCTTCACGATGTTGCTCCACACCGTTATCGCGATCGAGTGGTGGTTTAGGTTCCCCGTGCGAAGTGGAACGAACGTTCCTTCGATTTAGTGACAAACCTCGCGCTCTCCTCAACACCGACACCTCGTCCCCGATCGGGAACGATCGATATCGTAACATTGTCTTTGGAGCAAAGCAGGTTTAGTTGAGAGCGAAGCGCCGAGGTCGAACGTCGCCGGGTGGAACGTCGACGATGAGATCGTTCCAATCGCTCGATCGAACGGTTTCATGCCAAACGTTCGCTTGATAGATACGACGTTGTGTCACGTCGATCGCTGTCAACCAACCACTTTCGAGCGTGTAAGCTCCCGTATCGATATCGAGCCAACCTCTCCCTTTCGCCAACTGTCCGGGTTGTACGCCGGGGAAGGTAAAGGTAATCGTGTGTCCGGTGACGATAAGTTTGTCGGAGAAGTAAGGTTGAGTCTGACGGTGAAAGGGATCGCGAATCCAGCAAAACTGCTGCGACGACTGCTGTTCGATGGGCAAATTCGGATCGACACCCGCATGAACCAGCCATACCTCGCCTAAATCCCGATACATCGGAATGGTTTGCAACCATTCGAGATGAATTTCAATTTCGCTAAGTTTCTCGTAGCTATCGACCGTCGTGCGTCCGCCACCGGCGAGCCAACATTGCAAAGCTTGTTCGTCCACATCCCCATCGGGAAACGACGCGAGCATCATTTCTTCGTGATTGCCTCGAATGGTGAAATACGAGGGTTCGTTCATGACCAAATTGAGAACTTTGGCACTATGGGGGCCGCGATCGATCAAGTCACCTAGAAAATCAATTCGATCGTCTCGATCGGGATCGAGCGCTTCTAACAAACGCATCAGAGTCTCGTAGTGACCGTGAACGTCGCCGATGACAATTTGTCGAGCCATAATTCTTGGGGAGAAGCGAGGAAGGGGAGAAGCAGATAACGGGTGAGAGAGGGATTTTTGATGGTTTGTGGGATGGTAAGCGCTAGACTGAGGGATTGTTAATTATTTTGACAAGTATTTTCAAAATCGTGTTGTCGCAACTCTATAGGTTTTGACTCACTTCAAGATTGAAATCGCTACATTTCACTGTAAACCCGAGCTAATGCTGCATTTTTGCAGCTTCTGCTTCACGAGCGCCAAGCTCGATCGTGAAAGATGCTTCGTCAAGCATTTTGTGCCAAGTTTCAGCAAGACAAGGTTTAGCAAGACAGCCAGACGAGTTTCATCGAAATGGCACAAACCGAACATAACGATCGACGGATCTGACCCGTTCGAGAATAACGTTCTTCGATCGGAGCGGTTTTCAACGAATTGAAAATACTCCTTGCCGCTTCTCAAGCAAACTGGGATACCTCTAAATCCTGATGGCACTGAATCCAACTCAGGATCGTATCTCCCCAACTTCCATTGTTTCTCTCAATCTCAACAAAATGGAAAGTGTACCCAAATCGTCAAACGTCTCCCCTTCCCCGTTTCACCTACTGGGTTAAGGCGCGGATGAAGCGTTGAACTTCGGTCAGGAAACTGGGACGTTTGCGTTGTTCTGAAACTGGAGTTTCCGTCGTTCCAGCCTCAATGGTTTCAGTTTCAGATGCTTCACCCATCAACAACCGTTCGAGTTCCTCCCCGGCTGGCTTACTTGACATTTCCTTCAAGATAGTGTAGTTCTCCTCTCCTTCAATCCAGACTTGCCAAGATGAGGGATAGCAGCGATACACAGCAGCACCGGGAAGCGGACGCACGTAGTAGCAGGATGTTAATTTGCTGAGGAACCGTTCGCGTAACTGTCTTGCAGCGTAACCGATACCGACTGTCGCGACACTTTCGAGACGGGGGAGAAGTAAAACGACCGGTCGATCGCCTGCTGCGTTACAAAGTTGTTCGACCTTCTCGATTTCTACATCCGACGGTTCGACGAGCAGAAAACACTCGTCGTCCTCTTCGATTTGACTCGTGACGGGCGTGCGACGGCTCCCCAAATCGGCAATGCGAAAGGGAACCTCGCCCCAATCGCGGCGAGCCAACGCAGCGGCCCCCGTGTCCGGGAAAAATACCTTGAGTTGATAGCCCATGTCTGTGAGCGTGGGAATGAATTGTTCGGCGATGGGTTGGGCTTTCAATTCAGGGTCGACGAATTCGACTTGCATTAAGCGATACCCATCTTCGATCGCGGCTTTCGTTGCCGCTTGGGCTTGAGCAATGGCGGTTTCAAGATCCTGCGGTAGTTCAGTCATGCGTCCGTGAGTGAAAGTTGGAATTTGCTACTGTTACTTATCTTAAGATGGTTGGGAAATGTCCCGAAGTCGTTGTCATGTCTAACAAAACCCTCGGCCTCAGTCCTCAACTTCACGACTACCTCATCTCTGTCTCGGTTCGCGAACCGGAACTGTTGACTCAGTTGCGGGAGGAAACGGCGAAACTCCCCATGTCGCAAATGCAAATTGCACCGGAACAGGGTCAGTTTATGGCGTTGCTGGTGCAGTTGATGGGGGTGACGAAAGCACTCGAAGTTGGCGTATTTACTGGGTATAGCTCTCTCATCGTAGCGTTGGCGCTACCGAAAAACGGGAAACTCGTCGCCTGCGATGTGGACGAAGACTATACCTCGATCGCCCGTCGGTATTGGGAAAAAGCCGGCGTGTCAGAGAAAATTGACCTTCACCTCGCTCCTGCACTGGAGACGCTCGATCGACTCCTCGAAGACGGACAGGCTGAAACCTTTGATTTCGCCTTTATCGATGCAGACAAACGCAGCTATCCCAATTATTATGAAAAATCACTTCAACTGGTGCGTCCTGGTGGATTAATCGCCGTGGATAACGTATTGTGGAGCGGACAAGTTGCCGATCCTGAAGATATGGATAAACGGACGGAAGCGATTCGTGAATTCAATCAAAAAATTCACGAAGACGATCGAGTCACCTTAAGCTTAGTTCCGATCGCCGATGGTTTGACGTTGGCGTTGAAGCGCTAATTTCATCGATAGGCGTTATAGCTTATTGCTGAAACCTTCCCCCAACTGTCAAAATCTGATTTGCCGTCATATTCAACTCAGGGAACATTACCGACGAGATAGATTCGTCACCCTTGTACACCGCTTCCTCGTAAAATCCCTGTTCTAGCAACAATACCATCACTGTTGTTTCAGAAGGATCGACAATCCAGTATTCTGGAATCTCGATCGAGCCGTATTCCGAACGCTTGGCGTGATAGTCGTCCGTCGCAGAATTGGGACTGACAATTTCCACGACGAGAAACGGTGGCGTTTCAAACACCGCCGATTTTCCCCAAAGTTCTAAGGCTGAATCGAGGGAAACCACTGAGAGATCGGGGATTCGAGACTTACGAACGCCTGTCCGTACTCCAACCCCTTGAAAACAAGTCCAAGGTCTCTGCACTCGCTGGATTTCCACTTCAAATAGCTGTTCTAGGAATTTTGCGATGAAGAAACGATCTACGCTTGGCGGATTCATCAAGCGCAATGCTCCGTTGAAGAGTTCGTAGCGACAATCTGAATCGCCGAGTTGGCAATATTCCTCAAAGCTCAAGAGTTCAGATTCGGCTGCAACGACCATGCTCCGAGTTTCGTAATTCTCTTATTTTGATTTTATCTTTATTTTTCTCGAATTCACACCAGTAAATCTATTTTTTCTCTTTACGGGCTCGAATTTGCGGAGTGCTTAAACTGTTGTTTTCGCGCCATTTGACGACGGCGCTTTTCTTCCGTGAGACTGTCGTAGCAATGAGGGCAAGTAATACCGTCTTCATACTTCGGTGAGGTTTTGTCGTCTTGGGAAAGGGGATGTCCGCAGCTGCGACACATTTCATAACTTCCCCGCTCTAAACCATGTTTGACGGCAATTCGATCGTCGAATACGAAACATTCCCCTTCCCAAAGGCTTTCTCCTTCAGGAACTTCTTCTAAATATTTCAAAATCCCACCTTGGAGATGGTAAACCTCTTCAAAACCTTGTTCCAAGAGGTAAGACGTTGCTTTTTCACAACGAATTCCTCCAGTGCAAAACATCGCGACTTTTTTATGTTTGCTCGGATCGAGGTTCTGTTTGACGTATTCAGGGAATTCTCGAAACGATCGAGTGTTTGGATTTTTCGCACCTTTAAACGAACCGATCGCGAATTCGTAATCGTTGCGGGTGTCGATCGAGATCGTCTCGGGATCGGCAATAATTTGATTCCACTGTTGCGGCGGAACGTAGGTTCCAACACGATGTTTGGGATCGATGTTCGGTTGTCCGAGGGTGACGATTTCCCGTTTGAGGCGAACTTTCATTCGATCGAACGGCGGTTTCTCCGCTATTGACTCCTTGTGTTCTAAATCCGCAAATCGAGGATCTCGACGCAATCGTGCCAACACGGCATCCACTCCCGAGCGAGATCCGGCAATCGTGGCGTTAATCCCTTCTTCTGCCAGTAAAATCGTCCCTTTCACCTGTCGATCGCGGCAAAACTCGAGCAACGGTTCTCGCTGTTCGGCAAAATCGGGAAACTGAACGAATTTATAAAACGTGGCAACGATAACACTCATCGGAATTGCGGCGATCGACTCGGTTGATTAGTAATGGGCAATCTATTATGCAATCTATCATTTTGACAGAGATCGACTGTTGTGTTTGCGATTTCGTTTACAATATTTACAAAAATTTCGTCCAAAACTCGGCTTTGAAGGGATCTCCTCTTCTTGCCACCGCTCCACTCACTCCACGCACAAAAGCTATGACTGTCACTAATCCCAAAATATCGCCTTCCGCTCAATATTCGGATGCGACCTTAAATCGAGCCAGACGTGCGGTTCGTTGTGCGCCGTTTCAGCTTCCACTCTACACTGCCCTGCGTGACAAAGGCGTATTTCTCGGCAAGATTGCGGGAATGTCTGGCGTGCAAGCCGGCTACATTGCGACTCCCATTCCCGAACTCAGCGTTGAAGATGAGTTACTGTGGCTGATTAGCGTGGGAGTCTTGCGCCGTGAAGTGGACGGACAGGGCATTACCGACAGTTTTCGACTCACACCGTTGGGTCGTCTCCTCGTGCGCGAGTGGCAGGAAAGCGGTGCAGTATGGACTGAACAGCTCACGGCGATCGATCGACTGACCAATAGTTTGCGGCGTTGGTTTCACCTTCCCCTATAAAACGATGCGATAAAGCCGTTTCGGCAAATTCCAGCCAAATGACAAACCCCAAAAATTACCAAGCTGGATAAACCCACAAAATCGCCTAAAACATCACAAAAAACAAAACCAAAACAAAAAAACAAAACCAAAACAAAAATAGTAAAAGCCCCGGCCCGGAGATCGGGTCGAGGCGAACCATCAGGGTGCATCTACCTCTATGTCCTCCTTTTCAACGGTGGAGGATTCCGGAAAGTCTGAACGTTTTTCCGAGTAGCCTCACTGGGAAACGTCGTCAAACTCCAACCCCAACGGCGGCCGCACTTGGATTTCAAGCCGTACCGACAGCCTCGATCGCCGCTTCCAACGCAATCGCCACGTGCGTCCAGTGGGTTCCTCCCTGACAAAACGCGATGTAAGGTTCTCGTAGCGGCCCGTCTGCGGAGAACTCTGACGTACTTCCATCAATAAACGTCCCCCCCGCCATGACCAACTGACTTTCATATCCCGGCATTTCGGCCGGAACGGGGTCGAGATAAGAGTCAACGGGTGAATAGCGTTGAATGGCGCGACAAAAAGCGACGAGTTTTTCGGGAGATCCTAACTCGATCGCTTGAATCGTATCGCGTCGGGGTCGATCGGGGAGTGGGTTGACCCGATAGCCCAACTTATCAAACGTGTGAGCGACTAAATACGTTCCCTTAATCGCTTCGCCGACCATCTGCGGTGCGAGGAAAAGCCCTTGAAACAACAGGCGGTTTTGCTCGAAGGTCGCCCCTCCCGAACTGCCAATGCCCGGTGCAGTCAGGCGACAGGCGGCCGCTTCCACCAAATCTGACCGTCCGGCTACGTATCCACCAGCCGTCACGATCGTTCCGCCGGGATTTTTAATCAGCGACCCCGCCATCAAATCCGCTCCAACTGCGGTGGGTTCGCGATCTTCGACAAATTCACCGTAGCAATTATCGACAAAGCAGATCGTGTTGGGATTCTGCTGTTTTACCAGACGGACGATTTTTGCGATATCATCAACCGAGAGGCTTTCGCGCCAAGAATACCCGCGCGATCGTTGGATTAACACTAGCCGCGTTTCGGGTTTGACTGCCGTTGTCAGTGCTTCCCAATCGATGGTTCCCGCACTGGTCAGAGGCAAAACGCGATATTGAACCCCGTATTCCATCAGCGAACCCTGTCCGCTACCCCGCACGCCGATGACTTCTTCGAGCGTATCGTAGGGTTCCCCAACCACAGAGAGCATTTCGTCACCGGGACGCAAGACACCGTAAAGCGCACAGGCGATCGCGTGTGTGCCGGATACCATCTGCACGCGCACGATGGCAGACTCCGCTTGCAGAACCTGGGCGAACACACGATCGAGCGTGTCTCGTCCCAAGTCGTCGTGGCCGTATCCCGAGACACTGGCGAAATGACGAACGCCTACTCGATGCTCGCGATAGGCGTTCAGCACCCGTGTCAAGTTTTGCTTGACTTTAGTGTCGATCTCTGTAAAGACATTTCTTAAAGATCGATCGACCTGGGTTAAATCAATCTGAAGATTCATAGAATACGGGCGAGATTCGGGTAAATAGCGAAACTAAAAAATCCACTTTACCGCTTTTTCCCCATATTTTGATACGATCCAACAGGTCGATCCAACAATTAGCATCGTTCGAGGTCACTGCATGACAGTAGCACAAACTCAAAAACTGCCACTGAATTGGTATGCCATTCTCTGGATTGGCGCACTTCACTTGGTGGCGTGTTTGGCGTTTTTCCCAAGTACCTTTAGCTGGGCGGCGGTTGGCGTTGCCGTCTTTTTACACTGGTTTACTGGCGGTTTGGGAATTACGCTCGGATGGCATCGTTTGATCAGCCACCGCAGCTTCCAACTTCCCAAACTGCTTGAATACTTTTTCCTGTTTTGTGGGACGCTCTCCTGTCAGTCCGGCCCGATTGACTGGATTGGAATGCACCGCATTCACCACAAATACTCGGATACCGAAAAAGATCCCCATAATTCTCACTTGGGATTCTGGTGGAGCCATGTCGGTTGGATGTTACATGACATTCCAGCCAGAGAGGAACTCCCCAAATTCACCCAAGATATGGTCGACGATCCCGTCTATCAGTTTTTTCAAAAATATTTTATTCCCCTTCAAATCGCATTAGGTGTACTCCTGTATTTCCTTGGCGAATATTTTATCGGCAACGGGATCTCCTTTGTCGTCTGGGGTATTTTCGTTCGCGTTGTTGTGGTGTTCCACTGCACGTGGTTCGTTAACAGTGCAACTCATCAATGTGGATATCGCTCTTACGAATCCGGTGATGGTTCTCGCAATTGCTGGTGGGTGGCATTAGTCACTTACGGTGAAGGTTGGCACAACAACCACCACGCCTTCCAGTATTCTGCTCGTCACGGTTTGAACTGGTGGGAAGTCGATTTGACATGGATGACGATTAGCTTGCTCAAAGCTCTCGGTTTTGCAACGAAAGTCAAACTTCCACCCAAAGACGCACAGCCAATTTCTGGCTAAATCCGACTTCGGATATATCGTTCGAGCAACCCGGTTTCACGTGAAGCCGGGTTTTTCTATGGGGGTTCTCGTTCGCCAAGCGTCTATGACGGTGTATGGGAAGTTCCTTCAAACTGGGTTGTGCGTGCAGGGTCGATCTCGAGCAAATCCAGCACCCCAATATACTGAAGGGAAAATTCCGATCGACTCGAGATCGAGTATGGCACAACCGAAATCGACACCTAAGTTCCTGCAAGCCCTGGTCACGTGGACTCCGTTTGGAATCGGGGCGGTGAGTACCATTGAATCTCTGCTTCAGCAAGAGGTGACGCAAACCGCCATTTCCTCTTTTTTCACAGGTTGCAGCCTGTTGTGGGCTAAATTCAGCGGTGCGTTCATGGCAGAAGCCGAACAGGAAATGGAAAAAATGGGGACAGCATCCGCTAAAGGTCTGTTTAAGCTCGTCTACTTTTTCCTGGCGCTGTTTCGCAACCTTTTACAATCCCTTACTCTACCTCTCATTCAATTTTGGTGGGAAGTCACGTCCGATTTCAAAGGCAAGTATTACAAGCGTCTTGACTATCTCTGTCGCAACTTTGAAGCTCACGGACTGGATAAAGAACGAATTTGCAGTCTTCAACAGTCGATCGTCACCGTTAACGTCGTATCGAGAAGTTTAGCGGAGGTTTCCCCCAACCTGTTGCGGAAAAACCGAGAGGATGAAGCCCTTTCTCGTGACAGGCTGACGATCGGTGATTTCTTAGCAGTGATGCGCGGAGAACCCAACTATCGGCGATTGGCGATTTTGGGCGCACCGGGGTCTGGAAAAACGACGCTCATGCGCTATATCACGTTAATGTATGCTCTCGGAAAACCTCGACGACTGCATCCCAACGCCCCCAACTTTATCCCCGTCTTACTCTACCTGCGAGATATTCATGGGTACATTTTGAAAAATCCCGATCTTTCTCTCGCCGATCTTTTGACTCAATGGGTGCAAGAACTGCAACGAACTCAACCGCTGGAACCCCCTAAAGGGTGGTTCGATCGAAAACTTCGCGCTCATCATTGTCTGATTCTGTTAGATGGACTCGATGAAATTGCCGATCGAACGGAACGTCAGCAGGTGAGCCGTTGGGTCGATCGACAAATGTACGAATATGACGAAACTGCTTTTATTTTGACGTCTCGTCCTCTGGGATACGATGAAGCTAAGCTTCAAGAAGACGTTCAGGTGTTAGAAGTTCAACCCCTGACGGAAGAACAAATTGAGGAGTTCGTACAAAACTGGTACGTGGAAAGCGAAGCCAAAAGCCAGAGGCGAGAAGTCGATTTGGGAGTTTGGGAAGATGCCGATCGACAAGTGAAACGCCTACTTGCAGAAATCCAAGGTCATGAAGCCTTGCGGGATATGGCCAGCAATCCTTTGCTGCTAACGATGATTGCGACGGTACATCGGCGGTTCGATCGACTCCCATTCAAACGCATCGAATTGTATGACGAAATTTGTCAGGTGCTCTTAGAAAAACGCCAACGAGCAAAAGGTCTTCCAGATGTGCTGACAGCGAGTCAAAAACGATCGATTTTACAACCTTTAGCCCTCGATCTAATGTGTCGGAAGACGCAACAGTTTACTCTTGCAGAAGCTCAGCCAATTTTAGATACAAAATTGGCAAACTTCCCCGGAAACCAGTTGACCTCCGAGCAGTTTTTAAAGCGACTGCAAGCTATCGATGCCTTAGTGGCGAAAGAATGTGAAGATACCTATGAACTTGCACATTTGAGTTTTCAAGAATATTTGGCAGCCGTTGAAATTCAAACTACTCATCAGGAAGATAAACCAATCGAGCGATTACATAATCCCGAACAAATGTCTTGGTGGGCAGAAACAATGCGCTTGTATGCTGCTTATGCTAACGCTACGAATCTAGTACGATCTATTTTAGATCAACCCACGTTTGAAAAACTGGTTCTCGCCTGTGATTTTTGGCGCGATCGAGCTGAAATGCAGCCAGATGTACAAAAGGCGTTACTCGAAAAACTCAACGAGCCGCTTGCTCCTCTCGATGCAGAGAACTTTGAATTTGCTGCAAAAGTACAGCCCCGATACTTTAAGCTGGCGTACTATTTGCAAACTGGACAGTGGAAAGAAGCTGATTTAGAAACCTGGCGCGTGATGTTGGAGGTGGGAGATCGAGACAAGAAAGGATATCTCGACATTTCAGAGATTGATGATTTTCCCTGCGACGATTTACGAATTATCGATCGACTTTGGGTCAATTACAGTAACGGGAAGTTTGGCTTTAGTGTCCAGAAGGAAATTTATCAAAGTCTGGACGGCACAAGAGAGTACGATGAAAAAATCTGGAACGCTTTTGGCAATCGTGTAGGGTGGCGTAAGGAAGGAGATTGGTTATACCACAAAGATGCAACCCTTGACCTCACAGCTCCGGTGGGACACCTCCCGTTGGTTTTGGTTGGTTTGTGGTGCGTGGGGCGTGTTGTACATGAGTGGGAGTGGTGGGTGAAGTATCTCTTCTCTCGCGTCGAGATTTGTGAAGTTTAGCATATAAAGGCTACAAATTTTTTTTAGATTTGCGATCGCCTCCTTTTCCACAAATCTAAATAGGTTCGAGATTTTCGTTAACCAGTTAAGTAGACCAAGGTAAATTTCGTGCATTATGTATCGGAATGTAAAGCGACTCAAATCTAGTAGTGATAGTGGTTTGAGGCTTCTCGGTCGAAAATAGCGGCGGCTTGTTTTTACCCTGACCTACTTACCACTTAATCAAACTCATGTCATCTTCAACAACTCTCGATCGAGCAGTCGATCGACTCCACCAAATCCTCCCCGAACTCAAAGAACTCTATGGAATTACTGAACTCGGTGTGTTCGGTTCCTACGTGCGCGGCGAACAAACTCCGAATAGCGATCTCGATATCCTCATCGAATTTCATCCCAATCGACGTTTTGGACTTTTGACGTTCTGCGAACTCGAAAACTAACTGAGCGATCGACTGGGAATCAAAGTCGATCTAGTGATGAAAAAGGGACTCAAGCCTCACATCGACGATCGAATTCTATCTGAGGTGAAATACCTGTGATTCGCGACGTAACTGACTACCTTCAAGATATCCTTGAAAATATTGATGCTGCCAACGAATTCGTTGCCAATCTCACTTACGAGTAATTTCAAGAAGACCGACGTACTATCTATGCAGTCACTCGCACCATTGAAATTATTGACGAAGCAACAAAAAGTATCCCCCAACCTATTCGAGATCGCTATACCATCGTCCCCTGGTGCAACATTGCAGGAATGCGAGATAAAGTAATTCATCAATACTTTGGAGTCGATCTTCAAGTTTTGTGGGATACTGTCCAACAAGATATTCCTATTCTACAACCACTTATTCATCAAATTCTCGAAGATCTCACACTCTACATGAGTGCTGATTCAAAAATCACTCAAAGATAAAATCTAGAAATCTCCGTTTCCTCTGTGTCTCTGTGGTGCTAACGCTTGCATCGATCGCAGTGTCCGCAAGGTTTCGCCTCCTTTCTAAAACCAAATGCTTCGAGCAAAAACATCCAACGACAGCGACGAGTATTGAAATATTTCGCCATTAGCTTAACGGCATCAGTATTCGCATTTGGTATAGATTTTCCGTCGAGAATTTGATAGTAAAACGGATCGCGCCACGCCAATCTTCCCGTACTATGAAGAAGCGAAAGTGCTATTTCTGCATCTTTATACTCGTGCTTGACTGCATCCAGACTTCCCGATTTCGGGAGTTGTTTCGACAACTGTTTGGCGCGTCGGATTTGCGCGTTTTCGCGATTTTGGAAAAACTGCTGGCGTTGCTTGTCGCTGGGATCGAGCCATCCCGTCGGTTCGCTCACCAAAGCAAGCGCGATCGAGGGTTTTCCATCTCGTCCCGCTCGTCCGACTTCTTGCAAGTATTCTGACAGTAATGCAGGTACTTGGTAATGCAACACCCAACGGACGTTCGGCTTATTGATTCCCATGCCAAAGGCACTGGTACAAACGACAAACTGTAACGATCCTTCTAACCATCGATCTTCGAGTTGACGACGATCGATCGATCCCAAACCCGCATGATAAGCCGCCGTTGCAAATCCCTGTTGTTGCAACCAATGCGCCAGCGTTTCGCAATCTCGCCGAGTTCTCGCGTAAACCAATCCCGCCTCCTGTCGATGCTGGTTTAAAAACTTCAAAAGTTGCTGTTTTCGACTGCGAGGCGTACAAGTATGGCGAACGTTCAGCGATAAATTGGGACGATAGGGATTTTGTAAAAACTGCTGAGGCGATCGAAGTTGCAAAACGTCCTGAATCGTTCGCTGTGCGTCCGGATCGGCGGTTGCGGTAAATGCGGCGATGGGAATTTGCGTTCCAGGAGAACGGGTTTTTAGCAAACTCGATCGAACCGCTCCCAACCGTCGATACGCCGGACGAAAGGTATCCCCCCACTGAACTAAACAGTGTGCTTCATCGAGCATCATTCCGTTCACGACAATCTGCGGTTGTGAGAGAATTTGCCAAACTTTTGGACTGAGAAGCGTTTCCGGTGACAAATACAATAAGCGCAGTTGCTGTCGTTCTAATGCTTTGAGGGTAGCTGTCTTTTCATATTTCGATCGTTCGCTGTGGAGTGTTGCGGCGGGGAGGGATCGATCGAGCAGTTCTTTCACCTGGTTTTCCATCAACGCTACCAACGGCGAAACCACCAATGTCACACCATTTTGCAACAATGCCGGAAGTTGGAAACAAATCGATTTTCCGCCTCCCGTGGGAAGCACCACCAGCGTATCTTGTTGTTGCAGAATGGCTTTGACGATTTCTCCTTGAGGATAGCGAAAATCGTCGTATCCCCAAACATTTTGGAACGTCTCGCGCACCCGATTCCAGTCAGTCATGTTGAGGTAGTAAAGTCGTAATGAGGTTATGAGAATCCCATCATCTCATCATCAGGTCATCTCCCTATCCCTCCTCACTCTTCACTGAAAAAAAATCCCCCACCGAAGTAGGGGACGCTCTTGAGAGGGTATTGAAAACTCAACAGGACGCTTGACGCTTTACGACTGAGACTCGAACTCAGCGATATCCAACATCGTCTTCAGAACCGTGTCGGGGTTCAAGCTGATCGAATCGATTCCCAGTTCCACCAAGAAGCGGGCGAATTCGGGATAGTCGCTCGGTGCTTGACCGCAGATACCGATCTTGCGACCGCTGGCTTTCGCGCGTTCGATGACCATCCGCACCATTTGTTTGACACCTTCGTTGCGTTCGTCGAAGATGTGCGCCACCAATGCAGAATCTCGATCGAGACCTAACGTCAATTGTGTCAAGTCATTAGAACCGATCGAGAATCCATCGAACACCTTGCTGTACTCGTCGGCGAGAATCACGTTACTCGGAATCTCGCACATCACGTACACTTGCAAGCCGTTTTCACCCCGTTTGAGTCCGTATTTTTCCATTTCCGCCAGTACCTTGCGCCCTTCTTCCGGCGTGCGGCAGAACGGAATCATCGGAATCACATTGGTCAAACCCATTTCGTCGCGAACCCGCTTCAACGCCTTGCATTCCAACCCATAGGCGGCGGCATATTTGGGATCGTAGTAGCGGGACGCACCGCGCCAGCCGATCATCGGGTTTTCTTCCTTCGGCTCGAACTGCTTCCCGCCGAGGAGGTTGGCGTACTCGTTGCTCTTGAAGTCGGACATCCGCACGACAACTGGGTTCGGATAGAACGCCGCCGCGATCGTGCCGATACCGTGGGCCAGTTTGTCGATGAAGAAATCGGGTTTGTTCTGGTACTGTTTCGTCAGTTCGCCGATCTCCCGTTTGACTGACTCGTCTTCGAGTTCGTCGTAGTGCAGCAATGCCAAGGGGTGGGCTTTAATGTGGTTGGCAATGATGAACTCGAACCGAGCCAAACCGACTCCGTCACAAGGAATTGAAGACAGACCAAAAGCTTCTTCGGGGTTGCCCACGTTCATTAAGATCTTCGTCTTCGGACGGGGCAAGTTGTCGAGAACGGTTTCTTCAATCTCGAAGGGAACTAAACCCGAATACACCTTGCCTTCTTCCCCACCCGCACAGGAGACCGTGACGTCTTGGCCAGTCGTGAGGATGCCCGTGGCGTTACCGCAACCGACGATCGCGGGGATGCCCATTTCCCGAGCGATGATCGCCGCGTGGCACGTGCGTCCGCCTTGGTTGGTGACGATGGCGCTGGCTTTTTTCATGATCGGTTCCCAATCCGGGTCCGTTTTGTTGGTGACGAGAACTTCACCGGCTTGGAATTGGTCGATCTTGTGAACGTCGAGGATGATACGGGCTTTTCCTTGACCGATCATCTCGCCGACGGCGCGACCCGTGACGAGGACGTTACTAGAACCGGTGAGCTTGTAGTTTTTCAGGACGTTGCCCGCTTTTTGAGACTGAACCGTTTCGGGGCGAGCTTGGACGATGAAGAGTTCGCCAGTTTGTCCGTCTTTCGCCCATTCAATGTCCATGGGGGTGTAGGCTCCCCGGACTTTGCTGTAGTGGTCTTCGATGATGCAAGCCCATTGGGCTAATTGCAGTACTTCGTCATCGGTGATGGCGAATTTCACTCGTTCGGATTCGGGAACGGGAACGTTTTTCGTCAGTTTGCCACCGCCGATGTCGTAGACCATTTTGAGCTCTTTGCTGCCGAGCCGTTTTTCGAGAATCGGACGCAAACCGTCTTTTAAGGTGGGTTTGAAAACGAAGTATTCGTCGGGGTTGACTGCACCTTGGACGACGTTTTCTCCTAAGCCGTAGGCTGAGTTGATGAGGGCGGCGTTTTTGAATCCGGTTTCGGTATCGATCGAGAACATGACTCCGGACGAGGCAAGGTCGGAACGTACCATTTTTTGAACGCCGACGGATAGGGCAATATCGAAGTGATCGAACCCTTTAATCGTGCGGTAGGAAATGGCGCGATCGGTGAAGATTGAAGCAAAGCATTTGTGGCAAGATTCGAGAACGGATTTCGCCCCGTGGACGTTGAGGTAGGTTTCTTGTTGTCCGGCAAAGCTGGCATCGGGCAGGTCTTCGGCTGTGGCGCTCGATCGAACGGCAACGTCGGTATCGTAGCTGTATTCTTTACAAGCTTCGCGGTATTTGGGATCGAAGCGTTCGCAGAATTCTGCGTCTGCACCGTAGCGCTCGCACAGTTTGAAGTAGGCGGTCACGATCGCGACTTCGAGTTCTTTTGGAAAAGGGGTATTTAAAACTAAAGCACGAGCTTGTTTGCCCCGTTCGCGCAGGTTGTGTACGTCCTCGACGTCGAGGTCGGAAAAGAGCTGGCGAAGTTGTTCTTCGAGTCCTGCTTTTTCCACAAAGTAGCGATAGGCATGGGCGGTGGTTGCAAATCCCGTCGGCACGCTAACGCCCTTGGCACTCAATTGCTGGATCATTTCGCCGAGAGAAGCATTTTTTCCCCCAACGAGAGGAATGTCGGCGATTCCGACTTCTTCAAACCAAAGAACAAAGGCATCACTTTTTGAGGCGCCAGAGGGTCGTTCGGGAGCGATGTTAACCATAGTTTTTCATCCCGCTTGATTTATTTTCTTTTTCTTATCTTATCGAGTTCGTTTTTCACAAAGTCGGCTCTTTAAAGATTTTTTATAATTGATGCGTAAACACTCTTAAATTGTCGTAATTTAAACTTCTATAAATACTTGTGAACTTTGTCACGCAATCTCGTTCTTTGGGTTTAAAATATAGTGGTTTTGGGGGGTGAAGTCGTGGCTTGATGTAGGATGTGGCATCAAGGCAATCTTCTTTTGTCTTTAAGCTTTAGATTTGCTTAATTATTCACTCGATTAAAAGATGTTTGAGTTGTTTATTTTGAAGTGTAAACAGAGTCAATCCATCTCACGAAAACGGTCGATCGAGGGCATTTTGAGGTGTTTTTAGCCCAAAAATACACGAATTACCGAAAAAAGCGTTGGGTAGATGGGCTGCGATCTCGAGTCTTACGAGCGTCAGCGGAGGCATGGACTCCCGCCCCAAATTGGCTTGCCCAACCCCGTTTGCGGGATTTTGCTGCGGTGGAAGGCTGTCGCTAAGCCCTCTGTCGAGTGTTACCGTTCTGGCTTCGTGCGCTTGAGTGCAATTCCCATGGAGAGGCAAGCTTCGATCGTTGCACTGTACTCCCAAACGAAAAGCGGTGAGATCGTCCTCACCGCTTTTCGCTGATACCTGGTTGTTAGAAGGTGTTAGTCGTCGTACACTCGGCATTCGGCCGCGTCTGGATTGTCCTCGCAGTAAACGTCAAACGAGGTTTTCTCGGGTTGTTGTTTTTGGTGTGCCGCTTCAGCTTGCAGCTCTTCGACCGCATCCCAGGCGGCCGCACATTCTTGGGAACTCGCACCACTGGAATCACAGACGGCACGAGCTTCATCTCGTTCTTGTTGGATTTGTTTCTGAATATCGTTCATAATGGCTCGGATTTAGTTCATCCTTCTCAGTATAGAGAATGTTTTCTGGCTGGGAGGTTCGTCTACCCGTACTCGTCTCGCCGTTGTCAGCAGACAGTGGGTTCTATACCATTACACATACTAGAGAAAGTCAACCCCGTCGCACATTCCGATCGATTTTTTAAGATTTGACCCGGCAGACGGACGTATATATAAGGAGTAGCCGGACATCGATCGTGTTGCGGCACTCCCCAATTTCGGGTTGACTGAAGGAAGTATCGATCGAGAGGATTGCCTTATGGAGTGGGTTAACGCTTTATCAACGCGCCCCTCGCTGGAAGCAGCGGTGAACGAAGTGACGGAAACGGCGTTACGCGCCTTACAAGGCAAACCCGATCTGGGGTTCGTCTTCATTTCATCGGCCTTTGCCAGCGAGTACCCCCGTTTAATGCCGCTGTTACAGGAACGGCTTGACGTTCCAACCCTCATTGGATGTGGTGGTGGAGGCATCGTTGGCAATCCGCCGAGCGTCGATCGAGCCTTGGAAGTGGAGGGCGATATTGCCTTAAGTCTGACTTTAGCTCACCTTCCCGATGTCGATGTACGGGGATTTTTCATCGCTTCGTCTGATTTACCCGATCTCGATAGTCCTCCCGATCGATGGATCGAGACGGTGGGTGTTCCACCCGAATCGAACCCGCAGTTTATCCTGTTCGCCGATCCGTTTATGACGCGGATTAACGATTTATTGCAAGGTTTCGACTATGCTTATCCCGGTTCGCCGAAAGCGGGAGGGTTGTCGAGTAGCCCTGGTGTTCGCGGCTCGAATTTGTTTTTCAACGATCGAGCGGTGCGCGAAGGTGCAGTTGGGGTTGCCCTGTCCGGCAACATCGCCCTCGAAACCATCGTCGCCCAAGGATGTCGCCCCATTGGCAAACCCTATCGCGTGGCGGAAGGCGAAAGCAACGTCATTTTAGCGCTCGATGAAGTCGGGGAAAGGGAAACTGCACGGCCGCCGTTGGAAATTTTGCGCGAGACGATCTCCGAACTCGACGAAAACGATCGATCGCTCGCTCAAAACTCCTTATTTATCGGTGTAGTGCGCGACGAATTCAAACAAACTTTGGAAGCGGGAGATTTCCTGATTCGCAATCTCGTCGGTGTCGATCCGAAAGTGGGTGCGGTAGCCATTGGCGATCGCGTGCGTCCCGGCCAGCGCATCCAGTTCCACCTACGAGATGCCAATACATCTGCCGAAGATTTGGAGACGCTCCTACAAAAATACTGTCAGGACGCACCGTCTGATACTCGTCCCCTCGGCGCTTTGATGTTTGCTTGTTTGGGACGCGGTTCGGGATTGTATGGCGAACCCAATTTCGACTCGCGCCTGTTTCACCGATACCTCGAAAACGTTTCGCTCAGTGGATTTTTCTGCAACGGTGAAATCGGCCCGGTCGGCGGAAACACGTTTCTACACGGTTATACGTCTGTCTTTGGAATTTTCAGTCCGATGTTCGTACAGTGAGCGGTGAGTGATGAGCGGTGAAAACAGTTCTGATTCGAGCGTTTTTGAACCAACAAGCTGATTTTCAGCTCGTCTCCCGAATTCTGTGAACTTTGTTAACATACATTCAGATTTTTAAACTCGAACGCTATGAATCCCGATACGTTGATGCAATCGCTACAAACTGGATTTCGAGTGACCATCGGTGCAGCCACCTCGGCCATCGAGAGTCTGCAAGATGCTCAGAAGCGGGAAGAGAATCTCGAAACGTTTCAGCAAGATTGGAACACCATTGTTGAAAAACTGGCGGAAAAAGGCGAAACGACCGAGCAGGAAGCTCGTAAGTTTGTCGATAGTCTGATGTCTCAGAAACCCGAAGGCACGTCTGAGACAAACGCGACAAATCCTGAATCCTCGACAACTGCCACACCGACCGGGGCTGAGGCTGAGTTGCTGGACTTGACGAACCAAGTTGCCACCCTGCGACAAGAGTTAGAGCGGTTGCGGGAACAAAAATCGTAACCGAGGAATTCGATCGAGATCTTGAATCGGCGAGGTGGGAAGTGTGAAATCTCATCTCAGCTTCGATCGCTTCAATCTCGATCGAGTACTCGGCTCAACGTTGAGGGGTGGATTTGCGAAGAAAAGCAACGGATAGCAACATTGGCTACATCACGAACCCATCCCTCTGTTTTAGAATCTGGTAGCTTGCTGCTTTTGCAAGACCCTAGTCGTTATCCCAGGTTTCCGGGCCGATGAGATCGGCGATTCGATCGCGTAACAGGAAGTTATAGTGTTCGAGTTCAATTTCGACTGAAGCCCATTCGCGTGCGGGAATATGGCGGCAGAGGGTGTAAATAGGTTGTTGACGGCTTACTGCGCCTTGCTGGACGAGATGCCGTGCTTCGTCCTGGATGACGTTAATTGTGTATCGGGCGTTCGTCGAAACAATCATGATAATCCCTCTTTTTCCTTAGCTGGATGATGTCAGTGGCAAACAGTTGAGAATGGATTGAGTTGAGGTACGTTAAAAAAATGTTCGGGAAACTGCCAGTCGTCGGCAAAGTGATAGAGCGGTTGTAAAAGGAGTTGAAGAAAATTAGAAGTTCAACTTGTAACCGCCTATACTGAACTTTTTCTATTTTCGCGCTACTGGCAATTTGATTATACTCAAGTTTAATAAACTTTCGTAAAGTTTTACGCCCCCAACGGCTGAAAGGTGTTGCTGTGAAAACGTTTGTGCGGTTTTGAGGAAAAACGAACGTATCGGAAACGTCAGGAGATCTCCACAAAGTTCGTTAAGCGAGTGGCTTCAAGGACGACCAGTTAACGGCGGTTTGTCCGAACAAAATGCCTAGAGTGACGGTTTGAGCTTGGGGCATCTGCCCGAACGAAAACACGGTTGGCAACTGGGAAGGAAGATTCTGGGATAAGTTTTGGTAGGTATAGGGACTACCATAGATCGCGACAGCCTCTAGATCTCCAGTTTTTAATAATTTGTTAAGCCAAGCTTCACCTAAGACGGCGATCGATCGACTACTTCCAAAGGGGTTTCCACGTACGAAAATCTGTAATATCGTCGGTTCTCCGGTTCCAGTTTCCGGTGGTTGTCGGTCGCCGTTGAGATCGATTAAGTAAGGTGTGTAGCCGTGTTGCTTAGGAAGTGCGATGGCGGGGGTATGGTGTCCGAGGTAAGAACACCGCAGCCAATCGTCAACGATAACGACATTGCGTCCCGACGTAACGGTGGGGAGCGACGCTCCCTGACTGCAGCTAGAGTCTCGTAAAATCGATTCGCTCAGATGAATGGCATCTGGGGTGGCAATTCGATCGAGATCCGATAAGGGTAACGTTGACGAAGGCGGTTCCGAGAAGACCTTCAATTTCGCCTGTCTAATTCGATCGAGGGATTGATGAATTCGATCGATCGAGATGCGTCCCGATCGAACCGCGTCACACACCGCACGAATGCCCCCTTCGGGATCGCTGGGCATTAATACGATATCGTTACCCGCCTCGATCGCTAAAATCGGCGCTTCGTTCGCATCGTAACGATTGGCGATCGCCCCCATGACCAAGGCATCCGTGACCACTAATCCCTCAAATCCTAGCTTTCCGCGCAACTGTTCCGTCAAAATTCGCTTCGACATCGTTGCAGGCTGTTCCGCATCCCACGCCGGAACTCGCAAATGAGCGCTCATCACCGCATCGACTCCCGCTTCGATCGCCGCTTCAAACGGTGGTAACTCGACCTGGGTTAATCGATCGAGATCGTGGGCAATCGTCGGAAGTTCCCAATGAGAGTCTACACTCGTATCGCCATGACCTGGAAAATGCTTCGCCGTCGCTAACACCGGAAACCGTTGCGTTCCCCGTAAAAATGCTGTCGCCAACGCCGACACGACCTCTGGCGTTTGTCCGATCGATCGAACGTTAATCACTGGATTGTCGGGATTGTTGTTCACATCCACCACGGGCGCGAGAATCCAGTTCAACCCTGTTGCTAATGCCTCTCTCGCCGTGATTGCCCCCATTTGTTCGGCGTATTCAATCGCTCGAGTCCAATCTCGACTGGCAATTTCCGACAACGCCATCGGCGGTGGAAACCAAGTCGCCCCCGCAAATCGTTGACCCACCCCTTCCTCAATATCCGCACACAGCAACAAGGGTATTTCCGCCCACTCTTGCAACTGCTGCGTTCTCAAGTGCAACTCCACTGCACTGCCATCGATGAGTAAAACCCCGCCGATTCCGAGTTCGCTAATCCAACGCTTTAGGGTTTTGCGTTGCGGTTCCCAGGCGGGATAGCGAATTTGCGAATCGAATAAATGTCCCGAAGCCCGAATGACGAACATCTGAGCAATTTTTTGTTCCAAGGTGAGGGTCTCGAAAGAGAGTGGAGCTATCATAGATATAAATATGGTATGAATGCCACGAAAAAGTGATTGAGTCTATTCGTATTCATTGTAAGACGAATCTAAAAACGTTGTTTTTAAAATTTGAGAAAGCAAGCCTGATTTTTGACTTAGTACTCGAGAGATCGAAATCTTCAGAAAGTGCTTCATGAAAACCATTGCTTCGTTTTCTTGATTATTAAAAACAAAAGATTTTCTGATAAAAATATTCGATCTAATTTTTTTATAGAATTGAGATTTAGGTGTTTTAAAATCGGATTTTAAAAATGCAATGTTTTATTTTTTGTATTTACAAAATTGGCTTAAAAAAAGCCAATTTTGTGTTTTATGGCAGTTTCTGAAACCATGCAATACATTTTGATTGATGCGTGGCAAGCCTTTTTCTGTGCGTCACTCGTGATTTCAGGAACCACCATAATTGAATCTAGAATGATTTCCTGTAAAATATCAATGTAAAATTTTGACAATAGAATTTCTGCAATATCAACGATTGTACTTAAATTGTTTCTAAGATTTTGCAATAAAAAAGATGCAGAACAGCTTTAAAATAAAACATAGACTTCAAAATGTTTTGTTTTTTGTGTGAGAGCCAGTGATTTTTGCCTGAGAAAAACATGATGCTTGATCATGTATCAAAAGCTCAAAAAAAACAGCATAACGATCGCATGAATTCTTTGATATGAACTAGAATCACCCTAAAACCTTGTCTCGAGAAACATCTAACGAACTTTACCCTCTCGAGACTTTGCCACGATCGAAACTGTAGATCGATCGAGATTGGGTGAAGGAGGGAGAAGAGGCTCGAACCGGAAGCTGTAAGGTTTATTTTGGGGGAGACCTCGAAGTCTTCACTCTGAGGCGGGTTCAACATGTCGCCTTGCGAACAAACTCCCCCCCCCTCGATCCCAAGAGGAAACTAGCCGCTCAATTTGGCCTTAACCATTTCCTGAACCTTCTTCCCGTCTGCACGTCCCTTCATCTGCTGCATCAGCGGGCCCATCACTTTTCCCATATCCTTCGGCGAACTCGCACCAACCTTAGCGATCGCAGCTTCCACAGCCGCTTCAATTTCCGCATCCGAAAGCTGCTGCGGGAGATATTCCTCCAGAATTTCCAGCTCTTTCGATTCCTTATCCGCTAGATCGTCGCGACTCGCTGCTTTATACTGTTCGATCGAGTCGCGACGCTGCTTCGCCAATTGTGATAGCAGCTCGATTTCTTGTGCTTCCGTCAGTTCTTCCTGACCTTGTGGACGCACGCTGACTTCTTTTTCCAAAATTGCCTTTTTGATGCTGCGAACCGTTTCTAAGCGAACTTTATCCTTCGCTTTCATGGCAGCTTTGATATCTTCAGTAATGCGATCTTTGAGACTCATAACAATTTTCCTTTGAGTATTTTCACGCAAATTTGTGGGTCGAAACCGAAGATCGATCGAGGCGATTCCATCGTAAGACAAAACTGAAAACCTTGACGAACTCTTCGTTTCCAGCATTCTTTATCGATGTTGTCAGACCTCCGATATTGATTTTAATATTAATTTTCTCCGCACCAGTGGATCGGAAATGATAATATTGCTTTAACATAACCTAACGTGCGTCGAGGGTTTGCTGTGAGTCGTTCTGCAACTCTATCGCTTCAGCCATCTTTACTATCTGTCGTCGATAACAATCGACTAAGACTGTTTTCTGGATCTGCCAACATTTCTCTCGCTCAAGAAGTCGCACGATACCTCGGCATCGATCTCGGTCCGATGGTTCGCAAGCGCTTCGCAGACGGAGAACTTTACGTTCAGATCCAAGAATCCATCCGGGGCTGCGATGTTTACCTAATTCAACCCGTTTGCCATCCAGTTAACGACCAACTGATGGAACTGCTCATTATGATCGATGCGTGTCGTCGCGCATCAGCTCGGCAAATTACAGCCGTACTTCCATATTACGGTTATGCCCGAGCCGATCGAAAAACCGCCGGACGAGAATCCATTGCAGCGAAGCTCGTGGCCAACCTGATTACCGAAGCCGGTGCCAATCGCGTCCTGGCGATGGATTTGCACTCCGCACAAATTCAGGGTTACTTCGATATCCCCTTCGATCACGTCTATGCCTCGCCCGTGTTACTCGAGTACATCGCGAGTCAAAAGCTCTCCGATATTGTTGTTGTTTCTCCCGATGTCGGGGGAGTCGCGCGCGCGCGCGCCTTTGCGAAAAAACTTAACGACGCGCCGTTGGCGATCGTGGACAAACGCCGCCAGGCCCACAACGTCGCTGAAGTGCTCAACGTCATTGGAGACGTGCGAGGTAAAACAGCTATCCTCGTCGATGATATGATCGACACGGGCGGTACCATCAGCGAAGGCGCTCGCCTACTGCGTCAGGAAGGTGCGCGTCAAGTGTACGCCTGTGCGACCCATGCAATCTTCTCACCGCCAGCTGTCGAACGGCTATCGAGCGGTGTGTTCGAGGAAGTCATCGTCACCAACACGATTCCGATTCCCGCAGACCGACAGTTCGAGCAACTGACCGTGTTATCAGTCGCCAACGTCATTGGTGAAACAATCTGGCGGATTCACGAAGATAGTTCCGTCAGTAGCATGTTCCGATAGGTTTACCCAATAACAAACGAAACGAGGGTCGAAAACGACCCTCGTTTCCGTTATATTGGTTTCTTATCAATATCAAATTCGATTTTCACCATGAAAGAGCGTTTTTCGATCGGTCGCTCCAAAACCCAACGTGAGTTACGCTACAAATAGCGAGGGAATTTGACGAGTAGTCGGGGACAGACACCATGTTTCAAAACAAGCACCAGATCGATCGAAGCCAAACCCCTTTTAAAGCTACCAACCGACCTGACGAGCGACTGCTCGAGCAAACCCAAGAGATTATCTACAACTACCTGCTCGAAATCGTGCGAGCCTGGCCGCCTGAAGATGTCCTGAGTGAATTCCGCAGCCTGTTCATCGATTACGAGAGCGCCAAAAACCTGGAAGTCTTTAAGTCCCTCGAAGACATTGTTCTCACCAACCAGGAAAACCATTTTCGCTCCACGGTCAAACGTTCCTGTTATATTCTCTTCAACAACTGGGAAGCGAACCGTCAGTATAAGTTCATCCCCCAATTGATTCACCTGTTTCAAGACTCCTCCATTCACCAGAGGACGCTGTCTCCGGGGTTACAGCGAGTGCGAGCCTGGCTGCGGCTGTTCGTGGAGGGACGAGAGTATCAAGATTTAAAAGTCTTTTCCACAAAGTACGAAGTGGAAGCCGACTCGTCCAAACCCGCCAAATGGAGCGATCGATACACCGCTTACCTGCTCGTTCCCCAATATTCCAACCCCGATAATCCCGTCGAGCAGCGAGAGGTTGCGCGTGTGGTCTCCCAACGCCTCAAAGACCGCTTCAAACGCGACCTCGCCATGTACATCACCCGATCGCAGATGGTGGGGTACGACGACAAGCAGTATCCCAACCCGAGTATTTTCGGAGAGGAGGTTCTCCGCATCGTCAAAACGATTGTCGCGCGTCGGGGTAATTTCAGCTACCAACACCTCGCGAACGTATTTCTGCGTCAAACAGAGAACCAAAACTATCGTCACTTCAAGCGCAGTTTGCAAAAATATCTGGTCTTTTCGTGGACTGACAAAGAACTGGCGCAAACTTTGAAACTGCGTTTGTCCGAGCGTCTCGATAGTTTGTATCCCGACAAACACCACGAGGGAGTAGACGAAGCCTTACGCCTGCGAACCTGTAACCGTGCCATCGATACCCTAACCGCGGAAAACGCTTTCGAGCCGTCTCCCGTCTTTATTTGGATGTTGTCCTTTGGCAACCCTCTAGCGCTCGTCGTCATTTTGCTCAAGCTCGTTCTCGCCAGTCCCCACTCGCGCGTTCACCTCGAAACCCGCATCGCTCAGCTCATCCGCTATTACGAGCATTTAGCCGAAGACGAATGCGAGTGGGTCGTTCATTTCTTCGAGCTGTTTAAAATTATCTTTGCCATTCACGCTGAAAACGTCGAGTACAGTCTTGTCAAAGTTGCATCGAAAAGTGACGACTGCGAAGATCGATCGGAGGATTACCGGGTGTTCGCACGGATTAAGTACGACGAACTCACACCCGGTTTTTCTGAAGACGACAATACAGACGAGGAACTCGCTGACCTGTTTCAATAGACAACTGAGATCGATTTCCAAACTCGCCCCATCACCTCAACACCCCAACAGGTACAATGAAATTGTTTCGAGGAGAGCTTTGTGGGACTCGATCTCGCTGTATCGTTCGTAAGCTATGCTGGTTAGCGCCGAATTATTGCTGTACTACCAACGCTGCGATCGACGAGCGTTTCTCGATGTCTTTGGCAATCCCCGCCAGAAAGATCCCCTCGACGATTTTTTAATCAAACTCCGTCAGGACAGCCACGCTCACCGTCAAATCGAACTGACGCAGTACGACTACCATCAACCGAAATGGCGCCCGGACGACTGGCTCGGCGGTACGGAAGCGACTCTGGAATTGATGGAACAGGGTGTTGAATGTATCTACGGTGGCGTGTTGTCCGCATCGTGGCTTCCAGGTATAACGTTGATATGCCAACCGGATTTACTCGTTCGCGAAACGGGATCTTCGGCATTGGGCAGTTGGTATTACGTCCCGAAAGAAATTAAATTCGGCAAACGCCCCAAATTGGACTATCAAATTGTCAGTGCGTTTGACGGCTTAGTGCTGTCGTTAGTTCAAGGGATCTGGCCGCCAACGGCTTGGCTGCTGTTGCGGGGACGACAGCCACATCTAGTGGACTTCGACAAACGGGTTCCGGAAATGCATCGTATCCTTCACGACTGCATTGCCACGTTGCGCCACCACCGGACTCCAGACTTATTTTTGTCGCGACAGAAGTGCAATTTATGTCATTGGTACAGCTCCTGCCACGCCATCGCCGAACAGCAACATCACCTTTCGTTAGTCCCCGGTGTCACCCCCAACCGTTACGAACAGTTACGATCGATGGGAATCGAAACCTTAGAAGCCCTAGCTCAGTCGAGCTTGTCGCAGTTGAAAGGGGCGTTTGGCGGGGAAGTGGGAGAGCAGCTTTCACAACAGGCGAAGGCCGCCTTCTCACAACAGGCGATTCCCAAGTTACCAGAGATCGATCGATTGGTTCGAGAGTACAGTCATCGTTGGTTCGACGTTCCCGAAGCCTCGGTAGAAATTCACTTCGACATTGAAGCCGAACCCGATCTCGATTTGGATTTTCTGTTGGGTGCTTTGGCGATCGATCGGGTGACCGGAACGCAACAGTATTTCGCATTTCTCGCCGAAACACCGGGAGAGGAAGGGAAGATTTGGCAGGAATTTCTCGATTTGTTGTGGGCGTATCCCGACGCACCCATTTATCATTTTTGCGACTACGAAGTGAAAACCGTTCAGCGGTTGGCGAAACTATACCGCACGCCCTCTCATCGCTGGAAACCCGTCCTCGATCGATGTGTTGACGTGCATTGGTGGGTCACGCAAACGGTGGTTTTACCGGTAGAAAGTTACGCCCTCAAACCGATCGCGCGATGGGTGGGGTTTGATTGGCGAGATCGCAACGCCAACGGCGCTCAATGTATCTGTTGGTACAATCAATGGCTCGATACGGGAGATCGACGCTATCTCGATGCGATCGTTCGTTATAACGAGGACGATTGCCGCGCGACTTACGACTTAAAAAATTGGTTGGTGCAGTTTTTAAAGCCGCTCTACGACGCTTCACTGTCTCCGTCTGTTATCCCATCGCCGTTGGGATAGGGGTCAGCGCAACCCACAGCCATGCTAAACCGATAGCGAGGAGGAGATACATCAAGCGTTTCATATTCGATCGAACCTTGCCCATAACTTTTTCCATTTCAGATATAACGAAGTAAGCAACTCCAAGAAGACATTAAAGCAAAACAAGAATTGTTGTTATTAGGAATTCATTCGAGATCGCCAACACCGTCGATGCGATTCTGAATGTTTGGGATTAACGGGGTTGACTGAATTGCTTTCGCTTGTCAAAATCTGCTCGTTAAAAGTAAACGTGCAAGAAGCAAACATAGATGAATTTTTCTCGTTAAAAAAAACGATCCTGTTGAAATTGAGGTAATGATAATCCTGCTAGAGATCTTCGGCTGAACTGGGGCGAACACCGTTCGCCCCTACAGACATCTATGGCATGAATTTTTAAAAATGGTATAAAACGGGTGCCAATCTGACACAAAATTGCATACTTTAGCTCGTTTTTTGAACCTACAAGAATCCTTTTTAGATATTTTTTGCTTATTCTCTGACATCTAATAGCCTCGAATAAACAAATTTGATATTATCTTCAACTGTGCGATCCCACAAAAAATTAAACCATCTCGACCGTTCTCCAACTTTTGCTTTTTATTCACGCTCGATCCTCAATTCAAACCAATAAAAATGGATTCAAGGATAGTGGATTTGATTGACTCTCTCCGAACGCTACTCCGTCCAAACTTCCTAAAACACTATCGCAAATATATTTTAAACGTGCTATCACAGAAAGCAGTGGGGAGTGTCAACGTGACCTCGATTGAGGGTTATCGATGACAAACAGCAAGACAACTCGACTGCAAGGTACGATATTTCCCAAAGTTCCCGGGAGAGCGGTCCGAGCGACAAAATTTGTAGTTTTTGGTGCGACTTCAAGCGATTTCACGACACTGTGACTAGCCTGTTTACAATTTTACTCATCGATCGTTTTACAGAACACCGTGCAGATAAGGGCAGCGGGTTCGCTCGAGACGAAGAAACCGTTTACCGCTCGATCGAATGCGAGTCTTACGAAGAGGTCATTACCCAGTGCCAGGACGACATCCCCAAGGCCATTGTACTCAACGACTGTCAGCTCGATGACGACGAAATCGACGAACTGCGGCAACTGCGTCAGTTACTCCAACCCACGCCCGTTCCGGTTGTCGTTTTAGCAGAAGACAGCCCCGCAGTACAAGCCGTTCTCCGCCTTCAACACCACGGCGAAGAGGAACATCTCGCTTTCCAGCAGTCGGACGATCCGTTCCCCTCGGATGCGAATTCTGACCTCGATCGATACCGTACCCCAAACCCACAGCATCTCGCGGCTGAAATCGCCCTGCGGATTTACCAATCGTCGAACCTCGAAGATCTTTTAAAGACAGCTGTTCGCGAAATTCAGCAGCATCTGGAGGTCGATCGAGCCGTTGCCATCCGCCTCGACGCTGACGGAACCGAGCAAGTTGTCGCTGAGTCCCGACTCACCGATGACGATCGAAATGACGTTGGTGCCGAAATCCTCCTTCCCTTGTGGCGGGGGACGTCCACAGCCAACCCTCGTGTCCGATGGGGGTCGATCGCCGTCCAACACTTTCAGTCCCGCCAATGGCAAGGCTGGGAACGACAAACCCTCGATGAGCTAGCCGCACACCTGAGTATTGCCCTCGATCGCGCTGAAGAATATCGCGACCTAGAACGGCAAAACGCCCACCTCAATGCGGCCCTGCACCAAAGCGAACGTCGATATCGCAACGTACTCGATAGCTTTCCCGAAGATCTCGTCCTACTGTTCGATCGAGACTTACGCTATCAAACCGTGGGCGGTCGGGACGTTACGATAGGCGAGCGGTCGGTACGGGATCTCGAAGGTCGAACGATTTGGGAAGCACTGTCTCCTGACGCTTGCATCGCACTCGAGCCGCTCTACCAGCAGGCTTTAGATGGGGAAACCGTCTCGGACGAAATGTCCTGTTTCGATCGAACCTATTCCATATTCGTTACACCCGTGCGCGATGAAGACGGCACCATCGAGACCGGTCTCGCCTTGATGCGAGAGATGACCGACTGCAACATCGCAGGTCGATCGCACCCGGAAAGCCAAACGGTTTTACGCGTCGTTCTCGAAACCATTCCCCAAGCCGTCTTTTGGAAAGACCGCAACGGTCGCTTTCTCGGCTGCAATCGCCAACTCGCCCTCGCTGCGGGATTCCAAACCCCTGACGACCTCATCGGGCAAACCGATTTTAACTGTTGTTGGCGAGACGAAGCCCCCCTGTACCGCGCCGAGGATCTTGAAATCATGGCGTCCGGCCGTCCCCAACTCGGCATCGAAACGGTTATCGCCCTGCCCGATCTCGGGTTACGTTGGGTTCGGATTAACAAAGTCCCCCTGTTGGCGAAGAATGGCGAAGCCTTGGGCGTTCTCGGCACCCTCGAAGATATCACCGCTCGAAAGCTCGCCGAACGCGAGCTTCAAACCCTCTACAACACCCTGGAAGCGCGAGTCGAACGGTGCGTCGTTCAACGACAAGCCGAAATCGCCGAACGCATACAACTGTTTGACGTTCTCGAAGCCTGTTTCAACGAAATTTACCTGTTTGACGCTCAAACCTTCCAATTTCAGTATGTTAACCGCGATGTCTGCCAAAATCTCGGCTACAGTCGCGAACAGATGGCGCAGATGACGGTCTTTGACCTCAATCCCCATTTTTCGCGCTCGCAGTTTCAGACTCTCATCGCCCCCCTCATCGAAAACCGCATTCCCAAATTAACCTTTGAAGCAGTTTACCAACGAGCCGACGGCAGCCAATATCCCGTTGAAGTGCGCCTCCAACTCGTCCGACAACCGGAAAAATCCTTATTCTTAGCGGTTGTTCTCGACTTGAGCGATCGAAAAGCCACTGAAAACGCCCTACGCCAAAGTCAAGCGCGGTACGCCATGGCCACCCGGGCAGCCCGGGTGGGAATTTGGGAGTGGAACGTGCAGACGGGAGAGTTTTACCTCGATCCCAATCTGAAAGCACTTCTGGGTTACGATGACAGCGAAATTGCCAACGATCTCGAAACCTGGGTGCAATACGTTTACGAGGAAGATCGCGAAGCTGTCATTGCTGCGGCGCAAGACTGCTTGACCGGACGAACGGATCGCTACGTTTTCGAGCATCGCATGGTTCACAAAGACGGCTCGCTGCGCTGGATTCACGTGCGCGGTCGAGTGCTGCACGACGAAGACGGCCGTGCCTTACGGATGGTGGGGACGGATACAGAAATCACCGATCGAAAACGAGCTGAAATGGCATTGCAGGCGAGTCAAGGACAACTCCAACGGATTGCGGCCAACGCCCCCGGTGCGATCTTCCAATTCGCTTGCTATCCAGATGGAGCGCAGCGGTTTACCTATTTCAGCAATCGCTCGCGCGATCTACTCGAACTCGAACCCGAGGCGATCTGTCGCGATGCCCGAACGCTGTTAGACCTCATCCACCCCGACGATTTTGCGACGTTGGAGACTTCCATTGAAACGTCTGCCCGCGAGGGAACGCGCTGGCATTGGGAAGGACGCTTTCTCACCCCATCGGGACGGCTTCGTTGGATGCAGGGAATGTCCGAACCCGAACGCCAAGCGGACGGATCGATTTTGTGGGACGGCTTGCTGTTCGACGTAACCGAGCGCAAGCAGGCCGCTGCGGAACTCTTGCAAAATCGGGACTTGCGAGAAGCCATCTTCAACGAATCGGCAGACGCACTGTTCCTCGTCGATCCCGATTCGTTACTGACGGTGGATTGCAACCGACGAGCAGTCGAACTGTTTGAGGCTCGATCGAAAAGCGGACTCGTCGGGATGGAATGGCAGATGTTGCAACGCCATCAGTTTACCCCCTCTCAATTGCAGTCGATCGTCGACGAACTCGAGACTCAAGGGTATTGGAGCAGCGAACTCCAATACGTGACGAAAAACGATCGGATCTTTTGGGGACATTTAGCGGCCAAACCCATCGAGGTAGCGGGATACCGTTTGAACTTGGTACGGGTGACGGACATCAGCGCGCTGAAAACGGTGGAGGAGCAACTCCGCAAAAGTGAAGCCCACCTGCTAGCTGCCCAACGCATCGCACGACTCGGGAGTTGGGAATATAACGTGACAACGAACGCAATAACTTGGTCTGCAGAAGTCTTTCGCATTTTCGGACGCGATCCCCACGCCTCCACCCCGACTCTAGAAGAACTCTTACAGGATACTGACCCCGACGATCGAAACCGCCTCGTTACAGAATTCGAGCGTGCGGTGGCCGAACGACAAGCGTTTGAAATCGAAGGTCGCTTCCGACGCGAAGATGGGTCTTCGGGCCATCTGTCCGCACGGGGCGAACCGTTATTTTCCCCAGATGGTGAGTTTCTCGGTTTTTTGGGAACGGCACTCGATATCACCGAGCGCAAGCAGTTTGAAGAAGCGCTACAACGCACGAACGCCGAACTCGCAGATGCTACGCGACTCAAAGACGAGTTTCTGTCGAGTATGAGTCACGAACTGCGAACCCCTCTGAATGCGATTTTGGGTATTGCCGAGGGATTGCGCGAAGCCGTTTACGGAGATCTCGACGATCGAGTGCAAAGTGCGCTCGCGATTGTCGAACGCAGCGGTTGGCAGTTGCTGGCGTTAATTGACGACATCCTCAATTTATCGAAAATTGAAGCCGGACGCTTAGAGTTGGAAGTTACCCCACTCTCGATCGTTTACCTGTGCGAGTCGAGCCTGTCCTTCGTGCGACAGATGGCAACCCAAAAAGACATTCACCTCGAATGCCAAGTCAATGAAGATATCGATCGAATTGACGTTGACGAACGGCAGATGCGTCAGATTCTCGTCAACTTGCTCAGTAATGCGGTTAAATTTACGCCGGAGGGCGGAACGGTGGGTTTAACCGTGTGGCTCGAAACGCGCTCTGCCCCGCGTCGCGACGCAGAGCATCCGGAATTTGTCGAACGCCCGTATATAGCCTTTGCCGTTCGAGATTCAGGAATTGGGATTGCCCCAGAAGATCGACGCAAACTGTTCGCCCCGTTCGTTCAGCTCGACAGTCGCTTATCGCGCCAATATGCTGGAACGGGATTGGGACTGTCATTGGTTAAGCGGTTAGCAGAACTTCACGGTGGTTGGGTTGAGGTCGACAGTCAGAGCGGACAGGGAAGTTGTTTTACGGTGTGGATTCCGGCTCGGATGTCGGCGCTGACCCCCGAGACGACGTCGATCGATCGAAGGCAGATCGAACGCGACGAGATCGATCGACCCAGGCCTCGATCGATTCCCTCTCCAGACTCGCCGTTAATCCTCATTGCCGAAAACCACGACGCGACCCGAAAAATGCTCGCCAGCTTTTTGAATACCCGTGGCTACCGCACGATCTCGGCAGTCACGGGTTCGGAGGCCGCTCGCCAAGCACAAGCCCAGTGTCCAGACTCGATCTTAATCGACGTACAAATGCCTGGGGATGATGGTTTAGAAGCTATCGCTCGCCTTCGCACTGAAATGGATTGCATGGCCGTTCCGATCGTCGCTCTGACGGTTTCAGCGAAAGAGGGCGATCGTTGTCGAGCGGTTGGTGCGGACGCGACGCTGACGAAACCCGTTTGCTTACAAGCTCTCGTGCAAACGATCGAACGCTTGCTCGCTGCCCATCCCCGAACGAAGGTGCGTGACGATCTCCCTCATAACGATTGAAAAACCACGATCTCACCCCGTAACGATGCTATCTTGCCTGACAAAGATCGCGATCGTCCATCTGAAGTCGAGGGTTCGTTTCGAGGTAATCCCGCGCCCAATCACAGCCGCGCTCGAGGAGAATTGCTAAATTTTCCGGTGTCGGTAACAACCAGAGTTTGGCGGTTCCATCTTTTGCCGCCGTAGCCAAGAGATGGCCTTGAGGATGAAAAGCGATACTCAGAATGTTGTCCGTGTGAGCTTCAAAATCATCGAGGCGCGTTCCGTCGAGTTGCCAGAGTTTCACCGTTCGATCGTTACTCGCCGAGGCGATCGATTCTCCATCGGGGCTGAAACTCACCCAGTTCACCGAAGCCGTATGACCTTCAAAATTGTGGAGAAAGCGACCGTCGATCGACCAAAGTTTGACGGTATTATCTGCTCCCACCGCCGCCACCGTCTGCCCGTCGGGACTTACGCTGACCCAATACACCGGACTTTCTGTTGCGATACGTTGCTTCAACAGTCCGTCAACGCGCCAAAGTGCGATCGTCCCGTCTTCGCTGGCGGAAACGAGGGTGCTTCCGTCGGGCGTCCACATGACACAATTGACCTGTGACTCGTGAGCGGGAATCGATCGAACCTGCACGCCATCTGACACCCGCCAGATTCTCACCGTCCCGTCGCGGCTGGCTGTGGCGAGTAACGTTCCGTCGGGGCTGAAACTGGCGCTTTTCACGCTGTCGTCGTGGTTGAGAACGTTTGAAGTCGTCCCGTCGTCCACACGCCACAGTCTGGCTGTTCCGTCTGCACTGGCGGAGGCCATCAAACTACCATCGGGACTAAACGCGACACTGAGAACGCGATCGAGATGACCCGTCAGGGTTTGGCGAACGTTACCCTGGAGATCCCATAACTTCACGGTTTCATCGGCGCTCGCTGTGGCCAGAGTTTCCCCATCCGGACTGAAACCAACCGCCCATACGGCATCTCGATGTTCGGAAAAGCGGGTGGGCGCGGTTTTGTGAAGTTGCCACAGCCGTGCGGTGTTGTCCGTACTTGCGGTTGCTAAGGCATCTCCATCGGGACTGAAACTGACGGCCCACACGCGATCTCGGTGTCCGGTGAGAGTTTGGCCGAGCGTGCCATCGAGATTCCACAGCTTCACGGTTCGATCCGCGCTCGTTGTCGCGATCGACTGGCCGTCTGGACTAAAGGCAACATCGAGAAGAGAATGCGCGTCCTCAAGACTTTGGCGGAGCTTCCCATCTCGATTCCAGATTTTCAGGGTTCGATCGGTGCTGACTGTGGCGATCGAATTTCCATCAGGACTCAGGGCAATCCCCATTACAGCGTGGGTGTGTCCGGTGAGCGTCAACCGCTGCTGCCCGCCGAGCGTCCACTCAATGGCTTTCCCGCCTGGCCCCGTCGTCCAAAGTGTATTGCTTCCCACGCTGAAGGCCACGGCTAAAACCAGGCCCTCGTGAGCCTTCCACTCACGCAACTGTTGACCCTCCACTGTCCACAGTTGTACGACTCCCTCCTCCAACCCCACAGCCAGTTGTTTCCCGTCCGGCGAAAAACTCAAACTCGTCACCGTGGCGTTGGGAGCCAACGTCGTTGGGTGGGTTCCGTCCCGCGTCCACAGTTTAACCGTTCCGTCTTCACTTCCCGATGCGATCGATTGACTGTCCTGGCTTACACTCACCGCTGTTACGGGCTTGCTGTGACCTTCGAGGATATGCAACAGTTCGCCGTTCTTGCCCCACAAGCGCACGGTATTGTCCCAACTGGCCGTCGCCAAAAACGAGCCGTCGGGACTGAAACTGACATCGACGACGCTCTGGCGGTGTCCTTCGAGACGGTTCCGTTCGACAATCGCTTCGAGACTTTGTTGTAAGTTGCGGACGGTCTGACTTTTAATCGATCGACTCGGAGGTGGGTCGAGTCGAGCGGTTTTGTGTCCGGCGTGCAGACTCTGCACCAAAGCTAATAGAAAATCTGGGTTCGATGACAATCGGGCGAGGGCACTGCGGGCGTTATCTTTTGCAATATCGGTTCTCCGTTCTGCCCAAACGGCTTGTCGGCTTTTCCAATAGGCGAAACCCGCTGCTACCCCCAACACGATAACGCCCGCTGCAAGTACCCTTTTGAAGCGATTGTCGGTTTGGCGTTGGCGAGCCTGCGCTTCTGTCAGTTGTTCGAGTAGGTCTCGTTCTTCACTCAGTTGCCGGTTTCGCGCCCGCAAAACCGCAGTTTCCTGGGTTTCAGCCTGTTCCTGCTGCTGTCGGATGAAGGAGACGAGATAATCGTGAACCAGTTGGTAGCGGTTATTGGGGACTTCGGGTAACAGGTACACTAACCCCGATTCCACGACAATTTCGAGAACGAAATCGAGGGTGTCCGCGTCACATCCCACCTCTCGCTGCAAGTCGGGATAAGTTTTGATGGGGCGATTGCCCTGTTTGTCAGTCAGGCTGTAGAGAAGTTGGCGAGCAAAGGCTTCGTTTTCTCGGCCGCAGTCGCGCACCGCATCTTTGAGAAACCGCTCTACGAGTTCTTGTTTGGGGTTCGCTCCGAGTTGTCGGTATTTGTCGAGGGTGTTGATATTGTCGTGTTGGAGTTGAGCGCCGACAATTTGCAGTTCGATGGGGCGCACGTCGTCGGTTTCGGCGGCCAGGTCGCGAACCAGTTCGTCGATGAGTTCGGGTTCGAGGCTCAGGTAGGGACGAGTTGCCGTCAGATGGTGTAGGAGTTGTCGAGTATCGTCGGGAGAAAAGCTACTGAGATAGTAACGATTCTCTTTGTTGAGAATGTCGAGATCGATCGCATCGATGGCAATTTGTCGATCGCATTCGAGAAGGTAATGGAGGTAGTCTTCTCGTAGCGATAAGATGACGGTGAGGTAGGGAATATCGAGGCAGCAATCGAGGAATTCGTAAAACAATCTCCGCTTTTGAGCGTTGGGGTAGACGAAAAAAAACTCTTCAAATTGGTCGAACACGAGGACGACGAAGAGATTGCGATCGACGGCCGATTTGAGGGCGTTGATGAATCGATCGATCGTCGAGTCTTCCGTCGGCGCGAGATATTTGACGGCGATACTTTTGGCGTTAACCCGAGACAGGGCGTTGAAGAGTTTGCGGCGCAGTCGATCGAGCCAGTTTCCATAAAGCCGCAGCACGACGGGAACGGCTTGACGGGTGGCAAAGGTGGTTTGTCGGAGCGCTGGAATTAATCCCGCATCGATCGTGGAACTTTTTCCAACGCCCGACGGCCCGTAAAGGGTGATGAGTTTGCGATCGGGGCGGGCGATCCGTTCGAGGAGTCGATCGACATCCCATTGGCGTGGTGAAGCGAGGATTTCGGGCGAGATATGCTCGATGGGTTCCTGATGCAGGCGACCGGGACTGACGGTTTGGCGGTGGGGTTTGAGTTGTCCGGCGCCGATGAAGGTTCGGAAACCGTACTGCTGTTCGATCGAGCGTTGGTGTTGTTTGATGTAGAAGGCGGCGCGGTATTGGCTGTGTTCGCTGTAACTTTCCCGCACGCAATCGAGTAAGTATAAATAGCGATGGGGGTCGATTTGTTGGGCGGGATCTCGCAAGGCTTGGGGGAGTTCCCGCAGGGTCAGTTCGAGATCTCGTTGCGCTCGATCGCCGCGCTCGAGGTGTTTTTGGGCAGTGACAATATAGAGTCGGTACTGTTGAGCGAGCAGGTCTTGGTAGGGGGCGAGATCGTCGGGGGTGGCGACGGTTTGCTGGGCGAGGAGTTGTAAGGCTTTGTCGGCCCACAGGTGAGCGCGATACCACCGTTGCTCGAGGGTGGCAATTTTGGCGAGAACTCCGTAATCGACCGCCAGTTGTACGAGGCTCCCGTATTTTTTATGAAGCTCGATGGCACGATGGGCGATACTGCGAAGTTCGTCCCATTTCCCAAGTCGATCGAGAATTTCGCCGGCCAAGGTGATGGCGCGAGCGACACAGTCATGGCGACTGGCGCGCTCGAAGGTTTCGAGACTTTGATGGAAGTAGGTTAGAGCGCGATCTGGCAACTCGTCATTTTCGTGGGTTGGTGAGGAGACTCCGCCCCGACCGCGCACGTCAGCCAACCCTAAGTGCAAGAGCAACACGGCTTGTTTTTCGAGAACGTCGGCGGTTTCGGGCTGTTGATGCCAGAATTCGAGACTCTGTTGGAAGTAGCGGCGGGCGGTATCGAGTCGTTCTCGTTCGTAGGCGTTCCGTCCGACGAGAAATTGAATGCGGGCGGATAGGGATGGCTCGAGGGCGACGTGGCGCTTTTGAAGGGTTTGCAGGGCAGTACGGAGTTCTTGCCGATCTCGGTCTTCGACAAGGGGGGTCACAATGAGAAACGCCGTCGGGGAAGCGTTGAGAATCGTTTGGAACGCTCGCTCCGAGCGATCGAACAGCCAGTTGAGGATCTCGTCGGCAGATAGGTTGAAATCGTAGGTCGTCCCCCAGCTTTCAAAGTCGGGAACTAGACGGGCTAGTTTGGCGAGGAGTTCGTCGTTAACCCACAACAAAATGGGGAAGGGAAAACACTTCCGAAATTCTTCACGGACTTGGTTGGTGGATTGGAGCAGTCGATCGATTTCGGCAATATTGTCTAAGCCACATACGGATAAAACGTCCGGTTGGCGCTTTTTCGCCGCTTGGCGTACTCCATGGAACAAACTACAAGCCTCGGGAGGAAGGCGCAGGTCGGGGATTTCGACGGCACTGCGCTCTCGCAGTCGATTGAGTAAGTCCGATCTCAGTCGATCGTAGTTACACCGTGCGAACATGAGTTTGAACTGACCTCGAGCCGCCTCGATCGCGAATGCTAATTCGCGTAGTAATCGATCGTTGTGGCGTTCTAAATCCACTTGCAACATTGAGGCTTGAAAATTAGAAATAAAAAATTAAAAGGGCGCTTTTTTATTGATTTTTTTAATTCAATCTATTTATTATACACCACAAATAGCCGAATTGACAATCATTATGAGATTTTCGATCGATTAGTCTTTACATTCAAGTATAATCTTAGCCGATCGAATTATCTGGAAGTTTCAATTCAAAGATTCATGTCAGTTCGTTTTCTTTGAAGCACAAACTCAAATCCAGTCAAAACTGAAGTGCAGCAAAACGCCCGTGCCACAGGGTTATTAAAATTACTTTGCGGCACGAGCATATTGACTTACACGGATACCCTGGATCGATCGCTGTAAAGCGAGGTTACCTTGGCTCTATCAGTTTCACCTTCGCCAACAACAAAGGATTGACATCAAACCAGGCACCATCTTCATCCCGGTATTCAAAAACCAGCATGCTGCGGATCAACGTTTGATAGACTTCGTTACCACTAATTTGCTTGGTTTGAGAGACGTGTCGGAGCAGCTGTCGTTCCTCAGATGTAAGTGACAATAACAATCGATCTCGACGCTCGCGAATGGCAGCATCTAAACTCGATCGAGATAGGGGAAACTGTTGTTCCTTTTCAATTTGACGGTGCAGTAGACGTAACAGGTTCCGCACGTGTCCGCCACTGGCGTAACACAGTCGATCGAGGGTTGTCGTACTGTCGAACATCGCTGAAGCCAACTTCAATCGATCTCGGGGAGATTCATAAGGAAACGCCCTCGCCAACACCATCTGACGCAACCGCGCCAACCCCGAGGCGAAGCGAGTCCCGTTCCGCCGTTTCACCGATACCATCGGAAGCACTTTTGGATCGACCCCAAACGATAGCGTCAACCGACTGAGTTCGCGGGAAAACAGCAAACTCAGGGGAATTGTATAAACCACGTGACAGTTGAGTTTACACAATCGATCGCCTCGATCGACAAACAAATATTCTGGCTGCGAACGTCCCCAAGGCTTCTGCGTCATTTCGATTCGATCGAGATTGTCCACCAAAATTGCCAAGCCCTGTTTTCCCTGTTCTCGCAACGTTTTGACGGCTGCATCTAAAAATTCCCGATTCAGCGCGTCGAGAAACGTTTGAATGCGCGGTTCGAGATACTGTCGCAATTGTTCGCGCAAATCTGGTCGTCCGTGGGTTTTCGCACTCAGTCGCTTGAGTTGATACCGCAGCGAACTTGCATTGGCTGTTCCGTTCAAACTGGGAATTTCCGTCGTCAGCAGTTGGTTCGCCGTTTTCAACATCGTTACCAACGTTCCCGAAGTGATTCGATCGGAAACCTCACCGAGACTTTCACTCACCTGACGAGCGATAGCCAGCAAAATATCGCCCACGTCCAAATCTGCCATATCGAGATCCTGTGACGACTCGAAATAGACGACGTGAAATCCTTGACGCTGCAAACTCGCTTGCAAACATCGCAATTCTGTCGATTTTCCACAACCGACGTGTCCGGCGAGAAGCTGACAAGTTGGTTCTTCAGGTGAAAAAAGGGTAATACTCGCATCGAGTTCGCTCGTGATATCTTCCCCCCGGGCGACGGATAAATCGACATAATACGCCCGTTCGTTCGGACAGTTGACATCGAGCGTTTGACTGGGATTACAAGCTCGGTAAACTTTCGAGATATCGGGGATAACGATCGAACACATGGGTGAAGCGGGTAGAGTGCAATCCGATACGAAGGGGAATTTGCAGAAAATTAGAGCGTTGCGTCAGAAAAAGTAAAGATGCACCCGAATCGCTTAGCTCCATTCTAGCTACGGAAATCGTGTTCTTTCAGGCTGTTAATCGCAAATCCCCGTCCAATCACATTTATCGGCAGGTTCCCCTCTTCCTGCAATGAGGAAAGTGGTTTCGTCATCGGACGATACAGTTGTCGGACGATTCGCTAAGATGTGGGGAAGTGCGACGAGGAATAAACTCCAAACAGCCATCGCAGTAGATAGTTTCAACGCGATCGTCGCTCTTGAAATGGTTCTCATCTTCGGAAGTTCCAAAAAAACACTGCTCCTATTTCTTTCTTCAAGGGTTTCAGCTTTAATTCTGGGTGATTTTGTGGTGTGATTTACCGAACCCATGACTCTTATTGAGGTGTCACGGAGGAGGGCGAGGGTACGATCGACATTCCAGACCCAATTTTTCCAAAAAACCGGGTTGTGAAGCCTCTCCATAGCTTGGTTGACTCGATCGAGCAGGAGCGCCGACTTCAGCTATCCCTGTGACAGAACGGATAACTGGCTTCTATTCGATCGAGCCGGTCCCCCACGCGATAACTGACGAGGAGACGGGTTGGGGGAGAGGCTTGGCGAACGAGGCGTGACGTTATTCAGTCTCTTTGTCAAATTCGCTTTTTGACGGCTTTTTGGCGGCTTTTTGACAAACGTGCAAGACAGTCGATTAGACCTCCTGCATGAATCAAATTCACCCCCCCTTCATCCCCCCTTGTGAGGGGGGATGAAGGGGGGAAACTCGCTCCCTCCCCTTCACAAGGGGAGGGTTGGGGCGGGGTCAGAAATATTTATGCAGGAGGTCTATTGAATCCATCGATCGAATCAATAGAGCTACTCAATCATTTTATCATCAAACAGTAGTTTTGTAATACGCTTATAAAGTTTGCAATTACTAAAAGATCGATCGTTACAATTAGCAACATCTCGAGATAAGATAGAGCGCAATTGTTGACTCAACGAATGCTGAAGTTGCAGCAACGACAGCGAAAACGACTGAATCTACTAGGAAACGAGACCGAATATGTTTGAGGAGACGCGCTCGATGCCGAACGATTTCACAACGCTAACGACGCTAGACTATTCATTAAAGACACCGCTCCAACTTTTTCGATATGCGTTTGAAACTGCTAAACTCAATGACCTTGGCGTTGAAATAGCAAGAGATCGTTCCGAGTGCGTTTTCTACACTGAAGCTCTCGGAGAAAAAGCACCGTTAGATATGGTGGCGGTGGCGGGTGGAACGTTTCTGATGGGTGCGCCGGATACTGAAGAAAACCGTTCGCCACGAGAGCGAGGACAACACCGCCTTTCGATCGATCCGTTTTACATCAGCAAATATCCCATCACGCAAATTCAGTGGAACGCCGTCGCGGCACTCCCACCGGTTAACCGTCACTTGTCCCGCCAACCTTCGATTTTCAAAGGATACGCGCGACCGGTCGAAAATATTTCTTGGTACGAAGCTGTCGAATTCTGCGATCGACTGTCTCTCAAAACTGGACGACTCTATCGCCTCCCGAGCGAAGCCGAATGGGAATACGCCTGTCGAGCGGATACGACGACTCCCTTTTATTGCGGCGACACGATAACCACCAACCTGGCGAATTTCGACGGACGCACGCCCTACGGAAACACTCGATCGGGGCGTTTTCGCAGCCGAACGACCGTTGTCGGTAGTTTTCTCCCCAACCCTTTCGGACTCTACGATATGTTGGGGAACGTTTGGGAGTGGTGCGCGGACTTGTGGCATCCCACCTACGACGGCGCACCGTCTGACGGCCGCATTTGGGTGAGCGGTGGCGACGAAACAACGCGGCCGCTACGGGGTGGGTCGTGGATGTTCTTCCCCGGTTACTGTCGTTCGGCGACGCGAATTCACTACAGCCCCGATTTTCGCAGTTATAACGTCGGGTTCCGCGTGGTGTGTGGGGCGGCGAAAGTGGGGTAATTGGAGGAGTCAGCCCGTGGGGGCAAGCCTCTGCGCTTGCCCGTTAGTTAGCCTTGCCCAAATGTCCAAGGCCCAAAATTTCAAAAAAAAAGTGCGCGAAGCGCACGGGAAAGAAAAAGGTACAAAAAACAAAGGGCAAAAGGGCAAGAGAGCCAAGGGCTAAGAAAGAGTCCGCGCCACAGAGCAACACAAGCGAAAGCCATAGTTGCCGTTCCGATTGCCCGGGACGTACCAGTAGCGATACGCAGAACGGCAATTCTTCGGAATGTTGCCCCAAGAACCACCACGCAAGAGCCGGGGCTTTTCGCTTTCTGTACGTTTTTCTTTTGCTTTCTTTTCTGTACGTTTTTCTTCCGCTTCGTCATCTAACCAAGGACTGCCATCATTCGGTGCATCCTTGTAATTGTCGTGCCAAATATCGAGACACCACTCGTAAACGTTGCCGTGCATATCGTAAAGACCGAAAGCATTCGCAGGAAAACTCCCGACATCGGTAGTTTCTTCGCAGTAGCTTCCTTTCGGGCCGTTGCCGTAAGTGAAGTTGCCGTCGTAGTTAGCAAGATCGGGTGTAATCGTCTCCCCGAACGCGAACGGTGTGGTCGTTCCAGCACGGCAAGCGTATTCCCATTCCGCCTCGCTAGGGAGTCGATAGTCGCGTCCCGTTGCCTCAGAGAGCCGAGCGCAAAACTCCATCGCCTCGTACCAATTGACTTGTTCGACAGGGCGATCGTCCCCTTTAAAGTTTGACGGGTCGGGAGTGAGGTCGCGATCGATCTTCGGGAGTCCAGTCGCAACCGCACGCCACTGCGCTTGTGTCACTTGATATTTCCCCATGAAGAAGTCCGGCACGGTTACTTTATGCTGAGGACGTTCAGAATCGCGGCCTTCACCTTCCGCCGCTCCCATAAGGAACGTTCCGCCAGGAATTGCCACCATTTCGAGGGTTACGTCGTTGGGTAGAATTTCGACGAACTGAAACGCTCGACCGGAACTGCGTTGGATAACACCATCAAAATGAGTGCTTACTTTTGTTGGGACTTCAATACCTGTCACAATTCGAGCAGTTTCAAATTCAAAGGATTGAAGCTCGATATTATCTTTACGATCGTTACTATCTGTGACGCGCTCGAAATACCCTTCCTCAAACTCGAACGGTTCCAGAGGAGGAAATGAAGATAGCCCATCGATTTCTTGCAACAGAAACGCCGGTTCGAGACCGAGTTGTCCCAGTACGTCTTCTTGTCCGACCAACAAATCGATCCAACGCTGGCGTTGGTCGTCGCGTCCCTCCGCCACCGCACGACGTAGGCGCTTTCCAATCTCACGCGCCGCGTCACCCGGACGAACGCACGCCAACGCAATCCACTCGAAATCTCGCCCAAAATCTCGCGTCGCTCTCGGGTTTTCAGGCAATTTCGCACCGACATAAGCCGTCGAAAAGTCCGCCAGTTCGTTCAGACGAGGTTCTCCAAAACGACTGTCGTCGGCGAGTTGCTGCAACAGGAACGATCGCACCTCCGGTTCCATTTCATAGAGGTCGTCACCCACCGACTCGAACCACGGCGACAGCAAAACATCCGCCACCGCAATCCAGGGAGATTCCGGCAAAAAGTTTTCCCGCAAGCAATAGAGCAGTTCCGAAGTCACCGCAAACGGGAACGCAGCGTGACAAGCCAAGTCGAGATGTGCCGACCCGTAAGTTTTCAGGAAGGTGAGGATTTTTCGTCGAGTTCGCTCTAGTTCTCGAGTTAACGTGGGTTCAACAACGAGGGATGCGGGTTGAACGAGGAGGGTAATATAGGATCGGCCGACAACGCGAACCAAATTACCTGGATATAACGTCACTGTGTCCATGGCTGGCGAGTACATTCTGGCTAGCCAGAATGTACCCCGGAAGTAAACTCTACCGGGTACAGACGGACTGATTGTTTTGGAAACTGTTGCCATTAAAGGGTATGGAAACAGTTCAGCTATGGATTTCAGCGGCATTATTATGTTTCATACTATTCTCGTATTGCTTGCCGTCAAATATTAGTAGTGCGTCTAGCTTAATTGGGTGGGTAAAGTAGGGAACGCTTGAGTGATCGCTCTGCCCACAATTTTAGTCTGAACGCACTACTACTTCTTTCAAGGTGGTCAATGAACTGGATAGCTTTCAGCAATGCCAACTCAGAAAGTCTAAGATGGGCAACGTCCATGCTACAAGATTAATCGATATAAAATTTGTAAGTGCCATCAAACGGTTTACATTCATGAAACTACAGGTTTTACTCGAACCCAGTGAAGCGGGAGGGTACACCGTATCGGTTCCGTCTCTTCCCGGTTGCATTAGCGAAGGGGAAAGTATCGAGGATGCGCTGTCGAATATTCGGGAAGCGATCGCCTTATATCTCAAACCCACGGAAGACAGTTTGAGTGCGATCGACGGTGCGATCGTTCGGGAAATCGTGGTTTGACTGTTCAACGCCGGACGAAATCGACCGCATCGTTCAGTCCCTCGTGACTGAGTTCAAACATTGCGCCACCAACCGACTCCAGACAGTTCTGAACCTCTTCAGCAGTCGTCCCCAACCAACGCTCGGAGGGCATCGGATTCAACCAAGCGATCGATCTCACCCACGGTTGCAGTGCCTCGAGAAATTCTCCCGTCAACTCCACTCGGGGGGTATTGTAACCCCGTCGCGCCGCACCCGCATCGCTGAGAACGATCGCGGCGGTACGACTGTCCGACAGCGAAGGCAGCAACTCGTCCAACCGCTTAGTTTGTGCGCCTTTCGGACGGAGGTAAACCGATCGATCGGGGACGTTACGAAAATAATACTGCTCGACGCGAAAAAAGCGTTTGGCTTCGACGGTAGCGAGGAGTCGATCGCAGGGAATATGAAACGGAACCATTGACCCATCTCGATCGATAAAAAAGACGAGTTCGACGAGGTTAACCCGCTTCGGTTCCAAGGGGACAGTCAAACAGACTCGATCGCGAGCAATGGCCGAGATTGTCGCTGGAATATCAACTTTTCCCGTCGTTCCCAGACGCGCGATTTGTCGGAGTCGCCGCCAACTCCGACGCGCGAGATGGGGTTGAAACGGAAAATCTGTCGGTTTCAGGATATAGCCTTCGGCGGAAGTCTGGTGAAGCTGCGGATCGCCTTCGCGCAACGCACCGAGGGTTTGCAGGGGTCGTCGATCGGGTTGTTGAGGACGCGGTGGCGGTTTCGGCGGACGGGGAACCGTTGGCGCAGGACGCAAAGCGGCGGGAGGCGTTATCGCAGTCGTGGAGGAACCGTCACCGGGTTGGCGATCTTCTTCTTCTCGGGTTTGCGGTGGGTTCTGAGCCACATATCGATCGAACACCGCTTCAAAATAGTCGATGGTACGTCGATCGTTGGTTTTGAGCCAGAGCAGGCGACAAGTTTGTTTGAGGTTGTCGAGACTTTCGCAGCCAAACCCGCGATCGAGTGCAGCCAGCAAAAGATGATAGTCATCTGGACGCAAACCGAGCGGTTCGCGCACCTCCCGAAACAAGTCAAACAGCGGGAGTGGCGGCCAAAGTTCGCTCACGACGACTCCGCTTTATCTTTAGATGGTTTGGGGAGGACTCGATCGAGGTCAGTTCTGGATTTGAGGAGAATTCCAAGCTGCGCTCGATCGTTGGCGACGTTCTCGATTTTCGCCGCCGCGTCGGGATCGTCGATTAACACGCTCAACCAGTCGAGGAGTTCGCTGGTACTGGCTTGTTTTCCTTGGCTGCGACTGCGACCTTTACTGCGGATTTCGAGAAATTTCTCGATCGCGTTTTTAATCATGTCTGCTCGATCGGGATGGGGAAAATGACAATCGACAATTTTCCGCAAGTCTTCCGGTTTGGGAAACTTCAGGTAAAAGAACAAACAGCGACGCAGAAAAGCTTCGGGAAGTTCGCGTTCTTGGTTGCTGGTGATGATGACAATTGGCTTGTTTTTACCCGGTTCTGCGGGGATTTTTTGCTGCGTTTCGTCCACGATGAAATAGCCTTCTTCGAGGTCGCATAGCAAATCGTTGGGAAAATCGATATCTGCTTTGTCAATTTCGTCGATGAGGAGAATCGGACGGCGATCGCCAACCCGTAATGCTTCACCGAGCGGCCCCCATTTAATATAGCCTTCAGGCTTGAAAAGTCGATCGCGCAATTGTTTTTTTAGCGTGTTATCTAGAAATTCATTGAGTGCTGGCGTTCCCACGAGCTGAGCGTCGCGCAATTTCCCCAACGCATCGTAAGTATAGCGACCTTCCTGAGCGGTTGAGTTCGATTTCACGTTCCAGCAAAAGAACGGCCATTCTGCATATCCTTTCAAGTATCGCTGGCTAAATTCGTAGGCGATCGCGCGAGCCAGTAAGGTTTTCCCACAACCCGGCTCTCCTTGAATTAAAAGCGGTCGATCGAGTGCAATAGCTAAATTAACCGCCTCGATAAGTGACGGTTCGGGTAAATAGGGAAACACCCGCGCCTTGCGATCTGGCTTAGGTTGAAACTCCAGTTTGCCGCAATATTCCAGTGTTTTGGATTGAGCAGTCATAGTTCGATCGTCTCGAAAAATGAAGATTAACTTGCCAGAAACTTATTCGCAACATCGCGATCCCAGTTAACACCGCAATAGTCACACAGTTCGATCAGCACATCAAGCGGTCGAACGTCAGTTTGCTGGTTGCATTGAATCGCCTTGTCCTTCAGTTTTGTTGGACAAAGTCCGTTGAGATACGGCTGAAGTTCTATGCCGTGGTCTGTTGCCCAACGAAAATCTCGATCTTCAAACCTGTCGGCAGTGAGTTCAACAATCTTCTCGGGGTGTTGGCTGTCGTAGGTAGTTCTATAAGCGATCGGGCAAAGTCGCTCGCCTTTACATCCTAAATCGACGAAAAATAACAAAAGCGGCGTATCGAGATCGTCGTCTTGGGTTTTTTGGACGAGAGGAATCCACAATTTTTCAATGAGTGTTTTCAGGTCGTCTGTTAACAAGCGCTCGATTTCGTAAAAAACGATCGCAACTGTTTTTTGATTTTGCCATTGAGCGATCAGTTCTTCCACAAGAGCAGCAGGCTCTGGATTGGTATTTAACCAACTCCCGATCTGTTGCCATACCTCTGTGATTGTCGAACCTGCACGAATTTTTAATGTCTTTTTAAACGCATGAGTCGAGCCAGGAACAAAGTTAACCCAAAGTCGATACAACAGCCATTTTTGAGCGCTATCTCGTTTTCCCCGTATCCAGAACGCACCAACCCGTCGATCGGACTCGTCTATGAATTCTTGAAACACTCGATCGGATTTACGATAGTTAAATTTTTTGAAAATTTTCAAAAATTGTTCAATTTTGTTTCCAGAATAAATTTGAATTAAAGATTTTTCTGGACAAACAATTTTCAAGTTCTGACCGTTAACCCCTAAACAGACAGATTGTTGCCCAGAATCAACCAGTTTAAAGCCAAGATATCCGGCTAGATCGAATAATGTTACCATGCCAGTGTTTGGATTGGGCGATTTTAATCCTTCTAACACCGCTTTTGTGAAAAGACCATGACCGGCTTTTTCATAGGCTTTTTTATGTCCGCGACAAGCGGCTAATATTCCAAAATCAGCTTCTTGCTCGAACTCACGAAAGTTTCCCTTTAACCACTCTTTTTCAAAAACACCTTCAAAAGCCATGCCAGCATGACAGCAATCAAGAATAACAATTAAACTGCTTAATCCAGCCTCTTTACGAGCTTGAGAAAATAGCAGATTTAGATCTGCAAGTAAAATAGCATTTTGTCCGTTGTCGTGGCTGTCAGTTGTTGCAAGATATCCTTTAGCTGCAATGCGAGATGACGTTCCGGCTACCCTCAATCCATGTCCGGCAAAGTATACAAGAGCCTCTCCATTTCTTGCTGTATCAAATAAAAAAGTTTCAATTTTTGTTAAAAGTTTATCGTGTCGAACAGTTGATTGTTTCAGTTTGTAGCAATTCTGCTCTTCAATATAGGTGGATGGATAGCGTTCGACTTCCCATCGATTATCAATACGATTGAGAGTTTGTAGAGATGTTGCAATGTCATTGACATCATTTATGACATTTGGTAATGATTCTAAGTGTTGATACTTTGAAATTCCAATCACTAAAGCGTGGCGTTTCGACATACCGCGTCAAATCGATCGATTGCTGATAAATCGAGTTTATACGATGATAGAGGAACTGTGCTATCCAATCGATCGAGAGAACCTCAACCATGACAGACGAAGTTTCATTACAAAAGCTGGTTTACGAAGACGAGACGACTGGCGAAACCTACGAAATCTACATTCAATCGAAAGATGCCGAACCGATCGACCTCGATTCGATCGAGGATGACGATGCAGAAGATGACGATCGTCCGAGTCGAGGTAGCAAAAGTGCTTCACAAGAGGCACGAGATCGAATGGTCAAAGCCACCAAGATGATGCGCGGCTATGCTGGGTTTGCGGTCAATTCGTTCCGAAACTTTGCCAACGCTAACGTTTCCGAAATCGCGATCGAATTCGGTCTGAAATTCGCGGGTAAAGCTGGCGTTCCCTTCGTGACAGAAGGCTCGGCGGAAACTAACATGAAAATTCAGGTTAAATTTCAGTTTCCCCCAGAAACCTAAACGTCAAACGATCGACAACCGTAGTGCGGAAATCTTACCCGCAAAAACCAGGCTGGAAGCCTGGACTACGCGGATTGACCACTGCTACGAATCGAGATTTTCAATCTCTACTGGCTCAATATCATCGGCAGGTTGATAACCGAAAATACGGGCGTAAAAATAAAACTCCGCATCGAGGGCGCGTTTGATGTTTTCCGCCTTGCGAAACCCGTGTTGTTCCCCTTCAAAAGGAACGTAAGCCACCGGTAAACCTTTCTTTCGCAACACTTCCACCATCTGTTCCGCTTGATTCGGCGGAACCACTTTATCTTCCAAACCTTGAAAGAAAATGACCGGACAAGAGAGTCGATCGACAAAGTGAATCGGCGATCGAGCTTCGTAAACGTCCTTTTTCTCAGGATAAGGGCCCACCAATCGATCGAAATAGCGCGATTCAAACTTGTGGGTATCCCGAGCCAGCGCTTCTAAATCGCTAACACCGTAATAACTCGCCCCAGCCTTGAACGTATTGCGGAACGTCAGAGCGCACAGCGTGGTATATCCGCCCGCACTTCCTCCCGTAATCGCCAATCGATCGCCGTCGACCAATCCCTTTTCTGCTAAGTACTTCGCCCCGTTCGCACAGTCATCAACATCGACAATCCCCCAATTTCCATCGAGACGTTGGCGGTACTTGCGGCCGTATCCCGTGCTTCCCCCGTAGTTCACGTCGAGGAACGCAAACCCGCGACTCGTCCAATACTGAATCGACAACCGCAAACTGCTCGACGTGCTGGCGGTGGGGCCGCCGTGGCTTTTCACGAGGAGCGGCGGTTTTTCACCGTTGGGGACTTGATAATCTTTATTGGTAGGGCGGTAGAAAAAGCCGTAAGCCGTTCGATCGTTTTCCGAAGGAAACTCAATGGGTTCTGGTTTCGAGAGATAGCCGGGGTCGATATCTAAATCTGTCGACCGACGCAAAATTTGCACGTCGTCTCGATCGACATCCATCAACACCAGACGACTCGCTTCCGTCCCCGAGCCACCCAAAAACGCAACACGATTTCCCGAAGCTCGCACCCCCGAAATTTGCGTGTAGGGCGTTTCTAAATTCTGGAAGCGCTTCGTTTTGAGGTTCAGTGCTGCCAACTCCCACATTCCCTGTTGCGTGTAGGTACAAATGAGACGTTGCGACCCCAAAAACGCATAGGTGGACATTCCGAACACCCACTGAGGCATCCCGAACTCCGCATCGAGAGGAAACAGGGGTTCGATTTCCGTTCCCGTCCAGCGATAGAGATTCCACCAATCCGCTCGATCGCTGACGAAGTATAAAATGCCATCCGGCGACCATTGGGGTTGAAAAATCGATTCGTCAGTTTTCCCGGCAATAGCACTCGGCGTTCCTAACTGACCGTTTTTCTCGATCGCTGCAACCCACAGCTGGGTTCCGTCCCAAGGCATATTCGGATGGTTCCAACTGAGCCATGCCAGGTGTCGTCCGTCGGGACTGAGGGCGGGAGAGCTGTAGAAATCGCTTCCCGAGACGAGAACGTCAACTCGGCCGTCAAATCCGATCGAGACGAGCGTATTTTCCGCTTCACCGTCCCCCGTATGGTCTTCGCGGATGGCGATCAGTCGATCTCGCGAAGGATCGGCGATAAAGTTGGCAAAACAAAACGGGCCTTCCGCCGTGAGAGGTTCGGGAACGCCCTCGATCGGTTGTCGGTAGACGCGCCCGTCCGCAAAATTTGAGAAATAAGCAATTCCTCGATCGACTAAACAAGCCCCACCCCCATATTCATGAACCCGACTGCGAACCTTATACTCCGGTGGCGTAATATCTCGGGTCGTTCCATCGGGCGTTCGACTGACGAGTAAGCTGCGTCCGCCTTCTGAGGGTCTGCTTTCGATCCAATAAACGCTGTCGCTGTCAAAAGCAATACCTCCCAAACCGACACTTCCCGAAACAATGAGATCCGAGGTGATGGGAGATTTCCAAGTCCCGTAAGATGCAATTTGGGGGGCGTGCGGTGTCATGGGCGTGGGGTTCACTGTTTTAATCGTCTTCTAAAACGAGGGCATTACCGTCGCCACCGAGCAGCTCGGCGATGGCTTGATGTTCGCGAGGGACCTTGGACGGTGGATCTTGTCGAGCGTCTGTAATCAGCCAGTCGAGGGCGGCCGCCTGTACGTCGATGGCATTGCCCAATCGATCGACACAATAGCGACCGAACACGAGCTTATCGACCAATCGAATCCCTCGTCCCAAGCGAGAGTATTCAAAGATAACACTGTTATCAACCGTTGCGTTGCTACAAATACAACAACTCGGCCCGATCATGCTCGGACCGACGATTTTCACGCCGTCTTCAATGCGAGTCATCGACCCGATGTAGACGGGGCCTTGAATATCGACTTTGTCCCAGTTCACGACGACGTTTAAACCGGTATACACACCCGGGATGACTTCGCGCCCGGGAATACCGACGTTTTTCACGTCGCCGAGTAACACGCTGCGAATGGCTTTCCAATAGTCGGGGACGCGACCGATATCGACCCACTGGAAATCCATACTCAACCCGTAGAACGGCGCACCGATTTCCACGAGCTTGGGGAACAAGTCGCCACCGATGTCGTATTCCTGCCCAGATGGGATGTAGTCGAAAATCTCGGGTTCGAAGATGTAAATCCCCGTGTTGATGTTGTTGCTGAGAGCCTCTTCGACCGAAGGTTTTTCTTGGAAGGCTTTAATTCGTCCCTCGTCGTCCGTGACGACTACGCCGTAGCTCGAAACTTCCTCTTTGGGAACGGGTTTGAGGATGACGGTTGAGATCGCGCCTTTTTTACGATGCCATTCGATGGCAGCGGTGATATCGAGATCGATCAGTGCATCACCACACAACACCACGAAGGTATCGTCGAAGAACGGGCAGAAGTCTTGAATACGCTTCATCCCCCCCGCAGACCCCAGGGCTTTCCCGAGGAGTTCGCCATCGGCGATTTTCCCTTCAAAGGAATAACCGATTTGTACGCCGAATCGCTGACCGTCACGGAAGTAGTTTTCGATTTCGTTCGCCAGGTGGCTGACGTTCACCATGATTTCGTCGAAACCGTGTTGGCGAAGTAATTCGACGAGAAATTCCATCACTGGCTTTTGCAGGATGGGAATCATCGGTTTGGGAATCGTGTAGGTGATGGGACGAACGCGGGTTCCTTTCCCCGCCGCCAAAATCATCGCTTTCATACGAATTTATCTCTTCAGGCCCTCAGTCTACTTAGATCGTGCTGGGTTTTCAGCGGGATCGGTTCGGGTGCGTGCGACCCGTAGATCGATGCGGTCGCTTCTGATGATAGAGTAGCACCCACCTTGACGAGTTAGGGAGATTGACCTCCTCCCGGCGCTAACGCTTTGCGTATAGCGCGGGATTCCCAAACCTCACGATTTAGGTTCCTGCTTCTTTCCCTTGCGGGTTTTTCGCCGTTGCTCTCCGGAACAATGTCCTTCAAGTCTTACACTCGCTCCACAGGCTGAAACGGTGTGTCCCACCGCCAAAAGGTTCCGTGCGGCGTTGATATCCCGGTCGTGAACCGTCCCACAGTTCGGACAAGTCCACTCTCTGACACTCAACGGCATCGAATCAACTTTGTGTCCGCAACTCGAACACAATTTGCTACTCGGGAACCATTTATCGACCTTGACGAGAGTACGTCCGTACCACTGGCACTTATAGTCCAGTTGGTTGACCAAATCTCCCCACGCACAATCAGAGATGTGTTGGGCGAGTTTAGGATTTCTCACCATCCCTTTAACCGACAAGTCTTCCACCACGATCGTTTGGTTTTCACGCACCCGGCGGGTTGTCAGTTTGTGCAGGTAGTCGTTCCGAGAATCGCGAATTTTTTCGTGAATTTTGGCCACTTTTCGACGCGCCTTCTCTCGGTTGCGAGAACCCTTCATCTTGCGAGACAGGGCTTTTTGGGCGCGCCTCAAGCGTCTGTAATGCTTCGTCAAGTGGCGAGGATTCTCCACCTTTTCGCCATCTGAGGTGATGGCAAGATGGGCGATTCCCACATCGACCCCGACGCTTTTCTCGGACTTGGGAAGCGGCTGAACGGTTTCATCGTCTACCAAGATGGAGACGTGCCAGCGTCCCGAGGGTTCGAGTCGCACCGTGACGGTAGAGGGTTCTGCCCCTTTCGGAAGTTGGCGACTCCACCGGATGTTAAGGGGTTCGTTACATTTGGCCAAATACAGCGCACCGTCTCGCCACCGAAACGCCGCTTTGGTAAAGGTGGCGCTACCTCCCTTCCGTTTCTTTTTGAATCGGGGAGGCTTAGCATGTCCGGCGAAAAAGTGGGTATATCCCTTATCGAGATGCCGCAATCCTTCTTGAAGGGGAACGGCCGAGACTTCCCGAAGAAACTGTAATTCCTCTTCTTTTTTCCATTGTGTCAACCTCTTCGAGGTTTCGCGATACCCCACCTTCTCCCGTCGCTCTTCCCAGGCCTGCGATCTCGCGGCCAAGGCTTTGTTGTAGACGAGGCGCACACATCCCACTGTCCGCCGCAGGAGGGACTCTTGCTCGGCCGTGGGATAGAAGCGGTATCGAAAAGCTCGAAATGTCATTTAGCCTGTTTCGCCATTGACATCTATTGTAAGACCCGAAACCGATGGACTCGGCTATCATCCCGACGCTGAGGCTTCGCCTACAGCGCGGGGCTTCCCGCCGAGAAAGCTAACGGCAAGTCTTCTCACTATACGACACGATCGCTGAAATCGGAGTGGGGAAACGCGTCAGAGGCAGTTTCGGTGGGGGCAATGGCACGAATTTTTAAATCTCGATAGAACTTGTCTTGGGAGAGTTCGACTTTGGATTGGGACGACAGGAGTAATAGCGCCCAAAAGACGGCCACTTGGCGGTGTGCGAGATCTCCTCGGGCATCTGCGTTTGGCGTCCATCGATCGAGGAGTCGATCGAACTCGACCCATTCTCGTCCTTCGGAAATGTCCGACCAATTTTCGAGGAGGAACTGCTCGATCTCGGCAGCGGTTTCGGTCAGATTTTCTTCGTGGGCGAGCTGGCCGATTTCGCGGGCGGCCTGACGTTTGGAAGACGAAAAGCTACGGCGAGATCGAGTGCGAGGCGGGCCGTCGGATAGTTGCTTGGCAATCAGCTGTAGCTGATCGATCAGTTCGGGGAGTGAAACGGGGCGCTTCCGCAGTGGCGGCGCAACCGCTCGGCGGCGCAATTGTTTTTCGAGACGCAACGGTAAGGAAAGTTGCTCGGGATCGCCATCGCCCAGCCAGGAAGATTCGTCGAAGTCTTCGGTGGCTTCGTCTTTGATGAGTTCGGCCGATCGAACGAGGGTATCGGCTTTGAGCCACAACAGCATTGAAGCGTAGAGAAAAGCCTGTCCGGAACGGGAAAGGTCGGCTTCGTAGGGCGCTCGGCTTCCGTTACTCGGAACGGGGCTTGGGGTGAGCTGGCTCAAATGTCGATCGATCGCTTCGATAACTTGTACGTCCCACGGATCGATCTCGCCACGTTCGGCTAGATCGAGCAGCAGTTCGATGGCATCTTGGGCGATCGAAGCAGTCATCTACCAGTACATCCCCTCTGTCGTTCGTGCTTTGCATTTTACCGCGACGGAGAAATCGATCGAGGCCGGGTATGACTTATATAGCGTCAGGACGATTGGCGATCCCTAATTCTTTGGTGGAGTGTTTGAGTTCTTTCCAAAGGGCTTTCACTTCGGCATAAGCTTCTTCAGGGGATAGCTTGCCACCGGTTTCCAGGCTGCTAATATAGCCGACTTGTACGGCGAATTCTTGTAAGTTCGCATTGAATAATAAAACTTCGGGATGTTCGGGTTCGACTTTCCCGTGATACGGGTTGTTAGAAAAGAGAAACTGTTTGCGATCCATTGTAAAAAGCTCCTTAATGGGTTTTGTTAAACTTCCAGATAATCGATCTGACGCTTCAACTCCATCATAGCCTTTCTTTTGATTGGGTGTCGAGCTAAAACAAGAATTTCATGTACTTTAATAAATTTTCATCAATACTAGATCTTCGATGAATGTGATTCTAGTTACAGCAAGTCCTGTCAAGGTTTGGCTATTTTTGCCTAAAATTCGCGATCCCTGCTTCCAGATTCTGTATGATGCGAGACGTTAGTATACTTAAAATCTAATACATACTTGTTTTTTGGGTTATTGTCTAAGGTAGTCGAACATACGTATATTTTGTCATGTCAAATATTTTTGATATTTAATAATACGTACATACTCGTATGTTGAAGTAGTTGTTTTCAACAATAAAAATTTTGAGGATTAGTTTCAGTGAAATCACGGAGTTTAGCTTGGACGATGAAGCATGAAGCGTGTTGTGTGAAGCAGCAAGAGCTAAAAAGTTATCAGTCAGCACGACCGTCATTTTTGAGTGACACTTGGGACTCGAGTCTTCTCGCCCCTCTCCCGATCTCCTCACCACCTCATCTCCTCACCGCCACACCACCCGGCGAACCTCGAGCATTCTAAAACCTATTTTTCGATCGTAAGCTAGTATCGAGACAAACCTTAGAGATGACGCAATCATGAACCGTTGGATCAGTCTGACGAGTGCGCTCGGAGTCGCGATGGTCTTTGGACTGGGGGCTTCCCAGCCAGCTCGGGCGCAATTGAGCGATCCCGAAGCAACCGTTTCGGGTATAGAAATGCGACGCTTGCGTACCCTAACGATTCCCGAAGCCTTCGAGCGTGCTTATTTCGAGCATAATCCTAACTTTTTCGACAACCGCAATCTCGGACGTCAGATCGAATCGATGTTTTTCTCGTATCCCGAAAACGAAATCACCCGTGACGGCGAACTCATCTACGTCCTCTACCGAGACGTTCTGGAGCAGCAGAATACTTACGATCCGTATTTGCGGACGCCCGATTTACTCAATCCATTCAACAGCAGTCTCGACACCCTCTATCGAACCGGTGGAAATCCCCCCGTTCGTGGGAGCGAATTCATTATCGATCGATGAAACTGCTGATACCGAGGAGATCGAACTTCTGGAAAGCTCGATCTCCTCGCTCAATGGGCGGTGCAGGAGTTGAACCCGCCTAAGGCGAATTATGAGTTCGCTGCCTAAACCGCTCGGCCAACCGCCCGAAAGATCTTTATCCTATAGTGTATCGCGATCGTGCCGACTTCCGCTACACTCGATTCAGAGTATCGTTCGCGCTCGGGCGAAGAAATTCCTGAGAGTTCCATGAAAATCAACTTTACCGTAGTTTTAACTGTCGCGTTGCTGTTGTTGACGATCGGCGCGGGCGTGGCGAGTGCGATGTGGGGATTTTCTCTCGGACGCGAAGCACTGAAGGGAGTCACACAGCCTGATTTCCGGCCGAACGGCAATTTTGCCAACAACCGCCCAGAAGGGGGCACCCCCGGCGGAACCGTACAGTTTTTAAAAGAAGTCGACGTTCTCAAACAAGTTGAAGCCCAAATTGGCAGCGGTTCGAGCGAGGTCGTCGGAGATGAAATTTAACGGCGATCGAACGACAACTTTGGAAGGACAAACCGCTCAGCGCCTATGAACCCGCTCGGGGACTGTTCAATCCGTCGATCGAACGATCGTCGTACCGTTGTTGCATCGAGTAGCATTTGGGTGTCGATTGGGTACTATCTCTTCCTGGTGGCTCTCGCTTGGGCGCTGGCGGCGGCCCCGGCTTGGAGCTTGTCAGATGCAGACGTGGCTTTGACCGTTCGATCGATAACGTCGCGATTACTATCCGTCATGGGACTGATCGCCATCAACGCCTTTTTCGTCACCGCCGAATTTGCCATGGTGTCCGTGCGTCGATCGCGTATCAACCAACTCGTCGATGCCGGAGACATTCCCGCGAAAACCGTTCAAGCACTCCAGCGAGATATCGATCGACTCCTTTCGACCACTCAATTGGGCATCACCCTATCGAGTCTCGCCCTCGGGTGGATTGGCGAACGAACCATGGCTGTCCTCATCGCGGCGATTTTGACCGCATTACCTCTGTCTGAAGTCACGCGACAGGTTCTCGCCCACACCTTCGCCATTCCCATCGCCTTCATTGCGATCGCCTATTTACAAATCGTCCTCGGCGAACTCTGTCCTAAATCCGTCGCCTTGCGGTACGCCGAACAGTTAGCCCGGTTGCTCGGGCCGCCGAGTTTAGCCATCGCGCAGTTTTTCAACCCGTTTCTGTGGATTCTCAACCAATCCACCCGTATGCTCCTGCGGCTGGTGGGAATTCGCGACGTCGATCGAAGCTGGTACAGTCGAGTTACCCCCGAAGAACTCCAGCGCATCATTGCCCTGGAAGGCGAATCGACAGGACTCGAAGCCGAAGAACGAGAACTCCTCAGCAATATTTTCGAGTTCGGCGACGTTTCAGCCGATGAAGTGATGGTACCGCGAACCCAAATTACAGCTTTGTCTAGCGATGCCACCTTCGGACAACTCCTCGAAGAAGTCGCCCAAAGCGGACATTCCCGCTATCCCGTCATCGGCGAATCCCTCGACGACGTGCGAGGCATCATTCACTTCAAAGAATTGGCCGAGCCTCTATCCCGAGGCGAAATTTCTCTCGACACCCCGATTCAACCTTGGGTGCGTCCAGCTCGCTTTGTTCCTGAATACACGCCCTTAAGCGAATTACTCCCCACGTTACAGCGATCGACTCAACCGATGGTCATGGTGGTTGACGAGTTCGGCGGAACAGCCGGCTTAATTACCATGCAAGATTTAATTGCCGAAATTATCGGCGACATTGCCGAAGACGAAGATACCGAAGAAGTCAGCGTGCAAACGATCGACTATCGAACCTTTATCGTTCAAGCCCAACTGCACCTCGAAGAAGTCAACGAAGTCCTCAATCTTCAGCTCCCGCTCATCGACGACTATCAAACGCTGGGAGGGTTTCTAATTTATCAGATGCAAAAAATCCCGAAGATCGGCGAAGGATTGAATTACGACGACCTCGAATTTAAAGTCATTTCTGCCGCCGGCCCGAGACTGCATCAAATCCAAATTCAACGACGAGATACAACGCCTCCCCTGCAAACCCAAACGATCGAGACCCCTCCATCGCAAACGTCCTTAGATTTCGACGCATCGATCGATCTCGCCGGAGACGATGAGTGATGAGGAGATGGAGAGATGGAGTGAAACGAATGACCCACCTCCTCATCTCCTCTCCACCTAAAAACTACATCCCGAGGATTTCGTAGCCGGCATCAACGTACAGAACTTGTCCTGTAATACCACTCGAAAGATCGCTACAGAGGAAAGCCGCTGTGTTGCCAACTTCCGTTTGCGTCACCGTGCGACGGAGGGGAGCGCGTTCCTCGAAGTGACGGAGCATCTCGTGAATGCCACCAACTGCAGAAGAAGCAAGAGTGCGAATCGGCCCGGCAGAGATCGCGTTAACGCGGACGTTTTGGGGCCCGAATTCATCAGCGAGATAACGCACGTTCATCTCCAGCGCAGCTTTAGCAATTCCCATAACGTTATAGTTGGGAATAACGCGCACGCCGCCGAGATAAGAAAGCGTAACGATGCTCGCTCCATCAGACAGGAGCGGTTTGGCGAGGGCTGCCATTTGAACGAGCGAGTAAGAGCTGATTTCGAGCGCTCTTAAATAACCTTGGCGAGTCGTGTCGCTGAAATCACCACTCAGTTCGTCTTTCCCGGCGAAGGCGAGACAGTGAATCAAAATATCGAGTTTTCCCCATTTGTCTCGAATCGCATCGAAGAGATCGCGGGTTTGGTCGTCATTTTGAACGTTGCAGGGCAGAAACAGGCTCGGAGAAAGCGGTTCGACGAGGCTCTCGACTTTCTTTTCGTGGCGGCCTCGATCGTCGGGGAGGTAGGTGACACCGAGATCCGCACCAGCTTTGTGGAGTTGCTGAGCGATACCCCAGGCGATCGAACGGTTATTGGCAATTCCCGTCACTAATGCGTGTTTTCCAGTGAGATCCAGCATAGTTTGATGAATGTTGGTCGTTCGTCAGTCTCGAGGCAGGTTCGACGGGAACATCCCTCGAGACTGACCGTTGACTTCGAGATTTCCGAGATTTTGGCTAAGATATTGTCAAGATATCACTATTAGTTGCGTAAAGATTCTACAATCGTGGGGAAAGATGCTCGTTGAAGCAACTCTACACTTGCTCTAGAGCGATAGGAGGAGTATCGGATTTTACCAATTTTTTTTGAAGAGTCAATTTAAGTAGTTTAAGGAGAGTGCGAGACATTAGCCCGAACAGGCGAGTGAATCTAAATTTATCTGCCGTTCTCGCTCGAGCAGATAGTCTGCCACCTAACGGCATTGGATAGGGGAAGGAAGATGGTAGCAATGCAAGACAGACCACTAGCAGCAGTATTCCGCCAAATGGGTAGCGGAACGTTTCCACCCGTCGTTGAGTCTTACGAACGCGGGAAAACCATCTTTTTTCCCGGCGATCCCGCCGAGCGGGTGTATTTCCTGCTCAAAGGGGCGGTGAAGCTGTCCCGCGTGTATGAGGCGGGAGAAGAGATTACGGTGGCGCTGCTGCGGGAAAACAGCGTGTTCGGCGTTCTATCTCTGATTACGGGACATCGATCGGACCGTTTTTATCACGCCGTCGCGTTTACCCCCGTAGAGTTGCTGTCGGTTCCCATCGAACAGGTGGAAAAAGCGCTCAAGGAAGATCCCGATCTCTCGATTTTGATGTTGCAAGGGTTGTCGTCTCGGATTTTGCAAACGGAGATGATGATCGAAACACTCGCACACCGAGATATGGGATCGCGGTTGGTGAGTTTTCTATTGATTTTGTGTCGGGATTTCGGCATTCCGAGCCCGGATGGCATTACGATCGATTTAAAGCTCTCTCACCAAGCCATTGCGGAAGCCATCGGTTCGACCCGGGTGACGGTTACGCGGTTGCTCGGCGACCTGCGTCAGGAAAAAATGATTTCGATCCACAAGAAAAAAATTACCGTTCACAATCCTGTCGCTCTGAGCCAGCAGTTTACCTAGAGGATTTGGCTTCGAGCCTTATCGAGATCGTCCCGCTATGGGAACGGATCTCCCATGCGGAGTGCGATCGCAACCGCTATCGATCGAGGTGTCGGTGTTGCATTCGATGCCCGATCGATGGCACAATCGCAAATCCTCGGCTTGTATTGACGAGCGAACGCTCTGTCCGTAACAGCTCTTCACGAGAGCGTGCGTGCGAGAAGAGTTGGGGAACGGTACGATCGAGGGCGGTGCATCCGTCTCTTAAGGAGTGTTGTGGGGATAAATGACCACCGGGTACGTTTTGATCGTGGCGATGTTGGTACTCGGTTGCGCGATCGCCACCGCCGGAGATCGCATTGGAACGAAGGTGGGAAAAGCTCGATTGAGCCTGTTTAACCTGCGTCCGCGCAGTACGGCGACGCTGGTGACGATCGTGACGGGGGGCTTAATTTCGGCTTCGACTTTGGGGATTTTACTGGCGATCGACAAGCAACTGCGAACGGGATTGTTCGAACTCGAAGAAATTCAGCAGGATTTGTATTCAGCGCGGCGCGACTTACAGGAGACGCAGCATCAAAAGGAACAGGTCGAAATCGAACTGACGGAAGCGCACAACCGACAGCGCGCGGCGCAACAACGGCTCAGCTCTCTCAATCAAGCGTTGCGGAAGGTCTCGCAGGATTTGGCGATCTCTCTGGAAAAGCAAGTGCAAACGGAAGCACAACTGCTCGAAACGGAGGTTCGGTTGAACGAGGCGGACGTACAGCGCCAACAAGCGGAGGCGGAAATCGCTCGCATCGAGCAGGAGTTGAGTCAGACGATCTCGCAGCGGGAACGGCTTCAGGCGGAAATTCAGCAGTTACAGGCCGAACGACAAGAATTGCTCGATCGAACCGAACGGGTTCGACAGCAACTCGCATTGCGCGATCGAGAAATTCAACGCAACCAAGACCTTCTCGCACGTCAGGAACGGGAACTGGCCCGACAAGACCAATTACTCGCCCAACGGGAACGGCTCCTCGATGAATTGGAACGACAGCAAATCGTCTTAGAACAGCAAGTTCAGGTGTTGGAACAAAACTTTCAACTGTTGCGAGAGCGGCGCGTGGCTATCGGTCGCGGACAGGTGTTAGCATCGGCGACGGTGCGCGTCGTGGACTGGGAACAAGCTGAACGCGCGGTATTGGCGTTGTTGCAAGAAGCCGATCGCGTGGCGCTCCAACTGACACGGCCGGGAATCGATCCCCCCGAAGAACCGACGGTTCAAGTGGAGGGTGAAGAAGTCGATCGATTGCTCGATCGATTGTCCGACAGTCAGGAATATGTCGTGCGGGTGATGTCTTCGGGAAACTACATCTCGGGAGAAGAAAACGTCCGAGTTTTCTTTGAAGTGATCCGCAACGAAGTGATTTTTGAAGAAGGAGAAGCAATCGCCACCACCTCGATCGATTTAGCCAGCTCGACCCCCGAAGAGGCGATTCAGAACATTTATTGGCTCGTGGAAGCCGTTCGGTTCAAGGCGGAACGTCAGGGAATTTTGGCGGAACGACTCCGAATTGGGGACGGTCGACCGGAGACCATTTCGCTGTTTTTAGAACAGCTTATCGCTCAAGATGGAGAAGTGGAAGTGCGAGCGATCGCGCAGAGTACCACCTATACTGCGAACGTGTTGCAATTGAAGCTCGTGGTCGTTCGAGAGGGAGAGATTTTGTTGCAAACGGAGACGATCGAGGAGGTAGAAATGGAAGAAGAAGCAGAAGCGGAAGCCGAAGACGACGATTGACGAACGAACTACGTTATTCAGGATCGGTCGTACCGGAATGAGAGAGAAATTCTTGAAAGTTGGGACGTTTGAGTTGGAAGCGAAAGACCACTTTTCGATCGATCGGATCGTCTGCTGCTTGAATAGCATCGAGTTCGCCTCGCCCCGATGTTAGAATTTTTTGCAAAAATTTATCTTTATTTTTAAATTTTAATTCTTCAGAAAAGATATAATTAGAAACAGCTAAAGATCGATTTAAGCTCAGTTTTAAATTTTCGATTTCGTCGCCATCGGAACTCGTGTGACCTTCAACGATCACGCGAACAATCTGACTTTCAAAATCTGGATTCGAGAAAATAATATCACTATAAATCGGAATAAAATTCTTTAAAAATTGCTTTCCTTCTGCTTTAAGTTCCGCACTGTTTTTGTCGAATAAAATCCAGTCGCCGATACTCACGTCACCCGTGTCGGGATCGACGCGAATATCTTCACCGCTCAAATCCTTTTCAATAGCGTTGAGGACGACGACAGGCAATCGATCGATCGCCTCTTGATACTGCTTCAACTGTACCATAACGGTAATAAACAGCAAGGCAAAAAACATCAACAACCCCGACATGAGATCGCCAATCGAAAGCCATATTCCCGAATCTTCTTCGAGGTGAGATACTTCAACTTCGCCGTTCGACCAACCGTCCATTTATCGATCTCCATTTCCCAATTGTTGCACGTCTTCCGATAGCGATTGTACGAAATGTTCGCCGACTTCCTCTAAATTCTGACGCTGCTTGATTAACGTCTCCTTCAACAACTCGTTTTGCTGAGAAAAAAAGTTATCCAATCCATATTGGTAATCGAGACGAAACCGCTGTAACTCTTCTTCAACAATTTGACGAGTTTCTCGAAACATCCCGTCGAGGCTTTCCAAACTCGCCATTAACTGAGCGCGTGACGTTTCCATCGTTTTCACCGTTTCGTCGCCAACCGCTTGTAAAACGTCTGATTGACTTGAAAACGCCGCTTGACTGCGCTCTAAGATATCCTGCGTGCGCTGGCGAACGTCGTCGAGAAGCGATTTTTGGAGTTGCGTACTTTCCGCTAACGCCGCCTGTGTCTGCGTTTGGAAGTTGTCTAACGATCGATCGAGCCGTTCGGAAAACCCCTGTAATCGATCGATCGTGTCGTGTTGCATTTCGCGAAACGCCTCGATCGATTCCACCAGTTGCGACACCGACGTTTGCAGCGTTTCCCCCCACTGTAAAATCGCCGCGTGCGTTTGTTCCGTTAGATCGCCGCTGCGTTGGAGTTGCTGCGCGATCGATTCGATTTGTTCGGTGGGGAGAGAGTCCGGTGATGGCTGCGTTGGGATTTCTCCCGGTGCGATGCGGCTTTGCAAAACCTCCAACTGCGCGGTTTGAAGTTGTCGAATTTGGCGCAATTCCTCGATTCCTTGCGTTCCCGTCGTCAAGCGAGAGAGGATTCGTCCTGGCGACTCTAAAAATGCAATGCGATTTAACGTCGATCGAAGCATATTTCGCCGCCCCAACCGCACGCGATCGCCGATCGCCAACAACACCACGAACAAACTCGCACTTCCCAACCCACACAGCGACGTAAAAAACGCCACCTTCATTCCCGCAAGGAGTTGCGTACTCGTGGCGAGAAGGGTTTCCGTCGCGGAGATCGAGTCCAAACTGACTTGCTGCAATCCTAAGTAAATCCCGGTAAACGTTCCCAATACTCCTAACGCCGTCAAAAGTGTCGGCGCAAACGCAACGGGACTTCGGGGAACGCCTCGATCGAGAATGCTGGGATAGCGGAGTAAGACGAAACGGTGTCCTTCACGACGAGGACGAAAACTCGATTGCGTGTTTCCTTCAATCTCGCCGTCAAGATGTTCGAGAAGCCAGCGCACGACGCGATCGTCGAGTTGTTCGAGGGGGATCGCCTCGTTTCCCAGGTTTGACGAGAGCAAGCGAACCACTTTCGCCGTCGTTTGACAGCCTCGATTCCAATATCGCTCGATCGATCTCAGTTCGAGAACGATACCCACAACCGAAAGACTCGCGATGAGGCTGATAAATAACGTATCGATACGTTCGACGAATTCGATTGGCACGCGCGAAACTCCTGGGTCACGATTTGCTATCTTACAAAGTGGCGAGAAGTTTTGGGACGCAGATGTCAAGAAACCGCCAAAGACATTCAACTCGGGAAAGGGCGCAGAAACCACACCCTTTCATTATTGTTCTGTTCGCCCTCGTTGAGTTGGGATTTCCCCGCGTCAGCATCGCCGAGGAATTTGCGATTCAAGTCGGTATCGTGCAGCGATTCGGCGAAAAGGCGGGTGATACGTTGACGTTGAAACCGACGCAAGGATCGCTCGTTGTTGAATTTCTGGGAGGCGATGGAACGACGCAAACTCAACAACTCCCCGAACTGAAGTTGGAAATCGTCCCGAAGCCATTATCCGAATTGGTGTTAGACGAACGGGTGGTGTTGAGTACCCATCGCAGCTTCGAGAACGCCGAACAGGATGCGAAAGAATGGATCGATCGAGGAATTGAAGTCGAAATCGCGCAACCGAGCGATATTTGGGAAGTTTGGGCGAAACGAGAGGTTTATCGATCGCCTCTGCTGCGGCGACTGTTAGTCGAAAGTCTCGAACAACAGGGATACGAGATCGCGTATCTGCAAAATCAAGTTCTCGATCGAAAGCTTCAAGCGAGTTGGGTGGCGGATGGTTTTCGCTACAATCGCGACACCTTAGACGTTACCGTGAGTTCGGGAAACATTCGCGCGATCGACCGTGACGGAGAGCGCACTTACGGCGGACGGATGCGCTTACAACCGAACGCCTATGGAAGTTATACCTTAGTTAACGAGGTTCCTATCGAAACCTATTTGCGCGGTGTCGTTCCCCACGAAATCGGCCCGAACGCCCCCTACGAAGCGGTGAAAGCACAGGCAATTATCGCGCGAACTTATGCAATTCGGAACCTGCATCGATTCTCGATCGACGATTACCAACTTTGCGCCGACACTCACTGTCAGGTGTATTGGGGATTAGATTACACCGTCAAAACCGCCGATCGCGCGATCGAAGCGACAGCGGGACAAATTTTGACGGACGAAGGCGAACCCATCGATGCGTTGTATTCGTCCACGACAGGCGGTGTCACCGCACCTTACGAAGATATTTGGGAAGGCCAAGCGCGTCCGTACCTTACCGCTGTTATCGATTCCGTCAATGCAGTGTGGGATTTGGCGGCGAAACCCTTGAACGACGAAGGGAACTTGCGCGCGTTTATGGCGTTGAAAGACGGGTTTAACGAGTCGAAGTGGGATACGTTTCGCTGGCGAGAGGCGACGAGTTTAAAGGAGATGACCGAGTTTTTGAAGCGGTATTATCAGCGAAACAATCGCTCGATCGATTTTTCCAAAATCCAAAGCGTCGAGATCGTCGATCGAGCGGTATCGGGGCGCATCTTGAAGATGACAATTACCACGGATACAGGCGTTATCGAAATTCCCAACGACGAAATCCGCAATGCGTTTTACCCGCCGATCAGTACCTTATTCTATATCGAGCCGATTTACGAAGAAAAAGACGGAAACAAAACACTTTGGGGTTATAGGTTTGTCGGTGGTGGATTCGGACACGGTGTCGGGTTGAGTCAAACCGGGGCGTATCATTTAGCCGATGTGGGAAAATCCAGCCGCGAGATTTTGGCGTTTTACTATCCGGGAACGGAGTTAAAACCGTTAAGCGAGTTGTCGGTGGCGTGGGAAAATCCAGACGAGATCGATCGATAGGAACAGCTACTCGATCTCCGTTCGGGAACGTCGGATTTCGTAACGTCCCGACCCCCCCCTCTTGCGGTATTCTAGATCGAGCCTGTTTTGTAGCAACCGTTCCATGACTTCCTCTGTTTCTGCCGAACCCCGCACGATTCGCATCGGTTCTCGAAAAAGCCAACTCGCCCTCGTCCAAACCCACTGGGTGCGCGATCGACTGCAAGAAAGCTATCCCGATCGCACCTTTGAAATCCACACGATGAGTACCCAGGGCGACAAAATCCTCGATGTTGCGTTGGCGAAAATCGGCGATAAGGGTTTGTTTACCAAAGAACTCGAAGTCGGAATGATCCAAGGCGAAACGGATTTCGCCGTTCACTCCCTCAAAGACTTACCGACCAATCTTCCCGAAGGGCTGATCTTAGGATGTGTGACGGAACGGGAAAATCCCGCTGATGCGCTCGTCGTTCACGAGAAGCATCAAGACAAACAACTCGAAACCCTTCCCGAAGGTGCAGTTATCGGAACCTCTTCGCTGCGTCGCCTGGCGCAACTGCGTCACCACTACCCCCATTTCCAATTTAAAGATATTCGCGGCAACCTCAACACGCGCCTCGCGAAATTGGACGAAGGACAGTACGATGCGATTATCCTCGCCGTGGCGGGATTGCAGCGATTGGGAATGGCCGATCGTATTCATCAAGTCGTCCCCGCCGAAATTTCGCTTCACGCCGTCGGACAAGGAGCGTTAGGGATCGAATGTCGAGACGGCGATTCGGAAGTTCTCGAACTCCTCAAAGTTATCGAACACGTTCCGACGACGCAACGCTGTCTCGCCGAACGTGCGTTTCTGCGGACGTTGGAAGGCGGCTGTCAGGTTCCTATCGGCGTGAATACCTCGATCGAGGGCGAACAGCTCACGCTCACGGGAATGGTGGCGAGTCTCGACGGACAGCAACTGGTGAAGGATTCCGTGACGGGGAACGCTACGGATGCAGAAACCCTAGGCGTGACGCTGGCGAACCGCTTGCGCGAACAGGGTGCAACTGAGATTCTCGAGGTGATTTTCCGCGAAATCGCGCGTTAAGTTTCCGAACGTTAGGTTTCTGAAGGTTTCTATCCAAACCCCCAATCACAGAGAAATCCGTCTGGTGGAAATGTCGTCACTTGGCTACAGCTGAGTTGTCCCGATCGGAGCTTCTGATACCATTTCTCGATAATTCTGCTAGAGATCTTCGGCTGAACTTGGGCGAACACCGTTCGCCCCTACAGACATCTATGGCATGAATTTTTAAAAATGGTATGAGATCGGTCAAACGAGATCGAGCGTTGCAGCTACGTTGGATTTGACCGATCCTCGTGCAAAATCGACTTCTGGCGCCTAGTTTGTTTCGGGTGGAGTCTGCAACTTCACCCGACAGCCAAATCGAAATCGAGTAGAAAGGTCAACGTGAACGTCTATTCAATACTTTTAACGGGACTGACACTCGGCTCTTTCAGCGTTAGCCTTCCCGTGTCCAGGGAAGTCCAGCGCCGTCATGCTAACTCGTCGATCGTTCGTCATATCGTGCTAGTCGATCTCAAGCCGGAAGTATCTCAAGCTGAAATCGACGAACTCGTTGAAGTGGGATTGTACCAACTTCAAAAAATTCCGGGTGTGTTAACCCTTGAATTTGGGGAAACGGCCCGTGACGATCGACCCGTTCACATTGGAGATTACGATCTGGCGATTTATATGGAATTTGAAAATTTAGCCGATCTCGATCGTTATCGTTCCCATCCCGTTCATGAGGATTTTGTGGCGGACTACCAACATCTTTGGGATGGAATTCGAGTATTAGACTTTTACGGACAGTCCCTCGATCGATAATTTTTCGGCTATTGTTTCCCATAGGAGGTCACTCCCGATCGATGTCGCGTACTCGACGCACGAACGAGACCGTCGATCGATCCGAACTTCTTTTTTGGCTAAACCGCAATCATGTCCGATCTTTACGTCTCTTGGACGCAATACCATCAACTCATCGAACGTCTCGCGGCGAACCTCTATCAGTCTGGGTGGAAGTTCGATCGAATTGTTTGTATCGCCCGTGGTGGAGTGCGCGTCGGCGATATTCTCTCTCGTGTGTTCCAGTGTCCCCTCGCCATCCTCGCCACATCTTCTTACGGTGGGACGGAAGGACGAGAACGAGGCGCAATTTCGATCGCGGAACATTTGACGATGAGTTCGCCGATGTTGGGAAAACGGGTTTTACTCGTCGACGATCTCGTGGATTCCGGTGAATCGTTAAAAGTGGTGTTGGCTTGGTTGCTCGATCGATATGGAAGCGAGATCGAAGAAATTCGGACTGCTGTATTGTGGTACAAGGCTTGTGGAAACATTCAACCGGATTATTACGTCGAGTATCTTCCAGATAATCCTTGGATTCACCAACCCTTCGAGTGTTACGAACAGATGAGTCCTGCATCACTGCTCGATCGATATCGAGAGGATTGAGAAACGACGAATAGCGAGCCACTCGTGACGGATGACTCGTGACGGATAATTCAGAAAAAGTGGCAATTTAGAAAAATATCGAGTATCGTTGGTGTATCGAGCTTCTTATTGACGATACTCTTGAGTTTATAGCAAATTTGAGGACTATTGGTCTTTTTTAATAAAATTGCTGTCGAACCTGTAATCTTGGCTTTCAGTCTTCAGAGATCGTGCTGATGAAAACCGAATTCTGTATCCAGTCAATTTTTTGATTCGCTCGATTTCCCGAACAAAACCGATCTAACAGAAATTTTGAATCCACCCAAAAATCATCTTTTGGAGGTGTCGCTCTGACTTATAACAATTCATCTAAAGAACTCTAAAATGGCATCCGAGAGTATATCCAAACAGAGTTATTTGGAATTTAAAAAAATCTTCCTGATTTCTGAAATCTCGGCATGAAAAAAGGATGAATTGCGATATCGTCAATCATTCGATACAGATTTAAAAGTCCTATTCGGACGAGGTTCGATCGAGTTTTGAAATCGAAAATTTGGAACTTCTGATTTCACTCGATCGTCTATTTCAATAGAAGCATCCTGATTTTCCCTGATTTAGGGACTTCGTAAACATGGCTAATAACGCAACCCTATCCGGTCAACTAAATATCAACGACCTGATTTTCATGTCAGGTGATATCGGGACGACGAACAACGCCGTCACTCGATTCGACCAATACTTAATCACCGTCGATCAGCCGACCGCTAATCTGACGTTAACCTTAACGCCCACAGGTGGAACAAACGTCGCCATTGTCGCAGCGAACCCGGCAGACGGAACGCAGGTCGCTGGCAGCTTTGACGAAGGCCTTACCCCCACGTCAACAGCCGCTTTAATCGCAGGTCAAACCACCTATCGCGTAATTGTCACGACCAACGAAGCCGCTCCCGCGTTCCCCGTCGATTACAAAGTTCGAGCGCAAGTCGACACGGGTAACGTCACACTGGCAGCGTTGACGACCTCTATTTCGGGCGCACCCCAATCCGGTAATACACTTGCCTTAAACGGACAGCTAACCCAAGGTGATTTCCTCGGTCTGCCTGCGGCCGCAACTTACTCCCTCGCCGACGAGTACCGGGTAGTACCGACCTTTGCCGGAGAAACCCTGACAGCGCAAGTTTCCCAAGGTACGGGCTTTACCCCTCGCCTGCAAATTATCGATGTCACGAACGGTGTAATTACCGACGACGTAACTGGAGTGGGTGTGAGTGCAACTGAAGCGCTCGTAGCCGGTAACGAATATCGCGTGCGCGTCCTCAGCAACACGGCACTCGGCGAAAACGATACTCGCAACTATACCCTTGCTTTAAGCGTTCCTAACGGCTTGAACGTGGCTGAACTGAGTCCAGCTCAAGGGTCGGGACTGGCTGAAGTCAACACGCCAACCATTGCAGCCGCTCCCGATCCTGTAGCGGCCAATACGGCACAGTACGCCAGTTTTGATAAAGGCGCACAAGGTAGCGCTCAAAACCCCGATCCCAATGCCGTAACTAACGACTTTAACCTGATCGGATTGTCGGGTGGCGACGATACGATCGACTTCAACGCACCGCCGACATTGGGAACGCCGCAAATATTCACCGATTTGCGCCCCGGTATCAACACCGACGGTTCGACGAACTTCGACGATGCGCGCTGGGTGGTTGCGCTCAGCGGTAACGACACCTTTATCGGAACGGGCAACAACGACGTGCCGATTGTAGGGAACGCTGGTAACGATACCTTCAATCTAGGTGCCGGTGCTGACGTGGCTGTTGGTGGTGCGGATTCCGACGCCCTCAACGGTGAAGACGATAACGACATTCTCAACGGCAACGTCGGGAACGACCAAGTCAACGGCGGAAATGGAGACGATACCCTCAACGGCGGTGCTGACGATGACGTTCTCACGGGAGGTGCGGGTAAAGATTTACTCTCGGGCGATCGAGGCCGCGACTTCCTCACGGGGGGACTTAACGACGATACGTTCGTCCTCAACAGCAGCACGGCTACAGCCACAGAAGCCGGGGCAGATGTCATCACTGACTTCAGTATTGCCGAAGCCGATAAAATTCAACTGGTCGGGGTGACGTTTGCAGACGTGACCCTCGATGCGATCGATCTCGCGGTCGATGGAGGAGCGTCCGGTGCTTCCACGGCGATTAAGATTACGGCAAGTGGTCAATATCTCGGTGTGGTACAAGGGGTAACGCCTTACGATCTCGCGGCGGCCTCGGGTAGCACCTTTATCTAGAGCAGCGCTACAAAAGTGCTTGGTGCGTTACGTGGAAATCTCATTAACTGGATTTCAAACCCATTTTTCGTCTGCGGAACACATCCTACCATTACTTCTGTACTGGCGCTCTAGTACGCACTCTGTCTAGCTTGTATCTCGTCCTCTGTATTGATGAAAGCCTCCTTCTGTAGAAGGAGGCTTTTTTTACATTGAGATCGGCAAACGTCCGTATTTGTATCGAAAAAATACTTCAACCTATAAAAATTATCGATGAATTTTATAGGTTTATGAGTACTTTTACTGACTTTATAATTGATTTGTGATTTCGATCGCATTTTGAAGTTATTTCGATCGTCATAGGTTTTGTTACCGATCGCATGAATTTCGCGATCGATCTCTTATAATAAAATCGATGCCAAAAGCAGTCAGTTCAGGGTCTATGTAACCTATGTCACGCCTTCAAGCTCCAACTTGCGATCGAACTGTTCGTGAAATCGCCGATCGCATTTTTAACTCCCACCGCATCACTCGGGCTGACCAACAAGTTTTCATGGCAAGTTTACTGTCTAAATCAGCCCTGACACCCGAAGAAGAAAATCTCATCAATAAAGTTTTTGAGGAACTCAAGCGAGGTGTTTTGCGGGTAGTCGATTAATGTTTCCTGAAGGGAAGCATTTAAACATTAGTTGACTCAATAAAAATTTAAAAGATCGATTTTAGAGCGGAATTGAAGCCGCTCTAATCGTATTTAGTTACCCCCCAAAAAACAATTCATTCTGTTTAGGTCGATCGAATTCAAACCGTAACGCTTTACGGAAGTTATCTCGATTTTTCATATTTCGTGACGAATTTACATCGCCAGGCGTTAGTGTAAAATCGATCGAGTCTCGAGAAAACGCTATCCTAATGTCGATCGATTCTCGGAGCCAGGCCAAACCGTGTTTTTCAAAATTACTCGATCGACTGTCAATCTTTTCATCGTTGTAATACTGAGCAGTTATGGGATCGATCGATCGCCAGCCTTGTCCCAACCCATCGGCGACAGAACGGGCGAAACGTGTCGAACGATCGAAATTGCCCGCGAAACCGATTTGCATCTCTACTCTCGTCCCATTGCTGTTGAAAGTGACGAAACCGAATCCATCCCTGTCTTTAGCGGCGAACAAATCCATCTCGTTCGTGCCAATGTTTCAGGTGTAGATGGCGACGATCGAACCTGGCACGAAATCGTCGATAGCATTGGCAATCGCGGCTATATCCTGGCCTTCGACCCAACCACAGGACTCTCGACCTTGCGCTATTGCCTTTAAACCAATCGATCGAACGGTTACAGTATCGGATTTTCGAGAACGACTTCGATCGCTCGAAAAAACCGTTTCCGAAAACAGTCGTATAAAATGTGTAGGAAAATCTAGAATTATCAACTCAATCCAGACACGTGAGGAAATTGGAGATGATAACGGTAGGGCGTAATTGCCAACGACTTTCTCGCCGCATAACTGCCATTGGAGCGAGTGCAGTCGTCCTGATATCGATCGGTTCGAGAGTAGCTGTCGCTGCCGAGGGCTCGATTTCCTATCGACCTCAAGACCCGGAACTCCAACTTCCGCCTCTCGGAGCGCCCGATGAGTTCTTACCGGACGGTCAAATTACCCCTCCGATTCCGTCAGAACCTGAAGTGACTCCCCGTCCCAAACCCACCGTCCGCATCGAACTGCGTTTAACAGAGCGTCGTCTTTATCTCTACCTCGACGACAAGCTCGAAACCAGTTACCCTGTGGCAATTGGCAAACCGGGTTGGGAAACGCCAGTGGGAGAATTTCAGGTGATGCACATGGCGGTCGATCCCACCTGGGAAAATCCCTGGACTGGCGAACTCATTCCACCTGGCCCCGGTAGTCCTATTGGTCGTGCAGTGATTGTCTTCCACGAAACTGGAGACGATTGGGTGGCGTTCCACGGTACGCCGAACGAAGAACTCATCGGACAGGCGGTTTCTCACGGTTGCGTGCGGATGCGGAACGAAGATATTCTCGCGTTGTACGAGCAAGTCAATCGCGGAACGGCTGTGGTCGTTACGCCTTAAGACGATTCCTCACGATGGCATTCTAAGCCTCCCAACCGAGACTGAAACATCGAACCGGCCAAATCCCCCAACCGTCGAGAGTGAATCGTTCTCTCAACGGTTGGGGGTCAACGTGCGATCGACTCAAGCAAAGACGCGGTGTTTGAGCGATGGCATCTGACTGCGAACTTGTTCGAGACGTTGGGGATTGATTTCAGCGATCGCGACCCCAACTTCCGTTCCAGCATCTGCAATAACGGCACCCCACGGATCGATAATCGCCGCGTGACCGTGAGAATGGCGCAAGGCGTAATGACGGCCAGTTTGTGCGGGAGCGATTGCGTAACAGGTATTTTCGATCGCTCGCGCTTGTAGCAAAATTTGCCAGTGGTCTTTACCCGTGTAAGCGGTGAAGGCAGCTGGAACGAACAACAGATCGGCACCTTGGCGAGACAAATGGCGGTACAGTTCCGGAAAGCGAACGTCGTAACACACCGACAAGCCGATATTGCCAAGCGTGTCTGACCGATAGACCGGTGGGAGTTGCGTTCCCGCTTCAACCGTACTCGACTCTTCGTAAGTGTTGCCGTCGGGCAGATTCACGTCGAACAGGTGAACTTTATGGTAACGAGAAAGTTCGATGCCGTTTGGATCGACGAGCAAGGCCGTGTTGTAAACGTGGTGTCGATCGACAGGAACGGGAAATCCTCCCCCTAAAATCGTCACCTGATAGCGTTGTGCCATGGTCTTGAGGAACGATTCGCTCGCTTTGGCAATCGTGTCGGCCTGGGCGATCTTGTCGGCTTCTTCTCCCAAAAACGAGAAATTTTCGGGCAGACCGACGAGTTCCGCCCCGCGACGCACGGCCAAATCGATCAGCTCTTCTGCTTGTGCCAGATTTTTGTCTAAATCCGGCACGCTTGTCATTTGGATTGCCGCAGCAAGATATGACTTCATGAATTTTCTGAATTTTCCTAGGAACGACGGTCGATCTCGAATATCGATCGCGCTGACGATCGCGACCCTGTTTACCGTTGCCAACTGAGGGCGGGCAGAGTTCCCCGCCTCGACACGGACATAACCCGAGCTATACCAGCTTTGAAGATGGGTTTTATCCCTGTCTCTCAAGAGATTGGCTACGGTATTTTGACATACTCACCGGGCTGAAGCCACTGTGATTCTTGACGGTTCACAGCAACTTGCTACCGAGGTCGTCTGACAGTCGCTCCCCGTCCGTTTAAGGCTTCGGACGTTCGGCGAGACGTTCGCCGAACGTCTCGCTGCTCACTGTAAAAGGTGCGTGACGCACTAAGCACTTTTGTACCACTGCTCTAGACGGTAACTGAGCGGCTCGAGTGAACCTCACCGAACTCTTGCCAAAGTTAGGACGGAGTTTTCGACCCACAATTTTCGATAACCCGGCTGACTCTACATTGGACGGAAAATCTAGCGTTTAGCTGTCTATCAGAATGCTGTCAGTATTGAGTTTCGCGGGTCGTCGATCGATCTCGACGTGCGTTCTCCCACCAATACCCAACACCAATACTCAACACTCAATAATGGTCAGCCCGATAACCGTCGGGTCGGATTGTCATCGAGTCGAGCATCGCCCCTCTTAAATCGAGATTGCGAGCGCGGAAAAAATTACTCCCGCGTACATCAGCACCCATGAGCTGCGCGAAAGCAAAGTTCGCTCGCGATAGGTTCGCGTGCTGGAGATTCGTCTGGGTCAGATCGGCATCGTATAAATCCGCCCCTTGCAGGTTCGCCCCTTGCAGGTTCGCCCCGTGTAGGTTTGCCCCGCGCAAGGACGCTCGCGCTAGGTTGACCCCGCGCAAATCTGCCCCCGACAGATCGGTTTGGTAGAGTTTGGCATTGTCGAGTTCTGCACCGAACAACTGACTGCCTGACAAACAGGACTGTGACAAGTTGGCATAGGGCAGGTAAGCATTCGTCAGGTCACTGCCTGTGAAATCAATATCGCGCAAGTCTGCCGCAAAGAAATCGGCATGACTGAGATCCGTTTCTCGAAACTGTCGATCGCCCTTCAGATAAGCGGTGAGAAGATCGATGTCGCGTACCCGTCGCATGAAAAAGGAGCTTGTTCTTTGGCAGCCCGGCTGCTTTTCTGAAATCGTCACGTCGATAAATCGTTTATAAATGTTTACAATCAACGATTTAGTGAAGAAATATTAATGTAAATCAATACCTTTAGACAAAATTTAATGGTTATTTAATATTTCGTAATACGTTGTTGGATAACAACAGATGGAGACGTTAAATACTTGACAGAGTGTCTTGGTCGTTGCTAAAGACATTCTGCTCTGCAAATCGCAATAATTATATTTGTAAGAAGTGAAATTCTATCACAAATTAAGGCTATTGCGTGATATTTAAGAATTAATTATAGATTCGATCCTCGATCGATACACTCTACAAGACGTTTTGGAGCAATGCCATTCATTTCATCAGAAAACTAACCGCGTTATATTCAAGGTCGAGATCCATCCCTCCTCTCAACATCGGCAGGCAAAGTGTCACAATCGGTAAGGGTAGGTTTCAAGAAAGGTCGGTTTGCCAATCCAGAGAGACATCAAACCGATTTCTAGCTTTGCCCCTTCGTCCTCGTTCTCCGAAAGCAGCCTGGTTCATGTCAGAAGATCGACTCTCCATTGCCCGGTACTATCACGAACGCACGAAATACCACCCCGAGACGATCGGTCAAAACACCCCCGATATCGATTGGGAGCGTCCGCCCGTACCGTTTAAGGATTATAAATTCGGGACTTCGATCGATCTCAAGCCTGACCTCAAGTCCGAGCCTCCACACGACGGATGGCAGCGAATCTCGCGACTGCTCTCCTATAGCTACGGCATTACCGCTCGCTTGCCTACCCTCAACAGCAGCGACATTCTACTTCGAGCTGCCCCCTCAGCAGGAGGACTGTACCCCGCCGAAGTTTATCTCGTGTCGCGAGGTACGCCCGAGCTTCCAGTCGGACTTTACAATTATCAGCCTCGCGATCGTTCCCTTCTCAAATTTTGGGATAGCGATTTGTGGAAGCCGCTGCAAGCCGCGTGTTTTTGGCATCCCGCCCTTGAAACCTCGCACGTCGCCGTTATCGTCACGGCTGTGTTTTTTCGATCGGCATGGCGATACCAAGACCGGGCATATCGTCGAATTCACCTCGATATCGGACATCTTCTGGGAAACTTGGAACTCACCGGAGCGCTCAACGACTACCGTCCCCACTTCATTGGTGGATTTTGCGATGCCGCCGTTAACGAGTGTCTGTACCTCAATCCCGACGAAGAAGGCGCGATCGCAGTGGTTCCCCTAACTGACTTGCGCGATCGAGATCTCGATCGTTCCAGCTATCCGACAGCATTACCGTCGTCTACTCAAATAGACTATCCCGACTTAGCTGATGGCGACCTGTTGACCTATCTACATCGTGCCAGCTGCATTGAGAAAGAATTACCGAACCCTGAAAACCGTCCAACCGCACCCTCGCTAGAAGACAAATACAACTTTCCCTTTTGTACTAAAATCTCGACGGCCACCGATGCGATCGATTGGGGAGAAAATCTGCAAGGGTTGGAAACAACACTCCTCAAGCGTCGATCGACCCGCACCTATAACGGAGCGCCTTTAACCTTCGATCGACTCAAAACCCTCCTCGATTTCACCTATCATCCCGAACACTACGTCCGCTTTGGATTCAACGGCAATCCAGACTATTTCGACATCGAATCCGTTCAAACCTTTGTCGTCGTTTCTGCTGTCGAGGGTCTAGAAGCCGGATGTTACTACTACGCCCCGAAAGCTCAAGAACTGCGGCAGATCCGGTTTAAAAACTTCCGTCGCGAATTGCACTTTCTCTGTTTGGGACAAGATTTAGGGCGAGATGCCGCCGTCACGATCTTTCATACCGCCAACCTTTCAGCGGCGGTCGATCGATACGGAGACCGAGCTTATCGCTATCTCCATCTCGATGCCGGACATCTCGGTCAACGCGCCAACCTCGCCGCCATCTACCTCGGTTTCGGGGCCAGTGGAATCGGCGGGTTTTTCGACGATCGCGTCAACGACGTTCTCGGGATTCCCGAAGACGAAGCGGTCTTATACATCACGACTTTCGGACAACCCAGAATCTAATCGGCTGACAATTTGCGATTGCCTGGGTCTTTTGCCGCTTGCCGGTTTCCCCCAAACACTCTTCACGCTTCACCTTTCACTGTAAAGATGCAACATCCTCTACGTCCTCCGATTCCCCCTCACACCTGGCAACGCCCCATCGGACTCGATTGGGAAAACCCCTACACCGTTCGTTACGCCAGTAACTTAGATGACGGCCCCTGGCATGGAATGCCACTCGGCGGATTCGGAGCTGGATGTATCGGTCGATCTCCCAAAGGAGAGTTCAACCTGTGGCATCTCGATGGTGGCGAGCATATCTTCCAAACCTTACCCGCCTGTCAGTTTTCCGTTTATGAGGAAGCAGCGGGAAACGTTCGAGCCTACGCCCTAGGAACTGACGCACCTGATGACGGAACACTCGCATCGTGGGATTGGTATCCTAAAACCTCGATCGACGGCAAATCTACCGGAACCTATCACGCCCTATATCCTCGTAGCTGGTTCGCCTACGAAAACGTCTTTCAAACGCTGCTCACTTGCGAGCAGTTTTCGCCGATTATTCCCCACAACTACCAAGAAACCAGCTATCCCATCGCCATTTTCGAGTGGACAGCCCACAACCCCACGGACGAACCCGTGACCCTCAGTATTCTCCTCACCTGGGAAAACATCGCGGGCTGGTTTACCAATACGCTCAAATCCCCAGAAGTCCGCGTCCGAGACGACGGTAGCCCCGTCTACGATTACAAACCCCGCTGGGGAGACAGTACGGGCAACTTCAACCGCTGGATTGAAGACTTTTCCCGCCTGGGTTGCCTGATGAACGGTGACGATCTCTGGCAAGACGCAACCGCCGAAGGAGACGGACAACTCGTCATTGCAACGGTGACCAATCCAGCTGTTGAAGTTACCTATCACAGCCGTTGGAACCCGGTTGGGGATGGGAGCGAGATCTGGCAATCCTTTGCCAGCGACGGCACGTTAGCGAACTGGGAGGACGAAACCCCAGCAAAACCGGGCGAACGTTTGGCGAGCGCCATTGCTGTGCGCTTTACGGTGCGTCCCGGCCGAACTCGCAAGATTCCACTGATTCTCGCGTGGGATTTTCCGATTACGGAATTTGCCGCTGGCATTCAAGCCTACCGACGCTACACCGACTTTTTCGGGCGCAATGGCAAAAATGCTTGGTCGATGGTGCGAACTGCGCTCAAACACTCCGATCTGTGGAAAGACGAAATTACGACGTGGCAGCAGCCAATTCTAGACGACGACAGTCTACCCGGTTGGTTCAAAATGGCACTGTTTAACGAGTTGTACGACCTCAGTAGCGGCGGAAGTTTGTGGACGGCGGGCAACGAGGAAGAACCGAAGGGACATTTCGGGGTGTTGGAGTGTTTCGATTATCGCTGGTACGAGAGCTTAGACGTGCGCTTGTACGGGTCTTTTGCACTTCTCAAATTGTGGCCGCTTTTGGAAAAATCCGTCATGCGAGGATTTGCTCGGGCCATTCCCACCGCCGACAGTACGCCGCGCGTTATCGGCTATAACGGTGCATCGGCGATTCGTAAAGCCGTGGGTGCCACGCCGCACGATTTGGGGGCAGCCAACGAACATCCCTGGGTGCAAACGAACTACACGAGTTATCAAGACTGTAATTTGTGGAAAGACTTATCCTGCGATTTCGTGTTGCAGGTGTATCGAGATTTTTTGATGACCGGAGGCGACGACGAGGAATTTTTGTGGGAGTGTTGGGGATCGATCGTGCAAACCCTAGCTTATTTGAAGGGATTTGACCAAGACGGTGACGGAATTCCTGAAAATGGGGGCGCTCCCGACCAAACCTTCGACGATTGGCGGTTGAAGGGAATTAGCGCCTATTGCGGCGGGCTGTGGCTGGCAGCTTTAGAGGCAGCGATTGCCATTAGCGATCGACTGGAGAACGCTTCTCCACCTTGGAACGAATACAATTCCTGCGAAGACGTACCCGATCTGGCGGAGGTGCTGCCGTTGTTTCGATTGTGGTTAGACCAGGCGAAACCGCTCTATCAGGAAAGCCTTTGGAACGGTCAGTTTTACCGCCTCGATAGTGAAAGCGGATCGGAGGTTGTCATGGCCGATCAACTGTGCGGGCAATTTTACGCGCAACGGCTGGGACTCGATGACATCGTTCCCCACAACTGCACGGTGTCAGCGCTGAAAACGGTGTACGAAAGCTGTTTCGTGCGGTTTAATGAAAAACGTTCTCGCCCCATCGGTGCGGCTAATGGGGTTTTACCGAACGGTGCGCCCGAAGATCCCAACGCCACGCATCCGTTAGAGGTTTGGACGGGGATTAATTTCGGAATCGGCGCGTTTATGGTGTTGCTGGGGATGAAGGAAGAGGCGTTAACTATGGCGGAAGCAGTCGTGCGCGAGGTTTACGAAGGGGGCTTACAGTTTAGAACGCCTGAAGCCATCACGGCTGCAAAAACCTTCCGTGCCGGACACTATCTCCGTGCCATGGCTATTTGGGCGCTGTATGATGCGCTCAAACAGCCATGATGTGACGAGCTGGTGACGTGATGACGGGAAACTCATGACTCTCCCCATCTCCTCGCCTCGCTATCACGCTGGCTCTAGTGGTGCCAGCGTCAGGCCTTCTCGGCCCAGTTGCATGTGGTAGAACTCGGCTTGTTCTTGGGGGCCGACCCAAACGATCGCTTGGCCTTCGTAGTGAACTTGGTTGGTCAAATCCCAGGCTCGATCGCTCGTCATGTTTGGGATGTATTTCATCAAACAGTTAGCGACGTGTTGAAACGTGTTGAAATCATCGTTCAATACGATGATTTTGAAGTTGGGATAGGGCTTGCGCGTGACTTGACCCGATCGAGCCGGGGTGACGGTTGGCGAAGCCGTCGAGTTCAGTACGGCGAAATGCACGGCAGTCATAGCACGCTCTCAGATCGACAAACAGGATGATTATCTATTATTTACGATGATTTTGCTTTTTCGATCGAGTTACGTCTACTTTCGATCTCGACAGGTTTTCGCTCGATCGACCGATTGGGGCGATTTCTGCAATTTTTCGCAGTGACACAGAAAACGCCCTCACTCGAAAGTCCCGTGCAAGCACAAAGGAGAGGACGTTGAAAACCGTTATATTCTGGATATTTCGACCAACACGATCGAACCAAAGCCCCGTTCGAGCCTCGGGACGCTCGTTCGAGAACAAGCGTTCTATTACGAGTTTAACCATAAAGACAGGTGATGAAAAGCTTGTTATATCCGTAAAAACACGGAGTCACACTAATGTCAGATGAAATGACATTGAGGGAGTCGTGCTTAAGACCCAGTTTGAATAAGCAAAATTTATTTTTGATATAAAATTGAAATATATATTCAAAAATGTTTGCAGAACTTCATGAGAGTTAATACAATAGTGGAAAGATAAGTATATTTGCTCACTTGTAGGATCGATGACACAGTTTCCTTGGCTCACTGCCATTTTTCTGCTACCCCTGTTAGCAGCCTTGGCTGTTCCGATCGTCCCCGACCGAGGGGGAAAAACGCTCCGTTGGTACGCCCTAGGCGTTGGACTCGTGGATTTCGCCCTGATGCTTTTCGCTTTCGGGCAATTCTACGACTTTTCCGATCCCAATTTCCAACTCGTCGAGCGTTTTGCCTGGATGCCGCAAATCGGCTTGAACTGGTCCTTGTCTGTTGATGGTTTATCCGTCCCTCTGATCGTTCTGACGGGTTTAGTCAACGTCCTCGCTATCGCTGCAGCTTGGAACGTCGAGCGCAAGCCCCGACTGTTCTACAGCCTGATCCTCGTGCTGTTGAGCGCTCAAATTGGAGTTTTTGCCGCACAAGACATACTCCTATTCTTCCTGATGTGGGAAGCCGAACTCGTTCCTGTGTATCTGCTGGTTTCCATCTGGGGCGGTCCGAAACGGCTCTACGCAGCAACCAAGTTTATTCTCTATACTGCACTAGCTTCTATCTTTATTCTCGTTGCCAGTTTGGCAATGGCCTTTTACGGCGATACGGTTACCTTTGATATTGCCGAACTGGGCGCCAAACACTTCCCCCTCGCGTTCCAAATGCTCGCCTACGCCGGACTGCTGGTGGCATTTGGTGTCAAATTGCCCGTCTTTCCGTTACACACCTGGCTTCCTGACGCCCACGGCGAAGCATCTGCACCCATTTCCATGATTCTGGCAGGGGTGCTGCTGAAAATGGGCGGTTACGCACTGATGCGCTTCAACGTCGAACTGTTGCCTGACGCTCACATCTACTTTGCTCCGGCTCTCGTGATTCTGGGTGTGGTCAACATTGTGTACGGTGCTTTGACTGCTTTTGCACAAGACAACCTGAAACGCCGTCTGGCTTATTCCTCGATTTCCCATATGGGCTTCGTCCTCATCGGTATTGCTTCCTTTACAGATGTGGGAATGAACGGTGCAGTTCTGCAAATGCTGTCCCACGGTCTGATCGCAGCCATGCTGTTTTTCTTGGCGGGTGTCACCTACGAGCGTACGCATACGCTATCGATGGAAAAAATGGGTGGCTTAGCGAAAACGATGCCGAAAACCTTTGCCCTGTTTACAGCGGGTTCGATGGCCTCCCTCGCACTACCGGGCATGAGCGGGTTTATCGGCGAATTGACCGTCTTTATCGGGATTTCCACGAGCGATGCTTACAGCAGTGCGTTCAAACTCGTGGTTGTACTGTTGTCGGCGGTGGGATTAATTGCAACGCCGATTTACTTACTCTCGATGCTGCGTCACGTGTTTTACGGTAGCGAAGGGGAAATTCAAGTCGAGTCTTGGCTCGATGCGAAGCCTCGTGAAGTTTTGATTACAGCTTGTCTGTTGCTGCCGATTTTGGGAATTGGCTTCTATCCCAAAATTGCGACCCAAACCTACGATGTGAAGACAGTGGAGGTGGCTGCGGAAGCTCGAAATTCCCTCCCAGTGTTCGCACAGGATCGCAACCGCCTGTTCTCGGGTGGACTGTTCGCCCCGGAACTTCCCAAGTCTCAAAGTTTGTTTAGCATCATTGAATTGGGTAAAGGCGCTTAAGTCTTCCGATACGTTCTTCTCTCGATGATTCTTTCGCCTCTTTCTTTTGAGAGAGGCGATTTTTTTGGGAAACAAGAGAGATCGAGAAGAGAAGCAAAATCGGAAATCGTCGTGTCCTTCTCAGAGTCGTTGTTTGAGTTCGTCGAGATTCCGGGGACTGGGACTTTCGTCTGAGGGGCAAAGGGTTTTCCAGATTTCCCAGAGTTGAGGCATTCCGAGGTTGAGATGGGGCATTTCTCGCGATCGAGTAAATACTGTATCCGGCGTTCCGTCGAGGACGAGTCGGCCTTGGTGTAACACGAGGATTCGATCGGCCCAGTCATAGGCGAAATCGAGATTGTGGGTGGCGACAACGAGGGTGGTTCCACTTTCGGAGAGTCGATCGAGGTTGCGGCGAAAGGTTTGGAGTTGAGATCGATCGAGGTAGGCTGTCGGTTCGTCGAGTAACAGAAGTTCGGGTTCGACGGCCATGACCCCTGCTAACGCCACACGCCGCTTTTGACCGAGGCTTAGGTGATGGATGGGTGTGTTAGCGAGATCTTGTAACTCGAATTCGGTGAGGGTTCGATCGAGTTGTCGAGCAATTTCGTTTTCAGACAGTTGCAGGTTGCAGAGTCCGTAGGATACATCTTCGGCGACGGTCGCCGCGACGAGTTGTCGATCGGGATCTTGGAAAGCCAGTCCGATGTTGCGTCGCCAGTGTCGTAGGGTGGATCGATCGTCGGTAAGGGGTTTTCCGTGAAGGTAAAGGGTTCCACTTTGGGGTTTAATGAGTCCGTCGGCGATGAGAAATAAGGTCGATTTTCCCGATCCGTTATGGCCTAATATTGCTGTTTTTTGATGTTTTGAAATTTCTAAACTAACATCGTTTAAGGCTGATTTTGTACTATTGCTATAGGTGTATTTGATATTTTTTAGGTTCAGCATTTTTAGATAGCAATTTTGGCAATGTCTTTTTCAAGAGATCGATCGTGTTCCGCACCAAACCGTAGGTACTGAGCAGAAGTGCTGAATGATAAAAAAAACAAAAAACCGCCAGGAAAATATATGATTTTCTGGCGATCTAAATCAAAATATCTAACAGAAATGAAGGTATCAAACTTCCCGAAAATTGTCAAGCAGTATCTCGGCAACCTTCCTCAAAATGACTACCCAGCTCTAGACACCTTTACTTTTGTCTCCTGCTGGTTGAGTTTTGGTCTTGACCAGAGTTTACACACAATGCGAGAACTATTTTTTCGTTTAAACGCTCGAGGTATTCCCATCGACATCTCGACCTTCTCAAAAGCCAGCAAAGTTCGAGATATCGGTATATTTATCGAATTATCTGAGAGAATAATATCATTTCTCAATAATCCTGCTAGAGATCTTCGGCTGAACTTGGGTGAGCACCGTTCGCCCCTACAGACATCTATGGCATGAATTTTGTAAAACGGGAATTTAAGAGTCGTAATGCTGCAAAAAATCTAGTTTTATCTCCTCTAAATCCAACGATTGTTAGCTTGACAAGCAAATTACTTGGGTAACCAAACTATCATCAAGTTAAGGGGTACATCTCACTTTATCGATCGCAACCCCACCTCTCCTCCCCTGGCTAAGGGGAAGTGCCGAAGGCGGAGGGGTCTTTCTCCGAAATTGAAATGCACCCGATACTAACCACATCATTAGTATTTCATCTCATCCAAAACTCCAAAAAAATCACAACTAAAACAAACACAACTAATTCGATCGAATAGCGTTTAGAAAAGCGATAACGACGTGGCGACCAAACCCGAAACGTTCCCGTAGAACCGCGCGATTCTAAACTCAAGGAAAACTGACGATATCGATCGATCGTTTTTAAAAACAATTGACCGACCAACAAACTCACACTCCGTAACGAATTTCGCCAAGTTCCATACCCCAAACGAGCCTGTTGAGCCTCTCGTAAATCCTTCGCCGTCTCCAATAACAAAAAAATAAAACGATAGGTCAAAAACAGCAGTTCTGCCAAAAAATCGGGAAGTTTTAACCGTTGCATCACGCACACCAATTCCACGAACGGAACCGTACACAGCACGAACGCCAAACAGGACGTAGAGGAGATCGAGCGAGCCACGGCCAAAGCCGCCATCTCAAATCCATGATGACTGAGATAGAGATATCCCCGTCCCACGTCCCACCCCGCCCAAATATCTGATGCAGCGACGACATCACGACTTGAACTCCAGTTCGCCACCAACGCCGGAACGCTCGTCAGGACAAAGGTCGTCGGGACTAACACGACAGCAAAATAGGTTTTTGCTGGAATTTTGGCGTAACCGATCGTCCACACCGCCATCCACAGCAAAACCAGCAATTGCGTCAGGGGTTGTCCCACCAAGGCGAGACTTAACCCCACGAACGCAACACTGAGTTTTTGCTCGGGATACAGATGTTGGAGGCGGTTGCGATCGGCTAAAGAATCAAGTTCGATCTGGCAATCCCTCCACGACGGTATCGCCACTCGCTCGTTCGGTACCTCGCCGTTCGGTTCGTCCGCGATACAAGCCGATGGCAAACCCGATAACACCCGCACCGAGAGCCGCTTGCAATGCAAATAACATCGATTCCGTTTCGCCACCGGGTAATTCGACAATCGGCTCGAACCAGGGTTCGTATTGCGGGTGAACTTCAGTAATGGCGGTTTCGGCTTCGCCATCTGCACCGCCAAATTCGGAATCGCGAATGAAGAATAAGGGTGTTGCCGATAAAACGACCACACCGAGAACTAACAGCCAATTATGCCAGCCCCTGTGATGTTGGTTCATGCTGATTTAGCGTTGGATTTAATAGGACTTAAAACATCGAGTTCGTCGCGGTTGTAAGTCATCAACCAGTTCCATACAATGACCGTGAGCAACCCTTCAGCGATCGCGAGGGGAATTTGAGTCACTGCAAAAATTCCGGCGAACTTCGCAAAGGAGGCTAAAATTCCACCCGTTTCAGCGGGAAAAGCGAGGGCGAGTTGAAAAGAGGTGACAACATAGGTCAACAAATCGCCCAACGCAGCCGCGAGAAAAACCGCAACCCCCGAACGTCCCGTGAGACTCCGCGTCAAGCGGTAGGTTCCATAGGCGACGAAGGGGCCGACCACAGCCATGGAAAAAGCATTGGCCCCTAACGTGGTCAAACCGCCATGAGCCAATAGCAAGGCTTGAAAGAGTAAAACGAACGTTCCCAAAACCGTCATCGTCAACGGCCCGAACAGTACTGTTCCCAAACCCGTTCCTGTGGGGTGGGAGGAACTCCCCGTGACGGAAGGAATTTTTAGCGCTGACAGGACAAAGGCGAACGCCCCCGAGAGGGCAAGGAGGAGTTTGGCCTCGGGATGAGATCGAGTGATACGACGAATCGATCGAACGCCAAGGATGAAAAACGGGAGAAACATCGCCCACCAAAAAGCCGCCCAGTCTGCGGGAAGAAAGCCTTCCATAATATGCATGGCTTGAACGGGGGTTGCGAAGGCGAAGGTTAG
>LWRO01000025.1 GCA_001657325.1 Geitlerinema sp. BBD 1991-9 | reverse complement strand
TCGAGATCGAGTGCGTTTTTGGGAAAGCGAAAGGCAATCTGTCGATCTCCAAAATTTGCAATGTAGGACATCATGTCGAAGCATCGATCGAGAACTTCGAGAGGATTGCCGCGAAAATCTCCGGAAGAATAGGTAAATCGAGCGCCGTGGGTTTCGAGTTTGACACGGCTCGATTTGGTTTTGAGGTATTCTCGATCTTCTTTCGTTAAACGTCGATCGATCGATTGAAATTGGTAATATTGAAATTCACTCATTTTTGTAATTCTGGATTGTTTTTACAGTGATTCGATCTTAAAAAATTTGCGATATTTCTTTTATAAGATATACCAAATTGAAGAACAAAAAAACGTTCTTACATCAATTTTTTCATCAATTTATCGAGTCGTTCAGCGAGTTTCTAGAACGCCAGTACAGAAGTCAGGAGACTTGATGTTGTGATGGGGTGAGTGCGTTCGCGGGAATTTTACGAACTGAACTTCCATCGAATTCGATTGCCCGCGAACACACCCGACGCGACTCATTTTTTCTAATCGTCGATCGATGAATACAGTGTTGGCTTAGAACTATCGCTCTCTATTTCTAAAAGTCGAGGCATAATATAGACAAGATAGAGCGACAGCACAGCAGCGAAAAAGCACCACACGGAAACAAAAGCGTAGTTGAACACCTCGTAGGTGAATATGACGGAGAGGACGATGAGTCCTCCAAAAATCTTCAATTCTCGCACGACAGATAGCAGGAAGGGTAAAATGACGATTTGCAGGTAAATGAAACGAGTGACATCTCGGGGAAGGAAACCATCATAGAGCGATGTGACGTGGTAGGCGATCGAGTGATTGACAACTTCAACAGACAGCCAATTCGCATGACTGAAAAGGGAAAGGTAGAGCATTGCACCAAACAAACCGCCCACGATCGTAAACCCCAGAAACACTCGTTTTGCCCAAGGACGATCTTCCAAGCTCCAAAGGCTTAAAGGGGCCCAGAACGGCCAAAACCAGTAAGCAAATAACAAAAATCCAGTTGCCCCAATTTCGATGGCGGTCGATCGATCGACGTTCAAGCCCAACCACGCCAGCCCCTCTAACGCTTGTTGCACGCTGAAGATAACAGGGATACAGGCGAGAGGAAGATACTTCGTATTTTGAGCTAAAGCCAAACGTGTCGTATAAATTCCAATGGGGAGAAGTAAGGCACTGACGGTAAAACTAGCAGTTGCAGAAAAGCACATAATTCAGGCTTAGTGTGAGAAGTTAGATCGGCGGATCGATCGACATTTGTGGATATCGCAGGCGATCTCGCTCGTATCAAGGTCTCGACCTTCTCGACACGGTCACCATCGAAGCGAGGTCCTGTCGCGATTATAGACGCTCGTTCCTCTGAATCCCGCCTGCATTCCTCAACATGGCGTTCGTCTCAGCCGTATCGTCGAGTGTGGGGAACTCCTATCTCTGAGATTGCGTCTTCAAACTGTAAACATTTGTAATATAACGTGCGAGATGAGATCGCCAAGCACACAGCTTTCAGAGATCTCTCGTACGACCTATCCGATCGACGCTCACGGTAGAGGCTCGCTATGACCACAACACGGACTCACTCCTCCACCTATCACAATGCCATGGAACCCTTGGCGAGTGTGGAAGTCGAACGCCAACTGCAACAACTCCCCCCCGAGGTTGCCCGATCGATCGACCCGAACGAAGCGATCGCCTACGCGCTCAATCGCTTACCCCCCCTCTATGCTACGACGATCGAAGGTTGGCATTGGAACCAAGAACGCGGACACAACAGCCTGCAAGAACTCATTACTCTAGCCGCCAGTTGGGGGATTCGCGAAGCACAACGCAAACAGAAGCCGTTTGCAACGCCACTTCCGAAAAAAGACTCGTCGGAAACCGCGTTGCGGGCTTTGCAAGTCCTGCTCGAACGACCCGATCTCAACTGGCACAATCTCATCCCCGTACTCGAAGAACGCTTTCACGAGGATCTCGTCGTTTCTCCCTTCGATCGAATGGCTGGATAACGAGGCCCTCGCCTCTCCCACGCCAATCAACGGATTAACAACAATCCCGATTGGAACAGTCCCACGATAATTCCGAGAACGCCACCTAAATTCACGATCGCTTGCAGTTCGCTTTTAACAATTCCCTCCACCGCCGCTTCTAAGTTTTGGGGTGACGTGGCGTTCACGCGATCGACAATGACGCGATCGATGGCGAGGATGGGAATCACCTTGGCAACGATTTGTTCGAGGTCTTTTTCTAAATATCGATCGAGCACTAACGCCAACTCCTGGCTGATCAGTTCTAACGAGGAATCGATCGTCGTTGACGTTCGCAGGCGATTGACGATCGCTTGTGCGGCGTGGTCGAAATCGATCGAATCCCCCAGACCTCTCAACAGATCTGCACCTTCCGTCTGTAAATACTTGCGAACGCTATCTCGCAGGGTTTTTCGCAGTTGTCGCACCGTTGAAACGGGGAGGTTTTGCAGTGAAAAATTTTGCAGTCCTTCCTTCAATCGAGATTGGAAATCCAGAGATTCCATAAATTCTGCAAGGCGAGCGTTTGCCCCTTCTTTCTCGTCGAGACAATAATTTCTCAGGCGAACGAGGCTGTTTCTCAAACCCAGAAAATTAGCAACCAGCCAATAGGTTCCCGTACTTCTTTCGCGAAAAACCTCGTCGATAGCGACAATATTTTTATCGGTCAAAAAATCAACGATCGTTAAGCGAATACTATTGGGGGATAGGGCAACTTGCATCAACCAATCTGCCAATTGCGATGCTTGCTGGTCGGTCAATCTAAACTCTAGCAAAACATCGTCAAAAATTTTATCGATTTGTTTGGCTAGAAAATTCTCTCGTCGCGACCAAACTTTTAACAGCCGAGGCAACGATTCCCCAAACAGATCGTGTAAAATTCCTGCAATAATCTGAGTGGTTTTACGAGACGATTCTTTGTTGAGTTGGTCGCGAGCCATGTTCAGCAACCACCGAATCGCCCCTCGTATCCGCTCTAGAGCTAACAAACGCCGTGCTAAGTGTTGTAGTTCGGTCGGCGTTAACAGCGACCCCATAATCGTATCGGCAACACGCTTAGCGAGGCGGCCTTGGTTGCGGGGGATCAATCCCGGTGTGAGCGGGAGTCGATATTGGCCGATATAGTACGCCCGATAGGGGCGAAACAGCATCTTGATGGCTAAATCGTTGGTGAAGTAGCCAATAATTCCCCCCGCAATCGGTGGAACGAACAAAAACCAAGTGTTTGAATCCAAAGCAAGCAGAAAACCGAACAGCGTTCAAAAAGGATATCGAATTCGTTCGCGCAACTCCCGTCCGTTTGGACGCGCTCGTTACATTTTACCGCGTTTGTTCGCACGGATTGGGGGCTTTTGTGGCGACGAGAACACCCATCGTCCCAAAGGCGATCGAATAGTGAACGGCTCGATCGAACCCAGCTTCAACGGCTAACGTCACCTGTCGGTCACCAGTGGGAAATCGATCGAGACTCGGTTGAATGTAAGCATATTCCTCCGTCAAACCCAGCGATCGAGCTGTAGAAACAACGAAGGTTTCGAGGTACCATCGCTGAAACGCCTGCATTTCAGGCGATTTCGGACGATGCATATCGAGAATCGCCACAGTTGCCCCCGGCTTGAGAACGCGGTGCAGTTCTCGCAGCCCTTGGGAAATATCCGTCAGATTTCGCAACCCGTATCCCATCGTTGCCGCATCGAAGGTGGCATCGTCAAACGGCAAGTTCAGCGCGTCAGCCTCTACCCACTCCATGGATAACCCGAGATCGCGACTGCGCTGGCGGGCCACGGCTAATAAAGACGCAGAAAAGTCCGCTCCCACCACGCGCCCCGTTCGACCGACGACGTCCGCCAGTCCCAAGGCCAAATCGCCGCTACCACAGCATAAATCGAGACAAACTTGCCCCGATCGAGCCTCAGACCACGCAATAGTCATTTGTTTCCAAACCCGATGCAGCCCGAAGCTCAAGCCATCGTTGAGGCGGTCGTAAACCGGTGAAATGCGATCGAACAACTGTTGAATTTGCGTCGCGTCCGAAAAATTCTCGATCGTCATCTCCGGTTCGCACAGGTGAGGACGAGAGCAATTTGCTGAGTGCAACGATGAATCCAATCTACTTGATTTTCCTGAACGCTATTGGGTGTTTTCCATTGCAGTGAGGCAATCGCCTGAAGTCGATCTCGGAAAACTACGGGTAAAACGAGATGGGCTTGAATTCCCGCCGCCTTGTAATGCTCCAAATCGGCCAGTCCAGCATCGGCTGAAACGTTCACCGAACCTTGGATTTTGCAGGTTTCGACCGCCTGTTTCACCAACGGGTCGTTTTGCAAATCCATTGCAGACGCGCCACCGTAGTCGGCTTTCGTATCGCTCAGGCGATCGTCCTCAATCGCTTGGAGAACGCAAGCATCGACCGAGAAGTTTTCGCCGATGGCTTTCGCGATCGGTTCGAGAGACGTTGCCAAATCGGAGGACGTTTGTGCCACCTCCATCAATGTGGCCAACACTGACATTTGGGCGTGAGACCATTCAAGTTCTTCAGTCTTCTGTTTGAGTAATTCGTAAGTATCAGCTGCCCGTTTGACGACCCCCCGCAGTTCGTTCGGGTCCCAGGGCTTTGTAATATATTTGTAAACCTGTCCCGAGTTAATGGCTTCGACGAGGTCTTCAATATCCGTAAAGCCCGTTAAAATTATCCGCACCGTATTGGGAAATTGGGAAACCGTTTTACTGAGGAATTCCGTTCCTTTCATTTCCGGCATCCGTTGGTCGGATACGATGACGGCGACCTCGCCCTCTTTTTCTAAAATATCGAGTGCTTGGATACCGCTTTCTGCTTTATAAACCCGAAACTCTCGCCGAAAAGTGCGATAAAGCAAGTCGAGGTTGTCCGGCTCGTCGTCGACCACGAGCATTTTCGGTTTTTTCGGTCGCATCGAACTCCTCAATCGATCTTTAATTTCATCAAGTTCTGAGAGTGTATCGGTCATGCCTTGCCTCCAATCGCCCAGTTCTTCCCAGTTTTCCGGATTCTTAAGGCGACATCCGGTGAAACATCGAGTCGAAACACTGTTTCCATCATACTTTCCACTTTAGGAGATGGCAGGAGTCCCCGTACAATCGATCGAAAAATCTTTACGGAGTTGCCTGACTTTGGCGGTTCCACGGATACTGATAGGGGAGATTTCAACGAACGAGGACGAACAGACAGATGGAAGTCATTCCCGCCATCGATTTACTCGACGGGCGTTGCGTGCGATTGTATCAGGGAGATTACGATCGAGCGGAAACCTTTAGCGACGATCCGGTTTCCGTTGCGCGGCAGTGGGTCGAACAAGGGGCGACGCGGTTGCATCTCGTCGATCTCGACGGGGCGAAAGCCGGCCGTCCCGTCAACGGAGAGACAATTGCCACGATCGTTCGATCGATTCCCATTCCGGTACAAATCGGTGGTGGACTGCGAGATCGAGATAGTGTCGCCCAGGTGCTATCCCTAGGGGTCGATCGGGCAATTTTGGGAACCGTTGCCGTCGAAAAACCCGATCTCGTCCGACAGTTGTGTGCGGAGTTTCCCGGCCGCATTGCTGTTGGTATCGACGCGAGAGAAGGTTGGGTGGCCACGCGCGGTTGGCTGGAAACCTCCCAAGTCAAAGCGACCGACTTGGCGAAAACCATGGCGAGTTTCGGCGTGGCGGCGATTATCTACACGGACATTCACCGCGACGGAACGTTAGAGGGGCCCAACCGAGACGCATTGCGAGAACTGGCCAACGCCATTGAAGTACCCGTCATCGCCTCGGGGGGTGTCAGTTCGGTGACCGATTTGCTGGGTTTGCTTTCCCTGGAAACCCAAGGTGTGACGGGTGCGATCGTCGGACGCGCGCTGTATACGGGAGATGTATCGCTGAGAGAGGCCGTTCGTGCTGTCGGAAACGGCCGCTGGCAAGACGTACCGCCTGATTTGGGATCGTCGGCCCTGGCTTAGAACGAGATCGGGCGGTGAGGAGATGGGGCGAAATGTAAACGCTTGAATCTCTTGATTTCTCATAATTACCCAACCGTCAACCCTCCATTGCCGTGTCTTCCTTGCAAAAAAGCGATCCGTCAAAATTGCGGATCGCTTTGAGCGTTTGGGGATTGTCGAGTAATGGAGCCTACGGGAATCGAACCCGTGTCCGCCCTGGATATTGACCTGGCGCTCGTTCACAGGTTTATCCCCTCTAATCCTCGGGGCAGGAACCATCTCTTATCCCGGATGGTGGGATGCTCTGGTGAAGTCTTAACGAATACACCGACCAGAGGCGGAGTAAGCGCGCATCCGTTGGGGTTTACCCACAGCCCTTAACGGAGTCAGACTATGAGTGCTCGAACCAGATTAGTGGTTTTTTCTAAGCAACAGCAGCTGCTTTGCGAGCGAAAGGAACGATGTTGTTCGCATTTACTTTTGTTTTGAGCCTTTGATTTACGAGAGGAGACTCACTCTCGACCTGTATCACGCTTCGGATTTCTCCAACACGTCGAAACCATTAAGGCCCCGTGTCGAGCTAGCGCTTTATCGTTCCTTGGGATCTCTCATTATACTACAAATTTGAGAACTTGGCTGAAAGAACGATTGACATACCTGTAATATGTGTGTATTATAAACGATATACACTGATGTGGCAATCCCCATATTTAGTGTGGTGAGTTTGCCAATTCGTCCAGATTTATAGGCGAGATCGATCGAGACCCGAATAGAGAAAAAAGACCCATCGATCGACCTCCCCATTTTGACTGCAACGCATTAGCATAGAGGTGTGAGAAAGCAGCAATGTCCCCAACAATCGTTAGAAAAAGGTACTTGGTTCAAGTTAATTTGCGGTGCCAGCTTTCAAGATCTGCCGGCCGTTCGTAACTTAACCCTGGCCTATACGCTTGCGGGTGCGGACTGTATCGATGTTGCGGCCGATCCAGCCGTTGTGGACGCTGCCCGAGAAGGCTTGAACGTCGCTCGATCGCTTCAGTGCGAGGCGAGTTCGAGAGGATATCCCGAGATGCGATCTCCGTGGCTCATGGCGAGCGTTAACGATGCCGAAGATCCGCATTTTCGCAAAGCACAATTCGATCCGAATCGCTGTCCGCCGGAGTGTTCCCGTCCTTGCGAGCCAATCTGTCCCGCCAACGCCATCGATGCAAACGGTGTCATCGATCGACGCTGTTACGGTTGCGGTCGTTGTCTTCCCGTTTGTCCGTTTGGAATCCTCGAGACCCGATCTTACGTCTCGACCCCTGAAAGTATCGCCGCCCTCGTATTGTCCCAGGGGGTCGATGCCCTGGAAATTCACACGCAACCCGGACAGCTCGAAGCCTTTCAGCGGTTGTGGCGTGCCGTTCGTCCCTGGGTCGATCGACTGAAGATCGTCGCTGTGAGCTGCCCCGATCGACCGAACACCCTAGATTATCTTCGATCGATCGATCGCCTCATGGCTCCCCTCCCCTATCCACCGATCTGGCAAACCGACGGCCGACCCATGAGCGGCGATATCGGAAAAGGCACGACGAAAGCTGCCATCGAATTCGGTCGAAAAGTTCTCGAGTCCGACTTGCCCGGTTACGTTCAACTAGCAGGTGGAACTAACCATTATACCGTCCCCAAACTCAAATCTTTAAATTTGTTTAATAACTCTTTAAATTTGGTCGGATCGAGTGCCAAACAATTTCCAAAAGTCTCATCAACCGCTAAATATATAGCAGGTGTTGCTTATGGAAGTTACGCGAGAACCCTGCTTTCTCCAATTTTGGAGCAATTAGAAAATCAAAAGCGCGAATCTGCCATGCGTTTAGAAAACCATTCCGATCTCCTTTGGTCTGCCGTCGAACTCGCACGCTCTCTCGTCGCTCAACACACACCCAATTGTTGAGATAACGAGATCGCGTTTCACAAAATTTCGCCAGTTCCGCCGTTTTTTAATATTCATGGTCAATTCCAATCCCATTTATCCGTACAACTCCCCCGAACCCATCGAACGTAAAAATCGGGAAGTCGGAGCAGACTTGATGTCTGCTTCGTCCCAAACGACCCAATATCTTCCCGATATTGAAGCCACCATGCAACGCAGCACCGACGATCTCGATCGACTCATCGAGATCCTTCCCGAACAACTCCAAGCGCAACTCCGACAACACCCCCAGCGAGATCGACTGATCGAAATCGTGATGGACTTGGGCCGTCTTCCCGAAGCGCGATTTCCGGGGACGGCAGAATACCTCTCGCAAACACCGATTTCCAAAGACGACATCAACTTCTGCATCGATCGCGTCGGACAGTTCGGCGGAGACAACCGTGCGGGTATCGAACAAACCCTTCACCGCATCAGTGCCATCCGCAACCGTAGCGGTGATGTTATCGGCTTGACCTGTCGCGTCGGACGCGCCGTATTCGGCACCATCGCGCTCATTCGGGACTTAGTCGAACGGGGACAGTCGATCCTGATGCTCGGTCGTCCTGGTGTCGGTAAAACCACGGCGTTACGAGAAATTGCCCGCGTCCTCGCCGACGACCTCGAAAAGCGCGTCGTCATTATCGACACCTCCAACGAAATCGCAGGAGACGGCGATATTCCCCACCCCGCCATCGGTCGCGCGCGGCGGATGCAAGTGACTCGTCCGGAGCTTCAGCATCAAGTGATGATCGAAGCGGTGGAAAACCATATGCCGGAAGTGATCGTCATCGACGAAATCGGAACGGAACTCGAAGCCCTCGCCGCGCGAACCATCGCCGAACGAGGCGTGCAATTGGTCGGAACCGCTCACGGTAACCGCATCGCCAACCTCATCAAAAACCCGACCCTCGCCGATTTGATCGGTGGCATTCAATCTGTAACCCTCGGGGATGACGAAGCCCGACGACGGGGGACCCAGAAAACCGTCCTCGAACGGAAAGCACCGCCCACCTTTGAAATCGCCGTGGAAATGCTCGAACGCTATCGCTGGGTCGTTCACGAAAGTGTTGCCGATACCGTCGATACACTATTGCGGGGCCGGGAACCCAACCCCCAAGTCCGGAAAATGGGCGAAAACGGCAAAGTGCTGATTACGCACGAACTCCCCGAGGGGTTGGCGGCTATTCCGCCGAACGCCCCGGCTGAAGCTCGAGGCTGGCGAGCGTCGGGGCGGATGCAACCGCTGCCCAAATCGCAATCGTCCAGTCGGGGGACAGTATCTGCGCCCCCCTCTCAAAAGCATTTCGAGCAGCTGTTGGATGCGTCGTTAGCTCAAGCGTCCGATCGATTCGATCGATTCGGTAACGAACTGGCTGCAGACAGCGACGATCGACCTTTTTACCTCTATCCTTACGGCATCAGTCGCCACCAACTCGAGCAAGTGATCGATGTGTTGGAATTACCCGTTGCTATCGTCAAAGACCTCGACGATGCCGATGCGGTGTTAGCCCTTCGATCGAACTTGAAAAACCACTCCAAACTGCGGCACGTCGCCAAAGCGCGACAAATCCCCATCCATCTCATCAAATCCAGTACGGTTCCGCAAATTACGCGCGCCCTGCGACGGTTGTTGAAGATGGACGATCCGAGCGTTCCCGACGTTGCCGATTTGCGGTTGTTCGCCCAAAACGGCAGCGACGACGAAATTGAAGCCCTCGAAGAAGCCCGACTCGCTGTCGAGCAAATCGTTCTTCCGAAAGGCCAACCGGTGGAACTGTTGCCTCGATCGCCGAAAGTGCGAAAAATGCAGCACGAACTCGTCGAACACTATCGTCTGAAGTCCGATAGTTTTGGAGAAGAACCCAATCGCCGCCTGCGGATTTATCCGGCGTAGTTTTGGGGAAGTGATGAGGTGAGGTGATGATGAGGTGAGGGAATGTCAAATCTTCCTCATCTCATTATCTCCCCCTTGCCTCTATTGTTTGATAGACGGCTTGAAATTTAGTTTTTTACAATAGTTGGAGTGTTGTTTATCTATTTTTTGCTATGGCGCGATCTCCGCTAAGATATCGATCGTATGATTTTGGGTCTATTTGCAAAATTACACAAGTTATTTTCGATCGAGCAATTCAACAAAGTATGATATTTCTAGAAATTTTAGATCGATAAGCACTGGCAAGATAAAGATTGACGGGTCTGTTGGCGTTAGGGTGATAAGCAGAGTTTATGAAATTCCGAAACCGTTGGCGTCGGGGCGAACGGCCGTTCGCCCCGACAAGGGCCTTGGTAACGAACGTTCGAGTTACTGTGTAATGTGGCTCGTCACGACCCATTTATCCGCGAAGATGACTTACACGTTAATCCTCGCCAAACTGCCCTCGAAGCTTTGCTCGAGTTCTTTGCTGACCAATCTGAAACCCTTCAACTCCTGAACGATCGAGCGGAAAACGACCCCGACGAACAACTCCGCTACTGGGCGAAAGAAAAGCTTAGCGAACAGTGAAACGGTTCAATTTTGTATTGGCTGGAGTCGTACCGTTTCAGAAGGATATTTCCAAAAATCGTTTACCACAAAAAATAAATATTGTCAAGCACCGTCGTGTTTGCACGATCGAGTTGCGAGATCGATTCATCTAAGCTGCATTGTTGTCGATCGATCCCGCTCGTTCTAACGTCACCCATCGCTCGTAAACCCCGTCAAACCGCCCATCGCTCGACTGCTCAAAAATTGCAAACTATGATTACATGACTGTATTTGTTTATAATTAAGCGACAAAAAAACAGATCGTCAAATCGCCCGATCGATGAAATTGTACGCTGTTTTACCGAAAAAAACCGGTCGAAATGGAAATCGCCAGACCGTTTCAGTCGGCTCCAATTCACTCGATCGCGACCCTCGATCGTATCGATCGAGATCTCAGACAAGATCGTATAAAAACGGACTCCATGACGCATTTAACCGGGTTTCGTTTGAGAATGCTTTGGTTGACGCGATTTGGCCGCGTCACACACTCGAACAGTGCAGTTTCGACCCACAGCACGCTCTCGACACAATGCCGTCCGAATTCCGCTGCCTGCAATGTCAAATACCGTTTGGAGTAATTGGGTGACTGGGTCAGGGGATAAACCCAACGACTCAATAACAACACGATCTATCCTTCGACCCAACTGCCATTTTTCTCATCCATGCCAACTTCAAACGCTCCCAAAGTCGATCTTCCCCCATCCACACTCGCGGGCATTTCTCCAGATCGCAAACCGGTCTTAATCGTTTTACTCGCCGCAGCCTGCGTTTCCACACTGACCGGAGCAGCGATCGCCCCCGTTTTCCCCGACATGGTCGAACAACTCCAGCTCGATCCCCGTTGGGCGGGAACGCTTGTCAGTGCGCCGAGGTTGACGATCGCGCTCGCCAGTCCGATTTTAGGGTTGCTGGCCGATCGAACGGGAAAATCGCGAATTCTCGTCTTTTCCCTCATCGGATTTTCCATCTTCGGCATGATGGGTGGCTTACTGCAAGACTTCGCGCCGTTGCTGGTGGTACGGGGACTCGTCGGCGTCGCCAACGGTGGCATTTCCGCCGCGAGTTTGGGATTAGTCGCCAGTTGGTTTGACGGAGAAACGCGCTCTCGCCTCATCGGATACACCGCCAGCGCCATCGCCGTCACCAGTACGATCGTTCCCCTGGTGGCGGGAGGACTCGGATCGTTTGGCTGGCAATACGCTTTCACGTTGTACGGACTCGCCATTCCCATCGCCATCGCAGCCGTTTGGATCGTGAACGAGCCGAAGTCTGGTCGTGGTAGCGATCTCGGCGTATCGAGCTTTTCCTCACTGTGGCGCGATCTCCGGCGATCGAAGATTTTAATCGTCTTTTTGAGCCTCGCCTGTTCCTCGATGGTGTTCTACACCGTCATCGCCTACGCACCGCAACATTTCAAACAGTCGATCGATGCAGATTCTCTCACCAACGGCATCATTCTCGCCACGAGATCGATCGGAGCCGCCATTATCGCCGCTATCGGGGCGAGTCAACTCGCCCGACGGTTCGGATCGATCGCCGCCATCGGCTTAGGATTTGGACTCATGAGCGTCACCGTTGCGACAATTCCCGTTGTCGATACCGTGCAGTTGGCTTTAATCGCCGCTTTCGGCTTCGGCATCGGGTTCGGTTTGGTCATGCCCAGTCTCTATAATGTCCTCGCCGATCTCAGCTCGATCGACAATCGATCGACCCTCCTCGCGCTCGGAACCGGGTTTGCCTCCCTGGGGCAATTTTTCGCACCAATTTTGCTCGGCGGAATCTGGGAACGCGGTTACACTGACGTGTTTTGGGTGACAGCCGCCATCGCCATCGCCATCGCCGTACTCCAAATCGCCAACGCTAAGTTTCATCGCTAATTCGGACAAACGCGACTTTCATGCACGCTATTCTTCAGACCCCGATCGACTTCTACGCTCGACTGATAACCCAGCAGTTCCTGCGAAAAACGCAGCAAGCGGATGTCGTGCAGCAACAGTTTTTACAGTCGCTGTTGCAACACCATCAAAATACAGAATTCGGTCGTCAATATCGGTTTCGCGACATTCGCAATGTCGGAGATTTTTGGGAGCGAGTGCCGGTCTTCTCTTACCAAGACTATCGACCCTACACTGAAAAAATCGCCCGAGGTCAACCTAACGTTCTAACCCGCGATCCGGTCATCTATATGAATATGACCAGCGGTTCGACGGGACGGCAAAAACTCATTCCCGTCACGGCTCGATCTCGCCGAACGCGCGGACTCGCCCATCGCATGGGAGCCTGGTTTGGTATCGAAGCGCTTCGCAAAGCGAATCGACCGCTCGGTAAAATGCTGCTAACCAGTTCGATCGAGTTGCTCGGTCAAACTGAGGGGGGCATTCCTTACGGCCCTGTCAGCGTCAATCATTTACGTTCGTCGAGCGCCCTCGAACGATACTTGTTCGCGCATCCCTTCGAGACCCTAGCCGCAACCGACAGCCTCGCGCGTCATTACGTCTGTCTGCTGTTTACCCTGAAAAACCCAAACACTCGCATTATCGGTGCGAACTTCCCCGTTTTGGCTTTGCAACTGGCTCAATATCTCGAAGAATATGCCGAAGCCTTAATCGAGGATTTAGAACGCGGCACGATCGCCCCTTGGTTGAATCTCGAACCCGAAATCCGAGCGCAACTCGAACGCCAACTGTCTCCCGCCCCCGAACGCGCTCGCCAACTGCGCCGAATTCTCGATCGAGCCGGTCGTCTCACGCCGATTTTAGCCTGGCCCGGATTGTCAGTGGTGACCACCGCATTGGGCGGAACGTCGGATTTCTACTTACAGCGATTTCCAGACTATTTCGGCGAAATTCCTGTGTTTGGCGGCGTTTATGCGTCGGCAGAATCCGCTTTTGGCATTTATCGCAACCTCAACGACAACGGCAGTATTTTGGCGCTCGAATCGGGATTTTTCGAGTTCGTACCGCCCGATCAGTGGGATGTCGAACAGCCAAACACACTCCTGGCGGAAGAGGTGCAAATCGGGCAGTTTTATCGCATCCTCGTGACCAACTACAATGGCTTTTACCGCTACGACATTGGTGACGTGGTGGAAGTCGTTGGCTTCTGTGGCAAGACTCCCCTTATTAGCTTTCGCCATCGCCGAGGAGGATTGCTCTCGTCCACCACTGAAAAAACAACAGAATTTCATGCCGTGCAAGTGATGGGACGATTGCAGCGAGAATTCGGACTCGCGCTCGAAAATTTCTGCATCACCCTCTCAGATACGGAAACACCACCGCCTTATCTCGTCAATATCGAACTGTCGCCGGGACAAACTTTGCCAGATCCTCTGGCGTTTCTGGAACAGTTCGATCGACACTTGCAAGAAATTCACGTGTCCTATGCCGTCAAACGCAGCAGCCAGGTTCCTCCGCCTCGCCTTCGTATCTTGGCTGCGGGAAGTTTCGATCTCGTGCGCCAGCGGTTGTTAAGCCGTGGAACGCCCGAACACCATCTCAAATTTCCCCACATCACCGAAGATCGCCAGTTTTTGGCCGGGGTGTCGGTGGAACGGGAAGTTTGTTTGTCTGTCAATTGTCGGTAATTGTCAAATTTTTAGGAGCGTTTCGATCGTGAAAGATTGGGTCAAAACCATTGTCAACACGCCTGCGGTGAAGAAAATTGAAAGTTTAGTTCCGGAGTATTCTCTCGTTGGCGATTCGGTCTTTTTTACCAACGAACAATTTCCCTGGTCACAGCAGCTCGAGGACAATTGGCACGTTGTTCGAGAAGAGTTAGATGCAATCCTCGATCGTGTCGGTGAACTGCCCAATTTCCAAGATATCATGCCCCGCCAGCAACGGATTACCCAGGATAACGGCTGGAAAACTTATTATTTTTGTGCGTTTGGGTTTGTCGCAACAAAGAATTGCGAGCGATGTCCGCAAACTTGGAACTCGATTAAAGATATCCCCGGATTGAAGGTTGCGTTTTTCTCAATTTTCGCGCCTGGAAAACACGTTCCCGAACATCGCGGGAAACATAAGGGCTTGATTCGCTATCACCTCGGCGTACGCGTTCCCGAACCGGCTACAAAATGCGGAATTCGGGTGAACGGCCAGGTCGCACACTGGCAGGAAGGTAAAAGTTTGATTTTCGACGATACCTTCCCTCACGAGGCGTGGAATCATACGGATGGCTACCGGGTCGTGTTGTTTCTCGACATTGAGCGACCGATGAAGTTTCCGTTATCGTTTGTGAACTGGAGCGTTTCCCAGGTTTTGAAGTTTTCTTCGATCGCTCAGGAAGCCAAGGCGAATTACCGCAGTTGGGAAAAGAGGTTTGAGACGATGGGTTTAGACAACAAAGCCACTTAAAATTTTCTAGCTCTTTCAGGAGTGAAAATCGTTGTCGGTGCGTTACGCGGGCATCTAATTTGTCTCGACTTCAGCCGAATTTTATAGTCCGCTAACACACCCTACGCCTCAGGTTCTGGGTTCTGAAACAAGCCTGCTATATGTGTTTTTTACGCTGTCGGATTTTATGTTGAAATTATCTTTTGCATAAAAAATGCTTTTTTAGATTAATTATAGCATTTAAAATCGAAAAATATATTTGTTTTAAGATTGGGTCTTTTGGAGTTAGTGCGATCGCAAAGCGTCTCGGAACGAGAATCGTGCAGAGTTTATGAAATTCCGAAACCGTTGGCGTAGGGGGGAACGGCCGTTCCCCCCTACAAGGGTTTTAATATCATAGTCAATCAAATTAAACCGCAATTCCAACAGACCCTTAATATTTATATGTTGTTTGTTGTGTTGACAATTATTTACAATGTAAGAATATACTTGTTTTTTGAACATCACAAATATAAATAATTCGTGAAACTTAAAAAGAATAAACTCTTTATAATGTAAAGCTGTTAGCCCGTGACTCTATTCACGAATCCAGTAGATCTGCTACAAATAAATTTAGATTTGTCTGAAATTTTAATTTTTGTAAAACTCACCAACCCTCTCACGCTAAACTGGAAAGTAGAAGTATATCATTTACTATAGGCTTAGCTATTGCTTGGAACTCAGGACTTTCGAGGTAAGTTTTGGTAACGGTTTTAGAGCGTGTTCGTTAGTCAGTGGAGCGTAACTGTCTTGACGATCGATCTAGAGCGTCAGTACAGAGGTAATGGTCGGGTGGGTTACGCGGACGAAAAATGGGTTTGAAATCCAGTTCATGAGATTTCCGCGTCACGCACCCAGCACTTTTGTACTCGATCGAATTGAGCCTCGAACACGATTTGAGAATGGCATTTTGGAGGGTTGTGTCATGGAGAACAGCGAACTGTTGCGACGTTACCGCCAAGGCGATCGAGATGCGGGGTATCAACTCGCCAGAAAACCAGACACCTCAACCGAAGTTTTGCGCGAACTCGCCGAGAGTGAAGATTCGCAGATTGCAGAAGAGGCGACATGGCACGTCAACCTGGAGGGGGAAGCTGAAGAAAATTGGCAAGCCGAAGTCGATGCGGCGATGGAAACAGCGGATTTGGAACAAAACGATCGATTGGTGCTGGAGATGCTGAAACTCGGATCGGTTCCCGAGATGTTTCTCAGCCAATGGCTTCCCGTTGATGCAGCGATTCGGAATTTAAACTATCCCGATCTACCCGAACGATACGCGAAACGTTTGTTCGATCGCCTATCTCGAGATCCAGATTTTTCAAAGCCAAAGTTACAATCTCTTCTCAAAACGGCGAAATTACCTTTATCGATTTTTACCCAATTTATCGGCGATCGCGATCCGTCAATTCGTTCGGCAGTTCGGAGTAATCCCTACTGTCTTCAATCCCTCATCGAAGAATTCGATCGAACGGAAGACACAGCGAAAAACCCAAATACTAATCCAGAAACGTTAGCCGAACTTGCCAAAACAAATTGGTTTGAGGTGCGTAAAGCCGTTGCTGAAAATCCAAACACCCCAGTTGAAGTTCTCGATCGATTGGCATTTCAGTGCAGTTTAGAACTTGGAGAATCTGTTGAGAGCGCCTTATCGATCGCTCGAAATTCCCAAGCTTCGGAAACGGCACTTGAGAGATTGTCTCGTCACGCTAATGCTAAAGTTCGCGAAGCGGTGATTGAGAATCTCAATACAAGTGGATTGACTCTCGAACGTTTGCTTAATGAAAGCTACGAGCGAATCTCGGCATATCTTCAAGAATATCGAAGATCTCGCTTTCATATTCCTAGAACGCTTGAATCTCAATTCACGATTTCTATTCCTGAATTCTGCGCGATTTCCCAACATCCTAACTTATCTAAAAATGCAGTTGAAGAACTTTCGGGTTTATTACTTAAATTCAAAAATGTAGAGTTATTCAATCATTTTGCGAGTCAAGACAAAGCCCCATCTTCAATCTTAGAAGCAATTGCCGATTGGGTTTCTCCCCCTCAAATACTTAAGCGAAGCTTGAAGAAAAGGAAACCAGACATTCCCGCTTCTCTCGTTGAAAAGATATACCCTCTTATTTTTCAGTACGAAAACTCTGGAAAGTGCGATCGTTTTTTAGAGTTTTTGCGGCTAAACTTAGATAATTCAGAGATGTTAAAGAAACTCTCTGAATTGTGGGACGATCGCTTAAAAAAATTGACGCTTCCCGAGTCTGCGGGATTAAAATGGATATCGGGTTGTTTTTCGTCGTCGCGATATAAAGAAGATGATGAATTGTTACCAAAATATCCAAACCTCAAATCTTTGCATAATTTCTTGAGATGGGAATCTAGATTTTCCGATCCCACCTATGACGACCAAAAAATTGCGATCGCCCTCTGTCAAAATTCAAGTATTTCTGAAACGATAAAAAATCGACTTCCCGTCAACTGTTCTAAATTTGCCTCGAAGTCAAAGCCGAATTCTAACCCGATAGTACAAACGAGAACATCTCAACAGAAACAGTGGGAAGCGCGTGAAAATCGCAGACAAAAACTGATACTCGCTCGCCAAACTCGGAATTCAGAAAAACTCAGTCAGCTTGTCGAAGATTCCGACGAAGAAATCCGCTTAATTCTTGCCGAGCGTTGTTCGACTTTACCCTTGTCGATTCTGCGAAAATTGGCGCGAGATGCGAGTGTTAACGTTCGACTTCGTCTGATTCATCCATCCCAACCTTTTGATCCCGAGATTTCCTCAGCAATTTTAGAAATCTTGGCTGAAGATAGTGCGCCAGAAGTACGAGAAGAAGTCGCTAAACACCCCAATACACCGGTTGAAAGTTTACGCAAACTGTCGCGAGATCGAAACGCGGCTATTCGCAATCAAATTCTGGAAAATTCAAATACACCTAGCGAGGTATTGATAGAGTTTTTCAAAGAATTATTTCGGAGTCCCGAAACGTTAAGACAACTGCTCGATCGCGATCGAAATATTTGGAACTTTTCCGAGGATCTCCTTGCAGCGATCGCACAACACCCAGACTGTACGATTCGCCGTCGTGTCGCGAGTCATCCGAATACCTCGAGCGAAACCCTCGCACAACTCGCAAAAGATTCTCACATTCGGACAGTTCGAGCGGTTGCCAAACATCCTAACACACCTGCGAAAGCGTTGGAACGATTGAGCCAGCGAAAAGACTTTACGACTCGCTATAACACGCTCACAAATCCTAACTTGTCAGAAACGGTAATCTCGAACCTGTTTGAAGGCGAGGGGTTTTGGAAAAACCAATCTTCAAAAAAATGGATAGACACAGAATTTCCCGTCGATCGCGCTCGTTTCCGTCAGGCGATCGCGCGTCATCCCAATACCTCGATCGAGATTCTGCAAACCCTCGTCAAAGAAGCGTTCGATCCCGAAGAAAATACCGAACAGTTAAAAGCGATCGTCAGCAATCCGAACCTGACATCAGATCTTCTCGATATTGCCATTGAACGCGCCAGTGTTGAAGTTCGTCAAGCGATCGTCGGACATCCCCAGCTAACGCCTCAACAGTGGGAACAATTGGCGATCGATCGAGATGTTCGAGTGCGCGAAGTCGTGGCGATGTCTGCGACGCTTCCCGCGATTATCGACATTTTACAACAAGACGAGAGTGCAACAGTGCGTCGGAATTTGGTTTTCAACGGACATTTACTCGAACCGTTGTTGGAACAGTTAGCGCAGGATGTTGACTCTAATGTACGTCAAGCGGTGTTACAGCAGGTTTTAAACAGCGACAATCCACCGGTTTCTGTATTGGCGAAACTGGCTGACGCATCGGAAACGGAAATTCGTCAAGCGATCGCCAACCATCCCAATGCAAACCGTTCGATTTTGGAGAGTCTTACCCACGACGATCGCACCAGCGTTCGTCAAGCCGTTTTAAGCAATTCCAACCTATCCGTTTCCTTACTCGAACAGTTGGCGCAGGATGTTGATTCTAGTGTACGTCAAGCGGTGTTACAGCAGGTTTTAAACAGCGACAATCCACCGGTTTCTGTATTGGCGAAACTGGCTGACGCACCGGAAACGGAAATTCGTCAAGCGATCGCCAACCATCCCAACGTCAACAGTGCAATTTTAACAAAACTAGCTGACGCACCGGAAACGGAAATTCGTCGCGAGATCGCCAACCATCCCAACGTCAACGATGCGATTTTAGAAAAACTTGCCAACGATGAGAAAATTAGCGTTCGTCAAACGGTTTTGGACAATTCCAAGACGCCGATTTCTCTTCAAAAAACAATTCCAGAATGGCAGTATCGTCCATCTCCTTTAGGAAATCGTACCACAAGTCCCACCCTTCGAGGTGCGATCGTTCCTTTTAACCCACAAACCGACGAGCGATCGCAAATCCTCGCCCAATATACCCAGTCTACCGTACCGTTTATTCGGCTCGTGGCCTTGATGAATCCACAAACGCCAGCGTCGGCGTTGGAAGAGGGAAGTACATCATCGTTTTGGTTAGAACGTTATGCAGTTGCGAACAATTCCGCCACTCCTCAAGAATTGCGGGGAAAATTAGTTCGCGATAGCCATTGTCTCGTTCGCGCAGCCGCTAAAGCACATTTGTAAAAACACAATTTAACCGACAAAGAGGAAGTCATGAAACCCGAAGCGATTCAAAAACTAGCCACTCTGGAAACTTTAATGGGGAGTCCGATTTACTGGGATGGTGAAGAACGGGGAGAATTGAATGTATTAGATTTACTCGTAGCGGAAAATTTTGTCACGCCAACCGATCCGAAATTTGCAATCTATGACTGGGAATGTCTGGAGGAGCGAGGTTGTGTCGTTGAGGAATATACTCCTTGCGATCGCGATAATGTTTTAGATGAAGCTACCCAAGAGTTTCGACAAACCATTTATCGAGAAGTTTTAGAAATTCTCAATTCCGAATTAACCGAAGTTGTTGGACTTGAGTTCAGTTGTAAAAAACGTCAAGATTATTTTGAATTTTCTGATAAATTGTTTTATATTTTCGTGATTTTAGGTAAAACCAAGGATGATGGTTGGATTTGTCTTACGCCAACTCTACCTCGAGAAATTTCTTTTGATGACAGAGAATATCCAGGATCTAAATTAATACTGCCAAACCCAGAGTCTAAAATTCATACTGAAACTTTAGAGTTGCGCGATCGACTACAAAACTGTCTCGATCGCCTTCCAGCTATTAGTATTTACGGATACGAAGGGGGCGGATACGATTATCGCTACAATCATAAGATTCTCTGCGAAGCATCTTCTCAGCGATCGATGGCACTTCAAAATGCTTTGATTAAAGCCGGAGCGCTGGAAGTCCGCGAATTTGAGAATATAAGTGAGGATTTGTGGAATCTAAAAGTCGCTGAATTTTTTAATTCTGATAACTTTCCTTATCTTTTTCTTTATCGTATCAGTTTTTGGGATCGCGACTATATTTATGTTTGGGGACTTGCTTCAGATGTGGATTGGATTGGATGGCAAACTCAACTTGATTTCGAGTTTAATCCGTAATTTAAAAGCGAGCATATCTCATCAGTTGACGAAACCCTTGACTGCCATGATGCTTGACGAACGAGAATCAGACAACAAGATATGTTTGGATAATTGGACATTGTATTAATACTCGATCGAGTCGATCGAATGCGCTTTACGGTTCTCACTACCTATAAAATAACGGCGCAAGAGATCGTAACAACTTCGATTCAAAAAACTTGGATTGCTCGTTCTGGATCTGTTGGATTTATTTTTAATAAACTACACTTATTGCATATATTAACTCCTGTTATCAGTGTGTGAGTTTGCACTCTTGCTATAAAATGTAGTATACTTGTGGTATAATTTGTTTTATAATTATAGGGACTGTTAGACTTAGGGTGATAAGCCGAGCTGATGAGACTCCAAAACTCTTGTTGTCGGGGCGAATAGCCGTTCGCCTCGACAACGATATGGGTACCGTAAGTAACCCAATTACACCGCAATTTCAAGAGAACCAAATTATAGGAATATTGCTGTATGTCATTGCCAAATCGCGAAACCACTTTTTGGATAATTGATAATTCGATCGCTCTGTTGTTGTTTGGAAATCGAATTCATACAAAAATTATTTTACCCAATGCATTAAAACAAGTCACACTCGAGCAATATCACAAGGTCAAAACACGTGTTATTGCTTTCAAAACTAGCTTACTTTTTGAAAAAAATTCAGAATTGATTTCATCTTCTGATAAAATCAACGCATTGCTTTGGAAGCAGCTCAATATTTTTTTAGACAAAAATAATAAGGATAAAGCTTTCAATCCTACAAACTATTATAAAATTCAAAACAACGAATTAATTGAGGTTGAATCAAACTGTTTTTTATGCATTAGATGTGAACCAATTTGCGTGCAAAAAGGAATACGTTTTTACATAGACAAAGGCAACTTGAAGGAAATGCATAGATATATTGAGGTCTACGACAAACAAATAAATGGAAATTACTTTGAGGTCAAAAATAAATTTTTGTCGAACATCATTTATTTCATTCTAGGCTCTTCAAGCGAAACCACTTCTCAGGGTGTTCGTAAAAGAGAATTAGTTAGCGTTTTTAAAAAGCTAGAATCTATCACGATCGAGGATAACAAGCTAGTCCTCACTGCCTATTTTGCATAAAATTTAGCATTTCTAAAAAGCTGCCAGACAAATTATCTAATCTAAATCAAATATAAAATAACTGTTTCGATCGATCTGGTAAAATCGTTAACCCTAAAAAGAGACTTGTAGTCAATATAACATCATGTTCGATCCAATTTCAATCGCACTCACTTGGACAAAACGAAGAAATAAACTCAGCTCGATCGATCAAATTTATCGACAAAGGGTCAATCTGAAGCTGAGAAAGATCGATTTGCTTTGGAAAAGCAAAAAATGGCTTTCTAAGTTAGAAAAAACTCAGACTAAAAATTTACTACTCGACGGTCAAAAAAACTATCGAGTGTTGGTGTTGGTTGCCCCTGTAGCGATTGACAGCGATCTCGATCTGCCACAGGCTCTACGAGATAATTTATCAATAGCTCTCAAAAACAAAGTTGAGACATTTCTGTTCGATCGTTATTCGCCCAGTTCAGATGCTCCTGTGGAGTGTCTTACTGATTATCTTAAAGAGCCGATCTCTGATTTGCGAGTCCGACAGCTTTTTACCGTATTGGAACCGATCGCGACGATCGTTCTGTACGCCAAGCTGCAAACAGACAAGTTAACGCTTCAAGTGGCATATTGGAATATCTGGAAAGAGGAACCAGAGATCGATTTCGACTTATCGCTGACGTTAGATTGGAAAGCAATACTCAAAACAACATTCCCAGAAGACTTCAATCGATTGCTGAGATCGATCGCCGAACTGCACGGTCTCGCTGCGGCATTTCTGACTGATTTGCACTACTGGTCGATCGATACCCAAGCGAACTATCAACCCCATTTACTCAATTTAGAAGCCGAGTTTCGTACTGTAATAGAACAGTGGAAGAATTTTGCTGCAATTTTACGGCAGATTCAGGAGGTGCGATGGGAAACTTATGATAAATGGCACGAAGGAAAGCGGCGATGGTACGAAATTCGTTCCTGGGTTTGTCGTACTTTTCAAGATGATTCTGAGAGGTTTTCTTCATTTTGCTACAGTCCAGATAGTAAAACTCTCGCCTGTATAACCTGTAGCGGAAATATCAAACTTTTGGACGCAATAACGGGTGAATGCCATCGTACCATCGAGAGCTATTCTGACCCATTTTCTTTAATTACGTACAGCCCAGATGGTCAAACTCTCGCCTGCGGAACGAATCATGGAATCGTCCGACTTTTAAACGTAATGACAGGTGAGTGTTATCGTACTTTGGGCGATCGTTCTGACTCCGTCGATTCAATTCAGTACAGTCCAGATAGCAAGACGATCGCCTTTTCTGTCAAAGGTGGTGATACGATTAAACTCTGGGATATTGCAACAGGAGAGTGCCAACAGGCTCTTCCCAATTCGGGCTATCTGAAAGCCTACAGCCCAAACGGTCGCACTCTAGTTTCTCAAATTTCCTATCATCGTGAAGATATTGTAAAAATTTGGGATACTCAGACGGGTAAATGCCTTCGTATCCTCGATCGTTTTAAGAATTGCTATTCTAGTGTTTTCGCCTACAGTCCAGATGGTTGTACTCTAGCAATCCGTGGCTTTGGCGGTAAAGGCATCGATCTCTGGAACCTTGAAACGGGTCACTATTTTCAACTAACTCCCCAAACATTTTATCGATTTACTTATAGTCCAGATGGAAAAACTCTTGCGGCCATCTGGGGGAATGAAGTTCAACTCTGGAACGTAATGACCGGAGAGTGCTACCGTACCTTAACTGGATATCGAAGTGGTGACTGGAGTAAAATATTCTACAGTCCAGACGGTAAAACTCTTAGTTGTATCAGTAGTAGTGGAGTCGATATTTTGGATGTAGAAACAGGTGAATACTGTAAGTCTTTGTTCGATTATAGTTTAACGTCCTATTCTTATAGCCCAGACGGACAAAATATTGCTTACCTCACTCATAGAGTTTCATGCGATATTATCAGAATCTGGAGTATTCCAGAGCCAGATGCCTAGCTTACTGTCGATCGCATCAGCGGTTAGCTTGCAGTAATATATCTGTGGGTGAATTGTCAATAAACTGCGTGAAAATTCAAGAAAAAAGAAAAGATGGCAAATACAACACAACTAAATGTATTAAGACAGGGAGTAAGAACCTGGAATCAGTGGAGACGCGAAAACAGTCACGCTCTAATTGACTTACAGGAAGCCGATCTGAGGGGAGTTAATCTAAAAAGGGCTGACCTAAAGGGAGCCGATCTGAAGGGAGCCAATCTGAATGGAGCTTACCTGCAAAAAGCCAATCTGCAGCAAGCCAACCTGAATGGAGCCAATTTGAATGGAGCCAATTTGCGAGAAGTGAATCTGGATGGAGCCAATCTCAAGGGAATCAATCTGGAGGGCGTCAACCTGAAGGGAGCTAATCTGTGGGGAATTAATCTCGAGGGCGTCAACCTAAATGGAAGCAACCTATGGCAAGCCAATCTGGAGGGAGTCAACCTGAAGGGAGCCAAGTTGAATAGAGTCAACTTTCGGGAAGCTAACCTGAATGGAGCTAACCTGAATGGAGCTAACCTGAATAGAGCCAATCTCAAAGAAGCCAACCTTCGGGGAGCCAACCTGCGAGATGCTAACCTTTGGGGAGCCAATCTCAAAGAAGCTAACCTTTGGGGAACTAACTTGGAGGAAGCTAATATCAAGGGAGCTAATCTAAAAGGAGCTATTTACACATTCGATACGAATTGGCCGAGTGGGTTCGAGCCTAGAGAGCGAAATATGTACTTAATTGCTCCAAGTACAAAACTAGAGGGAGCCAATCTAGAGGGAGCTAACCTGCAGCAAGCTAATCTCAAGGGAGCTAACTTACAGGGAATCAATCTCAAGGGAACTAACCTACAGCAAGCCAATCTAGAGGGAACTAACCTACAGCAAGCTAATCTCAAGGGAGCTAACTTACAGGGAATCAATCTAAAGGAAGCTAACCTACAGCAAGCCAATCTAGAGGGAACTAACCTACAGGGAATCAGTCTCAAGGAAGCTAACCTACAGCAAGCTAATCTCAAGGGCGCTAACCTGCAGGGATTCGATCTAGAGGGAATCAATCTGAGGGGAGCTAACTTGCGGGAAGTCAAGCTGGAGGGAACTAACCTACAACAAGCCAATCTAGAGGGAGTCGATCTAGAGGGAGCTAACCTACAGCAAGCTAATCTTAAGGGAGCTAATCTGGAGGGAGCCTATCTAGCAAAAGTCAATCTGCAGGGATTCAATCTAGAGGGAATTAATCTGAGGGGAGCTAACTTATGGGAAGTCGATCTCAGGGGAGCTAACCTACGGAAAGCCAATCTAGAGGGAGCTAGTCTGCGGAAAACCGATCTAGAGGGAGCTAACCTACAGCAAGCTAATCTCAAGGGAGCTAACCTACAGAAAGTTAATTTGGAAGAAGTCAATCTAGAGGGAGCTAACCTGTGGGAAGTCGATCTCAAGGGCGCTAACCTACGGGAAGCCAATCTAGAGGGAGCTAACCTACAGAAAGCCAATCTAGAGAGCGTTAATCTGAGGAGAGTTAATCTAGAGGGATTCAATCTGGAAGAAACTAACCTGAGAGGAGCTGACCTGAGGGAAGCTAATCTGAGAGGAGCTGACCTGAGAGGAGCTAACGTGGCGAGTACCAGCTTGTGGAAAGCCAATCTAGAGGGAGTGAATCTGCAGAAAGCCAATCTGGAGGGAGGCAATCTGGAGGGAGCCAACCTTCAGAGAGCCAATTTGCGAGAAGTGAATCTGGAGGGAGCCAATTTAGGGGGAGTCAATCTGGAGGGATTTAATCTAGAGGGAGCCAATCTCAAGGGAATCAACCTATGGCAAGCCAATCTCAAGGGAATCAACCTATGGCAAGCCAATCTGAGGGGAGCCAACCTTCAGGGAGCCAACCTGAATGGAGTCAACTTAGAAGGAGCTAACCTAGACCGAGCCAAGCTGGAAGGAGCCAATCTAAACCGAGCGAATCTGAAGAGAGCTAATTTAGAAAAAACGGACTTGGAGCGAGCTAACCTGAAGAATGCCTGCTTGTTGGGAGCTAGTTTGTATAAAGCCAAACTGAAGGAAGCGAACTTGGATGGAAGCAACTTGCAAGATGCCTATTTAGTGGAAGCTGACCTGTCGAAAGCCAACGTGGTACAAGCTGACTTAGGGGGAGCCAACTTGGAGGGAGCCAACTTGCGAGATGCCGACTTGGTGGGAGTTAGTCTGTGGGAAGTTCACCTGTGGAAAGCTAACTTAGCAGGGGTTAACCTACAACAAGCCAAAAATATCTCTCCCAAGCGTGTCAAACTAGCGTGTCACTGGAAGAAAGCCACGTTTGATGAAGCGTTTCGATCTCGACTAAACGAAACCTCCGATCCAGCAACACCACCAGATTGTAGTCGATGGCAGTGGTTTGGCTTGTATCGCATTAACTAGACCTCCTGCATGAATCAAATTCACCCCCCTTCATCCCCTCTTTACAAGGCGGGAAACTCGCTCCCTCCCCTTGTGAAGGGGAGGGTTGAGGTGGGGTCAGAAATATTTATGCAGGAGGTCTACTGTACGAGTCGAATTTAGGGAGGTTATACCAATTTTCAAAACTCGTGCTATGCATGAGCAGCAAATCGCTTTGTATCGCGGGGATTGTCCACCAGCAACACTTTCAAACCTTTCGGAAAATGGTATTATAAACATTGTAAATAGGCACGAATAGACAGTTTTTTATTATGTTTCAATAGGCGATCTTCGAGTCTTATGGAGAACTGGACTAAGGCAAACAATCAAACTCTGTTATCGAGTCTTGGAGCGAGATGAATGTAATGGTTCTGATGCTGAATGGTTTGGCTCCTTTTTAGGGTTGTTTTCCAAATACGTTTTCAAATTACCGCATTAGCTGTCCCAAAAAATACTCGTAAAATCCTTCAACGTCTACATCTTCAAACACCTGAATTTTTCGACCTCCCGGCTTGACGATCGTTCGTCCCTGACTCGCACCTTCCGTAATCACTTCAACCTCGTACTCCCGCAGTTCGTACAAATCCGGCCGTCCCAGATACGCCGTCGCGAGAACGTCCCAGAAATAGAACTCCTGGGGACTGGCTAAGGCGTAACACTGTCCGGCTAAATCGCTGAGGACATATCGCCGCTGTTTTGCAATGCGTTGGATAATGTCATCGGTGACGGGGACGCGGTTAGTGATGTCAAGAGAACACAATATAAAAGGTATCTCGGTACGCCAAACTGTCTCGATCGCCTCCGCATCCCAGTAAGCGTTCCACTCCGCCGTTCCGTCGTGTCCCGGTTCCCACATCGATTCGACGTTTCCGGGTACGTTCAGCGCACCTCCCATCCAGACAATTTTTTCAATATTCGAGCCGATCGATCTTTCTGTTTCTAACGCTGTCGCCACTGTCGTCAGCGGCCCCGTCACCAACAACGTCACGGGACGAGGTGCGCTTTGCAACATTCGCACGAGAAACTGCTGTCCGCTTTCAGGAACCAACGGGGTTTGAACCGACGATCGCTCGTTGAGAATTGGCAATCGATCGATAATATATGAATCCCGTCGGTACAGCGGCGGAAACGCATTGCAACCGCGAACGGTACTCGCCGCCACCGGAACGTTCGATCGATCGACCAACTCTAAAATTTTCCGCGTCGCACTCACCGCTGGTTCGATGTAACAGTCAGCTGGCGTGACGACAACACCGAGAAGTTCGATGTCCTCGATCGTTGAAAGCAGCATCGTCGATAAATAGTCGTCGATACCGCCGTCGTGATCGTGAAGGATAAGCGTCATGGGAATTTACGGTTTACGATTTACGATTTTGACGGTTTCCCTGGGAACATGCAAATTTGAACTTGACAACTCATAATCGTTATGACTACAATCCAAACAAAGCGAGTTCGAGGGCGCTATGCGAGTTGAATATGCGAGTTGAAGACATTCCCATTGATAAAATTCGTCGTCCACTTCCCCGCACGAACGACTCTGAGAAAGTCAAAGCACTAATGGCATCCATTCAAGAAATCGGCTTACAGGAACCCATCGACGTACTCGAAGTTGATGGAGAATACTACGGATTTTCCGGTTGTCACCGCTACGAAGCCTGTCAGCGCCTCGGTTACGAAACCATTCGTTGCCGAGTTCGCCGAGCGCCGAAATCCGTGCTGAAAATGCATCTCGCTTAAAACCCCGTTAACCGAACATTGCTTTAGAGTTATTTAAAGTTCGTCTAAACAAGGAGACTGCTATGCAAGCTATGCCTATCAACATCGGCATCGACGACAAATCTCGCGCCGCCATTGCCGAAGGGTTATCCCGCCTCCTGGCCGACACCTACACGCTTTACTTAAAAACCCATAACTTCCACTGGAACGTGACCGGGCCGATGTTCCAAACACTGCACCTGATGTTCGAGCAGCAATACACCGAACTCTCGACAGCAGTCGACGAAATCGCCGAACGGATTCGCGCTTTAGGATATCCCGCACCGGGAACGTACAGCCAGTACGCACAACTAACCTCGATCTCGGAAACTCCAGGCGTTCCGAGTGCCCAAGACATGATTCGCTTGTTGGTGGAAGGTCAAGAAACCATCGTTCGCACAGCACGCGAGGTGTTCCCCGTTGCAGAAGAAGCCAACGACGAACCCACCGCCGACTTACTGACGCAACGGATGCAGATTCACGAAAAAACTGCATGGATGCTGCGGAGTTTGCTGGAGAACTAGCCGTCAAAGCGGTCGTGCTACAATCCAACGAACTCAAGTCACGATCGATCTTCGATGACTGATTCGACCGAACCGTTCGATTACACCGATGCGCTCCGTCAACTGATGGCGCGCGTCGGTGTTGCCAGTTTTAAAGAACTCCAACGCATTGCAGCAGTGTCCGAGTGGCAAGTGCGCCAACTGCGACGGGGAAACCTGCAAACAATGCGGCTGGAAAATTTGTTGAAATTTTGTACGGCGTTGCAAGTCTCACCCGAAACGTTCTTAGCAACATTTGGCGTTATCGAATCCTCATCAGAAGTCGAAACCCTGCGTCGAGAATACCAGCAACTGCAAAACGAGATCGATCGAACCCGCGACACCGCCACCGAAGAATTCGAGCGAGAAAGTCTCGACGTTCTCGAATCCTTCCTGACATACTGGCACGCTGCGGCCCACGCCGTCGAAAACAATCCCCAGTTCCCCGCCAAAAACCTTCTTCCCCTCGTCAAACCGATCGAGAAACTCCTCGATCGATGGCAAGTCGAACCCATTGGCGACATCGGCGCCGATGTATCCTACGATCCGCAACAGCACCAACTCGCGAAAGGAACCGCACAACCCGGCGATCTCGTGCGCGTCACCCATCTCGGCTACCGACACCGCGATCGATTGTTCCTGCGAGTCAAAGTGAAATCGATCGAATCCTAGCGCGAATCAACATGACGGTCGATCGATCCACTTCCTTCATTTCCGAATTACGAAAGCACCAACATTGGATGCACCGTGCCTTAGACCTGGCAAAAAACGCCGGAGATGCCGGAGAAATTCCCGTCGGCGCTGTCGTGGTCGACAACACCGGAACCCTCATCGCCACTGGAGAAAACCGCCGAGAACGCGATCGAGATCCCACCGCACACGCTGAAATTTTAGCCTTGCGCCGAGCCGGAAACATTCTCCAAACCTGGCATTTAGATCGATGCACCCTCTACGTCACCCTCGAACCCTGTCCCATGTGTGCGGGATCGATCGTCTTATCCCGATTAGGCTGTCTCGTCTACGGCGCAGACGATCCGAAGACAGGTTCGATTCGCACCGTCCTCAACCTTCCCGACAGTCCCGTTTCCAACCATCCCCTTCCCGTCTTCGGTGGCATCCTCGAAACCGAATGTCGCCTATTGTTACAATCCTGGTTTGAAGAAAAACGAAAAAGAAACTGAAAACTGTTCCCATTCTAACTGTCAACTGGTGACTGGTGACTGGTGACTGGTGACTGCTCACTGCTCACTGTTCACTGTAAAAAACTGGCTACAGTTCACCGACAAGGTCGTGAGATGCCCTTAAGTTAATAGAGAAATCCCCCGCTCGGGGTTGCGTCGCCTTCTTCTCAAGCAAGCTCATGATTCAGCTAGACTCATCTAAGCCCAACACGAAATCTCGTCGAATGCCACATCGTACCTCTGTCTCTTCGCGGGTCGCTCCGTGGCTGAGTGCGCTACTGTATCCTTTAGCGCACTACCTTGTCTTACCTGCTTATTTTCGCAACATTGACGTGACGGGACAAGGTAATCTTCCCCAATCGGGAACCATCATTCTCGCTCCCACCCATCGCGCACGTTGGGACCCGATTCTCGTTGCGTATCTGACCGGACGGCGCGTCACCGGACGAGATCCGAGATTTATGACATCGGAGAACGAAACGACAGGACTTCAAGGTTGGCTCGTTCGTCGACTGGGGGCGTTTCCCGTCGATATGACTCGTGCGGGAATCAGTAGTTTGCGCCATGTCGTCGATTTGCTGCTACACCGGGAAATGCTCGTGCTGTTTCCAGAGGGCAATACGTTTTTTACGAAGCGAAATATCGAGAAAAGCAATCCCGATCCCGAACAACTTTATCCGATCAAACCCGGATTGGGGCGTTTAGCCATGCAAGCAGAAGAACAGCGTCCCGATCTAGACATTCACATCGTTCCGATGAGTATTCGCTACAGTACTGGAACGCCGACGTGGCGCTGCGACGTTCGGGTGAGAATTGGCGAATCGATCGAGGCTCGAGACTATTTCAACGGTTCGGTGAAAAAAAGTGCGAAAAAGCTAACTGCCCAGTTGCGGGAACGTTTGGACATCTTGCACGGCGTGCGGGAGAGATGAGGCGGTGAGGCGGTGAGGAAAGCAAACTGAAAATTGCTTTGACTCTTCACGCTTCACCCGATCCCCACCCAATTATCCCAACTTAATCAGCCATAGCTTGAATGATGTAATCGAAGTAAGGAGCGGCTTCCTCAGCATCTTCGTTACTCAGGAGAGAAACAGAAGCTTCCTTGAGGCAGCGCATCGCTTCGACCATTCCCGGCATAGGAACGCCCAGGGCGTTGTACATTTCCCGCGCACCGATAATTCCGATGGTTTCGATCGGTTCTTTGTCACCTGCCAAAACGCCGTAAGTGACGAGTCGCAGATACCAACCGTAATCGCGAATGCACTGGTTGCGTTCGCGATTTCCAGAGGCGTTACCCCCCGGTGCGATAAAGTCGGGGCGGCGCTTCCAAAGCTCTTGAGTCGCCTTGTTGACGATCTTCTTCTCGTTTTCAGCGAGGGTTTCGGCAATGCGAATCCGTTGCTCGCCCGTTCTAAAAAAGTCTTGGATGCCCTTTAGCTCGCCGCTGCTGGGGTAACGGAGTTCGTCGTCGGATTTTAGAATAACTTGACTAACAACGCTCATGGTTTATAGAAATGGTCTCAAGATACGAATACTATAGGTAGTTTAGCGAGTTTGGGACTCTCCACGAAATAAATGTCAACAATGCAACCGTCCGATAACCTTCTTTGGCAGCAAGGACAATCGATCGAAATTGAAATTGAGGATCTCGCCGATAGTGGTGACGGTGTGGGACGTTGGCAACAACGAGTCGTATTCGTTCCCGATACGGTTGTCGGCGATCGCGTACGGGTTCGCTTGGTGCGCGTGAAGCCGCAGTACGGGCGAGGAAAAGTTTTAGAGGTTTTGCAACCTTCACCGAACCGACAGCGTCCGCCTTGTATCGTGGCCGATAAGTGTGGGGGCTGTCAGTGGCAACAAGTGAAGTACGAGGCCCAGTTGCAGGCTAAACATCGACAGGTGGTTCAGGCGCTCGATCGAATTGGTGGCTTCGATCGCGTGAAAGTCGATGCCGTGTTAACGACTGGGGAAGCACTCGGCTATCGGAATAAATCGACGTACCCGGTGCGACGCTCGAGTACGGGGGCCGTGAAAGTCGGGTATTACCAAAAAGGCACGCACAAACTCGTCAATTTAAATCAGTGTCCCGTTCAGGACGCGCGACTCGATCCGTTTTTGGCGCAAATTAAAAAGGACATCGAGACGCGAAAATGGCGCGTGTACGACGAGACGCGCAAAACTGGGGAAGTTCGTCATTTGGGATTGCGAGTCGGACGGCGCACGGGGGATATTTTGTTGACGTTGGTGGCTCGATCGATCGAGTTGCCGGGTTTAGAAGAACAGGCGAAAGAGTGGTTGCGTCGATATCCCAATTTGGTGGGGGTTTGTGTCAATATCAACGGCAAACCCACGAACGCGATTTTCGGTCCGAAAACCCATTGTGTGGCCGGTCGATCGTTTTTGACGGAGGTGTTTGCTGGCTTGACGTTTCGGCTTCAACCGACGACTTTTTTCCAAGTCAATACGGAAGCGGCGGAGTTAATTTGGCAGGAAATCGATCGAGAACTGAAGTTGAACGGCGACGAAACGGTTATCGATGCCTATTGCGGGATCGGGACGTTTTCCCTCCCGCTGGCTCGTCGGGTGCGTTGGGTGATCGGTATCGAAAGTCACGAAGCTTCAGTCGAACAAGCACGAGAAAACGCTCGATCGAACGACTTGACAAACGTACACTTTCGTGGTGGAAAGGTCGAGGTGTTATTGGGAGAACAGTCACCGATTTTCCAAGCCGAACCGGAACTCAAACCCGATATCGTCTTACTCGATCCACCCCGTCAGGGATGCGATCGAGCCGTTCTCGAAGCACTGTTACGACTGAAGGTCGATCGGATCGCATACATCAGTTGCAAACCCGCGACGTTGGCAAGAGATTTGGGGATTTTGTGCGAGTCGGGACAGTACCAGCTCGATCGCGTGCAACCTGTGGATTTATTTCCACAAACTGCCCATGTTGAATCCATCGCATTTTTGACATCGTGCTAGGGGAAATCCGAACGGTATCGGTTCGATCGTGTTGAGAATCTCGATGACACAATAATATATATAAGGAAGTAGAGGGCTTGCTACATGAACCCCGTAGCCAAAACGATTACGACTTGGTATCGCAACGTCTTGAGAAATCCTAAATATCGCTGGTGGGTCATTTTAGGAACCCTCGTTTATCTCTTCAGTCCCCTCGATATTTCTCCCGACCTCATTCCCATCGTCGGACAGATCGACGATGTGGCGATCTTGTTTCTCCTCGTCTCAGAAGTCGTTCAAATGCTATCGGAAGCGTTCCAAACACAAGCCACCGTTCCCAACGACGAAGCCGAAACACCGCCCTCGACTCGGGACGAAGCCACGACCGTCGATGTCGATGCCGTCTCGATCGACTAACGATCTTACGATTTGACGACCCGCTTCGATTTCCTTGGGAAATCGAGATCGATTCACGCAAACGGTTTAAATTTTTTAAAGACGCGATCGATCGCGTCTTTACTTTTGTGAAGATCGGCGATAAATTATGAAATTTCGCGAGATTGTCGAACAGTTGGCAGACACTATCGTTACGTTCCAAACACTCGATGAAGATTTAGAAGTATCCGGTATCGCATCCGTGGAAGACGCGGAACCAGGAACGTTGGCCTTTATCGAAGGAGAAAAGTTCGCCCATCAAATTGAAAGTACCCAAGCGAGCGCTTTAATTTTGCCGAACGACGAAACCTTACAAAATCAGGCAAGAGAACGAGGGATTGCGACCATCTCAACCCAGCGTCCTCGAGAGTTATTCGCTCGTGCGATCGCCTTGTTTTACCAACCCTTTCGTCCCGAACCGGGGATCGATCCCAAAGCCTCGATCGATCCTTCAGCCCGACTCGGACAGGGGGTTTACGTGGGTGCGAACGCCGTCGTTCACGGTGGCGTGGAACTCGGAGATTTGGTCTGCGTCCATGCCAACGTTGTGATTTATCCCGGTGTCAAAATCGGAGATCGAACCGTTTTACACGCCAACTCGACCGTTCACGAACGCGCCCAGATCGGGGCAGACTGCACGATTCACAGTGGTGCAGTCATCGGTGCAGAAGGGTTTGGCTTCGTTCCCACTGCCTCGGGTTTAACGCGCATGGAACAGTCCGGTTACGTCCTCTTAGAAGACGGAGTCGAAGTCGGATGTAACTCCACGATCGATCGTCCGTCCGTAGGTACAACTTACATCGGCAAAAATACTAAGATCGATAACCTCGTTCAAATCGGCCATGGCTGTCACATCGGATCGAACTGTGCTTTATGCGCGCAAGTGGGTTTAGCCGGTGGCGTGACGTTAGGAAATAACATTACGCTTGCCGGACAAGTGGGTGTTGCAAACCGGGCTAAAATCGGCGACGGAGCCATTGCTTCTGCAAAAACTGGCATTCATCAAGACATCGAACCGGGAGCCGTCGTGTCAGGATTTCCCGCCATTGCTAATTCCTTGTGGTTGCGGAGTGCTGCCCTTTACAAACGCTTGCCGGAAATTCACCAAACCTTACGACAAATTCAACATCGTCTCAACGATCGATCTTAACCAACTTTTCTGATATCTCCCTAATGCCGTCCCCCTCTTATCTGGGCATAAGAGGGGGACGGCTGCGATCGAACAATTCTTGTCTCCTTCATCTTCATCTTCAGGGTAGCAGGTCTGCGATCGATACCCCTATCGGTATCTCCTTTTACACTGACTACCACTGATGACTGGCAGTAAATTTTCGAGCGCTCGATCGGAAATTTTTTTTTTAGATCGACCAAATTGTAAAAATTAAGGCTATATTTTTATAGGAACAGCAAATTTGAAGAGGATTCGATCTAAGATATTTAGAGACTCGATGGAGAATTGAACGAACAATGAGCGAAACATTACCTGAAAACCCAACGCCACTGACGGGAAAGGCTCTACTTACAAAAGTCAAAGAACTGGCACACTTACCCCGTCGAGAAACAGCGAAGCGGTGCGGATACTACTCCGTCACAAAAAACGGTCAAACCCGTGTCAACTTAACCGATTTCTACGATGCGGTGTTGGCAGCGAAAGGCGTTCCTCTCGATCCGGAAGGAACGAAAGACGGTCGCGGTCGCGAACCGACGTATCGCGTTAGCGTTCACAAAAACGGACAAATTGTCATTGGCTCCACCTATACCCTTGCCATGGGCTTGAAACCCGGTGATGAATTTGAAATTAAACTGGGCTACAAGCACATTCACCTGATTCAGATCGACCGGAACGATTTGGACAGAAACGGGTCTATCAGCGAAGACGAAGACGAGTAAACCCGCCTGCTTGGGGGATCGCGCCGATATGAAAGACGATCGAATCGATGCCGATCGATCGGCGCACAATCCCCGGCGGCAACGGTCATAAATGACTGAGATCGCAATACTTCGATCGATCGAGATCGAGAAAACGATCTTAGGAGAAGATCGATGCTACACGCGCTCTTCGATCGCTGGGCTACAGCTTTAGCTTGGGTCAAAATCGCGGTATTTTTCGCAGTTTGGTTAGGGCTGTGGTTTCCGATAGCCGCACCTCTAGCTTGGCGATGGAAATGGTATCCGTTCCAAGCCCTGATGTCCCAGCAGAAACTCGTGCTGGTGGGGACGCTCTATCTCGAATTCCCGATCCTAATTTACGTCGCAGCAAAAATCGAGAACGTCTCGTTTTCTCATTATGGCTGGACGAACCCGATCGACGGTATGAAATCACTGTCGATCGGGCTGGTATTGGGGCTATTGGGAGTCGCGATTCAGACCGCGTTGGAGTTAACCTGCGGTTGGATTAGCTGGGAATTGAAACCCATTTCGATCGAGCGTTTCCGCACTGTTGTCTCAGCCTTGTCCTTGGGTGCAATTTTAGGTCTGTGGGTGGGGGGAACCGAAGAATTGCTATTTCGTGGATTTCTCCAAACCCAATTGCAATCTGCACTGTCTGTCTGGGGAGCCGCGACCGTCAGTAGTGCGATCTTTGCCGTCCTGCATTTGATTTGGGGGGCGCGAGAAACCTTCCCTCAAATACCCGGCTTGTGGGTGATGGGAATGGTGCTGACTCTCGCCCGTCTTGTCGATGACGGAACACTGAGTTTAGCATGGGGATTACACGCCGGATGGGTGTGGGGAACGATTTTTTTCGACAGTACGAACGCCACAAAACCGACCCAAATTGCCCCTGAATGGGTGACTGGCGTGGGTGGTCGTTCCCTGGCCGGCTTGTTAGGCGTGAGTTTGTTGGTGCTAACTGGATGGATTATCGGGCAGTGGTAAGGGTGCGTTGGGCTTGGATGTCATATCTGGCTGGGTGCATTGGGGTCTTATCCTTCCATCCGACCGGTCTCGCTCAAATCGTCCCCGATCGAACCCTCCCTATTCCCTCGAGTGTGCGAGTAGGAGACCAGATCGTCAACATTAACGGTGGCACTCGCACCGGCGACAACTTATTTCACAGCTTCGAGCAGTTTTCCGTTCCAACCGGTTTCGAGGCGCATTTTAACAACGAGGGAACCGTCGCCAACATTGTGGCGCGCGTCACGGGTCAGATGCCGTCTCATCTCGATGGACTCTTGGCAGCCAACGGAACGGCAAATCTGTTTTTACTCAATCCCAACGGCATTCTCTTCGGAGAAAACGCCCATCTCGAGATCGGTGGGTCTTTTTTCGCCACGACGGCCGAGCGACTCCTATTTCAAGACGGCGCGATCTTTGAAACGAATGCGAACGCCGCACCTCCCATCCTGTCCGTTTCCGTTCCCCTGGGTTTGCAGTGGTCGGGTAACCCCTCAGGCTCGATCGAAGTTCGCGGACGGGCGTTCGCTTTTACCACACCGTCCGATTCCCCCCTCAGGTTGCCCGACGTTCGCGAGGGCTTGCAAGTTTCCGCCGGTCAGACCCTGGCCTTGCTCGGCGGCTCGATCGAACTCGATCGCGCGTCGCTCGATGCCCCCAACGGACAGATCGAAATTGCGGGCATTGTCTCCGGTCGCATCGATTTTCCCCTCGAGGTCGGTTCAGCCTTTACGTACAATATCGAACAGTTTGGCGATCTCGCCTTCGATCGAGCCGTCGTCACAGCCGCCGGAGATCGAGGGGGGTCGATCGGGCTGCGCGGCCGTCAGATCGATATTGCCAACGGAACGATCGTTGCCGTGCAGAACCTCGGTACGCTCTCGTCCGGCTCGATCGACCTGTACGCCAGCCGGGGAATTTCCCTGTTCGGGGTCACGCCGAACGGACAAATCCGCACCACAGTCGGCAGTCAAGCACTCGGTTCCGGACGCGGCGGCGATATTTTCATCGAGACCCCTCGTCTCCTCCTGCAAGACGGCGGGACGGTCGCCGCCAAGAGCTTCGGTTTGGGACGCGGCGGCGATATTTTCATCGAGACTGAAACATCGGTCGCCATTCGCGGCTTTTCCTCAACCAATCCCGATTTTCCCAGTATTATCGGTGCCGTGGCTTACGATGCCGGTGATGCCGGAAATGTCACCGTTCGTAGCCGACATCTCGACGTGACGGACGGTGCCCTACTCGCGTCCTCAACCTTCAGCACGGGTAACGGTGGCATCCTGAACGCGATCGGCCTCGAACAAATCAACGTTGTCGGTGCGAATTCCGAGATGTTTTTGCCGAGTGCCATCATTATCGGCAGTCTCGGCGAAGGCAATGCGGAGAGTCTACATATCGAAACTGGACGGTTGAGCGTGCGCGGTGGGGGTCAAGTGAGTGCTTCCACCTTAGCTTTGGGGTCGGCCGGACAACTTCACATCCACGCGAGCGAATCGATCGAGGTGGTCGGTCAGTTTCAAGATGTCATTGTCAGTACCATCGACTCCTCTGCCCGAATCTTAGACCCCGTCTTACAAGACTTTTTAGGCGTTCCTCCCCGTCCTTCCGGACAAACAGGAAACGTTTCGATCGAAACCCCTAACTTATCCGTCCGCGATGGTGCGAGCGTCTCCGTCAACAACGTGGGAGTGGGAGATGGAGGGTCGTTACAGATTCGCGCGGGTGAGGTCGAACTCGTTGGAGGAAACCTGACCGCATCGACACGATTGGGGGAAGGTGGAAGCGTCCGACTCGAACTCTCAGATCGTTTGACAATGCGAGATAGCAGTCGTATCGCCGCGACTGCCAGCGCGTCCGGCAATGGGGGCAACGTTTCGATCGACGCGCCCCTGATTGTGGCCTTCAACAATAGCGACATCATCGCTAACGCCGTTTCGGGAAGCGGTGGCAACGTCAACATTGCAACAACTGGAGTGTTCGGAGCGCGATTTCGCCCCGAATCGACGGCCGACAGCGATATTACTGCCTCCTCCGAATTCGGCTTTTCCGGGATCGTCAACATCACGGCACTCCATCTCGAGCTACCTTCGGGACTGTTAGGGATCTCCATCAATCTCACCGATCCGGCCCGCCAGATCGCCCCAGCTTGCGTGGCAGATGAAAATACTTTCATCGTTACTGGACGCGGTGGCCTCCCCGAAGATCCGACTCAGCCTTTGCGCTCGCCAGCGATCTGGGAAGATCGGCGACTGGGCGAAATTCCCAACCCTCGATCGCGAATCGAGCCATCGCCCATTCCCAACACCGTACCCACTCTCCCCTCCCCCGAGCGCTTCGTCGAAGCCAACGCTTGGCGACGTAACGCCCTCGGACAAGTGGAATTAGTGGTCGAATCCCAAAGAACCCTGCCCACACCGTCGTGCTACGTCACCTTCTCAAGTCTCCGTCAGCATCCTAGCGACTGAGTTTCAACGGGGTTACGGGAACCTCGTCCCAAGATTCGACCGTCCGCAGACGAGCCGTCCAACCTTCAGACTTTTGGTGTTCGTCGAGATTATCTTGAAAGGACTGAAGGCATTCCCGCGCCTGTGTTTCGTCACAGCTTGCAATACACGCTTGCACGAGTCCCATCGAATCGAGTTGTTCGCAAACCCAAACAGTCGTCATGACCATGACCTCTCTAGTGTGTCGTCATTGTGGCAGTTGTCGATCGTCGCAACGAGGTCAAGTGTTTTCAACGGCGACCCCGCGCCAAAACGCAACGTAGCCTTTGATATTTTGTGCCGCTGCTTTGGGTTCGGGATAGTACCAGGCTGCATCGGGGTTCTGTTGTCCGTTAACCTCGAGGGTGTAGTAACTGGCAACCCCTTTCCAAGAACAAGTCGTGTGGGTGTCGCTGGATTTAAAATATTCGGATTTCAGAGCCTCTGCTGGAAAATAGTAATTTCCTTCGACCCGTTCGCAGTTATCGCTTTCTGCAACGACAACGCCGTTCCAAATGGCTTTTGGCATGGTGAGTGTTGATTGGTAAGAGTTGCTACGTATTGTAGCGACTCTCAGAAACGGTACAATCGGCTCACCGGAAAACCCGATCGATTGAGTGTATTCAAACGATGGCGCAGTCTCAACCCCCTCAACGGAAATCGTCGATGTTGTATTTCCACTACCAACCCTCGAAGGAAGAAGATCCGATACAAGGCATCGTCAAGGAGGAAGAGGACGGGACGTTTTTGTTGCTCGATCGATTGCAACCGTCCGATCGAAACGGCAACGCCTATGAAGTTCGAGAGTCAATCGTCGTGAGACTCCCTCGATCGAAGACTTTACCCCCATCGCTCCGGTCAGCCGCGCCGATCGAGCGAACGCCCCCAACGTCGCCTCGTTCTGCTGCTTCGCCCCAAGTTCCCAACGCGCCCCGGCTGTCCGTGGGTTTGGCGGTGGGGCTGGGGGTGAACGTTCTGGCGTTGCTGGCCGGCGCGTATTTACTGCAATTTGCCGTTCCGTCGGGTGAGTTACACGCCGTTCAAACGGCATCGACGTCAGCTGTCCACCCTCAAACCCCCTCAGAAGCCGATCTCGAGCAGGCGTTTCGGGCGGGGCGCTGGCAACAGGTTTTGCAATGGTCCGAGGCACTCCCTGACGACCGCGCGTTAAGACAGCGCGTCGCGCCCCTCATCGAGCAGGCCCGATCGCGACTCGATGCAGAGGCTTACGAATGGTTACAGGTGGCGTTCGATCGAGCGAGAGCCAAAGACTTTCAAGGGGCCTTGCAAGCCCTCGATCGCGTCCCAGCCGAGAGTTCCCTGTACGAGCGCGTGGCCCCCAAACTCGCTGAATACCGTCAGAAACGAGACGTTCGCGCGAACTGGCTGTTACAACGGGCGTTCGATCGAGCGCAAGTGAGGGATTTTGCCGCCGCCCTGGCTTACTTAGAACGGATTCCCCCCGGAACCTCGGCTTATCAAAAAGTCGCACCGAAATTAGCCCAGTACCGACAGCAGCAAAACCTCCGCGCTAATTGGTTGTTGCAACAAGCATTCGATCGAGCTGTCGATCGTCGGTTTAGCGAAGCCCTCAGCTACCTGAAACGCATTCCCATCGGTACCGAAGCTTATGCCATCGCCCAAGCGAAAATCCTCGAGTACCGACAGCGATAGCGGCTCACTCGTCGTTTCGTTTCGCCCCCGTGAAATTCGCCCCTTCCCTTTTTGCCAAACTCAGGTCGGCATCGAACAGGTTGGCGTCCGCAAAATTGGCGTTTTCGAGATTGGTTTTGGCCAAGTTAGCTTCCAACAAGTTCGCCTCTTGTAAGTTCGCCCCTCGTAAATCCGATCGGCTCAAATCCGTGCGGGCCAAATTCGTCCGGAACAACTTTGCTTTCTGAAGTTTCGCGCGCGTCAAGCGAGCGCTAGACACCGTCGCGTCCGTCAAATCCGTTCCACGCAAATCCGCTTCGTCTAATTCCACGTTTAACATGATAGTTGAACTGAGGTTGGCCCATTTCAATTTCGCCTGAGCGAGTTTCACACCGCGTAAGTTCGCTCGCGCCAAATTCGCCCCTTGCAAATCCGCCCGCGTCAAATCGGCATAACTGAGATCGATATCGCGCAAGTCTGCATACTGTAAGTTCGCGCCCCGTAGGTTGACCGGATCGTACATCCGACGTTCGTAACGGAGGTTTGCCCCTCGCAAGCAGGCCCCTCGTAAATCTGCACCACTGAGATTCGCGTTCCGCAAGTCCGCACCACAGAGGTTGGCATCGACCAATACGACGAGACTGAGGTCAGCGCGTCGCAAATCTGCCCGTTGTAGGATTGCACCGTGTAAATCTGCGTCTTTGAGGTGGGCGTTGCGAAGGTCGGCTTGCTTGAAGTTTGCCCCGCCGAGCTTACATTGGGTGAGGTTTGCGCCACCGAACTTTCCCCGACTGAGATAGGCGAAAATAAAGTTTGCACCTTGTAAGTTTGCCCCACTTAACTCGATGCCCATTAACTCGACACCCATGAGTTTGGCATTACACAGATTGACATTGTTGAAATTAGTTTCGCCAGCAAGATAGCGATCGAGAATTTCTTGAATCTCCATATTTTTTATCGTTTTGAGAGTTTATTGCTGTTTTGGGGTATACTCAAAATTTCAATCGATCGAAAGAAAAAATTATAAAATTTCATAAATTTATCTCGCTTTATGGTAAGTATTGACTTTTGAGATCGAACTGTAAAAAAACTCAATTGTGTATTTTTTTGATTGTTCAGTACGTATAGAGACAAGGTTTTGAGCGTTTTATAGTGCAAAAGACCTCGTCCAATCCATGGATTTTTGTCCGGGCTTACGACCGTAAATTTTCACCAGATCGACGGTTTTTAAACTTAATTCGAGAATGCTTTGTCGGATCGAAGCGACTAATTCAGTCGGATCTCGCTCGTCGGTTAATTCTAAAACGATGTGTAAACACCGGGCTTTTTGAGTGGCGAGAACCGTGACACCTTGAGTTTTAAAACGGAGATCGAGCCATTCAGCAATCGCCTTCGGTTTACCTTGACGGGCGAATTCTTTCGCTTGGATGTCAGGAGAGAGAGGGCGTGAGGGGACAACGTGGGCAAGATGGGCGGCGACTTGTCGATCGAGGATACGTCCGAGTCGATCGAGGTTCGATCGACTCGCGTCGAGTAACGCTCTAACAGCATCGTGTTTGATTTGAACTTGGTCTTCAGGGTCGAGATCGATACAGATGTCGTCGAGTTGCGTTTCGAGATCTGCGATCTGCTGGGCGATCGTGTCAGTGAGATCCCGCGAGTATTGGCGCACGAGGTCAGCCACCGTATCGGCGAGCGTGAGGTGTTGCCACAATCCATCACTCAAGCGCGGCATGGGTTGGCTTTGAGGAAGAGGCTGCTCGAGATCGGTGTCCGTCGTCGTATCCTCAATGTCTTCACTCCCTCCCGGTGGCGGCATCTCTTCATCAACTAAGCGGCTGAAATCTTCTCCCTCTTCTTCTTCATCCTCCTCTGTTTCAGAATCGGAAACCGGCTCGATCGATTCCTGGGGGGGTTTGTAATAGGGAGCAAAACAGCGCACGAGCAGATCGGCTGCGTGTAAGTTCTCTTCAACACTGTCGAGTTTTGCCGCCGCAGCACGCAAACGCGCCTCGAGTTCGACTAGCGTCGGACAGGCATCGAACAAATGACGCAGCAAACTGTCGAGATCTTGTGTTTTCAGCGTCATCCAGTCTCGATCGCTGAAATCGAATTGGCGGTAGATCGTTGAAAAAATGAGGATTTTCGTTCGCAGGGGGTTCGCTTTTTGTAACAGCGTCCCTCGCAGATCGAATAAATCTTGCGGCCCTTGAATTTGTGTTCCTGTAATATCGTCTTCATCGAACATGATTTTCAACGCACGTTAGGCAATCGAGGAAAGGATTGGTCTTAATGTATCGAGTTCACTGCCAATTGGCACGATACGCTTTCGCGAACCCCATCGAATCTAACGCCAACGCCTTCAGTGTCAACGGTGTCGAACGACCTGAGTTGCAGTCGCTTGCTCGGTGGGAACTAACAAGATTTCACTGAGATTGACGTGAGGCGGACGAGTCGCACAGAACAGCACCACATCGGCGATATCGTCAGGCGTTAGCGGAGTCAGTCCTTCATAGACTTTGTCCGCTCGTTCCTTGTCCCCATGAAATCGAACTTCGCTAAATTCTGTTTCCACTAAGCCGGGATCGATTTCACTCACCCGGATATCGGTTCCGAGTAAATCCTGTTTCAATCCTTGAGAAATGGCACGAACCGCAGCTTTAGAAGCACAGTAGACGTTCCCGTTTGGATAAGCGTGACGGCCGGCGATCGAGCCGATGTTGATGACGTGGCCGCGATTGCGCTCCACCATTCCCGGTACCACAGTGCGAGTGACATACAACAAGCCTTTGACGTTTGCGTCGAGCATTTCCTCCCAATCGTCAATATCGCCTTCGTGCAATTTGTCGAGTCCTCGACTCAAACCAGCGTTGTTAATTAAAATGTCGATCGATTGCCAAGATTCGGGAAGTGTGCTGAGGCGTTCGGTGACTTGCGATCGATTGCGAACATCAAGTTGCAGTAAATGGCAAGCCGTTCCAAAATGTCGGTGTAAGTCGGCAGCGAGGGTTTCCAATCGATCGAACCGACGAGCCGCTAGAATCAATTTTGCACCGCTTTCAGCAAAGACCTTGGCACAAGAAGCCCCGATTCCGCTACTCGCTCCAGTAATCAGCACGATTCGATTTTTAACCAAACCCATGGCGACGCACGCTTGAATCTCGACGGTTCTAGTCTATACCATTGACGATTGACGATTACTCGCATTTCCACTTCATTTCTCAAACAATGGTTGTTCGACAAACACTATCGCTTTCCGATCTCGAACTGTCTTATCTCGAATGGGGTTCGCCGTCGGGAGAACCCGTGCTGTTGTTACATGGTTTAGCAGACCATGCCGGGGTTTGGGCAAAGTGTGGAGAATATCTGGCCTCAGACTATCACGTTGTCGCTCCCGATTTGCGCGGCCACGGGGAAAGTGGAAAACCGCAAACCGGCTATCGATCGATCGATATCATCCGAGACTTACAAGCGTTAATGCAACACCTCGGTTGGACTGACGCTCACGTTATCGGACATTCTTGGACGGGAAAAGTCGTTCCTAAATGGGCAACGTTATATCCCGAACAGTTCCGGACGGCGATCCTCGTCGATCCGTTTTTTATTGGCAAAATCCCCGAGTGGTTTCGTTTTACCTTTCCGCTTCTCTATCAGGTGTTGCCCTTTCTCAAAGGGATGGGGCCGTTTGCCACTCACGAGGACGCCGTTGACAGGGCAAAAACACTCAAACAATATCGCGGTTGGAGTGACTTTCAGAAACAGGTTTTTGAAGAGAGTATCGAACAAAAACAAGATGGAACTTGGGGCAGTAAATTCACGGTGGAAGCCCGAGACGGCGTGTTTGAAGACGTGATGCTCGTGGCCGGACTCACTCAGGAAATCCACATCCCAACTTTGTTTGTGAAGCCCAAAGGGGGACTCAACCGAACTTCATTTCAACTCAAGCCGTATCGTCGATATTTGCAAAAACTCGAAATCCAAGAAGTTCCCGGCAATCACTGGGCGTTTTTAGTCGAACCTAACACATTCAATGTGGAAATTCTCGAATTTTTGAAACAACATTAAACCTGTTTTTAAACCCATTCGCCAGCAACATGAATTTTTCTTTGCCCCGACAACGGTTTTACAGAGAGATCGATCGAGACGATGAAGATATCGATTTAGCAGCAGCTTCATTGTGCATCGCTTGGGAAGAATATCCCGAACTCGATATTGATGAATATCTGAATGCCTTAGATACAATGGCGACGGAAGTTTCCGAACGACTTCCCCCAGAACGCTATCCCATGCGTGTTATTCAAACGCTCAATCAATATCTGTTTGAAGATTTAGGGTTTCGTGGCAATCGAGATGACTATTACGATCCGAGGAATAGTTACCTCAACAACGTTATCGATCGACGCACGGGAATTCCCATCGCGCTATCGTTGGTGTATCTCGAAATCGCCAAGCGCATTGACTTTCCGATGGTTGGGATTGGGATGCCCGGACATTTTATCATTCGTCCCGATTTTGAAGATGCGGGAATTTTCGTTGATGCGTTCAACGGTGGAGAAGTTTTATTTCCGCAAGATTGCGAAACGCGCCTGAGTCAAGTTTACGGACAACCGGTTAGAATGCGACCGGAATTTCTCGACCCGGTCACTTCTCGGGAATTTCTCGTTCGGATGCTCACGAATTTAAAAGCGGTTTATATTTCTCGACAAGAAATGTCGAAAGCGTTGGGATCGATCGAGCGGATTTTGCTGTTAAACCCCGATTCTGTGATGGAACTGCGCGATCGAGGGCTGTTGTACTATCAGGCTGGACGATCGATCGAAGCGATTCGAGATTTAGAACGCTATCTCGAAATGCGTCCCAACGCTCCCGATGCGTCCACGATTCAACAGTTACTCGCGCGATTGCAGTCGTGAAGTCTTAACAAAAGTTGATTCTTTGGACGAACTCCGCTCCCGATCTGCTGTGCGTTTCCAATGGGGTTAAACGCTCCTTAACCAGCGTGAAGTCTTCAAACCCGACCTTTTCGGAAATTCCCGTACAATACGAGCGGCGAACGGGGAATGTCACGACGGACTGGCGCGGATCGTAGAGGGTGATTTCGATCGCGTGGTGGATTTCGATCGAGTCACCCCCAACCTCGATCGATCTCTGCGCTCTGAGGAGATGGAGATCGCGGAAACTTTTTCTACGTCCGGCTATTCTAAAATCAACGGATGAATTGAGAGAGCCAACGATGCAACATAGCAACTTCGCACCCAACCCGCTTGAAACCCAACACGTCTATAGTGTCGCTCAATTTAAAGGATTGACCTATCGTGTCACCAATCCAACCCAGATTAGCAACGAACCCTCGACAATTGATGTTCATCGGAGTTTAATGTCTCTCGTTGGAAGCACTGGTCATTCCAGCGGATATCCTGTAATTCGGAAAATCGTTTAGTTCGAGACGGCGCGATTCGATCGAGGCTTCCGCCATCTGACGATTTTGCTCTCGAGACACGAGTATATTTCTCGATGGTTGCATCTACTGTTTTAAGTTCGATTCTTTTCTCACTCGTTATTTTTAAATTTTCTTTAAAAGTGGACATAACCCGATAAAAAATTTATCAGTTTGATGTTAAAGTAACGGTAAATTTCGACGATTCAAAAATTTGTGTTTTCAGTTTTAGACTCTACTCAAAGAAGCAACAAAATTTTTACATATAAACACGATGTTCGATGGGTGCATCTCAGTTTTGCGATCGGAACACCACCCATTCTCCCCTTGCTAAGTGGAGGTACCGAAGGCGGAGGAGGCATTCTACGAAAATGAGATGCACCCGCTTCATCCTGCTTTGGTTTTGTATCAGCAGCCATCTGTAGTAGCTGTCTTACAGCAGTTACATTTCTAACCCATACCGCCGCTATCAAAGCCGTCGCACCACGATCGCTAGAAGCATTAATATCCGCTCTCGCTTCCAAGAGCATCTGAAAAGCTTTCTCACTTCCTTCCTGTAATGCAACGATAAGAGGTGTACGTCCTCGTTCACATTGCTCTTTGATATTGGGATCGGCTCCGGCTTTTAGTAAAAAATGTACGACATCGTCTTTTTTACTTTGAATTGCTTTTAACAGAGCTGTTTCACCCTTAGAGTCAAGGGCATTAACATTTATCCCTTTTGATAATATGAATGCAACTGCTTCCAGATTCCCATGAAGTGCTTGTTCGGTCAATGTATTGACCATTTCATATGCACGGGGTGGATAAGTTTTGCCTGTTTTAATATATCTCTTTACAGCCAGCTGTATTTGTATGTTTGTTAAAGGTTCAAGGTACTTAAAAACTTTTTGATTTTCACTAAAAGCAGCATCAAATAAAGCTGAGTTTCCATATGCTGATTTTGCATTAACATCAGCGCACGCTTCTACCAAGAGTTTTACGATTTCTAAATCTCCAATAGTCGCTGCATACATTAAAGGAGTTATGTCGTCTTCAGAATCACTTCTATTAACATCACAACCGGAATTTATCAGCTCTTTAAGGTTTTTAAAATTTCGATCTTCAATAGCATTAAATAGTTTTTCTGGACTGATAAAACGATCGTAGTTCATGTCTACTCGTGTTCACCGTAACTATTCAAGGGATAGTAGAGTCAGTCGAGAATGAGAATCAGATCGCAGAACCTGAATCAGAAAATCAAGAGTCAAACGTCCTTGACTATGTCTATCCTGATTCTCTCTTCTATATCTCTCAGTTTACACCCTATTTCCCTGAATAGCTACCGTTCACCTTTAAACGGAATAATAGAAACAATGGCGACAGATACTCCATTTCTCCAGGCTGCTCTTTCTATTCTTCTGCCTTCGCCTTGCCTAGGTTCCGAAAACGTTATAGATCGAGCCTAACTGATTCGTAAAGCCTTTTCAGGATAAAACCTTTGTGGCGCAAGAATTATAGCCTGCAATGCTGTTCACAAATCAAATAGACTTGCCATGGCTTATTAAGAAGACTGGATTTACCTTTTTCTGTTTTCAATAAAAAACCTTCATTTTGTTTGAATGAAGGTTTCTACCATCTCTTTGGCTATTGCTTTATTAACTGCAAGAACCGTGACTCATTCTCGATCGAGTGTTGATTAATGTCCGATCATCCAGGGTCGTCCTCCTGTATGATTCTTAACCCTTGGCGGCTTGGGTTCCCCATCGTGTTTCACGAGTTGAGGTTCGGGATTGACTCGTTTGAGGCGAAGCGAACTGGAAAGCAGAGTCGGAGCGGAAAAAATGCGTTTTCCCAGTTCCTGGCAGGTCGGACAGTAGGCTGGAACGCGGCTCTCCGACATCGATCTCCATTCCTCGAAAATTCCGCAACGCTTACATTGAAATTCGTAAAGTGGCATCGATCGTTGAGGTATCTGAACGGCTAGACAATAAAATACGAACGCTTAATTCAATCCAACACCCCAAACTGTAATGGGGTGTGGATTTTTAACAAACATCCAAAAATTTAGATGTTTGAGTTGCAGACCTTGGAATCTCGGACGTTACACCGGCAGAATATCTTTGTCGAAAATTTCGGTGGGAATCGCCAACGTCGCACAGGCATTGGGAATATCAACAATGCCACTAATCCGTCCTTCAACCGGCGCACAACTGAGTAATAAATACGCTTGTTCGCCAGTATAGCCGAATTTCTTCAGATACTCGATCGCGTTCAAACACGCCTGTCGATAGGCAATATGAACGTCCATGTAGTACTGTTTTCCGGTGAATTCATCGACCGAAATGCCTTCAAAAACGAGATATTCAGAATAGCGAGGTTCGACCGGGCCGGGTTTAAAAATGGGATTCACCATGCCATATTTTTCCATCCCACCTTTGATGATATCCACGTGTAGATCGATGTAACCCGACATCTCGATCGCACCACAGAAGGAAATCTCTCCATCCCCTTGTGAGAAGTGAATGTCACCCATCGACAGCTTGGCTCCCTCAACGTAGACGGGGAAATAAATTCGCGTTCCCCTGGAGAGGTTTTTGATATCGCAGTTTCCACCGTGTTCTCGGGGGGGAACAGTTCGCGCGGCTTCTGCTGCAACTCGATCGTATTCGGAGGCGGGTAACGTTCCGAGAATGGCATTTTGGGGATTGGGAAGTGCGGCGAGAACGGGTTCGCTACCAGAAAGTCCTGCGCCGTAGGTTCGCAAGTCGGGTGCAGTGTTGACTAATTCCCGCTCCCGCTGGTTCCACTTGGCGAGTAACTCGTGGGATGGCGCACAGCCAATTAAGCCGGGGTGAGTAATACCTGCAAAGCGTACTCCAGGAATGTGTCTCGACGAGGTGTAAATACCTTGAAGATCCCAAATGGCTTTGGCGGAGTTGGGGAAATGATCCGTTAAAAAACCGCCGCCGTTGTTTCGATCGAAAATTCCAGTAAATCCCCATTCATCGCCTTGAAGTGCGCCGATATCTAACAAATCGACTACTAAAATATCACCGGGTTGAGCGCCGTTGACCCAAATCGGCCCGCTGAGTACGTGTACGACGGTTAGATCGACATCTCGAACGTCATCGGGACTATCGTCATTTTTAATTTGTCCGTCTGTCCAATCTTTACATTCAATCCGAAAAACATCACCGGGATTGACAGAAACCACCGCCGGGATGTCGGGATGCCAGCGGTTATGACCTGGCATTTCCTGCTCGGTCATTGGTTTGGTGAGATCGACTTTGAACAAAGTCTCAGGCATGATTCTATCTCCTGATTTTAGGGGCTCAATTCATCCTGCTTGACAGATCGGGATAGCGATCGAGGCAAATCGAAGCAGCGTGAATTCCTGCCATTTTTTGACATGGCAAGTTGCGATAACGTTTAAAAGCTATCTAAGGCTTCGATCGAAATATTTCTACGATTTCAAGTCAACCCATTTGTTTGAGAAATTTTTTGAATGTCGAGTTAATAGAAACTCATACTTCAGCTGTTTTAGTTAAACTGCACCCTCGAAACACGAAATGATGGGTACATCTCACTTTTGAGATCGGAACCCCACCCATCCTCCCCTGAGCAAGGGGAGGTACCGAAGGCGGAGGGGTCTTTCTAGGAAATTGAGATGCACCCGAAATGATTTGATAAACTAGCTCGATTGCGTAATTTTTTTAGGCGATCGAGTCAATCTAAACGGAGTCTTGAGAGATCCTAGATCTCGCGATTTGACTCAGCATTTTAACGAGCGAACAATTGTCAATTTCGAGAGCAATTTAACGACGAACAATGAGTTGCTTATTTGGAAACCGTGACTACAAGTCAACCACAGCTACAAAGCGAAAAAAGTTGCTTAAGATACAAAATCAAAATAATTGGTCTAAGTCTATACAAAATCAAACTTAGACTGATAATCGTTATTATTCTAAAAAATAAAACTTCGTCCAACTAGCGATACGTTTACCGAGAAAAAAGGTTGCCGAGATTTGCCAAATTGCTGACCCCGTATCGATCGATGCCTATCTATATTTAAAAGGTCGTTCTGACCCCGATCGAACAGAGGAACGCTTCGACCCCTGTCAATCTCGACTCAATCTCAGATGGGTGCATCTCAATTTCCTAGAAAGACCCCTCCGCCTTCGGCACCTCCCCTGGCTCAGGGGAGAATGGGTGGGGTTTCGATCTCAAAAGTGAGATGCACCCTCTCAGATGTCCGCAACGAGAATCCTCGCTTGACAACGCCGCTGCGCTCAAACAAGAGAGCGACGAAAGCGTTTGTTGAGAATCCCTTCAAGAACCCAATTCGCCCTTCACTCATCCACTAAGATCGAGGAAGCTCGAAATCTCCCGAACCATGAAACCTCGCCAAAACCTCGTTCTCTCGATCGCCGTCGTCCTCCTGCTGGGATTGCTGCTATCGGGAACCCTCGTCCATCTGCTCACCGAATCGTGGTGGTTTGAATCCGTCGGCTTTTCCCAAGTGTTCTGGACGCGCATCCAGTGGCAACTGATCGCGTGGGGGGTGGCGTTTGTCGGGTGTGCGTTGATTTTGTGGGGAAACTACCGCATCGCGATGCAGGTGACGCGATATCGGCTGTTTCGCTTTCTCGCAGAAAGCCGCGTCTGGAGTCCTTACACGATAAAACTCCCGAACTTCGTCGCGGCGATCCTGACCGTTTTGATTTCCCTATCAGTTGCCTCAGCGGCAATATCAGAGTGGGAAACCATTGTTAAATTTTTCAACGCCACCGAATTCGGAACCCGAGATCCGATTTTCGATCGAGACCTAAGCTTTTACCTGTTCGGCTTACCCTTCTACGAGGCTTTACAAAGCGGATTACTCTCCGTCACGATTTTGGGATTGGCGATCGCGATAACCGTTTACGCACTCAAAGGCGAGATTGGATTGGGCCGTGGTTGGACGCATTTGGTGACTGGCGGAACGCGAGTTCATCTGAGTGCGCTGCTGGCGGTAGTGGCGATCTTGCTGGCGATCGGGTTTTGGCTACAACGATACGAATTGCTATATTCCAGCGACGGCGTGGTCTTCGGTGCGGGATATACCGATGTGAACGCGCGACTTCCCGCTTACAGCGTGATGAGTTTCGCCACCATTGCTCTAGCCGTTTTGTGTGGTGTGGCGTTGTGGCAACATAGTTTCGCGCTTCCTTTGTTTGGCATGGGAATTTCGATCGCTCTATGGGTGTTCGCGGGAGGGATTTATCCCTGGCTGACCCAAGCCTTTATCGTCGAACCGAACGAATTGGCGAAAGAAAAACCTTACGTTGCCAATAATATCGAGTTTACGCGCCTCGCCTATGGTTTAGAGACGGTGGAACGTCACGATTATCCAGTTGAAGAAAACCTCGATCGATCGGTTTTAAACGCCAACTCGTCCACGATCGATAACATTCGTCTGTGGGATTACCGTCCCTTGTTGAGTACCTACCGACAACTGCAAGAAATTCGACTGTACTATCGCTTTCTCGATGTCGATCTCGATCGATACAACGCAGATGGTTTGAGCTACCGTCAAGTGATGTTAGCGCCACGAGAGTTGTCTTACGCACAAGTTCCCCAACAGGCGAAAACTTGGGTAAACCAACGTCTGAAATATACCCACGGCTACGGGGTCGTAATGAGTCCCGTCAATCGCGTGACACCGGACGGTTTACCCGAATTTTTCATTAAAGACATTCCCCCAGTTTCTAACGTTGCGATCGAAGTCGAACAACCGCGAATTTACTACGGAGAAGCGACAACTGACTATATTTTTACGGGAACGAAAACCCAAGAGTTCGACTACCCACAAGGGGAAGAAAACGCCTTAAATAACTACGACGGACCCGGAGGCGTTCCGATTCCCACACCTTGGCATCGTTTGGCGTATGCCTTCGATCGAAGCAATCTCAAAACCCTCATTTCGAGTTATTTCGATCAAAACTCCCGTATTCACTACCACCGCCAAATCCTCGATCGTATCCGAACCGTCGCACCGTTTTTACGATTTGATAGCGATCCGTACATTACCCTAATCGACGGACGAATTCTGTGGATTGTCGAAGGGTACACCACCAGCGATCGATACCCTTACTCGAAACCTGTCGTACAAAGCGACAACGCCGCACTGACGCTCAGCCAACGGAATTTAGGCGCACTCGTTCGCGGAAACGTCAACTACATTCGGAACTCCGTCAAAGTCGCGATCGATGCTTACGACGGGACGATGAAATTTTATATCGTCGACGAAAGCGATCCCGTTTTAGCAACCTATCAAAAGATTTTTCCGAGTTTATGGACTTCTAAATCTGAAATTCCCCAGTCGATCGCCAGCCATTTTCGCTATCCGTTCGACTTGTTTGCCATTCAGGCGCAAATGTATTTGTCGTACCACATGGAAAATCCAGAGGTTTTCTACAATCGAGAAGACTTATGGCGGTTCCCCAACGAAATTTATGAAGACACGCAAGAGGTCGTCGAACCCTATTACATTATTATGCGTCTTCCCGAGGAAGAAAAAGAGGAATTCGCACTCATTCTTCCCTTTACACCCGTCAACAAAGACAATACCATCGCATGGATGGCAGGTCGATCGGATGGCGAACATTACGGACACCTGCTCGTTTACGATTTTCCCAAACAAAAACTCATTTACGGCCCCAGTCAGATTGAAGCGCGGATCGATCAAAATCCACAAATTTCCCAACAGTTGACGCTCTGGAGTCAGCAAGGATCGAAAGTGATTCGCGGCGATTTGTTAGTAATTCCCATCGAACAATCGTTGTTATATGTAGAACCCATTTATCTGCGAGCCGAACAAGGGGAGCTCCCCGAATTGAAGCGGGTGGTCGTGGTGTATGGCAACGATGTTGTCATGGAACCGACGTTAGAACAGGCGCTCGATGAAATTTTTGGAGGAGAAACACTATCACCGCAACTCTCAAGCGTCCCGACAACTGAAACACCGGGAATTGCCGAACTTGCCGAACAGGCGCAGGACATTTACGACAAGGCACAAGAAGCGTTAAAACAAGGAGATTGGGCGAGTTACGGTCGTTACCAGCAACAGCTCGGGGATTTATTAAAACAGATGAATTAAAATCGATAATCGATGATTCGTGACAGCTAGCTGGAGTGCGTTAACCCCCAAAACGGTCGGGTAAACGATCGATCCTTAACAGTTGATACGCTCTGAGGCTCCAATTCAATTGTTTGATTCAATCATTTAGGGTGCATCTCACTTTTGCAATCGCCACCCCTCCCATCCTCCCCTTAGCCAGGGGAGGTGCCGAAGGCGGAGGGGTTGCGATTGACGCGAAGCAGTATTCCTCTTAAAAAAGAGGTTGAGGCACGATCGAAAACACCGTGCCAAATAAAAAGAAGCAGTAGCCTCGATCGAACGGGGGGCAAGCCGTGGTCAAAATTTTGCTCATCGACGACGATGAAGTGTTTGCAAAGGGTATGGAGGCGGCGTTAACCGGCCAGCATTACCTCGTCGATGCCACATCCGACGGACAGGCGGGCTGGGATCTCGCAGAAAGCTTCTCCTACGATCTCGTGTTGCTCGATTGGCAGATCCCCAAAATCGACGGATTGACGTTCTGTCGGCGACTTCGCAATCAGGGCAATCGAACGCCGATTCTGCTGATGACGGCCTACGATTCGGGGGCGCAACGGGTGACGGGGTTAGATGCGGGAGCAGACGATTACCTCGTCAAACCCTTCGCGATTGAAGAATTGCTGGCGCGAGTGCGAGCGCTGCTGCGACGGGGGAACGACGTACAGCTTCCCGTAGTGGAGTGGGGCGTGTTGCGTCTCGAACCGAGTCGCTGTCAGGTGACGTGTCAGGGGAAAGTGTTGAAGTTGACGGCGAAGGAGTACGAACTACTGGATTTGTTTTTGCGATCGCCGCAACGGATTTTCAGTCAAAGTGCGCTGCTCGATCGATTGTGGTCGTTCGACGATCCCCCCTCGGAAAATGCTGTACGCCGTCAAATTACCAATTTGCGACAAAAACTCAAGCGAGCAGGAGCGGGTGACGCTATCGAAACCATCTACGGTTTGGGGTATCGACTGCGAGAGGTGAAGCTTGAAAAACCGGACTCAGAAAATCCCCTAGCAGCCGTTTGGGAGCGTCACAAACACAAATATCTCGATCGAATTGCCATCATTGCCTTGGCGGTTGAAGCCTTGAAGCAGGGTTCGTTGAGTGACGAACTCCACCAACAAGCCCTCACCCACGCTCATACACTCGCCGGATCGTTGGGAAGTTTCGGACTCGATCGGGCTTCGGAAATCGCGCGGGAGATCGATCGACAGCTACGAGAGAATCTTACTGATGTGACGGTGTTACAGGACAACATCAGACAACTGCACGTAACTTTAGATCTTCCCGTTAAGGCTTCTGTTCGAGCGAACGAACGGAAAACGCACTTGAAAGTCCCGATGCACTTGTTTGTCGTCGATGCAGATGTCGCGTTCGCCGAAGCCCTAGCGACGGAAGCGAAGTTGCGGGGAATGACCGTCACCATCGTGCATACCTTGTCTGACGCTAGATCGATCGCCTCCCAACAAACCCCAGATTTAGCCTCGATCGATCTGAGTTTACCCGATGCTGACGATGGCGGTTTTGAGCTATTGGAACAACTCACTCAAGGGTGTCCCCCCGTTCCCGTGGTAGTGTTGACCGATCGCGAAAACTTCTTCGATCGTCTAAAAGTCGCCCGTTTGGGCGGATGTGGCTTTTTACAAAAACCGGTTTCTCCCCAACAAGCTATCGAAACCGTCAGCCAACTCGGACGGCCGCCACGCCCCGAAGCCAGTAAAATCCTCGTCGTCGATGACGATGCCGAATTGCTAGAGGTCATCCGCCAACAGCTAGAACCTTGGGGGTTTGAACTCTCACTCCTCGACGATCCGCGCCAGTTTTGGGAGGTTCTCAACGACACGAAACCCGATCTGTTGCTGCTCGATGTCGTGATGCCCGAAGTGAACGGGATCGAACTGTGTCAAGTCGTGCGCAGCGATCCGAAATGGTACGATTTGCCTGTTTTAGTACTGTCGGCTTACCGCGACACGGATACGGTGCATCAAGTTTTTGTCGCCGGCGCAGATGACTTCATTCAAAAGCCACTCGTAGAACCCGAACTCATCGCCCGTATTCTTAACCGGTTGGAACGCCGACGTTTGCAACAACGCCTCGGACGCCTGTGGCAGTCTCGGCGGTGAGGGGGTGAGGTGATGAGGTGAGGTAATTTCTCGTGACCTGGTCGTTCGATCGTCTCCCCATCTCATCATCTCCGCATCTCACTAGAGCAGCGGTACAAAAGTGCTTGGTGCGTTACGCGGAAATCGCATTAACTGGATTTCAAACCCATTTCTCAATAATCCTACTAGAGATCTTCGGCTGAACTTGGGCGAACACTGTTCGCCCCTACAGATATCTATGGCATGAATTTTTAAAAATGGTATAGTACACCCTACCATTACTCCGCATCTCACTAGAGCGCCAGTACAGAAGTCAGGAGGCTTAATGTTGTGATGGTGTGAGTGCGTTCGCGGGAATTTCACGAACTGGACTTCCGCCGAATTCGGTTGCCCGCGAACACACCCGACGCGACTCATCATCTCATTAACCGAGCGATCGAATTGCCACCAACAGCCCTCGCGCCTTGCTTAACGTTTCCTCGTATTCCTTTTCCGGGTCAGAATCTGCAACTAGGCCCGCCCCCGCTTGGACGGAAACTTGATGCGCTCCCGACTCAGTCGGACGGACGATGGCGGTACGGATGGCGATGGCCGTATTGAGTTGACCCTCGAAATCGTAATAGCCGTAAACCCCGGAATACGGGCCGCGGCGACAGGGTTCGAGTTCGTGGACAATTTCCATGGCGCGGATTTTGGGCGCACCGCTGACGGTTCCCGCTGGAAAACAGGCTTTGAGGAGTTCCCAAGGTGATTTCGACGTATCCAGTTCGCCGACGACGTTACTGACAATGTGCATCACGTGGGAATAGCGCTCGACGATGGTTAACTCGTCCACGTTCACCGTTCCCTCGCGACAGACGCGGCCGAGATCGTTGCGGCCTAAATCCACTAGCATCACGTGTTCCGCGATTTCTTTAGGATCGGCGAGTAAGTCTTCCTCGAACGCCCGATCTTCCCGAGGCGTTTTGCCACGGGGACGAGTCCCGGCGATGGGGCGAACGGTGGCGAGATACTGTCCGTCTTCCGTCCGTTCCGCTTTCACCATTACCTCGGGACTCGAGCCAATGGCTTGCCACGTATTGAAATTAAAATACGCCATGTAGGGCGAAGGGTTGATGAGGCGGATCGATCGATACAGTGAAAACGGATCGCCCGAGTATTCCGCCGAAAGCCGCTGTGAGATGACCACTTGGAAGATATCCCCGGCTTTGATATACTCTTTCGCCTTGAGGACGTTTTGACAGAACTGTTTTTTGGTCGTGTTGCTGGTGGTGGCGAGGGGCTGATTTCCGTTCGCTTGCGGCGGTGTCCACTCCAGCATCGTCTCCTCGTTGGTGAGGGGCATTTGTAATTTACGGACGAGTTGGGAGACTCGATCGCGAGCTTGTTGGTAAGCCGTTTCTAAATCGACATTCGGATCGCGCAAGTCAGCGTAGGCGATAACCCAAATTTTGCCTTTGACTCGATCGAACACCAACAAATTATCGACCTGCATCCAGACGCCATCGGGGAGATCGTCTGCTTCGGGGGGATAGACGGGAACTCTCGGTTCGATCCAGTGGATCAGTTCGTATCCCCACATTCCAAACAAGCCACCGATTCCCGAGGGAAGTTCCGGTAATTTGACGGGATGATAGGGTTTGAGGCAATTTTCGAGAACGGTAAACGGATCGCCTTCAAATCGATCGATCCGTCCATCGCGATGGGTTTGCGTCGTCTGTGCGCCTCGTGCTTCGAGAACCCACAGCGGATCGCATCCGAGAAAGCTGTAGCGTCCGATGCGCTCTCCCCCTTCCACCGATTCCAATAAAAAACTGTAGGGTTGGCCCGCACAGACTTTGTACCACGCTGAAACGGGCGTATCTAAATCCGCCACCCACTCTTGATAGACGGGGACGAAATTTCCACGGCGAGCCAATTGGCTGAATTCAGCAAAATCGGGGAAAATCATGCGCGGTACTGGGTAAGCGGTCAGGGAAGATCGATCGACTTATCATAATTCCAAACGATTTGTTCAGTCAATCATTTTTTGATATTTTTTAAGGTAAATATTTCTGTTGCTGAAATTGTACGATTTCGCTCTATTCAGTTTGGCTATACATCATATTTCAACAGACACGTTTAAAGTAAATCTATCTGAGATCGAAGTAATAACATAGGATTTCAGACTTATTTTAACTCCAGCCTGAATATTGTTTAAAGCTCAATCATATGTACGTAAGACTGTGAAGTCAATTGTATCTTTAGACGATTTTTTGCAAAAGAACAAGCCTAAAAATTACTGAGTTAGCGGTTGCCTTTCACTTTTGCGATCGAACCCCCCCCATCCTCCCCTGGCTAAGGGGAGGTGCCGAAGGCGGAGAGGTCTTTCTACGAAATTGAGATGCACTCGAATTAGCGGTACACACTCGAATTTAAAAATACTTTAAACTAATTTAAAATCGTGATTTTGTTTTTTATTTTTAGAATTAAACAAGGAACAAAAAAATGTGATAACAGAAGAGGGACGAACGATCGAGAGTTTACATAACTTGTGTTTTCTAGCATTAATTCTGGCAAAAATCCAGATAAAAAATTTTGCAAAAAAGCGGTTTTATCGTATTGTTTAAACCCCGCAGGATTCTTCGATAATTTTCATCAAAAAATCTCATCTCGAAGCCCGACTACTGGAATTCAGGAATCCGTGTAATTCAGTTTCCCAAGCAAACCCTAAAAAACAAAAAAAGAGAATGTAGATAGTTTTACCATGCTACATTCTCTTTCCTTAACCCTAAGTTAAAGTCTACACGTCGTAAGACTGCTTTCCGCTGAACTTCAGCTTAGCGGGTTCGGGGTTTTTGCCGATACTCCGATCGATCTTGCCAACGGGGGCGCGACCTTCGTTGACTTTTTCGGGGAACACACCATCTTTAGGATGGAGGTACTCCGTTTCGCCATCGGGAAACACTCGGTAGATTTTAAAATCTTCGATTTTAGGCTTGAACTTCGTCCGCAGTTGCGTGCCTAAAGCTAGGCACTGCTCCTTGCGGGCCAAGTACAACAGGTTTTCCCCTTCGTTCATGATCGCCGCACCACCCGTGGGCATTTCAAACACTTGTTGTTTAGAGCTAGTCCAGGTGATAGCGTATTTTTCCTCGACGTCCGCCTTGGTCAGCAAACCGCCCGTGCTACCGCCGAAAATCGGAGTTTTTCCAGTAAGTTCTTCTGCCATAGTTTATCGAACGGGATTAAAGAGTTCGATCGGCATCGTATCACCGAGTTCCATGCGCTCGTCGATATCGTCAACAAATGTAACAGTTCGATCGATCGTCCCCTCACGAGCGCCGCTGCTTCGAGGGAGTCGAGGGCCGATCCCGTTCCAGCGATTGCCGACTGAGGCTTTCATCCAGCGTGGGAATCGTAAAGTGAAAGCGAGCGCCTCGATCTTTGCCCTCGGATTCCGCCCACACCTGGCCGCCCCAACGTTGAATCGCTTGGCGACAGATAGCCAACCCCAAACCCGTGCCACCCGTCGTGCGCCGTAACGCCCCTTCTTCCTGGTAAAACCGCTCGAAAATTGCTTCGACGCGATCGGGTTCGATGCCCCGTCCCGTATCAGCAACCGTCACTTTCAGCATCCGATAACCAATGGGGTAAGCCCGCACGGTAATTTCCCCATCCGTCGGTGTGAACTTACAAGCATTGTCCAGTAATTTGCTCAAAACTTGCACGAGCCATTCACCATCCGCTTGAACCAGCGGTAAATCGTCCGGTATGTCGACCGTCAGTTCTGGTAACTGGTCGCGTTTGTAGCGTGCGTAGACGCTGCTAAGGGCGAGATCGACACATTCTAGAAGTGAAAGCGGTTCTAAATGCCACTCCACTCGTCCGCTCTCGAACCGCGACAGCGTCAGGAAATCTTGGACCAATTCCCGCAATCGATCGGCATCGACGAGGGCGCTGTCGATCATGACTTGGCGCAATTCCAAGGGCATATCTGGCTCAGTAGCCAAGCTTTCCAGGCAAATTTGAATCGTCGAAAGGGGCGTTCGCAGTTCGTGGCCGGTAATAGCAATCAAATTACTGCGAGTCCGGTCTAACGCTTCGAGTTGCTGGTTGAGATCTTCAAGGTTGGCATAAGTTTCGGCTTGAATTAACGCCGTCCCGATTTGGGTCGCGATGGTGTCGATGAGAGACACTTCGTCTTCAGTCCAAACGTGGGGACAACCGCGACAGTGATGTAACTCCAACATCCCCAGGAGTTTTCCGCGATACAAAACGGGCATCATCAGCAACGCACTGATTTGCCAACGATCGATCGATTGAAGGAAAGGTGTTTCAAGGTTGGGGGCGTTCGAGTTGCTCTCACTCAAGTAAAAAGACTCGGATTCTGCATCGAGATCGAGCAGTCGATCGACGGTTCGAACGAGGATCTCGCCGGTATTGCGAGTATCTTCAATATAAACACCGGTACGTCGATGGACGACTTCTCGAAATAAAGGGAGATCGGGAAGCGTCCACGTTTCCCCGACGAGGGATTTAACCGTGGGACGGATGTATTCGTGGGCGATCGTTGCCGTCGTGTCAGTTTCTTTACAGAGATAGACGAGGCAACGACAGACTTTCAACACCTCCCCTAACTCGCGAACGGCGACTTCGAGGATTTCTTGCGGATCGAGGGATTGGCGAATGGCAGCGGTAATCGAGTTGACGAGACGCTCTTTTTCTTCTTGGGTCGCAATGGAACGATAGGCTTTGAGGAGTTTGTACTGTCCCGCTTGCAGGTAAGTAATCAGCCGTTCCGCAAACGGCCCGGGGTTAAAACTGAGCGGTTGGGAACTCGCCGTTGTTTGACGCGGTCTCTGTTGTTGTTCGATCGGGGACGCGATCTCAACCCGATCGATCCCGTAGTGTTCGCGAGCGAGGGCAATTTTTTCGGCGAGTTCGGGTCGGTAGGTGAGAATTCGATCGAACAATCGATCGGCTGCCAGCAGCGTCACCGATCGATCGAACGTCCAAATCCCTTCAAACCGACGCGCGGGGTCGATATCAATGGTCGAGTTGTTCAACCAACTGCTATCTCGATCGGGAATACTACGCTCTTGACACACCAAACACGTGCCGTAAGTCGGGGTCAGAACCACTAAGTTCCATTCCTGACTCAGCGGTTCCGAAGAACCGAACGCAATCGTCTCGTAAGTCAGCGTTCGATTGGCAAAGTCGGTTTCCGGAGCCGCGAGAACGTAAACGTGGGGGGTTGACTTGGCAATCTTAACGTAGCGGTTGGCTTCGATTCGGTAAAATCGCTCCCGCTGAAAACTCGCGACGACCAAAGGTCGATCGTCACAGGCCAAAACTTGATCTTCCATCGCGTGGGATAGAGCGATGAGAGACGATTTGAAATACACCTGAGACCGCAGGTGAGGCAGCGCTCGCAGAATATCTTCCAGAATGGAAGTCGTTACGCTCATCAAAGTTTGGGACGGCTTGCGCCAATTGTTCTTAGAAGGGCAAAACTGGAATCGACAACGACGGCCACACGATTCATCTAGGTTCGGCTCTAAGTGCCTATATCTACATTACCGGAAACTGCTGTCCGTCAGGGGAATTCGATTAGGCAGAGGTGGGGAGATGAGGCGGTGGGAAGGATGTTGTTTTTTTCGAGAACCACAGAAGCATTAGCGTGAAACCCGGTCGAAGAGAGTAACGTCTAGATTCTCAAACGACAATATGTCTTCAAGAGGAGATTTCGAGAGAGGGCAAACGATGAAAACAAACGGTTCTAGTGTAGCAATCTGGCTCTTGGTGTTCTCGGTATGGGGAACAGCGGCTCGTGCCGTGGATTACGACGACCTCGATCGACTTTATCGTACTGGCGATTGTACTCGCTGCGACTTACGCCGCGCCAATTTAGAAGAAGCTGACTTACGCAACGCCGATTTACGAGAAGCCGACTTGCGAGGGGCGAACTTACAAGATGCCAACTTGCGGGGGGCGAACCTGCGGGATGCAAATTTGCGAGATGCCGATGTGCGCGGGGCAGATTTTCGCAATGCAGAACTTCGGGGAATCGACCTCGATGGGGCGCGAGTTCGGGACGCGCGCGGCTTGGGACGCTACGGAGACGATGACGACGACTATACATCTAGTCGCAGTCGTGCCACGATTAACCGTCTCTATCAAGACGTTCTGGGACGCGAAGCAGACGAACGCGGCTTAGATCACTACGCGCGACGGCTAGAACGGGGGGTTTCCCTCGAGGATATTCGAGAGGATTTAGCCCGCAGCGAAGAGGCGGAGGAACGAATCGAGCAGATCTACCGGGAAATTTTAGGGCGAGATCCCGATCGATCGGGGTTGCGCCATTATCAACGCCGTTTAATCGACGGTTGGAGTCTCGATCGAATTCGTCAAGACCTCGCCGACAGTGATGAAGCCCGCGATCGCGGTCGCCAACGTTAGCCGTTCCGAGATCTCGCGCTACTCTAAAAAAGGCGCTCTCACGGAACAACGAATTCATGCGACTACTACACACCATGCTCCGGGTCGGCAACCTGGAAGAATCGCTCAAGTTCTACTGCGACGTGTTGGGAATGAAACTCCTGCGTCAGAAAGACTATCCCGGTGGGGAGTTCACGCTGGCGTTCGTGGGATATGGCGAGGAGTCCGACCACACCGTTATCGAACTCACGTATAACTGGGGAGTCGATCGATACGATATCGGCGACGGTTACGGCCATATCGCCCTCGGTGTTGACGATATTTATCAAACCTGCGAAGAGATTCGCAATCGCGGCGGAAAAGTCGTGCGCGAACCGGGGCCGATGAAACACGGTTCGACGGTTATTGCGTTCGTCGAAGATCCGACGGGATACAAAGTCGAACTGATTCAACTGGGAACCCAAGGTTCGACGCAGGAAACCTCGGCTTCAGCGGCTTCCGCTTAGTCGATCGTTAAGCCCCAAGAGCCAATGCAACTTGCACTTCTTCTTCGATCGAGACGGTGGGCGATCGCTTCGGGCGTTTGGCTCACACGAACTGGGAAACATTACCCAGATCGATTTTGAGAACCCCTCGATACAAAAATAGAAGGGCATTTAAGGCTTGATTTTGGGTAGCAGCAGCCACTTTTCTGTTAACAGCAAGATGGGTCAAGAAGTCTTTAATTTCTCGATCGCCCATCTCACGAGGGTGTTTTGGTCACGATCGAGCAAATATCCCTTAATCCAGTCGATATAGATCTGCTCGGTGCGGTAGGAGTAATGCTTAAGGCGAATGACTTCTCAAACTACATCCAGTCGTTTCCTCGGCGGTGGCGTGGTCATAGTGGGCAGGTCAATCCGTATAATACCCCGATCGGGGTATTATACGGATATTTTCTGTATATCATTCCTATAAGGGTGATTATATAGATAAATTCTTAATAAAATCCAAATGTGGAGTGTTATATGGAAAAAATCTGTCTAATATATAGTTAGGCTCACATTTTCCACACATGGAGAAATGCTAGTTTCCCTGACCAGTGAAGTACACATAGCCCTTGCTACACAACGAGTTAAGCCCTGAAGTCGTACCTCATCAGACTGAGAAACGCTGTATGAAATTTTTGAAATCAGCGATGATTGCTGTTTTGATTGCCATTTTGTTGGCTGCCGCGCCTGCATAGGCAGCAAGTCTGACTGGGCCTCAGAAAAATGCTGCTAGATCTGCAAAGCAGTACCTCAGAATCCAGGGCTTTTCGCGAGACGGACTTATTCAGCAACTCTCATCAGATTATGGAGATAGTTATAACGTTTCCGATGCTACCGTAGCAGTGGACAGCCTAAACATTGATTGGAACAAGCAGGCAGTAAGATCTGCAGAGCAGTACCTCAGCATCCAGGGCTTCTCGTGCCAAGGTCTCATCGATCGACTTTCATCAAGTTTCGGAGACGGGTACACCAAGAGCCAAGCAAAATATGGAGCACAGCAGACGAGTGCTTGCCAATAGGCCAAGGATACGACTTAACAATCAGCAGGGTGCGTTAAACCTCGTTAATGCACCCTATTTTTCTGCTTGTTTTTCTGTATCCTGTGGGATACAGTTGGAACATGGTTGAAATCCGCGAAACTGAAATCTATTCTCGGTGGTTCAAGTCACTGCGTGATCGCCAAGCAAGAGCACGTATCGACATTCGCATTCGTCGGTTATCTATGGGTAATCCAGGCGACGTTAAGCCAGTGGGACAAGGTGTATCAGAACTTCGCATTGACTATAGTCCAGGCTATCGAGTGTATTTTGTCCAACGAGGTGAAACCTTGATTATTCTCTTGGCAGGAGGAGATAAGCGTACTCAGGGACGGGACATCAAAATAGCCCTAGATTTAGCACAAGACTTATAGGAGGGTTCTATGGCTAAGATTCAGACTTATTCTTGGGATGCCGCCGATCATCTGGAAACAAAGGAAGATATTGCAGCCTATCTTGAAGCTGCCCTTGAAGATGGCGATCCCAGTCTAGTAGTAGCAGCGTTAGGAGATATCGCCCGTTCTAAAGGGATGACTCATGTCGCCCGTGAAACAGGGTTAGGGCGTGAAAGTCTCTACAAAGCTTTGTCGCTCGAAGGCAATCCAGAGTTTGCCACAGTTCTCAAAGTTTTACAGGTACTTGGATTACGCCTTCATGTTGTGCCTATTGCCTAACACTGCGTTGGTGCGGACGGAACAGAAGTTATCGGTAAGAGTTCGAGGTTATCTGCCTCCGCACAACTTCAACGTTGGGCATCTCTGGATCGCTGGTAGCACGATTGCTTGATATTGCATTAGCCAACCTAAAGCTGTGGCTTTGAAAGCTTGCTACTGCGTATTTCTACAAATATTTCTGAACATATGAATATGAGCCTGAAGAACATTGGAATAATAGTTGGATTAGTCGTCTTCGCCTTAGCTGTAATGGCTGGAACTTTTTATTTAGGTCGTAGAAGCGTTCCTAGTTATTACGAACTTTATAGTGAAGAAAAGGCGCAAAGAGAATTACTGGAACAGAGAGTATTAGAATTAACCTCCGAGAATGAAAGATTGAAAGCCGATTTGCAAGGTGGTCGAAGTACGGCTGAAGAGCAAGAGGCACTTAACAAGAGAGAACAAGAGCTTGACCGACGTGAAAAATTGTTGAATAAGCGTGAGGATGAATTAATTGCAGCTACGGTTGATTTTGAAGAAAAAGTGCGTGATTTTTATGAAATCATGGAAACTACGAGAGAGGAGGTAGAACAGGCGAAGCAAATTAAAATAGATTATGAGGACACAAAGGAACTTTTAAGCCAAACTCTTAAAGAAAAAAATAACCAGAAAAATTGGTTTGACATTTTACTTGTTTTCTTGCTTATTTCTGCTTTACCTCTACTCTTTTACATTCTTAGACTGCGTTATCTAGAAACACAATACAGGCCATTCATTGAGATACTTAAGGATAAGTTGTCAAATTCATCTGTATCCGTTGATGATGTTAAAACACTGACAAATACTTTTCTACAGTTGGCGGATACAGATCAGTCCCAAAACGCATTAAAGTCTGGTAGCACAACTAGCGGATAAGAACAGTTTGAGGTAGGTTGGGTTTCGCTATCGCTATACCCAACAACAGCTCAATTCAGCAAGGTAGCCTTCCTAATGCACTTGTTAACCATCGTTTAAGTCGAGAGGTAGTTTCATGAGTAATTGGTATCCTGGTGCAAATAGCTGGGAGAACAAAGGTTCTTACAAGGTCAAGCATAAATTTGACAATAGCGGTAAGTGTACCGACATCCTCATGGCTCGATCGAATTTAAGCGATCGTGAGGCAGATTCAAACCATATTCACATCTATAAAGTAGGTGAAACTGGACAAGGTGCTACTTTTAGAGACGATCGAGGCCGAGTTTACAACTTGTCCGATCGCGATATTCAGATGATTCTTAATGGATCGCGCCCCCTGTTCTAGAGCGCCAGTACAGAAGTCAGGAGGCTTGATGTTGTAATAGGGTTGTTGCGTTCGCGGACAATCGAATTCGGAGGAAGTTCAGTCAATGAAATTCTCGCGAACGCACCCTACGCGACTGCTTGCACAGGCACTTTCTTTCAATCTGGATAGACTGGCTGTGGTTCCCTTCTCTAGAGCCAGAAAATTTATTGATAAGAGTGGAATGTATATGGAGCTGTGTTGTATGACAAGCTTACTTGAAAGAATCACCGTTAATCCCCGCCAATGTGGTGGTCGTCCTTGTATTAGAGGGATGAGAATCCGGGTATCGGATGTGCTGGATCTATTTGCAGCGGGTCTCAGTGCAGGAGAAATTTTAGAAGAAATGCCCGATCTTGAAGCCGATGATTTGAAGGCATCACTTCTATATGCTTCGCGGAAACTTAACCACCCAGTTTTAGTGGTATGACAATCTGGGTAGATGCACACTTGTCTCCGGCAATAACGACTTGGATGACTAGCACATTTGGAGTTGAAGCAATAGCCTTGCGAGATCTTGGGCTAAGAGATGCTGAAGATCCTGAAATTTTTGAAGCGGCTAAGGCTCAAGAAGCTATTGTGATGACTAAAGACAGTGACTTTGTAGATTTGGTGGATCGGTTGGGTGCGCCACCACAAATTATTTGGTTAACTTGTGGCAATACCTCCAATGCTAGGTTGCGCGAAATCCTGAGCGAGACGTTACCTAGAGCTTTAGAACTCTTAGCCGCTGGCGAGACATTAGTAGAAATCAGCGGAGATTAGCTGTTGCTGAAAGCGTGAATGAGCCGCTGGTGCTGCCCGTCGTTGTTTGCTCAGGGTAAACTGGAGGGGCAATGTTGAAACTGAGGCTACTAAGCCTGTGACAGTTTGACAACCCCGCTACAGTAAAGAAGAATTCGCACGACGAGGCGATGAGATTTATGAAACTCAGGTGCGCCCCCAAGTCGAAGAAGACAATTATGGCAAGATTGTGGCGATCGACATCGAAACTGGAGATTTTGAGGTAGCCAATTCGCCGCTTTTAGCAGTCGATCGACTTTATGAACGTAAACCCGATGCTCAACCTTGGGTAATTCGGATTGGACATAGAGCCGTCTTTCGTTTTGGCAGTCGCAGCCTGAAAAAGCCTGTATGATGTTTGGTATGGTCAACAATAATTGTGAAGCAATCATTAAAGTTGCAGTCAGTCGCATTGGCTCCCCCAAAATAGCCATTGATGCTGTCATTGATACAGGATTCACTAGCTTTTTATCTTTACCACTCTCCATCATTACAGATATTGGCTTGCCTTGGCACTATCGAGACATTGGTACTTTAGGAGATGGGAGCGAAGTCGTTTTTGAAATATACAAAGCTTCTGCGATCTGGGATAGTCAAGAACAAATCGTTGATGTGGCAGCTTCTGATGCAGATCCCTTAGTGGGCATGGGTTTATTGTATGGTTTTAAGCTTCAGATTGAGGCAACTGAAGGCGGGCGCGTTACAATTGAAGCCTTGAAATCTTGATAGGTTTAGCCATATCTAACACTGCGTTGGACCCGACCGAGCCAAAGCAACCTGTAAAAGCCAAAGCTTGACTGCGGCGGCTCAACTTCACCGGTTGGAACGACGCAAACCGACTCGACGGGTTTCTTCAATCGGGTCGGTTTGTTCTACAATTGTCCGTGTCCTCTGTGTCTCCGTGGTTCCCACACCCGACACAACCAAGTTTCCACCCGTTCCCCCAAAGCAGGAATCGAAAATTCCGCTTCCGCCTGTCGCCGACAAGTCCGACGATCGATCTTATCGATCTGCTGAATCGCTTGAACTAAGCCATCAACTCGATCGGGTTCGACCAACCATCCGGTTTCGCCATCGCGCACGATTTCCGAGGGGCCGCCGCGACGGTACGCGACGACGGGAACGCCACAAGCTAACGCTTCGATCGTCACGTTACCAAAAGCTTCGACCCATTTCGGGGTCATTAAAAACCCACGACATCGACCGAGTTGTTCCTGTAGCGCCTGAGTCGGAAGAAATCCCCCGTACTCGACCTTGGCTTCAGGATATCGGCGGCGCACGTCTTCCCAATATTCGGGGAACTGCATTTTTCCCCACACGGTTAACGCGACACCCGTTCTTGCAACCGCCGCCACTGCATCTTCAAGTCCTTTTTCCGGTGCAATTCGTCCCACCCACGCCCAGCGATCGACTGGCGTTTCGCAAAAGTCATACAGTGAGAGATCGATCCCGTTTCCCAAACAGGTGCAGTTTCGGGTTCGTTCGCCAAAGGTTTCGGCTTGGCTGCGGGTGTGAAAGGCGATCGATGCGGGATTTCGATCGATCGAGTTCAAAATCACTTCATCCATCGCCTCGCTAATCGATCCCATACTCACCAAATGCGCGACGGGAACCTCGAAAAACGGAGTCAGATAAAACGGCAACCAGTCGTAAGCGAAGTTTACAATCAGGTCGAACGGCTGCTGTTGCTGTCTCGCTTTTTCCCACATTGCCCCTAAAACGGGATGGGGCGGAAGTTCGATCGAAGCATCTCGACCTTGGGTTTGGGCAGTCACTTGGAGCGTTCCCGGAACCGTCGAGACGGCAATTCCCTCGCACTGCGATCCTTCCGGCGCGATAACGCGAACTCGATGGCCCCGTTCTTGCATCGCCTGAGCGATATTTTTCAGCGTCAGTTCGACACCGCCACCGAGTCCCGTTCCCAAAGCGCCCACAGGCGTTGACAGGAACAGTAAATCGAGAGAATTACTCATTCGCATTTTGAACGATGACAGCCACAGGTGCGTCGTCGAAGCCGTTCGACGACAAATCCGGCGAGATCGGACGCATGGGTCTTGAATCTAAAAATTGCACGAGGAGAAGGTAGGCAACGGCAAGAACGAGGGAAATCACCCCCGTTACGATCGCCACGACTTTCGATCGATCCATAGTTAAAAGGGAATAGACAAGGGGGACTTTACAGTGAGCAGTGAGCAGTTACCACTGTTCACTGTTCACTGCTCACTGCTCACTGTAAAAGGGGAAACGGCGAACTGAAAACTGTCTTCACTGCTCACTGCTCACTGCTCACTGTAAAAGGGGAAACGGCGAACTGAAAACTGTCTTCACTGCTCACTGCTCACTGCTCACTGCTCAC
>LWRO01000024.1 GCA_001657325.1 Geitlerinema sp. BBD 1991-9 | reverse complement strand
GTGCGATTCGTTCCTGCCAAAAGTAGAGGGAAAACTCCTGAAACGTTGGCAGGGTAAGGAATACAGCCTATAAAAGGCAATGAACCTTACAACTGGATATTGATGACGGTGAAAGGCCGTCCCGCGTGGTGTATCGCGTGAAAGCACTTCCCCCATGGTAGAGACTGGTTATCAATCCATGAAGCGGGGATGAAAAGGAGTTAAGCTCGGGTCTAAACGAGTACCCTCCTGAGCAAGTGTCCATGGATAGGAATACAAAGTCACGTCTGAAACGTCGTAATGTGGAACCTGCGAAAATTAGACTGATACGCAGGAGCCAAAAGGCTAAGGATATAGGAAAGGCAAATGATTTGTTGACCTTTCATACACCCGGAATAAACCCGGCGTATAGTGGCATCCTAAAGGCACAATCAATCGATATCTGGAACGAAGTAACCTCCGTTGTTGCTCTTAGGAACAAAAGGTCGAAGTCCTGAGTAGGAAACCATCCGTAAGCCAACGGTAGGAAGGATTGAGTCAGAAGCGAACGACTGGAGTAATTCCCAGTATATGCTGACGGACTCACGACCATTTGGAAGATAAAGTCTGAGTAGTAGGAATGTCCAAAACGGTTGGAAACAATACGGTGAGACTGGAATGGCGAGACATCGACTGGAAGAAAGTTGAGCGTCAAGTCTTCCGCCTCCAAAAACGAATTTATCAAGCCGAACGTCGTGGTGATGTTAAAACAGTCCGTGGACTCCAAAAATTACTAGTAAAGAGCTGGTCAGCCAGAGTGTTGGCGGTTCGTCGGGTAACTCAAGACAACCAAGGTAAAAAGACGGCAGGAGTGGATGGAGTGAAAGCTTTGTCCCCAAAAGCACGCATGAGCCTTGTAGGTCAATTAAAACTCGGCTCTAAAGCCAAGCCCGCTCGACGGGTGTGGATTCCTAAACCAGGAAGAGACGAGAAAAGACCACTAGGAATACCCACAATGTACGACCGCGCACTTCAAGCCTTAGTCAAAATGGCACTTGAGCCTCAGTGGGAAGCCAGGTTTGAACCTAATTCATACGGATTCAGACCAGGGAGATCCTGTCACAACGCAATAGGAGCTATCTTCTTATCCCTTCGGTTTAAATCCAAATGGGTATTAGATGCCGATATTGCAAAATGCTTCGACAAGATTGACCACAGCAAACTGCTGAATAAGATTGATACGTTTCCCGCCATTAGACGACAAATACGGGCATGGTTAAAAGCTGGGGTAATAGATTCCAGACAGCTAATTCCAACGGATGAGGGTACGCCACAAGGGGGAGTAATAAGTCCCCTATTGGCAAATATCGCCCTCCACGGCATGGAAGAAAGCATCAAGGATTTTATGGAAGAACTTCCTGGAAAGGGAAGTCGCATAAAACGAAGGAAGGCAGTATCTCTAATTAGGTATGCTGACGACTTCGTTATCATCCATGAAAACAAAGATGTAATCATAAAATGCCGAGACCACATCTCGGAATGGTTGAAAGGGATGGGATTAGAACTCAAAGAGGCAAAAACACATATCACCCACACACTTGAGGGTGATAAACCAGGATTCGACTTCCTCGGTTTTAATATACGTCAACATAAAGTTGGCAAATATAAAACCGGAAGCAACACTTATGGAAAGCCTCTAGGGTTCAAAACCATCATCAAACCCAGCAAGAAAGCCATCAACACCCATTACCAAAAGTTGAAACAGATAGTGGATTCTCACATCTCCGCACCACAAGAGGTACTAATAAATCACCTCAATCCGGTCATCAGGGGATGGAGCAACTACTATTCAACAGTGGTGTCTAAGGAAGTATTCTCTCAAATGGATAATCTTCTCTATCAGAAGTTAGCCAGATGGGGAAGAAAAATACACCCGAATAAAACTGGTAAATGGGTAGCCCGGAAGTATTGGCAAATGATTGACAATCGTAACTGGGCATTTGCAACTCGTTCGGAATCAAATCCAATGCAGTTAAGAACCCACGCAGAGACGCCAATCATTCGCCACATAAAGGTTAAAGGTGAAGCCAGTCCTTATGACGGTAACTTGAAATACTGGAGTACAAGAATGGGCAAACAACCCGGAGTCCCTACGAGAGTTTCAAAGCTCTTAAAAAGACAAAAAGGGAAATGCGCCCATTGCGGACTGAGGTTCCGTGAAGAGGATGTGATGGAAATCGACCACGTTATTCCCAAGTCAAAAGGCGGAAAGAATACGTACAAAAACCTCCAACTTCTTCATAGACATTGCCACGATGTCAAAACTGCCTCAGATGGTAGTCTCGGTTCTCATGACAACCAAGTTGTTGAGGAGCCGGATGATGGGAAACTATCAAGTCCGGTTTTGAAGACGAGTCGGGTGGGCGACTGCCCGGCTTAGTTTAACAAAGACGACGTACCCCCACCTTTACAGTCAACAGTGAGCAGTGAGCAGTCAACAGTGGACACTGCTCACTGCTCACTGTTGACTGCTCACTGAAAAAGCGGCTGTTTATCGACTACAAAGCCCTTAAAGAAGGGGGCGAGGTGGTCAGGGTTCCACCCGCATACACCTCGCAAACCTGCCACAACTGTCTGCAGATTCATCCCCAGAGGGGAAAGTCCTACCGTTCGGGTAAGACTTTCCTGTGTGGACATTGTGGTTGGAAAGGAGATGCTGATTTAAACGGCGCGACGATGATTAAACTCTTGGGGGAGTTTGTAAGCCTTCCTGAAACGCGCAACCCTCTATCTTGCTCCCTGCCAGATCGTGTAACGGGTTAGTGCGAAAGCCCCGCATCTTTGGACCGGGGTGAGCTTACAGTGCCAATAGCAAACTCACCACGAACAAAGCGAGCAATACCCAAAGTGCGGGATAGCGCCGATACCAAGGAACGGGTTTGTTCCGGGGTGGGAGCGGATCTTCGATCGACTCGTCGAGGTTTTGATAGAGCGTGCAGGTGGTGGCGTTAGGACGTTGGGGAAAGTTACAGGTGTCGTCGTGATGGTAGACGCAACTGTTGCAGAGAAATTCGTCTTTAGCCGCTCGATGTAACGGAATGCCGGGATGTCCGAAAGCTTTGAGAGAATAGCGACAGTGAGGACAGGAGACGGCATCAGTGGGAACGGGTCGATCGCAGCGGGGACAATGAGTCATGGCGGCGAGTCTCGCAGCAACGTTTCGAGGGTTTGAGCTTGTTGGTGTTGGAGCGCTTGGAGTCGATCGATCTGCTGTTGCAATCGATCGATCGTCTCTTCATAGCGTTCTGTGGTTTCGGAAATTTGCGTGTCGAGTTGTCGTTTTAAGTCCTCGGCTTCTCGATACACCCCAGACAGGCGACCGTTCAACCCTTCGATAACCCGTGTATTAGCGCTGTTGTAGGCCACCTGACGCATCAAGATCGGCTTGAGGATTTTTCGCCAAACTTTCCGCAACGTCAGCAAGACAAAGCCGAATCGACGCGGAACGAGGAGGGGAATGTTGTAGATGTCCGTTCCGTGTCGCAACAGGGTCAAATCTTCGTCGTCCTCGTCCTGCAACATCGCAGCGTATTCACCCACAGGGAGCGGTGCGTCTTCAACTCCGATGCGCGGGGCGAGGGTACGGCGCAGCTGTCGGACGAGTTTCGGTTTATCGAGGGTTTCGTAATCCATATCGAGGGGCGAGGTTCTCAAACTAACTCGATTTGGCAATCGTCGCCCACCATAAACCGTAGGGCTTTCGGTCGCGGGCGGGCAGCTCCCAAGTGAGCGCGACGACCGATCAAGCTATCGACGATCCGTTGGTGAATGCCTTCAATGCGTGCCTCTTGCAAGATTACACTATGCTCGAGATCGACATCAATCAAGCGCACCCGGTCGGCGATGCTACTGTAGGGGCCGATGAAACAATTTTCAAGGTAGCAGTTTTCGCCGATGACGACGGGGCCGCGAATCGAGCAGTTGACGACGCGAGATCCCCGTCCGATTTTCACCCGTCCGATGGCTTGGCTTTCACTGTCGAGTTCTCCCTCGATGACGGTTTGAATTTGCGAGTCGAGGATAATTTGGTTGGCGCTTAGGAGATCGTCTTTTTTCCCGGTGTCGAGCCACCATCCCTCGAGGATGCGGGATTCGACGGGTTGAGATCGATCGATCAGGTTTTGAATAGCATCGGTAATTTCCAACTCACCCCGCGCGGAGGGCTGAATTTGCTCGATGGCTTCGTGAACGCCAGGCGAGAAGAAGTAAATCCCCACTAACGCTAAATTCGAGGGGGGAACTTCCGGCTTTTCAACCAGTTGCAAGACGCGCCCACTTTCGTCAACCTTTGCAACCCCGAAAGCTGTGGGATTTTCGACGGGACGCAGGAGGATGAGTGCGTCGAGGTGGTGGTCTTTGAAGGCTTGAAGAAACGGTGTTAAGTCGTTCTCGATGAGGTTGTCGCCGAGGTACATGATAAAGGGAGAATCGCCGAGAAACGGTTGGGCGACTTTAACCGCGTGAGCGAGTCCGGCGGGTTCTTCTTGCAGAATATAGGTGATGTTCGCACCGAATCGCTCTCCGTTTCCGGTGAGCGCTTTGACTTCGTCGCCGGTTTCGGGGCTGATGATAATACCGATGTCGGTAATCCCCGCCGCGACAGTCCCTTCAATGCCGTACCACAGAATGGGCTTGTTGGCGACGGGTACCAGTTGTTTCGCCCCCGTATAGGTGAGCGGACGCAAGCGGGTTCCTTTACCACCGGAGAGAATCAGTGCTTTCATGAATCGATGGGAAACGACGGGTTTGCTGCTGTTCGACCCAATTATAGGCCTAGGCGATCCCAGCGAGGTCGAACAGGGCGCGAAGATCGTCGATCTCGACGACGAGATCTTCGGTCATGAGGTTGGGATAGAGGATCGATCGAAGGTGCAAGCAATCGATGCCTTTTCCGACGAGATAGAAATAGTCCAGTTCCGCTTCACTGGCGAGAATTCGGAAATAGGGCAGGATATAGTTCGGTGAAAAAATTTCGACGATCTTCGTTCCGGGTTCGCAAAATATAGTGTTGGTCAGTCCCGCGCCATGAGGTGCGATGACGATTTCTGCACTAGCAAATAGACGGACTTGTTCCTCAAAAGAAAGTGTTTCAGGACGCACGCATTGAAAGCCCAGAGGTTCGAGAATTCCGAGGAGTTCGTCTTCGTTGAGAATTCGTCGGTATTTTGCACGATCTCGGCTGATATACAATCGTGTTTTTGCAGTTGTTGTCGCAATTTTAAAGGCTCGGACGAATGCAGTTCTTAGAAAACGACAACTCCATTTCGTAGCGTGGGTGAGTTTTCCCGCGATCGACGGAACGATGAGACGCTGCGCTTGGATGTGGGAATACTGACTGACATCAATGACTTTTGCGAGATCGATTTCTAGAGCGAGAAGACTATCTTTTTGAAAGTCTGTGAGAGGGGTATCGACGATAAAATAGTCAATTTCGTCAAAGTGAATTCCACTTTGTTGTAATAAGCCAATACGAGGAAGGAGGTCGATGAGCCAGTGAAAATAATTTGAAGATGGCTTTTCTTCCGCAGAGGCTAAGGCTGCTAAGACCGCGATCGAACCGTCGAATTGGGTACAGGATGGAAGTCGATCGATATGAAATACCCAATTTCGATCGGGCGGTGGTAATGGCTTTGAGAGTATGGGAATCGGAAAGCTCGGCGATACGTCAGACAGGAGTTTGTTTTCTGGCGTAATAATGGCGCTGGCGTGAAGGGTTTTAACACTGGTGTTTCCGCTCCAACACGCTCGTCCGTTGGCGATAATACTGACAAATGTTTCGGGTAAATCGTATCGATCGACACTCAAGCTCGGTGGAATATTAATATTAATACTAATAGCGGGCTTGAGGTGAACGGAACGAGGGGGAGAAATGGCCAAGTACTGGCTTTCTCCGGATGCTTCGACATAGGAGCGCGTATTGTCGTGAAAGCCATCTGGGGGGGAGATTGCAGACTCGGAATCGATCGACTCAGATTTTATCGATGATTCTGCTTTTCGATCGATAAATGTTTTGAGCATTTCGATGGTTTGTTCGGAATCTGGCGAATCTTTGATTGCTTTGATGAGTTCAGCTCGATCGATCGATTTTCGATCGAGTGAAATTTGTGTATTTCGGCTTTCACTCCAGCCCAAATACATCGCAATAAATTTAGAGCATTTTTCAATCGATTCTTGCAATCGATTTAAGGCATCAAAAAAGTAGTTTTGAGACTCTAAATGCAGTCCTCGATCGTGATAGATCGACCCAAGAGTGACATAAGAAAGAGCATGGTTGGAGTGAATCAAGATGGTTTTCTTCTTGAAGTCAATTAAGGCATCAATTCCCATTTTGTCATGAATATCATTTCCAAGATCGATCAGATCTCGATCGTTCAATAATTCTGGCTTGTAATTGAAAGCTTTTAAAAAATAGTCAAACGTCAGTTTGCTTCGATTGAGTTGTTTGCTTAGTATTGCCAAATTGTACCATATCAATCCATCATTGTTTTTAATTGTAGCAATATTTTCATAAATTTTAATTGCTTTTTGGGTGTTTCCCTTTTTATGAAAATAAATTGCAATTTTATTAAGTGGTTGAATTGAGAAACTGCAATCAATGGACAAAGCTTTTAATAAATATTTAATAGCTCGATCGAATTGAGATCGTTGTCGATAAATTTCACCTAAATTAAAACAGGCAAGAGCCGATCGATCGTTAAAAAGTAGCACCTTCTGTAAGCCCAAAATAGCGGCATCAAAATCTCCATTTTGGGCGATCTCAACCGACCAATCTATCAATTTTTCTGGAAGGTATTGGCTTGACTTTAATGTAACAGATTTACAGTAAGCACGAATAGCCAGGACGTAATTTTGGGATTCAAAATAGAGATTGCTTAATCGATCGTAGTTGTCAGCATCTTCGGGATTTATTAAAATTTTTTGTTTGCATCGATCGATTGATGTATTGCACGAAGTAGATGTTCGATAAAAGTCCTGGTTTTGGTCGTCCACTATTCTCATCCAAAGCAAGCTAAAATATTTTTTGTATCAAAAGACGAAGTTCGTCAAGATTAACGAACAAATCTGCATTCATCGAATTAGGATACACCAATCGATGCAAATTTGGGCAATCGATGCCTTTTCCGACGAGATAAAAATAATTGAGTTCCGCCTCACTGGCGAGAATCCAGTAATACGGAAGCACGTAATCGGCGGGAAACAGTTCGATAATTTTTGTATCAGGCTCGCAAAACGCAATGTTGGTCAACCCGGCACCGTGAGGTGCGATAATGGCTTCAGCTTGAGAAAATAGTGAGACTTGTTCGGGAAAACTGAGTGTTTCGGGTGCGATCGAAGTAAATCCCAAAGGCTGAAGCACTTGCAACACAGCATCTTCGTTGAGAACTCGCCGATATTGAGCATTTTGACGAGTAATATACAACCGTTTTGAAGAGTTGACACCGGCTTGACGGAATCGATTGCGGTAGGTATTTCGTAAAAAATCAACCGTGAATTGGGAGGCGAAGGTGAGTTTTCCGGGAATTGCAGGAACGATGAGGTGTTGAGCTTGAAGATGGGAATGTTCGTGAATGCTGAGAACTTTTTCTGTCGGAATTCCCAATACGTCTAAGCTGTGGCGCTGAAAGGAAATATTGGGGTTAAATCGATCGACGAGAAAGCCATCGATCGATTGTAAATCGATTCCCGCCTGCTGGAGTAAACCCACTCGCGAAACGAGATCGATAAACCAGTGAAAATAATTGGCGGTTCCAACATCGCCTGCAAATGCAGCGAGAACCGCAACGGTTCCCCCAAATGTTTCGAGATCGGGTAACGCCGGAACGTCAAATACCCAGTGGGTTTGTGGAGAAGGATAGGTGTAATCGACATCTGGCTGTGGAAAGCGAGGTGAAACGTCGGCGAGAAGTTCTCGAGTTGGAGTGATACAGGCGAGAATACCGCGAGATCCGATCGAGGTGTTTCCACCCCAAACCGTGTAACCATCAGGAATTGTGGCGACGAAGGTTTCCGGCGATCGATACTTGAGAATATTGAATCGAGGATGGTTTCGATCGTCGAGAGTGTGGGGAGATCGCAGTTGAATCTTTTTTCTGACGTGAGTGGAATGTATCACGACGATCGATCGATAGTATTAAGATAATCTCGCGTACTCGTCCACATTCCTGTTAGCGGTGGTATTTTAGACGTTTTAACCGGACGTTTCGGAGGGACGAGTTGGGCTTCGTATTGATGAAGAATTGGCAACAAAGCTACTTGCGCTTCGGTGCTGTGAGGATCGACTGCAATTTCATTTAAAAAAGTTTGACGCAGTTGGCTTATCTCGTCAATCACTTTTTGAGAGCGAGAGCGATACCATCGATCGAAGGCTCGAACGAATTCGATATTGTTTTGAACAGACTCGTAAAGCCGCTCTCGAACATTTTTAAACACAGCTTGACTTCGATTTCGTTCGCCAAGAGCATTTAACATCATTCCATACTCGATTTGTAAGTGTAACTTATCGGGGAATCGATCGATAGCTGTTTTGTAAAATTGACGTGCAACGGTTGCACCGAGATGATGATAAGCATGAATTCCTAATTGAATCCAATCTCGATCTCGCAAAATTTCGGGTTTGAGCGCGAAGGCTTGAAGTTTAGATCGAGTTTCTGCTTGGCGGTTCCCAATTTTGTGGTGAAAGAGTCCGAGATTGTAATGCGTCGTGGCACGGTTGGGTTGGTACTGAAGCAATTTTTCAAGCAGCGAAACTGCGATTTTGAGAGAGCCTTGTTGCGCTTTTCGATCGGCAATTTTATAAAGCAGTCTAGGAGAAATGTTATCGGGGTTCAATTGAATGGCTGTAAGCAAATGCAAGATCGCACTTCGATCGTCTCCTCGTTCTTGATATAGCTGTCCGAGGTTATAATGAATTCGAGAACTTTGAGGCAGCATTTTGAGAAGCTCTCGGTAACATTCAATCGAAAGTTCAAACTTATTGATTTTCTGAAAGTTTAACGCTCGATCGAACAAAATTGAAAAGGGATAAGCATCTCGATCGAGCCAAATTGCACGAGCATAGGCGCGAGTTGCTGCACTCAATTTATTCGATCGATCGAGCCATTGCCCTAATTTGTAATAAGCGCTGGCATTTTCGGATTCAGATTGGATCGATCGATGATAAGCGTGCAAGGCGAGAGACATAATCAGTTTGTTTTTTGTTGAGTTTTTAAGTCGAATGTCCAAAAACAGTGTATTTTTAAGCGTATTTTTAAATATTTGCAAATCACGATAGTATTGAATTCAGGATGTTTCGCAGTCGCTCCGGATTTACCCAAATATCTTCTTGCATGACGTTTGGCAACAAAACAGACTCAAAGTGGAGGACACCGAAATTTTCTTCCATTAAGCAATAATATAAAAGCTGACATTGAGTGCTTAAAATCCAATAAAATTTTTGAGGATAATTCGGTGGCAATAATTCAATAACTTTTGTTTGAGGACGACAAAATATGATGTTGGTTAATCCCGCACCGTGTGGTGAGATGACGATCTCTGACTCGGCAAATAGCTGTACTTGTTCTTGAATCGATCGCCCCTCTAATTCGACGGACTCAAAATTATATTGCTCTAGAAAACCAATAAGTTTTTCTTCATCCACAACGCGGCGATTTTTGCTGAAGCTTCGACGAATGTAAAGTCGTTTCGTTTGAGGAATGTTTTTCCAAAGATCGGGCAAAAACAAATCTCGTACCCGTTGGCAAGACGCTCGATCGACAGTAAATAAATTTCCAGTTAGTGACGGAACAATTAGACTTTTAGCACGAATATGAGGAGATCGATCGACGGTTAAAACTTTTGTTTCGGGGATTTCTAGTTTTTGAAATGTTTCTTTTTGAAAAGATTTACAGAAACTGTCCATCCAAAATATATCAATCTCGTTCAAATCAATATTGATAGATTTTATGAGTAGTAATCGTGGTAGTAAATATATCATCCAATGATAGTAGTTATCGCAGTTAATTGGAGAAATAACAGCAACGGTTCCGTCAATTTCTTCAATAGGTGCGAGTTTAGACATTTTCAAAAGACGGTGTTGACTTGGATGTCGATCGAGAGTGGGATTGAGAACGGCGGTAAAATCGATCGAAACATCTGCTAAAAAATAATTATCAGGCGTAATTACTGCACTAGCGTAATCGTCGCGACTCGCATCGCCACTCCAATACGCACGTCCTTCAGGAATTTCCGCGACAAACGTTTCAGAAAACTGAAATGTTTCTCCTATCACAGCTTCGAGGTTTTGGGGAGGCTGGAGTTCTACGGAATACGAGGAATTGACGATTTGATATCGATGTTCTAATCCCTTAGAAACCATCCAATCTCGAGTTGTAGTGAAGTACCCTTGAGGTGGAGAGACACGCTGCTGGGGATTTAAAGCTTCTAGAGATTCTTCGACTTTTCCAGCTTGCGCTAATGCAATTCCCAAGCTGAAAACATCGCGTCCCCGATAAGTTTCTAGCCTTCCCGCCTGACGAAATTGCTCGATCGCTTCTTGGAAACGGCACGTTACCCATAGTAATTTTCCGCAATAATAAGATACTTCAGCAGCATTGGGATAGTTTTTGATGAATTTTTTTAGCAGAGAAATGGCGATATCATAGTGTTTTAAAAATGCAAAACTTTGTGCCAGTTCAATGCAAATTTTCTCGTTTCCTGGCTGAAGTTGCAAAGCAGTTTTTAAACATTCGATCGCTTTCTGATGCTGTTGACATTGATTGTAGAGTGTTCCCAAGGTGCGATAAGCTTTGAAAAAATCTGGCTGGAGATCGATCGACCGTCGATATGCTTCGATCGCCAAATTCCAAAGGTTCTGACGATATAGAGTATTGCCGAGAAAAAAGAAAATCTGAGATGATATATTTTGAGTTTGTAAATCTTGAATAAACAGCAATCGATCTCGCCTCCAATTATCGAGCGTTCCTTGGCTCTCTAAAGAGATTAACCAGCGTGTGTAACAGTTTATACAATCCGATCCGTGTCGAACTATGGTTTGATAGTGTTCGATCGCTTCTTCTAAGTTCCCTTGTTGAAGCTGTAATTTTGCCAATCGATCGAACGCTTTTACACAATCAGCATCGAAAGCGATAACTCGATGATAGCCTCGAATCGCCGTCTCGATTTTTTGCTGTATTTCGTAAGCGTGGCTGAGATTAAAGTAAGCTTCGACAAAATCGGATTTGTTTTGAATTGCGGTTTGGTAGCAAGGAATCGATCGATCGATGTCCTGTTTTGAAAAATAGGTGTTACCGAGGTTGTAATGATAGTCGGCGATATCTGGTTGTAAGAGAATGGCATTTTGGTAACACTCAATTGCGTTTTCAAGGCGATTTTCATTAAAATGAGCGTTCCCCTCTAAGTAGTGTTTATGAGCGAGTTGTTGAGTTTGAGCGTCAGACTGCACAGTTAAACTAACCTGTCGAACTCGATCTTTTTGAATGTCTGTTTTTTGTGGATAAAATAGGAAGCTTATCTGTTAGTAAAAATGTCGATTGGGGAAACTACAGTCGATTGAAATTTTCTTGAGACGGTTTTCATTTCGATTTCAGTCAATTTGTGTTCGTGAAACAGAGATGTGATTTTTGAATCGGCGTTGATATATTTAGACATTCAGACTTCAACTGTTTTTTGACATAATGTAAGGCGGGTTGATTGTTGGCAGATCGGAATTTTGAGCCATCTGATATCGATGCGATCGTAATTCATCCCAGACTACGCTCCCGTAAAACCACTTGTCTTCCTTGAGTTTTCGCTCGAATCATTCTTTTATAGATATTTAAAAATACGCTCTAAAAATATGACAGTAAGATATGACTCTCAATCCAGTTTCGATCGATTCCCCAGCATTTGATTGCCCCAGTGGTCACATCCTCCATCGATGAGCGATCGAAATCACAACCCTCCCCTATTCCACATCACCATACCGCAGTAAACGCTGTCACCGTATATTCACGCAAGAATTACTGAGTGTCGCGGAGTAAATCACCGCATTTTCTCGAGGCCAGAGAGATACTGAAACCATCGAGTTCAGCCCAGCGTTATGTTCCCTCAACTCCAACTCCTTCCTGGTGCGATCTCTGACATCCTCGCTTCAGTCACCGAAACGGGATGCTTGACTTTAACTGACCGCTACGGGCTGATGGCGGCTACCCTCGATGATAGCCTCGACGAAGAAGACCGTCGTTCCGCCAACCGACTCCTAAGAGCCGTTCTGCGTGGGCGCGTGCAAGTTGTAGACGAGCTTGCTGGGGGCTGACTCGATACTCAAGACCTGTAGATTTCTTCCTTTAACGCGATGTTCCTCAGCTTCCCCCTGTGTGACGACAGGGGGTTTTTGTTGCAAATGCGATCGAAATCACCAACACGGTCTCTCTCCAGTCACCCCAAAACACTAGGATTATCACGGAGGAGAGGCATAGCACATCACCGTAATTTCAATGATTTGGGGAGATACTCAAAGTATCGAGTTCAGACCAATGCGATGTTTCCCCAAGTTCAACTCCTCCCCGGTGCAATTTCTGAAATTCTCGCTGCTGTGACAGAAACAGGGTGCTTAACGTTGGCCGATCGCTACGGACTCATGGCCGCTACACTCGATGACAGCTTGAATGAAGAAGACCGTCGCTCGGCTAACCGCCTCCTGCGTTCGGTATTGCGCGGGCGAGTACGAATTGCGAATGACCTTTGCTTGGCGTAAGAACTCGAGACTTCTAAACTCTGACTCGATATCCTCATGTTCTCCCCTTGGCATTGCCAGGGGGATTTTTTGGATTGAGACAATCTGAGGACCAGATCTCGATCGAGTCAACGCTCGATCGACTTTTTTCAGGATTCGATCAAGTCTTTATCGAATCTTTATTGAGTCTTTAAATACTGTAAACCATCACAACTGCTGCCTGATGGGCTATAACAGACACAGCCTGTGGCGATCGAGGCTTCTATGTCCGACCCCAAAATTTCCGCAATCATCTGCACCCACAACCGCGACACCTACCTCGGCGCGGCCGTTGACAGTCTACTCAACCAACAAGACTTCGAGGACTACGACATTATCGTTGTCGATAACGGCTCCACCGACAATACCAAAGCCGTTGTCGAAGCTCGGATGCCCCATCCCCGCCTGCGCTACGTCTGGGAACCGACCCTCGGACTCTCCATCGCGCGGAACCGGGGCTTCCAAGAAACCACCGCTCCCATCCTCGCCTACCTCGACGACGACGCTGAAGCCAGTCCCACCTGGCTCAAACAGCTCGACTGCGCCTACGAAGCGAACGATAAACTTGCCGTTGCTGGGGGCAAAGTCACACTGATTTGGCCGCCAGGTATCACCGCTCCGCCTTGGCTATCGGACGAAATGGCGGGCGCACTCGGACTCTACAATCTCGGTGACGAGGTCGTTTCAATCACACAACCCGGTCTCACGCCCCGCGGTCTCAACTACTCCATCCGTCGCGAATTTCTCCAACAAATTGGCGGATTCGACCCCAACCTCGGACGTGTCGGAAAAAAGCTCCTCTCTAACGAAGAACTGTACATGACCGAAAAGGCACTCCAACTCGGTTGGGAAGTTGCCTACCTTCCCGATGCCCTGGTCGCGCATAACGTCGCCCCCGAGCGGGTCAATCGTTCTTGGTTTATGCGACGCGGTTGGTGGCAAGGCATCAGCGAGTGCTATCGCGAGCAACTGTCGGGTAACGCAGGTTTTCCACAGCTGTTCCGGGGTGGCGAGCGCATTCTCCGAGGGCTTTACAAATCTGTAAAATATGCCCGAGATCCAGCTCGCCGCTTTGATAATCTAGTATATGCCTACGGTCAGATCGGCTATCTACTTCATGCCATTCAGGGAATGCTGTCGCCTTCACAGCCATCTCGATAAATGCCGTTCTACCCCATCTCCACATTGAAATGACCCTTTGACCTATGTGTTGGTAAGCTGATGTCTTCACCGAGCCAGAAAGTTCCCATTTCCGTTCTCATTCCGGCTAAAAACGAGGAAGCGAACCTTCCCGCTTGCCTGGAAAGCGTTTCTAGAGCCGATGAGGTGTTTGTTGTCGATTCTCAAAGTGAGGATCGAAGTTGTGAAATTTCTGAAAGCTACGGCGCGAAAGTCGTGCAATTTCACTTTAACGGTGGCTGGCCGAAAAAGAAAAATTGGTCGCTCGATAACTTACCGTTCAGTCACGAATGGGTGTTAATCGTCGATTGTGACGAACGCATTACACCGGAACTTTGGGACGAAATTGACGAAGTTATCCGACAAAACCAATGTGATGGCTATTATCTCAACCGTCGCGTGTTCTTTCTCGGCAAATGGATTCGTCACGGTGGAAAATATCCCGATTGGAATTTACGCTTGTTCAAACATAAACTCGGGCGCTACGAAAATTTGCACACAGAAGACGTTCCGAATACAGGGGATAACGAAGTTCACGAACACGTGGTTTTACCCAGTCAGGCAGGTTATCTGAAAAACGATATGCTACATATCGATTTTCGCGATATTTACCACTGGTTAGCCCGTCACAATCGTTACTCGAACTGGGAAGCCCGCGTTTATTACAACCTGTTGCTCGGGAAAGGAGAATCGGGAACTATCGGCGCGAACTTGTTCGGGGATTCGGTTCAGCGCAAGCGGTTTTTGAAGAAAATCTGGGTTCGCCTTCCCTTTAAACCGTTTTTGCGATTCCTGTTATTTTACGTGTTTCGGCTGGGCTTTTTGGACGGACGAGCAGGATATATTTACGGTCGCTTGTTAAGTCAGTACGAATATCATATTGGTGTCAAACTGTATGAGTTACAAAAATTCGGCGGACACTTGAACAAGCAGCAGACATCGGAGGCAAAAGCACGGCAATCTGTATCGTAGCGCTAATTTTAGTTCGCCAATTCAAGTTTGCCAATTCAAGTTTGAAATGTAACGGTCTCCGATCTCTGACTATAAAATACTTCAGAAGGTGTTCGATAGTCAAGAGATTTTCGGGGACGATCGTTGACTCAATCAACCCCTTTTTGAAACACTTCTGGTGGCCAGATTTTGAAATTTGTACCCTTGGGTACAAATTGTCAAAGTATTCCATTTAGGGTCTCCTAAGATTACAGTGTAATTTGTTGAACTGAATACAAGATTTGGGTAGGGGCGAACGGCCGTTCGCCCCTACTGGGTATAAAATCAGCTTATCACCTCAAACTCAGAAGACCCTCTATTTATCTGTTCGTTGAGTCCGCGTTCCCAAGAATAATAAGGATTGGCAAAATAGCAGTCTGCCTGAGGTTTTGAGCAAGTTCTTCTCGATCGATAAATTCTTTATCGTTATCAAATATTAGGGTCTTTCGCTGAGATTGAGGAAGGCGTGAAAATTTTTCTAGGCTAACTTGATTGATGGCTTTAAACGTTCGGCTAGACGTTTGACACCTCCCCTTAGCCAGAGGAGGATGGATGGAGTTCCGATCGCAAAAGTGAGATGCACCTGATGGTGATAGTTCATTGGGTCGATTTTCAGTGAGGTCGTTATTCGTGAAAGATCGAAGTCTAGCCGATGAGCCTTTATTCATAAACCCGCCGGTGTTGTGTTTCATTTTTGAATTGGCGAACTCAGATCGATAAACTCTATATCAAAACATCCGCATGATTTTTTCGATCGATTCTTTACGATTGGGTTTTAAGCTGGCTAGAGCGAGTTGAGAAAGCATATAAGGCATCGACAGCGCAATTCCCAAATAGGTGCGCCACGCACTCCATTGTAACAGCGTTCTTAAAGGGGGCGAGACTCGCCAAAAACGATTAACGGAACAGACGAGTTCGTTTCCTAATGCGGTCACTTCGTGCCACCATCCAGCGGGAATATATAACACTTCCCCAGGTTGTAAAATAACTTCGCAACGGTATTTTAAAGCTTCTTGGAGATGAGGAAACGCTTCAAAATCGGGTCGATCGGGATAAACTTGACTGAACCACGATCTCAGTTTTAAGCCACACGTTAAATGTTTGAGGAGCGGAAACGGATAGAGATTATTGAGTTGTGAAGGTGGAAACAAGACGAGACGTTTGCTTCCGTGGAGTTGTGCGAGAGTCCCGTCAAACGTATCGTAATGTAAGCTTTCGACGTGTCCGCCGGGACCGATCCAGAAATTTAAGCCACTGGCCGATCGATCGAATCCCAATCGCTCGCCCCAGCTCTGTAGCGATTTCGCGCTCGCTAAAGGTGTGTCTCGAATCGGGCATTTTGCCATATAAATATCGTTGCGATGCGCTTCTCCCGATCGAATCAATTCAGCATATTGCGAAAACAGCATGGGTCGTACCTCAATCCCGCTGCCGATACTGTCCCATTGTCGTTTGTCGATCGATTGTCGATCTCGACCGTAAAACCGACATAAAAATTCTCGATCTCCAAGCTGTTTGCAGAGATAATCGAGACTCCAATCCGGTTCGTTAACGAGTCCGAGTAAGATAACTGGCAAGCCGGGTTTTCGGTATCGATCGAAAAATTCTAGAGGGGTCAAATCTCGAATATCGACCCGATCGATCCGATGGTATTTGTCAAATTCTAAAGTCGAAAGATCGCGTCGATCGAAGTTTCCACTATCTTGATTCTTCACAGCGAACAATGGATTCAATAGACTTTTTTAAACGCTTTTACTTAAACCCATCGACTGCAAGATTGTCAACCCAACCCGATTTCAAACGAACAGAACTTTGTTACGGTGCCGGGGGCGAATCGGGCATAGGTGATGTCGGCATCGTCGGAAATGTGGAATTCGACGCCGGAATCGATCGACTTTTGTAGAGAGTCGTTGCCACGAGTTGATAACCCAGATAAGCGGGTAACGTCAAAACCAATAATGCCACAACCGCACCGAACAGGTTCCAGAAATCGCCTCCCGCCTTGATGTGAGAGCGGTAGGGATCGAAACGCAATCGATCGAGCGGAATCACCTGGCCGAGCGAGATCGAACGTTTGAAGCGCAATCGTCGATCGTCGAGTTTCTCCAACAAAATCCATCCAGCTTCTGCTTCCTCTTCACGCACCCGCTGCAAGATCGCCGGATCGCGAAAAATATCTCGGCTCGATCGAATAATCTTATATTCCCATCCCGACAAACGCCAATCCCGAGGCAGATCCTCAAAGCTCTCAAACGGATTGGGAACTTCCGAACCGTTGGTCGAAGGTTCGACGTCCAAACGTCCGTCTTGGGAGTCGTATTGCACCAAAAACTCGTCCTCCTCTTCCTGTTGTCGCGCGATCTCGGTCTGTTTCGACTGTATCCAGTATGCCGCCATCACACTTTCTATTCCCAGACTACCAACCAGTAGACTCCAAATTAACGTTTCCAACACGATGAGTGTCCTCTCAACTTCAAAAAGTACGTCCCTAGTTTTTCTTTCACTGCTCGATTGGCAAATCCCGATAACACGCAATTTCGTCGATCTCGATACGATTTTCGCAGTCTCGGGCTTCAGGGAGAGGAGAACCATTTCCGTGCGACGGTTGAGAAAGCGTCACTTATAACGATCGAAAAACCCCGAAAACGGCGATCTCGGGCTTATCTGGGTGACTCTCAGCATTAGGGTTCGTCAGGGACGATCGATTCCCCGTTGAAATCTTCATCAGAACTTTCTCGATCGAACGTTCCATCGTCCAATTCCTCAGGAACGATCGATTCCCCATCCGAAGGGGTTCGATCGAGTGGAGCGCCGCCATTCGTCTCGGGTGCCGTGGGAAACGGAAACACGCCCGGTGAAGGAGCGGGAGAACCCGGAATTTCTCGATCGAACGGATTGTTGCGTCGGTTGCGTTCCACCGGATCGATTTGACTGGGCCGAATGCCCAACGAGACGCGCGTTCCCCCCACCGTGCGAAGAACGTCGAAGACTTGTAACACCCGGTCGTATCGCGCCAGCGGATCGCCATCCACCACGATCGAACCGTTGGGTTTGCGTCGTAAATAGGCTTCGAGGCGTTGTGGCAGTTCGTCAAAAGTCACAGGATCGCCATCGACTGAAATTCGCCCCCAGGCATCGATCCTAACCTGAACTCGCTCGAGTGCTTGAGCTTCACCGGTACTCGCTTGCGGTAGGTTCTGAGAAATCGCTTGCTGGCGACTCAATCCCACTGCCCCGAGAATAAAGAACGTCAAAATACAAAAAATAACGTCGATCAACGGGACGATTTCAATGCGAACGTCATCGTTGGGCGTGTCGAAATGCAGTTTCATAGCGAAAGAATAGAGAACGTGAAGAAATAGGAAATAACCCACAAAGCCAAGGAAAATCGGACATCCAAACAATCCCGATGTCTCTAGCCGATCAGCCATCACCGACTTCAGACATGGCTTCCGATTTCATCGCTTCCTGCTTTTGACGTTGCGACCAAAACTGACGGTAGAGTAGTTCGAGTTCGTTACCACTTTTCCGAAAAACCTTGGCTTGATTGAACAAAAACGCTTGGAACAAACGGTAAAACACCAAACTGACAATGGCAACGATCAACCCCATTGCCGTACTGATGAGCGCTTCCCCAATGCCCAGCGTCACGCCCTGAGTTGCCGTCGTTCCCAAATCGCTAATACTGATCGAACCGAGCGATTCGATCAATCCCAATACCGTTCCCAACAACCCCAACAACGGCGCAATGACGATCGTTCCCTCGAGAATTTTGTCGCCTCGGCGCATACTCGCCAGTTCTTCATCTGCAGAGGCTTCTAACGCCAATTGAAACACTTCCGGGGCGGGATCGTGTAGGTGTAGCGGTGCGTACAGAAACCGTCCGATAGGTCGATCTCGGGCTTGACGGGCAATTTCTTCCGCCAGTCCCCAATCGCGTTTCGCCGTGTCCAAAACTCGATCGACCAATTCGCGCTCCTTCGTCAGCACTTTAGCCCAAAACCACATCCGTTCCACAATCGTGGCAACGGACAGTACTGAAAGCACTAACAGCGGAATCATCGCAACACCGCCTTTGTCGAAGAGTTCTCCGATATTCACCGTTACTCGTTTCCTCCAATCGATCGATCGACGAACTCGGTCTAAGCCGGATGTTAATACCCGCGTGCTGAGACTTCGTTATTGCTGAGATTGTATCGAATCTCGCTCCCCTCGCATCTCACTCCCCAAGATTCCAGGTAAGAGAAACCGAGACTCAACGCGATTTGGGGGACACCATCGCGTTAGCATTAATTGCGGAACGTTGAACGTCGCGCGGTGGAGACGTACAAATGCTTGAGGGGAACCTCAGACAACAGCTACGAGAACAGATCGGTGAGTGGCGCGGTGTCGTCCTTGGGGGATTGGGCGTAACCGCTATCGTTCTGGTATTGAGAGCGCTAGGTCTGCTTCAATCGTTGGAATGGGCGGCTTACGATAGCTTTTTTACCTTGCGCCCTCCCGAATCGCGCGACGATCGAATCGTCATCGTCGGCATGACTGAAGCCGATATCGAACGTCTGGGATCGCCGATATCCGATGCCGATTTAGCGACGTTAATCGAGAAAATTCGCGATCGAGAACCTCGGGCGATCGGTCTCGACTTTTACCGCAACATCCCCGTCCAGCCGGGCTACGATCGACTTGTCGAAGTCTTTCAGTCCACCCCCAACCTCATCGGCATCGAGAAAAAAGTTCCCGATCGCGTCGGCGGCTCGATCGGGCCACCCCCCGTTCTCGCTGAAAACGATCGCGTCGGCGTGAACGATGTCACCATCGATGCAGACGGTACCCTACGCCGAGGCTTGCTGTTCCTCAACGACGACAGTGGCGGGTCTTACCCGAGTTTAGCCCTGGTGTTGGCGTGGCTGTACCTCGATGCAGAGCCGAACTTCGACCCATCTGCCCAAACCCACCCGGAATATTTGCAGTTCGGCAACGCCGTCTTCAAACCCTTTGAATCCAACGACGGCGGTTACGTTCGCGCCGATGCTGGAGGATACCAAATCCTCGTCAACTTTCGCGGATCGTCCGGGAGTTTCGAGACAGTCTCCGTGAGCGACGTCCTCGACGGGACGGTTGCCCCCGAGATGTTTCGCGATCGAATCGTTCTCATCGGCCCCGTTGCACCGAGCCTCAACGATTTTTTCTACACCCCTTACAGCTTAGGTCTCCTGTCTGACTTCTTCACCTCTCCCGATCGACTAGCGGGTGTAGAGTTTCAAGCCAACCTCGCCAGTCAAATTCTCAGTGCTGCCCTCGACGATCGCCCCTTAATTCGCGTTTGGCCGGAATCCCTCGAAATACTCTGGATCGGGCTGTGGTCGTTTGTCGGAGCGCTGTTGAGTTGGCAATTACGCCAGCAGCGATGGACCGCGATCGGCATCGTCGCCGTCTCTGGGGTGCTGGCAATCGTCGCTTACGGGGCCTTTTCGATCGGCTGGTGGATTCCCGTTGCACCACCGTGGTTGGGAACGATCGGTTCTGCCGTTGCCTTGACGAGCTACATCGCCCATTTGGAGCGCCAAAACCGCCAACTCATGATGCACCTATTCGGCCGTCACGTGACTCCGACCGTGGCCGAAGAGATCTGGCGACAGCGCCATCGCATCTTACAAGAGGGACGGTTGACGGGACAAAAGGCAACGGCGACGGTGTTATTTACAGATATCAAAAACTTCAGTACCCTTGCCGAGCAAATCGACCCCGAACCGTTGATGCAATGGCTCAACGAGTACATGGAAGGCATGGCCGAAGTGGTTCTCGAGAACGACGGCGCGATCGATAAATTTATCGGCGATTCGGTGATGGCCGTGTTCGGCGTGCCAATTTTACGAGAAACGGAGACGGAAATTGCGGCCGATGCCGTAGCAGCCGTGCGCTGTGCCATACAGATGGGTCAAAAATTACAGGAACTCAATCAAATTTGGCAGCGCAACGGACAACCGATTATTGCGATGCGAGTGGGAATTTCAACCGGGCCGCTCGTCGTCGGCAGTTTGGGCAGTTCTCAGCGAGAAGACTATACAATTATTGGCGACAGCGTTAACGTCGCGGCCCGCTTGGAAAGTTTCAATAAGGATATGGACGGCGGTTTATGTCGAATTTTGATTAGCGAAGCGACCTACCGCTACGTCCAAGGGCATTTTTCGATTCAGCCCATCGGTTCGGCATTGCTCAAAGGGCGGCAAAAACCGGTCGATCTTTATCAAGTGATTTGGGAATCGTCAGAATCGCCTTAATACAGTTTGGAGGAAGCGAAAGTCCATTTCATGAAGAACTGGTTCAAAAAGGCGACATCGATCGTCAACCTCGTTACAATATAGGAGGTTCGATCGAGATTTGTGTTCCAGACAACTTTTCTCCAAAACTCAAAATTAATATCAGATAAAACGTTGTAGGGGTAACATTTGAGTGTCATATCAATTTTTTTGAGAACCCGCATCAAAACCGCAAGGAGTAAATAATGGACGAACGTTCGGATTTTTTGTTTCCTCGCAGTCGCTACTACGGTGAATTCAAGCCTGAAAATGTCGTTTTTAACGCCAATCTTCAAGAATTCGCGCAAAAAGTCAACTACATTTGTAATTTAGAAACGAGTGGAAAAATTTCTCCCAACGAAGCTTACGAAGCGGTTAAAGATTTATGGAAACAACTGAGGAAATCTAAGCAAGAACTCAAGATAGGGAAGAAACCCTCTTCATAAGGTGTTCCTGAAGGGGATGGGGTAACAAACAACGGACTGAGCGAGCGGTTGGACGAACGATTTCTCTAGATTCGTTAGAATTTTAAACAGTGAGTGCGTCTGACACTCGATGTCTCTAAGCACAAGACGGACTCGCCAACACTCCTCACCTCGACTGTCAAGCGCCCATGTTTACGAACTACAGTCATCTGTTGCTCGATAACCCCGTCCAGCGCCATCATGGAATCGCGGTGACGGACGTAGATGGAGACGGGGCGTTTGAGATCGTCATTGCGGGGTTCGATCGACCGAATTTAGTGCTGAAGTGGAACGGGGAGACGTTCGTCGATATTGCCGATTCCGTTTTAGCGGATGTCAATCGATCGTCCCTCGGGGTCGTTGCCGCAGATGTCAACGGAGACGGCCGCGAAGAACTGTACGTTTTCAACGCTCCATCGCCGAGCGGACACAAAGGCCATCACCGACTGTGGTGTTGTCAAAACAATAAATGGGTCGATTTATTTTCCCGTCCCGAACACCAAGACGCACTCAACTCCACCGTCGGACAGGCGGCTGTTTGTCTCGATCGTGTCGGTGACGGTCGGTACGGTATTGTCGTCGCCAACGCAACCGGCCCGATGCGCCTGTACGAAATGAACGAAATGGGTCTTTTGGCCGATGTCGCTCCCGACGTGGGACTCGCTCTCGCGACAACTGTGCGAGGGTTGGTCTCGCTTCCCTTGGTGAGCGATCGAATGGATATTTTCGCCACCAGCGATCGAGGAACGAACCTGTTATTTTGCAATCGCGGGAACGGTACTTACCGAGAAACGGCTGAAAGTGCTGGATTGAGCGATGCTTACACGCACGGATGCGGAATTGCCGTTCTCGATGCAGACGGAGACGGAAAATTCGATATCGTTTACGGCAATTGGGAAGGGGCGCACCGCTTGTTTTTACAAGGGGCAACGGGGCATTTTCGCGATGTCGCCCCCCAGGAGATGGCTCGACCGTCGCGAGTTCGGGCGATCGTTGCTGCGGACTTTGACAACGACGGCATTGAGGAGATTTTTTTCAACAATCAAGGGGAACCGAATCGCTTGTTCGGACTGCGCGATGGGGCCTGGCGACAGTTGGATATCGGTGATGCGTGGGAACCCGATGGCTTGGGAACGGGGGCGGCGATCGGAGATTTCGACGGTGACGGACGGTTGGAGTTGGTCGTCGCTCACGGTGAAACGGGAGCGCAACCGCTGACGCTGTACCGGCCGCGACGGACAGATGCAGGTTGGCTGCGGGTGTTACCGCTGACTCGTTACGGGGCCCCAGCGCGAGGAGCCATCTGTCGGTTGACAGTCGCTGGGGAACGCCAGGTTCGATCGATCGATGCAGGAAGTGGCTATTTGTGTCAGATGGAACCCGTGGCACACTTCGGTTTGGGATCGCATCAACGAGTCGATCGCTTGGAAGTTTGCTGGCCTGACGGGGCTAAGGTTGCGATCGATTCTCCAATGGCCAACCAATTGATTCGGGTTCCCTATCCGGGGTCGGTATTGGGCAAGTTCGAGCGTTAATTGCTCGATCGAGCTGTTGAAATTGGACTTAGGGATAAAGCACCAATTTACAGCACCAATTCACAGCGCCAATTTACAAATAAATCGCACGACCGTATGAAGGCAAATCGCGACAATCCCCCACTTGTATGTAATGCTTTGAGCGCTATCGTCAGGGTGCATCTCACTTTTGCGATCGCAACCCTACCCATCCTCCCCTGGCTAAGGGGAGGTGCAGAAGGTGGAGGGGTCATTCTCCGAAATTGAGATGCACCCTATCGTCACCCTATTTCGAGGCTCGGATGTCGAGGTCTTGGGGAGTTAGGCAGAACTGACTTTGAGACTCGAAACCTTGAATATCTCCAAATCCAGGACTTCGTAAAGGCTCAAACACTTAATATACCATTAACACTGTCAAAAAACAAGAAATATTTTTGCTCCAAGTCTGTAAAACGAAGTCAATAAAATCTTAATAAAATCTTGACTTGAGTGAATACCGAAAAAGAAACGTTTAATCTGAAACTATATCTTTAATTAATTGATGGTCATGTAAAGAAATTTTGCGCGATCGTACCCAAACAATCAAGCGGCTTAGCGCTGAAACCTCATATTGTAAGCCTGTCGATCTTGAAATCGATCGATTGGGTCTTTCGATCTCTTTTGCAGTTATTTCTTATGGCAATTAAACCGGAAAAATTTGATGCCTTAGTTAAAAAGCTGGAGAACTTCTCCAAGCATCATCCTGGGTATTACCGCTTACAAGTGGCCCTATGGGCGATACTAGGATACGCTTACATCTTTTTAGTGCTTGTGGGTTTGCTGGCTGTCGTAGGCCTGATTGTATCGTTTTTCATTTTCTATCGCGCCGTAAACACGGGGTTGCTCAATCTCTTAGTTATGCTATTAATTCCAGTATCACTCATTTTGAAATCACTTTGGGTCACTTTTCCTAAACCTAAAGGTGTCAAGCTCAGTCGCCGTCAATCTCCCCAATTATTTGCACTCGTTGACGAGCTGACGACGGCACTTCAAGCACCTAAATTCCACAATATTTTACTCGATCGAGAATTCAATGCAGCAGTCGTTCAAATTCCACGCCTGGGGATCTTCGGATGGCCGAAAAACTATTTACTTTTAGGGCTACCTTTGATGCAATCCCTGTCTTTACCGCAGCTCAAAGCTGTTCTCGCTCACGAGTTAGGGCATCTCTCCGGTAACCATTCTAGCTTTGCCGGATGGATTTATCGAATTCGCCAGACTTGGATGCAGATTTACGAGCAATTCCACCAGAACGAACAACAGGATGCATCCGTTTTGTTTAATGGTTTTCTAAACTGGTATTGGCCGTCTTTTAATGCCTACTCTTTTGTTCTGGCACGGATGAGTGAGTATGAAGCCGATCGATGTGCCAAACAGCTTGCTGGCGCAAAAAACACAGCTGATGCTCTCATCAATATTGCAGTCAAATCTTGTTTTCTAGAAAATTCTTTTTGGATCGACATCCAAAAACAGATCGTGCATCAGGCGGAGCCACCCGAGAATATTTATGTCTCAATGTTAACGAGCTTGCAGAGTCCAATCTCTGAAGAAAATAGCCAGCAGTGGCTAGAACAAGCCTTAATGGAAAAAACGCAGAATACTGACACGCATCCTTGTCTGACCGAACGACTTGAAGCACTGGGTTATTCAGATTCAATCGATCGAATACTAAAACTATTCTATATCAAAGCGATACAAACACCTGCAGCAGAGCAGCTTTTAGGAACATCTTTAAAGAAATTCACGATAGAATTTAGTCGAGATTGGAAAGCAGAAGCCTCGACATCTTGGCGGCAACATTATGCATATCTACAAGAAACAAAGTGTAAACTGGAAGCTCTAGAGCAAAAAACACAAACACAGACACTGAACGAACAACAAGCTTGGGATCGAGCTTATTACACCTTGGAATTGCAGGGCGAGGAGGCGGCAGTTCCTTGTTTAAAAATTGCCTTAGAACAATATCCAGACTGCGTAGAAGCCAATTACACGCTTGGAAGAATTTTATTGAAACAATCGGATGAGGCAGGCATTGAGCTTGTCGAAAAAGCAATCGCCCAAAAACGAGATTGGGTGATTCCGGGCTGTGAATTGATTTACAACTTTCTCGATAAAACAGGTCGAACTGAAGAGGCAAACAACTATCAAAAGCAAGCCGAGCAACATTATCAAATTCTGCTCGAGTCCAAACAGGAAAGATCCATCATTACAAAGCACGATCGATTTAAGCCTCATTCCCTGGAAGCACTCGAGATCGCTCGCATCAAGCAAAAAATTGTATCGATCTCTCAAATCAAAGAAGTCTATTTGGTCGAGAAGGTCTTGGCTCACTTTCCTGAAGACCGTTGCTTGATTCTCGGAATTATTCGCAAGCAAAAATTCATTGAAAGTGAAGATGTCAATCAAAAGTTACTCGATCGACTGATCGAACAATTGAAATTTCTCGAGATTGACTATATACTCGTCATTCTCAACGATCGTCGTTTCAGCAATTTGAAGAAAAAAATCAGACAGATCGATCGATCTGTATTGTTGCGACACTAAGGCGAGCGCAAGTCTGAACGGTCGATCGAGTTCTCAGCCGACAATTTTCTATATTGTCAATCTCGATCGAGTCAGCGATCGAGATTGGCACGTGGAGAAGCGAGCGGGCCTCTTGTTTGGCATTTAAGTCAAAACGCCTGTTAGCATGACCGCTGCTTCAACCACTCCAACAACACCGAACGACATTGCAAACAGGTCAACTCTTCCAGCAGTCGATCGATCTCCTCTGACGTTTTCGCCGAATAACTCGAATGGTGGAGAAACTGCGGGTCGAGTTCCACGTCATCTCGAATTTCCGCCACAAAGCCAAACAGTTTTTGATTGGAAAAGGAACTGTTAACCGGCCAACCTCGGGAATCGAGTGAGATCGAGCGAGCGAGTTGGTCTTCAGCAACTCCTAGCTCCCGCTTTAAAATCTCCGGAACCACATCGATCGGGGTTTGGTTGGACGGAACGCGCCCCCCCGGAAAATCGAGCATCACCTCACCCATCCCCGGACGATAGGCGGGTTTGGGGAATACGAATCGATCTCGATGCAAGGTGACGACGACCGCCGAATCGGCTTTTTCAACGCGCCAATAATCTAACAATTGCTCTCGATCGTCCTTTAATCGCTCCCCAACGAGCGTCAACCAAGGCGATCGAATGGCAACGAACTGCGAAATCGTTTCCCAAGGTTTCATCGTTATCGCTACACCACCACGACGAGCGTTCCATCTTCGGCTTCCAAACTATCGCCCCGTTGTTGGCCGTCGTGATAGGCAGCCAAAACCACATCGCTCGTTTTCCCCCAAGCGATGTTACCTCGTGCGTCGAGGGCGATCGCGCCGAGATCCCGTTGGTTTTCCGTTGCTTCCGCAAACGATCGATCCATCGCCTCTTGCAACGACAGTCCGTCCGTCACCCGCACCACAATTCGCGCCGCCAAGCATTCATCGACGATATCCTCGCCGATTCCCGTGCAACTCACCCCCGCGAAGCGGTTGGCGTAGTTCCCCGCTGGCATCGCTGAATCGCTGACTCGTCCGATACGCTCGAAGCCTTTCCCCCCTGTTGACGTTCCCGCCGCAAGACGGCCTCGTGCGTCCAACGCCACAACACCGATCGTTCCCCGTCCCGCATCTTCAGCAATGACGTTCGCCATCGTCCGCTGAAAATTATCTTGACGGTCTTGCAACCACTCGTTAAGGCGTTTGTCCGTAGTGGGATTGAAAACCGGAAGGCTGAGTTCTCGCGCCAGTTCGGCAGAACCGATGTCCGAGAGGATTCGATCGCGCTCCTGTTGCAGAAATTGCGCCATCTCGATGGGATTTTTCACCCGCGATACGTTGATGACACCACTGAAGCGATGTGCGATACCATCCATCAGTGACGCACTCATGCGAATTTGACCGTCTGACTGCAACACCGAACCCGTTCCAGCGTTAAAGCGAGGTTCGTCTTCAAGGAGTTGGCATCCACGAACGACCGCATCGGTCGCGCTTTTTCCGTCTCGCAGCAATCCGTACACTTCATCGAGAATGTTGTAAAGCGATTGGCGCACGGCTTCAATACCGCCTTTGCCTTGCAGAGAACTACCTGCACCACCGTGGATGATGAGTTTCGGTTGTACTGAGTCGGACATAGGTAAAGTCTGTTGAGATTAAGCTGGGATTAAAATATAACTCGGATCGGTTGGTGTGAATATTGTAGGAGCTTTTCGAGCGTTTGCCACGGAATTTTAGCACGACATTTGAAATTGATATTGTTTTTGCCGACCTCCTTCGTACTGCCTAACACAATTCAAAGACATTCTTATTCGGTAATTCGATTGTCGATCTCTTTTTTGGGGTCTGTTGGATTTGGAATGAGGTGGATGTCACACCATTTCTCGATAATCCTGCTAGAGATCTTCGGCTGAACTTGGGCGAACACCGTTCGCCCCGACAGACATCTATGGCATGAATTTTTTGAAATGGTATCACACCGATCTAAAGACTCATACTTTAGAGCAAAATTTTTATGTCCTTACAGCAAGATTTTTAAATAAGTTGTGTTGTTTTCTACAGCCAACCAATTCAAAAATAATTAATAATCAGAAACATTAAATGATGAAAAAAATGCAAAAAAATATCTAATTTCTTAGCGATCTAAATCAAAATTTTTAACCGGGATAAAAACATAAAACTTCCTGAAAATTGTTAAGCAGTATCTCGGCAACCTTCCTCAACATGACTAACCAGCTCTAAACACTTTTACTTTTGTTTCCTGCTAATTAAGTTTTAGCCTCGATCGAAGCATACACACAATGGGGTACATTTCATTTCTGTGATGAATATAGATATTTAATACATCGATTGCCCTTATGGTAATTTTTCTAAAAAAATTCTAAAAAATTTTGAAAACTTGTTGAGATTGTGAATCTACAAAAGTGAGATATACCCAAATTTGTACTTACAAAAATCTTGATATTGCAGGTAATTTAATTATACCATGACTCTCAAGAAAACGATTTTCATTAAAATCAATAAGCGATCGAGCTTCGCAATATCGAAGTCGAAACGGTACTAAAATAGTGACGACGAAATTGTTCTTCTCGGATCGCCTCAAAAAAGAAGCTTGTAACGTATCGATCGATCGTTCGATTTGATTCTTCTGATTGAAAAACTCGAATCTTATCCCGAGAAAAATCGACTGTAAAGCCGATCGATCGAAGTGCCGAGAAACCAATTTCTAGCGTTCGATCGCTCAAATTCAACTTGTCGTAAAACTGTTGCTTGGTGACAACTTTACCCGTTCGACTCAAGTATTTAGCAATCCCCACCAACTGCTGCCAAAGTGCTTCCGGCGCAACCACTTCCGGTTCCGAATAGGCAAGGGCAAATCCCTGCATTTCTATCGCGTCCTTTCGGACTTGGCGAAACCACCGCTGTAACTGTCCCCAACTACTCGGACAAGACTGAAGTAACGGCGGGTGAGGATGTGGAATTTCTGAAATCTGCCGCCAGTCGAAAATTTGGAACGTAGACGGTTTTGCAATTTCGACAGTCGGTCGATCGATAACCAAACGCACGTCGATCAAACGAACTTCATAGCGCTTATCATACGTATTAAAATCCAGTTCGACGATCGCATCACAGCGGCCGTTTGGCAGTTCGTCTTGATAGTGTTCCCACCAAACGCCTGGAAACCCCTTTTCGACCGTTTTATCCCATAACTCAAAGCCCGTGCGAATGTATCTGACCTTTCGTCCAGTGCGGTCTTTAATATTTTTATTCCAAACATTCTCAAACCAACAATCGCGAACTAACAGGCGAGGTGGAGGATTTCCCATACCACAAGGTTCGAGACATTTGAGTTCTTTAAACAGATCTTTTCCCAACTCCGAAACCGTCACCGTCAAATCGATCGAAATCTCCGAGGCCAGTTCGATCGTTCCGCCGAGTTGTTGAGCGAGTTCTCGATCGATCGCTTCCGCAAACAAATGTAAGTTTTCCACGGGAAGACTCAACCCCGCAGCAAAAGGATGGCCGCCGAAACGATCTAACAAATGTGCTTGAGATTTCACCAAGCGATAGAGGTCGATTCGATCGATCGATCGTGCCGAACCCCTGGCCATCGGTCGTTCCCCCGTCACCTCCTCACACAGTAAAATCGTCGGCCGGCCGTACTCCTGTGCGATTTGACCGGCCACCAACCCCAACACGCCGACCTCCCACTGCGGATCGCTCAACACGATAACGCAAGTTGTCGAGAGATCGCACGCAGCCAACTTGGCTTTGACCTGATTCGTCACGCGGTTTTGCAATTCCTTACGCCGTGCGTTCGCCAATTCCGCATCCCCAGCCAACTGCTTGCACCGTACTTCATCGCGACTCGTCAGCAACTCCACACAGAAACTCGCATCGCCGTGAATCCGACTGACCGCATTGATGCGCGGCCCGATACCGAACGAAATATCCGTCGGTCGATCGCCCGTTCGCTTGCACAATTGCAGTAATTGCGCGAGACCAGGGCGTGTGGAATTCACCAATTGTTTCTGTAACTGTTCGATTCCTCGTTGTGCTAAATAGCGACAGTCACCGCGCAATTCCACCAAATCGGCGATTAATCCGATCGCCACCAAATCCAACAAGTGTTCTAACGGTTGTTGGGGAATCTCGGGAAGCGCTTCATAAAGAGCTTCCACGAGTTTGTAGGCTACCGCGACCCCCGACAAACTATAGAGCGGATGGTCTTCCGGAAAATAACGAGGGTTGACGATCGAGACGACAGGCGGACGAACCTCGGGTAGAGTGTGGTGATCGGTCACGATAACGTCAATACCCAACTCCTGCGCAAATGCCAGCTCTTCGAGGTTCGTACTTCCCGTGTCGCAGGTGACGACGAGCGAGATTTTGTCGTCCGCTAAGGCTTGAAGTCCCCGTCGGTTCAAACCGTGAGAGTCCGTGAAGCGGTTGGGGATAACATAAGTCAACTGGCGATCTCGAGGTTCCTTCAGAGACGCTTCGCGATCGAAAAACTGTCCCAATCCGTCCCACAACACCGACGTTGCCGTAACGCCGTCCGCATCGAAATCGCCCCAGATCGCAACCCGTTCGCTACCCTCGATCGCTTGTGTCAGACGGCGGACGGCTCGCTGCATTTCATCAGCGAATTCAAACGGGCCGGTAGGGCGATACTGTCGCCAGTCGAGGAATCCTGGTAAAGCGTTTGGGTCTCGGACGTTTCGGCTCCAAAGTAAAACTGCCAAGCGTCCGCACCCACCAACGGTATGTTTTTGAAGCGATCGAACAAATTCCGACGGAGGGGAGTCGGTTGCGATGAAGCTCCAAATTCTCGCGGGGTTTGACATATAACGATCGTATCACGTCCCCCACGTCGTCCACTTCCTCTCATGTTATTCCTCTATTAGGTGTACGCGGTTAGGTTTCTAACGGAATGTTAGGCTTCTAACTGTACTGAATACGAATCGCGAATCTCTACCGATGGGGGTTGGGAGATAACGGGCGGTAACGGCTTGGGACGTTTGCGAGCAACGGGCGCAGGGGGTCGTTTTGCGACATCGGAGGCTACATCAGAGAGACGCTCGGCATCGCCGAGCGTTTGCTCAGACATAGACTTTGGCGGCGTTTTCCGAGGTTTGCCCTTAGAGTTGCGAATTTCAAAGGTTTCATCGAGATGGGCGACTTCGAGCAGCGTCCACACCGGTTCTGAAACGTCTCGTAACAGAAGACGACAGTCCCGATTTTGAGAGCAGCGACGCAAAGCGAGCAGTGCCGTCAAGCCATTGCGATCGATTTCGCGCACGTCAGCCAAATCGACAATCCAAGTCGTGTGGCGTTTATTACTCGAGGCAACGAGTTTTTCAAGCTTGCGCCGGAGTCTTATTCCACCTCTTGCGTCGAGCTTACCGTGAGGTCGCAGTACGATCGCCATAGCCACTTCCGAAGCTCCTTGCTATCCCGAACGATTGTAGTATTTCAGATCTCGTGCCGAACTTCAGTAACCGAAATCGGAGGTTCGGGCGATCGTGCTGAGGGGTTTAACGTGACGATCGAGGTAATACGAGTGCGATCGAGATCGCTTTCCTCGCCGATGTCGACACTTTCAAAGCACGGTTGACACCTGTGTCAATCCACCTATTTCGATCGTATCGCGAAACGCTTCAGGGTTTTCAGCTTAACCGGAAGCTTTGACGTGTCTTTACAAAAAACTTTAAGCGCGAATTCAGAAAATTCCCCAAACCTCCTATCTAACCTAGGTTTTCAAGCAATAGCCCGTAAAATCGCTGAAAGCGGTCTCCGATCGAGAGGGCGGCTCTCGAGGGATCTACGGAACCCGTTCGATTTCCCCTAAGAACGCGATACCGTGTCGGTTCTCGATCGAGGTGTGAGATAGTACAACAGCCACAGCGCCACCGCAATCCCCGCCAGTTCAGCCGCAATAATAATTGCCGAAGCTTGCAAACCGACAATTTGTAGCGCAGTAATCGCCGGGCCGCGATTGAAAACTGCCGATCCTTGCAGGGGAGTCGTCATCGTCGAGGCCCCAGGCGGTAGCGAAAGCACCGTAAATAGCATCTGTCCCACCTGTCCCAAGTTCACCAGCAAGGCGCAAACCGCACCGATTGTATTCGCTGCAATACCAATCCACACGCAACGAAAAACTGCCGACTTATGAGGCCGACGCTCTGGGTCTTCCAGTTGCTTGGCGACCTGGGTATAGCGAAAACTCCAGTAAATCGTAAACAGTAGCACCAGCAAACAGGCATAGGACAAGATCGCACCTATGGGGTTTCCTTGCCCGAGGTGGCCGCGAAAAAGAAGAACGAACAGCAGAATCAAAACTGGAATGATGGCAAAAATCGATTGCAGCCACAACCCCACCCACCCCGCACGTCGGAAGGCCGCCGCAATTTGCATGGGGGTGTTAGTGGAGGGGGACGGTATCGAAGTTTCAGACATAGCGTTTACAGCGCGTTGACAAGGTGTTTAGCGATCGATCTCGACGATTTTCGGAAGGCGACGCTGAAAATCTGTCGGGGCGAGAGGCTCGATCTCGGCATCAAAGCCGCCAACCTGAAACGACTGCTGCAATCGCAGGGACGCGCCGAGTTGGAGGAAAATCAACGCCATTCGATCGTGAGCGAGACGCGGGAGCAGGGTTCGCCAACTCGCCAACAAGTTCGCCATCGATTTTACTGGGGTTTCGGCGGGAAATTGTCCCAAGGTAGGTTCGCCGTACTGCCAATCGGGGCGGACTTTCCCGAGGGGGGTCAGTTCCGCTTCCAAGGTTTTGACGAGGGTGGCCAGTTGTCGAAATCGCTGAGTTTGGGGGTGTTCGGGGCGATCTCGCAACCACTTGACGATGTTCGGATTCAACTCGATTTCGGCAACCGTGCGTTTGAGGGCGTTGTACACGGCCTGAGACGAATCCTGAACGCAGGAGTTGACGGGGGTAACGAAGGTCGTTCCGGTTCCATCGCCGATGCGATATCGCGCCCCCATAACGTCGAGTTCTCGCACCAATCGATCGAACGGCGAAAATTTAAAGCCGTCGAAGTCGTAGTCTTCAGTGAGGGGCGGAAATTTCACGATCGTGTCACAGAGGGGGCGACAACCGAGCCATCCCCACTGTCGATCGCCAGCGTAATGATTCCAAGCCAAACTCCCGGCAATAATTCCATCAGGGTTATGGGTGTAGATTTGGCGGTATTCGATCTCGAAGCGCAACTCGTCGGTGAGGGGTTCGCGCACGACTCGCGCGATTCCGTAGGAAAAATGACCGAAGTAAATGCCCATCGGGGCGAAATCTGCCTTGTTGCCGCCGATGCCGCCGTACACGTGCATCAAGAGGGCGCGATCGCCTTCTTGCCATACCACCGGGGCTTCCCTGGGCGCGAGATCGATGGTGCGAACTCGGCCTTTTAACGCTGCTGCGTCTTTCCAATAATCTCGATCGATAAATTCGAGGGTTGCTTTTTCACCGCTGATGACGCGATCGACCGGGAGATCGAACAGTTGGCGCGGAGCGAGGGATGTGACGACAAACGTACCGTCTGCATTACCCCCTGCATTGTGTGCGCCGTAGATATACCAACCTTTTTCATTAACTGGGGAATTTTCTAAGTCTCGATTAGACGAGGGAAAAACCCCTCGTCGATCGTCGATAACGGCCGGAACGCACACCACCGCTTCCGGCCCGTCGAAAGCATTCGAGTCGCGGTTGTAGTGGCGCACGCGATATCGATCGTTCTCCAGTGCTTCGATAAAGGTGACGAGGCCGGTGTAGCGTCCAGACACTTGCAAGGGGTCTCGATCGATTCGCAACGTAACCCCGGACTCCATTTCTTCCACGGTGACGGAACCTTGCAAGGCTACGATAACATCGTCGTGGGGATGAGAAGCCGCGATCGACTCCAACGGACCCACCGTTTTCCAACCGTCAATCCGAGTGGGATGCACGTTTCCCTGACGTTGACTGACGCGAGCTTGGTCGATAAAGCGCAAGTCTTCCGTGACGAGTTGCACGTAAGAGCGCACCTGAGTTGCGTTGGCACACCAACGCAAATTTACCGTTCGTCCGACGAGATGGGCAAATTCAGGAGCAGCGCAGTGAACTTCAAACCCAATTCCGTCCCCCGAAAACCGTTCGTCTCGATTGGGTAAAATGGCGCGGCCGACCCAAGGGGCAATGGGACGATATCGATCGATCGAGATCGTTCTCTCGATCGGATAAAACGACGGTTGGTTAAACGGCGCTTTCCAATAGCGTTCGTAGTTACTCGGCGTGCGAAAGTCATCGGGATCGAGTCCCGTGCGCGTCCAGTCTTTCAGCAGGATTCCCGTCATCAGATCGATCGTCTGCTCCAAATGCGTTCGACCATCCGCTAACGTTGCCTCGTGTCCCATCGGCCCGTCCTCACAGTTATGACCGACTTCACCCAGGGAAACGAACGCGATGCGCCCCCGTCGTTTGGCAAAATTCCAGTTCGACAACACCGATACCGGCCAGCGTCCGGGGAAAAGAACCGCCCCCACTTTCTCGACGAAATCCTTGTCCCCAGCTAAGTGATAGAGACGCTCGATCGTCATCGCGCCCGTGTTCCCGCTAATCACCCCCGCCAGCGAAATCACCTCGATCGGCGCTTGGGTGGCCTCCTTCAAAAACGAAGCCGCGCCCATCGACATTTGACCGCCGCCGCTGTACCCGATCAACGTAATGGGCGTTCGACTGCCAAGGGGATAGCCGTGACTGAGCAGGCTGTCGAACAGCACGCGAGCGAGTCCTTGATTGTGAATTGGCCCGTAGCGAGGATCGGCTGAAACGGCCACTGAGACGACGTTGCGGGCGTTGATAATGAAGCCAATGGGGTTGGCCGGATTGCGCTCGGTCAGCGATTCGACCACGCGCCACCAAGCTGCAAATAACCGATCTTCACTGAGGGGTCGGTTGGTGACAGAGTAGGGAATGATGCCTTTAACGACCAGAACGTTAGGCGGTAACGCTTCGGCCAGAGTGTCGAGCATCCGTTCGACTTCGGGCAGGTAGCTGTAACTTCCTTGGTTGATGCCGTCGAGATAGAGAACGTAGCGAGCAATATCCGTGCGAGGCGGCGGCGATTCAACCGCCGTTCCCATATTCATGGGTTCGTGACCGTACCATCCCGCCCACCAAGTGAGCGCTTCCAGGGGCGTGAGCAAAATTGAAACGAAGAGTCCTAAGAAGAAGATCGTGCCGAGGTCGATGGCGAGTTGGAAGGTGTCGCTGAGTAGGCGAGACCAAGCGTTCAGCCAGCTTTGGAAATCCGACGACAGCACCAAAACCAACAAAAAAGTGGCGACGGCCAGGGCTAGGAAAACTTTCCAAGGATCGAATCGAAGGGATTTCAAACGGGTACGGGTGCGGACTTTTTCCGTCGCTCGATCGAACTCCGAAGTCACTGGCGGCCCAGCTGTCACCAGTTGTTCGAGGCCTTCTCGATCGGTGACGAGTTGCATTCCCGCAGCCCAATTCGTCAGCCAGCAGCCCAAGGCCGACACGGGACGACCGACAGTTCGTTGCAACAGTTGCAGCAACAACCACCCTAACCCCGCACAGGCGAACGCCCCCCAGGTGCCAAGACTCGTCAGCACTTTCAACGCCGTTATCATCCCCAACAAGCTCCACAGGGATAAGAGGATGGAAATGGGAATCCCGATGTATGGCAGTCCGACGAGGAAACCGAACAGTTGGGGGGCGTAACTGAGGGCCAGCGTTCGCGCCACGTCGGGAAAGTCGAGAAGTTCTTCGAGAAAGAGGTTTCCAGCCAACCAGGTACTCAACGCCCAAGCCCCGTAACTGGCTGCGAACAGCAGCGCTGCGACGAGGAGGCTGAGAACGAAGCGAAAGGGTTTGACACGGTTGACGAACAGGACGACACACTGTCCGATGGTTTGTGACAACCCAGCCAGGAAGACGACGAGCGCAGCTGTGGTGGTGCCGAGAGCCAGGTCGTTCACAGCACTAAAGGCTCCCGGATCGAGGCTTAACGCACCTCCGACCAGTTCCCAAAATCGATCGAGAGCGGTTTCCATAGCTTGATGAGGGGTATGTTGCACGCTGTGGGTGGGATACCCCAAATCTTATTACGATGTACGATTTTTGACACTCCCACGAATAGAATTCGTGGAAGTCTTGCAGAGGTGGGCAAATCATTGCTCAACCCGACATCGATCCCTAACGCTTCCTGCCGAGAAGCTAACCCTATCCCAGGACGCTTGACTCGGTTGCCTCGAACCGGGTCTTTCCCCAACTGGGGGAACAACAGGGAGCGCGTTCTCCCAGGTTTCTTAAATCTGGAAAATCCCTGTCCGTTTTCCCACATCTTTTACAGTGAACAGTGGCAACTGCTCACTGTTGGTTGTTGACTGCTCACTGGAAAAGGTGGGACAGGCTCTCGACTTATACCAGTCTTTACGCTCAGCCAAGACGTAGTTCCAGACTCGACGAGAGGTTTCGAGACAGGTCTCGTCGGTCTGTTGTTGTTCTGGAGTGAGCTTCAGCTTGTACGGGTACGTGAGGTCGAGCATTGCCGTGACTGAAAGCTCAGATCGGTGTAGCTTAAAATTGAGCTGTGTGTTTTTAAACTCGGAGCTGAAAAGCTCTAACGCTACATCCCACGTTTAAAAGACGTGGGCTTGGCTCCCTTCTGTGTAATTTACGATTTTTATCGATCGGGTTCGATCGAAGTGGTTTTCGCGTGCTTCGAGATCGGGAGTTTTCCGATTTTTCGGTTTCAGCAATGGCGTAAAATAGCTTTCATCACTTTACAATTTGTGATTTGAAAAGAACGGCAAAAATAGATGGACGTTATCGAATTTATCGAACAGTGTACGGGGAAGTGGTTTTCACAACGGACGAGCCACGCGCTACCCCCCCAGGAATTAGAAGCGGGAAAATCGGATGTTTGGATCGATCGGTTGACCGTTGACGATCGAGACGTGGCCGAACGCTGTCAGAAGTTGGGAATTTCTGACTCGGATGCTCTGTGTGCCGTTCGTACCCGTTGGGAAGGTACAGTTGGCACGTCATCGAGCCAAAGCCGAGGCTCGACGATCTTAGTGTTTGTTGCAAACGGCGATCGTCCGAACACTGGACGGTTTTGGCGATGGAACCCACAAAGTAGCGAAGCCGTCGTCACGGGCGAGTACGTCCTCGGCACGGACGACGCACTAACGCTCGTGACACAAACCGATGCCTTTAAAGCTGAGGAACGCCTGTGGTTTGTCAGTCCGAACTTCCGACAACGCACCAGTGTCGTCCGCGAGACCAACGGAACGAGTTATGCCTCGTTTTGCTCGGAAATTCGGATGGGGGGGGGCCAAACCAACGAACGATAACGCTTAAGCCATCGCAAGCCGATCTCAGTGTTCCTGCCGCTCCTGCATCAAGTTCTGTAATTGCTGTGCGAGGGCAGGACGACTGAAATGCGCGAGGGTTTCTTGCCGCAGCCACTCACCGTCACACCGTCGATCGCCGCCTTTGAGAATCTCGATGCAGGCTTTCGCGACGGCTTCAGGATCGCGGTGAGGGACGCGCCAGCCCAGTTTCCCGTCTTGGAGGGGATCGGCCGAGCCGTCGTCGTCACCCGACAAAACGGGAAGTCCCGTCGCCATCGCTTCGAGGTAGACGATCCCGAATCCCTCTTGAGACGGCATGATATAGGCATCGGCAACGCGATAGTGATCGGGGAGTTCTTCCGTGGGGACGAATCCGGCAAACACGACGCGATCGGCCACCCCTAATTCTTCAGCAAGGCGTTCGAGGCGGGGTTTGTCATCACCCCGCCCGATGGCGAGGTATTTGACCTCGGGAAACACCTCCAAAATGCGAGGTAGGGCGCGAAGGGTAACATCAACCCCTTTGTAAATATCCCCCGACCACAACCGCGCCACCGTCATTAGAACGCGGGAACCCTTTAAACCGTAGCGCTCGATGAGATGTTGGGGTTTGGAAGTCTGATAGAACGTTTCTCCGTCTACCGAGCAAGGTAACATCCGAAATCTCTCCGGATCGAGACGGTTGGAGCGGCAAGCTCGATCTCGGCTGTACCGACTGATCGTCCAAATACTCTCAGCATGGCGCAAGGCACTTCGGTACTGATAGGGAAGGGGTTCCCAGACCTCTTTCCCGTAAGTCATGACCGTATAGGGAATGTTGAGAAATTTACACAATACCTCAACCAAAGGTGCGAGTTTAATATGTCCGCACACTAACCATTCCGGCCGCTCTCTCAACAATCGCACGAACAACGCCCACCCCAAACGCACCCGTCCCCACCAAGGAAAGGGAGATTTGAGGTAGCGAAAGGAAAACACATCGGGAACACCGGGATGTTTGAGGGGATCGAAGGGATTGTGACAATCCCTGGGATCTCGCAGTAGAAAAACTTCGGCCCGTTTGGAGAAACCCTCGATCGCTACAGCTTCTCGATAGGCGTGCAGTACGTCTTTCACGTAGGATTGAATCCCGCCCTCACAAGCAAAAATTTCAAGAAACACGAAAACGTGAGGGGAAGTCATACCTCGATCTCCACCGCTGAGTCGATCGCTTTGCTTGTCTTTCATGATGTCAACACTCCCCTTGAATCAAAGATGAGAAGCGGGGCTTGGTTCTATCGTCCACTGCAATTGGGCAAAGTGCAAAAACCTTGCTGCTTTCGCTTCATTCAATGAAACATCAGGGACAGCTGACAAACGCCTCGTACTCGTCCAGTTTTGCCGAACGAACCGCATTCTCATTGCCATATTCCTCGCTCCCCCCCAATCCGCATGAAGTTCTCCACGACAACTTTCACCAATGAGTGTAGCGGGCATAGCAACTTGCTCGACGATACCGTGCTTTCGGTCAGCGACGAAGCATCTCTCTCGTCTCAACAACGCCAAAAATCGCCGCCTCGCGCTCTGAGTGCTTTGATGCTGTAAGGACTGGCTCGCTTTTTGAGAGCGAGGAACCCGATCGACCCACAACTTGCTTTTGGGGAGCGCTGTTCGATTGTGGATGTCGGTCGTCACAGCCAGATAACGCTGTTCCACATCGACGTCCACGATGCGTTTGATATCGATCGGTTGTCGATCGAGAATGTCGAGTGCCAAACTTACCCAAAGATAATGGGTTTGGGTCGAACGGGTATAGTAGATTTTTGCTGCCCCAATTTTAGCCTCTCTCGACGGAATCATTTGGACGTGCTTGTGGTCGTTGCTATACGGAACCTCGATACGTCTTTGTAACGTCATCCCGATCTCCCCTTGTCTAGTCAAAGAATAGTCCCGTTCGGGGTTGAGGGTACACGTGCGAGACACGAACTTTAGTGGTTTGTCCAATTCCTGGTATCGTTTCTTGTTTTTTTTCGCTTGGAAATAGGCGACGTTTTGTTTCGTCTTCGTCCAAATTCTCTTGTCTGTATTGGCGACGCAGTACGGAACGTGACACGCCATTTGAGAGGGTAGTCTATAGCGAGTACGAATCTCGTAAGAGACCGTCTTCTGCAATTTGTACCTATCGAGTCGTTTGTCGCGATCGAAGGCAACTTGTGAAGTGTAGTTGAGGGCATCTCGATCGGACAAATAGACTTGTCTCAAGCGTGAATTTCGATCGGAAAATAGTTCTAGTTTGAGCTTAGCGGTAAGGACTTGTTGCATAGCCTTACATTTCACAAGTAGTTTCATTCTAGTCAATTTTGTGAAAACCGTCCCCAAGTGGGGTAACAATGTTCAGAGCAATTGCATACTCCCGATCGATCTCAATATCGGTCTCAATAACTGTCGGCATTTTAGGATCTTGTTGCAGATCGTTTGGGGCGATCTCAACTGTTGGATCGCTACAATGCCGATTCTCTCGTTAACGCAAAATTAGTGTGCGATTGTCCTAGGTTGGGGAGTCCTTGAACTTGACAAACAGAAAATTTTGAGGTATGCCAAGAACCGGTCGCTCGCAACGACCTCTTCTCGATCCGCAGTAGTCGAGAGACTTTCAGGACGAGATAACCGCCAAACTTTTTGTGCCAACACGAACGCCGAGCGATCGATCGAACCATAATCCGATCGGCCACAACAGCGAAGTCGCCGTGGCGAAAGCTGTGACTCAGCTTGAGTACTCGTCCAACATCTCGTGTTGCCTCTGAAGTTCCAGTCCGAGGATTAAGAGGCTTTGCGCTCCGGTTCTCCTGCTAAACGTGCGTCGACCATCATCCGGGCAACGTCGTGCATATCGTACTGGGCTTGCCATCTCATTTGTGCGAGTGCTTTTTTGGGGTTGCCTCGACTGACGGCGATATCTGTTGGGCGATACAAGCTTTCGTCCGTGATGACGAGGTCTTGCCAGTTCAAGCCGAGGTGTGAGAAAACAGTACTCACGAACTCTTCGAGCGCGTAGGTTTTGCCAGTGGCGATAATGTAGTCGTCGGGTTCGTTTTGTTGCAACATTCGGTACATCCCTTGGATGTATTCGGGGGCCCAGCCCCAATCTCGCTGCACGGTAATGTTACCCAAACAAAGTTTTTCGTTACTGCCATTGGCGATGCGACAGGCTGTCGCAACGATTTTTTGGGTGACGAAGCGTTCGGGACGCAGAGGCGATTCGTGGTTGTATAGGATGCCAGAGCAGGCAAACAACCCGTAAGCTTCTCGGTAGTTTGCCACTTCCCAAAATGCTGCAGCTTTGGCAACACCGTAAGGACTTCGAGGGCGAAATGGTGTTTCCTCGGTAGCCGCTCGGCCTCCCGTGTCGCCGAAACACTCACTCGAACCCGCGTTGTAGAGTTTAATGGGTGCTCCGATGAAACGAATGGCCTCGAGAAGATTTAACGTCCCAGTCGCAATGCTGTCGAGTGTTTCAACGGGTTGTCCGAAAGAGAGTCCCACCGAGCTTTGACCGCCGAGATTGTACACTTCGTCCGGCTTCACTTTGTCGAGAACCTGTAGAACACTACGGAAGTCGGTCAGTGTCATAGATTCGAGTTTGACTCGATCTCGGATTCCCAAACGTATGAGATTGCGGAAAGACGACATTTGAGCATCTCGGGACGTTCCGCAGACCTCGTAGCCGCGATCGAGTAAAAACTCGGCTAAATAGGAGCCATCTTGACCGGAGATACCGCAAATCAGTGCCTTTTTCATCAGTGCCGTCTAACGAGAGTATTGCTTCTAGTTTGGCATCTTCTAAGACCGGTGAGTGAAGTCCGCTCCGTCTCACACGTGATTGGTTCGAGCGTAATCTCGCACAAATCGACGGATAGTCGTTTGGTGGTTCCGTCTGCACGACAGATACTCTCTTCGTGGGTCTGCCTGAGAGCGATCGATGTTTGATATCCTCGCCAACATCAGGATCGATGCTGTACCGGTCGTGGTTCGAGTTCGCCAATACCTTAAGATATTGCTCGAGATAGAGGTTTGGGGGATATCGATTCCAGAAGGTAGGCGTTCGATCGATTGCGACCGACTTTTTAACGCCCTCCAAGGAATTTACTCGGCTACCCCAACTAACCGATCGTTCTAATAAGGCAACCCTATAATATAGCCTGTGAGGTTCTGTCTGCTCACCGAACGTGGTTTCGCGTATGAAAGCCCTGCAATCTCTGACACGGCAGATCGAATGCCGATGGCAGTGGTGGCGAGAGCGAGTTACAGCGTCCCCCAACGCGATCTCGTCCGCCGACCGCAAGCCCGAGCATCGACGGCCGCAAAACCCTCGACAACGTTCGACGGCCGGTCGCTCGGCTTCGGATTCTGTGTCGGCCTTTGTGGCGGTTCTCTGTCTGACGGGTGCGTTTGGGCAGCGATTTTACAACCAACCTGAATTGGGAATCGGTTCGCGGGCCCCACAAACGATCGTTGCGCCAGAGTCGGTGAAGGTAGAAGATACGAAAACCACTGATGAAAATCGCCGCAAGGCTGAAGTGGGCGCGACTCGCGTGTTAACCAGCGATCCGGAAGTGAACACTGAGGTTTTTGATACGATCGAACGTTACCTAGAACAAGGTAATGCCCTGCGCGATATCGTGGGGGAATTTCCCTATGCGCCAACGGGTTGGTTGTCTACTGAAATTCAACGCTATCTTCGCGAGTGTTCGGTGTGGGAATGGCAGGCGATTCTATGGGCTATTTCTCCTCAAGATCCCTCAGGGATTCCCGAAGCACTGCCAACGCCCGAAACGTCCGATATTCCCCTCAATGTCGATCGAGATCGACTCCTTCAAGCAACACGCCTCGGTGCGTTCAACGGCGTGTCTCAGGGGCTGACGAACCTGCTCCAAACGCCAAACAGTCTCACCAGCCAAGCTGTTCGGCAACTTCAAATCACCCGCGAAAAACTTTCAGCGGAAGACTTCGCCAAGCTTCTGCGTCAGATCGAAACTGTACGTCAACTCTATACCACAGCCATCGCCAGTCTGTCTGAGGTTTCGCCGGACGGGCGGGGAGACCTCGCCCCCCCACAGATTTACACGAGCAAGCTGTTCGATTTATCAGATGTGACGTGGCAAGAAACTCAACAGAACGTGTTACAGGTCGCCAAGCAAATGTTAGTCCAGGGCATTGCAGAAGGCGTTCCCCCAGAATCGATCGAAACTTCGGCGCAAATGCAACTCTCGGCACTCCAGCCGTCATCGCCGAGTAATGCCTTAGCAACGGCTTTACTGGTCTCAGCCTTGAAACCGAACCTCGTCGACGATCCCGAGAAAACACGCGAGCGAGCTGAACAAGCGGCCCAGGACGTGCAAGTTGTTTTTGTGACGGTCGAGCGAGGACAGGTTATCGTCGAAGCTGGGGAATCGATTACGCGCTCGCAGTTTGTCTTGCTCGATCACTTTAATTTAGTGCGACGCGATCCCGTCAATGGCTTAGGCTGGATTGCCTTTGGAAGCGTCGTTTGGGTTGCGGTGTCTGTTTACGGCTTGGTGGAAAAGCGAGTGCACCCGAAAATTCGCCAGCGAGATCGATTGTTAATGCTGTTGTTGAGCTTGAGTGCCCCCCTCACGATTGCCCTCAACGCACCGACGACCAGCTTGCCGGCGATCGGACTAGCGATTGGGAGCTTTTACGGGCCGCTCGTGGGATCGACAGTCGTGGCACTCCTGGGGGTTTTGCTACCGTTGGGTTTGGAAATTGAGTTCGGTTATCTCCTCAGTGGGGCGATCAGTGGTATCCTCGGCGGGGTGATGGCGGGACGACTTCGGTCGAGGGAAGAACTCGCCCTCTTAGGGGTTGGTGTGGGCATCGCGCAGGCACTAGCCTTCCTGGTTGCCGTGCCGATCGATCTCCTCTTGAGAGGCTCGACTGGCCCCATTTGGTCGTTGCTCCTGGAAACCTCGTTTTTACAAGGTTTGTGGGGCGTGGCCTGGAGCATTTTAGTTTTGGGAGTCAGTCCCTATTTGGAGCATCTGTTCGACCTCGTGACCCCGGTGCGTCTGGCAGAACTTTCAAATCCCAACCGGCCGCTCTTAAAGCGCTTGGCAGCGGAGGCACCCGGAACGTTTCAGCACACCCTCTTCGTGTCCACTTTGGCAGAATCGGCAGCCAAGGCATTAGGTTGCAACGTCGAACTGGTTCGCGCGGGAACGCTGTACCACGATATTGGGAAAATGCACGACCCGCTCAGTTTCGTGGAAAATCAAATGGGCGGCCCGAACAAGCACGATCGAATTAACGATCCCTGGAAAAGTGCTGCTATCATTCAAAAACACGTGAGTGAAGGGTTAGTCATGGCTAGAAAAAGCCGCCTTCCGAAAGCCATTCAGGCGTTTATTCCCGAACACCAAGGCACGATGCTCATCGCCTATTTTTACTATCAGGCAAAACATCGCAACGATCGAGAGGTTCGCGAGCAAGATTTCCGGTACGACGGCCCGATTCCCCAATCTCGCGAAACGGGAATTGTCATGCTCGCTGACTCCTGTGAAGCGGCGTTACGGTCTCTCAAAGACGCAACACCAGAAGAGGCGTTTGCCATGGTCAACAAAATTCTACGGGCCCGATGGCAAGACAACCAACTCGTCGATTCGGGATTGACGCGAGCCGATATGAGCAAAATTGCGGAAATTTTCGTTCAGGTGTGGCAACAGTTCAATCACAAGCGTATTGCGTATCCTAAAGCCGTATTGTCCGATCGATAAAGACCGTTCCCGTGACGTTGAATAAAGTGGCGATCGGATGATGAAACGAGCGGATGTTTACGGTGAAGAATCGGCTCGGATTTCAGGTTGTTCTTCTCCTATTTCTATCTCATACCGTCTCAGCATCCCCCATTAACGCATCATAAAGTCCGTTAAACCATCACAAATGTTCAGGTGTTCGTTGCTACTCGTCTCGTTCGAGCAGAAAATAGCGGCTGTCATCCCTTCGGCAGAAAACAAACAGAGGATATAAAAGATGGAAGTATCGGTGTGTCCGTACGTTCCCATATCTCCAAAATCGCCAACACGTTGAACGTCGAACAGGCGCTCGTAATTCATCGCGTCTTCGGCTTTGCGAATGCAAGCTTCGCGGCTGATATTGCCGATTTCTCGCGTGCGCCACGCCCCAGCTGGATAACTCGCACCGGGTAAAGCCGACAACATCGTACTCAGAACGGCGGCACTACTCGCCACTAAGGTTAAACCAATCGATTTCGGGTTCCCCATCTTTCTGCGCTTTTGAATGCTACAACCCCTCCCCTTCTGCGGCTCGGGACGAACGGAGAGGACTATTCCAACCTTAGCACTCCCCTTGCTGATGGCAACCGCCTAAACAACAGCGGGGGAGCGTTTCCACTCCCCCGCTTAACCTTCGATCGAATCCGTCTCTACTCAGCTGACACGAGCATCTCTTCCGATCGTTCTTTCAAGCTAATGACGACCTTACCGTCGTCATCGACATCGACCAGCGCCGTATCCCCGTCTTGAATGCGTCCCGACAGGATTTCTTCAGCGAGGCTGTCTTCGAGTAAGCGCATGATCGCCCGACGTAACGGACGCGCCCCGTAACTGGGGTTGTAGCCTTCTTCGACGAGGCGATCTTTGAACTTCTCGGTGACTTCCAAGGTAATCCCTTGCTCGTCGAGGCGGCCGAACACCTCTTTGAGCAAGATATCGCCGATTTCTTTGACTTCGTCTTTGGTGAGTTGACGGAAGACGATAATTTCGTCGAGACGGTTGAGGAATTCGGGTCGGAAGTATTGTTTGAGTTCTTCGTTGACCAAGTTACGGATGCGATTGTATTGTGCTTCCGTCTTGTCGTCGGCGAACTCGAACCCGAGACTGCCGCCTCCTTTCTCGATCACCTTCGAACCAATGTTTGAGGTCAAGATGATTAAGGTATTTTTGAAGTCTACTGTACGGCCCTTCGCGTCGGTCAGGCGACCGTCTTCGAGGATCTGCAACAGCATATTGAAGACATCGGGGTGGGCTTTTTCGATTTCATCGAACAGAACCACCGTATAGGGACGACGGCGCACGGCTTCTGTCAGTTGTCCGCCTTCGTTGTAACCGACGTAACCCGGAGGCGAGCCGATCAGTTTAGATACCGTGTGGCGTTCCATGTATTCCGACATATCGAGCCGGATCATGGCTTCTTCTGAGCCGAAGAAGTAAGAGGCTAACGCCTTGGTGAGTTCTGTTTTTCCGACCCCGGTCGGACCGGAGAAGATAAAGCTAGCAATGGGTCGGTTGGGATTTTTCAAGCCGACACGAGCGCGGCGAATCGCTCGGGAGACAGCGCGAACGGCTTCGTCTTGTCCGATGAGGCGCTGGTGAAGGGTATCTTCCATGTGCAGCAGCTTTTCGGATTCGGATTCGGTGAGTTTGTTCACCGGAACCCCCGTCCAACTGGCCACGATTTGGGCGATGTCCTCTTCGGTTACGACTGGAGAATCGTCGCTATTAGTGCTGTCGCCTTTTTTGCTTTGGGCGATGGCTTTAATTTCGGCTTTGATTTCCATTTCTCGATCGCGCAGCACGCCTGCTCGATCGAAATCTTGAGATCGCACGGCGTCGTCTTTTTCTTTCAAGACTTTCCGCAACTCTTTATCGAGTTCCTTGGCGGCTGGGGGCAGTTGAGACTGTAACAATCGCACCCGAGAGCCGGCTTCGTCGATGAGATCGATCGCTTTATCGGGTAAGTAGCGGTCGCTGATATAGCGATCGGACAGTTTTGCCGCAGCTTCGAGGGCTTCGTCGGAAATCTTCAGTTTGTGGTGTTGTTCGTAGCGTTCGCGCAAGCCGTAGAGGATTTCGATGGTTTCCTCGACGCTCGGCTCGCCCACCATCACGGGTTGGAAACGACGTTCGAGGGCGGCATCGCGCTCGATATGCTTGCGGTATTCGTCGAGGGTCGTCGCCCCGATGCACTGGAGTTCGCCTCGAGCCAAGGCCGGTTTGAGAATGTTCGCGGCGTCGATCGCCCCTTCCGCCGCACCTGCACCGATGAGGGTGTGAACTTCATCGATGACGAGAATCACATTGGAGGCCTGGCGGATTTCGTCCATGATTTTTTTGAGACGTTCCTCGAACTCGCCTCGATACTTCGTCCCCGCCACCAACAACCCGATATCGAGAGTTACGACTCGCTTTTCTTCTAAAATATCGGGAACGTCGCCATTCGCGATGCGTTGGGCGAGACCTTCGGCGATCGCGGTTTTCCCAACTCCCGGTTCGCCAATGAGGACGGGGTTGTTTTTGGTACGGCGACCGAGAATTTGAATGACGCGTTCGATTTCCGTTTGACGGCCGACGACGGGATCGAGTTTGCCTTCAACGGCCATCTGCGTGAGGTTCGACCCGAATTCGTCGAGGGTTGGCGTTTTGGTGCGTCCACCACCGGAGCCAGCGGCCACTTCCGCCGTTTCACCCAACATCCGGATGACTTGCGTTCGAACCTTGGACAGATCGACTCCGAGATTTTCCAGCACCCGTGCGGCGACCCCTTCACCCTCACGAATCAGTCCGAGTAGGAGGTGTTCTGTGCCGATGTAGTTATGGCCCAGTTGGCGAGCTTCTTCGAGAGAGAGTTCTAAGACTCGCTTAGCCCGGGGGGTAAAGGGAATTTCGACGGCCACGAACCCGGAACCGCGACCGATAATTTTTTCAACTTCAATGCGCGCGTCTTTGAGGTTGACCCCCATCGATTTGAGAACTTTAGCCGCTACACCAGTACCTTCACCGATCAAACCGAGGAGGATTTGTTCTGTGCCGACGAAGTTGTGTCCCAGGCGGCGAGCTTCCTCCTGGGCGAGCATAATTACTTTGATGGCTTTTTCTGTAAATCGTTCAAACATGGCGTACTTCCGATACCGAACAGTGTTGAGGGCGGGGAACCAGTTACACGGGTGCGAGTCTGTAGGAATTAGCATAGCAAAACTCACTGAGGTCTTGCTACGAATTGGAAATTCGCCGTTCTCGAAGTCCGATCGGCTAAAATTTCGGCTGAATTTTACGAGTTCTTTAGATTTGCCAACCTAGTGTGCTGAGACGAGCGCGAATTTGGCGATCTCGATCGTCTAAATTTTGTAAAAAGTCGTTTTTTTGTATCCCACTTAACCACAAAATTAACGCATCGTCCCCATTGGGATAGTAAGCTCGACGCCGTCCCGCTTCTCGGAACCCAAACTGTTCGTAAAGCGATCGAGCGGCTCGATTGGTGGCACTCACTTCTAAGGTCGCGCGCTCGAGTCCGCGATCTCTCGACGATCGGAGTAAGGTTTGCAAGAGCAGGCCCCCCAATCCTTGGCGTCGGTATTCGGGGCGAACGGCGAGAACCGTCAAGTGGGCTTCGTCGAGAATTGCCCACAGACACCCAAACCCCAATAGGAAAAACGGTTCGGCTTCGCTGGAAAATACACCCAAAACATCGCTGTTGGGACTGTCGAGTTCTCGTCGGTAGCCGTCTTCAGTCCATAGTTGTCCGAAACACAATCGATCGAGTTCGACGATGTCGGGTAAAGCGGCGACGGTGAGGGGTTTAAGATGCAGAGACGGCACGGGATGAGTCGATCGAACGAATTTGGGAATCGGCAGCCCTAGATTGTACACTACGATCTAACGAGCCACAGGCGATCGCCGCTTATCTCCTCGCTCGAAACGTACCGTATCGAGCCGCATTGAAGTCCGGGCCAGATCGCTTGGGCTGTATGGTTGGCACGCTTTATTACTCACACGATCTCGTCTCCATCATGGTATCGATCCGTCCTCTCGAAACGTTATTATCTGGTTCTTCTTACCTCGCTGATGCCGACCGTCCCCTTGCCGCTCGGTCGCCCAACCAAGAACTCCTACCCCTAACTGCTCGCGTCAACGAACGGGACGCACTGGAAATCGGCGGTTGCGACGTGACGAGCTTGGTGCGTCAGTTCGGCTCTCCCCTCTATATTCTCGACGAAGCCACGTTACGAACGGCTTGTCGTCAATACCGCGAGGCGTTCCAGCGATATTACGAGGGCGACAGCCTTGTCTTGTTTGCCTCGAAAGCTTGGAGCTGCCTAGCTGTCTACGCCATTGTTGCCAGCGAAGGCCTCGGCACGGATGTCGTCAGTGGCGGCGAACTTTACACGGCGTTAACAGCCGGAATCGATCCCGATCTCATTTACCTCCATGGCAACAATAAATCTCGCCAAGAACTCGAAAGAGCGATCGCGGCTGGAATCGTCATCGTGGCGGATAACTGGCACGAACTCGAAACTCTCGCCACGTTGACTGGAGATCGATCGAACCCCGTGCGCTTGATGCTGAGGTTCACCCCTGGGATCGAGTGCCACACCCACGAATACATTCGCACCGGACACCTCGACAGTAAGTTCGGGTTCGACCCCGATTCCCTCGATGCGGTGCTGGAATTTCTCACCCGACACCCCAACCTGTCCTGTATCGGCTTACACGCCCACATCGGATCGCAAATTTTCGAGCTGCAACCCCACTGCGACTTACCCAAGGTCATGGTGTCGTGGTTCCAACGGGCGAAAGAGTACGGGCTTCCCGTCACAGAGCTGAACGTGGGCGGTGGCTTGGGTATTCGATACACGGAGGACGACGATCCGCCGAGTATTGACGAGTGGGTCAAAACCGTATGCGAAAACGTCTCGGCGGCTTGTCGCGAAGCTGGGATACCGAATCCACGACTGCTGTGCGAACCGGGTCGATCGCTGATCGGATCGGCTTGCGTGACGGCTTATACCATCGGCTCGCAAAAAAACGTACCGGGAGTGAGACAATACGTCACGGTCGATGGGGGAATGTCTGACAACCCCCGCCCCATTACTTATCAATCGATTTACCGCACGGTCGTCGCGAACCGCATGAGCGCACTCGCTACGGAAACGGTGACGGTGGCTGGCAAACACTGTGAGTCTGGGGATGTTGTCGTGCGCGACGCTCGACTTCCAAAAACGCAAACGGGCGATCTTCTCGTCGTCATGGGAACGGGAGCCTACAATTACAGTATGTCCTCCAACTACAACCGGTTGGCGCGTCCGGCCGCTGTGTTGGTCGGTGAGGGAGAAGCAAGCATCATCTTGCAACGGGAAACCGATGCCGATCTGATTCGGCAAGACCGTTTGCCGGAGCGGTTGGTGCGACCTCAAGACGGATAGCGAGGGCGCGTTCGAGTGTATCTCGAGGTATGAAATCTGGTTCTCGGGCTTACGAACCGCACGCCGGGTATCGAAACGCCACGCGGGGCATTTTGGGGCAATCAGAAGTACGAGGAGAATCCAGGGGTCGATGGAATCTCTGTGGCAGCAATGGCTAGCGAACTCCAGCGGGAATCCGTCCTCGCTGCTGCGATCGCTCCAACAATTTTGGGTCGCGATCGACGTGGGGTTGGTATTCGTGCTAACCTACACGATCCTCGTGGTCGTCGGCGAGCGTCGGACGCTCTGGATGGTGCAAGGGTTGGTGGTTTTGATTGTTGCGGCGGCTCTCAGTGGCACCTTAAACCTCAAGTTGTTGCACTTCGTCCTCGACAAAATCACCATTGTCTCGGCCGTGGCTATGGCCGTTACGTTACAATCGGAGTTTCGTCAAGTTCTCGAGCAACTCGGACGTGGCGATCTCGGCGGGCTGTTTCAATCGTCTCGGGACAACTTGCCGAAATCGGACAGTATCATTGACGAAGTGGTCGATGCGGTGAAGGAACTCTCTCAGAACCGCACGGGAGCGTTACTCGTTCTCGAAACGAACCAGCCCATCGACGAACGCGATTTTTCAGTGCCGGGCGTCAAGCTCAACGCCGAAGTGTCGAAGGAACTGTTGCAGACGATCTTTCAAACGAGTACGTTACTGCACGATGGTGCAGTGTTGATTCGAGCGTCGCGGATCGTCTCGGCTGGGATTATCCTGCCCCTGTCCGAGCGCACGGCATCCCGCCAACTGGGAACGCGCCACCGAGCGGCGATGGGGATTACCGAGCGCGTGAAAAGTTGTTTGTGTGTCGTAGTTTCTGAAGAGACGGGTTCGATTTCTCTCGCCGAGCAAGGCGTGCTGAATCGGCCGCTGACGAGCAGTAAGTTAAAGGAACTGTTAGAATCACGAGTCTCGAAGACCGCAGATGTGGAAACCGTGGCTTCCAACTGGCGCAGTCTCGGCCGTCGGTTGAGTACGCGGGGCGGAACGGCGCTTTGGCATCTGTTCCGGCGTTCGACTTCGAGTGACAAAAAATGAGACAGACACGCGCTCCTCACCGTTCGATCGCCCCCTGGTCTGGCAAACGAGCAGATACAATGCAGGGGTTAACGTGAGGAAAGCGATCGAGTCAGCGCGTAGTTTGACTGTGGTTAATGGTGGACACTGAGGAATCCGGTATGAGTGCGAAGCAAACTCTCTTACGAACGTTACCCGCCGATCTCGATCCTGCTCGCCTACCGAAACACGTGGCGGTCATTATGGACGGGAACGGTCGCTGGGCGCAAAGTCGGGGGCTTCCCCGCATTGTCGGACACCAACGGGGAGTAGACGCGCTCAAAAACCTATTGCGCTGTTGTGATGACTGGGGCATCGGGGCGCTGACGGCTTATGCGTTTTCGACGGAAAATTGGGGTCGTCCCCTGGAAGAAGTGGATTTTCTGATGACGCTGTTCGAGCGCGTGTTGCGGCAGCAGTTACGGGAAATGATGGCGGAAAACGTCAGAATTCGCTTTGTCGGGCATTTGGAAACTCTCCCGCCATCTCTGCAATCGGAAATCGAACGCGCGATGGCGGAAACGCAAGGCAATACGGGGATTCAGTTTACTGTTGCGACCAACTACGGCGGACGGCAAGAAATCGTTGAAGCGTGTCGCGCGATCGCCCAGCAAGTGCGCCAGGGAAGCCTCGATCCGGACTGTATCGATCAAACGTTGTTTTCCCAGCATTTGTATACAGCCAACTTGGGCGATCCCGATTTGCTAATTCGCACCAGTGGCGAGATGCGAATCAGCAATTTTCTGTTGTGGCAGGTGGCTTATGCAGAACTGTACGTGACTGAGACCTTATGGCCGGCGTTCGATCGAGAAGCCTTTCATCGAGCGCTCACCTCTTACCAACAGCGAGACCGACGCTTTGGTAAAGTTCGCCCCCGGTGAGAAAGGGCGCGGACGTTGGGGAGATGGGAAAGCCCTGTGGCTTTCTCGATCTCCCGTTCTTTCTAACTGTTTTCAGTTTCCGGCTCTTGGCTTTCCACTTCGCCTTCAGGCGACTGAGAGGATTCTGCTTTCGCTCGTTCGCGATCGGCGCGTTTTTTACGCTCGGCAGCAAGAACGTCAGCCATGACGCTTTGGGCTTGCTCCATCTTGCCGACGTTGCTCAGATAAAGCTCGAGATCCTTTTTGAGCTTGTCTTCGGGTAAAGCTAACACACCACTTACCTCGGACAAGAGAGCGGGGAGTTGCTTGTCGTCCTTGGCGAGTTCGGCATCGACTTGTTCGATGGCAGCCAGTAACCCGATCGCGAACAGGCGGCTGTACTTAAAATTCGAGGCACTCGAGATCGACTGCAGTTGATGTTTCAAAGGATTGTCGATCGAGACCGTTTCCGGTTGCGTTAAAATCGCACTCAGATCGTCTTGAGACAGTACTCGAGCTGCCGCAGCTATCGCTTCTGCATCGCGACGGTACTGATGGGGGTCGCCGCCGGTCGAACGACAGAGTGCTTCAAAAATCGAGTCTTTGTCCTTTTCCGGTCGATAACCTCGCATCAATCGATCGAAAGACGAGACAACCCCAAGAGCATAAACGGGATCGTATTGAAAACCGACATTAACCGAGAGCAAATGCATCTCGACCATTAACTCTTCCACGACCCGGCGATAAATCGAGTTGACGGGTCGCGTATGAATTTGATAGAAAGCTCGTTTGGTATCCGAAACAGTGCGAACGTTTTCCACAGGATTGACGGGCAGTTGAGTTACAGTGTGGTGAGCAGAAGCTCGCATCTTTCAAACGTGGGGGACGATCTCCTCGGCATCTCAGAAGCTCCCCTCGATCGATGTTAAGATCGGCACGTCGATTGGCGAGATGTCAAAATCCGGCTTCGATAAAACACCTTTTCGGTCAAAGGTTTGGGGCATCGATCCTCGGGCTAGGTCAGATCGGATCGGCTGGATCGCCGCTGGCTGTTTGACCCCAGAATCCCCCGAAATTCTCTGGGTGGGAGCCTGTCAATATCATTGTCTCCTGACGTGCAGTATTTTGCCAAGGGCGCTTTTGTAGTTAGGCAATTTCCCGCGATCTCCGAATCGAGACATACGGTTGCCCGTCGCGGCCCAATTCACCCGTTGCGAACGCACGTAGCTGTGAAAACGGGCGACGACGTGTCGGGACAGCACCGTCCCTTAACTGGCAACGTTGCGAGGCACACCTTCGAGGGCTTCTTCCTCGGTATCGAAAATCTCGAACACGGAATCCATCATGGTCACTTCAAATACCAGCTTGGCTTCGGGGTGTACGTTGCAAATGCGAAAGCTTCCCTTCACCTTATCGGCATCCCGCATTCCTGCCACGAGAGAAGTCAAACCAGAGCTATCGATAAAATTGACCTGTCCGAGATTAACGACTACGTGGCGACTGAGTTTCGAGATGCATTCCTGAAGCTTGAGGCGAAATTGCCAAGCCGTTGTGATATCCAAGCGACCGGCCGGTGCTAGGACGATCACTGTCGTCCCATCTTGAGTAGTATGTGTTTTCTGTTCGATATGGATCACAGACCCTTCCTCGCACTTACAAACTCGACACTTCCCGGTCTGAAGTCCGGGGATGTTCACTGTGCTGAACCCTTGATTCAATCAGCGATCCTAGGCTGACCGGGTTGGCTCGCACTTACACTTTAATTGGATCCCTTTCTACGTGCCAAAACACCGTCAGGAGTTCGCGAACTCGATCGGTCTCAAAATGGCTCGAACGGGTGCGACTTCTAGGAAAGCCGATTTTTAGGCGAGCCAAGACTGAGCGAACGGCCGCCTCAGTCTAGAATACCAAACATCTCTCCTCCCGCCGCTTCGGGACGGGAAAGCCATTTCACTTCAACTCGCTCGATCGAGCCGCCGCCTCCCACTCAGCCTCCGGCGACTTCCGATGTCCAATTCGCCCAATCTTGGGGTTTGAGGAAAATGTCGTACAGTCTCGCTTCTGGCGTACCCGGTTCGGGTTCGTAGCAGTATTCCCAACGAACTAAAGGTGGCAGCGACATCAAAATCGATTCAGTCCGTCCATTGGTTTGCAGTCCGAAGATCGTGCCGCGATCGTAAACTAAATTGAACTCGACGTAGCGACCCCGTCGGTACAGCTGGAAATTGCGCTCTCGATCGCCGTACTCCATACCCCGCCGTCGTTGAACGATGCGTTCGTAGGCGGGAATAAAGGCATTCCCACAATCGACGGCAAACGCGAACAGGTCTTCCCAACGCCGAGGTTCGATGTCGCCGATCGATCGACTGTATTCGGCCGCTGGGCCGTCAGAGTTAGGCCCCCGATAGAGTTGACCGCGACCGTCTTGATAGTCGAAGAAGATCCCACCGACACCCCGGGTCTCCTGACGGTGTTTCAAGTAGAAATACTCGTCGCACCAGCGCTTAAACACCGGATAGTATTCCGGATGGTGTTTGTCGCAGGCTTTTTGAATCGTTTGGTGAAAATGAGCCGCGTCTTCTTCAAAAGGATAGTACGGGGTCAAATCGATCCCACCGCCGAACCACCAAACCGGCCCCGCCTCGAAATATCGGTAGTTCAGGTGAACCGTGGGAATGTAAGGATTGTGCGGGTGTAGCACCATCGAGGTTCCCGTCGCGTAAAAGCCGTGTCCTTGGGCTTCCGGTCGTTGCTTCAAAATTGAGGGGGGAAGTTGCGACCCGAACACTTCAGAAAAGTTGACGCCGCCTTGCTCGAACACGTCGCCCCCGCGAATAACTCGAGATCGTCCGCCGCCGCCTTCCGGACGCTCCCACATATCTTCGCGAAACCGCTCCCGACCGTCGATGCGTTCGAGTGCATCGCAAATCTGGTCTTGCAGTTGTTTCATAAACTGGCTGACCCGATCTCGGGAATCTTTGGGAGGAGGGGCGGGTGTGGTGGACGCAGAGGACGTGGAAGTTGCAGTCATAACGAAAGGAGTTTACAAAATCGCTGTACGGTTAAAAATTTATCAGGATATCGGCCGGGGCGAGTATGAGGTTCCTTTGACGGTCGGCATAGCCGGTTGTCGGTTGCAGCATTCCATATCATAGGGAACGTTGCCGTCAATTGCGAATTCTGTTTAAGAACCTACATTTTTTAAAATAAAAAGATACATTGTTAAACAATCTGTCTCGGCATACTGCATTGTTGATATTAGGAGGTTTTGGTGGAACCGAAGATCTCGAAGGAACTTACGCCCCAATCGGTCTTGGACGTTTTGCGTCCCGTGCAAGATCCCGAACTCCAAAAGAGCTTGGTCGAACTCAACATGATCCGCAACGTCGCGATCGAGGGCGGAACGGTTCGTTTTACGTTGGTGTTGACGACACCGGCCTGTCCCCTGCGCGAGTTCATCGTCGAAGATTGCGAAAAAGCGGTTCGATCGATTCCCGGTGTTGAAGCCGTTGAGGTCGACGTCACGGCCGAAACGCCCAAACAGGCTGAAATTCCCGATCGTCAGGGCATCGACGGCGTGAAAAACATCGTTGCGATTTCCAGTGGTAAAGGTGGAGTCGGCAAAAGCAGCGTTGCTGTAAACATCGCCGTTGCTCTCGCTCAGGTGGGTGCGAAAGTGGGACTGCTCGATGCAGACATCTACGGCCCCAACGGACCGAATATGCTCGGTCTCGCCGATGCTAAAGTGATGGTTCGGCAAGCCCCCGACGGCAAAGAAGTCCTCGAACCCGCCTTCAACCACGGCGTGAAAGTGGTTTCGATGGCCTTTCTCATCGACAAAGACCAGCCCGTGATCTGGCGCGGCCCGATGCTCAACGGTGTCATTCGTCAGTTTCTCTATCAAGCTCAGTGGGGCGATCTCGATTACTTGATTGTCGATATGCCCCCCGGTACGGGAGACGCACAACTGACCTTGGCCCAAGCTGTTCCTATGGCCGGTGTGGCGATCGTCACGACTCCCCAGCACGTGGCTTTACTCGACTCTCGCAAAGGTCTCAAAATGTTCGAGCAGCTGGGCGTTCCCGTGTTGGGCATCGTCGAAAATATGAGTTATTTCATTCCTCCCGACCTGCCCGATCGACAGTACGATATCTTCGGATCGGGGGGTGGCGAGAAAACGGCCAGCGAACTCGACGTCCCGTTACTCGGCCGCGTCCCCTTGGAAATTCCCCTGCGCGAAGGCGGTGACGATGGCGTTCCCATTGTCGTGTCTCAACCCGACTCGGCTTCAGCACGCGAACTGACAGCCGTTGCCAAGCGTATTGCGGCAAAAGTATCGGTGGCTGCGCTGTCTCAGAAGTAAAACTCGACGTCCGATCGTGCAAAAATCTCTCACTCGGTTTAGTTGGCAAAGCCTCGTTCAACCTTGGCAGTCCGTGGATTGGTTCCTGTTCGGATTGGCGGTGGGTTTGACGGCGTTTGCTGGATTGATCGTTCGCAGTACCCAGCTGGAACAAGACTATACGGATTGGTGGCAACATTGGCTGACTGGCGGTGTTGGCGTTATCCTCGCACTGTCGATCGCCCGCTGGCGGTACGAAGTTCTGATGCAGTGGAAGTGGATTATCTACGGGATTACGAACCTTTCACTGCTGGCGGTCATTTTCGTTGGAACGACGGCGTTGGGCGCACAGCGATGGATTTCGATCGGGGGCTTCCACGTACAACCATCGGAATTCGCTAAACTCGGGGTGATTATCACCCTGGCGGCACTGTTGGAAGCTCGCACGGCGGCGAGTCTCCCGGTGGTACTGCAAACCCTAGCGATTACTGCCGTTCCTTGGGGTCTGGTGTTTTTACAACCGGATTTGGGAACGTCGCTGGTGTTCGGTGCCATTACAGTCGGCATGTTGTACTGGGGTAATGCAAACCCGGGCTGGTTGGTCTTGTTAGTGTCACCGTTGGTCTCTGCCATTCTGTTCGGAACGGTGTTTCCAGCGTGGTTTGTTTGGGTAGCAGGGGTTGGCGTATTGGCATGGCTGACGATTCCCGGGCGTTGGATCGGTGCGTCTGTGGCAATCGGCATTAACCTGCTATCCGGTAAGTTGGGGGAGGTGTTTTGGAATCTCCTGAAACCCTATCAGAAAGATCGGATTATCCTGTTTCTCGATCCCGATCGAGATCCCCTCGGAGGGGGTTATCACTTGATTCAGTCTCGGATTGCCATCGGTGCGGGAGAGTTTTGGGGACGAGGGTTAGGCCACGGTACGCAAACTCAAGGTGGTTTTATTCCCGAACAGCATACGGATTTTATCTTTTCGGCGGTGGGTGAAGAACTCGGCTTTGTCGGGGCGATGGCGGTCGTGCTGGTGTTCTGGTTGATTTGTCTGCGTCTAGTGGCGATCGCTCAGAACGCGAAAGATAATTTCGGATCGCTGTTAGCCATCGGCGTGCTGTCGATGTTGGTGTTTCAAGCGATTGTCAATATCAGTATGACCATCGGCTTAGCGCCAGTGACGGGGATTCCACTGCCTTGGATGAGTTATGGTCGATCGGCACTGCTGACGAATTTTATCGCCATCGGTTTGGTCGAATCGGTCGCAAACCACCGGCAACGCTTGAAGTTCTGAGATTTCTGAGATAATAACGATCGATCGAGCATTACGGATTACCGATTACCCATGACAATGATTTTTCCCGGAACGGCGGTACGAGTGATTAATCCCGACGATACCTATTTCCAGTTTCAAGGATCGGTGCAGCGCGTGAGCGACGGCAAGGCCGCCGTTTTGTTTGAGGGGGGCAACTGGGATCGTTCGGTGACGTTTCTCTTGTCGGAACTCGAAGCGATCGATGCCAAAGCCGGCCGTAAGAAGTAACGATCGATGCGTTTGCCTTTGCCTCAGTTTGCCAACGACGATCGATCGCCCAATCATTTTGCGGAGGCGATCGAAACGTCGACGACGGAGTTTTTAGCGCAGTGTCTCGACTCGAGCGAATTGCGGTTTCCAACGATGCCGCCGTTTGGCAGCTGGGTGAAGGCCACAGATGAGGAGTCGGGCAATGTGGTGTATGCCGTGGTATACCATGCGACGACGATGCCGATCGATTCGGTTCACCGAGCGCAAGCCTTGGGGTTGTCTCTCGATGAGTTGCGGGAACAACAGCCTCAGATTTTTGCGATGTTGAAAACGGAGTTTCGATCGGCGATCGTCGGTTTTACGCCAGCTGACGGACGGCGAGTCTATCAGTATTTACCGCCTCGTCCGCCTCAAATTCACCAAGCGGTTTCCTATTGTACGGATGAGGAAGTGATTCGGTTCAGCGAGGAACTGGATTTTCTGCGGACGCTGTTGCAAGTGGCGGGTGCGCCAGTGGAATCGCTGACGGCGGCGGCGATTCGGGAAGTGTATCAAACGCGCAAAGCCGATCGAGAGTGGTTGGTACGTGCGGGGAGAACCCTCAGTTTGCTTCTCAAGGACGATTACGATCGATTGCGATTGATTCTCGGTCAGATTCATCCGTAAATGGCAAACTCTCGGTTCGAGGCTCCGGATGAGAAAGCCATAGGATTTCAAACATTTCGACGCAATTTTTTCATCTCCCCTTTCGCAAAACCTCACCCTATTTTGACGAGGTTTAGAGTGGCAATCGATCGAGATCGCGATTCGAGCCGAGCGCAACCATCACTTGCCCTTTTTCCAATCTTTCTCCAGGCCCGGGATTAATTTTGAGGTTGTTTTCTTCACCCACAGCTAAAACACTAATGCCATAGGACTTCCGCAAATCCAACTCAGCCAGTGTCTTTCCTGTAAATTTTTCGGGAACTGCAATTTCGACGATACTGCGATCGGGGTCGAGTTCGAACTGATCGAGAATGCGAGGACGGGTCAACGATCGAGCGAGTTCGCATCCCATCTCCCGTTCTGGAAATACGACCCGATCGGCTCCGACTTTTTTCAACAACTTCACGTGAACTTCTGATGAGGCCTTCGCGACCACGTGTTTCACACCACCTTCTTTTAAATTCAACGTGGTAATAATACTTTCTGCCAGATAGTTCCCGATGGCGACGATAACAATATCGAAGTCAAACAAACCCGCTTCTTGCAACGCGGACGGCTCTGTTGTATCCAAACACAGCACGCGATCGGCAATTCGATCGTTTAAGGCTTGATTGACCAATTTTTCCTCTCGATCGACCGCCAAGACATCGTAACGAAGATGATGCAAGGTCGCACAAACTGCTCGACCGAAGCGACCCAATCCAATAATTGCAAACTGTTGTGTTTCAACTTGCCAATTCTTCAAGAAATTAAACGATGATAAATTCACGCCAAACATCCTCTCAATAAAACTTCAGTGAATTATCTCAAGCGAACTAGCCAACTAACAAATCTTCGTCGGGATATTCCAGGGCGCTTGGCTTAGGATCGCCTAAAATAGCTGACATAAGAATTAAAATTCCCACCCGTCCGATATACATGATTGCTGTAATGACTAATTTTCCGAATATTGAAAATTTAGCAGTAATTCCCATCGACAAGCCAACTGTTGCAAAAGCAGAAACAACTTCAAATAAGATTTGAATGAACTCTAGACCTTGTTCGGAGACCGCTAAAATTATGGTCGCGCCGACTAGCGTCATCATCGATCCCATCACCACTGCAACCGCTTTTAAAATCAATTCTACTGGGACTTGACGCTGATACAACACCACGTCTTCCCGCCCCCGTAAAACTGACTTCGTACAGTTGATGAGAATGCGAAACGTCGTGGTCTTAATTCCGCCGCCCGTACTTCCTGGACTCGCGCCGATAAACATGAGTGCAATGGTTAAAAACAACCCTGCTATCGTCATTTGACCGATATCAATACTATTAAATCCTGCCGTTCTCGTCGTCACGGACTGAAACCAAGCAGCAATGGCTTTATCTCCTAAAGCAAGCGGTTGAAATGTCTCGGTATTATAAAGTTCAGTTGCGAAAAATCCGAGCGTTCCCCCAATCAGCAAAAAGAGTGTCGTACTGGTCACTGTTTTTGCGTGCAGTGAAAAGCGAAAGCGCTTCCCATATTTTGAAAAGGTATTTCTAAACCACAAAAAGCCTTCAAATACAACTTGATAGCCGATGCCCCCTAGGATAATTAAAAATGAGATCGAGATCGTCAGCCACGGAGTAGAAACGTAGCGCATCAAGCTATCGGGAAACAAACTAAATCCAGCGTTATTAAAAGCACTAATACTGTGAAAAACAGCCTGCCACAAACCGGGACGAACACCCAATTCCGGAACGAACGTTACTAACAGGCAAAATACCCCCGTTAGTTCGATGAGTATTGTCGTAGCGACGATCGATCGAATTAATTGCGACACACTAGACAATCCCACGGAATCTAAAGACTCTTGTAACGCGAGTTTGTAGCGAACGCGAAATTTACGACCGAGTAACAACAGTAAAAACGTCGTTGCGGTCATATATCCCAATCCACCCACCTGGATGAGTAGCAAAATGACGAACTCTCCCCAGAAGGAGTAATAGCTACCCGTATCGACAACGATTAATCCCGTCACGCAGGTGGCTGATGTTGCAGTAAATAGTGCCGTGACGAAATCGTTCCAAGTGCCATCTTCGACACACGGAGGCAACATCAGGAGTAGCGTCCCGACAGCGATCGTTCCGAGAAAACCGAGGCAAATGGTTCGCGCGACAGTCATACGAGTTGGGTAAGTTGAATTATTTTAATATCTTACAAATGCTGCCATTTCGCTTCGATTTGTCGCACGACCGTTAAGGCCGAGTAGCTGACACCTGCAGTACCTTCGCCGGGGTGGGTGCTGTCGCCGACGAGCCAAAGGTTGCTAACAGGGGTGCGGTTGGCAAATCCGAAGGGGCCGAAGGTGGAGATGCGCTGTCCGATACCGCCCACGATACCGGATTCACGGCCGGTGAACCGCTGAAACGTTCTCGGGGTTGCAGCTTCGACGTACAGGAGATTTTCGGTGGATAAGTCGAAATAGCGATCGAGTCGATCGATCGCGTCGTTCGTATAGTGTTGTTTGAGTGCGTCGTAATCTTTGCAGTTCCACCACATCCGCGTATCGGTAAACGATGAGGCGATGAGGGTTGCGTTGCCTTCGGGTGCGCGTCCGTCACCGGGACGACTGACGGAAACGAATAAGGAATTGTTTTCCGCAATGGGTTTGTGAGGATCGTCGAAAAACTGTAGGTGAGGCGGACAGTTGGCGGGAACGGCACGATCTTTAACACCCAGATAAATCGCAAAAGCACCAGATGCGGACGGTAGCTTTTCGACGCGGTGTCGGTATGGGCGAATCGAAGCCAGATCGCCGAGGAGGTTGATGAGGTTCTGAACGGTGACGTTGGCAACGACGAGATCGGCAGGTTCGGTAAGGATTTCTCCAGTCTTTTGGTTGCGAACGCGCACGCCGGTGACTCGGTTATTTTGAGTTTCGATCGATTCGACGGTGTGGCGCATTTTTAACGATCCTCCGTCCCGCTTTAAGGCTTCGACGAGTCGATCGCTGAGAACTTGCATACTCCCGTGCAGGTGGTAGAGGCCTTGGGGTTCCTGGGAAACACCTAGCGCGGTGGCGGCGTAGAGTAGGGCGGTGTCTTCGGCTTCGACTTGGGAATAAAGTTTGAGTTGGAGATCGAGAAATGTTCGCAACCGTCGATCGTCGTCGAGTTGAAACCAACGCAGTGCGTCTCCCACCGTCCAAAAGGTAAACGGTAACGTGAGTAGTGTATCGGGGCGAACGGCTTGCACGAGTTGTGTCAAATCCCAGAGATCGCGGGGCGGTAGAACGGGATCGCGGGATTGAAACGCCCAACTCCAGCGAAACAGATTTTCCATGAGTTGCCAAAACGGTTCGCTACCGGGAAACTGTCGCTGTCGTTCTTCTCGCCATTTATCCAGATTGCGCCAGATGTTGACAGGTTTTGTTTCGCCAGGTAGGAAAACAGCACAGGCGGGATCGCAAGGCGTTGCTGCGGGAATTGCGATGTCGAGTTCGGAGAAAATTCGGTGATGGATGCCACCCGGTTCGAGTCCGGCGACTTGAGTTGCGCCGACATCGAAGGTGAATCGATCTCGTTTGAAGGTGGATGCACAACCACCGGGAACGAGGGCGAGGTCGAAAACTGAAACGGCATAACCCCGTCTCGCCAGAAGTGCGGCGGCGGTGAGTCCGCCGATTCCTGCGCCGATGACGGCAACGCGAACGGGAACGCGAAAATTTGTCATCAGTTTTTTATGAAATTCTTATCTAATTTACATTTCTTAATACTTATAGTAACTTAAGATAGAAGACAGCGTCCCTTCAAATCGCGATTCAAACTTCAAAACTCAAGATTTTCGATCGAGTCTTCTCTAGCACCTATTCCTAAAGCGATTTCGCATGACTTCTATTCTCCTGAGTCCCCCCGCTACACCCGCGCTCAACGCTCCCACAATTCGATCGTTTCCCGGTGGTTTAACCGTCATTGCCGAGCAAGTTCCCGTTGAAGCCGTCAATTTAAGTTTGTGGTTGAACGTGGGATCGGCGATCGAACCCGATTCGATCGTGGGAACGGCTCATTTTCTCGAACACATGATTTTCAAAGGGAGCGAACGCTTGCAAATGGGCGAGTTCGAGCGTCGCATCGAGGCGCGGGGGGCCGTGACGAACGCGGCGACGAGCCAGGATTACACTCACTATTACATCACCAGTGCGCCCCAGGACTTCGCACAACTGGCACCGCTTCAGATGGACGTGGTGATGAACCCTCAAATTGCAGACAATGCGTTCGATCGAGAGCGTCACGTGGTGTTGGAAGAGATTCGACGTTCCCAAGACAATCCCCGTCGCCGTCAGTTCCAGCGCACGATCGAGTTAGCCTTCGATCGACTGCCCTACCGCCGTCCGGTATTGGGTTCTGAGGAGATTATCGAATCGCTGTCTCCCGAACAAATGCGCGAATTTCACAGCACGTGGTATCACCCTCGATCGATGACGGCGGTGGCAGTGGGAAACCTTCCCGTTGACGAACTCATCGACACCGTTGCCGATGCCTTCGGACAGGTTTCTCGACACGATGAGTTTATCGTACCGTCTTCGCCCTCACCGCTGGAACTTCCTTCCCTCGAGCCGCAATTTTCAGACATCACCCGCCGCGATTACGTCGATGAAAGTTTGCAGCAGGCGCGTTTATCGGTGATGTGGCGAGTTCCGGGTTTGATGCAACTCGAAGAAACCCACGCCCTCGACGTGTTGGCTTCGATTTTAGGACAAGGGCGTACCGGACGTTTGATTCGCGAGTTACGAGAAGAACGGGGTTTAGTGTCCAGCATCGGTGCGGGAAATGTCAGCTATCGACTGCAAGGTGTGTTTCAAATTTCCGCACAACTCCCGACGGACAATCTCGAGGAAGTCGAAGCGTCGATCGTCCGTCATATCGAACAGTTACACGTAGAACCCGTGTTGGATTCGGAGATCGATCGAATTCGCACGCAAGTGGCGAACCGTTTTGTTTTCGGTAACGAACGACCGAGCGATCGCGCTAATTTATATGGTTATTTTCATACATTACTCGGCGATCTCGACCCGGCGATCGGCTATCCCGAAACCATTCGATCGATCGAGCCTCGGGATTTGCAACACGCCGCGCAACAGTATCTTTCTCCCAATGCTTACGGTGTCGTCATCGTTCGCCCAGAATAGTTAGAACGCTACAGTTTTCCAGAACAACTCCCCGGTTTTAAGCTCGAAACTCGGGGAGTTTTGTTCGTGTTAAAATTGGGGTAACGTCCCTCTTCCAAAAATCGTAAATCGTAAATTTTGGGAGTTCCTATCGGGGTTGTCGATACAACAGTTCGCAAAACTTCCCCAGACGAGTATTTAAAATCTGAGGAATCTTCAGAAATTAAACACGAATATCGAATTAAACACGAATATCGAAATGGAGAACTCGTGTAAATAGTCAGGAGGGACGACTAATCACAATGCAATTATCGTGGCACTCGTTGCTCATCTATTTTTTGGATCACGAGGTCAAAAAACACAGGTTTTTTCGGGAGATATTCGCCTGTGGATTCCTCAACGCAACATTTTTACCTATCCCGACGTGATGGTAGTTGCTGGAGATGTGGTGTATTATGAAAGTCGTCAAGATACGATTTTAAATCCTTCTTTAATTGTGGAAGTTTTGTCAAGATCGACAAAGGCTTATGACAAGATGGATAAGTTCGATGACTATCGATCGATCCCTAACTTTCAAGAATACATTATTATCGACCAATATCGATATGCTGTCGATCGGTATGTCAAAACGGATGAGGGTAAATGGCTGATTACCTACCACGAATCTAAAGAAGACGTATTAGAACTTTCGTCAACTGGCGTAAAACTCAAACTCCAAGACATCTATGCCAACGTCAATTTTGAGACAGTCGAAACGACCAAACCCAACTCACTAACGAACCGCTAACTCCGCCACGTACTGCGCTTGTAGAGTATCACCAGCGAACAAACAACAATCACCCGGTTCTAATTCGATCGTTTCCTCCTCAATAACACTGTAAAGTTTGCCATGACGACGCAGCGCACGAACGTGTGTTTGGTAAGCCTGTAAAATCTGATGGGGACTCATCCCCACTAACGGAGAACTGTCAGAAATTGTCACCCAATGATTGAATCCCCCATCGATCGATCTGCGACCTTCTAACACATCGTAAAACGCCAAAATTTCTTCTGGTTTTCCAACGATCAACAGTCGATCGCCTGCCCGAAGTGTCGTTTGTCCTTTGGGATAATACATCGTATCGTTCCCCTGCTCGATCGCCATGACCGTGACCCCTGTCAAGCTTCGTAAGTCTGACGCAGCCATCGTCATCCAGTGCAGCGGCGACGTTTCAGGAATCACCACCCATTCACTATGAAACGGTTGAGTCACGTCGTCGATGTCGCTTTCACGAACCGGACGGAGATCCGATCGAATGCTGCGATATCGATCGGTCCGAATTTTTCCGAGCGATCGTTGAATGGATGTCAGACTTTCTCCGAGGGTGACGAGCATATGCGCTCCCATTTCCAACGCCGCCTCAAACTCTGGCTGAACGACTTCTCTGGCTCCTAACTGAGAGAGCAAATCAATTTCGCTATTGCTGTGACAGCGAACGACAATATCTAAATCGGGAGCGAATTCGAGGGCGCGTTTGAGCAGCAAGCGCGTACTGGCGGGATCGGGAAGTGCGATGGCGAGAGCTTGTGCTTTTTCCAAATGCGCTTTTTCGAGGACGAGTTCCGAGTCCGCATCGCCGAAAATGTAAGGAATTCCCTCCGATCGAAGTCGCACGATCGCCGCTTCACTATTTTCAATAACCAGAACTTGATGACCGCGATCGCGCAAAATCTTCACCAGAATTTGCCCGACTCGCCCGTGTCCTGCAACAACAACATGATTGCAAATGGTCTCGGGAATTGAAAGTTCTCTCGTCGATCGAAACCGTTGGACGATCCGACTCAAAAACGATACTTCAGTCATTCGATCGGCGAGAGTTGGAGACCAACGCATCCCCAAAGGCGTTAACAGCAGTGTAATTGCTGTCGTTCCCAACAGTAATGAATATTGTTCGGGGTCAAGCAGTCCGGCTTCTTTCCCTTCCAACGCCAAAACAAATGAAAACTCTCCAATTTGACTGAGTCCAAATGCTGCAATTACTGCCGTTTTAAAGGAATAGCGAAAATGTAAAACGATCGGCAAGACAATTGCCGATTTTCCGATCGTGACTAGCATTACTAAACCCACGATCGAGCTGAGATTTTCCCACAACATTTCAGGATTGACCAACATCCCGATCGAAGCAAAAAACAAACTCGCAAACGTATCTCGCAGGGGCAACACTTTCGCCAAAGCCTGATCGGCATAGTCAATTTCTGCCAACATCAATCCGGCGACAAACGCCCCCATTTCGATCGACAATCCTAAACCCGCTGTAATGACTGCGACTCCCAAACACAATGCAATCACCGTTAATAGAAAAAGCTCGCTACTTTCCGTTGCCGCAATATAGCGAATTATCGGGGGAACGAGCCACTTGCCCACGATAAAAGCCGCTGTGAAAAACAACACGGCTTTCAAAGCCGCAGCAAACAAAGCCGACGCAATATTTTCCGGCGCGTTGAGTGCAGGCAAAACCGCTAACATTAACCCCAGTGCTAAATCTTGAACGATCAAAATCGCCAACATGACTTGACCGTGAAGCGTATTGGTTTCTCCTCGTTCCGTGAGTGTTTTGAGAACGACTGCTGTTGACGATAGCGAGAGAATTGCTCCTAAAAAAATGCCTTGTGTCAGATGTCCAGCCCAACCAAAGGCTACAGACACGATCGCCCCCAGAGACATCGTCAATCCGATTTGGAACAAACTTCCTCGAATGGCGATATCTTTCACCCGCCGAAGCTCGGCTAGGGAAAATTCGACGCCCAAGGCAAACAACAAAAATGCTACGCCAATTTCAGCGAGTGTACCAATTTGAGCGGTATCGTTAACCAGTCCGAGACCGAAAGGTCCAACGAGTAATCCGCTGGCGAGATAGCCTAATAAAACGGGTTGTCGCAGACGGTTGGCAATATAGCCACCGAGCGCAGAGGCGCTTAGAACTGTGGTGAGTTCTAATATAAAATTGTGTTCGTTTGCCATTAGAGGTTGACGGTGCCTTTCGATCTAAGAAATGTGGGGTCTATCCTGAAAATTGTGACGGATCGATCGGAAAAAATCCACGTTTTGTTTCAAAAACCTGGCTTAAGAATCGATCGAGCAACATAAAACCCCCTGCTTTCCAATTCGGAAGAGGGGGGTATTGCAACAACAAGCATCGGGTACAACAGAGATTCAGACAGAACGACGCACGTTTGGCATCGAAGATATTGTGGCGGCAAAACCTAGATGAGAGATGTTATCTACACGACAAACCGATCAACCGATCGGGCGACATCCCGATCGAACGCCGTGAACGTACTCGCTTCCCGAAGTCAGCGAGCCTCGTCGGTATGCGGCTTCATGGGGTTGTCCCCAGCCGAGTTGTAAGACTACTTCGAGGAAATTTCCGTTTTCCCATTTCCAGATATTCGCCCATTCCGTGCGCCGATCGATCGGGCGAACGTCCTGGTGCGAAACGCTCACGTAGTCCTTACCTCGATCGACACTGAGGTATAAATCCATCGAGACCGTGGCGCTGTCCCAAAACGCGAGAATCTCGGATTTGCTTTGACGTAAGATGTCTAAATCTCGATCGAGGGCAATGAGTCGATCGTGAACTTGCGGATAGTGTTGAACTAAGCTCATTGAGTTACCCCATTGAACTCGTCTTCAAAACCGTGCGTGAAAGTTTCCTTTCACACGGCTCCTCAACAGACAAG
>LWRO01000023.1 GCA_001657325.1 Geitlerinema sp. BBD 1991-9 | reverse complement strand
CATCTACCACTGCGCTTTATTCAGAGTAAAATGGCGCCATGCTGACGATGAACTACCGATACAGAATCTATCCAGATGCCACACAGCAAACGGAACGACTGGAGTGGCTTGAGACGTGTAGAGGCGTGTATAACTACGCACTGCGCGAACTCAAAGACTGGATGGCTTGGCGTAAGTGTCCGGTAGACAGATGTTCTCGGGAAAAGGAATACATTATTCCCGCAGATGAGCCATTCCCATCCTACCATCGTCAGCCAAACAACCTGCCCCAAGCCAAGAAGAAATTCCCACATTTGGGCAAGGTGCATTCTCAGGTGTTGCAAACCACGATTCGTCGGCTGCACGATACCTGGGATGCGTTTCGTAAGCGTGGAGATGGATTTCCTCGTTTCAAAAAATTCGGTCAATTTAAGTCCAGTAAAACAAGTAACGATCGACGAGTAACCCTTAATGAACCAAGATAACCTCTGGATCGACACTTTAAAATTCGACGATCGCGGTTTGATTCCAGCTATTGCCCAGGACGCTCGAGATGGAACCGTATTGATGATGGCATGGATGAACCGAGAGTCAATTCAACAGACTTTAGAAACCGGTGAGATGCACTATTGGAGTCGTTCTCGTCAGGAATTGTGGCATAAAGGCGCAACTTCTGGGCATATTCAAAAGGTTAAATCCCTGTATTACGACTGCGATGCGGACGCGATTTTGGTAAAAATCGAGCAAGTGGGAGACGTGGCCTGCCATACAGGGGCGCGAAGTTGCTTTTTTAACGAGGTATCGCTTCGGGAAAACTTAAAATTAAAGTGAAGTCAACGCAAGAAAAAAGAAAGAAATAGGCAATATAAAAAGCTGCATCTCAAGACTGTAAAAATCGTTTTCGGTACGTTACCCGGACATCTAATCGATCCCGACTTCAGCCAAGTTTTGTAGCCCGTTAACGCACCCTACACCTCAGGTTCTTGTAAAAATGAGATGTGCCTACCTGAAATATTTTTTAATTCCGTTTTAGTAACATGAATAATACTAACCCTGTCGATCTAACGAATAAGCAATTATACGATCGAGAATTTTTTTATGGATTCAAGACACACTCGATCGAATTCAAAATGGCGAATTGTCAAAAATAAATTTACCCAATCTGGTTGAAGAAATTTAAGAGATGGAAAGACGAGAGAAGCAAGCAGTTCGCAGTAATCGAAGAATTGTGCTGACGCATCTCTTGAAATATGAAATTCCAACCCATAAAACGGAGTAAAAGTTAGAAACCGAAAATTCGCGAACACCGAAATAGACTTCAGGATATTTTTCTCGACAGTCCAAGTTTGAAGAATCATGCCAATGACGTTTTACACGACTGTTCCCAAAATGTGCTAAGACTTGCGGTAGATGAAACTGGATTATCGGTTGATGAATTTCCCAAAATGTCTCCATTTTCGATCGAGCAAACGCTACAGTCTGAATACTTGCCTTAGTGAAAGATATCCATCAAACTTGTTGACAGCTAACGATTGACTGTTAACGAGTACATCTCAATTTCGTAGAAAGACCCCTCCGCGCCTCGACTGAGCGCTCGCCACCCCACCCATCCTCCCCTGGCTAAGGGGAGATGCCGAAGGCGGAGGAGTTCCGATCGCAAAAGTGAGATGTACCCACTGTTAACTGTTAACCATTCACTGCTCACTGCTCACTGCTCACTGCTCACTGTAAAAGATGAGTCTTACCATCTACAACACGCAAACCCGCCAGAAAGAAGCCTTCACGCCCACCGTTCCCGGTGAGGTCAAAATGTACTGCTGCGGCGTAACCGTGTATGACGACTGCCACCTCGGCCACGCTCGATCGTATATCGTGTGGGATACCGTGCGGCGTTACCTCCTCTGGCGCGGCTATAAGGTGCGCTACGTGCAGAATTTCACCGACATCGACGACAAAATTCTCAATCGTGCCAAAGAGCGGGGAAGTACGATGTCTGAGGTGTCGGAACAATACATCGACGCTTACTTTCGCGATCTCCGCCAACTCAACGTTAAAGATGCAGACGCTTATCCTCGCGTCACCGAACATATCGAGGAAATTTGCGACCTCATCCAAACCCTCATCGATAAAACGATTGCCTATCCTGCTAACGGCGACGTTTACTATAGCGTGCAAGCGTTCCCCAGTTATGGGAAGCTGTCAGGACGCACCCAAGATCAAATGCAATCCGGTGCGAGCGGACGGGTGAGTGCGGAGGATAGCAAAAAACGCCATCCGTTCGATTTTGCACTGTGGAAAGGGGCGAAACCCGGCGAACCGGCTTGGGATTCCCCTTGGGGGAAAGGTCGTCCGGGGTGGCATATCGAATGTTCGGCGATGATTCGATCGAGTTTCGGCGACACCATCGACATTCACGGCGGCGGCGGTGACTTGGTTTTTCCCCACCACGAAAACGAAATTGCCCAATCGGAAGGTGCAACAGGCAAACCCCTCGCGAAATACTGGACGCATAACGGCATGGTGCGCGTCAACGGTGAGAAAATGTCGAAGTCTCTCGGGAATTTTACGACGATTCGCGAAATGCTCGATCGAATCGATCCGATGGTGGTGCGTTTGTTCGTCTTGCAGGCTCAGTATCGCAAACCCCTCGACTTTACCGACGACGCGATCGCTTCGGCGGAAAACGGTTGGACGACCCTCAAAGACGGCTTGCTGTTCGGCAACCAGTTCGGCGAGAAACTAGGGTGGAGCGACGATAGTGATTTAAATTCACAGCAGTTAACCCCCCTCGAAGACGCGATCGAAAAATTCCAAACCGCTATGGATGACGATTTCAACACGCCAGGGGGGTTGGCGGTGGTGTTCGAGTTGGCGAAAGAGTTACGCCGTGTCGGAAATATCCTCGTTCACGGAGGCGATCTCGACGTAGCAGTGGAGCATCTCCAACGTCAATGGCAAACCCTGGTGGAACTGGCAGCCATCCTCGGCTTAGAGGCGGAACCGGAAACCACAGAACCCGTTGGGGGAATGAGCGACGAGGAAATTTTGGATCTCATCGCCCAACGCCAAGCGGCACGGAAAGCGAAAAACTTTGCCGAAGCCGATCGAATTCGCGACGAGTTGAACGCTCAGAGGATCTCGCTCATCGACAAACCCGGTGAAACGACCTTCGTGCGATCTTAATCGAGGACGGTTCTAACACGGCCGCGATCGACCCCATCGCACAAACGGCGATCGGCCTCGGACAGTTCGGCGCTATTTTTCAAGTAGCCTTGCAATAAATCGCAGGCATAAGTCAGCGGTTCGAGGTCGAGGAGTCGATCGAGATTCCACAAAATGGCCGTATTATCGTCGCTGGACGAAACGAGCTGCATACCGTCCGGGCTAAATCGCACGTCGCGAACGCCTGAATCGTGAACGTCTAAAATCCCTAACCGCGCTCCCTCACGGTTCCACAGCACAATCTGCGAACTGACATCGCTCGACGCCAACATCGCTCCGTTCGGACTGAAATCAATGCCCCATACTGCCCCTTGATGTCCCTGTAAGGTGTTGAGAAGTGTTCCCTCGCGATCCCACAACTTAACCGTCAGATCGGCCCCACCCGTCGCCATCGTCTGACCCCCCGGACTGAACGCGACTTTCCAAATATTGCTTTTATGACCGGTCAAAGTTTCTAGGAGTGTCCCCGATCGATCCCATAACTTCGCCACGCCGTCTTCTCCCCCCGAAAGCAATCGATCGGTGTGGGGAGACCAAGCGACACTCCACACAGCACCGGTATGACCGCTGAAGGTTTCGAGCAACCGTCCGTCTACGGTGTAAAGACGAACGGCGTTATCGCTATGGCCGACGGCGATCTCCGTTTCGTCGGGACTGACGGCCAATTCCAGCGCTGGGGCTGAGGTTTCAAAGGTCGATCGATCCACCGCATTCTCAGGCGCGGTCGTTGCGGGGAAACCGATCGCCACATTGCGGTCGTCACTGCTCGAAATTAACTGCCCCTGTGAAGAAAACTCGACATTCCACACGATGCCCGCGTGTTCCTTCAAACTCCTCAAAAACTCGCCCGTCCTCGCCCACAACCGAACCGTTCGATCGGCACTGGCTGTGGCCACCCATCGATCGTCAGTGGAAAACGCAGCGCTGACCACCACGCCTTCATGGCCGTAAAGGCGCGTCCAAAAGGGGTTTCGGACTTTCCACAGTCGTATGGTCGTGTCAGAACTGCCCGAAATAAGGGTCTGTCCGTCTGGTGAAAACGCAATGCTCCAAACTCCCCCTCGATGTCCGTCCAAGGTTTGCCACTGTTGCCCCTCGAGACTCCACAGTTTGATGCTTTTATCCAAACTCGACGAGGCGAGGGTGCGACTGTCCGGTGAAAACGCCACGTCCCACACCCATCCTCGATGTCCGATCGCCGTCGCGGTCGGTTTGCCGTCGCGGTTCCACACTCTGACCGTTTTCTCGCACGCGGCAGCTATCCAACGGCCGTCCGGGGAAATTTCGACATCGAAAATCGCAGAACTGGTCGGAATGGCGGTTTGAAACGTGCCGTCAGTTCCCCATCGTTCGATTTCGCCCCGGGCATTAGCGATGAGAATAAAGGTTCCGTCGGGACTGTAGGCCAAACCTTGACTGACGGCTGAAGTTCGATCGATGTCGATCTCCGTGCGGAGTGTTCCGTCTAAGTGCCAAAACTTGACGGTTCCCAACGTATCTAAAGTCACGAGTTCGTTTTCCGTTGGAGAAAACAAAACTTGCAAGAGGTCGTGGGGTTGCACGGGAAACGCACGCGCGAGCGTGCCGTCGAGATGCCACAGCGCCAACAGGTTACCCCCCACTGAGGCCAAGTGCGTGCCGTCGGGGCTAAATTTGATTTGGTTGACGCGACTGGGTTTTTGGGAATGCTGCCAAACCCGAATCGGGGTTCCGTCGGGTTCTCCCAACCAGATTTCGCCCTTGTGATTGCCCGTGGCGATGAGGGTTGCGTCGGGGTTGAAGGTGACGGTATAGACTGTTGCGCCAGCATCGGACAAGCGATTGTGCTCGTTGGCGTGAAGAATGGTTTTATACAAAACGGCATCGACGAGATCGGCGAGTTCCGGGGTGAGGTGAGGGATTTTGCGCAACCGTCGTTTGGCTTTGACGGCCGATAGGAGGGCGTTGAGGTTTTGTTCGGAGTCCAGTTGGCCCGTGGCGGAACTGACGAGCGCTTGAATTTCACCAATTCGCGCCTGATAGTATTGGGAACGGGCGAAGATCCCCATCCCGGTTACGACGACTAAGGCGATGCCGAGAACGAAGTTAAACTGTCGCTGCCAGTGAGTCTCTTGACGTTCGACTTTGCGTTCGACTGCCAGTCGTTTGCGCTCTTCCGCGAGCTGTGCTTCAACCGCTTGCACTCGGGCGAGTTCGAGTCTTTGGTGGGCTTCTCGCCGATCGAGGTCTTCACTGGCGGCGAGAAATCGATCGTCGAGATCGCTCAACCGCTTGCCCACCGACCAGATACGAGCTTCTCGTAACGCGGTTCCTCGCAACAGGCGCGACTCGTCCGTGTAGTTGGACGCCACCCATTCGTTCATCGTGAGGGCGTAGGGACGCAATCGATCGAGCTGTTGTTGTACCCAGTTTTGATTGAAGACACTGCGATAAATGGGGTTTTTGACCCGCAATCGATCGCCATCGCGAACCACTAGCCCAGATAAGGCTAATTCGATGAGATCGTCGCTGTTGGGATCGGCAATTTTACGGTTTTCGAGTACCTGTTGGTACAGTCTGAGCAATCGTGCGGCGCGGGTACTGTCGCATAAAATGCGATTGCGGATGGTTCGCAGGTGTTCCGGTTCGTCTTGGGTTTCCCAATACTGTACGATCGTCGATCGAACCAAGCAGGCCACCTTTCCCGAAACAGACATCGAACCGTTGGTATTGATGGTTTGCCATTGTTCGATCGCGAGGCGACAGAGTTTTTGCGTGAGAAACGGTTGGCCGCTCGTCCAGTGCAGGATTTCTTTCAGCACGGCCCCAGGCTGGTCGCTCACGGTTTGCAATCCGGCTAGGAGGGGGGTGGCTTCTTCAAAGGTAAATCCTCGTAAATCAACGGCTGTACCGATATTGAACGGCGTGCGCGTGCGATCTCGAATCAAGTTCGATGGGGTCGCCACGCCGAAAATGGCAAAATTTAATTGGTTGTAGCGCGAGTCGATCGACCGTTGGTTATAGCAGAAGCGAACCCAAGCGAACAGATCGTCTGCGGGAAAGTTCAAACTCAGCACGCTGTCGATTTCGTCGAGAAAAATTGAGAGTGAGGTGTCGGGAAACTGAGCGAACAGGATATCTTCGACGAAATTCCCCAAACGCTGCAACAAGGGAATTTCTTCCCCCGATTCCCACCAGACTTTCAGGTTCACGTCCCCAAACAGCCCGAACCCGCGCCAAAGTTCTGCAACTAAGCCTTTGTACCACTGTAACGGCGTAACCGCTTCGCTACCGAGGCGGGTCAGATCGATGCTGGCACAGCGAGAACCACTCTGTTCGAGTTGGGTTCGCGTTCGGACTAAAAGCGACGATTTTCCCATCTGGCGACAGTTGAGAACGTAGCAGAACTCACCGCGCTTGAGAGAGGTCAACAGTTGCGTGTCAGACGGACGTTTGATGTAGGTGGGGGCGTTCGGGGCGAGACTACCGCCAATTTGATACAGGTCGTACATCGTTTACCGTAAACCATCAGGAGTGCGTTGCGAACTGAGATCGGAACGTTCGATTTTCTGATTTTCTTCCCAGCCTCTTAGAAATCGATCGGTGTTCTACGGATTGCTGATGGCGGATAACGGATAGCGGCTAAGGATCTCGATCGTTGGCGATAATGCAATCTCGTCCTTCTGCTTTGGCGCGATAGAGCGCTTTATCGGCTAAGCGAAGCAGTCGTTCGAGATCGTCATCGAAGTTGGGAACTTCACTGGCGACGCCAAAGCTTATCGTGACCAATTTTTCACGGCCTTGGGATTTGGCGTGTTCGATCGCTAGGGTTTTAATACCGATGCGAATCCGTTCGGCAATTTTTGTAGCTTCTTCGAGGGTGGTATGGGGAAGTAAAAGTACGAATTCTTCTCCACCATAGCGGGCAACGAAGTCATTCGATCGAATACTATCTCGCAAGACTTTCGCCACAGCTCTCAAACAGCGATCGCCCATAGGATGTCCGTAGGTATCGTTATACAGTTTGAACTCATCGATGTCGCACAAGACGATCGACAGCCAATCTTGCTCTCGGGCCATCTGCAATTGCGTTTGAGTGAAGGTTCGATCGAAATGGCGGCGGTTGGCAAGCTGCGTGAGGGAGTCGAGATTGGCGAGTTGTTTGAGGGTTTGATTTTCCCGTTGCAGCTGTTGTAAGGCGTTACCCACATCTCCCATCGATTCTAAAGGGTCGTAGGTTTGGAAATAACAGTAATACAGTTGGTGGGAGATCGTACAGCGATCGCCGTCGATCTGGACTAAACCCAGTTGTTCGAGTGCAAAGGCCAGTTTGGGTTCTAAGACGACGCCGTGGTTCGATCGAATCACGCGATCGAAGGCCAGCATCAAGCACTCGTTGCTTTGGAGAATTTCAGTCAAAGCACATAAGTGGTTTCGATAAATGCCGCTGAGGGTGGGGGCTTCTTGGAGGATTTTAGAGAGCAACAGGTTTTCGCTGGCGAGATAGTACAGTGCCAAGCGGATGAGGTACGGATGTCCGCCAACGAGTCTCATCAAGCGTTCGATGTCTTGAGTGCCTAACTCTTTGATGTCGTGTCGTCGTGCTAGATCTGTCACTTGTTCGACCGTAAATTCTGGTAGTTGAATGGGTAAACCGACGTTAAAGGGGGATTGGTGCAGCTGTAGCGGAACGTACACTTCTGTTGAATGAACGACGACCAAACGTAACCCTCGAAACCGCTCGACTTGTTTGGCTTGTTCGTACCAAGATCGCAATAATGGTAAGAAATCTTTGGCGATCTCGGGATATTCAAACACGATGTTGACTTCGTTAAGGGCTAAGACGAGAGGTCGATCGAGGCGGGCTAAAATACAAGTGTCGAAGTAAAGCGTGCAACTAATTTTACTCCCGATATCGGCATCCCAAACGTCATTGAGTTTCGGCGCAAATCCCAACTGCAATGCGATGTTGGCACAAAGCCACCGTAAAAATCGATCGAGATCTCGAAATCGAGCAGTTTCGACGGTGCTAAAATCGATGCTAACGGTATGGTATCCCTGTATTTTCGCTTGGTTTAACACCCGCAACAGGAGCGAGCTTTTCCCCATTTTGCGAGGCGCTTTAATACGAACGACGCTTCCCGGTCGATCGAGTTCTTCATAAATTCGCGATTCGATCGGCGGACGCTCGATATAGAATGGCGATCTGAGGGAAACGGGACAGTTGGGAAACTCGATGAGCATTTCGAGCAGAACGGATGGGTTGGGTAAGTCGATGTTCTTAGTTTAGACGGACGACGAGCTGTATGGATGTTTTTTGGCTTGCTTGAAACGAACGGCAAGATGTTGTTTCGATCGCAATCGCTGAAGATCGATAAATTCGTTTGTTTTCAAGACTCGATCTCGCTATATTTTTTTGTTGTTTTTTTTAATAAACAAAGCGGTACTTCGTAAAAAAATACAATCAGGATTTACAATTTATATATTTTTTTTGTTCGGGAAAATTTATTGTTTAGAACAAAAGAAGTCCAAAAAAACATAGAAATCCTAAAAAACTCTACCCAGTTTTTTCTCAAACGACTTGTACTTTAAGCATAGTTACCCGCAAGAATGAAGCACAGATAACGATTTTTGTTTTTTCAAAATTGACAATCGACTCTAATTTTAAAAACACTGCTTCTGTTTGACTATGGCAATTTTAATAAAATGACCGTCCAACGATCGTCAAGCATCGATCGAAGGCTTCGCCACACGATCCGCTAAGCCGAACGAGGAAACCGCCATAAAGCAATTCCCGTCGCACCGATAAATACCCACAATAGCCAATCACCCCAACGCACGTAAAGCGTTTGAGTTTGGCGACGATACACGGTTTCCGCGTGAGTAGCAAATACGTTAATTCCCGATTTCCAAAGGGTTCGCCCGTGAGGATCGACAATGGCAGAATAGCCGGTATTGGTGGCGCGAATTGCCCATCGATCGAGTTCGATCGATCGCATTACGTCTTGGGCGTGGTGTTGCTGGGGCATCGACGGCGCGTAGTGGGCGTTATTCGCCGCACTCAAGAAAAACTCGCCACCGCGTGCCGCCTGTCGCCGAAAATGCTTGGGAAACGCTGACTCGTAGCAAATACTAACGATCGCTCGTCCAAACGGCGTGTTAAAGATCTGATTTTTCTCTCCCGGAACCATCTGCGCTTGCAACGGCGACAGGCGGTTAATAATGCCTCCCAACACTGACTCAAAGGGAATGTATTCACCGAGGGGAACCAATTTCACCTTATCGTAGCGACTGAAAATTTCGCCGTCTCCCGTCACTGTCAGCAAACTATTGCTGTAGCGCCGCCAGTTTCCTTGAAACGTTCCCACCCACGCCACGACTTCCCATTGGCGAATCGCTCGGTCAAAATGTGCGAGAGGGGAGTTTGGACTTAAGGTTTCGGCTTCCCAAATGTCAGGTAACGCGGTTTCTGGAGTGAGAATGGCATCGACACCGGCTTTGGCAAGCGTTTCGTAGCCGGTGGTGTAACCTTCCAACGCGCGACGGAAACCACCGGGATAGAGTTTGATTTCGTTGGGGACGTTTCCTTGAATAATTCCCGCGCGAAATGCCAGATTGGGCGAGTCGTTGAGGGGGCGCGTGTAGAGGTAAAATCCGAGGGCGTGGGAAATTGACAACGTCGCGATCGCAGCAACGAGTGCGGTTTTGCGGTGTTTTTCCGAGTCGATCGATGCGGTGAGACACCCGTTAACAGCAACGAGGCTGGCTGTAATGGCAGTATTTCCCGACAGTTGCCCCAAATGGAGAATGGCGAGATTGTAGGGACTTTGAGTATACGCCAACGACGACCACCACAACGGCGTCGATTGCCAAATGGCATCGAGAAGACACCACACCGCCACGCCAAGGAGAACCCGCGTTATCCAGCTTCCCCGTTTCCAGCCGACGATCGAAGCCCAAACCGCCACCCAAAACGCCCCCCAGACGGTGACGGCTACCCAACAGGCGATCGAAATGGCTAAACTCGCCAACCAGGGAACTCCCATCCACGTCATCGGGTGAATTCCCGTCAGCCAAAACAAGGCAACACCGTGAAAGCCAACCCCCCAGGCGAAGCCAAGCCAGAGGGATTTGACAGGGGAACGGTACAGCAACACCCACAGCGGTGCGAGGGCAATCCAAGCCAACCCCCACCATTCGACAGGTGCGACGGTGCAACCCATGGCGACACCGCTGAGACAAGCAATGAGAAGGGCGATCGATCGATGCTTCACGAAATCGGCTGCGTCGAGTGAGCAATGCTTAAGGTAGCACTATCAGCCGAATCGTTGTTGAATCAGATAGACTAAGTCGCGATAGTTGGTTGCGAACAAAAGTCCGAGTGCGATTTCACCAAAGCGAACGACTTGTAACGGTAGCCCAGTCAAGGGTAACAGTACGATCGCAAGGGTTAATGCAACCCATCCCCAAGGTGATGTAAAAATTTTGGCATTTCGACCAATTTGAAATTTCACAATCGCCTCGATCGTGACTGCGCTAAGGGCAAGAACAATGAAGCATAGAAGTAAGAGGTTGGGATTCCAAGTTCCACCAAAGTGTTCGATCGTTTTACCAAACTTTGAAATTAAGAAAATAACCGCCCAGTGAACGTACAAGAAAATCAGAGATAGCGTACCGAAGCGAACTAATAAAGAGTTCCCTTGCCTCAGTCGCTCGTATCGACGAAAAACGTAAAATGCAATGGATATTAGTGCAGTCGAGAAGAAAAAGTAGCCAATTGAGAATCTAACTTTGCTCGCATAAAATGTTGCTTCTGCAATCGGTAGTTTGGAGTAGTAATAGAACGCATACAATCCAGTTATGGATGTTGCGATTGTACTCACAAACAGATTTTCGGTGATGCTCGATCGATAGAGGTATACACCGAGAAAAAAGGTAGAAATCCAGGGGAAGATGGGAAATGAAGGGACGCGACCGAATTCAATAAAAACGAAGTGCCAAGGAAAATCGATAACAATTGGGCTTTTATCGACGATATAGTGAGCGGCAAATGCCACAAATGTCAAGAGTAAATAGATCCACCGCGTTCGGGTTTTATCCCATTTCAACCCAAGCCTCAGCTTTTCAAAAAGTGTAACGACAATCACTCCGATTGCAATAATTTGCAAGATATCGAATACCAGCCGTGTTTGCCACTCAAAGAAGAGATTGGGACGAATCAAGGCATTATAGGAAATTCCGAGGATGCCAATGGCTAAATACGAAAAAACGATCGTTTGCAGCGAGCGACGAGTGATTTGAAACGTCGATGTAATTCCCGATACCGCGAAGAACAGCAAGGGAGCAGATTGACCTAAAAATAGCCCGGTAAATGTTAAGGGATCGTTGCCCCATTGAGACCAAGTGGTATGAGCAACGATCATCATCAAACAGCCGAGGCCTTTGATCGCATCGAGCGAATAATCTCGTTGTTTCATGTTTTTTGGGGTAAATGATTCAGTCGATCGATCCTTGATGGTTCCAGTCTGTTCGAGATGCTGAGGCTTGACTGTAGTATATTCGATCGAAAAGACGAGATGTCAGGAATTTGAGGTCGATCGATCTCGAGCGTTGGATGTGTCGTGGGTGAAGATCGATCGATGGGAGGCGTTGTCGGTGGAGGAACGTCAGGGATTTGCGCCGTTGTGTCCCGATTTTGTCGTGGAGTTGCGATCGCCTTCCGACAGTTTGAAGCCGCTGCGTCAGAAAATGCAGAAGTACATTGACAATGGGGCGCGGTTGGGATAGCTTATCGGGGTATGGCGCGGAAACATCTCACCTTTCTAGAGTGGGGATGAACCTTTGGGCTACCTCAGCCGTATGTTAGCATCTGATTTAGAGTGACTTCCTCGCTAAACTAAGGTGTAAATCCGTCCTCTGCCACCTCTAAAATGAAATACCAAACCGGGTTAATAGATTATCACTGATAAGCTAATCAATTAAATTTTGGAGTATTTGGCAAAAGAAAGTTGAATCTGCAAAGTAATTTGGGTAAGAGAGTTTTAAACTGTTCATATCTCCCACTTTTATTAAAACAACGTCTATGTTAGGATTGTTCCTATTCTCAAATTCTAAATCTAGATAGTGTTGATTTGCTTTTCTTGACTCTCCCTTCTTATATGGAGTTATATTTATTTTAGTATTTGTCATGCTGGTTACAGTTTGCTCCAGCAAAATATAATCATTTTTTGTGAATCCTTTAAGTCTTTCCTTGACATCTTTTCGCAATGGAAGATCTTCATCTGTTATTTGACCCAGCATATAAATCGAAGCGGAAAAAGATCTTAACTTAGTTACCACATTCAATTGTTTTTCAAGATTAACTACTTCATGTCTTATATTGTCAAGATCGAGCCTGGAAATTTTTGAAGGTAATTGATTTTCAGAATCTGCAAGTAAAAAGCTGACTAGCTTAAAGAAATAAAGCCATTTATTATCACCTTGTTCAGCTTTAAGCTGTTGATTCAAGAAAGTTCCACAAATTTCAACTGCTGTAGCCCAAGAGTGTTGAACATAGGTTCTTAGTTGTACTTCTATCAATCTTATTCCAGGTTCTCTACTGTTTTCAATTTGGTATATTAGATGAATTCCTCTGTATCCAGAATTTTTGGGGTTGTTGATATAATCATATGTTTTTTTAGGATACTCTTTTTAGACTGTGGAGCTTTTTTGTAAAATATCCATGTCAGACTTTTTTTTCGACGACAACTCGACAGCCTCCAATATCTTGCATTCTGCTGAGCTGCATCTCAGGAAATCTTTTAAATTTACCTATTATAGAAGGCATTCTTTTAAGTCTTTGAGCCACTATAGCATTATTGATTTTGTGACAACGTCCTCTCAAAAAATTTTGAATCTTATTGAGATGATAAGCATGAGAAGCCCTCCAATTTCCAGCAACAATTAATGCTTTTTCGTATAATGCTTTTTCGTAATCATGTCTCGAAATGTCGGAATTCCTTAAAACGTTCCCTGCCCGATTTATTTGCCCTCTAGTATATTCGAGCTTAGTCTACTCCATGAGATTGCTTATATTACTTTTATCTCAATAGATTATATCATTTGCTTTCACTATGTGGATCGTGCGAATGTGTAATTCACGATCAAACCAAGCAGCTGAACAGCTCGCCACCGTTTCTGTACTCTCGCTTTCGCTCCCGCAAAATTCGCCCCCGTCAAATCTGCCCCTTCAAAGTTTGCCCCACAGAGATCGGTTTTGCTAAAATCTGCCCCCCTCAGGTTTTGCCCTTTAAAGGAGCGTCCGCGTAGATTTTGCCCGAAGAAGTTTTGCGGAGCCGTCATCTGTCCGTTTGGGTTGGATTCCCGTGTTTTTTGTGGCTTTGCCCTGTTTATAGCACGATCGATCTGTTTTAGGAGTTAGCAAATGATGAAAAGTTGTAAAATAGAGATTATCTGAAAAAGGATTTGAAAAATTAGCAGTTCAATTTCTAATTGAACTGCACAAAAAACAAAGTCACTCAATAAGCTTATGAAATGGCGCGTCGTTCTCGAACAAGATCCCGAAACAGGAGACTGGGCAGTTTGGTGTCCTGAATTACCGGGTTGTACCTCTGCTGTAGAAACTGAAGAAGAAGCGCTTGTTCGTATCCAAGAGGCGATCGAACTGTACCTTCAACCTGACGAAATTCAATTACCTCAAGGAGCAGTGATGCGAGAGGTTACGATTGGATGAGTCCTCGTATGCGTCGCATGACTGCTCGAGAAGTTGAAGCAATTTTACAACGTTACAGCTTTCAAATGATTTCTCAAAAAGGAAGTCATCGAAAATGGCGGAATCCCGAGTCAGGTTTATATGCGATCGTACCTGCACATCGTGGCAACACTTTGCCGACAGGAACCTTGCGTAATATTGTAGCGTGCTGAAATTCCTGAGTCTGAGTGGAAAACTTAAACTGCTGTGTTCTGCGAGGAGGCAGAACCGCTAAGACTTACGCCAAAGCAGAAAACTTGCGGTAATAAATCCCAAAACTGCGCCGGACGCATGACACAAAAAACAAATTTCAGGAATCGATAAATCGAAGATCGTTTGAATCACAATCACGAACAAAATCGCCCGCAATCGATCTTTTGCAATCTGCGCTTTTTCCTGTCGCCAACCCTGCCAAAAAATCGCCGCAACGGCACCAATCAAACCCATCACCGCCCCCGACGCACCGACAACAAACTGCGTTTCTCCGCCACGTAATGCCAAAAGCGTGATAAATCCCATCGAACCGATACCACTGACAAAATACGTCGTGAGAAACCGCCGAATTCCAATTCTCGACTCGACGAACTGCCCCAAAACGTACAAGCCAAACATATTCATGACTAAGTGAGAAACCCCGAAATGGAGAAACGTTGCCGTCAGCAAACGCCACCATTCCCCTTCCCAAACCAACTCGGGAATTAACGCCCCCAAGCGATACAAAACGAATAAATTATCGCTTCCCCCCGCTCGCAACTCCAGAAAAAACATCGCCGCATTCAAACCGATGAGCGTCCACGTCGCAACGACTGTTTTTCCGACAATTCGCCCGGTATATCGTGCTTCTTGCGACAATTGCACCTTCAACGCCGACAACACCTGTGCCGAATATTCAGTTAAATGGGTTTGGAGATCCACTTGTGTTCGATCGAGCCGCCAGTCGATCGAGCGTTGCAACACCGGATCGCACGTCTTCCGCAACGCCCCCAAGATTTGCTGCGCTTGTCGCGTTCGTCCCGCCACCATCTGCACGGTGGCCATCCAGAACTGCTGTTTTGCAACAGAATAGTTCGACAGATCGCCCTCGAACAATCGATACACCTGTTCCGTTTCACCGCTGAACGCCAACGCATACAACCGCGCCTGATACAGTCGATCGAGATCGCCCGCTTTCCGCAAGGGTTTTTCGATCGACGGCAAAAACTGTAATAATTTATTGATTTTCCCCGTTTCGCCCAAACAACGCAGATAATACACGATTAAATTCGGATCGCTGTTGCGTTCTGGGCGCGAGGACAACCACTGAAGTAATTCGTCCCAAGCCCCCCGCATCCAATAATCCAAAATAATGGCACTGCGTCCGAGCGCTGTTTTGGGCGTTTGATAGGGTTTCAACATCGATCGAGCCTTTTCGATATCGCCCCCTTTCGCCACGGACAGCGCCCGCAACACCCCCACTCGATCGAACCATCCATCCGCCGGGTGCAATCCCGCAATCGCCGTCGCCAACTGACTCGCGGCTTGATAGCGTTCCTCGCGAAACAAAGCGTTGACGCGGCGCAACCCGAGAATGGGAAACAACACGAACACCATCCACAGCGTCCCCCCCACGCCAGCCGCTAACTGGGGGCGAACCACTAACAGAAGTCCCGTTATCGCGAGAATTCCCCCCGAGACGATCGACCATCCCCACTGTCGCGGACGTTCCGAGATCGATCGAAGCAGAAACGCCCCGCAAGAGAGAAACACCACCCATAACAGCAATCGATCGATCGTCATTGTTCAAAATCGAAATGGTTAAAAATCGAAGTCAAAAATTGAATGAAATATCAACCCACCCTCGAGTCCCAGCCGAGAAACCGTCACCCACCTCTGCGCCACTGTTGTAGTACTACAAATCTCTGACGCAAATCTCTGACGCAAATTGCGAACGAATCCGAGATGTGACCGCTACAGAAACCCAAATCGGGTGAGGGCAACGACGAGAGTACGTCCCGCCCGAATATCAGTCGCGTACCTCGTTCGCGTCAGCGGTGCAAGGCACCATCGCCACGACCCCTAACCGTCAAACTGCTGTACTCTACAGTCGTAAATCACTCGTTCGCGGAGAATTTAACCTTGGGAGTCGAACTGCGCAGCTTTGTCTATATTGACAGCTTGCAACCGCAACACGCTGCTTACATGGGAACCGTTGCGATCGGATTTCTCCCACTTCCGGGCGATACGTCCCTCTGGGTCGAAATTTCACCGGGGATCGAAATCAACCGCATCACCGATGTTGCCCTCAAGTCCACCTCAGTTCGTCCCGGCGTGCAAGTGGTCGAACGACTCTATGGCCTACTAGAAGTTCACTCGAGCCGCCAAAGCGACACCCGCACCGCTGGCATGGCCATTCTCGATGCTTTAGGGGTTAAGGAACACGAACGCCTCAAACCGCGCATCATGTCGAGTCAAATTATCCGCAACCTCGACCCCCACCAAACCCAACTGATTAACCGAACTCGTCGCGGACAGCTCCTCCTGGCCGGACAAAGTTTGTTCGTGTTGGAAGTCGCCCCGGCTGCTTACGCGGCCCTAGCGGCCAACGAAGCCGAGAAATTCTCTCAGATCAATATTTTACAAGTGCAAGCGGTCGGGAGTTTCGGCCGACTTTACCTCGGCGGCGAAGAACGGGACATCATCGCCGGTTCGCAAGCGGCGATCGCCTCGATCGAAAAAATCTCGGGACGAGAACACGGGACGGTGGGGAAGGAGTGATAGGAAGATAAGGTGATGGGGAGATGAATCGTCAATTGCAAATCAAAAATCGCCTTAACGGGTGTACCAAGAGAAGATACACTGAAGGCAACTGCGACAGTTATCAAAATTCACCCCGTCTCCAACGTGAGTGCAGCAAATCAGAACAAAGAAACCATTCCCGCTCACGGTGGCACTTTAATCAATCGGATTGCCACCGAAGCGCAGAAACAAGCGTTCCTCGACAAAGCGGATAGTCTTCCTCGCGTCGAGATCGACGATCGAACCTTATCCGATCTCGTTTTGATTGCCATTGGCGGCTTTAGTCCCCTCACCGGTTTTATGGAAGAGGCGGACTATAACAGTGTCGTCGTAGATATGCGCTTGACGAACGGGTTGCCTTGGTCGGTTCCCATTACGCTCAGCGTGACAGAAGAGGTCGCCGAATCCCTCAAAGAAGGGGATTTAGTTCGCTTAGACGACTCCACCGGACGGTTTGTCGGCGTTCTGGAACTGACCCAGAAATATAAGTACGACAAACTGAAGGAAGCGCTGCACGTCTACCGGACGAACGAGGAAAAACACCCCGGCGTAGCGGTGGTGTACCAGCAAGGGAACGTCAACCTCGCTGGCCCCGCCTGGTTGCTCCAACGCGACCCCCATTCGCTGTTCCCCAACTACCAAATCGACCCGGCGGAAACGCGGGAGTTGTTTGTCGAGAAAGGATGGAAGAGCGTTGTCGGCTTCCAAACCCGCAACCCCATTCACCGCGCTCACGAATACATTCAAAAGTGCGCCCTCGAAACCGTTGACGGGTTGTTCCTCCATCCCCTCGTCGGGGCGACGAAGAGCGACGACATCCCCGCCGACGTGCGGATGCGGTGTTACGAAATCATGCTCGATCGATACTTCCCCCGCGATCGCGTGATGATGGCGATTAACCCGGCGGCGATGCGCTATGCCGGCCCCCGCGAAGCTATCTTCCACGCCCTGGTTCGCAAAAATTACGGGTGCACTCACTTCATCGTCGGACGCGATCACGCTGGTGTTGGAGACTACTACGGAACTTACGACGCGCAGCATATTTTCGACGAGTTCGAACCGAGCGAACTGGGTATCGTACCGATGAAATTCGAGCACGCTTTCTACTGCACGCGCACGCAGTCGATGGCAACCTCGAAAACGAGTCCGAGTACGGCGGAAGAGCGCATTCATTTATCCGGTACGAAAGTCCGAGAAATGTTGCGACGCGGTCAGTTACCGCCGCCGGAATTTTCCCGGCCAGAAGTGGCGACTGAACTCGCAAAAGCCATGCATAAAGACTAATTTCTGGGGCGATTGAGAAATTAGGGATAAGGGGGACATCGGGATGCAAGAGGGACGAAACCTCTCCCTTGTCTTCCCCGACTCCCTTGTCTTTAGACTTTTCTAACGTGCTTGCTGACTACCCATCGACACACCTATGAAACGACGGGGTTTTCTACAACAAGCGGCTTGGCTCGTCGCAGCAACGGGTACGATCGACATGGGTTTGTCCCTGGCGGGGAATCGCGCGTCAGAGGTTCTCGCCCAAAACGCCCCGCGCAAATTGGCGTTACTTGTCGGTATCGATCGGTATCCCGAAACGGCTTTAGGGTCGACTGGGGAGCTGTTTGGCTGTGCGACGGACGTGCAACTCCAGCAAACGTTACTCGTTCGTCGGTTTGGCTTTGCCCCCGAGGACGTTCTCGTACTCACGAACGAACAGGCGACGCGAGCGGCGATCGAATCGGCTTTTCAAACGCATTTGATCGATCGAGCCAGCGCGTCTGACGTGGTGTTGTTTCACTTTAGTGGCTACGGCTCCCAAGTTCAGATTGCGCCCGATTCCGAGCAGGTGGACAACAGCCTCGTGACGGCGGATGCAACCGATCCGGATTTGCCCCTCGAAACCCTGTGGCTGTTGCTGCGATCGCTGCCGACTCAGAAAGTCGTGACGGTACTCGACACCAGTTACACGTACCCGGGAATGCCGCTTCAGGGTAATTTGAGAATTCGATCGCGTCCCTCTCCGACTGTCGCCCGCCTCAGTGATGCCGAACGGGACGTTCAAGCGCAGTTGCACCAAAAGATTTCGACGGATCGTCGCGTTCCCGGGCTGGTTCTCACCGCAGCGGCACCGCATCAAGTCGCTACGGAAACGACGTGGCAAGGGTTTGCGGCAGGTTTGTTTTCCTACGCGCTGACTCAGCACCTCTGGTGGGCCACGACCGACACGAGCCTTAGAACGACATTGCAACGGGCTTCGGAGTCGATCGCGATGGTGGCGGGAAGCGAGCAATACCCTCAATTGTGCGTGGGAACGGCGTCGGGCTGTTCCCCGATCGAACGGGAGACCAATCCTTCGCCTCTGATGCCGAAACTGACAGCAGTGGGGGCTGACGGCGCGATTGTCGCCCTCGATGCCAGTACGGCCAGTGTTCGATTGTGGTTGGGTGGGTTGCCGGTTTCCGTCCTCGATCGATACGGGATCGATGCGGTGTTTTCTGTGGTGTCCGGACTGGGTGCGCCCGTTCGCGAACCGCTGAAACTCCAGATTCGATCGCGCGACGGCCTCACAGCTAAAGCTCAACTCATCGACGAACCGAATGCGGATTTCGCTCAACTCGAGCCAGGACAACTCATTCGGGAATCTACGCGCGTCCTTCCCCGTCACCTCAACTTAACGGTTGCTCTCGATCCCCGACTCGAACGCATCGAGCGTGTGGATGCGACGAGTGCGTTTTCTGCCATTCGCGATGTCTCTTCAGTGCTGGCGGGAGAGCAGCCCGCCGACTGCTTGTTCGGACGAATCCGACGGGCGACTCTGGCACATCAGACTCTGGCTGAAGCGATGCCCGTTCCCAGCGATCGAGGCAGTTACGGACTGTTCACGATCGGACGAGAACTCATCCCGAACAGCTTGAGCGATAACGACGAAGCGATTAAAAAGTCGGTACAGCGTCTCGTCCCCCAACTGTACGCACTACTGGCGGGGAAACTCGTGGCTTTAACGGAAAACAGCGGTTCGTCTCAATTGGCAGTTCGGGGAACGCTCGAGGTGTTTGAGGATGATGCCCAAACATCAAGTGCTGTACAAACGCTACAAAAGCAAACGTTACGATCGAGACGTCCGAGCGAGATGCGAATGGTGGACGGGACAACGGAAGGCGTCCTCGACCTCTCTGGCGGAAATCGCATCCGATATCGCTTGGAGAATTTCGACGATCGACCGTTGTATTACCTCCTGTTCGGTCTCGATAGCAGCGGACGCGCGATCTCGTTTGCGACGTTTGAATCCGTTGAAGGCGAAACCTCGATCGAACTCCAACAGGAAGCTCTAATGCCTGGAGAATCGGTGACACTGCCCTCCTCGAACACCTGGGAAGTCATTCGTCCGATGGGTTTGGCAAGGATGCAACTGGTGTGTAGCGATCGACCTTTTTCACAAACTTTAAAACTCCTCGCCGACCGCACTCGTTCCACGCGCGCGTCCCATGCCCTCAGGATTCTCGACAATCCGCTAGAAATCGCTCGGGCAATTTTGCAAGACTTGCACGAGGCGAGTCTCCGCAACTGGCCAAACGACGATCTACCAACGGATTCTTACGTTCTCGACACCCGTGTTTGGGCAACTCTCGATTTCGTTTGTCGTATTGTTTGAAATTTTCAAACTTTTAGAGACGGACTTCAAGCTTTAAGGATTTGGAGTGATATTATGAACAGTCAAGATTTTTCGATCGTGTTTCAAGATTTTTAAGCAATTGAAACAAAAAGAGCAATCCTCGAAATACAATCTTTAAGCTTCAGGTATTGCAAAAAAAATTGTATTTTAAAATTTAATCAAAAAGTGCATTCAGTGTTGTCGGTCTTAATGATTTTGTGTTTTTGAAATGCTTTGTTGGGAGACTCGAAAAAATAAAAACCTCAATTTAAGTTGCAACATACATCCAAAAACACCTTTTAATTGCTTAAAAAAACTGATTTTTAAGCTTTGTGAGTCGAACTGAGTTGCTGTCACCGAAAAAGATCGCCTTTCAAGCCATCTCTCAACTTTTTTTGATAACGTGACGATAAAACTTACGATAATATGTGTAAGGCGAATTGGAGAGCGAATTGGGCGTGAAGCTACTGTGCTTGAGTAACGGTCACGGAGAAGACGCGATCGCCGTTCGGATTTTACAGGAACTCCAACAACATCCCCAAGCCCCCGACCTGGCAGCCTTGCCGATCGTGGGAGAAGGCCGCGCCTATGGGAAACTTCCCGACGTGCCAATTGTCGGGCCGGTCAAATCCATGCCATCTGGTGGATTCGTATACATGGACGGACGGCAACTGTGGCGAGACGTGCGAGGTGGGTTGCTGGGATTGACTTGGGCGCAGTGGCGTGTCGTGAGGACTTGGGCTAAACAAGGCGGAGCGATCTTAGCTGTCGGCGATATCGTACCGTTGCTACTGGCCTGGATGAGTGGCGCACCGTATTTTTTCGTGGGAACCGCCAAATCCGAGTACTACCTTCGCGACGAAATCGGATTGTTACCTCGTCGAACTTGGTTTGAAAAACTCGAAAGCTGGTCGGGTGCGGTGTATTTACCCTGGGAACGGTGGCTCATGAGCCGCAAACGCTGTCAATCCGTTTTTCCGAGAGACGGACTGACGACACTTTACCTACAAAAATTCGGTATCCCCGCTTACGATTTAGGCAATCCCATGATGGACGGGTTCGCCGTCAAGTCACTGAGCGAAGAAGAAGAACAGAGTCGCTCGCTGACGGTGGCGCTGTTACCTGGATCTCGATCGCCAGAAGCCGAACGCAACTGGGAGCAGATTGCTAACGCAGCAGCGATTTTGCGAGAAGCGCATTCCCATCGATCGATCTCCTTTCTCGGTGCGATCTCCCCCGGACTCGACCTCGCTCCGTTCTGTCACGTCCTCGAAACCTATGGCTGGCGACCGACTCCCCCCAAGCGATCGATCGACGATCCCGAGGCCCGAAGTTTTGCTCTTAGTAACGCCACCATCGTTTTAACGCAAAATGCCTTTGAATCCTGCGTGCGTCGAGCCGACCTCGCCATCGCCATGGCGGGAACGGCCACCGAGCAATTCGCCGGTTTGGGTAAACCCGTCATCGCCTTTCCCGGTGCCGGCCCTCAATATACGAAAGCCTTTGCAGAAGCGCAAAGTCGACTGTTAGGACAATCGCTGATATTACTCGATCGAGCCGAACAAATCGGTAATATCGTCGAGCGTTTGCTGGGCGATCCGGATTGGTTGCAGTCGATCTCCGAGAACGGTCGTCGTCGCTTGGGTCGGTCGGGTGCCGCCAAAAGAATTGCTGAATCTGTCGTTCGATCGCTATTTGGTTAGTATAGTCAGTGACAATCTATTTCGATCTCATCGTGACGATGGAGGGTTGCAAGCCAAAGCTGAAAACCGTCTCGAGTGCCGGGTTTTCTCGACTTTAAGCGCAAAACTGCTCCTCCGGAAAAACGCTTCAGATCGTAGGAAGCTCCAGTCTTCGATCGCTTCAATTAAGTTAAGTTTTGGTAAAGAAACTTTAAAATTTGCGGGAAGCGATCGGAAACGCTCGTCTGTGGTGATGAAGGTTAACGTGGCGGTTTGACGCAAATCACTTTAATAACAGAGAAACCTTCATATACTAATTCTAGTCCACAAGTTCGTATGGGTTTTGACAATTAAACCTTAGCGAACGCTCGAGTTTCGTTCGCACAATTGTCATTTCATTCACCGGGGAGCATCCGAGCCGTACTTTCGATCGAAACTCGATATCGGAAATACGAACGTCGAAAGAGGACAACCGACTATCGGATTGATATTACCCCCGTTTTACCTGGAGGGATTGAGACGAGTACTATGCCAGGAACCACTGCATACACCCAAGTTGACTACGACGAACACTTCGATCGCGAAGCACTCGAGAACATTGAAAACTCTGCCTCTGATGATGGCGGAATGCTCGAGGGCGAACGCGATGCAGAACAGTATCGCAATTCGGGGATGGAAGTCGAATACGCCGATGTTGACGAATTTGCCCGTACCAGTCGCACGACGACAGACCTCGTTCGGCTGTACCTGCAAGAGATCGGCAAAGTAAACCTCCTCGGACGAGACGAAGAAGTCTCCGAGGCGCAGCGAGTTCAGCGTTACGTCAACTTACTCAATATCCGTCAGAATGCAGCCGAGCAAGGGGACGAACTCATGCAACGCTGCGTGCATCTCATCCGCACTCGAGACCGACTCACTTCTCAACTCGGACACCGTCCGTCTCTCGAACGATGGGCGAACGAAGCCGAGGTCGAAGTCTCGACCCTTAAGCCCACCTTAGCTGAAGGGAAACGCCATTGGGCCAAACTAGCAGACCTGTCCGTTCGAGAACTCGAAAGCGTACAGGCTGAGGGTATCCGCGCCAAAGCCCACATGATTAAAGCCAACCTGCGCTTAGTCGTTTCGGTGGCGAAAAAATATCAAAAACGCGGTTTAGAACTTCTCGATCTCATTCAAGAAGGAACGATCGGTTTAGAACGCGCCGTTGAAAAATTCGACCCCACCCGAGGCTACCGTTTCAGCACCTACGCTTACTGGTGGATTCGCCAAGGTATTACCCGAGCCATTGCGACTCAAAGTCGCACCATCCGTCTTCCCGTTCACATCACCGAAAAACTCAACAAAATTAAAAAAGCCCAACGCCAGTTCGCCCAAGAGAACGGCCGCATCCCCAGCATCGACGACATCGCCAAGGAACTGGATATGAGTTCCGATCAAATCCGCGAAGTGATGCTGCGCGTTCCTCGATCGATTTCCCTCGATGCCAAAGTCGGGAAGGAAAAAGATACCGAACTCGGCGAACTCCTCGAAACCGACGATGCTTCCCCGGAAGAGCTGCTGATGCGCGAATCCCTGCAACGGGAACTTCAACATCTGCTCGCCGATCTCAGCAGTCGCGAACGAGATGTCATTCGCCTGCGCTTCGGATTGGGGGGTGAAACGCCCTACTCCTTGGCTGAAATCGGTCGCGCCCTCGAACTTTCCCGCGAGCGCGTTCGCCAAATTGAAGCCAAGGCCTTGCAAAAACTCCGTCAACCCAAACGCCGCAACCGCGTCCGCGACTTCCTCGAAGCTTTGAGTTAATTTTCTCTCTCTCACACCTTAACGCTAATTGTGAGGGCGAACCGTCAAGGTCGCCCTCTTTTCTTTTTTGACGAGATTTCAGGTTCGCGCTTCACTCCTCACGCTTTACCGTCAAAGAACGTCCGACAGGCTTCGTGCGGCGAGCGGCGATGGGCATCCGCCAACCCGTTCCAAACGCACGATCGGTGATTTTCAAACCCGGTGCAGCTTGACGGCGTTTGAACTCCGCGCGAGCGACCATTTGCACGACCCGATCGACGATTTCTCGATCGGGTCCCGCTGCGGCAATCTGTTCCGCTGACTGGTGTTCGTGAATCAGGCGGTGCAGAATATCGTCGAGTTCGTCGTAAGGCGGTAGCGAATCTCGATCGCGTTGATTGGGTTTGAGTTCTGCACTAGGGGGTTTGATGAGAATGTTGTCGGGAACGATCTCTTGACCCGGTTGTCGGCGGTTCAGCCAGCGACACAGACTGTAAACGCGCATCTTCGGAACGTCAGAAATTGCAGCCAGTCCGCCACCCATATCGCCGTACAGCGTGCAGTACCCCACCGCCATTTCTGACTTGTTTCCCGTAGATATCAACAGGTATCCAAACTTGTTCGCCAGTGCCATTAACAACGTCCCGCGAATGCGCGACTGCAAATTCTCCTCCGCGACTCCGGGTTGCGTTCCCGCAAATACCTCGGATAACGTGTCGCTAAAACTGTCCATAATTCCCTGAATGGGCAGGTGATGGGTTTGAATTCCCAAATTTTTCGCCAACTCGATCGCGTCTTCCACGGAGGCGGTGGAGGTGTACGGTGACGACATCAACACGCCGATAACGTTTTCCCCCCCGATGGCTTCTGCTGCTAACGCCGCGACGAGTGCCGAATCGATACCGCCACTCAACCCGAGAACGATTTTGGAAAAGCCGCACTTACGAACGTAATCGCGAACGCCCAACACCAACGCCGACCAAATTTCCTCGTCTTCAGATTCCGGTTCTGGGGTAATTTTCGCGGTTTGGAAGTGTCCGGCGTTGAAAAAGTCGAGAACGGCAAAATCTGTTTCGCAACGATTCGATCGAGCCATGAGTTGGCCGTTTGCATTGAACGCAACGCTATTTCCATCAAAAATTAAATCGTCGTTTCCGCCCACTTGGTTGACGTAAAGCACGGATTTTTGATAGCGAATCGCCATGTGACGCAACATGGACTCGCGAAGCTTCTGTTTTCCAAGGCTATAGGGAGATGCAGACAGGTTGACGATGAGATCGACGTTTGCAGCGGCTAAATCGGCGATGGGGTTGCATTGATACTGGCGTTTTCCCCAAAAATCTTCGTCGTTCCACAAATCCTCGCAAATCGTCACGCCGATTTTGTATTCGTCCTCATCGTCGGACAGGGTGAAAAAATTGCTTTCGCCGTGGGGTTCAAAATAGCGGTGTTCGTCGAAAACGTCGTAAGTCGGCAACAAACGCTTGTGAAAATATTGACGAACTTCGCCATCTCGTAACAGCGCAATACTGTTAAAAAGAGGTTTTCCGCCAACGTGTCGAGCGTCGGGATTGGGCATTGCCGTTCCGACTAAAACGGTCAATCCCTTGGGAATGTCTTCGGCGAGATGTTGGAGTTGTAACTCCATTTCGGCAACAAAACTCGGATTGAGCAGTAAGTCTCGCGGCGGGTAGCCACACAGGGACAGTTCCGGCGTCAGAAGCAGCGATGCGCCCTGACTCGCCGCTTGGTAGGCAGCTTCGAGGATCTGACGGGCATTGGCGGTAAGGTGTCCGATAGTGAGGTTGAGTTGGGCGATCGCGATTTTCATAAACTGTGTTGGTGTTAGGAATTTCCCCTCGAAAATCCAATGGATTTTCGCGAATTGTAAACCGTCAATTCATCGTAAATCGTAAATCCGTCAATCGTAAATTTATACATCGAAAATCTAAAGGGGTTTTCGCGAGAGTTTATCGGCGAGGCGGGTGGTTTCGGGGAGGCGATAGCGAGGCGTGCAGCGTAGGGTGTAATCGATGGCGGTCGGAAGGCTGAGGCGATGTCCGATCGAAACGAACACGGGATTGACTTTGGTTCGAGTTCGCAAAACAACGCCAATTTCTTCGTTTTTATCCCATAGCGAAACCCAATTGCCTCGATCGATCCCGACAGGGTCGTGGGTTCCAATCAATCGGGATTTTGCGACGCCAATCGTGGGAATATCGGTGAGAACGCCGAGATGACAAGCTAAGCCAAACCGTCTCGGATGGGCGAGTCCCTGACCGTCGCAGAGAATTAAATCGGGAAGGGTTTGTAATTTTTCTAAGGCTTGTAAGATGGCCGGAATTTCGCGAAACGAGAGAAAACCCGGTACGTAAGGAAATGGATTGGCATAGCGCTCGATCGACTGTTCTTGTAATTCTAACTCGGGAAAACTCAAGACAACGACTGCGGCTTGAGACGTATCGGTGTGTTTGTCGTATCCTACATCAACGCCCGCTACCGTCTGCACGTCGCCGAGTCGATCTTCCATCACGACTTTGGATTTTAGCTTGGCTTGAATGTCTTTGGCTTGTTCGATCGAAAGTTTCCAAGGATGAGAATGAAACAACATCAGTCAATTTACGATTTACGATTAAAAATGACAGAATTTACGGTTTTCGATCGATCGAAAAGGTATCGCACGCCTACCTCCTCATCTCCCCATCTCCCTATATTCTCATCGACAGGGTTGACTTCAAATAAACACCATTGGCTTATCTTGTAACGGCTCGAATGCCTCGTAGTCGAAACGATATAAGCTGGCTGGACGACCTGCGCCACGAGACACTTTAATTCCGGTATCGCTGAGAATTCCCAACTTTAAGAGTTTCGATCGAAAGTTGGAATAATCAGAAAAATTTTCGCCTAAAACCGCTGTATATAATTGGTAAAGCTCGTTGAGCGTAAACGTTTCAGGTAACACCTCAAACGCCACCGGACTGTACTCGAGTTTGTTCCGCAAGCGCCGATAGCCGTATTCGACGATTTCATTGTGATCGAACGCGAGCTTTGGCACGCGATCGAGAGGATACCACGCAATATCCTCGGTCTCTTCAACCATCAATTGTACGGCTTCGTGTTGGACGAGGGCGAAATAACTCACCGACAGATAGCGCACCCCGAAACTTTCCGGCGCTTCGCGGGGATCGCGTCCCGGGCCGCCGAAGGTGTACAGTTGCTCGAGATAGAGCTGTTGCACTCGGATTTTTTCCGCTAAAACCCGATACGCCGCATCTTCAAGTGATTCACCCCGACGCACCAGCGTTCCCGGTAAGCTCCACTGTCCGATCGCCGGTTCGCGCCGTCGTTGCACCAGTAACACCAACACGCGATTTTCCGCCACATCGACGGAAAAAATGGCGTTATCGACACCGACTTTAAAATCCGCCAATCGATCGCGAGGGGTTACTGATGCTTTCAAAGCTGTCGGGTCGGATTTATCCCACCCTCCGCACGGTTCCATAGATCTCCTGTTCGTTTGGGTTTCTAAGCGTAGAGCTTTTCTCGATCGATATACGCACTGACGCTCGGTGGAATTTTCTGTGCGTCTCGGGTTTGTCGATACGCTGTCGAAGAGACATCGGGCGTATCGGTATCGGCAATTTCGACGCGAGCGATCTGTTTCAATTTTTCCACATCTTCCGAACGCAGGGGCGATCCCGGACGCGGGACAACGAGCAGTTTCACCAGTTGTAGTAACTCCTCGATCCGATACCATTGGGGCAGTTGTGGGACTAAGTCCGAACCCACAATGAGCGTAAAGTCAGCGCTTGGCCAGAGCGCGCGTGCCTTTTTGACACTGGTGAGGGTTCGGGGACTACTGAGGCTGGCGTGGAAGTTGACATTTTTACGATTTTGTGATAGACAATCTTCGAGCTGCAATTCCTCAATGGTCAGTTCGAGCATGGTTGCCCGATGTTCGAGGGGGGTTTGGTGAGATTTAAAGGGATTGTCCGAAGCCCAAACGACGACCCGATCGAATCGATCGGACAGCCACCGTAAAATCGCTCGGTGTCCGATGCTCGGGGGATCGGCACTGGTACCGAAAAGGGCAACCCGTTCGGGAACAGAAGAACGATTGAGAGAAGTTCGCATCACGCTTGTTTGGAAAAACTCTACAACTTCTGGGAAACGCGATCCGTCAAATCGCTGAGTGCCTCAGAGATACGGACGACTGGGGGAGTGGGTGTCTCGATATCTCTGGCTCCACTCGGTAACAAAGCCACGTTCGAGATCGTGCGTTTGGTAATGGATTCTAAAGAATCGGGCGGTTCGATCGATTCGCCGTTGCGAACGACGAGGCCGAGTAGCGGTTGTTCGCCGACTTCGGGTCGTTCGTCGCTCAATCCTAGTCGATCCCCAACGAGTTGTCCGTTTTCAACACGACGAAAGATCTGTTTTCGACCGGGATAGGTTTGTTTCCCGCTCGATTTTTTCATCACGGGAACGCCATCTACTTCAACGAGTTTATACACGCCGTTCAGGGCGTCTCCCGAAACCAGTCGTGTCCCAATGCCGTAACCGTCCACGATCGCGCCCTCCGACAACAGCCGTGCAATTTCCCATTCGTCTAAATCGCCACTGGCGAAAATGGGAATATCGGGAAGGATCGATCGAACCTCCTGAGATAACGCGGCGAGATCGCCTGAATCGATGCGAACCCCGTGTAAATCCATTTCCCCTGAATCCAAGCGATAGGCAATTTGGCGAGCCGCAGCGATCGTGTTGTAAGTATCGATGAGCAGTGGCGCACCGGGGAAGTGATTGTGAAAGGCCGTGAAAGCGTGAGATTCGCTTCCTTCCATCGCTTGCAATGCCTGCACGAAAGCGTGAGCCATCGTCCCTGTCGGTTTGCGTCCGAGTTTGAAGGCTGCCAAAACGTTCGACGTCGAATTAAATCCCGCTGCTAATGCGGCTCTCGCTGCCAATAAAGATGCTTGTGGTCCAAAGGCTCGGCGCGTTCCGAACTCGAGTAGCAAGGCTCGATCTCCGGCAACATCGCGAATGCGAGCAGCTCGGGTCGCGATCAGACTTTGATAGTTGACGATATTGAGAATGGCGGTTTCCACGAGTTGTGCTTGCCACAGCGGGGCTTCGACGCGCAGTAGGGGTTCGTTAGCAAAAACAGCAGTGCCTTCGGGAACCGCCCACAGATCGCCCGAAAACTTACACTCCGAGAGTATCGTCCAAAATCGATCGCTCACTTGGGCGAAAATGCCGGTGAGTTGTAGCGTCTCGATTTGTTCGTCGCTGAAGCGCAAATTTTCGAGATAATCGAGAACCTGTTCGAGTCCCATGGTGATAACGTAGCCAAAAGACTCGGGTAAGTGGCGCACGAACAACTCGAAACTCGCCTGCTGGCGTTCTAAGCCCTCACCGATGTAGGACGCTGCCATCGTGAGTTGATAGAGGTCGGTCAGCAGGCTATAGTCTTCCGGACGCACGGTTAGCCGTCGTTCGGCAGTTGTTGGGGAAGGAGGAGATACAGACATAATCGCCATCCGAGTGCAGAAAGGGGTGCGCTTGCTCTCACTGGGGTGTGAAGTTGGGAGCGCAGAGGATCGATCGAGAATGTAAATGCCTTGAATTAGGTGTTAACGTAATTATAGTGAAAATTACCAAAATTGGGTAATCGGTAATCAGTAATTAGAGAGGAGGGCTTACCGAATCTCGCACTGAGCAGGTGCGAGGCACGAAAGCACGACCCTCAACTCGCGATTTGCAGTCGATCCTCCGACAGCGATAGCGATAAAAGACCGGACAATCCGTTTGTCCATTTTTCGATTTTTCCCAATGACGGGTGACGATCGACAGGTGACGAAAAACGGATAACGATATACGTTCCGCATTTCTGCAACTCGTCTCGTATCCTATATTTATTAGTTAGATATCAGTTTGAAAAGTCGAAACATCAATGGTAACAGAACGCACACTCCCCACGTCCTACAGCGATACGGCTGAAATCAGCCGCGAAGAAGGGCTACGACTGTACGAAGACATGGTCTTAGGGCGCTTCTTCGAGGACAAGTGCGCCGAAATGTACTATCGCGGTAAAATGTTCGGCTTCGTCCACCTGTATAACGGCCAAGAAGCCGTTTCAACGGGGGTCATCCAAGCGATGCGTCCCGGTGACGACTACGTCTGTAGCACCTATCGAGACCACGTTCACGCCCTCAGTTGCGGTGTCCCCGCAAGAGAAGTGATGGCGGAACTGTTCGGTAAAGCCACCGGATGCAGCAAAGGTCGCGGGGGGTCGATGCATATGTTCTCGGAAAAACACCGACTGCTCGGCGGCTATGCCTTTGTCGCAGAAGGAATTCCCGTGGCCATGGGGGCAGCGTTCCAAGTTCGCTATCGGAAAGAAGTCATGGGCGACTCGTCGGCCGACCAAGTTGTGGCTTGTTTCTTCGGCGATGGTGCGAGTAACAACGGTCAGTTCTTCGAGACCTTAAACATGGCCTCGTTGTGGAAACTGCCGATTATTTTCGTCGTCGAAAACAACAAATGGGCGATCGGGATGGCTCACGAACGGGCAACCTCGCAACCGGAAATTTATAAAAAAGCCAGCGTCTTTAACATGGCGGGTGTTGAAGTTGATGGAATGGACGTGATGGCGGTGCGAGCAGTCGCGCAAGAGGCTGTCGAACGGGCCCGTGCAGGTGAAGGGCCGACGCTGATCGAAGCGCTGACCTATCGTTTCCGCGGACACTCCCTCGCCGATCCTGACGAACTTCGATCGAAAGAGGAAAAAGAAATTTGGTTCGCGCGCGATCCCATTCGCCGATTTGAAACGTATCTCACCGAGCGCAAGCTTGTCAGTTCCGAGGAACTCAAAGATATTCAAAAGAAAATTCAAGAGGAGATCGACGACTCAGTCGCATTCGCCGAATCGAGTCCCGAACCCGATCCCAGTGAATTGCGTCGGTTTGTATTTGCTGAGGACGTTTAGAAATCTACTGCGTCAAAATCCACCGCCTCGAGAGCGACGTAATCCTTACAGATTGCAAAAATCACTTTCCAGAACCTGACCCCGGCTCGCCGCTAACGAGTCGGGCTTTTTTGACATTTTCCGTCTCTTTATATCGATAATCCTGCTAGAGATCTTCGGCTGAACTTGGGCGAACACCGTTCGCCCCGACAGACATCTATGGCATGAATTTTTAAAAATGGTATTAGAGGGGTCTGTCAGACTTGGAGTGAGATCGGGATGAACTGATACAAATCATCGCAACTCAAGGGCGGGGCTTCCCCGTCCCGACAAACCCTAATTTTTATGCCGATCGCCTTAACTCCAACAGACTCTTTTAGAAACGGATACTTCTAGCTTCACGATTGTAAAGCTACTGTGAATTTAGAGTTTATCCTTTGAGTCCGCAGTTATTTGTTAACAGCCATCGCGATTTTACGCAAGCCTCAACTCTGCCTAAAAAATCTTGCGTAATTGTACACATTTTTTCTTGTAAAAAATATAAATTTTACAGATTTTCAACAATATAGAAAGACAGGATAAAAGCTTGAAAATTCCTGCTGGTAGTCTTTTGGAGTTTATAAAAAAGAATTTTTGCGAAAATTACTTAGTTTTTTGATGCCTTGAAAAACAAACAATTTCTCAATTTAAAGACTCAATAAAGAGCTGTTTTATTACTGGAATCTTTTAGAAAAACTGTCTATTCTAAATGCAGAGTACAACAAGAGATGCCAACACGACAGATTGAGGACACCGCGATGAAACGCTCCATCTTCAAAAAATTAGCAATGCAGTCTGTTGCCGCACCCTACCGTTTTCAGTCTTTGTTACTGGCAACAGTGGGTACGACACTTGCCGTCACCTTCTCGAGTATCGACGTAGCGAAAGCACAGTCAGCTCCGATCGATGAAGGGGCTTATGCCGATCGCGTTGTTGACTACCAGCAAGGTGGAAGTAACGACTGGAACGCATTCTTTGGAGATGCAAACCGTCAAGACGAGCGGTGGCAGGTTTACGATCCCGAGGCGGCTCTGGGTTCTGCCAACTGGACATCCGAAATGACTCAGGACGGCTCCCTCGGTCAATGGGATAATTCGATCGGTACTTCTCTAGGCCGCGAAGGCAGTCTCACGGTGGAGTTCACAGATAACGCCCTAATCGGCAGTGGCAACAGCGACTCCGATTTGTGGATCTTTGAAATTGGCGGTATTGCTGAAGAGATGCTTGTCGAAATCAGCACCGACAATGTCACCTGGTATGAGGTGGGAATCGCCGATCGCCAAAATGCAGCTTACGATTTTGGTGTAGGGATTGATATCGACTCTTTCCTGAGCCAAGAAAACATCGCTCCCGACACAGTATTCTCTTTTGTTCGCGTGACGGACACTGGGAACAATACCTATAACAACTTCAAGGCGGGTGCGGACATCGATGCGATTGCAGCGCTCTCGAGCGTCCCGCAGTCGGTTCCCGAGCCATCTTCTATCATCGCTCTGATGACTTTAGGTGTCGTTGGTATTCCCGCCCTGAAGCGCAAGCGGTAGGAAAACCCCCTGAAAAACGAGAACGACATCCGCATAGCCGCTTCGCCACCGTAAATTGAAATCTCGATCGAACGATCGAGATTTCACACGCGATCGCCGCCCCGTGCGGGTTTCGCATTTCATACCAATATCAAACCGCTGCGAGAATTTCGTCGTCCGTCGAAAAATCGACATCCGCTCGATCGCAACCGTTCGCTAAATAGTCGTTTTGGAACGAATCTTTCAAGCCAGAAACGAGGTCGAATTTCGGTTGCCAATTGAGATCCCGTTGGGCTTTGTGAATGTCGCAGAAAAAATGTTGCGATCGAAGGGGAAACGCTTTGCGCTTACCGAAATCGAACTGCTTCGGATCGTAATGCACCAGTTTTAGCGTTTCGGGAGATTTCCCCGCTGCGATCGCGCAAGCTTTGGCCAAACCATCGAAGGTGATGTAACGTTCGCCCGAGACGTTATAAATCTGACCGATAGCGGTGTCGTTACCCAGAACGGCCACCATAGCCTCGGCCAAATCCGCACAGTGTCCCAACTGCGTGATTTGCATTCCACGACCGGGAATGGGAATCGATCGATCTCGGACGATTCGATCGAAAAACCAAGCTTCGAGAGGATTGTAATTCAGCGGCCCGTAAATGTACGTCGGACGGATTGACGTAAACGGAATGCCTCGTTCGGCTAAATACGCCTCCGTCTCGAACTTTCCGCGATGGCGACTTTGAGGATCGATCTCGTCCCCTTCAATATGGGGCATTCGATCGGATTTCAGATAAACTCCAGCTGAGCTGACGTAGACGAAATGCTGAATTTTATCTTTAAATAAATCCGCTAGCGGCTGCGTGTCGCCGAGTTTGCGTCCGTTATTGTCAAAAATTGCATCGAAGGATTCACCGTCGAGCTTTTCACGCAACTGTTCGGCATCCGTTCGATCGCCGTGAATCTGTTTCAAACCTTTTACGGGAGCGGGATTGTTTCCACGGTTGAACAGCACGACTTCGTGACCTGCTTCCACCAATTGCTTCGTCAGGTAAATCCCGATGAAGCGCGTTCCACCCATCACTAAAATTCGCATTTGATTCTCACTGCCTTCGATCGCGTTAGCGTTAACTGCGGTTATCTTATCAAGACTTGTTAGCAGTAAGAGACAATAGAAGCCGAAGCGCGCATCCAAGGATTGAAGATGCTCAAACGGCTCATCGTGCTGGGATTCTTGATGTTGGGTTTACTGGGGTTTACAACACCTGTTCTCGCCCAAATGCAGACAGACGGACGCGAAACTGCCCCTGTCGTTCTCGATGGTCGATTCGTTTTAGAGGTCAGCTCGTCGGGAAACTTTTCAGCTGAAGAACGTGCCGATCGAGCGAACCAAATTCTTCAAAATACAGTGACTGAATCGCCTCACACCGTTCGCATCGTCACCCTCAACGGCAGCACCACCCTACGCCTCAACGACGTTCACCTTCTCACCGTGACGGAAGGCGATATTATGCCCGGCATCGAGATCGAGGAACAAGCTCGGGCGTGGAAACGATCGATCGAAACCGCCTTGGAACGAGCCGAACGCGAACGGACACCCGAGTACGTCCGTCGATCGATACAAACCGCAATCCGCATTCTGGTAATCGCCGCAGTCGTGCAAATTGCCCTGTTTCTCCTCCAACGGGGGCTACTGCGCCGTCAACACCGACCCTCGATCTCAGCCATCCAACGCAAGCGCCAACAGGTGCTTCGACTGCTACTCAACAGCCTTCAGAACGTTTTGTGGTTGGGGGTAGCGTACTTCGTCACGGGATTGTTTCCCGTCACGCGGAGCGTGCGTTACCGGGTTGTTTCGACCTTTACCGAACCCATTATTCCCTTTGGCGATCGATACTGTTCGATTTTGGATTTATTGCTGTTGTTGGCGGCGATCGTTGCCTTGTGGGTGCTGGTGGGGTGGTTTGCCAACTGGTTTAAATCGCAAATCCTACAAATTGCCGACGATCGAAACGTTCGCGACGCACTCGGGGTCTTGGTTCGTGCGGGATTGACGTTTATCGGCATCTTGGCGATCTTACAAAGTTGGGGCATCGATATCGCCTCTCTCGCCGTTCTCGCCAGTGCCGTGGGGGTTGGTGTTGGCTTCGGCTTGCAAAACATCGCCAATAACTTCATCAGTGGCATTATTATCGCCTTTAACCGTCCAATTCAAGTGGGCGATTTCATTCAAATCGGCGATCTCGTCGGCACGGTCGAACGCATCGGATCGCGCAGTACCGAATTAGTCACCCTCGACCAACTTTCGATTATCGTCCCCAACTCCCGCTTTCTCGAACAGGAAATTGTCAACTGGAGCCATGGCAATCCTGTCAGTCGTTTTCGGGTTCCTGTCGGTGTCGCTTATGGTTCTAAAGTTCCTCTCGTTCGTAAAGCTTTGTTAGAAGCGGCTCGAAGCCATCCTGAGATTTTGCGCTACCCCGCCCCCCAAGTTTGGTTTCAAGAATTTGGCGATAGTTCGCTCAATTTCGATTTGTTCGTTTGGATTCGCGAACCTCAGAAACAGTTTAAGTATCGCAGCGAATTAAACTATCGCATTCACGCGAGTTTGGCAAAGTACAGAATCGAAATTCCCTTTCCCCAGCGAGATTTACATTTGAAGTCGCCCAAACTCGATCGAGCAGTTTCGGCATGGATCGATCGATCGGGATTAACCGACCTGGATGTTGACGGTGAAACGCCTTCAACACTGGAAACGATCGACTTCGATCGAGCTGAGTCGCTACTGGATTTTAGCGACGATCGTTGCGATCTAGAGAGCCTGGATTTGGACGATCTCGCCAGAAAAATGCGTGGATCGGATGGCGTTGAAATTAAAAATCGCCGATTTGGTTTGAGAACCTATCCGAACGCATTTGTCGGTACGGATGCAGTCGAATGGTTGATGCGGACGCAGAAAGCCAGCCTGAAAGTTGCGATTCAATTAGGACAGTTGCCGATCGATCGAGGGATTATCCATCACGTCCACGACGAACACGATTTTAAAAACGAACGACTGTTTTATCGCTTCTACAAAGATGAATCGTGAAAACGCACTCACACGTTTTTCGATCGGTTTTTCGTTCCTAGAGCAGCGGTACAAAAGTGCAGGGTGCGTTACGCGGAAATCTCATTAACTGGATTTTCAGCCCATTTTTTGTCTGCGTAACACACCCTGCCATTACTTCTGTACTGGCGCTCTAGTGAACCCGAGGAATTGAAAAGCGAAACTGGCTCCCTTGGTTTAACTCACTTTCAACCTCAATACGTCCCCCTTGAAGCTCCACCAGTCGCCGTGTAATTGCCAAACCGATGCCCGTTCCGCCAGAATGGCGACAGCGAGATCGCTCAGCTCGCCAAAATCGATCGAACACGTGAGGTAAATCTTCCGGTGCGATTCCAATTCCCGTATCGCTGACTTCCACCCAAACGACGGATTCGTCGTGCCAAGCGCGAACGCAGATCTTACCTTCGTCGGAATAGCGAACGGCATTGCCTAATAAATTAATCAGAATTTGTTCGGTTCGATCGCGATCGGCGAGAACTTGGGACAAGTCGGGGGAGCAGTTGAAATGCAAACTCAACTCCTCGGGAAGTTGTTCGGACAGTCGATCGACCAACGACTCTAACAACGGCTGTAGCGACATCGGTTGTGCGTCGATCGTGAGGTATCCCGCCTCGGCTTTCGAGAGTTCCTGTAAATCGTTGACCAGACGTTCGAGACGACGGGTTTCGCCGGCCAGTTTGTAGTACGTTTCTGGGGTCGGTTCGAGGCGGCCGTCGGCGAGTTCTTCGAGATATCCTTGCATCACCGTCAAGGGGGTTCGCAATTCGTGGGTCATATCACCGATCAGCTCCCGACGACGCTGTTCGATATCGGTGATACTATCCGCCATGCGGTTGAAGCTGAGGCTGAGTTGGTGAAATTCTGGAATTTCGCTCGTGGGCATTCGTTCGTCAAACTGTCCGGCGGCAAATTTTTGCGTGATTTGGCGCATCTTTCGTAAAGGTTCGGTGATGCGCTTCGACAGCCAGTAACTAAACAGTCCTGCGGCAGATGTTCCGGCGATCGCCGCTCCAAACGTACTGCGGTTCCAGGTAATTTCAAACCCTTTGACGAGGTAAGTTTTCACCGATCGAACGCTAAAAAATTCCGTGTGTTCCATGCGTTCGAGTTGCACGATGAACTGTCGGGGGGAATAAATCTTGCTGATAACGATAAAACTTCCGAGTCCGACCAGCATGACGAGGAGATGGGAGAGAAAGAGTCCACGTCTGACGTTAAATTTAACCATTCAGGCCTTGGATTGAAGTCCGACAACGAACAAAAAATAGGTATCGCCAAACAGATATCGCCAGCCTCACTGGATCGCGAAACCGAAGGCTTTCAACTCAACTCCTCGTAGCACAGCCAGGAGGTCTGCAACTGTACTCACCATTCCAATCGATTCGCCAGGGGGTTGCTTGTTCGGGCAAGGCAGAAGACGACGGCGCGACGAACGTTCGCACCGTTTCTTGAGTTAGCTTGCGCCTCGATCGATAGTTTATCGCTTTAGAAGAGAAGCTCCCACCGGTCACCCGAGACCAGCATCCAGAACTCGACCGTGAAAGCCCTCGTGTTTCAGGCATTAGCCCCGAGAATTTCCTCAAATCGCCTTCGAGGCCGTCAAGACTTGACCCCCGTCGCAGCAATGCCACGCACGAACTGGCGTTGGCCGAGGAAGAACAACACCAAAATCGGAAGCGTTGTGATGGCAACAGCCGCCATCAGTAGCGGCCAATCGTTTGTAAACTGCTCTTGAAACTCAGCGAGGGCTAACTGAACCGTTTGGAGTGCCGGTTGGGTGGTAAACACCAACGGTTTAAACAAATCGTTCCACTCCCCGATAAACGCGAGTAAAGAGAGTGTAACTAACGCCGGACGAGATAAGGGAAGCATCACCTGCGTGAGAATTTGCCAGCGATTCGCACCGTCGAGGGCAGCCGCTTCCTCCAACGCAACGGGAATCGTCACGAAGTACTGTCGCATCAAAAAAATCCCGAATCCGTTCACCGCAGTGGGTAGAATCAAGGCACCGTAAGTATCGAGCAGGTGTCCCCACTTCAGAATCAAAAAAACCGGCACCACGAGCAACTGAAACGGAATGGCTAAGGTTGCTAAGATTGCCGTCAACAAGCTGCGCCGCCCCCAAAATTTCAACCGTGCCAGCGCATATCCTGCCAGGGCTGACGTTAACACTTGAAATCCTGTAACGGATAGTGCAACGAACGTAGAATTCGCGAACGCTCGCCAAAAACGACCCCGTTGCCAGACCTGTTGGTAGTTTTCCAAAGTCCACGAGCCGGTTAAATCGAGACTCAAAACCGATCCCGACGGTGCGAACGAGGCTCGAAGCACCACCAGCAACGGAAACAGCACAATCCCCGCACCAACCATTAGAAAAAGCAGGTTCAACAGTCGAGACTGATTAGAGAAGTCAATCGCCGATTTTTGCCTCGATCGAGCTTTTGCCTCGATCGAAGGATTCGCGGGAATCTTGGGAGATCGATCGCTCATCGGACACCCCGTCATTGAGAGACAATATCAACTAAACCGAAGCGGTGAGATCTGGTCAAGTTTAGGTTAAACCTTGTAAAGTAAACAGTAAGTTGTTTTACCCAAAATGTTACAGGTGCTTTGCCAAGTGGGTTAAACCCTCAAGACAAAGCAGGAAAACGGGTTTTGCCCCGTTCCCCTGAGACATTACCCGTCTGGGAGGGCATCCTTGAATTGACCCTCTGCCAGTGAGATCGAACACTTATCTGGCTAGCGGCACGGATGAAGCGAACGTCTCGATCTCTTTTAAATCGGGACTGCAACCCTCTCAAAGCTGAGTTCTGCAATTGAGTGTCGTTTACACCCCCCACCATCTTGAGGATGAGGAGATAGGAAACATATGCCGCAGTTAGAAGCCACCCCCACGATCGATTACCAAAGCGAAACCTATAAAGACGCTTACAGCCGCATTAACGCTATCGTGATCGAAGGGGAGCACGAAGCTTACGAAAATTTTGTTAAGTTAGCGGAATTGCTGCCGGAGCATCAAGACAAATTAACGGCTCTGGCCAAAATGGAGCGCCGTCACGAGAAAGGGTTTCAAGCTTGTGGCCGGAACCTGGAAGTTACCCCCGACATGGAGTTCGCTCGCGAGTTCTTCTCCAAGCTGCGCGACAACTTCCAAAAAGCCGGTGAGGAAGGAGATATCGTGACTTGCTTGGTAATTCAAGCATTAATCATCGAATGCTTCGCGATCTCGGCTTACAATATCTACCTCCCCGTTGCAGATTCCTTCTCCCACAAAATCACAGAAGGCGTTGTTAAAGACGAATACTTGCACTTAAACTTCGGTGAAGAGTGGCTCAAAGCACGCTTTGAAGAAGTTAAGCCTCGAATTGAAGAAGCGAATCGCCAAAACCTGCCGCTCGTTTGGGGGATGCTCAACCAAGTCGAGGACGATGCGAACGTGCTTCACATGGCCAAAGAAGAGTTAATCGAAGATTTTACGATCTCTTACGGCGAAGCCCTCGGTAACATTGGCTTCAACACTCGCGAAACCGTGCGGATGCTGGCTCAAGGTTTGCGCCAAGGTGTCTGAGAATTGCGTCTTCGCGTTTTGAAGGGGCAAATATTGCCTTCGATTGCCCGTTTTCTCGGTGAAAGCGGGCAGTTTTTCGCGGACAGCTTGAGAAGTGGCCTTTCCTATAGTAATGTAAAGGTTTATTAACCCATATGGTTACTCATTACCGTTTCGCGGCCTGAAAGACAGGTTCTCTAACGATCTGCCCATGTTTGGTTTAATCGGTCACCTGACGAATTTAGAACACGCCCGATCCGTCGCTCAGGATTTGGGATACGACGCTTTTGCGGCAGAAGGGTTGGACTTTTGGTGTTCTGCTCCCCCGCAAACTATCGATAACATCACCGTGACGAGCATAACGGGTCAAACGATCGAGGGTCGATACGTCGAGTCGTGCTTTTTGCCAGAGATGTTGGCCGCACGACGCATTAAGGCCGCCACGCGCAAAATTATCAACGCTATGGCACACGCCCAAAAGATCGGACTCGATATTACAGCACTGGGCGGGTTTTCATCCATTATTTTCGAGAATTTCAACCTGAATCAAATTAAGCGAATTCGTAACATTACGCTCGATTTCCAGCGTTTTACCACAGGCAACACGCACACGGCGTACATTATTTGTCGTCAAGTCGAGCAAGCAAGCCAGAAACTCGGCATCGAACTGTCTAAAGCGACAGTTGCCGTTGTGGGCGCAACTGGAGACATCGGTAGTGCTGTGTGCCGATGGTTGAACACTCGAACGGACGTGTCGGAGTTGTTGCTCGTTGCCCGAGATCGAGCGCGCTTGCAAGCGTTACAAGACGAACTCGGACGCGGTAAGGTGATGGCTCTCGAGGAAGCACTCCCGCAAGCCGATATCGTGGTTTGGGTGGCGAGTTTACCCCAAGGCCTTCAGATCGACGCGAAAACACTCAAGCAACCTTGCTTACTGATCGATGGCGGCTATCCGAAGAACTTAGACAACCAAGTCGATCGTCCGGAGAGTGTCTATGTTCTCAAAGGCGGAATTGTCGAACACTCGCTCGATATTGACTGGCGGATTATGAAGATAGTCAATATGGACGTACCGGCTCGACAGATGTTTGCGTGTTTTGCCGAATCGATGTTATTGGAATTCGAGAAATGGCACACGAACTTTTCCTGGGGACGCAATCAAATTTCAGTTGAAAAAATGGAACTGATTGGTGACGTCTCGATCAAACACGGGTTTAAACCCCTCTTGTCTTTCGTTCGAGGATAATCGCGGCCGGTGCGCCCGTATTCTCTATCCTAGTCTCTAACCTCCGATCTCCAAATGCTATTAGACTTCGAGAAACCTCTCGTCGAGCTGGAAAAGCGAATTCAGCAAATCCGCGATATCGCTGACGAAACGAACGTTGACGTGTCGGAGGAGATTTACCAGTTGGAAGAGCGGGCCAGGCAACTGCGACAAGAAATTTTTGGCAGTTTATCTCCGGCACAACGCTTACAACTGGCACGTCATCCTCAGCGGCCGAGTACGCTCGATTACATTCAAGCGATTAGTGACGAGTGGATCGAACTCCATGGCGATCGAGGGGGATCGGACGATCCGGCACTCGTTGGCGGTCTGGCTCGTTTAGAGGGTATCCCGGTGGTCATGCTCGGCCATCAAAAAGGACGAGACACGAAAGATAACGTCGCACGCAATTTTGGTATGGCCTCCCCTGGGGGCTATCGCAAAGCCATGCGCTTGATGGAACACGCCGATCGATTCGGAATGCCAATTCTCACGTTTATCGATACGCCTGGGGCGTGGGCGGGTATCGAAGCGGAACATCTCGGTCAGGGAGAGGCGATCGCGTACAATCTGCGCGAGATGTTTCGCCTCGACGTACCGATCGTCTGCACCGTGATTGGCGAAGGCGGATCGGGGGGGGCCTTGGGCATTGGTGTCGGCGATCGACTACTCATGTTCGAACACGCCGTGTACACGGTGGCGACCCCGGAAGCTTGTGCGGCGATTCTCTGGAAGGATGCTTCCAAGAGTCCTCAAGCTGCAGAAGCCCTCAAGATTACGGCTCGCGATCTCAAGGACTTAGGCATTCTCGATCGACTGCTTCCAGAACCCCTGGGTGGCGTTCACACGAAACCGATTGAAGCGACAGAGATTCTTAAAAAGGCGTTACTCGAAGAACTCGCGAACCTCTCGGCGATGACCCCCGACCAACGCCGCAACCTCCGTTATGAGAAGTTCCGACGGATTGGTGTGTTCTTGGAAGGACACGAGGACAGATGAGGCGGTGACGGGATGACTGGGTGATGAGAAGTCTTCGCTTCGTTCTCTACCGCTTCATCTCCCGAATTGTGATTTCGATCGCATTGAATGACGATCGAGATCTTGCAGATGACGAGAGATCGATCGCTGAGTTCGAGATCGGACTCAGTGATACTGGAAGTACCGAATTTTTCGCCGTAGGCTAATGGTACCGGAACTCCAATTGTTACCCGGGGCGATTTCGGAAATTCTCGTCTCAGTTCGAGATACGGGCGTACTGACCCGAACCGACTGTTACGGACTCATGGCCGCTTCGTTGGATGACTCCCTCAGTGAAGACGACCGCCGCTCGGTCAATCGACTGATGCGCGCTGTACGTCAGGGCAAAGTTAAAGTCATCGACGATTTGTCACCCACACCGTAAGTGTTTGAAATTCGACTGAGATTAACGAGCGTTTTGCGAACCCCGCCACGCCTCTACCTCCGATGTGACGAACGAGGTCTCCCGATACGCTCACTTGTTTTCCGGGGGACTTTAGATTTGTTTTTTGAGTTTTAAAATTCGATAAAACGCAAATTTCAAAAAATAGCTAAGTTGCAATCTTTAGGAGATAAGTTTCATAAAAAACAATCGTAAACTGTCAATCGTAAATTGAATGACTGTTGCAACTTGGATTACCCTGTCGCGAATGCTGGGAATCCCATTTTTGCTGTATTTTTTATCGAATCCAACGCCGATCGATCGATGGATTGGTTTGGCGATTTTCTCGATCGCAGCTCTAACGGATTGGGTTGATGGATACGTTGCTCGTCGCTTCAATCAAGTCAGCGACTTGGGAAAATTTCTCGATCCACTCGTCGATAAGCTGTTGGTATTTGCACCGTTCCTCGTATTAATTGAATGGGGAACTATTCCGGCTTGGGGCGTTTTCTTGATTTTGGCCAGGGAATTGACGGTTGCGGGTTGGCGAGTCCGTCAAACTACCATTTCTGGCGCGAATTGGTGGGGAAAAATCAAAACCGTCGCTCAAATTACTGCGATCGTACTGCTGCTCGCACCGCTCTCTCAAGCCTGGACAAATGCCGGATTGGTTGCGTTTTGGCTGTCTGTGGTTTTAACACTCGTATCTGGTGCGATTTATCTCATTCCACAAATGCGAGGAGATGAGGAAATAGGGAGCATTTGAGAGGCGTAGGGTGTGTTAGCGGGCTACAAAATTCAGCTGAAGTCGAGACGAATGAGATTCCCGCGTAACGCACCGACAACAATTTTTACAGTCTTGAGATGCACCCGCTGGGAACTCAGTCAGTATGACTCGAACCCCCATGAGATTAAACGACTCGAACATCTCCTTCCGAGAGAGTTAAACCGGGTTGAAGCGTGGCGAACTGGCCGCCGGAATCGAAGCCGAGATCGGCTCCGTTGGGATTGTAAAATAACGCTCCCGTCGATCGATCGAACACGATCGAAGCCTCCGATCGATCTGCATTTCCATCAACGGTTTCTACAGTCACTGTCCCTTGCGGTAAAACAAACATCTCCACAGACAGCTCGATCGAATCCTCCCCACTGACAAAATCCTCGATCGAATCGATTCCCAACGCCTCGAACGTCACCCCTTCCCGTCCGAACGCGAACGTATCTGCACCCGCACCTCCCATTAGCGTGTCACCATCACAATCGCCGTTGAGGATGTCGTTACCCTCGCCTCCCGTCAATCGATCGAACGCCTTTCCTCCCATCAGCAGGTCGTTCCCCAACCCACCCTCGAGATCGTCGTTTCCCTGATTTCCCGCGATTGCGTCGTCTCCAGCGGCGGCGAAGATTCGATCGTCTCCTCCCATTCCGAGCATTGAATCCTCACCGACACCGCCGTTCATCTCCTCCGTGTCGTCTTTTCCCAGACTCATCAAAACGAACGGATTGTCTTGAATATCCTGAATCTTGGTATTTCTCCGCAGAATATCTGAAAATGACGTATCGCGAATGGTGGCGATTTCCTCAGAGGTAAAAAATCCGCCGTTTTCTAAGTTTCGATCGAACCAAAATCGATCGGCGTGGCGAATGCGCTCGAACTGTTCGCGGAAAATCGCACCTTGCGTCGCGCCGAAACTCGACCCCGGAACCGGATCTTCAATGAGTAACCCAATCCACGGATCGATATCTTCAACCGTTCCGTAAACTGTTTCTAACGCTGCTTGTAATTCCGGGTCAGACGTAATTTCCGCAAAACTCGTCACCGGACGAATTCCCAACTCTGGGTACTGTTCCGCCAGAGTTCGCCGCAGTTGGTTGTAATCCGAAATTCCTCGATCGCGTCCCCGCTGGACGTTCGCCGAGGCTAAATCGAAACCCACTGCACCCAGCGGAATTGGCGTCGCGCCGATGAAATCGGGAAGCGCATTTCTCAGATCGTCGGCGACTTTCGTATCGACGTTTTGCGAAAACTTCGAGGCCAAGCCGCGAAACAGAACATCGAGATCTTCTCCTTCCGTTACGTCAGGCGCGTTGAAATTGCGGAAAAAGCTGATATTTCCCCGAGGATCGACTTCGCCGTTTTCGTCGAGTCGTAAAATCGTCGGACTGACTAAGGTGTGACCGATGCGAAGCGACGCAGTGACGAAGACGTTACTCGTTTGAGGATCGAGCGTGTCGTCGTAACCTTCGTAGGAACGCAGCGAATTGGGGTTGTTTTCTCCCAGTAATGACGGGAGCCACTCGCTGAAAACGATGTTTTGATACTGTGCGATATTCAGTTGACGCGCTTGTTGAAACAGTTGCTCGTCCGTCCAATCGGGGTGAACCTGCGCCAGTTCTTCTGCGAGGCGGTTGTGATTTCTAACCCAGAGCGTGTGTTGCGCGGCGAGACTGTTGTTTTCGTTGACGCGCTCGTCTCCAGTGGCGAATCCCACCTCTTGAAACGCTCCCGGTTGCGAAATCGGTTTTCCCTCCCGCGTGGGACTGGGACTGTTAGCGGGAAGGAGATCGCCGGTTTCAGTGGGAGTCACACGCAGCTTTCCATCCGTATTCGATCGAAGTTCTCGCGCAATTTCCACGTGCGACCCGTATACTGTCGAAAGGTCGAGCCACGCCGTAATGCGGTTGACTCCCGTTCCCGGTACGTCGTTAACGCCGGTTCCCGATGCGACAGCATCTCGCTCGAACGCAAATTGGTTGTTCGGACGCGCGCCGGAGGTATTTTCGCCGAAGTCGGGATCGTCTACAGGAATATCGATGGGAAACGAGAGATCGCGATTGGGGTTCGTTTCCTCAAAGCCTTCGAGCGCGAGATCGATATCGTGGTTGACGAACTGTCCGAAACTCCAAGACAGATCGGTTAAGAACCGCGAGTTGGGAATACTTTGTCCGTCTTGGTCGGAGAGAACGTTACTGACGACGCGAGGACTGGGTCGATCGGGGGGATTCAGTTCCAGAAACGGTGCGTCGATCGAGGGATCGCTATTCGGAACGACAGTACGTCCGAGCGCAGCCAGTCGATCGACTTCTTCCTGGGTGTAAATTGGAATCGGTTGGCGGTTTCCCACTCCCGCTGGCGTATTCTCTCCATCTTCGTACTCGGGAGGATACAAACGTAAAAACGGCTCTCCCGAAGCGCCGTAAGTCGTTCGCTCCGGGGTGAGGTTGTTACTCGTACCGTTGTAAGTGCGGATTTCGACGAGGGGATCGTCGATCGTTCCGTCTGCAAAGGGATCGCGTTGAAAGAGGGTCGTTTCGTCGCTCATACATCCTCGGGAATGCGATTTTGGTTAAACAGACGGCGCAGCATTTCCAGAGTTTCTGCAGGAGTTTGTCCTGTATTTTGACGGTGGCGTTCCCAGAAAACATCCCACCAATCTTCAGGTTCTTGGTGCGAGCCTTGATATTCCGTCGGTCGATCGGTTTCGCCATCGACAACGAGGCTTCCGACGTAATCTGCATCTACATAAACGCGGGTAATTTGTTCGTGAATGTCATCGAGATCGTCCACGGAGACGATCCCGTTACTGGTGGCTTTGTAAAACTGGACGGTGACGCGAATGGGGAAATCGGGATCGCGTTCGATGGCGAGTCCGTCGATTTCCGTAAACGGGCCTTCCACGTCTCCGTGGCCGATGACCGCATCTTCTACGTCACTTTCTACAGGCCCGCGAGTCGCCTCTGCTTCCATGGGTGCGGCGAGGATCGTGTCGTCGAATTGCATGGGGTACTTCTGTTTCAAGGGAACTTGAATCACCATCACCATGTTTAATCCTGACTGTCCGGCGGCTTCAGTGGTGGGTTCGTCGACGGGTTCGTTCGATTCTCTAGATTCGGCGGTTTCGGTTTGAAAGTCACTCAAACGCTGTCCGGTGAGGCTGGCTCGTTCGCCGTCTTGGTTGAAGAACAGTCGTTGTCCCCAAGTGGGGCCGGCTTCAAAAGCGTCGCGAACGTTGTCGATGATGGTGACGCTGGTTCCTTCTCGGGTCGCGAGGAGGGTTAAAACGGCGGGATCGCCTTGGTAAGACTGGTAGTTGAAGAGAACGGGGTTAAATTGTGCTTTATCTCCTTGCGGGATGGGGAGAAAACACGCTTGTGCGCTGACGAGAACGTGAGTATCCCGTTCGGCGAGGAGGGAGGTATTTTCACTCTCCCAAGAATCGGGTTCGCTGAGGTAGTCGCGCAGGTTGTCGAGGACTTCGCTTAAGGAAACGCGGTTTAAGGATTCGCCTTTTTCGTTTCCAACAAGGAGCGAAAATCGATCGATGGGAATGTCGGCGGTAAAATCTGTAAAGTTGGGATAGCGAATGACTGGCATCAGGTGCAGTTCGTACTGGTTGCTGTGGGGGTTGTACTGTTGCACTTGAATGGTTAAATCGCTGATGTTGGGGCCGACTGCGGAGTTGTCATACCGTCCCGTGTCTTCCCACATCACGTTAACGATATTGAAGCCGTAATCGCGAACGAGGGCCTGTGCTGTATTATCGCCAACCATCTGGGTGGTTCGATCGATAACTTGACGGTAACGGTCATATGCTGCGATTCGTTCGTCTGTGGGTTCGCTCATCGTTGCAGTTTCCTGGGGTTCTATGGCGAGAAGCGGTGAGGTAAGGGTAAAGGAGGCTGCACACAGCAGCGCGATCGAGGCGTTTCGCATAGTTGGGTCGAAAAGTTAAAAAATAGAAGGGGCCTATTCCTTATTTCGCTTCCAACTTAGCCTCACTCCGGACGTTCGATCGTCGAGTTTCAAAATTCGTAACGGTTGGAATGACTCGAGTTGTCACAAATTAAAAGAAATATCTTGAAAATTCTCAAAGTTCTTCGTTACATTCTAGATATTTCGATTTGCAGGCATTTTGAATTTTCTAGAATTTTTAAATTCTAGAAAATTCGTATTTTTTATCGAAATATTTTGACTTGTTAAATTCAATTCAAAAAATCATTTTATTCGATTTTAGTAAATTTTTTAAATCCGGGGTTTTTTTATTAACAAAAACCCCGGATTTAACTTATTTTTTGTTCGTGCAAGTCTTGTGCAGTAATGTTTTTATCGATCTAGTTTCCATAATTTTAATTCGTCCTTACGGTTTTCGACGAGTTCGAGAGTTCCATTTGCCAAATTTTCAATCTTTTGTTTTAAACGCTCTGAGGGATTAAACAAAAATATCGATCGATCTTTTGGGATTGTCTGAATTTTATCGTCTGGCAACAATTGAAATTTTGTTTCGGGTTTGACGCGATAACTCAAGGTTAAAACTTGCACTGGATCGGCAGCTGTAATCAAGAGTGGATCGGTCGATCGATCGATGTTTTCAGCGGCTGGAATATAAAATTTTGCTTTGTCGTCACTCTTGTTCCAAGTCACTTCTTTTTGAAGATCGATCGCGCCTGCAACTGTTCCAACTGTTAAAAATAAAATAAAAATAACTCGCCAGGCTTGCTGCTGCCAAACCTTTAACGATTGTAATTTTGTCGAAAACAAGTAGCCAACAGCAATTTGAATTCCTGTATATGCAGCAAATAAATATCGCAATCCTGCCGATCGACGGGAACCAAATAAAACGTCAGGAATCATGAGTGCTAGGGCATTCGTTCCAACGATCGCCAATACTAAAAGCCAAACCATTTTAGGTGTTTCTCGTATTAAAATATAAAGTGCATAAACAACAAAGAGCGCCAAAATAAAATTGAGATTACCCAAATTACTGTCAAAAAAACTCGATTTAAATTGCGAAGCCAACGATAAATCAAAAATGAAACTTCAACACTCGACTCTCCTTCATCGATCGCCTCACTGGTTCTCGAGGCTTTAGTTAAAATAATAAAAATCCACGGCGAAAACAGAAGCCAGCCGATCGCACTGGAGACAAGATAAGAAACGACAACTTTACTGCGGTGAACCCCCTCTGTCCCCCAGATGTAAATTCCGTGAGCGATCGAAACGAATGTAAAAAACAGATGGGAATACAAACCCATTGCAATGCTAATCGAATATATTCCCCAAGACTTGACAGAACAAACACGGATCGATCGAATTAACACTGCACTCGAAAACAGCGTTGTCAGCGTCCATAAACTATACTGTCTCGCCTCGTGAGCGTATAGAATATGTAATGGAGAAATAGCAATAAGTGCCGTTGTAATCCATGCAACTCTCGGCGAAGCAAACAACTCTCGACACAACCAAAATACACAGGGAATTGCTAAAACACTAAAGAATGCTGAGAGACTTCGCGTTACGGCAATTGAATCTTCAAACCACTGCATCCAAAACTGCACCCAAATCCGAGCTGAAAGATAATATAAAGGGGGATGTTCGGGATGGTGGGCTAAAGCCGAAAGTGTATTAGAAATCGATCGCTCTTCGTGGGGATAGTGGTAATGCTGTAATTGAGCGAATGCCAAAACATTTCCAGTATAGCTCGTTTTAACGACTTGTTCTTCTGTATATCCTGAAATTCGCATCGACGTGCGAACTTCATCTCCCCAATAAAATTTAAATCCTAAATTGGTGACGCGATAGAAAACTCCAATAACGATAACTGTGATACAGATAAATTTTAACAGTCGATCGAACGAATTATTGAGCTTCATTGCTAAAATCGTAAAGACAAACAAATGCACCTGTTCGATCGAATCGATCGAGCTTCGTTCCTAAACTGTCAATATATCCTAAAACCCGTTCTCGTTCTTCATCAAATTTATCGACGTGAGAGAACAACAGCCAAACCCGAGGATTTCCCTGTAACGCATCGAAATCTGCAGTATAGCGCTCCCACTCTTCTGACGATACTTCTTTTCCATCTTCTAGATCGTCAACACCGACAATATAATCTCCTTCTGCGTATCCGAATTTTGGCGCGTAATATTGAAACTGATATTCACCTCGTTGAAAAATATATAAAAGATCTCCCGGCTTTTTATGTTCCTTAATATAAGTAAGAACTGGACGAATTTCTTCACGTTCGATAGGATTGCTGAGTAACTCGATCGAATGAGACAACGGCGCGATAGCGAACAACCCGAAAATGAGGATTGTGGGAAGAGCAGAAAATTTTAAGTAAGTTTTCTTGCCAATATAATAAATTCCTTCAGCAAAAAGTAAAATGATAAACGGTATGAGAAAGAGTAGTAAGCGATTGCGGAACGGATATTGATGGAGATAGGTAGCAAGAAGAGTGGCGAGGATGGGTGACGAAACGAATGCGAGCGTTTGACGGTGACGGCGAAACAACGAAAATATACCGATAAAAAATACAGCAATCCCCAAATTGACAAGCGATTTTTCAAAACCCAAGGGATTTTGAAATAAATCCTGCCATTTATCGACTAACCAGTTGATATCTGTCAATTCAGACGGGAAAGCCTTTCGCCAGGATTCCCTCAAGGTTTCATTAGCCGCGAGTGATTGAATTGAAACGAGGTAAAAACTGATAAAGCTGACTCCCCAAGTCGCAAAAATTGCGAAAAGCTGTGGCAGTTTTTTGAATTCTCGAGTTTTCCAAACTTTGACAAGCGAAAAGATGGCAAATCCACCCGCGACGAGAACTGCTGGGTGAGAAAACCAGATCGCAACAGCTCCTATCATTCCGTAAATTGCGATGTATTTGGGTGTAAGTTCTCGCCTAATAAAATCTTGTGTCAGCCAGGCTAATCCCAATGCAATCGCAACATCGCTAGAATACTGTTTTAATTCTGAGGTGTAGTAAACGAGGTATTCGAGTACGCCAAAAAAGGCTAATGCGATGGGAATTCCATAATGCTTTAAGCCGCGTTTTGCCAAGTCGTAAAACAAAAAAATCGAGATAATTCCACAGAGAAAGGGGAAAAGCCGAAACGCATATTCGCTATCTCCTAAAACTTGAATCGCCAGTTTCTCAACCCAAAGGAAACCAATTGGCGCACCTTGGTTGTAATCGAGCGGTTGAAGAAGCTGAAGATAGTTTCGATCGATAATATTTAAGGCTAATACAGCTTCATCAGCCCACAGCGATCGATTGTGAAAATACTGAACGATGCGGAGTGTAACAGCAAAAGCAATTGCCAGCCAAGATAGCAATTTAGGAGAATAGCGCGTTTGTATTTTTTCTTGCCAAGCATTTATCTGAGAAGTTATCCCCATTTCTAGATCTTGGAATTATCGAGTTTATGGATCTTAAAAACAAAAGGCAATGGGTGCATCTCAATTTCGTAGAACGATCCCTTCGCCTTTGGTACCTCCCCTTAGACAGGGGAGGATGGGTGGGGTTGCGATCGCAAAAGTGAGATGCACCCAAAGCAATTGCGACTTTTTATCCCTTCTCGTTTAATTTCCAGAGCCATCCTTTATAAGCTCGCTCTATCGTAGCATTATATTGTTGTTGGATGCTGGTTTGTAATCGATCGGACGGACGATATAAAAAAATAGGCTGATAGTTTGAGGGAATGTCAGGATCGTCAGCATTATCAATGAGTTGAAGTTTTACATCTGAATAAAGAAGATGACTCAAAGATAAAATCCTACCCGGCTTTTCGTCGCTAATTAATAAAGGTCGATCGAATTCAGATATAATGCTTGCAATTGCTGGATTGTATCGACTTTTTGCATAGCTTTTATGCCACCAAACTGCTGCCTGCGAACTCGCAATACAGGAAATTAACCCACTGAATAACAATCCCAAAAGTGCGTATTGCCAGCGACGGTAACTGCGAAATCCTAAACGTAAGGTTAAAAGTTTTACACCCAATAAATAAGTGACCGCAAGTTGAATACCAATTACACAAGGAACGACATAACGAAGATTGTTCGATCTTCTTCCTCCCAAGAGAATATCGGGAACTAATAATGCCATTCCGGTTACTCCCATCAACAGGATAACAAACAGGCTGGTTTGAGATGGTGTCGATCGAAGCAAAAATAGAATTGCATATAAAACGAGAAATAGAACGAGATATAAAGTCGGATCGATCGGACTCATTCCTTGATTGACATCTACAAAAATCCTGCGAAGATTTAGCCCCCAAATCAAATGTAAGTTTTCACGAGGATTCATGGTACTTTTCGTATTTTGCACGAAGTACGACATATTTTGAAGAACGATATACAGCCAGGGAGAAAATAGTAAAACGCCAAACAGCGAAGCGCCTCCATACGCGATGATATTTTGCAAGCGCTTCCATCCCTGAGAGATTACAACGTACAACCCATGAGAGATTAACACAAATGCTGAAAACGGATGGGCGTACAATCCCAAAGCTACAGTCACTCCATACCCACTCCACAAAGATAGTGAAATACGGGACTTAGAAAACCGCAATGTTCGCAATAAAACAGCACTTGAGAGTAAAATCGTAACTGTCCATAAGCTATATTCTCTTGCTTCTTGAGCGTAGAGAACGTGAAAGGGGGAAATTGAAAAAATTGCAACGCCGAGCCACGATATTAACGGTTGCGAAAATAATTCACAGCACAGCCAGTACATTAAAGGAATTGCAGCAACGCCGAATACAACTGACAAACTCCGAATGGTTGTGACAGAATTTCCGAAAAGCTGTAACCACCAGCGAGCAATAATATAGTAAAGTGGAGAGTGTTCGGGGTGTCGAGAAAGTGCATCGATCGAATCTTTTAAATCACGTGTTTCGTTTGGGTATTGATAGGTGTTTCGCAGCTCGCCAATGCTGGTGACTTCTCCCGTAAAAGCACGATCGACAAATTCTGCTTGCGTGTAACCTGCAACGCGCAAGGATGTCATGGTTTCGTCGTACCAATAGACTTTTCGATCGAGGTTGTAAAATCGAAAAAACAAACCGCAAATCAAGATAAAGACGATCGATCGATGTAACCAAGTCAAACTAAACGTTCGAGATGTCATGGCGACACAACAGACTCCAGTTCAGTCCTTACCATACACGATCCTGCAACAACTACTAAGTTTTCACTTTGAAAATCTCGACAAGTTTCGAGGAACTGTTGTAATGCGGGGCGTTCTCCAGCTTTCAATTGCTGTTGAATCGCTTCGACTTCTCGAGGATACGATCGAATCCACCGCGACTCGATGAGGTAGTTTTGAGAAAAAGCTTGGAGATCGACGATAAAAAAATCAGTCTTGTAAGTTTCGATAAAGTTTCTCAAGTCCTCAAGATTTTGAGTGTAGTGAGCTTTCAGTAAATCGATCGATCGTTGTCGAACGATCTGATAGTAACCGCGATGGAATGGAATTGCATATTCGTAGCCGACGAGGATCGATCGTTGGGCGAAGGCGGGGAGATTGTTCGCTTCTGGGGCGAGAGATGCGATGAGAACGTCCTTCGGCTGTTTCTGGAAAAATTCGTAAAGCCTAGGATGAGAGCCAACAATGTAATTTGTCTTCGGGTAATTTCCCAAGGAAAATGGGTAAAGTGCGAGATACCCGAAGATGGCGACAACCCCAAGCCCAACGAGCCAGCGAGTGATTTTAGTTCGGGCGCATCTCAAACCCCAATCTAATATAATAATTAACATTGTAGCCGCAAAAATTGCCATCACAATTCTTAGGCTGTGCTGAGTATAGCGACTCGGGAGGTGAAGGCGAAATGCAAAAAGGTGAGCGAGAAAAAACAATCCAATACTGCTTAAAAATAAGTAGAATAGTATTCTAAAATATTTTAACCAATGCCAAGCTAAGACTGGGAATAGCAAACCCGCGCAAAGGAGAGGCGGATCGAGAGGAATTTGTAATCCCGTTCGACTTCCACTCAGCCAAAAACGACCTACATCTGTTGAAAAGTAAGCTGTTCGTCCACCTGGATAAAATTCTGGCAGATGTCGAGCTTCAGCAAGGGTTAATGCTGTTCCGAATTCTGATGATTGTAGGGCGTAAGGGATGAGGATCGCAATGCAGAGGATCAGGCTAATCTTGATTTCCAAACCTCTTTCGCTCGAGAAATCCTTCAATCTCTTCGTATTTCTCGGTTTGAGTGAGGGTAAAACCCCTGGAGTGAAGTTTAACAAACATAACACCCCAGCACAAACCAGAACGTACTGCGGATAAAACACACCCAGCCCGACAATTGTAATAAGAGTCAATAAAAAATTTCTGCGACTTAAATAATAGAGAAATGCCAAAAATAAGGGGCTTAGAAATGCTCTCGCTGATGCAGAGGCGAGATCGTCTCGCATCCAGAGATTTTGCACGAACAACACGCTGCTCAAAAATCCGGCTGAAGGAATCGGAAAAAATTCTAATGTCAGCCAGAACGCATAACTCGCAGCGATTAATGCCAGGGGAAGTGGTACGATTCTCGCAACATCTAAAGGATCGATTCCCAAAGCGGCAAATATTCGATAAAACGAAGCATAACCTATAGGAGAAACAGATTGAAAGTAATCGGCGATCGAATCGTTTGGAAATAGTTGTGCATCGAGAAATTGCCGCATCCAAAATAAATGTTGTCGTCCGTCATCAGAGATGAGGTATTGATGGCCCAGGGCTTCCGACACTACAGGAAGACTGTAAAATGATGTAAAAGCTAGACTCAAAGCAAACCAAAATTTAGTTATAGTACGGGGAATTTTGGAAAGTGGGCGAGTTAGAAACATTTGGAGTCGATCGATTTTCATTTTACTTCGCCGACAAAATACACGATGCAGACAAAACCCGATGAAGATCTGTTTCAAAGACTTTACACTGCTGTTCTAGTAATGATAATGCGGGTTTTTCTTCCCGTTCTAAACGGACGATGCTCTCCGGATGTTCGAGGAATTGAAAATGCCAGCGACTTCCCCACTGTCGATCGCTGAAATAGTCAGGGGCAAATGCATTGAAATCCAACAGCCAAAAATCGATATCATATCGATCGATCGCCTGTTTAACAGTTTCTAAGTTTGGGCTGTACTGGGCTTCAAATACTGTAACAGCTCGTTTGCGAAATTTTTGATAGTAGCCGTAATGGTAGGGGATTGCGTACTCTTGGGCGACGAGAACAGAACGTTTTGCAAATGTTGGTAGGTTGTCAGCTTCTTTTGAGATCGAGGCGATCGAGATATCCTTGGGCTGTTTTTGAAAAAACTCGTAGAGTGCTTCGGCTTTGCCGCGAACCAACGTATTTGTCTTAGGAAACTCTTCGAGAAAAATCGGGAAAATCGCGATCGAAAGCGAAACGATGAGTGCGAACCCTGTTTTGAGAAATCGCCACTTTCGAGCGTTTAAGGCAGCATCGATCGAGGCTGTTATCACCAAGCCCGATGCGAAGGAAAGGACGATAATTCCCGTATGTCCGCTATAGCGATTGGGAAGGTGGAGCTTAAAGAGTAAAGCGTGAGATAAGAAAAAGAGTAGCGTTGCTGTGATGAAGATTTGAAGCAGTATTTTTTGATTCGATCGATAGCATCTTAGAAGCTTAAAAGTTTTAGAAAACAACAACAAAACAGGCAGCAACAATCCAATCCAGAGAGTCATTGCCGTACCCTTGGGGAAATATCCACTTCGAGGATGAACTGTCCAGAATCTCACAAAATTGTCGTTAAAAAAATAAATTCTTCCCCCTTTGAAAAATCCCGGTAGCTGTTTTGCTGTTTCAACATCAATAACTGGAGAAAAGTCACTCGTCTTGGCAGCATAAAAAACAAGCATTGCAACAACAATTACTAAATAAGCTGAGCAACGCTTGACATCAATTCTTTTTTTTGTTTTGATATAGTCGATCGTGCTTAAAGTGACAATCCCACCTTCAACAAGGAGATATTGTGGATAAAATAGACCCGTTAAAAAAATAGAGAGACTCGTCGCAATTAATCTTTTTTTGAGAAAGTAATAAAGAAAGGCAAGGAACAACGGATAGAGAAACGCTCGAGGTGTTGCAGAAATGAGATCGCCTTTACACCATAGCGTTTGATTGAGAACGAGCGTTGATACAAAACCCGCAAAAGGAACAGGCAAAATTTGCATCGAGACGCCGAATCCGTAGGCGGTTGAGATCGCACCGAGAATAACCGGTAAAATCTTGCTGAAAACAAACGGCGATAGCCCCAGCATTGACCCAACCTGATAAAGTGTCGAGTATCCTAGTGGTGCAACCGATTGAAAATAGTCCGCAATGAGATCGTTTGGAAACAGTTGAGGATCGACAAACCGCATCATCCAAAAAACGTGTTGTCGAGCGTCGTCTTGTAAGACGTATTGGTGACCGAATGCTTCTGAAAAAATTGCGACAGCTGTTCCAATGGAAAATACAAGACTGAAAACGAGCCAAAAAATCTCGATCGATTTTGAGGTTTTATCCCGCGTTGCGGTCAGGAATTTTCGCACAAAGCTACTCGACATGATAGGATAGAAAACTGATTTGCTCTAATCTTTTAACGTGCAAGTAAAATCGAAAGTTTTAGGATATAGCACCGCTATTTGAGTAGAAAACGCAGTGTCAGGCAGGATGGCCGCGCTACGTAGAGTTAACTTTTGGGGATGTCACGACCCAATTCGGCTTTCTACAGACTGAAAACTCCTAGATATCGAATAGCAAAGTTTCCAGTTTGTCAAGCCTTATTTCACATCGAGAAGTGAACGTCTCCCAAACTCAAGAATCGTAAATTCTAAACCGTAAACCGTCAATTAACAAGGCTTATCGATGCTTCCCGAGATTCGAGATCGCATTTCAAGCATCTGTCCTCGCCCACAGTTTTATATTTATTTGGTAATCTTTCTCGCTGCAGTTGTCTTGCGCGTGTGGGCGATAACGGTACCTCTGAACGTGGACGAGGTGTCGTGGTTGCGACGAGGGGCGACGTTTATGCGGGAACTCCTTGCAGCCGATCTCGACAGTACCTACGAGCGCCACCATCCCGGTGTAACGAATATGTGGCTGACGGGATGGGCGATGGCAATCAACTGCACGCTACAACAGGCATTTCCCGGTTGGTTTCAATTGGCGGAGCCGTTTGCCAATTTTGAGAAATGTCTGCGTTATGAATCCTACAGCATCAGTTGGTTCGTGCTGCCTCGGTTGCTACAAGCTCTCGTCACGGGTGCCATGATGGCGGGGACGTATGGATTGATGCGGCGACTGTTCGATCGATCGATCGCGCTGCTGGCGGTCGGTTTACTGCTGTTCGAGCCTTTTTTTCTGGGCTACCAGCGTTTTTTGACCACTGACGCCCTGATGGTTGATTTTGCAGCCTTGAGCCTACTGTGGTTGTTGCTGTACCTGCGCTCTTCTCCAAACACGTTTCCCCTCGGTCTTCCAACCCCGACGACCAAACTCTTTTGGCTCCTCGCCTCTGGCGTTGCTTTAGGATTCGCCGTCGCTGGAAAAATTACGATTCTCTTCATCCTTCCCGGTTTGTCGATCGTTGCGGTTGGAATCGAGTTGGGGTGGTGGAAAAATCGATTTCCACCACGGGGACGACTCCAGTGGACGATCGAACTGACCCTGTGGATTGCAGTGGGGGGCGCGACGGTGGTGCTGCTGTGGCCGATGTTGTGGGTCGAACCGTGGGATACCCTCACGCGACTGTACGAGGATTTAGTCGACGAGTCGGCCCGAGGTCATTTCTTCTTTTTAGGACAAGTCACAGATGAAGTGGGGGGGTTGTTCTATCCGCTCGTGATGCTGTATCGCCTGTCGCCACTGTTCCAGATCGGCCTCGTGGCGAGTGTGGTGCAATTAGCCGTTCCCAAATGGCGGCGACAGACCCCCTACACTCCCGATTTGGCGATTTTACTGGTGCTGTCCGTGTCGGTGCTGACCGTTTTTTCGATGTTTTCCAACAAGCTCGATCGATATCCCCTTCCCATTTATCCCGAGTTAGCCATCCTGTCGGCGGTGGGATGGATTTCGATCGCCCAGTCTTTCAAGGGCTTCAAACGTCCTCAATTCCTGATTACTGGACTTCTCACCGTTCAATTCGCCAGTCTTGTCCCTTACGCGCCCGAGTACGTCACCTACTACAACCCGATATTCGATCGCGTCTTCGCAGCAGAAAACGTGTTTAGCATCGGCCAGGGGGAAGGGTTAGAACGGGCCGCAAAATGGACGAACCAAGAGCCTCAAGCCGAAAAGATGCGAGTGGCCAGTTGGTATCGCGCGGTGTTTCAGGCGTATTTTCGCGGGGAAGTGCTGAAGATCGATCGATCGCCTGACCCGGATACACCGCCCGAGTGGACGCGGGCGCATCGAGTCGTCCTGTACGCCAACCAAGTTCAACGACAATTCCCCACGCCCGAAATGGTGGCGTATTTCCAAGCGCAAACGCCGTTACACACCGTGACCCTCCAAAACCGCGAGTATGCTTGGATTTATCCCGGCCCGGTTCCCACTGAAACAGACCGACAGCAAGCGATCGAGCTGTCTCGTCCGGCGAGCGACGGTGTTGTTTTACGGGGAACCACAGCATTACCCCCATCGATCGAAGCGGGTCAGTCCCTGGAAATTACAGCGTTTTGGCAGTTTCTCGATCGACCCTCACCGGATTTAACCGTCCAAATCGCCTTGGGAGATCTCAAAGAGGTGAAACCCCTGTTCGGTAGTTGTTGGTTTCCCCAAACGATCGAACCTGAAGCCGTTTTACGGGACGTGCGTGTCTTGAAAATCCCCGATACCCCCCCCGGACGATATTCGATCGACCTCACCTTAATTCAAAACGGACGACCCATCGGATCGTCCGTCGAAATTGGAGAGATTGACGTGAAGTCATGAGAGAACCCGATGATGGGGTGATGGGACGAGCGGATCGAGATCGACCCGCGACTTTCCCCATCTCTACCTCTCCTTAAAAACTAGCTCGCCAAATACTCGCCCATATCAGCTTTCCGCTTGCGGAGTTTGGTCAAAGATTCCCGCTCGATTTGACGAACCCGCTCTCGGCTGATATTCAGTCGATCGCCGATTTTCGCCAGCGTCATCGCTTTACCGTCTCGCAAGCCGAAGCGCAAAGACAACACTTCCCGTTGCTGCGGCGTCAAATCCGCCATCAACACCTCGAGATCGCTGCGTAGAGAAGACTGAACCGCAAAATCTTCCGGCGAGGGACCGTCATCTTGTAACAAGTCTGCCAGTTCGGTGTCTTGGTTGTCACCCACTCGCAAGTCGAGAGACAGGGGTTGACGAGCCCGTTCGAGATATTCCCGAATTTGTTTCGGCGTGAGCTTCATTTCCCGCGCAATTTCAGCGATGGTGGCCGCTCGTCCCAGGGTTTGGGTTAATTGGCGTTGAACTTTTTTAATTTTGTTGAGCTTTTCGGTAATGTGAATGGGTAATCGAATCGTGCGCCCTTTTTCCGCAATGGCGCGGGTGATGGCTTGTCGAATCCACCAGTAGGCGTAAGTGGAGAAACGATAGCCTTTCGTCGGGTCGAACTTTTCGACCCCCCGCTGCATCCCAATGGTGCCTTCCTGAATTAAATCCAGCAAATCGACATTGCGCTTGATGTACTTTTTCGCCACCGATACAACAAGTCGCAGGTTGGCTTCCACCATTTTGCGCTTGGCTGTTTCACCGAGGTTAACGGCCGCTTTCAACTGAGCTGCCGACAATTCGGTCGCATCGGCCCACTCTTGTAACGTCGGCTCTCGATCGAGCCGAGCGACGAGTTCCGAGCGCTTCGCCTGCAACGCCGTCAATCGCTGAACCTGCTTGCCGTAAAGAATTTCCTCTTCGTGGGTCAGCAGGGGGACCCGACCGATTTCGCGCAGGTAGGTGCGGACTAAATCTGTAGAGGTCTGAGCAGTCTTCATAACGCAGGTTTCAAGAGGTGAATTACGACGGACTCTAAACAGGCGCGATCGATAACGACGGAGGCTTCTCAGATAATCGGGTTAACTCTCCACACTGACAGGAGCGTTCCAGGGTGGAAATTGCTCTATCAGATCGGACGAGGTTGGGGAAGAAGCTCGCTGTCAACCGGCCGCACCTTTGGCACGTTTATTGCACCAAATATGTAAGGACAACTCACCGTGTGTTAACAATTGTAACATCTTTTTTAAGTTAAGGATGGGGCCCTGTTCCGGAAACGCTCCTCGTTTCCATCCCCTTTCAACGGGAGTTTTGGGGAGCGTGCGTCTGTCGCCCAGCCACGCCGTGTCAGAGGTTGAGAAGCCAGCTCGAGAGAAAAGACGCACCATCCCATCCCTGCCGGGTGACCGTAGCGTTCTTTACAGGGTAGCGAGGATTTTTAGACTCAATTGCAATCTGGGTGACAAAATGCCAGAATTTTCTCTTAATCGTTTACAACGTCATAGCATCGATCCTTCAACCCGTACCGATCCTGTTGAAGCTCTTGTTGAGGCCGTCCGAGGGCAAACCCCTGTCCGAAACACATCCCGAGCTGGCGGCAAAACTCGATGTCACGCGACGATTCCAGACCCTTGGCAATAACGGCAACGCCCAGTCGGTCAGCCGCATCGAGAATACGGAGGACATGATTTCGCTTACCTCGATCGAGATAACATTTTTGGATTTGCTGGCTGTTGAGTTTGATGGCGTTGGGGTAGATCTCGCGCAAACGCTGGTTGCGAGGATCGAGATCGTCACGATCGCTGTCGATCTCGCAGCGGAAATCGTCTAAGGAAATGCCAAATCCCCATTCCCGCAACTGAGCGATCGCATTTTTGACCTGTTCCGGTTGGCGGGATAGCTCGGATTCAGAAAACTCGAAGAAAATATTCGGAACGGGTAACTTCAACTCTTGCGCGAGGGAGTACGTATCGGAGAGAAACTGCGGTTGATGGAGCAGCGAGATTGGAGAAACGTTAATAAAAAACGTTTGGTAGCGCGGAAAGTCAGTAATCGCCTGCAGGCAAAGTCGCCTCGCGAGAGCGTCGAACTGAGGGATCGAGCCAGTCATCGCGGCAGCGTCGAGGAGTTGCCGACCCGTGAGGGTGCTTCCCGTCCCCAAGACGGCACGAGCCAAACATTCGTGTCCGACAATGTCACCCAGCTCGAGATCGACAATCGGTTGATAGTCGAAGAACAGAGATTCTCGCTCGAGTAGGGAGGGAAACCAATGGTAAGGATTGTCTGCTCGAAACATACTGAGCGGTTGAGCGTTAAGAAATTCAAACAGTAGGTTGCTGGCGTGAAACGATCGATCGGTGACGATGTATTGTGAAGCTTCTTGACTCGTCAACGGGATGGCATCGATTTTAGGTGCGATGTCAGAGGGGGTCTGGAAATCGAGATTGTGGTAGAGAAACTGGGGTGCGATCGGAACGGGTCGAAAGTCGTGTTGGACGAGCAGACTGCGGGTTAACACGCTATCGGGTAGGATGATGAGTTTTAAGATTGCTGGAGTATGCATAGATTTTTCCCTCTCCGTCGGGGGGCAATCCCTTTCAGTTGACCGATCTCTGCCCGCCGAACCCACGTCGTTCTGATGCCAGACCTTCGCGATCGCTTCAGCGGAGTTTCATCGTTAAAAGATTGGGAAACAGTCGTGAAATTCAAGCAAAGCTGAATTGGGGAGATGCCATGTCTGAGACCGTTTCGCGTTCCGAGAGATACTTCCAGACTTTTGAAAGCACCCCAGAGGACGAGATGGGTTTAGCGAGAAAATCAGAGGCACCGACCATCCGAGCGCGCAGTCGATCGAAAATACCGTTGTTGCTCGTCAAAATGACGATTGGCATCGATTGTAGGGCGGACACGCGGCGTAATTGAGTGCAGACTTCGTAGCCGTTCGCGATGGGCATGACCAAATCCAAAAATAACAAATTGGGTTGTTGCTCGATGAGTTGGGGAATCGCCCGAATGGGGTCTTGGAAGCCTTCAAAGCGATAGCCTTCTTGCATGACGATGTGACCGAGACGATCGCACAAGGGCTTGCTATCGTCTAAACACGCAATGGTGGGAAGCGCGTGCGAGGCTTTCCGTGGAAAGACCCTGTCGCCCACCTCGAGGAACTGCACGACAGATTGACGGTGAAAGTGATGCAGCAAGCGCGTAACCGCCGATGGTGACGACTCCATCCGCACGACTAAGTCCCAGAAGGTATACTGTCCGTTCAACGCACCCATCCAATTTGAGAAGGCTGTCGTATTCGCATCGATCGATCGAGCGAGTCTTGGGGCGCGGTGAACGAGTCCCAAGTTCAGCCCCAACGCTTGCCACTGTTGGTTGAGGTGTCGCGTTTCGTGCCATAGTTGTTTGAGTTCTAACGCCGAGAGCGACAGCGGCAGCGAGAACATTGCTTGGCGAACTTCCACATCCTGCCAACGATAGCTCAGCTCCATTCCGTTTTGAAGGGAAAAGAAGACTTCACGAGCGCTTGCGTACAGAACGTCTCGAACTTGAGCAACTGTTAAAGTTCCCTCAAAAATGCCGTGCTGTAAACATTCGTATTCCCACAGTTCGCTCTCGTGGGCTGGAATCAAGGCATCGCGATGTTCCCGGCAGTAACGATCGATGGCACGATACCAACGTCGTCGACGGTGTAAGGGATCGATCGCATAAGCGAGGCGACCACTCTCAAAATACAAATAGAAGTGACGGTCTTCCCCAGAAAGCGAAAGCTTTCCCGTTTTTCGATGTTGATAAATCTTAGCAAGCAATTCAAATAAACGATGATTTGTTGCCCCTTGTATGTCAGACATCACCACACCTCAACCCGCTTGAAAAATCCAGCCCAAATTCTCAAGAAAAAGGCTACAATTGACGAAACTCCAAAGCTAGGACTTCAAGAAATCAACTTTCTTTAACAAAAATCTCACTTCATGAAAAACTGTGTTAAGTTAGTCGAGTCTCCTTGAAACCTTCTCGTATATTTATCAGTGTAGGTGCTAAAAAAAGAATTGAAAATTGTCGAATTCACAGATTTTTTTTTCCGTGAAATTCATGTTTTTGCTATCCGTGTAAACACGTAGAGACCCGCCAATTGCAACGCTCCTGAAGGCTTTGCGCCCTGAACCGCTATGTTCGATCGTGCGATCCACCAAGCTATCGATCTCCATCCCCTAACGCTTGCGCCCGAAACCCCAGTTTCCGAGGCGATCGAGCAACTATCACACCACCGTCTATCCACTCTATTCGTCGTCGCGAACGACTCTGCGGAGGAAGAGAATCGGGAACGGAGCGTGGAAAATCGTCAGACTTCCCACGACCGCCCCCCGACGTCCTCCTTTCTGGGAGTGTTCGGTTCCAACGAACTGTTGCAGGTTGCCAGAGAGTCCGACTTCGATCGATCTCAATCGGTGGTCGACCTCATTAACCGCGACGTTCCCTGCGCTCGAGCGTCCGAACTTCCGAGCTGGTCGACCCTCGTCAGTTGGTTTGAAGAATTTGCCCTCGATGCCGTTCCCGTCCTCGACGACGACGGTTGTTTGACCGGCATCGTGTCTCGGACTGCCTTACTCCGGGAAGCGGAAACCTTCGAGCGACCCCTGAGTGAACTGCACGAACGCCTCGAACGCGAAACAGCCGAACAGGAACTCTTACAAGAAAAACTCTTTACCAGCTATTCCCAACTGCGAACGATTCTCGCCGCCATGCAAGATATCGTTCTGGAAATCCAACTCGACGGTGACAACCTCGAAGTCGGTCTTCCCAGTCCCGATCCCGTCGATCCCGAAGTCAGCGGTTGGATCGATCGAACGATCGCTTGTTTCTTTGAAGACAGTTATGCCGGAGATTTCCTCCAACAAGTCCGACGTGCCATCCAAAGCCGCGAAACCGTACGCTTTGAATACTGCCTGTTACAAGACGACTTTGAAAATTGGTTTGAAGCCCGCATCTCTCCCATCGCTCAAACCTCCGTTGTTTGGGTCGCTCGCAACACCGATCGGAGCGTCGATCGATCGGTGTTATGGGTGGCTCGAGACATCACAGCCCGCAAGCGAGCTGAAGAAGCGATCAAAAACCTCGCCGCCGAACTCGAGCGCCGCGTCGAAGCCCGCACTGCCCAGCTTCGCAGCACCAACGAAATCCTGCGGGCTGAAATTCGCAAGCGTCAAGACGCCCAAAAAGACCTACAACAAGCAACCGATCGACTGCGGGCTGTCCTCGACGCCATTCCCGGTTTTGTCTCTTGGATCGGTGCCGACGGATGTTATCAGGGGGTCAACCGCCACCTCGCCACCGCTTACGGTTTGGCTCCCCAAGACTTCGTTGGCTGCCAAATTGGCTTCCAAGGCTCCGATACCGAATTTTCCGACTTCGTCCGACAATTCCTCCAGAACGACATTCAAACCTCTGGACGAGTAATCGACACCCCCATCGGCGAGACGATACGACAGTATCTCGTCGTGGCTCAAAAATACGATCGCGGCCGGGCAGCCGTCACCGTCGGAATCGACATTACCGAACGCAAACAGTTTGAAGTCGCACTTCAGCAACAGCAACGCCTCTTCCAGCAGATTGCCGATGCGACCCCCGACGCCATCTACGTCTACGATCTCGTGGCGAAGCGCAACGTTTACGTCAACGGCCAAGTCAAGCAACTGCTCGGCTACACGCCCAACCAAATTCAGACGATGTCGTCGCAATTTCTCACCCTCGTCGCCCACCCGAGCGACCTCCATCTCCTGACCCGACAGCACCAACGCTTTTCCGAGCTGAGCGAAGACGAGGTACTGGCCAGCGAGTATCGAGTCCGAGGGGCGAGCGGCGATTGGCGCTGGGTTCACAGCCGCGAGGCCGTCTTGACGAACACGCCGGAAGGTCAACCCGCCCAAATCGTCGGCATCGTCCAAGACATCACCGATCGAAAACACGCGGAAGAAGCCCTCTACCAACTCAACCAAGAACTCGAAGCGAAAGTCGCCGAACGCACCCTCGCCCTCAGACACAGCGAAGCGCGATTTCGGACGCTCTTCGAGCAGATGGCCGTCGGCGTTGCCCAAGTCGACTCACAGGGTTTCTGGCAGTTCGTCAATCAAAAACTCTGCGATATCTTGGGGTACACCGCTGAAGAACTCAGCCGCAAAAGTTGCCTGGAAATGACGCATCCCGAGGATATCGAGACCACGCAGTGTTGCTTGACAAAACTCCTCGACGGCCGAGCGACGACCTGCGCTCTCGAAAAACGCTACTTACGGGCTGATGCTTCGATCGTTTGGGTCAACGTCACGGTTTCCGTCGTGCGCGACACCTCAGAAGTCGAGTACGACGTGCTGCTCCAAACCGACCCGCATTTTGTGGTCGTCGTGCAAGATATCAGCGATCGAAAACAAACCGAAGCCGCACTCAAACAGCAAAAGGAAATTCTCCAAACGATCTTCGATCGTATCCCCGTCGCCATTTCCTTCCTCGATGTCGACGAAACGCCCCAACTGGTCAACCGTTGTTTTGAGGAAACGCTAGGTTGGTCGTTACAAGAAGCTCAAAAGGTCGATCTGTTTGCAGCCTGCTATCCCGATCCTGAATATCGACAGCAGGTTCTCGAGTTCGTGCGTTCTGCCGTCACCGGATGGCAAGATTTCCATATTCTCACGCGAGATCGCCGCTTGTTGGAAATGTCTTGGGCAAACGTGCGCTTGTCTGACGGAACGACCATCAGTTTCGGACAGGACATCACCGAACGCAAACGGGCTGAAGCCGAAGTCATCAAGGCTTTGGAAAAAGAACGTGAACTCATCGATCTCAAATCTCGGTTCGTCTCGATGACCTCGCACGAATTCCGTACGCCTCTGGCCATCATCAAATCATCCGCGCAGCTACTTCACCGCTACGAGTGGAGTCGCGAGGAACAACTCGAACAACTCGATCAAATTCAGTCAGCCGTTCGTCACATGACCGAACTCCTCGATGACGTCCTAACGTTTGCCAAGAGCGAAGCGGGAACGCTCAAATTCAATCCCGAACAACTAGAGTTACGAGAGTTCTGTCAGAACCTGATCGCACAACTGAACAACAGTATCGGCCGCGAGCGAACCATTATCTTCGAGATTGTCGAGCCTGAAGCGTCTCTAACCGACAATCGATCGAAGCGGGAATCGATCGTCCGGTTCGACGAAAAGCTACTGCGGCAAATTTTGACGAACTTGATCTCGAACGCCTTGAAATATTCACAGGTCGATCGATCGGTGAGCTTTAAAACCACTTTCGAGCGCAATTACGTGGTCTTTGAGGTCAAAGACGAAGGGATTGGTATTCCTCCGGAAGATTTACCACGTCTGTTCGAGTCGTTCCACCGCGCCCGCAACGTCGGGACGATTCCCGGAACGGGATTGGGGCTGTCGATCGTCCGTCGCTGCGTCGAGTTGCACGGCGGCGAAATTGACGTGGAAAGTCAGCTCGGAAGCGGAACGCGAGTTATCGTGACGCTGCCCCTCACGACTGAGTCATCCGTCGAGACGACGCAGTCTGAAGCGAGTCGCCGAACGTGAGCATTAGGCTCTGGTATTGCAGTGTATTGTGCGATCGACGCTGTCTTGCGAGAGCAAACTGTCATCTCCACCGATCGATCGAGGTCGTGCCTTCCCCGCGCCTCAAGCCCCCGAACAATGTTTGATAAACTTTTAAATAAGGCGCGTTGCAATATTATACGAGCTAGAATTTTCTGGTGAGACCGAGCGATCGAGTCGTTCGTTCTCGATCGCAATCCCAGTCTGAAATGGCAATTGGTAGCGATAGTCTGAGATCGTGTCTCAAACAGTCAATCACTGGATAACCCATGAAAAAAATTTTAGTAATTGAAGACGAAAACGTACTGCGGAAAAATATTCTCAAAATTCTCAAAGCCGAAGGTTTCGAGGCAGTTGGAGCCGCTGATGGAAACGAAGGGATTGCCGCCGCACGCGAACATCAGCCCAATCTGATCGTCTGCGATATTATGATGCCCGAACTCGATGGCTACGGGGTCTTAAACGTGTTGCAGTCGGACCCCGATACAGCAATGATTCCATTTATTTTTCTGACTGCAAAAACCGATCGATCGGATATGCGTCAAGGCATCGAACTCGGTGCAGACGACTACCTCGTCAAACCCTTCGATGCCGACGAACTGTTACGGGCGATCGAAGCGCGTTTTAAAAAACAAGACCTCGTTCTCAAGCGCTTGGAGATCCTATCTGACGAGTTAACGCGACTCCAACAGTTTCTCGATGCCAAAGACGGATTGATGGACAACCTCAACCAAGAGTTGCGCCGTCCGATGTCGAACATCAAAGTCGCACTGACGATGTTGCAAAATAAAAATACTCCTGAGGCCCAGGAACGCTATATCAAAATCCTTGAAGAAGAATTCGCCCGCGAAATTTCTCTGCTCAACCAAGTGGCAGAAATGCAAAAGTTACTCACACCGGAAAACGTGAGTTTGTTGTGTCAGTTCAATCTTTTGCAATCTCGCCTTTAAAGGATTGCCAAGTGCTTAAAAGCCCGTTGTCGCCAGGCCGCGTCTGCTTTACGGTCGGTTCGGAGTTCGAGTAAGCGAACGCCGGTCTCGGGTAAAACGCGCAGGGCCTCTGTGAAATGCGACCAAGACTCGATGGCGCAGTAGTCAATGCCGTAGGCACGACACAAATGACGGATCTCCACCGACTGTGGGGTGGCAAAAAAGTCTTCAAACGGTGGGTCGAACTGCGCGATCGGGAGCATCTCAAAAATTCCGCCTCCATTGTTATTGACCAACACGATTGTTAAATGTCCTCGCAGGTGTCGTCGCAGTAGAAAACCGTTGGTATCGTGTAAGAGTGCTAAATCCCCCGTCAGCAAAACACTCGGGCGATTCCCCTGCGCCACGCCGAGAGCGGTCGAAAGTGTACCGTCAATACCGTTTGCTCCCCGGTTACAAAACACCTGTACGCCTGTATCGCTCGGTCGCCAAAACCACTCTACATCGCGAACGGGCATACTGTTGGAGACGAACAGGGGGGTGTGAGGTGGGAGCGTTTGCGACAACCACCAGGCGATCTTCGGTTCGACGATCTCGGTCGTATCGGATAGGGTTCGATCGAGGGTCTGGCAAACGGTCGCATCGGCCTCGCGCCAGCGCTGACAGAAATCCGACTCTCGACCCTTAACGGCAAGCGGATCGGGTGAGAAGAATTGTTCGATCGAAATGCGAAGATGCGTTGTCTTACTGTGAAGGGGATCGACATTTCGATCGCTCGGATCGAGAATCCAGGTTTTCGCTTGCAGGTCGCTCAACCATTCCCGTAACACTTTACTCGTCGGGAGTTCGCCGATTTGCACGACAACTTCCGGGGCCAGGTTGCGTGCCGTTTCTCGATCGCGCAAGAGGAAATCGTAAGTCGAAATCAAATCGGGATTGAGGGCGGCATGGTTGCGAAGGGGGGACAGTCCATCGGCGAGAACGGGAAATCCTAACGTTTTGGACAAACGGGCGATGGCTCGAGCATACTGTTGCGGGTTGTGGGGTCGATCGATTCCCACGACGATCGCGCCGCGTTCGCAATTGCCTAGCTCCGAAAAGACTCGATCGACTTCTCCGATCGACAGACGCAGCGATCCGGGTTTGCAGGGCGTGATGCCGTCGAAAAAGTCTTCGGGGAACGTTTGAGAAAAGGTGTCTGCCTCCGGTTGTGGAAGGGGGGGCAGCGGATCGCGAAACGGCACGTTCAGATGAACGACACCCGACACCGGAAAGCGCGTGCGTTCCCAAGCACGAACCATCGTCTGACGTAGGTAGCGCAAGAGAGATCGATCGAGTGCCGGTGTGGCAAGCGGAACTTGCCAAGTTGGATAGTGGCCGTAAAGCTTGAGTTGGTCGATGGCCTGTCCTGCGCGACAATGGCGTAACTCTGGCGGTCGATCGGCCGTCAGCACTAACAACGGCACGCGGCTCTCTCGGGCTTCGACAACAGCCGGGAAAAAATTTGCCCCCGCCGTTCCCGACGTACACACTAACGCCGTTGCGCGTCCGGTCTGTTTGGCAATACCGAGGGCGAAAAATGCGGCCGAGCGCTCGTCGAGAACGGGAATCGCTTCGAGATCGGGGTGAGCGGCAAATGCTAAGGTCAAGGGAGTCGATCGAGATCCCGGACAAATTACTGCCGTTTGCAACCCCAATCTGGCTAAGGTTTCAACGGCGACAGAGGCCCAAACGGTGTTGGTGTTGCGAAAATCAACGGCCATCGACTCAGTAGAAACGAAAAAAGAAGGCAAACATCAATCGGCAAACAGTGATGGGGAGTCGACTAGAAGTCCCCTCACCCGACAGCGATTTGCCGGTTGACCCCACCCCAACCCTCCCCTTAGTAAGGGGAGGGTTGGGGTGGGATCAAAAATATTCACGCAGGAGGTCTACTGTTCTGTCTTGCCTCGCGGCAAAAAAGACATTTTCTCATCCTACCGAAGAAGGGCGCCGGACGTGGCGCTTTCGCCGTGTACGACGTCTCAACTCCCCACTGACCTTGTCCTTGAATCCTGGAACTCAATAGTGAAACGGCACGATCGACAGTGGAACTAACGCCACGGCCAGCCATTTACACAAGCAGAGTTGCCAAGTCGGAATGGGGGGTGTCTCGTCTAATAGAGCGTCGATGCGTTCTTCCAAACGACTGCGCGGTGCGTCACAACTTAGTGCCGCTTGGAAATCGTCAGCCGCTTCAAAAGATCTGTTGAAATGCCGTACCGACGGGGCGCTGGCAACTTTCAACAACGATTCAGCCAAGAGCAATTCATCGACTTGCTGCGCAGCCCATCGATCGGCTCGAATTTCACGTAGCAACAGCAACTCTTGCCAAATAGCTTCAGTCTTCGGTAACCAAGGGGTCAAGCGTTTCAACCATCCCAACCAGAAAAACCAAAACGTATCGCGGTAGTGCAGGTGTCCCCGTTCGTGGGCGAGAACGGCGTTTAATTGGTCTTCGTTCAGTGTTTCGAGCAAACCGCGTCCGATGGTCAGTTCGGGCGTCCAAAATCCTACGACTGCACTAAACGGCACGTCGTGGTCGAACACGCGGCATGAATGGCTTAAAATCTGGTGTTGAGGATAGCGCCGAATCGATCGAACGGAGCGCCAAACCCCGAAACTACGGGCAGCGAGCCTCACAGCTGCCATGGCGAGAAAGATCGACGAAATTCCGTAACTCAACGTCTCCACTGAGCGATCGCCGAACGTCCAAATCACGTCCGGCCAAACCATCTGACCTTGGTTGCCCATGCACACCACCGCCAGAGTCGTCGTGACGAGGAGAACGGAGGGAAACACGAGTTGGGTGAGGGCAGCGTACCAGCGTTCTCGATATCCCGGCCTTTCCGTTCGATCGTAGCAACAGCGAAAAACGAAGCCTCCGAGGATTGCGGCGAGAACCATCAACAAGTGCATTAAACGCCATCCTCCCGGCCTTGACGCATCGCTTGAATGCGTTGAGCGATGGCAGCGATCCGATCGAGGCTCTCGCGATCGAGACTATCGGCAAACGCCGCTACGACATCGGGGTTGCTGATATCGAGAAATCGTTTCAGTCGATCGTGGGATTGCAGCATTTGGGCTTCTTCCCGCGATACCGTTGGCGACCAGCGAAACGCTCGATCTCGCTTGTCGCACTCGAGCCATCCTTTTTTCGTCAGGCGGCGCAAAACTGTTGTCACCGAAGCATAGGCGAGTTCGCGGTTGGGATCGGACAGAATTCGATCTCGCACGTCTTTCACCGTGGCCGAATCCAGGGCGTACACGATGTCTAAAATCTCAGCTTCGAGGGGGCCGAGGGACAGTTGTTTGGGAGGTCGATCGGGTAGTGGAACCATGGTTACCGTGAGAGCCGTAAGCTATGAGTCGCGATCGCAGGTTTCAAGCTGTGTCGCCTAATTATCACTTCATCGCTATTATCTCATGTTCACGCGAGGGGCGGCCGGTTCCGGGAAGAAGGATGGAGGCGAGGGAGGGGTTGGGACGCGCGACTGGGGGGAAGAGCGTATTCGGGTGCAGCCGTTTCCGGTTGACGGTTTTCATGGCGTTGGATTTGCCACCAGCGCAACGCCATCGCCGCTCCAACTGTACCCAAGCCGAACACGAGTAGCGAACCACTGCCGCCCAAGCCACCGAGGGCCGCGTCTACAGCGCCCACCGTTAGCACAAAACTCGAAATGGGTTCTTTTCGGTAAATTGCTCTAAAAATCCGATGCCAAGCAGCATTCATGAGTGTGTCCTATCGTCGTAACGTACCGAGCCAATGCAGCGACTTCCGGCAATTCTCGATCGAAGCAAGACTTGGGGCGAAATCGATCGAGCAACGATCGACAACATTGGAGTTCGAGTGGGTTCGAGCCGAGCCGCTGGGGTCTTCACCGAGGCGGTGAAGACCGATCGATCGAAAGGGCGAGTGCGAGGCATTGCCCCTACACCGATCCTAGATCAGACCCAACCAAGCTAACAGGCCTTGGCCGGACAGATACTCGATCGCCAGAGCTGCAACAAATCCCACCATGGCGGCACGGCCGTTCAGACGCTCGGCGTACTGGTTGAAACCGAATTTCGGCTCGGTCAGGTTGGGCGTGACAGAAGGTTCGGGAGCTTGACTCATATAGGTTAGAAAGAACGATAACGCGATCGAAGGTTCGATAATGCTTCTATTTTAGAGATCGCCGTCGAGCCGTCAACTCCCCTCGAACTCCTTCACGACCATCACTTCTGTCGCTTTAATCAGCGTCGCGACCTCGTCGCCGACTTTGAGTTGCAGTCGTTCGGCAGAGCGACGGGTAATGACCGCGTCGATGAGATTGTCGCCGACTTGCACGGTCACGCTCGCCAAAATATCTCCGAGTTGAACTTCGGTGACTCGTCCCCGCAGTTGGTTGCGCCCACTGATTTGTATTGCCATGTAAATTTAGGATTTTCTTTACAATTGACACAACCTAGTCTAACGAAGAACTACCGATGGAAATTGGCGTTCCCAAGGAAATCAAAAACCAAGAGTTTCGAGTCGGCTTGAGTCCCCACAGTGTAAGTGTCTTGCACGAACGCGGTCATCAAGTTTTCGTCGAAGCCGGAGCCGGAGCTGGATCGGGTTTTACCGACGACGATTATCTCAAAGTCGGCGCGCAAATTGTCTCCTCCCCTCGATCGGCCTGGGATCGAGAAATGGTGGTCAAAGTCAAAGAACCTCTGGCGTCAGAATACGAATTTTTAGCCAACGATCGAATCCTGTTTACCTATCTGCACCTGGCTGCCGATCGAGCGCTTACTGAAGTCCTCATCGATGCGGGAACGCTTTCGATCTCCTACGAAACCGTTCGACTGGCAGACGGTCGCTTACCACTGCTGACCCCCATGAGTATCATCGCCGGTCGGCTCTCTGTCCAGTTTGGCGCGCGCTTCCTCGAACGCCAGCAAGGCGGACGGGGCGTATTGCTTGGAGGCATTCCCGGCGTTCCCCCCGGTAACGTCGTCGTCCTCGGCGGCGGTATCGTCGGCACCGAAGCGACCCGCATGGCGGTTGGCTTGGGCGCACGGGTGCAAATTTTCGACATCAACGTCGATCGACTCGCCTATCTCGAAACCCTCTTCGGCTCCCGTGTCGAACTCCTCTACAGTACCCCGACCCAAATTGAGGCTGCTGTCACCCAAGCCGATTTAGTCGTCGGAGCCGTTCTCGTTCTCGGACGCAAACCTCCCGTTCTCGTTTCTCGAAAACGGGTTTCTCAAATGCACCCTGGCTCAGTTATCGTCGATGTTGCGGTCGATCAAGGTGGATGTATCGAAACCGTTCGCCCGACCTCTCACGCTCAACCCACCTACGAGATCGATGGCGTCTTGCATTACGCCGTTCCGAATATGCCGGGCGCTGTTCCCTGGACAGCCACCCAAGCTTTAAACAACAGCACCTTACCTTACGTCCTGAAACTCGCCGAGTTCGGTACGGACGCGCTGGAGCGCGATCCGGCTCTCGCCCAAGGCGTTAACGTCAAGCACCATCGCCTCGTCCATCCCGCTGTACGCGAAGTTTTCCCAGATTTATCCTGAAAACTCAAACGGGGCAGCGCCTCTTTCCCTGCCCCGACAAGCGACGATCGAAACAATCGACTATCTTCGCCACCTGAAATAGCTCAAAATCGGAAATTGATAATATTCCAAAATCAGCCACGTCACGCAGACCAAGTGACTGAAAAACGTCAGCACGGCCCACAAAATTGGAAAAAAACTCAAAGGACTACCGGGAAACGGTGGAAAAACATAAGCCGCTAAACCCACGATCGAGGTAGGAAACAAGACGAACGCCATCGCGATCGACCACTCGCCCCAGCCGAGACTGACATCTTCTCGCTGGGACGTTTGCCAACGACGGCCGTCCCAGCGCCACGTTAACGGGGGAGATCGATCGACTGCCCGGACAGATTGTCGAGACGGGTTCAAAACGAAAATATGACTGCACCCATTACACCCAAACGCCTCAACTAGCGTTAGCCCAGATAGCTTTCCACGCCGGCATAGGGGGCAAGGGTACGTTTCCCGGTAGTCCAGAGGAGTTGGCGAACCTGGCATCGTTTTCAAAGAGTCGATGGGTGACTCATCCATGTTAACGAGAACGGCAATCCGTCAGACGTGATGAGTTTAATTGTGGCAGGTAGCCGTCGGACTTTGTTGCTGCTTTGCCCTCTGCAATTCGAGCAATAGCGTATCGAGTTGTGCTTGTAGATGTAAGTACTGCACCTGATGGCTACTTTGGTAAACCGACAGCCAACGCATTGCTTTAGATGTATCCTGAGCGCTTTGAGTTCGAGATAAAGTTGTCATCTTATAACTGATTAGTGATTTCTACCTATTCACGTCGAGTGGTTATTGTACTCCGAACGATTGAAAAGATTGCATCAAATGTTGCAGTTTTGAAAATTCTCCCCCCGGAAGAGGTGACCTCGTCAGGAGATGGGGGGATATTACATCAACCGGTCAGAGCAAACGTATCTTCATTTTTATTGATTAAAAAAACAATATTTTTGACATTTAACGGTTCCGATCCAGTCTCGATTATTCTCAATAATGGGTGGGTTTGGCGTTGCTATTGAGAATAATCGAGCATATGCGTTTGCCCCGATCGACCAATTGACTCGATCGAGTGTGCGAAGCCCGAATTTGGTACACTAGCAGTAAGCGCCATCACTCGAAAATCACTGTGACGTTAAGCTTTTCCCCTGCAAACGAACGCCGAAACGAAACTCCTTCCCAAAAGCGAGGTTGGAAAGGATTAATCGAAGCCTATCGCTCCTATTTACCTGTAACTGAAACCACGCCGATCGTCACGCTGTACGAAGGGAACACGCCGTTAATTCCCGTTCCCTCGATCTCGGCTGAAATTGGTAAAAATGTCGAAGTCTTTGTCAAGTACGATGGATTGAACCCCACCGGCAGCTTTAAAGACCGGGGGATGACGATGGCTATTAGCAAGGCTAAGGAAGAAGGAGCGAAAGCGGTCATCTGCGCCAGTACTGGAAATACCTCTGCTGCTGCAGCCGCCTATGCCAAACGCGGGGGAATGCGAGCGTTTGTCGTGATTCCCGACGGCTACGTTGCATTAGGGAAACTCGCTCAAGCGTTGGTGTACGGTGCTGAAGTGTTAGCAATTCGGGGCAACTTCGATCGAGCGCTAGACATCGTCCGCGAAATGGGCGAACACTATCCCGTCACGGTTGTGAATTCCATTAATCCCTATCGTCTCGAAGGGCAAAAAACTGCTGCTTTTGAAGTCGTTGACGACCTCGGAAATGCTCCCGATTGGCTGTGTATTCCAGTTGGAAACGCCGGGAACATCACCGCCTACTGGATGGGGTTCTGTCAGTACCACCAACTCGGAAAATGCGATCGATTGCCGAAGATGATGGGATTCCAAGCTGCTGGTTCTGCGCCCATCGTTCGAGGACATCCGATCGAACACCCCGAAACCGTCGCGACTGCAATTCGGATCGGCAATCCCGCCAACTGGCAAAAGGCTTTAGCGGTCGGTGAAGCCAGTCAAGGAGAATTCAACCCGGTTACGGACGAGGAAATTCTCCATGCCTACCGCTTATTAGGACGAGAAGGGGTATTTTGCGAACCGGCTTCAGCGGCTTCTGTGGCTGGATTGCTAAAAGTCAAAGATCGCGTTCCAAAGGGGGCAACCGTGGTATGTGTTTTAACCGGAAACGGTTTGAAAGACCCGGATTCTGCCATCAAGCACAGTGAAACTCAGTTGAAGCAGGGAATCGAAGCAGATTTGGAAACTGTTGCCAAGGTCATGGGATTTTAGAAGCTCTTCAGGCTGACATGACTGTGTGAATCCCTGGCATTAATGATTGGCTGAATATTTTGGGTTGATTGCTGAAGCTGGATTAGTAAGGGGTTTAAATACGATTACTGTTTTGAAATGGATCGATATGAATAGACTGAGAATTATTGCGATTTTCAGTCTATTGGCGGTCTGTAAGAACACTTTTCTTGGAAAAGAAAAGCAAGCATTTTGTATCGGTCGATCGCACGATTGAGAAGGTTAGCCGCTCTATCGTAGGCTGAAACCCAGTATCTTTGTCAAAACTTGCCTCGAACCTCCAACCTGAAATCCCGGCTATACAAGGCGATCGGGATAACGTTAGGGTGCATCTCAATTTCGTAAAATGACCCCTCCGCCTTCGGCACCTCCCCTTAGACAGGGGAGGATGGGAGGGGTTGCGATCGCAAAAGTGAGATGCACCCTAACGTCCAAGTCGTGTGACTAACCTGTCCTACAGGCGGGTCAGATTGGAATACTTGTATCGACAAACCCATAGATCGATCTGTGAAGATCGATCTATGGGTTTGTCAAATTCAGCAGCTCCGTTAAAAGTTCACGAGAACCTTAGTAACGGCCGATACCTTGACCGGGTTTGTAAACGATGAAGCTCACAGTTTGGCACTGCTTGATGTTGTCAAAACCGACAACACGGACGTAGCAGTTAGAGTACTCAGAACGGCACTCACGCACTTCGTTCAGCACGTCTTGAGGCGTACGAGCGTCGAATAGAGGCAGCTTCCAGAGCGTCCAGTGGTGATCGCCAGGAAGGGGATCGGCTTCAAATTCCACTGCCGGGATGAACCCTTGATCCAACATATATTGGATTTGGGCGGCGATTTGCTGGTCAGTCAGCGGGGGCAAGTAAGACAGAGTTTCGTAGCGGCGCTCTTTCGGCAGCGTTTTCATCTCAAATAACTCCTAATGGTCGGGACGAATTTACTCTTGAGACTCATCCGTCGAATCGATTTCGGGATGGGTTTCCGTCAAATCGATTTCGGGATGGGTTTCCGTCGAAGACGTAGGGGCAACCCCTGGGGATGTTTCTTTGAGGGCGGGAGTTTGGGTTAAACGTTCCAGAATTTGGCGGCGACAGTCAGTATTCGATTTCCCAATGTTCGATCGAACCATCTCGGGCAGAAAATCCAGCACGGCTTCGGCGAGGTGTTCGCGAACCGTCAAAATCCGCAAAACCAACTCTTTGTTATCCTGCATCAACGATTGCAGAAAGGCTTCGCCATCTTGGATGCGGTTTTCCGCCGACTGCTGCCTGAGCCAAATCGCTTGGGACGGGTTCGTCTCCGTCAGTTGGTCGATAATTGTCCGCACGGCTTGATAGGTCAAGTAGCTTTGCAAAACCTTCGCCGTGTCGTTCGCAACTTTTTTCGGATACATCGAACCTAACCCTCCCCCGTCCAATGCGGTGTGTCGTTGTCAGTCAAGATCGATCGAAAACCTCGAACTCTCCTGACTAACAACTAACAACTTTTAAGGGATTAAAGCGTATCGACCGCTTCAAACTCGAACTTGATTTCTTTCCACAGTTCGCAAGCCACCGCCAGTTCGGGCGACCATTTGGCAGCTTCGCGGATGATGTCGCCACCTTCACGCATGAGGTTGCGACCTTCGTTACGGGCTTGGACGCAAGCTTCGAGAGCAACGCGGTTTGCGGTTGCACCCGGTGCGTTGCCCCAGGGGTGTCCGAGGGTTCCGCCGCCGAACTGCAAGCAAGAGTCATCGCCAAAGATGTCGAGCAGTGCGGGCATATGCCACACGTGAATCCCACCGGATGCGACGGGCATCACACCGGGAAGAGACGCCCAATCTTGGGTGAAGAAGATACCGCGAGAGCGATCTTCTTCAATGTAGTCTTCGCGCATCAGATCGACGAAGCCCATGGTGATACCTTTTTCACCTTCGAGCTTACCGACGACGGTTCCAGAGTGCAGGTGGTCGCCACCGGACAGACGCAGGCACTTGGCGAGGACGCGGAAGTGGATGCCGTGGATTTTCTGACGGTCGATAACGGCGTGCATTGCACGGTGGATGTGTAGCAGAACGCCGTTATCTCGGCACCAACGAGCCAGGGTGGTGTTCGCCGTGAAACCACCGGTGAGGTAGTCGTGCATGATGATCGGCGTACCGATTTCTTTGGCGAATTCGGCCCGTTGCATCATTTGCTCGCACGTCGGAGCGGTCACGTTGAGGTAGTGACCTTTAATTTCGTTGGTTTCAGCTTGCGCTTTTTCGATGGCTTCTTGCACGAACAAGAATCGATCGCGCCAGCGCATGAAGGGCTGAGAGTTGATGTTTTCGTCGTCTTTGGTGAAGTCCAAACCGCCGCGCAGACATTCGTAAACGGCGCGACCGTAGTTTTTCGCCGACAGACCCAGTTTCGGTTTGATGGTGCAACCGAGCAGGGGACGACCGTATTTGTTCAGTTTGTCCCGTTCGACGGTGATGCCGTGCGGCGGTCCTTGGAAGGTTTTGACTAGGGCGACCGGGAAGCGGATATCTTCGAGGCGAAGGGCTTTGAGCGCTTTAAATCCGAAAACGTTCCCAACAATCGAAGTCAGGATGTTGGTAACGGAACCTTCTTCAAACAGATCGAGAGGATACGCGACGAAGCAGAAGTATTGGTTGTCTTCGCCGGGAACGGCTTCGATGTCATAGCAACGACCTTTGTAGCGATCGAGGTCGGTCAATCCGTCCGTCCACACCGTCGTCCAGGTTCCGGTGGAGGATTCAGCGGCTACCGCTGCGCCAGCTTCTTCTGCAGGAACGCCAGGCTGCGGAGTCATGCGGAAGCATGCCAGCAGATCGGTGTCTTTGGGGGTGTAGTCGGGGGTGTAATACGTCAGGCGATAGTCCTTTACACCTGCCTCAAATCCAGCTTTCGCTTGTACCATTTCCTCGCTATCTCCTTATATCAGAGGTTCAATATCAACAGAACGCGCACTTCTTCAACGCCACACCCGCACTCAACGCTGATGCTGAAAGAAAAGCGTCAGACGTTCGCGCGAAGAACATCGATTGGAATTGCTAGAACTAAAGTTCTGGCGTTCTGAGGTCGATTAGAAGTTCACTTCCCGATCTCATTTAGAGCATTGCTAGGTTGGAACCACAACTCTAGCCTTTAACGCAGGTAACTGCTTTCTTCCCCGTTCTAAACAGATGAAGCGTCTGAGTTACCACACTTTTCTCCTAAAACCTGTTTGCGCTTTCTGTCATCGCTTCACGATGGAAGCGAGCTTAGATCGACGCTGAGTTCGAACAGCAACTGAGATTCGAGAAGTTTGTGAAGCCAACAGTATGGATTGAATGTTTCCTTACCGAGACGTATCTTAACACGGTTTTTTTGTTTTTTTTTAGAAATTGCCGCTCGTGTTGTCGTTTCTGGATTTCATTTTTTTTTGGGTGAGATTAGTTTCGCTAATGCCCTTTCGCGCTGTAAAGAAATATCACAAAAAGTGAAGCGGACAAGCAGCAAAAACAGTCCGATCTCGACGAAAACCGGACAAAAAAATATGGATTTCCAAATCAGACGATCGATAAATTTACTTTACTCAGTCCGCTTTTTTGGAAATTCAACGTAATTTTTTTTTACATGGTTCAATCAAATTGAAAGTATTACTACACCCGTTGAAAAAAATATTTACAATTCTGTCGATCGACCCTCAAAGTGGAAAAACGGGAGAACGAGAGTTCCCAATTCCCGTTCTTTACTCCGTTTCACCAGAATCTTTAGATTCCGAGCGAAATCGGTTGGAATGGGGAAATAGCGTCGTTAAAATCCGATTGAGATGGATTTCCCCATAGACAAACCTCGCGGTTGGGGGATTGGGGGGAGTCGTGTCGGGGGGATTGGAACGTTCGGGAGACGGGTTCGGATCGTCTTCGGATTCTACGACCCCAACCTCATTGTTTGGCATGACGCTACTGTTCTCGGGGTCTTGGACGACATCCGAGGTAAGACGATCAACGCAGTTTTCGTTCGATCGATCGTCCGAACGATTTTCTGCTGCTTCCCCGACTTCGACTTCTTCCCCGACTTCGACAGAACGGCTGAGATCGCCAACGATCGATCCCGTCGGGAGAATGCAGTTGGGGGCGATACGAGCGTCTAACACCGTCGAAGCCGCTCCGATGCAGGCATGAGCGCCGATCGTACAGCAACCGACCACTAACGCACCTGCCCCCAAATTCGCCCCCGTTTCGATCTCGATCGCACCGTCATAAGCGTGCAAAACAGCACCCAAACCGATACACACGCCAGCAGCAATGGAAATTCGGCTGTTTTCTCCAGCTTGCAAAACCACGCCGTTAGCGATCGCCGCGCTTGGATGGATCGTCACGTCTCCACTGACGTACAGGCCGTCTCGATCGAAACTAGATATCGGTAGCCGTTGCATTCGGGTAATCGGTCAAAGGTTTTGGAAGGAGTCGAACGGCACGTGCCGTTTCCAGAAAGCGAAAGGGGATTGGCGGCGCGACGAAACTGCGGGAAGGCAGTACCATCCCACCTCGATTTCTTCCAATCGCGTCCGCGTCGAGTTCTCCCTTCCCGCCCCGCAAGCAGCGAGCGCTTACGGACGTTGGATAATCATTTCCGCAACCCGCCGTTTAACTTTCGGGTCGATGCCGATCAGCCGCACGTACTCGCCTTGATGTTCTTGCAAGCAAGCTTCGAGGGCGGAAATCACATCCGACAAACGAGTGCTGACAATTGGCGAGCAGCTTTGCCACGATTGCGTTTTGAACCGACGAGCCGTTGCGTGTTCGGTGCCGATCTTGCAACCTTGCGCCAACAACGATCGCAGTTGCTCGATCGCATCTCGATCGAGTCGATCGCTCGTGCTGTTCTGCGACGCGGCGTAACTAGCCGCACTTTGTCCCATTCCCGAGACCGAGCTGGCCGCACTTTGGCCGCGACTCGAGGTCGTACCCGATACGCCGTTCGGACGTTGGATAACCGTTTCTAACACGCGACGTTTCGCCTTCGGATCGATACCGATCAGTCGCACGTACTCGCCCTCGTGTTCGGTCATACAAGCTTCGAGTTCCCGTAGGACTTGTCCGACTTGTGTCGATTGAATGGGCGCACAACTTTTCCAAGAACTGGTTTTAAACCGGCGCTTGCTGGCGTGCTCGGTGCCGATGCGATAGCCTTGCGACAGCAACGATCGAACTTGGTCGATGGCTTCTGCACCCAAGTGCGTACTCCCACCGCTGACAGCACTGCCAGAATTCGTGACGGCCGCGACTTTACTCGCTACCGATTGGGTGGGGGTCGAGGAACCGTCCGGGCGTTGGACGATCGTTTCGACAACGCGGCGCTTCGCATTGGGGTCGATACCGATCAGACGCACGTATTCCCCGCCACATTCAGCCAAGATACCGCTTAACTCAGTCATGGCCTCGGCTTCCCGCAGACTTGACAGCGTTCCGACCGTCAACCAAGATTTGGTTTTAAACCGACGAACCGTCGCGCGTTCGACACCGATTTGATAACCAGCACGCAACAGCGAACGAACCTGTTCGGAAACATCGGCCGTTGCACCGTTGAGGCTACCATTCGTACTGGGGCTAGAAGGGACGGAGAAACTGCTAGCTCGATAGGAAGACGAGCCAGACGAACCGTTGCCATTGGCGACAGAATCTCCCGGGCGTTGAACGATCAGTTCGGCGACGCGACGTTTCGCATTGGGGTCGATCCCGACAATACGAATGTATTCGCCGTTGTATTGGGCCAAAACGCCTTGCAGTTCGACTAGAGCGCGATCGACTCGCGTACTCGATAGTGTCCCTGCCGTCAGCCAAGATTTGGTTTTAAACCGACGGGCGTTGGCGTGCTCGATACCGATTCGATATCCTTGTTGGAGCAGCGTTCTGAGCTGCTCGTTGGTTTCTGGATTGAGAGTAGTCATATTCCCTACTGACGTATCGCTCGATACAGCTCTTTGAAGCTCGTCACCGTTACGATCTCGGATAGAAGCCCCGTTCGTACTGCCGCCCCCGACCGCTTCACTTCGTAGTGCGGCATTCAGTTCGATTAAGCGACGGGCAAAAACTCGATCGACTTCGCGTGCGTCGGGTAGTCGGTCGGCTTGTTCTTGAGTTGTCACAGTCGCCCCCGAGGGAACGTACTTTCCAGCGGGGATTTCGACATCTTGGATTAAGGCGTGCATCATGACAATGCAGTTTGCCCCGACCCGTGCGTTGAAGACGGTCGATCGAAATCCGATAAAACAACCATCTCCCACGTAAGCTGGCCCGTGAATTAAAGCCAGGTGGGCAATGCAGGTATCTCGACCGATCCAAACCGAATATTCTCGCCGATCGGAGCCGAGAACTTTCTGGTTTCCCAAGCCGTGGATGACGACTCCCTCTTGGATATTACTCCGCTCGCCGATATAAAATGGAGATCCATCGTCTGCCCGAATCGACGTACCTGGAGATACGATCGCTCCCGAACCGACTGTCACGTTCCCAATGAGATTAGCAAACGAGTGAACGTAGGCTGTCTCGTGAATGTTCGGTTCGGCAAGCTCCCGCGATCGCGACGGAGCCGCGCGCTTGCGAACAACCATAACCGTTTCGATCCTCCAATGCAACGTTTCTCAACCGAGCCGCTTTCAGCAGCACCGGCCGATCTTGCGGATCGCCCGCGAGATCTTTAGTATTGGTCTTTTTTGTTATAGAGTTGCCGGTTTTCCACGCTGACGGTATCGATAATGCCGATCGCCAGGGCGTCGATCGGACATTGCTCGCGACCAGACTCGACTCGCGCCGCACTGCCGCGACTGACAAGTACCCACTCACCCGTTCCGGCGCCGACGAGGTCGGCGGCGACTTCATAGTGAGGCAGGGGTTGACCGTCATCGTCGATCGGCTGCAACACCAGTAGCTTAAGTCCCCTCATGCTGTCGAGCTTTTGGGTACTGACGACGGTGCCGCATACTCTTGCAATTTGCATTTAACTTATCCGTTTAGCGTCCGATCGTGCGCGGCGAGCCTACACTTTCACGGAACTGTTCGACCGCTTCCGTATATCGGATCGGCAGAACGTACTCTAGGTTTTCGTGCGGGCGGGCGATGATATGCGTCGAAAGGACTTCGCCACCGTTGACGCGCTTGACGTTATCGACACCAGCTGAGACAGAGGCTTGCACTTCCGAAACGTCACCGCGCACGATCACCGTCACGCGACCGGAACCGATTTTTTCGTATCCCACTAACGTGACGCGAGCAGCCTTAACCATGGCATCAGCCGCCTCCACCACGGCCGGGAAGCCGAGGGTTTCAATCATTCCTACAGCGATCGACATAATTTCAAACTCCTGTTTTAATTTTCTATTTGCTTGGCCTGTGATTGAAGGGGGGCAACCTCAGACCAACGCACGCCGACCCAATTGATTAATAGGTTCGGAATTGATCGACTTCCTCGGTATAACGAATTGGCAATACGTATTCCAAGTTCTCGTGAGGACGGGCAATGATGTGCGTCGATAGCACTTGACCGCCGTTGACGCGGTTGGCGGCATCGATTCCTGCTGAGACGGAGGCTTGCACTTCCGAAACGTCGCCGCGCACGATCACCGTCACGCGACCGGAACCGATTTTTTCGTATCCCACTAACGTGACGCGAGCGGCTTTAACCATCGAGTCAGCAGCTTCCACAACCGCTGGGAAACCCAGCGTTTCAACCATTCCTACCGCAATTGACATATTGACGCTCCTTAATAGTCCTGAGCCACGATCGAAACGTGTACGAATACAAGGCAGCCAAAAACGGCTCGGTTAAACTTCTGGTTCTGCTCGGCGGTTCCAAATCGAGTTCGCGGGAACGTGTCTCGGACACGACTGTTGGCTTCGGAAACCCGCGAGTCGATCGCTTCAGAATCCCAGAAATGGATAACCCAGCAAATTTTTGACGGGGAAGGCTAAATTATTCAATCCCAATACAAAGGGTAGGAAACTTTGGTACCTTTGACAATATAAATCAAGATGATATTTTCAAATTGGATAGTTTAATAAAATTTAACGGTCGAATCGCGAGAGAAAGACCTGCCAGGTAGAAGCCTTCAGGGTTGGGAAGCGTTCTGAACTGCCTTATAATTTCTTTAACTTCTTCATGGGTCGGCGAATTGTGCCGATCGAGTCAGTCGTTTTCTGTCGGTCTGTCGGTAGCCGGTCTCGCTCGGTTCGATCGATCGCCTTGCGTCCTGAGAGATGCTTGCGGTTAGCAGTTCGCCGAGTAACCTCCAAAGCTAAACTGCCGTCTCTGGCCCCTCTGCCAATCGGAGAGGGGTTATGGGATGACGTATTTCCCATCTCTGTTTCCCGTTCGCTGTTGCATTACTTATAAATGACTCGCTTTTTTTTGGAGACCTGCTGGCTCGTCCCCTTCTACGGCCTGCTCGGTGCGTTTTTAACGCTGCCGTGGTCGATGGGGGCAGTGCGACGCACGGGGCCGCGGCCGGCCGCGTACCTCAACTTGCTGATGACAATCGTGGCTTTCGCCCACGGTTCGATCGCCTACTTCCAAACCTGGAATCGCGAACCCCAACAGATCGTCTTTTCGTGGTTGCACGCAGCCGATCTCGACCTCTCCCTGACGATTGAAGTTTCCCAGGTCAGTCTGGGTGCGATGGAACTGGTGACGGGCATCAGTCTCATCGCCCAGCTCTTCGCGCTGGGCTACATGGAAAAAGACTGGTCGCTGGCACGGTTCTACGGTTTGATGGGCTTTTTCGAGGCCGCCTTGGGTGGAATTGCTCTGAGCGACTCCCTGTTCCTCAGCTACGGACTGTTGGAGATGCTGACGCTATCGACCTATCTACTCGTTGGGTTCTGGTACGCTCAGCCCCTAGTGGTCACGGCAGCTCGAGATGCCTTCCTCACGAAGCGCGTGGGCGACATTTTACTCCTAATGGGTCTCGTTGCCCTGTCGAGTTACGGAACGGGATTGACCTTTAGCGAATTAGAAGCCTGGGCGGAAACCAACCCCTTACCCTTCTGGACGGCCACTTGGCTGGGATTGGGGCTGATTGCCGGACCGTTAGGTAAATGCGCCCAGTTTCCCCTACACCTGTGGCTCGACGAAGCCATGGAAGGCCCGAATCCGGCTTCGATTTTGCGAAACTCCGTGGTCGTTTCGGCAGGAGCTTACGTCCTGATTCGCTTACAGCCAGTCTTTACACTATCGCCCGTCGTCTCGAACGCCCTCGTGGCCATCGGGACAATTACTGCAATCGGTGCATCGCTGATGTCGATCGCGCAAATCGATATCAAACGAACCCTATCCCATTCCACGAGTGCCTACATGGGCTTAGTCTTCATCGCTGTGGGATTGGGACAAGTCGATGTTGCCCTGTTGCTTCTGTTTACTCACTCCATCGCCAAAGCCTTGCAGTTTACAAGTGTTGGTTCGATCATCCTCGCTACCAACAGCCAAAACATTACCGAGATGGGGGGCTTGTGGTCGCGGATGCCCGCGACGACGACAGCCTTTGTCGTCGGTTCGGCCGGATTAGTCGCACTGCTTCCCTTGGGTGGGTTTTGGACGTTGCGGCGTTGGGTCAACGGCTTTCAAGATATCCCGTGGTGGTTGGTGTTGGTATTACTCGTCGTCAACGGATTGAGTGCCTTCAGTTTGACCCGCGTATTTCGATCGGTCTTCTTAGGACAACCCCAAGCGAAAACGCGACGGGCCCCAGAAGCCCCTTGGCCGATGGCAGTTCCGATGGTGTCCCTCGTCGTCGTAACGCTGCTGATACCGTTGATGTTGCAACGCTGGCAATTCTTGCTCACCTGGTCGGGGCCTTGGGCGATATCCAACCATCCGTTAATTCAGTTCGGCGTGCCGCTGTTGGTGGTAAGTGGTTTGGTTGGGGTGATGGCCGGCAGTTCGATCGAACTGGAACGCACCAGCGCTCGATCGACCCGTATTCTACTCCGCTTTTGGCAAGACTTGCTGGCCTACGATTTCTATATCGATCGAATCTACCGAGTCACGGTTGTTGCGTGGGTCGCGATGTTTTCTCGCATTGCCGAAGCGTTCGATCGATATATCGTCGATGGTGTGGTGAACCTCGTTGCCGCAATGGCGATCTTCACCGGTCAAGCCCTCAAATATAGCGTTTCGGGTCAGTCACAGTTCTACGTGCTGACCATTCTCGCCGGAACCGGAATTCTCGTGTTCTTGGCTTTGAAATGGCCGTTTCCGTGACAGCATTGCGGAATTTACGATTTGCGATTTTAGGAATTGCCTTTTACCTTTTTCGCCTTTTGCCTGTTATCGAGAAAAGCCTCCGCTCCCTTGCAACCGATATTTTTTAAAGACGAATGCTCAGCGCGTTAATTGTCGTTCCCGTTCTCGGTGCTGCTCTCCTCTTTCTCTTCCCAGTCACATTACCCTCGTCGCGCTTTCGCAGCATCACCTTCGCGACTCTAGCAGGATTGCTACTCTGGACACTCGTTCTTTGCCTTCGCTTCGACCTAACCGAAACGGGGATGCAATTTGTCGAACGCTTGGCGTGGCTCGAAGGATTGGGGTTGAACTACCACCTGGGGATAGACGGGATCTCGTTACCCCTCCTCGTCCTCAACGCTTTCTTGACGCTCATGGCCGTAGCCAGCAGCGATCGAAATATCGAGCGACCTCGGTTCTACTACGCCCTACTACTACTAATTAATGCGGGCGTTGCAGGAGCGTTTCTCGCTCAAGACCTGCTGTTGTTCTTCCTATTCTACGAAGTCGAACTCATTCCCCTCTACCTCGCCATTGCCATCTGGGGAGGGAAGCGTCGAGGGTATGCTGCAACAAAATTTTTACTCTATACAGCACTATCGGGAGTCTTCATTTTGGCATCGTTTCTCGGTTGGGTGTGGCTGACGGGAGCGCCAAACTTCGATTACGATCCTTCGCTTTCGGCAGGACTTTCCCTCTCCGCGCAACTCGTTCTCTTGGCCGGTTTACTCGTCGGCTTTGGGATTAAAATCCCGATTTTCCCCTTTCACACCTGGCTCCCCGATGCCCACGTGGAAGCTTCGACACCCGTATCCGTGTTATTAGCCGGGGTGTTGCTGAAAGTAGGGACTTACGGTTTATTGCGGTTCTGTGTGGGACTATTCCCCGATGCTTGGTCCGTTTCGGCTCCCGGGTTGGCGATCTGGGCGGCGGTGAGCGTGTTGTACGGAGCGCTAACGGCCATCGCCCAAAAAGATATGAAAAAAATGGTGGCGTATTCCTCGATCGCTCACATGGGATATATCCTGTTGGCTGCCGCCGCTGCAACACACTTGAGTCTCCTCGCTGCCGTTGCCCAATCCGTGAGTCACGGCTTGATTTCTGCGATGTTATTTTTGCTAGTCGGTGTTGTCGGGAAAAAAGCGGGAACCCGAGATATTGACAAACTGCGTGGCTTGCTCAATCCCGAGCGAGGTTTGCCCATTATTGGCAGCTTAACGATCGTGGGTGTGATGGCCAGTGCGGGAATTCCGGGAATGTTGGGATTCATCGCTGAATTCATGGTTTTTCGCGGTAGCTTTCCCGTATTCCCGATTGCAACGCTACTCTGTTTGGTTGGAACGGGGTTGACAGCGGTGTATTTCTTGTTAATGGTCAACCGTGTGTTTTTCGGTCGTCTGTCTGATATTGTGACCGAGTTACCTCCTGTCGGGTGGGGAGATCGAATTCCCGCGATCGTCTTGGCATTGTTGTTGGTGGTCTTCGGCTTACAGCCAAACTGGCTCGTCCGCTGGAGCGATACCCAAGCCGCGACGTTAGTGCCTCAAAAGGCTGTCGTACAGACGTTGCCGGCAACATCCACCTCTCATGCCACAGCACCTTCATCGAACAACGTGTAGAAGATACGATTTTTCCCCTTCTCTCTCTCCCCCTCTCATCATGGTTAGCACTCCTCTGGCTCCATCAACCCATCCCCTCGCCGAATACGTCCATCGTTTGGAAAGCGGTCAGGCGCTCTTGAAGGATACGCCTGAAAATGTCGTCGAGGTGGTGGGTATTTTAAAAAGTTACGGTGTCGTTCTCGATGCTTACTCCAACAATCTGATTTATATTGCCGAACGTCAGTTTTTAGTGCTGTTTCCCTTTTTTAAATACTTCAATGGGGAAGTAACGTTCTCGAAACTGTTGAAATTCTGGTGGCACGATCGAATTAACTACGAGTACGCCGAGTACTGTATGCGATCGATGCTCTGGCATGGGGGGAACGGCTTAGATACCTACCTCGACACCGATGAATTTAAGAAACAGGCCGAACGGGCGATTCACGCAAAAGTACGGGGCAATCCTGTCATGATGGGACTCCACAAACTCTTCCCCGACTTTTTGCCGGAACAGGTGCGTCAGTTGTGTTATTACACGGCGTTGGGTCAGTTCTGGCGCGTGATGAGCGATATGTTTATCTCACTGTCCGATCGATTCGATCGCGGTGAAATCAAATCGATTCCACAGGTCGTCCAACACATTCTCGACGGACTCGTCGCCGATGCCAACCGGCCGATTACCTACAGCGTCGAGATCGATGGTGAGACTTACGATCTGATCCCAAAATCGATCGGTTTAACGTTTCTCGCTGATACTGCTATTCCTTACGTGGAATCGATCTTTTTCCGAGGTGCGCCGTTCCCCGGGACAGTATCTTACAACGCTCAAGCCTATCAAATTCCGGCTGAACAGAGCGATTTTACCTACGGAGCGCTGTATGCCGATCCGCTACCCATCGGTGGTGCGGGTGTTCCCCCCACACAGTTAATGCAGGATATGCGCCACTTTTTACCGGACTACTTGCACGACATCTACCGTCGGGGCAAACGACAAGAGGACGATTTGCGCGTTCAAATTTGCATGAGTTTTCAAAAGTCGATGTTCTGTGTAACAACCGCTGCTCTCATCGGCTTAGCCCCCCATCCTATGGATACGACCGATCTCGAGGAGCGCAAGGCCAACCGTGCCTATTTGGAACATTGGATGAATCGCTTTCTCACCTCTCGTATTGAAGTGGTTAATTGTTGAAGAGGCAATAGGCAAAAGGTTTTTTGTCCCTTCACTGTCCCCTGCCCCCTGACTTCACTGTTCACTGCTCACTGTTCACTGCTCACTGCAAAGCGGTAGCCAAACGAGTAAGGTCGTACCGTTGTCAGACGGATCGAAGGTGTTCCAAGGATGTTTGGGAGGGCTGAATGCTTCAATGTCGCCGTGCATTTGCCGGACGAGGTCGCGGGCGATCGCTAACCCCAGACCCGTACCGGGAATGTCACTGTCGGCCTGGGCGCCGCGAAACCGACGCTCGAACAGGTGTTCCATGTCTCGTGCTGGAATCCCAAGACCGGTATCGCTAATAGCAATTGCAATGCCGTCTCCGAAGGTGGAATGTTGGAAACGTCCAGCATCGAGACGCACGCGACCGCCCGGAGGCGTGTATTTCAGAGCGTTGTCAATCAAGTTTGTGGCCACCTCAACGAGGGCTTTGCGGTTGGCGCGAACGCAGGGGAGGTTTTCTGGAATGGCGGCGTGAAAGTCGAGGCTTCGTTCGCTGGCCAGGGCGCGGGCAGAAAGGTCGAGGGGGGCGAGAACGTCGTGGAGATCGACAACGCTCGCTCGCTCGTCGGTGGCCGGAAGTAAGGGTCGCGAGACAGATGCGTCGTCGAGATCTGCATCGAGATCGACGGTGGCCGCGATCGCGAACGGTTCGGTATCGATGGCTTGTCGGAATTCTTGTAATAAATCTTGCAGTCGATCGCTTTCGCGGAGAATGTTGTCGGCGTACTGTCGGCGCTCGTCGTCGGGCTTGAGACGTTTGGTGAGGAGTTTGCCGAAAATGCGAAGGGCAGCAAGGGGATTTCGGAATTGGTGCAACCAGTCGTGCAGGAGATTGTGTTGTTGGGTTTGGAGTTGTTGTTGCGCTCGATAATTGCGCTCCATCCACTGACCCCGTTGTTCGAGCAAACAGGCGATGGCAATCGTATGGGCAATTCGATCGACCGTTTCTCGATCTCGATCGCTCCAAGGTTGCCCTTGACGAGCGGTGACGAGCAATCCGACCACGACGTTTTCGTGCATCAGTGGTAACACGAGGCGATGGGATTCGGAAGGCGTTTCAGAAGGTTGGCGTTCGCCGTCCATACTGGATTCGAGAACCAGAGGTTGGGAGATGTTCGGTTTAGCCGATCGCAAACGTCGGTCTCGATCGGACGTTTCGACGATGGCAGGTAACTCGTCGGTATCCCAAAGTACGCTGGTTTTGGGTTCGGCCACGATCGGCACGAGCTTTCCATCGTCGCCTCCGAGGAGCTTCTCGGCGAGATAGACCACGATAGGCGACGCGCCTAACGTTCGATCGAGTAGTGCTACTTGTTCGCGGCACAGATCGATAAATTCAGAGCTAATCGAAATTGTCATGGAAAATCGAACCTCGGCAAGCAGACTCAGTCGCTCGGCTCCGATCGAGCGAGCGAAACCGGACTGGGAAGCAAGTGGGGAGACAACGTTCTCAGACCGCCTGACTCGAGAAACCGCTTCGCCGACCGACAAATCGGACAGTCGAGCCACAAGCAAACCACTGATGGCTATGGAACTATTTTAAATAACTTATCGAATTGCCGAAAAGGAGTTGAAATTCTTGTCAAGATCTGATATAGTTTGCTCGGTTTTGGTAGCTATCACTACAACCCGTCGGCACAAAGAGGAGGTAAACAACCTTGGCAAGAAGACGTAAGAGGAAGAGCCGTCGCCGTCAAGAAGGACGAAGAATCCTAGAACACGTACCTCAGTATAGTATCGAAAGCGGAGAAGATAAACCCGTTACTGCTGCACGTAAGTATATCAAATCCGCGCAAATCGCGCCTCCTGCCCTTTTACTCGTCAAGCGTAACGAACATACGACCGATCGATACTTTTGGGCAGAAAAAGGGTTGTTCGGCGCTCAATACGTTGAAGAGAACCACTTTCTGTTCCCAAGCCTGCGTTTGGTTATGGAACAGCGAGAACGGTCTCAAGCGACACTGAGCGCTAAGTCGTAGACTGGCTTCAGGCGTGGTTTCAACAGACGTGTCTGGGGAGGTTAGTCCTCCTGCAGTAGCTCTGTTGAGGATCGTTCGGGTAAAGCTTGTTTGAGAGCAGCGATCTCGTCGCGATGACTGGAAACGGTGACGAAGCTACGCTCAGCTAGGTTGCCATTCGGGGCAGCGTTGACGATCGTGGAAACTCGTTCGATGCGGCTGGCAGTTTTCCAGTAAAACCAACCGGCCAGGGGCGAGAGCGCGACGATCGAAACAGAAGCGTTTGATAGTTGTGGGACGAGGGTTGAAAATACCAGGGCGACGCACAACAGTCCGATTGCAGCGAGGATGCTGAGGAACACGGCGAGAAACCCGCTTGCCCGAACTCGTCCTTCAAAGGTCACGCGGTTTTCCTGGGCATCGAAGGCAACCGGGCGATAGCCTCGCTCGGTAAAGTATTGTTTGAGTTGGGACGACAGGTCTTCTGGCGATCGATCGACCGACCAGCGAGCTTCCTCAGTCCGATCTTTTGAGGCAGCCCGAATAAAAAAGATCAATCCCACCGCCATCAACAGCGTGGGGATGGCGATCGATGTCGTCATCGAGTTTGTCATCGGCAGGTGTATCCTTACAACAACCGTCTGTTCTTTACATAATTTTACAATTAACGGTCGGCAATTGAACGAAATCGCTTAGCGATTCGATCGAATATAGTCGGCAAGTTCGCAAAATCCTGCACCTTCGGGAGAGGGCGTAACGTATTTTGGCAGGTGAGGCAGTCGATCTCGATATTCAAGGACGTTCGCCACGCCGACAGAATGGGGGAAAATTGAGGCATCGAACAAACTCCCATCGTTAGGACTGTCGCCAACGGTTGCGATCTCGTTTGGGGATAAATGGGGAAATCGAGCGGCTAACACCTTCAGAAGTCCTCTCGCCTTGTCCTGTTCGGGCAATTTAAGATGACATTGAACCGAACTGTACGTCAGACTCCAATCGCGTTCTTCACACCACAGCGCGATCTGCTCTAGCGTTTCCGGAAACAATCCCGCTACATCGAACGTCCAATCTGTCAAACGAAAGCGGTTGTCCGCCGACTCGCGAACTTGTGGAAATGCTGATTGTAGCGCTCGAAAGGTCGTTGCGAGATCTTGGCGATGTTGCTGGAAATCGTCGATCGAGACCAAGGACATCGGCATTTCGTCCGACGGACTGTAAAACAAACCGCCATTTTCAGCAATCGCGCCCACAATCGGGAGATAGTGAGCTAAACCACTGACCCACCCCGCCGATCGACCCGTTACCACCAAGACCGCAATCTCCGCATCAGCGAAGCGCTCCAACGCCGTTAACAGTCCCGACGTAAATTTCCCCGCTTGCGTCATCGTCCCGTCCATATCGGTGGCAACGAGACCGATGTGGGCGGCGAATCGATCCTCGATCGCCCCAGATAATACGAGAAACGGCATACAATTAGATATAGAACGATTAAGTAAGTAAGCGTCTCGCACGAGCGCAATGGTTTTCAGGGTTCTTCCATTCCCTTGCCCTGCCACCTGAGGAAGATGGCACGAGAGCAACCTATTATACTAGGATGTAACGTTCCTCTGGAAAACCGAACTCACTCGTGCTGGCTCTGCACTAATCGTTCGAACCTCTGGGGACAATCGGGGTGGGATCGGTGTGCCAAACCGATCGTTTTCGGCTCGAGCTGTTAGAGATAACAGTCAAACGGGCATCCTAATTTTACATATCTGTCCCCCTGCTGCGCTTTTCCAATACTCATGGAGTTATCGGCCATGTCAACTCCCGCTGTCTTCGTTGAAACGACGTTGGCACAAGCACCTGCCCAACCTGCTCCCCCCGCCCAAGCTGCAAATCCTGAAGGTTCTTCCCCATTAACCCTATGGATGGGTGCGTCGGGGGTGTTCTTGCTGAGTACGATCTGCCTGGGGATTGCCTATAAAGTTACCCTTGGCAAACTTCAGAAAAAGATTCGCACGGAAGAATTTAAAAATCGCGAACTGCATAAAAAGTACAAACGCGCCATCGATACGATTACGAAGATGGAGCGCAACCCCGATCTGATTCACTCGCGGGAATTCAACCTCGATTACCTGCGGATGCGGATGGAAGAAGAAACGTTCCATTTCGGCGTTGTCAATCAAATTAAAGTCAAGGTTAAAAGTAAAATTTCCGTTGCACTGCGTCCCACCGCCGAAAATCGGGGAACTGGACGACAAGTCAACGAGATTTTCGATGTGGAGTACGAAACGGGAACGGCTGCCAACCTGAAAAAACGGGTTTTGTTCCGCATCCAAATTAAACTGACTAAATTACCGACACAGCCGACGAGCGCAACGATCAGTCAAATTATCGATTGCATTGAAACCTATCTTAGTCCGGCTGGGGAAAACGATACTTGGCAACCGGCGCTTCAAGGTCGCGTGGCATACATTCATTGGGATCAACACGCTAAACCGACTCCGTTACTCGTACTCGAACAGAGCAACGAAGGGGTTAACGTCACGTTCCGCACGACTCGTTCCAATGCAGCGACGGGCGGAAAACCCACCAGTTCCCTTCCCCAACAAAAAATGCCTTCTACAGCGGGGTCGAGGATGAGAACAGCGGGTCGGCGTTCTGGAAGTAACACGCAAATTCGTCGATCGAGTCGCACGAAATCCCGTTAGTTCGCATCACAGCAGCAGGTTTGTTGGAAACGCCGATCGGATCGATCGGCGTTTTTGAGCTGCTTAACGCCAAGCCAGATAAGGCAGTCGATCGGCTGTCGATCGAACTCGTTCTAACTGATTGACCAGTTGACCGCAGCTATCCCACAAAGCATTTAAGAAGCTTTGACGGGCCCCCTCTGGCATCGACACGGACACCGTCAGATCGCCACATTGTGCTTCCATCTTGTCTAAATCGACAGAAACAGGGGTTTGCGGATTTTCAGCAATCGCCGCTTGCACTTTTTCCACAGACTCCGCGTCGGCGGTGACGCAAGGAACGCCCATCGCTACGCAGTTTCCGAAGAAGATTTCAGCAAAACTCTCGCCGACGAGCGCTTCAATGCCCCAGCGCCGAATCGCTTGCGGGGCGTGTTCGCGACTCGAACCACATCCGAAGTTGGCGTTGACGACGAGGACGTTTGCACCTCGATACTCCGATCGATCGAACGGGTGGTTTCCGTTAGTTTGGGCGCGATCGTCTTCAAAAGCGTGTTCGCCGAGTCCATCGAAGGTGACGCAGCGTAGAAAACGCGCTGGAATGATGCGATCGGTGTCGATATCGTCGCCCGCGAGGGGAATACCTCGCCCAGAAATCAATTTAACTTCGCTCATCGTGAATGAAAATGGAATGAACTTTCTCGATCGTTCCTCATGCTTGGGATGGGAACACATCTCCAGCAATCTTGTTGGCGTGTTTGTTGCAACAGGCAGGATACCTGTAGGATCGGGTTTTCAGCGATCGAAGTACGGCTTAAAGTAACTCGCGCACGTCCGTCACAGCACCGTTAACCGCAGCTGCAACTACCATCGCCGGACTCATCAACAGTGTCCGCCCCGAGGAAGATCCTTGACGGCCTTTAAAGTTTCGGTTCGACGAAGAGGCACTAATCTGATCGCCTTGTAACTTGTCGGGGTTCATCGCCAAGCACATCGAACAACCGGCATTGCGCCACTCAAACCCAGCTTCCTCGAAGACTTTATCTAAGCCTTCTGCTTCAGCTTGTTGCTTCACCGCTTCCGAACCCGGAACGACAAAAGCTTTCACACCGTTCGAGACTTTACGACCTTTGGCAAATTTCGCCGCTTCCCGCAAATCGCTAATCCGTCCGTTCGTACAACTTCCGATAAAGCAAACATCGACTTTCGTGCCACGCAGCGGTTGTCCGGGAGACAGTTGCATATATTGGTAAGCTTCTTGGGCGATCGCTCGATCGACTTCTGGTAAGCTGTCCGGTGTCGGAATCGACTCGTCTACTCCGATTCCCTGGCCGGGTGTAATCCCCCAAGTCACCGTCGGGGAGATATCGCGAGCATCGAACACCACCACGTCGTCGTATTCTGCATCTGCGTCGCTGCGGAGGCTGTCCCACCACGCTACAGCTTTCTCCCAATCGTCACCTTTGGGGGCGAACTCTCGGCCGTTGAGATAATCGTAGGTCGTTTCGTCGGGGTTGATGTAACCGCAGCGCGCGCCACCTTCGATCGACATATTGCAAACGGTCATCCGCTCTTCCATTGACATTTTCTCGAAGGTGGTTCCGGCATATTCGTAAGCGTAACCCACGCCACCTTTCACGCCGAGTTTGCGGATGATATGTAAAATGACATCTTTCGCGTAAACACCCGGGCGCAAGTCGCCGTTGACTTCAATGCGGCGCACTTTGAGTTTGTTCATGGCCAGGGTTTGCGAAGCTAGCACGTCGCGCACTTGGCTGGTGCCGATTCCAAAGGCAATCGCCCCAAACGCACCATGGGTTGAGGTATGGCTGTCTCCACAGGCGATGGTCATTCCCGGTAGGGTCAGTCCTTGTTCCGGTGCGATGACGTGGACGATTCCCTGACGGCCGGAACCGACGTTGTAGAAACGAATGCCGTTTTCTTTGCAGTTATTTTCTAAAGCTTGAATCATCTCTTCGGCGAGGGTGTCGGCGAAGGGACGAGCTTGGTTTTCGGTGGGGACAATGTGATCGACAGTCGCCACAGTTCGTTCGGGATACGGTACGTTGAGATTCCGTTCCCGCAGCATTGCAAATGCTTGAGGGCTGGTTACTTCGTGGATGAGGTGCAATCCGATAAACAGTTGCGTTTGTCCGGAAGGCAGCGTTCCCACGCTATGGGCGTTCCAGACTTTATCAAATAATGTTCCCTTACTCATCGCGCACAGGTTTGGTTTAGCGTAGGGTTTTATTTTATCGCGATAAGGGACGTTCGATCGACAGGAATTTTTATCGATGAGATTAGTTGTATGGGGAATCTTTGTTAGAGTTTTAGACTGCTGTGTGGGTGATTTAGGTTGGACGTAGATCGCTTCTGTAAATGGTTAGAAATCGGATATCTTGCAGAGATCGATATCCCGATCTATTTCAGTTTACGTATTTCGATCCACCATTTTGCCAGCAGAAAAAACAAGAACGAACCACAACCACTGACAATCACCGCAATGAAAAAAGGATGGGGATATTTACCATGTTGGGGTTGCCAGGGAAACGTTATAGGTTCCATTATCAAGCCGGAACTTGAGGTGACAATGGCTCCGGTGGCAATGCCAGCACCGATTGCTTGAATGTTATCTTGTAACGCTTTTTTGTTGGCTTCCCGCGTTCGATCGCGTTCGGCTTGGTCGATTTCCACTACGCCTCGAATGGAGTCGATCGACTGACTTATTAACGGGTACATCTCAATTTTGCAATAGGTTTATAGAAACTTCAATAAACTCAGCGAGAAAAAGCGCCATTGAGATAAGCACAGCGATGTTTGAGAGGTTTGGGAACATTGTCTTTCGACTATTGCGCTCCAAGTAATTTAACTCGAAGAGCAATTTGTTTGACCAAAGACTCGACAGCACCCGAACCGATAGACTTTCTATTTGTCTGTCTAGCCTGCTAGTTGATAATGTGAGTGCGATGCTTTTTCAGATATTGCCAAAAATCTATAGCTCTCAGACTTTTTTGAGTTCGGATATAATCTAAAGATTGAGAGATTTGACCCGTTTAAAGTAGATGGCTAATCTTAGCTTTTTGTTGAGGGGTTTCTCTGATTTTGTGGACATTCTCTATTAAATGAGACCAGTCGAGAATTTCTTCCCGCTCTGGAACCGTCCCGATCTGGGCAAAAATATTCCAGACTCCGTCGTGTCCGTCACCTAAACAAGCGAAGGGGGCCGCTAAGGGTTGAGCGTTTACCTAAGATAACAAACCCTGATTATCTTTAAAATAAGCGATTTTTCCTCTATCATGCACATTTAAAGCTTGGTATTCTTTCCACTCACACGGATGTCCTAATTGCGTGCGTAATCTGACCATTCTTCCGTCTAAACTCATCCCCTCTACTAGCTCTGTCAATTCGGGAGCTTCCCAGTCTTTCCTTTGAACCATCCTTGGCTGCGTACTTCTTGAGACTTTTATCCCCGTAAGGACTTCGAGATCTTATTCTGCTCTTTGATAGAATTCATTAGCACTTATCAGTAAATAACATTTTTCTAGGTGCGAACTCCATCGATCTCCTTTTTTTTGGTCGAGTTTTTTAGCTAGTTTAGTGATGATTTTTAACCGTCCTAAAATGCTGGTTGGCGAGCAGCTTCGGTTTGGGTTTATTCTTTGATAAAAAAATGCCAATCTCTGGCATCATGTACTCTTGAGTTAAGTTTCTTCACTGTTTTCTATTCCTTCTAAATTCTTAAGTTCGTTGGGGTCAGCTTCTGCGTGCAAGATTTTCGCAATCTCTTCAACGTGTTTTTGTAGTTCAGCTCGAGTTTTCTCGTTCATTTTTCTTAAGGTGCTATGATGGCTTTATTATCTCTCTTCGGGATTCTTGTTTCTTTGAGTATTTTTACTCATTGCATTTTTGAGATGCACCCGAGTCAAACCGTTTTTTTTGCCCCACAAAGCTATCTACTCTGCTTTCTTTGCCACGATAAACACTGCTTTATCTTTACCAGGTTGCCATTGGTAGTCAATCGCAAAACCAGCATCCGTCAAACTGTTTTCTAATTCTTCCTTCGTAAAGACTTTGACTAGCGGCATCAAACCCAAGAACTTACCGATTGGCGCAATAATCTTGAAAAACTGCATCGTGTCGCCAAGACACATTGTACTGGTGACGAAAATACCACCTGGATTTAACATTTTGTAAACCGTCGCGATTACCTCTTCTTTGTTCTCCAGTAAATGCAAAATACTAAGCCCCAACACAGCATCAAAATTTCGATTTGAAACACTAATATCGTCGATCGATGCTCGTTCAAACGTCACATTTTTAACATTTTGTGCATCTGCTTTACTTTGGGCAATATCAATCATTTTTGACGAGAAGTCAATGGCTCGAATATGTTTCACATAAGGTGCATGAATGATAGCCGTTGACCCTGGTCCCACAGCCAATCTCCAACACCTCCATATCCGGGTGAAAGTATTCGCGTGTGACTTGCAATTTTTTCTCATAGGCTGCTTCATCAGCGATAGGCTGTTTTGAATAGCTCTCTGCAATTTTGTCCCAAAACTTGGTCGATCGATCCATTATGACTCCTTACCTATTTCAGAAAGATTTCAAAGATCGATCGATTCAAAGATCGATCGATTTTTGTCGAAAGCAGCGACGAGTTAAAATGTCGCTCAACTAGAGATTATACGTGAATTTTTGGGTTTGTTGGAATTGCGGTGTAATTTGATTGCCTATGATACCAAGAACCTTGTCGGGGCGAACGGCCGTTCGCCCTGACGCCAACGGTTTCGGAATTTCATAAACTCTGCGCGATTCTTGTTCCGAGACGCTTCGCGAACGCACTAACTCCAACAGACGTGAATTTTTCATCTAATGATGCTGATACGTCAAAATTCTTCGGTGGCAAGAGTTTAAGAGTAAAAGTAGCATAACTATTCACCACTACCTAAGCGTTATTGTTTCAGCCTCATCACTTTCTTCCCTAGACTTCTGAACTGCTTCTAAATCGATTTCGTCCTAAACCTGTTCGTAGGATTTATGAAGAATATGAGGAAATTTAAATTTCTTTGCATTCTTTAAAATTGACTTGTCGATAAATCTCTTGTAGCGAAACAAGCAACTTTAAAATTTACGTCTTGTAAATTTATCGACGATGCCCAATTTGAATTACTGAGACCAGCAAAACGCGATCGAAAATTTGATAGATGATGCGATAGTCGCCAACTCGAACGCGATAAGCATACTCTTCCCCCGATAGTTTCTTAACCCCTGAGGACGAGGATCGATCGCTAAGGCTTCGAGTTTTTTGAGGATTCGATCGCGAATCGGCTTTTCAAGTTTTTTAAGCTGTCGCTGTGGAGCAGATTTTAACTCGACGGTATAGCTCACAACTGCACCCTAGTCATCCAGTTGGCGTTTAAATTCCTCAAGTGTCATTGTCTCACCGTCATCACTGTCTTCCTTCGCTTTCCGAACGGCTGCTAAATCGATTTTATCCTCAACTCGTTCGTACATCCGCAAGAAAAACTCAAACGCCTCCATCGAAATTGTTGCGGCGACAGCTTCTCCGTCTTCTGTCACCACAACCCAATCGTCGTTTTCTCGGATTCCTTGTAAAATCTCCCCGAATTTTTCCCGAAATTCCGTAATACTAACTCGAACGACTTCGCGACTATCGAACTGTGACGTGGCTTTTGCGAATGTCGAATCCATAGCCAGTTTCCTCTATCAGCACTCTCTAAAATTGTAACCGGGCAAAACAAAAAAACTGTCACCGGGACAAATGAGCCTTCCCTGGAATCGATGGGAAGCGATCGATTCCGAAATTCGCAAAGTTGCCAAACAGTTCGTGTTGGCGAACTGTTACGACCCGAAGATTGTCGCACAACAGTTTGAAGAGTAGGGGGTAGTGCCAGGTATGGAAACGCGAAAAGACTAAGTTTCTCGTCGGGGAAGCTGTAAATTCAAACTTTTCTAAAACGGCTGTGGCGCTTATATGTTACAGTTTACAAGTCGCTGTGCAAGATAATTTCCGTTCTCGCTGTGAGCATCCTTATCGCCCCGCTCGCAGACTAAAATGTCATAACCACACACTCTTCTAAGATCAGGGAGATGCCCCGGCGCGCCACTTCTCTTCAACATATCTACACCCAATCCATAATCGAGCATTTTGGGCCCCAATCTCTTTCGCACTGCTCCCCTATCTCGCATTTCCTCGCAAATTCGCTTCTGAATGCTAAAACCGAAGCGCCCACCACTGTAGTATACCCAAAGTCGATCGATAACGCGCAGGTCGTCACAGGGAAACTTCTCGATCGACTCTTTATCTAGATAGCCTTCACTTTCTCGATTGGCAACTTTTAGCATCACCGCAATCGTTTCGTTATCTGCCTCTTTCCATGCTCCCGCCGCGAGATAGTTCGCCAGTGTTTCATATTTTTTTGGAATTTTCTCTCGTAAAATGCGAATTCCTTTCGACTGCGATCCCGTCTCGAAATCTTTCTCTATCCAACACGCTAAATTTCGATCGTGCGTATCGGGATAACGCGATAGTTCTTCAATTGTTGGGAATCGATAATAATAAAAGGTAGTACTAAAGAGGTAATGATGCGTTGTAGTGGTGAATAAAGTTCCACAGGAGGCCAATGTGATTCCGGAGACTCTTGGAGAAGGCTAA